>JAHHIC010000069.1 GCA_019359035.1 Scytonematopsis contorta HA4267-MV1 | reverse complement strand
TCCAACTACAACAGAAATGGTTGATAAAGTAATCTCAGTTGCGCTCGACTTAATAAATCCTCAACATTTAAAAAACTGGTTTACTAATTGCTGCTATTGTACCTCATAACAGCGGTAAGTGCTGTAAACCCCAAGCAGAATTCCAACCCGAACGATAATCATAACTGCTATAGATGCTTTCAAGTAGCAAAGATTTATCTGTGACACTTGCGATTTTTTGTAAATTTTCTACAGAAACTACTGTAGTACTGCGGCATTGTTCAGTTAATATTGCATCAGCTTGTAAATCTAAAGAAAAGTATGTACGATTTTCAGGTAGTTGTTTTAATGGACTTCCAAAAATTTGCCATTTATCCCAACGAGACCTTAATTTTAGATTAAAGTTGGCAATTTTTTCTTGTAAATTATTTTGAATATCAATCGGTTTTTCGGCTTTAATTTCAACTTTTCCTAGACCACGTGAAGTTGAGCCACCTATGCGGAAGTTTAAACGGTTACGATAAATAAATTTCCAAAGGGAATCTGCTAAATCATCTGGAACCAAAATTGATGAAGTGTAAATTACAGGTATTGGATTGTTAGCATTAGAGTTCGACTCCTCTAAAACTTGTACACTGTACAGAATATCCTCCTCCGAAGTTGCACGTCTCCTATTTATTCCTACCCTTGTCAATAAACGCTTACTAGCTGAATGCTTATGATACTCGTCATTGAAGAAACTATAAAAGCTAAAACTAGGTGGATCAACCCTTTTTCCATCAGTGGGGCAATTAGGGTCATAGGTGTAATCATAACTATTTGCACAAAAGCGGTCAACAAGAGTATCAAAAATACCATTGTTACCCTCAGCTTTAAAACCCGATTTTGTTTTAGAACTCAATGCAGTAGCTGGTAGTACTTTTATTTCTTTTTGGATGACAAAATCTTCATCAAATTTCAATACAGCAGGGTATGCGTTTTGAAAAATAGCAGGCTCATCATCTAAAAATAATGCTTGAAAATCACCACCATCTTTACTCAGATTCGTAAACTGTTGACCATACTGCTTTAAAATTTCACTAGCAATAGTACCACGAATAACACTACCAGGAATATAATCCTCGCATTTACTTATCGAACCACCTGGTTTTTGTCGGGAAATCGCGAGTGGGGATAATGCTTTAATTTCTAGTTGAATGCGTTTCACGAAAACTTTCCTTTTGCTAAAAATTGCCAAACTTCATCATCTACCTGAATAGTTGGTAACTCCCAAGTTAGCCATCCTAAACCAGCAGATTTACTTCCTCCCAACGCATAAATTTGTTTCAAACCAGCCCAGATTAGGGCTTTTGCATAATCTGGTCTTCCAGGTGTGAGGCGAGATTGAATATGAATTTCTCCTTGAAACCGAAGTTGTGCATTTACTGGAGAAGTTTCCTGAAAATAAAGTTTTTTCTCTTCTGCAACCTGACGACGACGATTAATAGTCACACCTGGACGCAATACTTCGGGTAAATTATCTGGGTCTTCTTTACAAATTAAATCATCGAAAATTACTCGTGATGGCAAAATTGGGTCACCGAACACTTGGCTTATCAAACAGTGATATGTATCATCATATTCGGGAATTTTATATTCATCACGTCGAAAATCGTCACCTGCATCTTCTCGACGAACAAACATTTTTCCTGCACTCGGAGATTCAGAAATTGCCCATCCCAGAACTCGTGCTAATTTTTCACATTCATGACGTGTTCGACCTTTAACCTGTGATGCGGGAATTAACAAATTACCTTCCGAATTGCGAACGATTGGCTTGTCAGCTAAAGAACCAGAAGAACCACCAGCACCGACACATAATGCAGTATCAATTACTGCGGTTATTATATATGTGGAAACTAAATTGGTATTGAGTAATTGATTGAGAGATATCATGATATTTTATCGGTAGATGAAAATTGAGGATATTTTGCTTCCGAAACTTCAATAAATTCATATAAATCTACCATTTCACGCCAAATAGTTTCATAAAGCTTTCCTCTAGGTTCATACATCCAAGGTGCAAGATTACCCTTATTTGTTTTTGCCTCACACCAAGCTGTTTCAAAGTCTAATTTTAGTTCTACTTGTCCTTGCTTCAATCGAGAGCGAAAATAATAATAATTTAGACTGGCTGTACGCTTACCCTGTTCTAAAAAACTACGAATCTGATAGAGTTGTGATTTTGGAAAATTGACTTTTATTAATGCAGTAATAGCTTTTAAGAATCCATCTAATTCATGAAGTGTGTAAGGTGCCGCATATAGCTTTAGAGTCGCACCGTTTTTCTTAGTTAATGCTTTATCCCTAAATTCTTTGATATTTGATGAAATCATTGTAACTGATTTCATGACTAAAAAATCAACAGTTCCACTATGGTATCCATAATCTTTTAATTTTTTACCATAGTCTTTTGCCGATTTCATTAACTGTTTTGTTAAATCCTCTGCATAATATATCGGGGTATTATAGGCAGTAATCAAGACACCGCTAGATATACTCAGTTGACATCGAGATGGTTGAGCTTTTTGCCAGTTATAACGCTGGCATTTACTTAAATCAATATTTTTATCTTCCAAGTTATATTCACCCTTTATTGTCACTCCTTTGATGTCTACTTCATTTAAAAGAATTGATTCAAATTGCTCTCCAATCGTCTTAGCAATTTGTAATGCCTTATCTGCAGGTACAATTATTATAATATCATCGCCACCAATGGTAATAATTTCAAAAGGGTGAATAAAATCTCCATTTTTTAATCTGGATTTTGATTCATCAATTCCCTTTAACTGACGCGGTTGTAAATTTTGAGCTAGTGCTTGAAAAACTGAATATCTAGTAGCACAGTCCACATCTTCGCTGAAATCCTGATATTCCTGAGGTGTGCGAATTTTTTGGATAAAGCCACCCATATTATTGCCATCAGCATAAATATAGGCAACATAGCCGTTACTCACCTTACTCAACTGCGTTAATGATTCTGGAATTTCCACAGCACCCCTATGATTGCCAAAGTATTTCTGATACTTATCAGGATTTTCTTTTAAAAATTTCTCAAACTTTTTTACCCAACTGTTTAATTCTTGTTCTCCCCCTGAATACCATTTTGTATTTCTAGGTCTTCCATCTTTTGCTCTATCACCAAGTTGACGTTTAATAGCAGAAGGTTCAGAAAAGTAAGGTTCTCCAGGAAGGTTATTTGCTTTAGTAATAGCAGAACGTTTCTCTATTTCATCTCGACGTAAATATGGATGTGTCTCCAACATTGGTGGATAACAGCGACTTGGACGATTGTAGCTATTATTACCACTACGGCGCTGATTAAACAAAATTGCCAGTTTAGTAGTTAGTTCATTAAAACTTTTATGATTTTCAAAATTCTTAGCAATTTCCGAGGCATGTTCAATTGTACCAAAAGAAGCCTCTACTATGCTATCGCTATAATGTTGCTGATATTTCTCCAACCAAAATGTATCTTGAATATTATCCCGTAATAGTCCTAAACGCAGTTCCAGTAACCTAAATGTATCTCCTACAGCACAAGAATTAGCTGTTAAAGTTTGCTTAGTATAGCGTTTTTCAATTGCATTGGCAATGACATCTACGAAGCCTGAGGGGCAAAAGGCAAGAATATTTCCACCGCAAGAATAAATGATTAGTTCTGGAATTAACGCCTGAGATAAATAAGTCTCATCTGGAAAGCCATCATTCAGCCATTTTTTTACTTTTGCACAATCATCGCTGTCGATATCCTCAGATTTTTTATTAAAAAAAGCAGGTAAATCAATTAAATTAATTTGGTCTAAACGAGCAGAAGCACCGCGAATATCTGGCAATTTTGATTCTTCAAATACATATTGTTTAATCTTTGTTGCACCACCATAAACCATGCCTATTTTACTATTCCAAAGTATTGGATGGCTTTTTGCAAACAGTTCTAAATTTTCTATTGTTTCAGGAAAAGGTAAATCTTTGGATAGTAATATTTTGGCTTCCTCAACGAATCCTCTTAGCACTTCGGGTATGTCCTCATCTTTTCCTTCATTTAAAGCCTTTTGCATTTCCTGCAATAAACTTAAATCATACTGGGGTTTCTTTTCCTCACCCCAAGCAGCACACCAAGCAATCGCTGTTGTAATCGGATTTTGACTTTGCATTTCCATAATTTCCCAAATCTCTCTTTTCTATCCCCGCAAATCCACCAAAAACCGTGCTAAAGCTTTTACCATCAGACGATTTGAAACATCCTCTCCCCGTTTCAGGTAATGGACGCTACCAGTTAACAACGAAGATTCATTATTAATCTGGTCTTCTTTACCCTCGTAATCACTATAAATGTTAGCAATGATACGCAAATCTAAACCACGGCAAAACTCTTCCCACTTAGAAACTTCCTCCTTACCTTTATCCCCGTATAAAATCACCGCATGAGTCGCTTCACGCATAATTAGTCGATTTTCTTCCGTAATTTTGCCACCCACATCAATAATGTTCAGTGGAGTATTAGCATTTTTTACCCATCCGGATGCTTTTTGTGCGAACTCAGGAGTAAATTTAGATTTGTACTCCTTCTTCAATTGTTTCGCTAAATCAGGGTCGCGTTGTGCAGTCTCAGAAAACCACGCTCCCTCCCCATCCGGACAAGCAGTGATTATATATGGATAGGGTGCGTTTTCTATTTGGCTGATTGCTTGTTTTAATCCTTCCCGCAAACAAGACTTACCCGATTGTGCTGGCCCGCAAATAACTACTTTTGGGTGAATTACTTTATTTGCTTGCTGCGGTTCCTCTGTTTCTACCAGTTCCCCTATCTTGTAAGCTGCAGTTGTGGAAGCTGCTGTAATAAAAGTTTTATACCCTGGTCTGCCAATCTTCGGGTCGAAAATGGCAATTGCACCATAGAGGTGAGATATCTTACTAGCGATTAAGTAGCTTACCGCAACAGAAGCAGGTCCATCTATTTTCAACAATCGACCACCTTTCAACTCACCAGACGCAATCATTTCATCTAAACGTGCCGCAGCATCTCTAACAATTTGGTCACCATTAGCACGTTCAGCAAACCCAACCTTTAAAACTTCACCTTCCAGCTTAATATTATATGTAGTCATTTAGTTACACCCTTGTCTAAGTAATTACTCCATCCTTCGTCCCCTTCGCCCCTTAGTGGTTAATATCAATCAATTAAGTCTCCCAGGTTATACTGTGGGTTATGTGTGATGGAAATCACATACTTACCCAACTTGGGGTCATAATAACCAATCGCACCATAAATATGTGCCAACTTATGTGCAAGCACAAATGCTACAGGAATAGAAGCAGGCCCATTAACCTTTAATAACTGTCCCCCAGATAATTCACCAGAACTTAGCATCTCCTCTAAACGAGTGGCAGCATCCCTTACAACTTGGTCATTTTGAGAAGCTTCGCCAAAACTGACTCGTAAAACCCCGTCCTTGCACTCTATTTTGTAAGCTGTCATTTACTAAACCTCTGAACTCATGGGTCTATCATATACCCAGTTGGAAGTAGTGTCTTCCAACAACTATAATGAGAGGCTATTTATAAATAAATAAAAAATTAAGCACTATTTACTACTATAAGCCAGGGAATAAATTCCCTGTCTGAAAGCTAAAGTCCTCTAAAGAGGACTAAGAACAAATAAGATTTTTTGGAAGTCTCTTAAATTTTGTAAAATATCTATTTTGCTGTATTATTCAGTCCTCTTTTAGAGGACTTTAGCTTTTAGACAGGGAATTTATTCCCTGGCTCATGGTACGAATTAAGCTTAATATTGTATTTACAAACACCCTTTATGAGTGTTTGTAAAATCGTGCAACCGTAAAAGTAACATCTTTAGCTATCTTCTTCGCTTATTATATTTACATAAATACAAAACAAACTAGTGACCCCAGAAGTATTTCACGACACCCCCCACATCGAGCTATTACAGTGGTTAGCGCGAGGCTCCCTCAAGCAAAACCTGCTGCGAGCAATTCGCTTGTGGGTATGGTTAAACTCTCTCTACGGAAGTGAAAAAACAAAACTTGATTTACCTTCAGAATGGACTTATGCCGACTGGCGGAATGTTTTCTTTACTACAAGCCATCCCAAGGGAGACGAAATACCAATATTACATGATAAAAATTGCCGTTGTGCCAAAAATGTTGCTCAATGGCTTTTTACAAAGGATACAGGAATAAACAAAAATGATTGGATAAAAGCAATAAAATCGCATTATTTCCATCAAATTCAGCACAATAAAGATTATCGTAAAATAAAAGATTCACCCAAAGAACTATTAATAATTGACCCTCAAGATAAACCCAATAAAAAAACTTTAGAACAAATATTGAACCTATACTTATTTCAAGTTACCCGTCGTACTCTCCAACGTGACTTAGAAATATTAGCCGAACTGGGTTGGTTGAAATACGATGGACAAAAATATCATCGCGTTACCGAATTCCCATCCCGCCCTTTAAGTATCATCCAAGAAACTGCTTCAGCTAAATTTAATACCGATAAATTGAGTGTTCTCAACCAAGAAGATGTGACGGCAATTGCCGAAAATCATTCTCAATTAATCAACGGTGTACAACGCTTTTTTCTCCACCTAGATTATGTTGTACCTCGTGAGACCATAGATTTAGTTGAAGATTGCCAAAATGAGTTAAAGCAGTTGTGGGAAAAAACACCTGTACCTCCAGTTAAACTAACATACAATAGCGCTAGGGTTGCGGATGAAATTGATTGTATTGTTTACCCAGTTTGCATTTACTATATGCAGAGAGCAGTTTATCTTTGTGCTTGTGGTGAAAGTCCCAATAGAGAAACCGACTGGTATAATTTTCGCTTAGACCGCATTCAAGACATGACAGCTTTAGAGTGGAGTGATTCCCAAATTCCTCAACATTTACAAAAATTTTACCAAAAAGCATCTTTACCAAGTCCAGACTATATTGCAGTGGAAATGTCTAAAGCTTGGGGATTTGATTTTTACTTACCTTCACGATTAATGCTGATACGCTTTGACCGCGATTATAACGACCGTTATATCAAAAATACTTTTCGCCATGAAACTTTTATACCTATTACTTACCAACAAGCACAGCGTCTTGTTACACGTGAAGCTGCACCATCGTATCAGCAAGCACTACTAAACGTACTAAAAAATCGTTCTTCTGAAGACGCTTACTATCAAGTTAATTACCGCCACCGAGATAATGGTATCACGATGCGCTTACGTGCGTGGCGACCGATGTGCGAAGTTTTACTTCCTTTTGATTTACGGCAAAGTATCGCTAATGATGTGACGGAAGAATTTAAACTTTACTGTGGGGAGTAGGGAACATGTAGAGACGCGGATTTATCGCGTCTTTAATTTAGAGATTCTTAGCGCCTTTGTAGAAATGTTACATGTAACGTCTCTACATTATTGTCATAATCGAATTATGCCCGATTCAAGATTATTTATCCTCTAGAACGTCTGCGGAGTCGGTCAAGCATTACAGCTAAAATAATCACCAATCCTTTAACAACTAGTTGCCAGAAGTAAGACAAGTTCAACAAAGTCAAGCCATTGTTGAGAATAGCAATAATCAATGCACCCAAAAGAGTTCCACCAACAGTACCAATACCACCAGTAAAACTAGTTCCACCAAGAATAACAGCAGCAATCGCATCCAACTCGTAACCTTGACCAATTATTCCACTAGCACTATAAAGACGGCTAGCGCTCATTACTCCCGCCAAACCTGATAGTAATCCACTGACACCATAGACAAACAGCAACACGCGGTTAACTTTAATACCAGTTAATCGGGCTGCTCGGTCATTACCACCAACAGCATAAATTTGTACTCCTAAAACAGTTTGTCGTAGCACAAACCAACTAGCGACAACAGTCAGTAGTGCAATTATCACCAACCAAGGGAGGGGACCCACATAACTATTACCCACCCAAGCAAAATTTATATCACGGTTAATCACCGTCGTACCTTGGGCAACCAAAAAAGCAACACCTCTCAAGGCAGTCAGCGAACCCAACGTTACAATAAAAGGCGGCACATCCAAAAAAGTAATCAGAGCGCCATTGAGTAAGCCCAAAAGCAATCCAGCCAACAAACCAGCAGGCACAGCCGCCCAACCTAGCGCAGGAATTAGCGATACCAGCAATGTAACTACAGCAGAAACAGCCAATATTGACCCGACCGAAAGGTCAATACCTCCCGTCAGAATTACAAACGTCATCCCTGTTGACAACACAATGTTGATTGACGCCTGCCGCAAGATGTTAACAATGTTACCGCCTGTAAGGAAGTTGGGGGAAAGAATAGTAAATAAAATACAAATAATTACTAAAATCGGCAGGATACCTGCGACCTCAAGTAAAGTGCGAATAGACTTACGGCTGCGTGGCGATGCTGAATTATTGCCTACTTTATTATTAGCCGGCTTTAACGTATGACTCATGATGCTGATACCTCCGATGCTCCTGTTGCGTAATTCATAATTTTTTCCTGGGTAATTTCTTTACCGAGACTGCCATCAAGTTCCCCCACCAGTTCGCCTTCTCGCATGACTAAAACGCGGTCGCTCATCCCGATAACTTCCGGTAGTTCACTAGAAACCATCAAAACTGCAACACCTTGTGCTGCCAATTCGCTAATAATTCGGTAAATTTCGCTTTTAGCACCGATATCTACACCCCGTGTCGGCTCATCTAACATGATTATTTTTGGTTTAATGGCTAGCCAACGTGCTAGTAATAACTTCTGCTGATTACCACCAGAAAGGTCTACCGCTCTAATCTCTAAATTGGCAAGACGGATATTAAAATTTTCAACTGCTTCCGTTGCTAGTCGATTGACTGAACCCCAGTTAACCACACCAGCTTTTGCATCTTCATACAGTGTGTTGATGGCAATATTCTTACGAGCGCTCATCTCCAGAAATAAACCTTGGTCTTTGCGGTCTTCTGGAACGTAGCCAATCCCAGCAGCAATAGCATCACTGGGCGTATTAATATTAACTTTTACACCCCTCAGGAATAGTTCACCACTTGCTTTTGGGTCAGCACCGAAAATTAAGCGAGATACCTCTGTTCGTCCTGCACCAACCAACCCTGCTAAACCAAGGATTTCTCCAGCACGAAGTTGAAAACTAACTGACTTAACCTTCTTACGTGTGTCGGTGATATTTCTTACTTCCAACACTACTGCTCCGGGATTTTTTTGTCGTTGATGTTCATAAAAGTCCTGTATAGAACGACCGACCATCATCTGCACCAACCGCTGTGCAGATATTTCATCTCGTGTGAGACTGCCAACATATTGACCATCTCGCAGCACACTAATTCGGTCAGCCAGAGCGTAGATTTCTTCCATACGGTGACTGATGTAAATAATGGCAATGCCATCATTTCGCAGTTTGCGAATTACCTCAAACAACCGCTCAGTCTCCCTGTCAGAAAGTGCCGCAGTTGGCTCATCCATAACTAAAACGCGGCTTTTGTCCTTTAGCGCTCGCGCAATTTCAACTTGCTGCTGTTCAGCTATTACTAAGTTGCCAACCACATCATCGGCTGAAAAAGATGCTCCTAAGCTTTGTAATACTTGTTGCGCTTCGAGTTTCATACTTTGGCGGTCTAAAAATTGCCCTCGTCGCAACTCGCTACCCATAAAAATGTTTTCGGTTACGGTTAAATTGGGTGCAACATTTAGCTCTTGATAAATAAGATTAATACCAGCCTTACGCGCTACAGCCGGGTCAGTAATTTTCACAGGTTGACCGTTAATGCGAATTTCACCTTCATCAGCAATGTAAGCTCCAGCCAGGATTTTCATCAGTGTGCTTTTGCCCGCTCCATTCTCACCCATGAGAGCATGAACTTCTCCTGGATAAATCGTCAGATTGACATTTTGGAGAGCAGGTACACCATGAAATTTTTTTGCAATCCCTCGCATTTCTAATACAGGAGTGGTCGTCGGTGCATTAGTAAATGAGGTTTCAATACTTGTTGTCATGAGCAGATACCAGCAAAATATTTGGAATTTGCATTTTTAAATTAAAAATCAATCAATTAAAAGGTGATGTCAAATTAAAGCCACAATCTAATCATGTTTAAAAAAGTGTTCTACCACATTAGTTATATAGAGCTTAAAAGTCATCGTCTTTATTAGGTAGATTACTTTCTCCGAAATAATTCTTATTACTTACCAACCTCTTTCTGTACTAACGTTGTTTTTCGTAATCAACCTGACAGGAATCAAAATAGTAGAACTTTTAGGCTTTTTACCATGCAATATATCGTTCCCAACCTGAATTGCTTTTGTAGCCATTCCTTTAGGGTCTTGAGTTGCAGTTGCAGAATATAAACTATCTTTGGCTGTGATAGCTTTAATTGCTTCTGGAGCACCATCAACTCCAACAATAAAGAATTCTTTACGTCTTGCTTGGTTAGCCGCTAGCTCTGCTCCTACTCCACTGGGGTCATTGATAGCAAAAACCGCATCTATCTTGGGAAAGGTTGTGAGCAAATCTGTCATAACTCTTAATCCTCCATCTCGACTCCCTTCTGCATTCTGATTTTTAGAGAGGATTTTGATATTGGGATATTTAGACAATACTTTTTCACAGCCACTAACTCGCTGAATAACTGATTCTACAGGAGGTCCGTTAACTATTACTACATTACCTTTACCCTTGAGACGGTCAGCAATATGTTGGCAACTAACCTCTCCAGCTTGCACATTATTAGTGGTAATTGTAGCATCTACACCCCCTTCAGCACCTGTATCTACCGCAATAACAATTCGACCTGCTTGTTTAGCTTTTTCAACTGCTGGTCTAATTCCACTTTTATCAGCAGCATTCAGAATAATTATGTCAGTATCAGCAGCGATGAAATTTTCAATTTGGTTGGTTTGTTGATTTAGGTCATAAGCACTAGAAGCTACAATAACTTTAACATCATTTCCCCCGATTCTCTTCGCTTCTGTCTCCACAGCTTGCCCCATAAAAACGAAAAATGGGTTACTCAAATCGCCTACAGTGAAAGCAACTGACCGCAATTTTCTATCTCCAGTGACAGCCTTACTATTGCGACTATTATTGATAACATTAGCCGCATTGTTACTATTTTGGGAGCTATTTGTACAGCTAACAATAGTACCGCTTACTAGACCTAACATGCTAGCTATAATTGCAATTTTTATCATCTTTATTTATCTCCAATATTTTATAAAACTACAAGATAAAATGATTTTAATTGTTGTTCTGACTAATAGCTTTAACACTATTGTAAAACATATATTTCTACATACAGCTAACCTAATTAGACTGTGAGCATATATTAATAAATCTCACGCAAAGGCGCAAAGAATTTATTTCGTGTATTTGTTCACAATCTATTTAGGATTTTTGTATTATATATATTATTATTTGCACATCGGTGTAAAAATGCGTGTTAATTTTTTTAAATTACTTGAGCTTGCTTCTCTTTATAAATATCTTTTGAAGAGACAGCTTCTAAGAATATTCCTACTCAACACGTTTAACATAATTTTCGGTATTTCCTATAATATAGATACACTGCAAACCTGTGCAACATATAAAATAAGATAATAAAAAAATAAGTCAAATAAAAACCTGCTTTGATGCAGAACCAGTTCAAAAATAACTAGCCAATTAATCAAGGCTAATCATATGAAAATAATACACAAAATAATACAATTGATTGCGGCAACTCTGACGTTGAGTTTAATTGGTATTGATACGTTATTTGCTCAATAAATTTTATTGGGGTACTCAGAACAGTTTACAAATTCTAATCAAAAATTATTTGCCAGTAACTCTCCAGTAAGAATAAAACTTGAAATATTCCCAAAAATCTTATTTCTTATTTTCTACTAGTCCTATGACGAGGACTTTAGCTTTTAGACAGTGACTTTAGTCACTGGCTGGCTGGCTTATGATATGCATCGTGTCCACAACTATTGTTTGTGACATTAAACTTAGCATCAGTAAGGTTAGCACCAGTAAAATTAGCATGTTCTTTTTCAGAACCCAAAAGGTTAGCACCTGTCAAATTAGCCTTACTAAAGTTAGCCCCACCAAATTTAGCGTCAGACAGATTGGCATTTTCGAGAACAGCCTCACTAAAGTTTGCACCACTCAAGTCAGCTTTACAGAGATTTGCTTCAATTAGACTAGCTTTACTAAAATTTGCCCCACTTAAGTTCGCTTCCACAAAATCAGTTTTGTCAAGAATAGCGCTATTAAGGTTTGCTCCTCTCAAGTCAGCTTTAACCAAATTTGCTTGAGTAAAGTTTGCTTTTCCCAATTCGGCTCCCCTTAAATCAGCCTCACATAAATTACATCCGGTAAGTATTGCGTTACTAAAGTCAGTCTTATTCAAATTTGCTTTAAAAAAGTTAACCTCAGTCAGGTCAGCTCCATAAAAATAAGCCCCACTCAGATTTGCTTCATTAAAATTCGCTCCAACTAACTTAGCTCCTGTTAAATTAGCCCCACTGAAGTTTGCTCCTTTCAAATTTGCACCACTAAGATTAGCTCCCGTCAGGTCAGCTTCCATTAAACTACCATTAAGTAAATTTACTTTACTTAAGTCAGCTTGAATACAGTTAGTCTTTGTTAGTTGTGCCTCTACCAAGTTAGCATCAATTAAAACAGCTCCAACAAGCTCAGCTTGAACTAAATCGGCTTTAGTAAGTTGTGCTTTCTGAAAATCCACTGAATTTAAATTAGCTTGTCTTAATACAGCAGATTTCAGATTAGCGTTGCTTAAATCAGGTTTTATGTTTTTGTTTTTCTTTCTCCAAGAGTTCCAGTGGTCTACACCTTTCGCTAAAATTCTCAAATGTTCAGGATTAGACATACCCATTAACTCCTAAAAATAGTAAAAATGTGACTTAAATATCAAAAAATACAGACCTACAAAATATCAAATGTATAAGCCTTTTAGATTTAACTTTGTTTAGACCTACTCTTCCAGGTCAAATTTTACATATTTGATTTTTAAAATATTCCGATAGACGTAGAAATGTAGAAACGTAGAAACGTAGAAACGTAGAGACGCGATTAATCGCGTCTCTACATTACCAGGGGTATTTTTGTAAATAAATATACTATTATTAACAGTAATGTAACGGTGATTTTTTGATGCTTTATTTAACTGCTGCAAGATTTAATCCTGCACATTAAATTTACATAATCCATAGTATTTTGTAAATATACAATGAATTTAATAATTTTACTATTTCGGTTTTCACTAGAAAAAGCTAGAACAGAATCACGTTATCTCTTAGGGAAGATTACGTATAAGGGCACAAAACCTAGATTGTTTTTTAAGATATGTCAGATAAGTTATTGAGCTTCAATAGACCTAATGACCGACACTTCTATGCTTACCGATACCGAGGCAATATTCAATCAGGATTAGACCTGAATTATGTGCGCTTTCAAAACACAGTTATCGTACCTGGAATCCATGTAGATGGAGACGTTAAAGTCATTGAATCAGGAACAGCGGAATACAAAGAGCTACTCTATCTTCCTGTATATCGGCTTTCTTCACTCAATTGGAGAATCATCATTGTTTTAACGCTTGTCTTGACTTTGATGAACCACTTACCAGGGAGTAAAACATCTTTTGATATAGGTGCTTCCCTGTTCACCTTTTTATTAGTTTGCGGCTTCTATGTCTCTGTCGCAACTTGGGTCATGAGATACTTTTATCAGTTTATAGGGGAGGCTAGAGTAAAAGCATCCTCCGCTATCTTCAATATTGTTCTCTTTATAACAGGTACTTCAACGCTTTATGCCTACATGACAGGTAGTGGTAGTGCGGCTTTGAATTTATTTTGGCAATTGGCTAATTTAGTGATTGCTTTTTATTTAGCACCTGCGTTAGTTACATACCTCTCCTGTATCAGGATTCATGCCAATCGTCATATCAAAATCGAGCATGAATGGCAGGTGAATGGTAGAACCTATGGTGGACATCTGAACCAACGCAATGAAATTACTCTCTATCCCAAGAAAGGAGAGGGATTCCATCCACTTGATGCGCTAGAGTATAAAGCCCTGATTGCATACCAAACCACCCAAGGAGACCATATGAAAGCCAAAGAACTGATGAGGGTTTGGCGCACAAAACCTTTAGCAGAGCCAATCGATGATAAGTTAATGCGGCTTAAACAGTTCAATCTTCCGAAGCAGTTAGGTTTCTTGCTCTTGCGAACCGTAGCACCGTCCGTTGGGTTGCTGTTAGAAACTGCTGGGGAAAAATCCAACATCAAGGTTTTCGTAAAGTTAGGAAATTGGCTCAAGTGGCAAGGTTTTAATAGAGTCTTCTTAATCTACCAAGAATGTGAATTAGCATTGAAAAACAATCCGTAGCAGCAGAGACGTTACATGTAACGTCTCTACATAATCACATCAATATTTGTTAATTTTTTGTTGGTTGGGGGTGGGGTTTTTATGCTGGGACGAGAAATATTTTTGCGCTTCTGTTGTAAGTGTGATGGGTCTGGGTTCCTATTCGTCAGCAGTATCCAGCGCTAGGGTTGGGGGGAAATATTGTACAGACGTAACATGTTACGTCTCTGTTATGGTGATTACTACCTCAACAAAATTATTTTTGCTAAATTTTTTGTGTTTTAGCGAGTAGAGCGAGGTTTAGAAGGGGTTGATTTTAAAGCTTTTTGGTAATTATTAGCCACCTTTTTAACAAAGTCAGCAGTAAAGCCACTATTACAACCAGTGTATTGACCAGTCATCCACCAACAAGCAACACTATTCACAGCCGCTGTTTCATTGTTGGGTATAGCGCGAAACTGTTTATCTAATTCACGACGTATGATACAGGATACTATTTCGCGTGCGGTTGTGGGGTTGCTTACAAATTCTTTTGATGTTAATTCTTTTTTTAAACAAAATTTTGTCCATAATTTAATAGTTTCTGGCTTAACTTGCCAATCGCTGTAATATCCACTATTTGCACCGCTTTTTGGTGCTGATTGTCGCAATGCTTCAACCATCGCAGCAACTTGAGTGTTTGATACTTTTGGTTGTTGTGCTTGAGCAAGCAACAGCGAGGATAATCCAAAACTGATTATTGTTCCACCAAGTACTACTGACATAAATTTGAATTTTTTAGGTTATTTCAGAATTTTGGCTACTAAACCAATTTAGTACAATCTGGTATCAAAGTTTTGAGAAATAACATAAAATCTTACACTTAATCAAATGAACATACAGATAGAGCCAAAAAAGTTGAGTTTATTTCAATTACGTTGTAAAAATAATGATAACGATTTGTAATAAATCACAGATGAAAGTGGGTATTACAAATATTACGGACGCAAGCAAAATCTTTCATTAAGTATTTAGCTATATAATGGATAGGTATCGCTACTCTTTTAAAGCTTGCTTGCCCTTTTGGGTTAATTCATAACATTGGCGTCGTCTTCCTCCCAACTGTGGTTCTTCTTCCACCCACCAAGAGGAAACAAACCCGTTTTGCTCTAACCACTCTAGATTAGGATAAAGGCTTCTAAGAGTTAAATCAGAATCATAAAGTTTGTTAAATTCCTCTTCAATCTTTAACCCATAAAGCGGTTTTTCAGCCAAAGTTTTTAGTAGAAGTATATCTATTTTATTAAGCTACAGCTTTTACAAAGCATCTTCTGAATCTTATGTAGGCAACGAAAAAGGTGTTACAGAAGTTACAGAAGGAATCAAAGTAAACGTTAGGAAAATTTTTCAAACTCTTAAACGCTTTTTAAATGTAAAGTTTGAAGAATCATCAGATTCTGTAGAAAATGGGGAAAGAGGTCTATTCTCTGGAGCAATTCGTTATATGTTTTCAGATGGGCCACGGACGACCTTGCAGTAGACGCAGTGGAGCGTAGCGTTTAGACATGCTTTGAATTTTGATGTCCAAAATGTACACTACTAAATAATAATTACTGCCGTATAAAATAAAAATTTGATAAATAATTGAGAATAATGCTAGTATTTACACGGAGGTGCAATCAATTGACTGTTTAAATAATTATCATTGATAAAAATCTATGAATGAAGCTATATTAGGAAAAGCAAATAGTGACATAGTAAAAACTTTAAATAATACAGACAATGAAGAACTGATAGGAAAAAATTTTTATTTTGAGCGTAGAGCATTTAATTTGAAGCAGATACGTCCAAGAAAAATCAATTTTAAATTTCACAATGATATTCCCAAATTATGGCTTGGTAATAGCATTGTTCTGACACATTTTTTTAATGGATTGAATTTATACTTGCCTGTATTTGAATCATCTATAGCTAGAGTAATACAGGAATACTCAAAAAATGTCCAAGATAAAAATCTTAGACAGCAAATATATGGTTTTATTGGTCAGGAGAAAAGCCATGCTCAAACTCATCACAAGTATAATCAGATTTTGGTCGCTCAAGGATACAATATTGAAGGGTACTTGAAATTAGCGAAATTTTTCTTTGTTGATGTGTTAGAAAAAACGCTGGGAGCAAAAATTAGTCTAGCGACAGTAGCAGGCTTTGAACACTTGACGGTATTGTTAACTGATATTGTTCTTAATCAGAATATAATGAAAAATGCTACGCCAATAATGAAAGAATTATGGGAATGGCACGCGGCAGAAGAGGTTGAACACAAAAACATAGCATTTGAACTTTTGCAAACAGTTGATAATAGTTATTGGCTGCGGATATTAGGACTTTTCTTAGGCGCAATTATTCTTATCTTTTTTAGTTTTTACGGAATGTTTATTTTAGCATTACAAGAGAAAAACTTTTTTAGTAGTAAAACAGTAGTAGATTTATATAAATTATTATTAGGTGAAAACAAGCTTATTCTAAAAGGTTTCAAAGTATTTTTACAATACTTTAAACTAAATATTGTTTCACTACACAACAATTATATACCTCTTGCAGAACAAGTATTTAACCATTAAAAATTGATGAGGCACTGCGGGAACGCTCTCAATATTAAACTATAAGGGAACGCTCTTTTTTACATTTATGAGGCTGTGTAATTTTTTGAAGCTAGCGAACTAAAATATTTGTGTCTATCCACGGAGTTGTTAAAAGAATAATGAGCGCAATCAGTTGGATACTGGCAATCTGGGCGGTTCTCTCCTACCTCCTATGCAGCTTAACTTATCTTAGGACAAAAATTCAACTAATGTGATTTACAAGGTCTATACCGAGCAACAATTAGTCTCTAATCCTGTTTCCTTTACGCCTGTGAAAGAACAGGCAGCGTTTGAAAGCATTGCGCTCTCCACAATGATTTGCATGACCGTTTTAATCCGTGAGATTCGGTTACTAGTCCAAGCTTGTAAACCGTAACCTGAATCGATAAACTCGCGGTTACAGGAGTAAAAGTTATACAATTTTTACTCCTGAATCAAATAGGTATGATGGTTTGATTTTTCTTTTATTGTTAAGAAAATTTTAAGTTGAAATTTTTCAGAAGCGATAAGCGTAACATTTGTCTCAAATGCATAAATTTTAAACCCAGCAGTATTAAAATCGTAAATGAACATCGCCACCATATTACAAAAACATGCCACAACCCACTCCGAGCAAGGGGCAATAATAGACACATATCGCCGACAAAAACGAACCACAACCTTCGCAGAGCTAGAAAAATCAGCAGGACTCGCAGCAAGCCTACTACGACAAAAAGGTTTAAAAGCAGGAGACGCAGTTCTAGTTTTTTACCCCATGTCAGCAGAGCTATATATCACCCTTGCAGCCTTATTTCGTCTGGGACTAATAGCCATGTTCCTCGACCCATCAGTAAGTAAAGACCACATTAACAATTGCTGTAGTTTATACTCACCAAAAGCACTAATAGCCAGTTCCAGAGCTAACCTGCTACAGCTACAATCTTCAGCCCTACGTCGCATACCCTTAAAAATCGCCATTGGTTGTCCCGTACCGGGCACTGTATCCTGGAACCAAATCCAAAATTTAACTCCAGACGAAGAAATTTATCCTTGTATTCCAGACACCCCCGCTTTACTAACATTCACCAGCGGAAGCACAGGTAAACCTAAAGCAGCCTTACGCACCCACGGATTTTTACTCGCTCAACACCAAGCCTTAGTTTCCACACTCCAGCTTCAACCCAAACAGATAAGCTTAACCACACTACCAATTTTCGTCCTTGCTAATTTAGCCTCCGGTTTAACCAGCCTTATCCCCAATGTTGACCTAAAAAGACCCGGAGAAATCAAACCAAAAAATGCGATCGCCGAAATTGAAACTCACAAACCCCAGCGTGCAGTAGCATCACCAGCATTTTTTGAACGGATAACAGAATATTGCCAAAAGCACGACTTAACCCTACCCAGCTTAGAAAAAATATTTCTTGGTGGTGCTCCCGTTATGCCAAGAACAGTAACTCAACTGCAAAAAATAGTCCCTCAAGCAGAAATTACCATAGTTTACGGTTCCACAGAAGCCGAACCCATCTCTCATGTTTCTTACAAAAACACTCAACCAGAAGATTTTGCCCCAACATTAGCAGGAAATGGTTTGCTTGTAGGAAAACCAGTACCAGAAATTCAACTAAGAATTTTACCCGACCATTGGGGAGAACCCATAGAACCCTATACCGACCAAGAATTTATTGCAGCTTGCTTACCCGAAAACACCCCCGGAGAAATAGTAGTCAGCGGTGAACATGTTTTGCCCAGCTACTTATACGGTTATGGCAACGAAGAAACAAAATTTACTGTAAACAATACATCATGGCATCGAACAGGTGACGCTGGATATATTGACGAACAAGGAAACCTGTGGCTGTTAGGTCGTTGTATAGGCTGTATAAACGACATATACGGCAGCCTTTACCCCTTAGCTGTGGAAGGAATAATTCAAAATTACCCAGGTATCCATCGCAGCGCAGTTACATTACATAATCAAGAACGCATTTTAGTAGTAGAACTAAACGAATCCAATTCTCCAATAGACTGGATACCCATACAAGAATCCCTAACAAAAATGCATATCACAAAAATAAAAATCTTTAAAAAAATACCCGTAGACAAACGACATAACGGCAAAATAGACTACCCAGCCTTACAAAATTTATTACACACCACCCAAATAATAATGTAGAGACCGAATTAATTCGGTCTCTACATGTCGCGTCCCGCATGTAATCTTTCAAAAATCCAGTGAAAATAGTCACGAATATTTAGAAAAAAAACTAGAACCTTAAGCAACAATCTAGTAACAAAAATTACTCCTTGGGACAGAGTTAACAAAAAGATAGACTACTTTATACTTTCTTAAGTATTATAAATTATAATCTTAAGACTCAATAAACATGCTAAAAAAAATCATTTAATATTATCGATTTCATTTGTACCACCATAGGGATGTCACAGTAAATATATTTAGGTAAATTTTTAAAAGTATTCAATGAGACACCAAGACCTAACCCTTTTTTTCAGCAAAAGACCGTGTAACACCAATGCCCTAAAGGAGCAAAAATCATGGTTTTGGGTCTAAAAGTGCCATTTAAGCTATTTGTGTCACCAGTCCTAGCGCTTGTCTGTGTATCAGCTGTTGGAATACTGACAACAAGTTGTGCGTCATCATCCAAAGAATCAGCCACAGCACAACCACAAACAACAAATCGAGGAGAAAGTAGGGGTCTAATACCAGTGGATGTAGCAACTGCTCGTTTAGAAAGGCTACAATCCTCACCCGAATATATAGGAACTACCCTACCCATCAGAATTGTATCCCTTCGTTCCCAAGTCGAAGGGCAACTATTAGCATTATCAGTCAACGTGGGTGATAAATTGACCCGTGGGCAAATAGTGGGACAATTAGACGATGCCATTTTACGAACCGCATTTAATCAAGCAGAAGCAGAACTAGCAACACGTAAATCGGAAGTAGCAAGAGCCAATACTTTGATTAGCAATGCCCGTGCTGACGTAGAAACAGCTAGATTAGAGTTAGTACAAGCACAACAAGACTCGCAGCGTCAGCAAAAATTATTAAAAGAAGGAGCAATAGCTCTACAATTAGCAGAACAGTCACGCACCAAATCCCAAACAGCAGCACAAGCATTACGTGCAGCCCAAGAGCAAGTGCGTACAGAACAACAAGCCGTAGCAGCAGCTCAGGGAAGAGTCGTTGCTCAAAAAGCCTTAGTGGAACAAGCAAAACAACGTCGTGCTTTCTCCAGATTAATATCTCCTATCACAGGTGTTGTTACAGAGAGAGTCACAGAAACAGGTAACCTTCTGCAACCAGGAGGTGAAGTATTAAAAATAGCTGACTTTAGCCAAGTCAAAGTGGTGGTACAAGTATCAGAATTAGAACTAGGAAATATTCAACCAAATCAAACAGTACAAGTACGTTTTGATGCTTTCCCGGAACAACCAATAACTGGTAGAGTTGCCCGTATTTCTCCAGCAGCAGATGCTACAGCCCGCTTAATACCTGTAGAAGTAGTAGTACCTAATATTGGTGGCAAAATAGGTAGTGGATTATTAGCACGAGTCAATTTTCAAAACCTGGCCAGACCACGTGTAGTAGTACCTTTGACAGCTTTGGAAACAGGAACTAGAGAGAGGAGGAGCACAAGGGGACAAAGAGTTAATCAAAGAGGTAGTCAAACAGGTAACCCTGCTGCTAATTCCCAACAAGATAATTCTCAACAAAAAAATTCTCAAAAAGAAAATCTTCAAGGGAAAATTTTTGTGGTCACGGAAGGTGCGGAAAAGCCTACGGTTAAAGAAAGAACAGTCACTTTGGGAGAGCGAGCTGATGCAAAGGTGGAAGTTTTATCTGGTTTACAAGCAGGGGAGAGATATGTGGTTCGTAGCGGTAGACCTTTGAAAAATGGTGCTGCTGTGGGTTTTTCTATACTTTCGGAACCTAAATAATTGAAGTAATTAACCACTAAGAGGATGTTTATAAATAAAATATTAAGACACCATGTATACCACAAGCAAGCAAGCAAACAAGCCAGCCAGTGACTAAAGTCACTGTCTAAAAGCTAAAGTCCTCTGAAGAGGACTAATGGAAATAAGATTTTGGGAAATATTTTCAATTTCGTAAAATATTTGTTTTCAATGTATTATTCAGTCCTCTTTTAGAGGACTTCAGCTTTTAGACAGTGACTTTAGTCACTGGCTGGTTGGCTGGTTGGCTGGCTGGCTGGTTGGCTGGCTTGTGATGATATCAATGATGCTTAATGTTCTCTTTATAAACACCCTTTAAGGGACAAAATAAGCGAAAGGAAGAGGAAAGAAAGTTATGGCAAAATTTAGTATTAGCGCTATTTCTATTCGTAAACACATCGGCACTCTCATGCTGACTTTGGCTGTGATTGTGTTGGGAGTGTTTTATCTGACTGTATTACCAGTAGATTTATTACCGTCGATTACTTATCCTCGAATTGGGGTTCGCGTTGGTGCCCCAGGGGTCTCTCCGGAGGTGGGGGTGGATGAAATTACTCGACCTTTGGAAGAAGCTTTTACGGCTACCGAAGGAGTTGTGCAGGTTTTTTCTCAAACTCGTGAAGGGCAAATTAGTTTAGATTTATTCTTTCAACCGGGTGGAGATATTGACCAAGCTCTAAATGATGCGACCGCAGCACTGAATCGAGCCAGAAGTACTTTACCAGAAACAATTGAAGAACCGCGTATATTTAAAGTAGACCCCTCCCAGTTACCAATTTATGAAATCGCATTAACATCACCGACTTTAAGAGGTGTTGATTTGCGGGTATTTGCTGATGATGAATTGGGACGGGAGTTAGGAGTGGTTCCAGGAGTTGCAGCAGTTGATGCGTCTGGAGGAGTAATAGAAGAAGTTCAGGTAAATTTAGATTTAGATAGACTACAAGCATTAGGTGTAGGTTTAACAGATGTTTTAACTAAGCTGCGAAACCGTAATCAAGATATTTCCGGTGGTAGAATTTTAGGAAGAAATTCCGAGCCATTAACCCGTACAGTTGGACGTTTCCAAACAGCCGAAGAAATCAGAAATTTGTCCTTACTAGTCTCCTCCTCCTCTCCCTCCTCTCCCTCATCTCCCTCATCTCCCTCATCCTCCCCTCCCTCCCTCTCCCCCTCTTCTTCATCCTCGAACCAAAGAAGAGTCTACCTTCGGGACTTTGGTGAAGTTATCGACGGTACGGAAAATCAGCGGGTATTTGTTTACCTTAACGAAGAAGATGCAGTAAAAATCAGTATTCGTAAACAACCTGACGCTAACACTATTAATGTTGTAGATGGAGTAAAAAAGCGCATAGCTCAACTGCAACAGTCAGGTGTAATTCCCCAAGGAACAGTTATCACACCGACATTAGACGAATCGCTCTTTATTCGTAACTCATTAAATGATGTTATTTTTTCCGCAATTACTGGCGCATTATTTGCTGCAATCGCAGTATTATTTTTCTTAGGTTCACTACGACAAACTTTTATTATTAGTCTGACAATTCCCCTCTGTACCTTAACAGCAGTTATTTTAATGAGGTTTTTCAATCTTAGCTTGAATGTTTTTAGTTTAGCTGGATTGACTTTAGGTATTGGTCAAGCTATTGATACATCAGTAGTAATTTTGGAGAACATAGCCGAAAAAATCGGTATGACTCCCACTACAAAACAAGATGAAAATTTGAGAAATAATCCTAAATTATTTCTCGCTACTGTAATCGAATCTTCCCAAGAAGTCGAATCCGCTTTAGTAGCTGCAACTGGAGCGAATTTAGTTTCTGTGATGCCATTTTTATTAGTTGGTGGCTTTATTTCTCTGCTTTTTAACGAACTAATTTTGACAATTTGTTTTGCTGTAGCTGCTTCATTAGTTGTTGCAGGTACAATCGTACCAATGTTAACTTCCAGATTGCTAGCAATAAAATTTTCTAGCGGTATCAGTAAATTTTGGCTATTGCGGCAATTTAATCGTCGTTTTGAAGATGCGACTTGGGCATACAGCAAATTGCTAGCAAAAGTTGTACCTATTAGATTACTAGTAATTTTAGCAGCTGTTATAATTTTAGGCGGTAGCAGTTGGTGGATGGCACCGCAAATTCCTCAAGAAATTTTACCCCGTATCAGCACCGGACAAGCAAGTTTAATAGCTCTTTTCCCTCCTGGTACACCTCTAGAAAATAACGAAAAAGTTATGGCTGAGGTGGATAAAATTCTTCTGAAACAACCAGAAACTGAATATGTTTTTTCTACAGTAGGTGGTTTTATATTTGGTAATAACACTACATCTAATCCCTTACGCAGTTCTAGTACCATTACTCTTAAAAAAGGTACAGATATAGAAAAATATGTAGAAAAAGTCAGCCAAGAATTTAATAAACTAAACTTAGCTGGAGTTCGTTTGCGTCTTTCCCCCGGTCAAGTACGAGGTTTAATTCTTAATAATTCTCCGACTCGTGGTACAGATGTTGACGTAATTATTCAGGGTAATGATACAGAAACTTTGCAACAAGCAGGTCGTCAAGTATTAGCAGCACTAGAAGAAAAAGCAACGCTTGCAAGATTTCGTCCCGACGCTGATGCACGTCAACCAGAAGTTCAAATACTTCCCGACTGGGAAAGGGTAGCAAGTTTGGGATTAAATACTACAGATATTGGTGACACAATTTTAACAGCGGTTGAAGGTAGTATTCCCACACAACTACAAAGAGGTAACCGTTTAGTAGATGTGCGTGTACAATTAAATGAAAGAGCTGTGGAAGCTCCTTCACAGTTAGAAAGATTACCTTTGTTTGTGCAAAATAACCGTCAAGTTCGCTTGGGTGATATCGCTACAATTCAAGAAGGACAAGCACCAGGTGAAGTTCAGCGTATTAATCAGCGTCAGGTATTTATTATTGCAGGTAATTTAAGCGAAGGAGCAAGTTTAAGTGATGCTCTAAACCAAGTCAATCAAGTTGTTGCTAGTGTAGATTTACCTCAGGGTGTAAGTATTTTGCCGAGTGCAGCGACAGAATCCAACCAGCAATTGCAAAATTCTTTTGTAATGTTAGGTGGACTAGCTACTTTTTTGGTATTTGTAGTGATGGCTGTGCAGTATAACTCTCTAGTAGACCCACTAGTGATTATGTTTACTATTCCTTTAGCCTTAGCTGCAGGAATTTTTGGACTTTATGTTACTAAAACCAACATTGGTGCAACGGTTATTGTCGGAGCAGTTTTATTGGTGGGTATTGTGGTTAACAACGGCATTATTATGCTGGAACTAGCAAATCAAATTAGGGAAGAGGAAGGTGTTAATAGGAAAACAGCTATTCTACGAGCAGCACCGCAACGTTTGCGTCCGGTTTTGATGACTACCGTTACAACTGTTTTAGGTGTATTCCCCTTAGCTTTAGGTATTGGTGAGGGTTCAGAATTTTTGCAACCCTTGGGAGTAGTTGTGTTTTCGGGATTATCTTTAGCAACGCTGCTGACTTTGTTTATTATTCCCTGTTTTTATATTCTGCTGCATGATATCTTTGGTTGGAGATGGGGGAAATAATATCTGGTAACATTCTTGTGGGGTGGGCATCCCTGCCCGCCCAATGTATTAATTACCCACCAATAACTTTAATTCCGCGATGAAAATTGAGTCGCAAAATTCTCCTTACGTGTAGGAGACAAAGCACGTGCTTGCACTATAGCTCCAACCAAACAAGCATAAGACAACACCCCAACTACCAATAACAGCAAGATACTAATTGAGGCTACAGAATTCCACAAAGCGTGCATCAACGACGCACTCAAATAACCAATGACCAGAATTTGCCATTTTTGCCTAGGTTTAAGTACACTAAAACCAATAAAATATCCAAACCAACCACTCCAAGCCATATGTCCAAAAACTGTACCCAAAATACGTGGAATCACCAAAAGTAAACCGGCTAATATCCCAGCAGCTTCGCTTCCTGTTTGTTGTGATACTCTAGCTGCGTTTTCTGGCCCGTATTGCAGCAAAGTTTCTAACAACGTAAACCCAACAGCGGAAGCACTTCCCAACAAAATCCCATCCAAAGGTTCCGAAACACCTATGCGTTCTCTTGTCGGAGAAGTCTGCATATTACCCAAAGCCATAAATGCAAAAATTGGTAAGGCTTTAATTAGCTCTTCCATTAAACCAGCACCAAAAAACATGTGGATAAATAACTCCACAAAGCCAATATCTGGATTGTTTGGTATGCTTCCTGGTAAGATACCGCGAAATATAATTGTGAATAGATAAAAAAGCGGAGTAATCAAAATTAATATACATCCGACACCTGAACCAACTAACACCCACCAAGGTTTATGTTTACCACAGAGTTGATATACAAAAAAATAAGCGCCTAAAGCAATATATGTAGCGATTAAAAATATACTTAAGACAGCAGTGCTGGGGTTAACCTGTGATTGTAAGGAAAATAGCATTACTACAAATATAACTGTAATAATACCCGGCCATAGATAAGTCCGACGGCGAAAATCTGCTTTTCTGATAATATTTAGTGCTGGAAATAATTGTGTTATACTTGCGTTCTCAGAGTTGTTCGGTGCAGAAGATACTGAGGTCGTAGAAGAAGCAAAACCCGGAGTTACTGGTGGTGTGACTAATTGGCACTCAAAGATAAATTCTGGCCCATTCGTGCCAAAAATAATCAGGTCACCTGGGTGTAATTCCTGACATCCCTGCAAACGCGACCCGTTTAAATAAGTTCCATTAGCACTATTGTTGTCGCAAAGTAGATAACTAATTTTTCCATCTGGAGTTGGAGATGGTTTAATACTTGCATGACGACGCGAAACCGTGGAGTAGAGATTGGAATCTAAAACTATTTGACAGCTAGTTGGTTCCCTGCCGATTGCGACTTCGCTGGTAGCTGCTAATGAGTAAGATTTTTCTTGCCCGACATTAATTCCATTGTTCCTCACCAACCGTAAAAATGCATTACTCATGTTGGTAATTCCTTAAGATTTGTATACGAATTTTGTTAGTAAACATTGTTAAAATTTATCACCCTAAGTAACGACTATATGTTGAGGTTAATTACATATGGTTAAAAATTATATATAACCATCCTCAATATCAATACTTCATTAGAAATAACATTATTTTTGCAAGTACTCTGGGTTGATTTAATCTTTTTTTAAGAATGTTTATATTCCAGTTGCTATTAATTTTATAGAAATGTTGCGTAAAAGTGCATGAGTCAACTGTAACTAGATATATATAGGTTTATAGAAAAAACTCTTCCTTGAGGAGCTTTATATAATATGCAGTCAAATTTTATTAGTGGTCGTTATCAAGTTATAAGAGTGTTAGCTGAAGGTGGCTTTGGAAAAACCTTTTTAACGGAAGATACTCATCTACCTTCCCGTCCCTACCGAGTATTGAAGCAACTTAAACCTATTGTTGCAAATCCGCAAATTTACCAACTAGTTCAAGATAGATTCCAGCGAGAAGCAGCGATTTTAGAAGATTTGGGAAATAGCAATGAACGGATTCCCAGCTTGTATGCGTATTTTTCTGAACAAGGTCAATTTTATCTGGTTCAAGAATTTATTCAAGGTCAAACCTTAAGCAAAAAGGTGGAAACCTCTGGTTTGATGGGGGAGACTGTTGTTAAAGAAATTTTAAATAAATTACTATACGTTCTTAATTTTGTTCATAGCAAAGGTATTATTCATCGCGATATTAAACCAGATAACATTATTCTTCGTGATGCTGATAACATTCCAGTTTTGATTGACTTTGGTGCTGTACGAGAATCAATGGGCACAAGTATTAATTCTCAAGGTAACTCCACCAGTTCAATTATCATTGGTACTCCTGGGTTTATGCCGAGTGAACAAGCTGCTGGAAGACCTATTTGGAGTAGTGACTTATACGCATTGGCATTGACGATGATTTATTTACTCACAGGAAAAATGCCCCATGAGTTCCCAACTGATTACAACAACGGTAATATTCTTTGGCGTCAATACGCTAATAACATCAGTCCAACTTTTGGGATGATTTTAGATAAAGCAATTGCATATCATCCAAACGAACGCTACGCGACTGCGAAAGAAATGATTAATGCTTTGCAGTCCAATCAGGTTTACGCTGGGGTCAACGCAGGTAATGTTCCAGGTGCTAATCCAACAGCTAATAACCCGCAAGTGGCATACAATTCTGGTGGAAATGTTACACCACCAACAGTTATCCCCTTAGCTGGCAATCAAAATAATTATCAGCCAAATCAACCATTGCCAAATCCTCCCCCAATCGGTAATCAAAATAATTATCAGCATAATAATCAGCCAAATTATCCGGGGTCAGGTAATCAAGCTCAGCCTTATAATCAATATTATGCTTCCCAAAATATGTTGGGAGGAGGAGGTACATTTAATACTAGTGTTCCAGTACCTCCAGAAATTCAAGGCTGGAACTGGGGAGCATTTTTACTGTCACCTTTTTGGAGTTTTCCTAATCAAGTTTGGATTGGTTTAATATCTTTGATTCCATTTGTTGGGTTAGCAATGGGGATAGTTTTGGGTGCTAAAGGTAACACTTGGGCTTGGAGAAGTCGTCAATGGAAGAGTATCCAAGCATTTAAAGACCACCAAAGAGCTTGGACAATCGCTGGTTTATGTCTTGCTCCTTTCGTGTTTACTTTTTCCAGTGGATTTTATTCGGCATTTTTGAGCGGCTCTAATACTTCTGATACTAATACTTCTAATCCAACTCCATCCAGGCCAGTTCAGACTACACAGACCCCTACTACTTCTACAACAACACCGGAACCTACAACTTCTCCCAGTCCTATAACTACAAATAGCGTAAATCCACGAGTAGAAATTGGCGATTTGGAAACTTACACTCACAGTAGTGGTGTATTTTCCATCGATATCCCTTCTGGATGGAAAGTTCGTGAGAACAGTAAGTCAGGTCTTGTCAGTGTACAATGGCAAGATAAAGACGAGAATGGCTTTATTCAAGTGGATATGTTTGCACGGGAAGAAAAGCTCACACAAACACGGTTGCGAGATATATTGTCACAAACGGTTAAAAAAGTTTTTGGTTCGCTATCAAGTTTTAGCGCTGATGAACCTGTATCAACAGGGAATTTTGTTAGGGTTTCTTGGAGTTATGTCCAGACTCAAAATAACTCATCAATTCCAGTCGTTGGCAATAGCTTTATTTCCCAGCAAGGTAATAAAGTTTTTATGATAACTGATGCTATACCTCGAAATGAATTTGATAGATTAAAGGCAAAATTGAATCAAATTCTTAATAGTTACAAAGTTGATGCTTCTGTTTCCTTGCCTTAGAGGAATAAATAACCTAACCCAATACTGCTCGGTTAAGACAATTGTGAAGCCTGAAACCCTTGTAGAGACGTTACATGTAACGTCTCTACATTCGTTAACCGAGCAGTATTGGAACCTAACCCCTTCCCTGCAAGGGAAGGGGAACAAGAAAATAAAGTTTTATCGCTGTGATAATCGTGTTGATTGGATATTTAACAACTTATTTAAAACCTATTTCCTGTTAGTTTCCCTCACCCATGAAAGGGTGGGGACTTTGATAAATTTTTACGCCTATTATGCTGAGGTTGCACCAGAGGGAGCACGGCTAGATATAGGATATGAGTCAAGCAGTTCACCATACAAAGCCAAAGTTTCTTGACTCACACGAGTAGCACTCAATCTATCCAGATTTTGACTTGCCTTTCGCTTCCAAATATTTAAAGCATTAGAGTCTCTCAGCAATTCTCCTAATACCTTTGCCAAAGCATTACTATTTTTTGCGGGAACTAAGATACCAGCTTCCCCATTATCTAATGCTTCGGGAATACCATCCACATCGCTACCAATAATAGCGCAACCAGCTTCGCGAGCTTCAGAAATTACCAGAGGACAAGGGTCTTTATGAGAAGCTAAGACAAATATCTCACTTGAAAGTAAATAACGTTGCGGTTCTGATTGAAAACCTTCAAAATGAATCCGTTCCCCAAAAAGAGTTGCCTTAGCTTGTTCCTCAAAACTTTTTCTATCGGGACCACCACCAACTATATATAGATGTGCTTGGGGAAAATCTGAAGCGATTTGTTCAAAAGCGGAGATTAATTCTGCAATTCCTTTACGGGTATACATTCCAGCTACCGTTACAATCGCTGGATGCTGTAAAGCTAAAGGTGGATACTCTGATAAAGTACGATTACGGGGACTACCCAAGGTTCCGTTACATATTACCCGTAACTTGCTTTTTGGGACACCACGTTGTGCCATAGACTCTGCAACCGATTGACTTACAGCTATCACCCGTTCTGCAAAACCCATTAGGATACTGGAACGTTGAAACTCGTTGTGTACTGTGGAAACTAAAGCGTATTTAAATCCACCTCTGAGAATTCGGGCTAAAACTAACCCTGTCATCATGTGAGCATGTACAATATCTGGCTGAAAATCTTTAACAATAATTTGATAACCTACAGCCGCTTTTAAAATATTTAGGGGTTTTCTATCTTGATTTAATTGGTAGTGTTTTACTCCATATATAGATAGTAATTTTTCGTACTCCCCTCCAGCAGACACGACAGCTACCTCATGACCAGCCTTTGCTGCCAGACACGCTAAATCAATGGCAACATTGACGATTCCGTTACCAAGTTCTCGGATGTCGTTTAAAATATGTAGTATTCGCATAAAATTATTGGGCTAAACCGTAACAAATAAGTATAAGTACGTAAAATTATGTAGGTAGTCACCGCATTAATCGATATTAACCTATTGTATTAAAATGTGTTTTTTCTGCGAAGGATTAAAATAATATATTAGGTTTTATCCAGAACCTCCTTCCCCTAGGCTTAATGAACAGATTACATCAGGTCTCGCGTAAAATTCCAGGTCAAGTTTATTTGTGGCTAGCGATTCTGATTTTTGGAGCTTCCAACTCAGTAACGCGAAAGCTTACAGAAATTGGTGCAAACAATTTTGTCGCAGGCCGCAACCCTGTTTCGTTGTGTAATGTTTTATTTGTTGGTAATATCTGCGCTTTGTTGGTATTAATAATTGTTTACCGTGAACAATGTAAAATTTCTAGATTAAGGCAACTTTCTCGAAATCGCTGGTTTTACATGACAATTGCAGCGATTCTTGCTGGTGGGATAGCCCCTGCTTTTGTTTTTCAGGCACTCGACCTAACAATGGTAAACAATGTTGTTTTAGTTGGAAGATTGGAACCTCCCTTATTTCTAGCTTTGTGTGTTTGGTTATTAGGAGAACAAGTCAATTTTTGGGAAGTTTTGGGTGCGTTTGTTTCATTTATTGGGGTAATTCTGACTATTTTCTTGCAACCAAGTCTTCAAGAGATGATGGTCATGGGTTTTATGGTGGGGAAAGGAGAGATTTTGACTGCTGTTGCTGCTGTTGCTTCGGCTATTTCTGCAATTATTGTGAAAGCAAAGCTTTCTCAGATTCCTCTGGGACTTTATAGTATTTTTCGTACATCTATAGGGACAGTAATATTTTTTGTACTTGCTATAGTTCTGTATGGTTCCCATCACTTTATGGATGCCTTCTCACCTTTTTTGTGGAAGTGGATGTTAATTTATGGGCCTGTAATTGTTGTGGTCGGTCAATCTTTTTGGCTGACTGGACTAAGAGCATCTACTGTATCCCAAGCTTCATTAGTTGGGTCTTTTACGCCCATTGCAGGCATTGTAACAGCTTATTTAATTTTAGGAGAAGCCCCGACACTAGCGCAATATATTGGTGGTTCTATGATTTTAATTGGGGTTTTTATAAGTCAAGTAGGTATTTGGCGTAAACAATCACGTCAGGATAAAAATTCTCAGGTTAATTCTACTGGGGAAATTCAAGAAGTTGAAAATAAAATTGGATTTAAAGGAATGTAACATGGAAGCATTTTAAATGTGTAAATTTACTGGCAAGTCGAGTGTTGGGTACTGCACCGATGATATAATTGGCTTTGAGTAAATTTTAATCGTATGAAAAATTATTTTCGCTTATATACATCTTCCGATTACCCCGTACTCGAAGCGATGATATTCGGGCTTTACGATGATATGAAAGGTGAACCTATGTCAGCAGCTAAAATAGCTAATACTGTAAAAAAACTTACGGAATCACAAAATCGGGGATGTATTTATATTTTTGAAAATCAGGACGATATTACCGGTTATGCTATTTTAATTTACTTTTGGAGTAATGAGTATGGTGGCGAGATTCTCAATATTGATGAACTATTTATTAAAAAAGAATATAGGCGTCAAGGAATTGCTAGAGAATTTTTCCAGTTTTTGGAAAATGAATTTAAAAATAAGGTTGTTGCTTTTGCTTTAGAAACAACTCAAGAAAATCACACAGCCTACAAATTCTATCGTCAGTCGGGATTTGAAGAATATAGAAATACTGTTTTGTTTAAGCAATTTAAGTTAAATCAAGAAGAATAACAACAAAAATGTATTATTAAAATAAAAAAAAGACGTTACATGTAACGTCTCTACATTATTTAAAACTCAAAATTTATTAATTATTCTCAGCCGAAGAACCCTCACCCTCCGAGGAAGAACTGGAGGAATTATTCTGTCTTTCCTGAGTGGGTACTACCAAAGCAGGTGGGTCAGACTTCCTGGACTCAGAAGCTGGTGCAACAGGTACAACAACCCCAGGAGAAGAATCACCGCTTCTACGGGAAGGAGTTTTATTTCCCGAAGTTGAATTTTGCCTTTGTCTATTTAAACGCTCTTTACGCAAGGTTTCCAACAGAGAGGGTGAACCTTGAGGAGTGCTGCGAGCTGCTGGTGCTTCTTGTTGTGGCTCAGTTCTTCTACGACTTGGGTTTTCTCCAGTAGAGCCTCTTCTGGAATTATTACCTGACGAGTCCGACGAATCAGAGGAATTTGATGTATCCGGTGTATCCGGTGTTACTGTTCGATTCCGTCTTGGGGTCGTTGTTGTCGTTGTGTCATCATCAACCCGACGTCTAATGCGTCTACGTCGCACTGGTTGCTCTGTAGAAGCTGGTTGATAATTTGCCCGCGAACGGCGTGTACGACTTGGTGTGCTATTAGTGTCTGAGCTATTAGTTTCAGAACTGTTGCTATTTGGGGTACTTGTGGAATTTGTCCCACTACTATTGGTTGGTGTCGCTTCCGGAGAAGGCCCAATATTAATAACTTTTACGTCATCTGAATTTTGAGCCGCAGGTTGTTGTACGGGTACTGGTGGTTGGGCTGCGTTTTGTTGAGATTTATTTAAATGTATCCCGGCCAAACTACCCAATCCCGTAGCTAATACCGCAACACCCACACCCATATAAAGCCTTGATGACCAAATTTTTTTCGCTACCTTTGTCATCACCCCAGGTGCGGATGGACTTTTGGGGTTGCTGGGGTTGCTGGGATTGTTGGGATTGACAGTGTTGGTGTTTTTGGCGTTGTTGCTGATGAAGATGTTTTTGCTTGGGACTTTATTTGATGGTTTTACCTTGGCTGGATTTTGTTGAGAAGATAAATCAATTGTAGGTACTGTTTGTGTAGCTACTGGCTTTGTCGCCATCACTACACCATTTTCCGGCAATATTCTCAGCCAATCAACTACAGTTTGGGGACGGAACCGCGCTTCGACTGCCATACCTCGCATTATCGCTTGATTGGCTGCCGCACTTAAATGAGGTTGCAACTCGCGAGGGGATGGCATTTTCTCTCTGTCCCGCAATAATGCTGGCATTGGTACTTGTCCTGTCAGCAAAGCATATAGCGTCGCGGCTAAACTATACACGTCAGTCGCTGGACTACGTGTTGCTTGTGACATATATTGTTCAATCGGAGAATAGCCTTCCGATACCATTCCCGTATGTGTTTGCCGAACTCCAGAGCTAAACTCTCTTGCAATACCAAAATCAATTAGTACGACTTCTTGTGTGTTTTTACGGAGAATAATATTATCAGGCTTAACATCGCGGTGCAGCAAACCATTTTTATGTACAACTTCCAACGCTGCACCAATTTGCCGGATATAATGAATTGCGATCGCTTCAGGTAAAGGTATTCCTGGCAGGACATAGGCTTCTCCCAAGGTTTCACCAGGGATATATTCCATCACCATGTAAGGAAGTCCATCTTCAACAAAAAAATCACTGATGCGGACTATGTTTGGATGGAGGCATGTAGCCAATCTTCTGGCTTCATCCTGAAATTGGCGCTCAAACTTAGCGAAATCAGGATGTTGCTGCAGTCGATGGTTTAGGGTCTTTACCACCACTACCTGATTTAAGTAATGATGTGTAGCCTTGAATGTAATACCAAAGCCACCGTGCCCTATTTCCTGGTTTAGGGTATATTTACCACCCTGCAAGGTTGTACCAGCTAACATAATTTATTCTGAGTTCCGTTGGCGAAGTTGCCGCTAAAGCAGCATGTGCTGAATTTGGGTATTAAATGCTGATTGTTGTGAAAGCGATAGAATCCGATAATTTTAAACCTTATAAGGTAAAACCTCCAAATAATAATAAAAGTTTTTTCTTATCCATCATACAGTAGAGATTCAATATTGCTGCGTCACTGTATACTACAAATTTAAAGTGTCACATCAGGCAGGTATAATTAAACCCATTAATATTTCTTATATTTCGCTACTAAATCTTATTCCCCCCTTCCCTCATAGGGTAGGGGGGTTAGGTCTGAATTTAGCTAAAATCGCTGGCCGATAGCAAAATGTACCTTACTTTCTCCCTGGTCGCTAATACCATAGTCCGCTCTCAGGACACCCAGAGGAGAGTCAAATCTTACCCCTAACCCGTAACCAAAACCAGTACCTGGTTTATTCCGTGCTCCTCCGGGATTGCCTAATACAGTATCACCAGAACCTAAATCAGAAGCAAAGTCAGCAAACACAACTCCTCCCAAAGATTGTATGACAGGGAAGCGATATTCAGCCGATGCAGCAACAAAGCTACGACCGCTAGCCACAGCAGATGAATTATAACCGCGAACAGAGTTAGTACCTCCCACATTAAAACTTTCGTAAGGTGGTAAATCTCCTAAAACTGTTCCAGCTTGGACATTAAATGCTAAAACTTGTGGTTGTTTGCTATTAAATAAACTAACTGGTGTAAATTGGCTGTAATTTGCTCTAAATCGAGTCATAGAAATATTAGAAAGACCCAAAGGAACAGATTGTTCTGTACTCAAGCTAATAATTGAGCCTTTTGTAGGGTTAAAGGGATTATTGCGACGGTCTTTAGTAGCATTCAAAGAAACCGTAATTAAGTCATCAATACCTGTACCGCTAAAACTTAGAGGATTGCCGTTTGCATCATTCGGGAAAATATTACCTTCACGGTCACGAATCGATGTGCGGGTATAGTTAAGTCCCAAAGCAGCATCCCAATCATCAATGGGTCGTTGTAAACTGACGGAAGCACCATACTTAGCTTCACGGACTTTATCACCATTAGCTAATTTAATTTCATCACTAAAAGTTTCTGAAAGTCCACGATTACGGAAAGCATTAACACTATAACCAACACGGTCTGGATTACTAGCTCGGTAGGGACTGCTGTATTTAGCATTGAAACCAATATCGCGAGTACTAAGCTGTAAATCTACACCGACAGTATCATTCACTCCACCAAAATTTTGGTCGCGATAATTCAAAGTACCCATTAAACCTTGGTCACCGCTGTAATTACCACCAAAGTTTAAAGAACGCGCTCCTATTTCTTTAAGTTCATAAATAACGTCAGTTTTATTAGCATCACCTTCTAAATCAATGGTGGCTATTTCAAACAAACCAGTCGCATACAAAGCTCGTAAGTCCCGTTGTACCAAATCTTCTTTTAGTACATCACCGGGTTTTAGCTTGAGCAGAGTACGGATAAAATCAGTTTTCGTTCTTCCTATAATGGGTTTACCTTTACTATCAACTGCGTTCCCTTCTGCGTTCAGAAAGCGGAATTTGATATTCTTCACTACCCCTTCCGCTAGATTCAAACTGAGAATACCTTGAGGAGTGGGTTGAATTGATAAGACTCGGGCAACATTGTAACCGTTGTCACGATACCACTTATTGATTTTTTGTACGGCTTGTCGCATTTCGTTGGGACTGACTGGTTTACCAATCAGTGGCTGAAAATGCTTTAAGGCTTCTTGGTATGTGAGTACTTTGGCTCCGGAAAGGTTTAGAGAGCGTACGACTATTGGTTGTACTTGAAAGACTATGCTTAAACCAGCAGGAGTGGTGGAACTATTAACACTCACGTTGGTAAATAAACCCGTCTGCAAAATAGCTGCTCTATCTTGCTGCAACTGTTCTTGACTTGTATCTCCCCCTGCTTGGGTTTTTATAGTTTCGCGAATTATTTTCAGCAATTCTTCGCTAGCACCGACTATTTTTACATCTGTTGCGGTGACTACTAGGTCTTGGGGAGTGGGGAGTTGGGAGTTGGGAGTGGGGGAGGAGGAAGAGGGGGAGGGGGAGAGGGGGGGAGGGGGGGATGAGGGAGATGGGGGAGATGAGGGAGAGATGACTATGGGGGAGTTGTTTGTTTGTTGTTTTTTTGTTGTTTTGCTATTTTGTGGTTTTTTTTCTGGTTTTTTTTCTGAGGCTGTGAATTCCACTGAGTAGTTTCTAGTGGTATTTTGCGCTTTTTCTATATCTTGAGTATTTTCTCTATTTTGGGTATTTTGGGAGAATTGGGGAATTACTACTGTTTCTGGGGTGGGAATTGCCTCTGGCTGTGGTACATATGTTTCTTCTGCAACTGGAACTACCACGTTATCGGCTTTCGGTGGTGATGTGGGTTCGATGGTGGGGACGGCTATCGCTTGCTGGCTTAAATTGCCAGCGACGAAAGTGGCAAAAGTGCCAATTGCTGCAGAAGAAACTCGCATATTATATAAACCTAATTTACCGGAAGTTAGTTTGAAAGAGGTTATCCGTAAGGGTATGGCTAACTACCAGCTTTTGCGGTGAGGTTATCCCCTTGTCCTCTTGTCAGAAACGACAGTAAATAGTAAGATTTTGTTTCTTAGAAGTGATTTTTTTCGTTAATCCTAGGTGTGTTGTTATTTACAGCTGTTTTCAGGTAATTAGACTACACAGACCTAACTCCCTTCCCTCCTCGGTCTGTGGGGGGTTAGGTCTGCGTGTAAATTTGCGGTCTATAAATAATTTCCGGAGATGTCTATTGCCATTACCACCTTCGACTACATCATTTCCACCTCTAGCAAAGATACAGCAAATTTCAAGTTAGTGAAATACAAGCGGGCGGGCAAGGATGCCCACCCCACAAGAGTTTGACATTAAACTTATGTACCTCATTTACCTGCTAACTGCTGTATCATCATCATTTACAGTCCCTCTTATTTTTGAGTGCCAGGGACTCCAGAAATCAGCAAAATCAAAAGAGTCGTTGTCGCTGTAGTTGCTACCATCAATATTCGGTACTCCAGGACGGTCAACCATAAATATTTCTCCTCACTAGTAAATTTACTATTGCCAGGGTTATGTGGAGGTTTTGTATACTCCACTGCGACTTTCTGAGGATTTATTGGGGGTAACTTATGCTTTTATGCATAACTTTACACTTCTTAATATAAGTCAAAAAATAAAAATACTTTAGAATTGCTGTTGAACATTAACGACACCTTTTAGTGTTATTGGAGCAACTTGTTAGGCACTGTTAGACCTATGGCTCCTGTGTTATTATGCTCTCATTTTATTAGCTAGCTATTTTTTGTAGTAATTCGGGGTTAACCGCAGTAAAAGAATATCGATAACCATCAGACTAAAAAAAACGACCTCAGCGTAACTCCAATAATTGAATTTGTCAAATCCGTCGGGGGGAAATCATAATAAGTAATAGCATCAAATGATATAAAATAAGGAAAATATTATGGTCAGTAGCCTTAAAGAAATCATCTCGGGGTCAGAAATAAGCTATGCAGACGACCCAGAGGAAAGGTTTATTACTAGTGGTGTGAGTTGGGAAAGTTATGAAGCGCTGCTAGCTAAACTGGAAGGCAACTCACATTACCGTGTTACTTACTTGGATGGGGTATTAGAAATTGTGTCGCCGTCAATTAGACATGAAAAAGTCAAATCAAATACAGGTATGTTACTGGAGCGTTTCTTTTACAGCAAGCGCATTCATTGTATACCTATGGGAAGTTCTACTTTTAAAAATAAAGCCAAAAAAGCTGGCGCCGAACCAGACGAATGTTACTGCATAGGAGAAGAAAAAAGCATCCCAGACCTGGTTATAGAAATAAATATAACAAGCGGTAATGTTGACAAGCTAGAGACGTATCGACGTTTAGGGGTAACTGAAGTTTGGATGTGGAAAATGAATGGATTTAGCTTATATCATTTAAGGGAAGAAACACCATCACGCTTTATAGATACACATGGGTATGAAGGTATTCCTAAAAGTGAGTTATTACCAGATTTAAACATCTCATTGTTGCAACAATGTGTTTTAATTACAGATTTAGTTCAGTGTATTGACGAATTTGAGCAAGGTTTGAAAAACAATGAGTGAAGCATGTGGAGAAAACAATAGTAACATTAATACCAGTAAAGGTGATAGCGTCCAGCCTCTGCCTTAAACCCACTAGTTCCATCCGCGGTCACGCGATTACGAAACGTTGTTGGTGTTTCATGAAACTTACCACTTACATCTCGCTCATTGCAATTGGTCGTCCATTTGCCCTCGACCATGATTCCTGATGCCATAATTCTCTCCTTAGGATGATGATGTAATTTTATCTTTGCCCATTCAGCAATAAAACTGTCCTAAGGAATGATTTAAATAAAGTTGTACGTCAGGTAGCTGAGATTAGCAATTTTCCGTAACTGTTGTGTAAGTCCTATATCAATACTGCGTAGGTTTTGGATTTTTGTAGGTTTGGTTGAGGACGGGACGGAAACCCAACTTTTCGGTTGCTGAGAGTTTAATTATAATTATCTTAAATTTCGTTCGGTTCGCACTCGCGTTCTCCATTACCTGCGTTTCCTGACTCCTCCCAACGAAAAAATTTTTAATTTAGAGCAACTCTTAAAAGAGATTGATAACGATATCGGCATCAGTCCTGAAGCATTATCGCGTACTCTCGTCCGGTTACAAAACGAGGGTATTTTCATATGTATAAAAAAATAATATTCCGTTAGGAATTTTAATATAACTACATATTTGTATGAATGAATATTTATTTACCTAAACCTTTATAGAAAATTGATTTTAATCATTTAATTATACCAGCCTATTAGCCTATATTTTTTCTCGTGAATATTGCGGCAAGTATTGCTAAAAGCTTAAGTCATTTACTTGGGATAATTTTTGAGATTTAGGAGTAAGCAATACACAAAAAATTTCCTCCTGTCTCCGTTATTTCCGCTGTTAACATTCACTCACTTAATTGTAGAGGATTCAACCCGATGAAACTCAATGCTTTTGCCTCAAATGCGGCTTTAATTGGTTTGATATTTGTCAGTTCTCTTGGCTTACAGGCATGTGCCCCTGAGCTAAAATACTCTCAGTCCCCAGACTCTTCCACTCAAGCCAAATCTAGCCAGGAGCCAACCTTAGCTCAAGCTATGAACGATATAACGGGTATGACTCCCCAACAGCACATTCAAATGATTTCCAAGAATAAAGGACAGTTTGGTAGTGCGGATGCAATGCGTCGTTTTTTCTTTGGAGATTTAGAACCAATAAGTATTCAACCTGGTGGTGCTGGTATGGTTGTTAATCTTTACAACAAGAAAAATAATGTCACATTTTCCTACTGTTCAACTTATGACGTAGTAGTAGCAGTGAAGGAAAATAGAGTTGATAAATTTCCAGCAGAAGAAGTTAAGTAGTAGTTTTAATATCTTTTGAAGGTGTAGAGATGGGGATATACAAAAGTACTCCATCTTTGCAAAATCACAATTTGAGTATCTACATTTATCTCTAGGAGGCTAATTTAAGCATGAATAATTCAAATATCAAAATTAATGCAGCCAGCAATCAAAAAGAAAAATATCAATATTCAAGTGATATGGTTGGAACTTATCTTCATGAGATTGGACGTACACCATTATTGACGATTGAGCAAGAAGTTTTTTATGCTAAACAAGTTCAGCAGATGATGGTTTTGCTTGAAGCGAAGGAAAAATTAGAACTGGAATTAAATCATGAGCCTACGATTCCAGAATGGTGCGATAGAATGCAGTTGAGTCAAGAAGCACTTTTAGAACAGCTAAGCCGAGGACGTATTGCCAAGCAGGCAATGATTCAAGCTAATTTACGATTAGTAGTTTCTATTGCTAAGAAATACCAAAAACGGAATATGGAATTTTTAGATTTAATTCAGGAAGGAGCGCTAGGATTAGAACGCGGGGTCGAAAAATTCGATCCAACTCGCGGGTATAAGTTTTCTACCTATGCTTATTGGTGGATTCGTCAGGGTATCACAAGAGCAATCGCTCAACAAGGACGCACCATTCGTTTACCGATTCACATAACACAGATATTAAATAAAATTAAGCACGTTCAGCGAGAATTATCTCAAAAATCAGGTCGTACTCCAAATATAACAGAAATAGCTCACGCATTATCTTTAGACGCCAAACAAATTCAAGAATGTTTACTATTGGCTCGTCAACCTGTATCTTTAGATATGCGAATTGGCTCGGAAAAAGACACTGAATTACAAGATGTATTAAAAGATGAAGGACTCAAGAATGAATTTGATGCAGACCAAGAATTTCTACGCCAAGACATTGATAAATTGTTACTCAAGCTAACTCCTCAGCAAAGGGAAATTTTGACCTTACGCTTTGGTTTAGTTGATGGAAACGAACTATCTTTAGCAATAGTTGGTCTACGTATGGGGATTAGCCGCGAGCGGGTTCGACAGCTAGAAAAAAAAGCTCTCAGTACCTTACGAAGGCATAAAGATAAGATGCGCGGCTATCTGCCTTACTAATAATTATCTTATGTGATAAAAATTACTAAAGTTTAATCTCTCAACAATCTCTGGGCTGAGTTGAGGGATATACTTTCTTGAGTGTCGTGTAGATGAGCGCGAATTCGAGAAAATGCTGAGATTTTATTAAAAAGTGTACCTATGCCCTAGATAGCTTTTTTCTAAAGATTATTTTATCATCTCCTTCCTTGTAATACTCACGGATTGTGGCTTCTTTTTCGTAATTGTTTTTCAAATAAAACTCTCTAGTTTTTTCAAAGTTTGGTAATCCAGAGGTTTCAACTAGCAATAATCTTTCTCCAAGCTCTTTGAGATGGTTCTCGACATATTTAATCATAGACGAGCCAATACCATTGCCTTGATGGTTTGGCAATACACATAGCTACTCTGTAAGAGAAAGTGAATTCAGAATGAACAGTTTTTGAGAATACCAGAGGTCAGTGTATCTTCTTAGCTATTTGAACTTAAATGATTAGAATCAATTTGTCATATATATTTACAATATATATGACCTCGCGCTCGATTTAGCTGAGAACAAATTGAGGAGAAGTTAGAATCTATAAGACATAAAGCTTAATTGTGGCTATTGTTACAGAATTGAAATTGCCTCTTGTGGTTCTAATCGGTTACGATAATCCACATCAATGTGTGCCAAAATAACTTGTTGATATTGATTGATGACAAAAGTTGCTGGTATTGGTAAAGCCCAATCATCTGTACCATTAATATCGGGTAAAGCATGTCCTGATTCGGTATAAAGTCGCTTTAATTCATCAGGTAATGTAAAAGCAATTCCATATGCTTGGGCAACTGTTGAGCCAATATCGCTCAACACATCAAATCCTAAGCTGTTTTTTTCGGCTGTACTTAAAGATGCATCCGGAGTTTGAGGAGAAACTGCGATTAGGGAAGCTCCTAAGAGTTTAATTTGCGGTAGTAATTGTTGATAGGCACGTAATTCCAAATTACAATAAGGACACCAACCACCTCGATAGAATGTAAGAATGACTGGTCCTTTTGCGAGTTTTTCTGTAAGATTAATTGGTTTGCCAATGGCATTTATTAACGTAAAATCTGCTGCAATATCTCCGACACTTAAAGCCTTTCTGACGATAAACTCTTCCGCTAATACATCGGTAGCACGCTGCATAATTGCGGCTTTGTCGGCAGAAATTTTATTGAGAAATTCAGCACGGAATGTATCAAGAGCGGTTTGTAAATTCATGATTTTCTCCTAATTAATTGCCATAGGTTGCTATTTTGGTAGAGACGTTATGTGTAACATCTCTACGGGGATAACGTTTCTGGAAAAATTACTGTGGTAACATGCCTGCAAATTGTTTTTCTACTGCTTTTGGGTCTTGACTGATACCTGCAAAAAACTGTTGCGATACAGGGTCAGGATAGACATCTTCGATACCTTGTTCCACTGCTTGCAATGCTGCTTGAGCAATTTGGCTAGGTGGAACTTTGTCTAAAGGTACACCATCTGACATTGCTGTATCTACGGGACCAGGGAACACTCCTACAACTAAGGTTCCTTGTTGCGCGAGTTCCGCACGCGTACCTTGGGTCAGCGAATGTAATGCTGCTTTGGAAGCACTGTAAGATGCAAATACAGGTACATTCACAATCGAAGCAATCGAAAGCAAGTTGATAATTGTACCCCCTTCGTTATGCTTGAGAATTGGGGCAAAAGTCCGAATCATGTACAATGTGCCAAAATAATTTGTGGACATTTCCCATTGGGCTGTTTCTAGGGTATTTTCGGCGAAAAATCCACCAGTGCCTAAAACACCCGCATTGTTGATGAGTAAATTGACATCTGGGGTTTGCTTCGCGACTTGGGCGATTTGGCCGGGATTGGTAACATCTAACGCGATGGGAATAATTTTTTCAGGAGCGAGCGCAACTACATCTTGCAATGATTCTAGATTGCGCGCGGCTGCATAAATGCGTTTTGCACCTGCTTGATGTAATGCTTCAACAAATGCTTTACCGATTCCGCGATTTGCACCAGTTACTAAAGCTACAGTTGTATTAATTTTCATAAAATTCTCCTTGCTAATTTACTTGATTTGCTTGTTGTGCGGTGTTTTTGTGTTCTTTCCGCTTCGATATATTCATCATGATTTATTACTCTAGATTTGAGAAGCAGGTAGATTGGAATATAATTTATGCTTATTTGGAATGAATCTATATACAAATTTTTTCACTCCCGTTAGGAATCAATCGAGGAATCATGGATAAAATCGAATGCATGAAAAGCTTTGTACGTGTAGTAGAAACAGGAAGTTTCTCGGCAGTTGCGCGGGAGATGGAAACGACGCAACCCACCATTAGCAAGCAAATTGCAGCGTTAGAAGAATATCTAGATATACAGTTATTAGTGCGTTCGACTCGTAGTTTGCGTTTAACCGATGAGGGAGAGAGATTTTACGAGCATTGTTGTCAGGTGATGGAAGCAGTAAAAGCAGCTGAAGCAAGTGTCGGCAAAAGGGTTAAACCGAGTGGTTTGTTGCGGGTTAATTGTCCAGTATCCTTCGGGCATTTTGTGATTATCCCGTTAATGAAAAGTTTTTTAATGCGATACCCAGAGATAAAAATAGATTTAACTATGAGCGACCAATTGATTGATTTGGTTGAAGCAGGTGTAGATGTAACGATTAGAATTGGTAATGTTCAAGATGCAGCTTTAATTAGCCAAAGAATCGGTATCACTCGTCGGGTTACAGTCGGCGCAACTAGTTATTTTCAACAAACTGATGAGCCGCAAACGCCAGAAGATTTAATCCATCATAATTGTATTATTTACACGCGTTTATCAACGGTCAATGAATGGTATTTTCAAAGACAGAAAGAAATAATTAAAGTACAGGTGTATGGTAACTTTCAAGCGGATAATTCTACAGCCGTGAGGGAAGCTGTTTTATCTGGAATTGGAATTGCGGTTTCGCCAATTTGGTTATTTGGAGATGTGATAAATACCAATAAATTAAAAATAATTCTGCCAGATTATCAGCCTACATCACTACCAATTTATGCTGTATATAGAAGAACTCGATTTATCCCAGCCAAAGTTCAATGTTTTATTGATTTTTTAAATGCAGAATTTCAGATTAATCCCTGGGTTTCTGATTATGGTCATTAGTAATAGGGAGAGGGATTACTTTAATAAAACAATTGCGAAACCTTTTAAGTGGAGATTAAATCACCTTTAAATAATGCAAACTAAAAAGCTCCTCTGGGTCAGTCCACACGCACTGAGGTTTAAAACCAGCCTGTGCTGCTAAAGCTTGAAATTCTGTAATTGTGTACTTGTAGGAATGTTCTGTACAGAGTTTTTCACCCTTTTCAAACTTAAATTTGGTGTCGTCTATATGCACTATTTGCTCTCTAAGACTAACTAATGACATCTCAATACGTCCAATCGGATTATAAACTGCCTGATAAGCAAAATTTTTTTGGTCAAAATCAGCTCCTAGCTCTCGATTTATACGTGTCAGTAAGTTCAGGGCAAAAGCAGCAGAGACTCCTTCCGAATCGTCGTAGGCAGGTTCGAGGATTTCCTTACTCTTCTTCAAATCAACGCCAACTATAAAGCTGCCATTACACTGTAGTAAATTTGCAATGTTTTTTAGGAATTTTAATGATGCTTTTGGTTCCAGATTGCCGATAGAAGAACCAGGGAAGAAACCTACTTTGTATTTGTTGTGGAGTGATGGAATATCTGGCAATTGTAAAGGTTGGGTGTAGTCAGCACAAATTGCGATTGCTTCCAGTTGCGGATAATCCTCTACTAAATTTGTACAAGACTCGTATAAATGTTGATGAGAAATATCTAGCGCTATGTATGTTCTAAGTCGAGGTTTTGCATCAAGGATAATTCTTACTTTCTGACTGCTACCACTGCCAAATTCAACTAGTACTCCGTCCCCAATTAGTTGAGCAATTTCCCGTGCATATGTTTGCAAAATTGCCATTTCTGTACGGGTAATGTAGTATTCATCCAGCTTACAGATAGCATCAAATAATTCTGCACCTTTTTTATCGTAGAGAAATTTGGGAGAAATTGTTTTTTGTGATTTGCTTAATCCTTGAATAACTTCTGCACGAAAGTCATCTACAGGGGGGTGAAAATTATAAAGTTTGACATTTTGTTCGGGACTAAATTCACTAATATTTGGAGAATTACTTAAATGAAGAGTGGATGTATCATTTACTGTTGTGGTCATAGCTACTCTGTAAGAGAAAGTGAATTCAGAATGAACTGTTCTTGAGAATACCGGAGGTAAGTGTATCTTCTTGGCTATTTCAACTTAAATGATTAGAATCAATTTGTCATATATATTTACAATAAATAGAATTAAGTCACTGCTGATGCCGATAAAACCTTAACTTAAGATTGAGAGGTCTTAGTAGACAGCACAATTGAATTCCTCTGTTGTTGATTAGTATCAGCCCCGATTCTGAGATTTTGCTGAGAAAAAATTGAATAGAAGTTAAAAGCTAACTGTTTTATTTCTCAGGTTAAATGTAATTTCAATTACACTGCTTGCAATGCAATGCTGTTTAAGCAGCAGGATTAATTTGCTGTTCTCGGAGAATTGAAATTACATCTACTGTTTCTAAGGGGTTGCGATAATCGACATCGATAGTAATAATACTTGATATAAGTTGTGAGCAATGCAATGATTAAACTTTACGAATTAGCAGGGGCTGAGGATAATCGCCGTTTTAGTCCCTTTTGTTGGCGCGTGCGTTTTGCCCTACTCCACAAAGGGTTATTGTTTGAAAGCATACCCTGGCGCTTTACCGAAAAAGAGGCGATCGCTTTTTCCGGTCAGGGGAAAGTGCCTGTTATTGTTGATGGCGAGACAGTTATCTACGATTCCTGGGCAATTGCTGAGTACTTAGAAGAAACCTATACAGACCGTCCATTATTGTTTGGAGGGGAAAGCAGTAAGGCTTTGTCGAGATTTGTTACCGATTGGGTGGAAACAGTTCTGCATCCAGGGATATTTAGATTGACTTTGACTGATATTTACGCGCATTTGCACCCGGTTGACAAAGACTACTTCCGCAAAACGCGAGAACAGTGGTTAGGTATGAAACTTGAGGAGGTATGTGCTAATCGTAACAATGATGTCCTTTCTTTTCGTAATAGCCTTGCACCGTTACGTGCCACTTTGCAACGTCAGTCATTTCTTGCAGGTTCCGAGGCAGCTTGGGCTGACTATGTAACTTTTAGTGCCTTCCAATGGTCTCGCTGTATCAGTTCTTTCCCGCTTTTAGAGGCTAAAGACCCGATTGTATCTTGGTGCGACCAGATGCTGAATCTTTTTGATGGGGAAGCAAACAAAGCTAGTAGCTGGAATATTTAATGAGGGAGATGATATGACTGTATTTGAGTATACTTAACGGGTCGCCAGGTGTTAGATATGACGGTTAGGTAGTATTTTTCTCTTACGGTATGAAACCACCCTGGTATTTGGACTTTGGAGAGAGGTTCCGTATTAGGTTTAGTTTTAACCCGGGAGCAGTATAGCTTTTAGCCCTCACTTTAGTTCAGGGATTTATGGACTTAAAATATCGGAAGTTTTAAACAAATTATCAGCTTAAACTCATTTAACTACTGGGAAGAAGCTTTACATTATCTTTAGAGTTACAAGGAACGGGAGACTTGCTGAAAATTCCTCTTCGTTGCAATAACCCTACGTTTATCAATGTGATTTTGTGAATAAAACTTGTCCTACACTTAATTTGGAAACACCAAAGTGAACCGATTCAGTAAAATTTTTTCAAAAATTGACCTCTCTTCATTAAGATTTTGGTACTGTAAGCGTGCAGTCTAAATTAGATGAAGGCAGCATTTTTACAGTAAGTTTACCTTGTTAAAGCTTCAGATAGCGAGCATCTTTACATCTTTCGTCTGTTTGACGTTGAACTGGTAATGTCCATTTGGAATGCAACCAATTTACATTGGTGTTTTGGCGAATATTCTGCTACCAATCCTCGCTGATAAGCTGTTATGGCTTATGTCAGCTTAATGCTTGACCAGCAAACGTTTTATGATACCAGCGACTTAAATTAGGTCGGCTTTGTTGTCAAGCATTTTAGAGAATCGGAAAACTGACAAAAGGAAATTGAGAGAGACAACAGTTAAAAAATAATACTTTTCCCACAACACCAGTTGACACAACTTTTCTATTTAGCTTATACTAGAGCGAGCGCTCGATATTAAATAGCCGATGCCTAAAATTATCGATTCTGAACAATATCGCAAGGAGCTTCTCTCTAAGTGTTTCGACCTGTTTGCCGAAAAAGGCTACGCCAATGTCACAACGCGGCAGCTTTCTAAAGAATTAGGAGTTTCTACCGGAGCGCTCTATCATTACTTTTCCAGCAAGAAAGTCATGTTTGAGCAATTGGTGGAGGAGATTAGTCAACAAGATGTCCGAATGCTAAGCGATGCGGCTAAAAAAGCTAAAACACTGACGGAAAGAATAGCCGCACTCGAAGCCTGCTTAATCGAAAATCAAGATTATTTTGTGAAGCAAGCTGTCATCTGGACTGATTTTTATCAGCACACAGAGCTAGAAGAAGTGCTCAACAATCCCGTGTTTAAGCAAGTGGATGAACGTTACGAGCAGATTATGATGACTCTGCTCGGACTTTCTGATGCGAAGTTGGCACGGTTCATTTGGACGCTGATTAATGGCGTCCTTCTAGAACAGGTTTCTACGGATGGAATACTGTCTTTCACAGAGCAAATAGAGTTGTTGATGAAAATGTTGACAGCCTATTTCGAGAAGCACTCAACACAATAAACGCTGATAATTTCCCTCTAGTATTGTTTTGGTTTTAAATATATCGAGCGCTCGGTATTAAAGAATTTTTTAAGAGGCAAATCATGAACAATTACATCCAACCACTAAATCAACAACTAAATAGTTACATGTCACAAGCGATGGCCAATGTTAGCGGTTTGAGTGCCTATCTGGAGCAGTTTGCAGCTTTGATGTTAGGAGTAACGATAGCGGAAGTTGTCCTTGACTTTTTCTTCAACCAAAAGCGTAGCTATAAAGAAACCTTTGTAAACGTTGGTATTGGAGTCATTCACGATTTGCTGAGTAATACTTTGGCAAATGCTGTTGTACTAATTGGATTAGTAATGTTTGTTCCACTTAGTCCAATTCAGTTACCCATAAATTTGTGGACAATGGTTCTAGCTATATTTATTGCTGACTTTCTGTATTACTGGAATCATCGTGCTGAACACCGAATTCGATTGTTTTGGGCTTATCATAGCGTTCATCATAGTTCTACAGATTTTAATCTGACTGTTGCTCTAAGGCTGGCATGGGTCGAAGACTTTATTTTATGGATTTTTTACATTCCCCTGGTGTTGATTGGTTTCCACCCCCTGCAAACTCTAATCGCAATCTCGATTGTCGGACTGTATCAGGTGTGGATTCACAATCAGAAAATTGGTCGTTTGGGAATTCTGGAAGAGATTTTGAACACACCCTCTAACCACCGAGTTCATCACGGTTCTAATCCAAAGTACATTGACAAAAATTACGGCGGAATTTTAATCATTTGGGACAAGCTATTTGGCACCTATCAAGCAGAAACCGAGAAAGTAATTTATGGGCTAACAGAGAAAGTTAATACCTGTAACCTTATTAAGCTTAATTTCATGGAATACTCCCGCATTCTCTCTTATGTCCAGCAATCGAGAAACCGTAAAGAATTTTTCTGGAGCATTTTTGGTCCACCTGAGTGGAAACCACAGAAGGTTAACCAGTTTACTTCTGAGGAGTCACCCTTATGATTTCCAACTTCCTGGCGAAGTTTTATTAAAAAGTGTGCCTATGCCCTAGATAGCTTTTTTCTAAAGATTATTTTATCATCTCCTTCCTTGTAATACTCACGGATTGTGGCTTCTTTTTCGTAATTGTTTTTCAAATAAAACTCTCTAGTTTTTTCAAAGTTTGGTAATCCAGAGGTTTCAACTAGCAATAATCTTTCTCCAAGCTCTTTGAGATGGTTCTCGACATATTTAATCATAGATGAGCCAATACCATTGCCTTGATGGTTTGGCAATACACCTATAAAATACAAGTTGTATACATTTTGACCAAAGGACTCAGGAGCATAGTATGCTGAACTGGTTATAACATTATCATCATTAACTATCCAATAATGTCCTTCACCAAGAGATTCATTAAAGAAATTATCCACTAATTCGGACATAAATTCCATTTCGTAAGTATCAAATAGATTTAATGCAGAAAATAAATTTATCATTCCATTTTTATCATTTAATATAGCAGGTCTAATCATAATTTGTAGTTTTACCTTAGATAGGAAGCTTTTTTCGGTGGAGGTGGAGGTCATCACTGATGATATTAACAGTGATGCGTAAAGCAAATTTAACTTTCAGAATTAAATGCCAACAGTTGGGTATCAACTGCATGTACATATTCTTGATTTGTTAATGTATCAGCAGGTAGTAGACGAGCTTCAATTCCTGCTTTTACTAGGTCTCTACCATGAATATTCATGAGTTGATGTGCAGAAATCAAAGCTCCATAGCTAGGGATACCTTGATTTTTTAAATACCCTTGGTAGCCTAAAAACACAAGATGGAAAGGTGTTAAATTTCGAGATGTATTGTTTGAAGTGTTATTTTGTACAGTTTGGTTTGCGGATATTTCTTTTCCATGTCTGGTTTGCGCGTTGGCTGGATTGCTCGCAGCAAATAGTAACATTACAGATAAACCAGTTGCAATTAAGCGTTTCATAATCTTTAAACCTCTTAAGTTATTTTTACTTGCTCTGTGATTGATTTAATTATTAGTATGAAGAGTCAAGTTTAATTTACTCTGATAAAAACCTGAGAAAATGCTGAGAATTTAATTATAATTAAATTACAGCAGCTATCAGGTAGTTACACCACACAGACCTCAATACTGCGAAGGTTTTGCTGGGAAATACGAAAACCCGTAGGTTGGGTAGCTCCACTCAACCCAACCAGCGTCCGAAATGTTGGGTTTCCCAAAGCTTCAACCCAACCTACAAATATCCAAAACCTTCGCAGTATTGTTATAAGTTTGACAAACATAAACTAATATTTAGTTATGTAAAGTTACAAGTATTTTATGTATACAAATATAGTTTCTATCTAGTAGAATCTTCGTAACAAAACTAAGAGTAAACTTAGCTTGCGTTCGCCCATTTGTGAGGAATCCATGAGCAGAGCCAGTAATGATGAAATGTCCTTGCAAGACGAACATTTGCAGTCTAAATTGCAAGCAATGGCGCTTCTGTCCTCGTTAAATTATCGTACGGGCGAGCTAAGTAATTATTTACACGACATAGCCTTTGGAGTTAGCGAACTAGTAGCGGTTGATTGGTCTGTGGTAACGCTTTGCCAGGAAGGCTTTGAAAGGGTTCTAGCAAGCAGTATTGATATGGAATGTGACAGTGAAGAGGTTTATTCGCTACATGGCAGCCTCACTGGCACTGTCATTCAACTGGGTTGTTCGTTAGCGGTGGAAGATGTAGAAAAAAACTCAGAATACGGCGAATCTCCGGAAGGTTATCGCTCGTATTTAGGGATACCATTGCGAACTGCTCAAGGTGAAGTAATTGGTACTATTTGTTCTTTTCATCGGTTGCCACGTCAGTTTACAAAAGAAGAAATGCAAATTGTGGAATTGTTTGCCGAACGTGCGGCAACAGCAATTGACCATTACCATCTTTATCAGCAGCAGTGTAAATTTAATCAAATTTTAGAGGCTGAAGTAGAAAAGCGTACAGCAGAACTACGAACAGCACAAGCTAAGCTTGTAGAGCAGGAACGTCTTGCAGCAATTGGCGAATTTGCGGCGATAATTGTCCATGAAATTAGAAATCCCCTGACGACAATTATGATGGGATTGAAGTATTTTCAGAGGACTATTTTGGCTGAACCCGCGCAAGAAAGGTTATCTTTAGCGCTTGATGAGGGTAACCGTTTGCAACGTTTGCTCAGTGAAATTTTGCTTTATGCTAAACCCCAAGCGTTGCAGCTAGCTCAATTGAATATAAATGAATTTATTAGTGAGTTACTTCTCTCAATTCGCGAAATGCCAGAAGCAATTGATAGAAAAATTGAATTTATCCCAGTATTGCCTATGGTAAAAATTCTGGGTGATAGGGATAAATTAAAGCAAGTTTTTATTAATATTTTTCGTAATGCTTGTGAAGCGGTTTTCGTCGGGGATATTGTTAAATGCGAAGTAGAGATTTCGCTAAATGATAAAGTTTGTATTCATGTTCATAATGGCGGCGAACAGATTCCACCAGAAATTTTATCAAAATTAACCCTGCCGTTTTTCTCGACAAAATCTAGCGGTACGGGCTTGGGGCTTGCTATTACTAAGCGTATCGTTAATGCTCATGGTGGGGAGTTATTGATTAAGTCTGAATCAGGAACAGGTACTACTGTGAGCCTTCAGTTACCTAGCGTTAATCTTTAATCTTGATAATGCAAACACTTACTATATCAAATTTTAAACAAATTCTCAGCTTATACTAATTTAACTACCGGGAAGAAGCCTTACATTGTCCTTAGAGTCATAAACAAGGACAAAAGAGCTATGAAATTTTCACAAATTACCTTTCCGAGTATTGTCACATCGTGAAACGATAAAACAGGTTTTAAGGATTTATGAATAAATTTAAAATAGAACAATTATCAGCAGAGCTAAAAACTGCTATTAATTATTACGATTTAGCTGATGGCGAAATTCTTTTTTCTCAGAACGAGCCTTCAAAAGCTATTTTTGTGGTTGATTCTGGCTGTATAAAGTTGATTCACTACACAGACGCTGGTAAAACTGTCAATCACTATTCAGTCAAACCTGGTGAGTACTTTGCTGAAGTAGCACTGTTTAGCGAAATATACCTTTGTACTGCTATTGCTGAAAGCTCCACGAGAGTAATTTCTTTTCCCAAACAGTTATTTTTAAATTCTCTGGAGAAAGATTTTGACTTGTCTAGAACTTTTACAGAACAATTAGCACGACGATTGCACCAGACAAAATTGCTACTGGAATTGCGGGGGATTCGTTCCGCTCGCGAGCGCGTCCTCCATTACCTGCGTGTCATGACTCCTCCCAACGAAAAAATTCTTAATTTAGAGCAACCCTTGAAAGAGATTGCTAACGATATTGGTATCAGTCCTGAAGTATTATCGCGTACTCTCACCCAATTGCAAAACGAGGGTATCCTCACACGTATCAAAAGAAAAGTAATATTTCGTTCTCTTTCTTAATATAACTAAATGTTCATATTAATGAGTGTTTACTTACCTAAACCTTTTCTAGAAAATTGATTCTAATCATGTAAACCTACTAGCCTTTAAGCCTATATTTCTCCTGGTGAATATTGCAGCAAGAACTACTAAAAGTTTGATTAATCTACTTGATATTCAATTTTTGATATTTAGGAGCAAACAATGATGAAACCGAATTCAGTATTAACAATCGTGACCTTGGCTAGTATTTTTGCTGTTTGTGATGTTCCAGCGAAAGTTTTCAATCCTAATTTGACTAGAGTATCAGCTCAAGAAATGAAGGATGTAACGGGTATGACTCCCCAACAGCACATTGAAATGATTTCCAAAAATAAAGGACAGTTTGGTAGTGCGGATGCAATGCGTCGTTTTTTCTTTGGAGATTTGGAACCAATAGGCATTCAACCTGGTGGCGCAGGTATGGTTACTAATCTTTACAACAAGAAAAATAATGTCACCTTTTCCTACTGTTCAACTTTTGACGTAGTTGTAGCAGTGAAGAAAGGTAAAGTTGCAAAATTCTCACCAGAAGAAGTTAAGTAGTAGTTTTAATATCTCTTAAAGGTGTAGAGATGGAGATAAAAAAACACTCCATCTCTACAAAATCACCAAAAAAGGCAGAGGGCTGATGGCAGAAGGAAAGAATCTATTTTCCCTCTGCCACAAGGGTCTTTATGCCCCTAAATTTATTTATGAAAACAGAAGAAGGCGTCGTTATCAAATCACCATTATTTATTTATGGCGATTCTTTCTGTCCTCTACCTCCAGCATAGCTGCCTTCTTAACATTTGAGTATCTACTGGTTTGGGAAAAATTATCTATGGGAAGCAAAGACTTTTTCTTATTATTGCATCCAGCAATAGCAGTATTTTTCGTCTTTCCTTTAATTGGGATTGTAACTAATTTTGCTTGGCAAACTCGCCAGCGTCGCTTGCAAAGTTTATCTGGTGGTAAAAGTAAAATACCTCCTGTTGTCGGACAAGAACACGTGCAACTAGGACGTTGGCTGACTGGTGCTGTAGTCGGAATTTCATTACTAGGCCTTGCTTTTTCTATTTTCTCAAAAATGTTGGAAAAACAAGTAATTGCACAAGAACCTTTGCGATTTGCTTTTGTCATCGCTATCTGTATTGCGATTATCACTTCGCTCTACTTTCTTTACGTTGCAAAAACACGTAAGTGGAGAGCAATATTTGCTACTTTGACTGGGATGGGATTAATTCTCTTGGGTTGTCAGCCAGAGATATTTCGCCGAGGGGATGAGTGGTATGTATCCCACTATTATTATGGTATCACCGCCTCAATGTTAATGATTTTTTCTCTGGCAATTGTCCAAGAAATTTACAAAGATAGACAAAATCGCTGGCGGACAGTTCATATTATTCTCAACTGTGTTGCCCTACTATTATTTATTGGGCAAGGGATGACGGGAACACGAGATTTATTAGAAATTCCTCTTAGTTGGCAAGAGCAACACGTCAATAAACTTTACGAATTGCAATGCAATATAAAGCCTTGTACAATTCAAGTTACCCCCGAACCAAAATAAGATTTAATTAGCGATTAATGAGGCTAATATAATGTTCGCATGAATGAATGTTTATTTACCTAAACCTTTTCTAGAAAATTGATTTGAATCATGTAAGTATACCGGACTAATAGTCTATATTTCTTCTGGTGAATATTGCTGCAAATATTGCTGCAAATATTGCTAAAAGCTTAAGTGATTTACTTGGGATTTAATTTTTGAGATTTAGGAGTAAACAAGACAAAAAAATTTCTCCTGTCTCCACTATCTATTTTGCTGACTAGCTTGATTCGTGAAATTTTCAGGGTTGGAATAACTTAAGAATTATTTAATTATTAGTATGAAGAGTCAAGTTGAATTTACTCTGATGAGAATCTGAGAAAATGCTGAGAGTTTAATTATATTTATCTTAAATCTGAGCTTAGAACATTGAATCTAATCAAATCTATATTCAAGTCTGATAGCCAGAGCCTTTAGTACTATCTATGGAATAGGTAATTAGGACTAAAGTACTACATGAAATTAGAGACACAGTACCATGTGCATTCGAGTCAGATTTTATATGATAAAAGTATGGTACTTCTTTTGCAGTAGATACCTATTTAGATACTCTCATAACTTTTTTTGTAAATAAATTAAATCATATTGAAACTGAGAAAAAAAGTTTTACTTTTAACTTTAACTGGCTCTTCCGTACTTAGCGTGCTGAATTTGTTAAAAAATCAGCTTGAAACCCTTGCTGAGATACGATAATAGCCATTATTTTCTGTCTTTTCGGTCATATTGCTGAAAATTGAATCATGAACGCCTGTAAGCCTTAATTTTAAAGCAAATTTATCTACTTTAATTAATAACTTAGCACGCTATGTACGCAAGAGCCAGAAAATGCTGAGAGTTTAATTATAATTAAATTACAGCAGCTATCAGGTAGTTACACCACACAGACCTAACCCCCGGGAAATAAAAGACAATCACATATACTCAGCAAATTGCTGGATAAGTTTAGCTGCTAACCCCGTCCATCCGGTTTGGTGACTAGCACCAATTCCCGCTCCATTATCACCGTGGAAGTATTCATAAAACAAAATCAAATCTCGCCAATGAGGGTCATTTTGAAACTTGGACGTTCCACCATAAACAGGACGTTGAGCGTCAGAATTTTGCAGGAAAATTTTGATAAGTCGTTGGGATAATTCTGCTGCAACTTCCCACAGCGTCATCATTTGACCAGAACCTGTGGGACATTCGACCTTGAAGTCCTCCCCTAGATAATGATGAAACTTTTGCAGGGACTCAATCAAGAGAAAATTCACCGGAAACCAAACTGGCCCGCGCCAATTAGAATTACCACCAAACAAACCAATGCTTGATTCCGCAGGTTCATAATTTACCCGAAACTGAGAACCGTTGATATTAAAAGTATAGGGATGTTTGGCATGAAATCTCGAAAGCGCTCTCACACCATAGTCTCCCAAAAACTCAGTTTCATCCAGCATTTTTTGCAGAATGCGCTGTAATTTCTTTTTGGAAACAATTGCTAATAATCTTCTAGCGCCAACACCAGTTGCTTCCATACAAGCCACATTATACCGTAAGTTGGGACGGTTTTTAATAAACCATTCCAATCGCTGTTTAAAACCAGGAAGTAATTTTAATGTTTCTGGCTCGATTGTTTCCACTGCAAACAGAGGAATTAGTCCCACCATTGACCGAACTTTCAGGGAAATCTGTCTTTCAGGTAAATGCAATACATCGTAGAAAAAGCCATCCGACTCATTCCACAAAGTATCTTCCCCTGAGCCAATATGATTCATCGCATCGGCAATATAGAGAAAATGCTCAAAGAATTTAGTCGCAATATCTTCATAAACAGGATTATATTTTGCTAATTCTAAAGCAATTGTCAGCATATTCAAACAATACATAGCCATCCAGCTAGTACCATCAGATTGGTCAATATGTCCACCTGTAGGTAAAGCTGCACTACGGTCAAATACACCAATATTATCTAAGCCCAAAAATCCACCTTGGAAGACATTATTGCCTTCAGTATCTTTACGATTTACCCACCAAGTAAAATTTAGTAAAAGCTTCTGAAAAACGCGCTCTAAAAATAGTCTATCAGCCTTACCAAATATTTTTTCTTCTATCTTATAAATACGCCAAGTTGCCCAAGCATGAACGGGGGGATTAACATCACTAAATGCCCACTCATAGGCGGGAATTTGCCCATTAGGATGCATGTACCATTCCCGCGTTAAAGTATCTAACTGATTTTTAGCAAAATCAGGGTCAATCATCGCCAATGGGACACAGTGAAATGCCAAATCCCAAGCAGCAAACCACGGATATTCCCACTTATCAGGCATAGACAGAATATCTTCATTGTTAAGGTGAAACCAGTCGCGATTTCTGCCGTTTTTTCGTTCTGCTGGTGGCGGTGGTGCAGCGGAATCACCCTTTAACCAATCCCCTACATCGTAGTGATAAAATTGCTTACTCCACAGCATCCCTGCAAATGCTTGACGCTGAACGTTTCGCATATCTTCGCGAAGATAGAAGGGAGTAATGCGTTGATAAAATTCATCAGCTTCTTGCTTGCGAGTAGAGAATATATTATCGAAATCTTCGCCAAAAGGTGATACTAAATTTGCCGCATCACTCAAACGCAATCTGACAATTTTTGTCTCAGCTGCTGCAATAGTTAACAAATAATTAGCGGCAGCTTTTGTACCAATTTTATCTGGATTAACAGCCTCTTTGCGACCATGCACAATATAATCATTAATTCCATCTTTCACATAGGCAGAAGTATTGAGAACACCAAAAAGTTTTTCGGTATTTGTTTCGTTGTCTGTAAATAAAAACTCCGTTTCTCCTTCGCAGTACATCCATCTCTTTCCTAAAGATACATGGTCAACCTCAATCACATTCATGGAATTACCTAACTTAATGATAGGTTTATTTTCATCTCCATTCCAAGACCAAGTGTTGCGAAACCAAAGAGTGGGTAAAAGATGCAGCGTTTTTGCTTCTTGTCCTCGATTGATTACTTTTATTTGAATCAGAATATCTTCGGGGGTATTTTTGGCATATTCAACAAATACATCAAAGTAACGATTTTCATCAAATATCCCGGTATCTAGTAGTTCAAATTCAGGCTCTTGACGGCTTCTGCGTTGATTTTCTGCTACTAGTTGAGAGTAGGGAAACGCTTTATGTGGATATTTGTAAAGCGCTTTCATATAGGAATGTGTGGGAGTATTGTCAAGATAAAAGTAATATTCTTTAACATCTTCCCCATGATTTCCTTCACTACCAGTTAAACCAAAGATTCTTTCTTTGAGAATTGCGTCTTCCCCATTCCACAGGGAAATTGCAAAACAAAGCCTTTGGCGGTTATCGGAAATTCCCGCAATACCATCTTCACCCCAGCGATAGGCACGGGAGCGGGCTTGGTCGTGGGTAAAATAGTCCCAAGCTGTACCTTGGGAACTGTAGTCTTCGCGTACCGTTCCCCATTGACGCTCGCTTAAATATGGCCCCCACCTGCGCCATTTTTTCGTGTTATCTCTGGCAGATGCTAATCGAATTTCTTCCTGGGTTGTATTTGTCATAATTTGCATCACTCCGTGTGTAACCGCACCGCTAGAAAACGTTTTACAATGCTTTATAATATCTGTCTCTGACAACCCTACGAGATGAATAATGTGCCAATTGCTTAATTTCTGTATTCTAATCCGTGCCGAGCAGGCTTAAAACCAGTACCAGAAGACTGACTCTTAGTAGATTGTGATGCTTGATATTCGACACCATGTCGAGTTGGTATAAAACTACTAACAGAATGGTTTGTTGGCATTGATTGCATCATTGGCACGCTAATTTGACCCTCGGTAGATATATTTGTTTGAACTGATTCTATACCATGTCGAGTTGGTGTAAATCCAAAAGCACTATTAGCAGAGGACGCGAATAATGCTAGAAGTAAGGTAGAAAGAATACTATGTAATGAAACTTTCATGTTATTTTTCCTCATACATTTTATCTGGTTAAATGACTAATCGTAAGTTTCTGCTAACTCATTCGTCCAATCAAATTTTCTCCAACCCTCAACGCATTCGCGATAATTGTTAACGTTGGATTTACTGCTGCACTTGAAGGAAAGAAACTGCTATCTACAACATAAAGATTATCTACATCATGAGTGCGACAGTTTAAATCTAACACCGTAGTTTGTGGGTCTTCTCCAAAGCGACAAGTACCGCATTGATGTGCTACACCTTGGATAGGAATTTTTTTGCGGAAATACAAAGAATAGGGGAAAATTTTGTCTCCACAACCTATTGACTTTAATACTTCAATCCAACGGGTTAAAAGTCGGTCATAGGCAGCAGTGTTATTTTCTGTATAGTTGAACTGGATGCTATCTCCCTTGATTAACACCCTATTATTAGGGTCAGGTAAATCCTCCGCAGTCAACCACCAATCTACAGAATGAGTGGCAACTTTATCATAAGCATGTTTTTCCTCAAAAGGAATTTTTGTTATAGATTTCGCCTCCATCGCAATCATCTCGGCATCAACTTTACCCAGCAATTGTACATGACCCATTGGGTAATTAAATCCTGGCTCACCCCAGTAGAAATCATTAATTGCCATTGTCTTTTGAAATACTGTGGGGTTGGGTTTGAAACTGAGGCCAATAATTGCCCCATTTTGGTGCTTCATTAAATTACGTCCTACTTGGTTGGAACTATTTGCCAGTCCATAGTGGTGTTTGTCATTTGCTGAACGTAATAATAAGGCAGCAGAATTAATTGCACCACAAGCGACTACGACAATATCTCCAGAAAAATACTGTATTTCGCCTGCAATTTCTACTTCTACCTTTGTCACTTCTCTTCCCGATGGACTAGTGTGTAATTGCAAGACCTTGGCTTCAGTAATTAGGGTCAAATTTTCATATTTTTCTGTCGGACGGACGCAGTTAATATCCGCATCACCTTTCCCATCCACAAGACAGGGAAACCCATCGCAAGTGTTACAGCGAATACAGGCACTTAAACGACGATGCACCTCGTTAAGTTTGATTGCTAAAGGCAAATAAAAGGGGTGAAAACCTTTTGATTTCAAGTCATTGTGTATTTCTTGAATGCGCGGTTCGTGACTGATGGGAGGAAAGGAATAGTCTGTGCTAGCAGGAGGCTCCGTTGGGTCAATTCCGTGCTGTCCGCGAACTTCATAGAGTTTTTCAGCTTCTGTGTAATAAGGTTCAAAGTCTCGATATTTCAAACACCATTCTGGGGAAATACCACCAACATGATGTACTTTTTCAAAATCCCGTTCCCTAAACCGAAACAGCGCACCACCATACACCTTAGTATTGCCACCTACGAAATAACCGACTCCTGGATGTATCGGATGACCATGTTTATCATACCAAACTTCAGTGGTGTGATAGCGTTCTTTGCGTACCACTTCCACACTGTCCCAATTTGCTTTTTCTCTGGGGAGGTAGGAACCACGTTCTAAAAGGAGAATTTTCTTACCAGTGGAAGCGAGTTTATAGGCTAGCGTACCTCCGCCAGCACCCGTGCCAATGATAATGATGTCGTAATGGTTAGTAATCATTTCTCAAATGAATGTGACGTTTAATTTATACTTGAAGTAAGTTTTTTGAAGCTTGGAAAGCTGAATTCAAAAAAGCAGTAATTTGCTTGCGTTGCACATCTGCCTCAGGACTTAATAGAGAAGCAGTGAGAACAGCACCAACCCATTGTTTAGTGTGCCAAAATCCTCCTTCTAACTCCGGAAGATTTGTTATTTCAGGATAAGGATAACCAGACACATACCAATAAGGTTCGTTGTAGCTGGTATCTCCAGGAGACATACCAATTCCAATTGTTCTAGGTTCTCCATTTTTCATTCCAGCCAAAGTAATTAATGTGGCGATATCAAAATGATGAGGCCAGATATGGATAGCTGATGCTGAGTCAGTAACGGCAGCTATTGACTGTAAAATTTGCTGAGTATTAGCGTAGTAATTGATGAGTTCCTGTCTTTCAGATTCTTGTTTATTTGTATTAAAAACTGAACCATGAGCTACTTTATAGTCAGGGAAATCATCTTTAGGATAGTCCAAAAGACTTATCTCGCTAGTATCAATACCTAATTTAGCAATTTCTTGCTTGTGCCAATTTAATGCTTCTAGCATTGTTTGTTGATGTAGAGGTAATGTGGCAATCGTATCGCCTTCTTTCGACAAAATTATTGAGGTTAAACTTACTGGTTCTAATCCGAGTCTAAAGTTTTTGTTTGCTCTAATTAATGCTCCAACAAAAACTTCTAACTCCGGATACCATTCAAGGCTTGTGTGGCTGTAGTCCGTTAACGGTTCCGCAAGTGCAGCACCAGTTGCAGCAATAAACTGAATTGCATAGTGCATTTGCAATCTACTTTCTGTCAGTACTTGCGGATTAATTTTACCTGTTGTTTGCCATGAAGTACTCATAATATTTATAATCCGTATTTAGGAGCAGTTGCTAATAATTTTTTACCCTCAATATCAAATATCCAAAACCACCCTTGAACTCCCAGGTTGAGAAACACAAATCAACACAGAACCCTCATCAATTTCCGCACTTGGTTCCTCCTGATAAGCAACCTCACCCCCACGAATTTTACACATACAAGTACCACAAATACCCACACGACAACTAAAGGGAGGAGAAATTTTATTCGCTTCGGCAAATTCTAAAATACTACCATCTCCCTGTTTCCAATTAAGTGTTTTACCCGATTTTGTAAAGACAATTTCTGCTTGCTCAACATCATTACCGATATTTACAGCAGCAGTTATTTTCTCAGAAGCAACCTTCATTGGTTTACCGAAAGATTCAAATAAAATTCGATTTCCAGGGACTCCAGATTCCTTAAGTCCGTCCATTATGGACTGCATAAAAGTGGGAGAGCCACACAGAAAATACTCAGCTTCTTGTTGAACTAACTCTTTAATTAAAGCAGCATCAACATAACCCATGCTGTGGTATTTACCCTCATCTTTAAGAAGTGGACGACTATATCGAAAATGCACATTAAGATTAGGATTTTGTTGGGTAATTTCCAAAACTTCATCGCGGAAAGCATGAAATTGACCATCCCTCGTACCATGTACAAACCAAATTGAACGATTAGGATTAAGACGAGTTGCAGCTTTTGCCATGCTTATCATGGGAGTAATTCCCACACCGTTGCTAATTAACACCGCAGTCATAGGCTTATTAACATCAAGAACAAATTTTCCGTTGGGTGCTTTGGCTGGAATTACCGAACCTTCGCGAATATAATCATGCATAAAATTCGATGCAACTCCTGGTGGTACATCAAAACCTTTGGGTGCCGGTTCGCGCTTAATTGATAAACGATAGTAATTACAAGGTTCGGGATAATCAGAAAGCGAATAAGTACGAATTACTGGTTTATCTTGTCCGGGAATATCTAGTTTGATAGTTAAAAATTGACCAGGTTGAAAGTTGGGGATTTCCTCTTTGTCTTCTGATTGCAAATAGAAAGATGTAATTTCTTCGCTTTCTTTAACCTTGCGAACTACAACAAAATTACGCCAATCTTTCCAAATCTTGGTATCACATATTTGTTGTTTGGCTTTTTGCTGACTGCTATTACTCGTTAATAGTAAACCAAAAATCGCGCCGCAACCCGTCCCTAATAGCGATGAATATACACCAATTTGAGAGGCTGATTTATCTTTAGGATGGGTAAAACCAAGTAGTATTCCAGAAAGAATGGTGACTGCTGAAAATGCTATACTAGCAGTGGTAAAAGTTCTAATTATCGGATTATGAATTTGTCGAATATTTTCTAACATCTTCTTGATATCCTTGGCGTTTTCATAGTTTTTTTTATTTTACCTGGTAATACTAAGTATGAGGTAAACGGTCGCTTAATAGGCATTTCCCATCACGCAACATTTGCTGACGATAACCACAGCAAAAAATGCAACGTTTATTGTTATGATGATGCAATTTGGCGCACTTTACAGCATTTTTGCCCATCAGTCTCACGTAAATCTCGGCGGCTAAAAGCATCCCGATAATTGGAGCCGTTAAATATACCCAAATAGCAGAAAAAACCTGTGCGTGAATTGCCGAAATCATTGTACGAGAGGGGTTCATGCTCATACCTGACAGTGGCGCTTCTACGGTTATATAAGTTGCAATCAATATACCTGAAAATATTCCGGTATATTTTCCCAGCTTTGGATTATTGGAGACAAACAGTACCATTAGCATCATCCCGAAGGAGATAATTATTTCAGCGATGAAGGCAATTATGGCTCCACCCCTACCGGGAGTTGTGACAATATAATTAACTGCGGGATGGGTAATAGCTTCTCCTAACAATTTCCCAGCTACAAGTAGTCCTAGCAAACCTCCAATAAATTGCGCTAAGATGTAAAAAAAAGTGTCTAAAGCTTTTACTTTACCTAAACGAAAAAAAGTGAAGGTGACAGCAGGGTTGAAATGTGCGCCAGATTGTTTACCCCAAGGCGAGTAGATAAGAGAAATAGCAGTGAATCCCATTAGCAGACCCATCAAAGCGCGTCGCAGCAGTGGTTCCGAAATTGCCTGCCGCACGGGAGAATCTGGGTGTGACAAAAATGTCGCGACAACAGCCGCAGAAATCATAAATATTCCCAAACCAGCAGCTTCCATTAAATATTCGGGGTAGTGCCTGCGTAGAGTATTCATGGTAATCTTAGATTTTGGATTTTGGATTTTAGATTTTGGATTTTAGATTTTAGATTTTAGATTTTGAATTGTTGGCAACTCGAAACTCAAAACCATCACTGTTCCTGATAATTCCAGAGCAATCCGCCATCGACAAAAAAGGTGCTTCCTGTAATATAGTCTGCATCTGAAGAAGCCAAGAATGCTACTAGGGAAGCAACATCCTGTGGTTGACCGAGACGACCGAGAGGAATATTCTGTAACAGCGCACCCAGCTTTTCTGGGTCGTTCAACAGCTTGGTATTGATGGGAGTTTCGATTGCACCAGGCGCGACATTATTAATAGTTATTCCTAAGGAACCTAGCTCAACGGATAGATTGCGAGTCAGCATTTTCATTCCGCCTTTACTCATGCAATAAGCAGTAAAATTGGGAAATGGCAGTTCTTCATGTACCGAACTGATGTTAATAATTTTTCCCCGACGATTGCTTTGCATTAAATGTTGAACAAATGCTTGAGTTGCAAATAAAACGCCTTTGAGGTTTACATTCATTACTGCATCATAATCCTCTTCCGTAATTTCCCAGAAGGATGCGTGTTTTTCAATTCCAGCATTATTGACTAAAATATCTAGCTTGCCAAAATGGTCGATACTATCCGCTATTAGTTGGCTTACCTCTGCCACACTGCCTAAGTCAGCCTTAATTGTGTAACCGTGAGAATTAGGACATTGAGCCATGTAACATTTACCACCCAGGCTTTGTACTTTTGCCAATGTTTCTTCTGCTCCTTCTGGGTGAGAGCGATAATTAATCACAACATCTGCTCCTTCTCGAGCAAGACGCAGAACTATTCCCTGTCCAATTCCCTGACTGCTACCTGTAACTAGGGCTACTTTACCTTTAAGTTTCATAAATGCTTTTCCTGTGAGTTGGAGCGTTGTTGGTTATCAGATATTGCTCTAATTAACTTGATTGTTGCTTGAATAATCAACATGAAAATTATTAAGTCCTAAGAATTTCTATCTAGAAAGCTGAGAATTTACCATTGAAAATTCTTATGATTTTCTCAGTAAAATCTAAACTTTTTAGTTAAAACTAAACCCAAAATGGCGCCGCAACCCTTCCCCAATAAAAATATTTACCAGAAAAGATATAGGCTATTAGGGTGGTAGATTTATATGATTACAATCAATTTTCTAGAAAAGCTTTAAGTAAATAAACATTCATTAATATGAACATGTAGTTATATTAAGTCTCCTAACCAAATATTACTTTTATTTTTTTTCGTTGGGAAGAACCATGACATGCAGGTAATGGGGCACGCGAGTGCGAGCTAAACGAATCCACGGCAATTCTAGTAGCAATTTTGACTGATGCAATCGCCGTGCTAATTGTTTATTAGACATCTCCGAAATCTTAATATTCTAAGTTATTGGAGATGTCTATTGAAATATAGCTTAAACAGGCTGATTTGTAGGCACAACTAGCATTCTAGGTATTAAAACATGGTCTGGCTGCTCTAAAATGAACCGCACGCTACGGGCAATATCTCGTGGTTGAAGAGCACCTCCTGATGTAATATAGCTTTGTCAGTCCTTTCTAGCAGGTTCCCAGCCAGCTTGGGCAGACTATGTAACTTTTAGTGCTTTCCAATGGTCTCGCTGTATCAGTTCTTTCTCGCTTTTGGAGGCTAACGACCCGATTGTATCTTGGTGCAACCAGATGCTGAATCTTTTTAATGGGGAAGCAAACAAAGCGCTATAAGTTGTTCAAATATAAACTATCCCGACCTTTGTCCTTTACCGTACATAAATTGTGATCGTTCTCCTAAAGCCTGCCCCGATTTACATAGGCGCATTCCTAGTGCCAACTGATCGCCTTCCCATGCCTCCAGTGCCTTGGGTACATTATGATTGGAGTCAACCAAGGCATCGATAAGAGCGATCGCATTGGCAGCAGCTTTAGCAGTACTGGCAGCCGTATGGGGACGGGGAATAAAAGCAGCGTCACCAATCAGGGCAATGCGAGTAAACACCATTTGCGGTACTGCAAGGTCCAAAATGGCTTGTACAAATGGTTCTTTGGTTGCTGCCACTAATTTTTGAAACGGAAGTGCTAAGAGTTGATCGGCATACGCTCGCATCGCTTGTTCTACAGCCGGATGGATCTTTCCTGGCGCGATAGAATATTCCCGACGATGACCGTTTTTATCGGTTAGAATATGCGGCAATTCAGTTTCTTGCTCGTAATTGACATACCACACCCAGTTGAAGCGGCGTTCCAAAGGAATCAACGATTCATTCTCTCCTGGAATCACATATTGCAGAATGTGGGAATTTGGAAACTGATAAAATACAAATCGTTCAGTCAACAGTTTCGCCGTTGCCGAATCCAGTTCCTGTTCATCCACTAAGCCGCGATAGGCAACATACCCAGCATATTGGGGCGTGTAGTCAGGCAAGAGCAAGTGGCGAATTGTTGAAGTCGGTCCATCCGCACCCACCAACATATCACCTGTCTCGCGAGTGCCATCGGCAAACATCGCAGTTACCTGTGTCTCGTCTTGAGCAATCTCGCTCAGGTGTTTGCCTTGATGATAATGTTCAGCCGGAAACTGCCGCCGCATTGAGCTATAAAGTAAGTTCCAGGAAGTTAACGTTTGACGGATTGGCATCGTTTCAGCAATGCTGCCGTCTCGGTTTAAGTAATATCGTTCGTGTGCTATCACGCCCAAAGGAACTTCATCCGCAATTCCTGCTCGTTGAAACGCTTCCACCACATCCGGTTGCAGCACAATTCCGCCGCCGCGACTGTCGAGAGTATGGGGCGAGCGCTCGTAAATATCCACCTGCCAACCAATCGATCTCAACAAAGTTCCTGCAAACAACCCAGCCAATGACCCACCAATCACAAGGGCACGGTTTCCTGTAGCGTTCATGCAATTTCCTCTAAATACTTATGAACAAATGTTACCGCCATTGCCCCTTCACCCACGGATGAAGCCACCCGCTTCACAGAACCATGCCGCACATCTCCCGCAGCAAAGGAACCGGGAACACTGGTTTCCAGAAAAAATGGATCGCGCTCAAGCGTCCAGCATTCCGGTAGATGACCCTCTTTGACTAAATCTGACCCTGTCACCAGGTAGCCTGCCTGATCGCGAATGATGTTGGTATCCTTTGCCCATTCTGTGTTCGGCGCACCGCCAATGCAAACAAATAGCCGTCGAGTATCGATTTTCTGTACCGATTGATCGCGACAGTGGGTCACTTCAATCTGCTGCAACGAGGTATCTCCTGCCAGTCCAGTCACCTGAGCCTGAAAAAGTACTTCAATGTTGCTTTTTTGGGTAATGCGCTCCACGAGGTACTGCGATAAGGTCGCCGCTAGGGTATCGCCGCGAATCAGCATGGTGACTTTTTCGGCATAGCGCGACAGGTACATGGCTGCTTGACCTGCTGAGTTACCGCCACCCACAATAAAAACATGTTCGTCACCACATAGAGGTGCTTCACTTGCACCCGCACCGTAAAACAATCCGACTTTAAGAAACTGGTCTTCATTGGGAAGATTGAGCCGTCGGTACTCAATACCCGTAGCACAGATGTTGGCTCGTGCAACCATTTTGCTGCCATCCGTCATGTCCGTGTAGATGCGATTGTCTCGAAATTCTGATTTCATGCCCTCACGCAACAGCAATAGTTCGATCCCAAACTTGACCGCCTGTTGGCGTGCTCGTTCCGCTAAATCAGCACCGCTAATACCTTCAGGAAATCCCATATAATTTTCAATCAAGGAACTGGTGCCTGCTTGTCCACCAACAGCATGGCGCTCAATCAGAACGGTGCGTAGCCCTTCAGATGCAGCATATACAGCTGCACTCAAACCAGCAGGACCCGCACCATAAATCGACAGATCGTATTCTTTGAATTTGGGTTGCGTCACCCAACCGAGCCGTTGAGCAATCTCTCGAATGGTTGGGGCAAAAAGTTGAGTGCCATCTGGAAATTCAACCACAGGCAAGCGGATATCAGCCAATGTTGAAAGACTCAGTTCGCGATCACAATCCTGATCGCTCGTTAATTCAATCCAGTCAAATTCGACCACGCTGCGGTTGAGAAAATCTCGAATTTCGTAAGCGGCGGCTGAATTTGCTTGACCATAGAGTTTGACTCTACGGGGATTAGACGATGAGCCTGAATCATTTGTCATAGTCGTTTTGTTATGGTTTGGATTAATCGTATTCACTTTTGGTTCAGGCAGTTGTCAATTCAAAACTTTTAAATACTTAAATCTTTTGCTATTTGCTGTTTCATCTGCTTTGCTGCCAGAGCATATCCGCCATCAGCAGCATCGACTAAATGTACTTGTTGATTTCCTACCAAACAAGTAACTAAAGCACGGTTAGAAATATGTAATCCAAAATAAATCTTATCCTCCTGATGTAAATTTTTAAGATAGGCTTCAAATAGTTTTCTTTGTTCCCTATAACATGATATTGTCATTTTGAGCGAGCCATCAAACTTTTTGTAATCAGAAGAATTAATTACCATATTTTGAGCGTTGAAGAAACGATGTAGAATTTTCATGTATATTGTTTGTACAAAAAACATTATTTTAAAAACTAGGATTTTCAGTTTTTTATTTAATCCATTTTTTGGCGCTAAATTGACTTCCATTGTAGCTTTTATTCGGTCACTTTTTCCACCAGCTAACCTAAAACTAGATAAAGATAGAGGATGGCACTCTTCAAAAGAACCAAAAATAAATTCCATCTTATCTATTATTTCTTGATAAACATATCTTTGATTTTGAAAATTATCACCTTTAGCTTTAATAATTAACGATAAAATTTCCTCTTTGTGACTTATAAAATCCTCAAAAGGACAAGCGAATCCAGAATAATCCGCTTTCTTATGGGGTTTATAGTTGTCCGCAATCAAATAATTAGCACTATCATGATGATTTTTTACTAGGTATTCTGCATAATCGATACCGTTTCCAATAATTAAAATTTGAGAATATTGGGAAGAAATTTTATATTTAGCTATCTTCAATTCATAACTAGCTTCGTAAATTTTTTTGACTGATACACATCCTACTCTTAGGCTTAGATTGAAAGTTTTTTGAACTAAATTACGATTATCTGATAAGACACTTTGTACATCAGACAGCATTGATTTCGGTATCAGTAACGTGATACCATCACCACCAAATATAAATGGTAACTTTAAATTTGGATTAAGATTAATCACTGCAACTAGTGAAAGGGCACTAGCCATATTGACATACTTATATTGTCCTTGTTCTATAGCTTTAGTGGAATTAACAACATCAGTAATTACAACATACCAATCTTCTGGTGCATCTAAGTAGAGATTTAGATTAGTAAAGTCCTTAAAATTTATAAAAGCAGCTAGTTGTTCGTAGAAATGTAGATTGGACATATGAATTGATATTGAGGTCGTTTACTCCAAAGTAATTCAGGATTATTTATCCTCGTTTATAGTACCCCAATAGTTATTCTTATTAACGTGAATGATAAAAATAATTTGAGATTACTTTGCTCTTCTGCGAGCTTATAAGCAGTTTACACAAGTTAACTGAAAATTAGATGAGAAATACAAACACTTAGCATTTCAGAATTTCAATAAATTCTCAGCTTATACTAATTATGCATCAAACTTCTGACTGAGAATTGAAATTACATCTGTTCTACGACTTTGCTAATACAGAAAGACCCTGATGTAAAGAAAGTCAGAGAGCCGATGACGTTGTAAGCACGAGTTTTTGGTGACAAGCCTCGCATTTGTACGGAATCAGTTGCATTAATATTGATATTGCCACTGGGAGCGGAACCAAAGGTTTTGCTATTTATAACCGTGCCATTTTGCATGGTTAGTTTTGCTGTCGAGATATTAATGTTACTACTAGCACCTCTTCCTAACGTTTCACTCATGATACCGCTTCGTATTTTCTCATCAGTCGTTGTCCCGCTTAGTTCCAGTAACTCAGTTGCGTGAACGTTAATGTCTCCTCCAGCTTGAGCAGCGCGATTTTGACTCCAAAGGGTTGAGCCATCATTTAAACTGATACGTTTTCCTTGCAATTGTATTGAACCTGCACTTGAAGCAGTGGAACCACTGACGTTCAGCAATGCTTGTCGTGAAAGTTGAATATTTTGCAAAGATGGTGCTTTTGTATAGTTCAGCGTAAATCCCCAGGTAGCTGGATTTAAGTTCACCTGACTTGCTGCAGCAACTGCACCTACTTCAATTCTTCCACCAGGTGCGGTTAAAATACCTCCATTTAGGTTGACTTCGCTACCAACCAGAGCAAGTGTTTTACCCGGTTGAACTTGTAATCCTGTGGTTGTGGGACTTAGGGAAGTATAGGGTGAAAAAATCAGGTCACGGCTAGTTAAATTATGTCCAACTCCTTGCACTTTAATTGCTCCAGGATTACTCCCAAATCCCAGTCCCACAGGTACGGTTACTGAAAGAAGGGGAGTTGAGATTGAAGAGTTGGGAGTGCTGGAAAAGACGGAAGCGTCTGCAAAATTGATACTACTTGCTGTTGTTCCCAAGAATGAGCCTTTCACATCTAATTTTCCAGCTGTACCAAAGACAATGCCATTGGGGTTCATGAAAAACAAATTCGCATTACCCAAAACACCCAGAGTCCCGTTGATATTGGAAGGATTTGTTCCTGTTACCCTCGTGAAAATATTGGTCACATCTGCTGGATTAGTAAAGAAAACGCTTCGTCCAGCATTGATGTTAAATTCCTGAAAGCTATGAAAAAGATTGCTACCTCGAAGCGCTCCACCATCGATTCTATCACCATTAATTAATGCATTTGATGTTAACTTTGTACCTACTGTACTATCTGGTAATATTTGTGCGTAAGCAACGCCTGGAAATAGCTGGATAAATAATCCTAATAGACACAGTTGGTAGGAGTATTTCATATAAATCTTGGTGAGCTAAGCCGAGTTTATATGTATTTTATTTTCTTATTTTTAGATATCCCTGAGTGCAATTACATATTTTGTATAAAGATTTACAAAACCTTTTTTGTAATCATAAAATTTCTGTAGAGACGTTACATGTAACGTCTCTACATTTCTAATTGTTGCGGATGGTACTTTGCACCCTAAGAGTATTTTGGGAGAATTGGGGCGCTACAATTTTTTTTCCGGATGGGGATTATATCTACTGCTATTATATAGCCTGATTTATCATCCCTTAGTTTGTAAAGAGGTATTCATGGGGATATAACTAATGACTCCTTTTTCGGAAAATTCTCCCTTTGACCTATTGACTCAAAAGACAGTTACAGAGTACTACTTTTTCTCATGAGTGACTTTTCGACCTTCCCACTAGCCTCGAACCCGCAAAAAACCACTTCTGGCTTACGTCTATTAGTATTAAGTAATGGACATGGCGAAGATGTAATTGCTTCCCGTATCTTGCAAGAGCTTAAAGAACAGCCTAACCCACCAGATATTTTTGCTTTACCCTTGGTGGGAGAAGGACGTGCTTACCATAAATTGGATATCCCCTTCATCGGTTCGGTACAAACTATGCCGAGTGGTGGGTTTGTATATATGGATGGACGAGAATTAGTAAAGGATGTGCGCTCTGGTTTGGCACAATTTACTTTAAATCAAATTAAAGCTGTGCGAAACTGGGTAAAACAAGAGAAAAAGTTGGGCAATAAAGCTGCTATCTTAGCTGTTGGTGATATTGTTCCATTGTTGTTTGCTTGGATTAGTGGTGCAAATTATACTTTTGTTGGTACGGCAAAGTCTGAATATTATGTTCAGGATGAAGCTGGTTTATTGAAACGTACGAATAAAGGCTCCTATTGGGAAAATTTTTCTGGTTCTATTTACCACCCGTGGGAACGCTACTTAATGAGTCGCAGTCGTTGCAAAGCTGTTTTCCCTAGAGATTCTCTTACAACAAAATTTTTACAAAAATGGCGGAATATTCCTGCTTTTGATTTAGGCAACCCAATGATGGACGGTTTAGAGCCATCTTTCCCGCTACAAAGATTTTATAATGCTGACGCCGAACATCAAGAAATTCAAAGACCTTTTATTGTTACTCTTCTTCCTGGTTCTCGTCCTAACGAAGCTTACTCTAACTGGGAAACAATTTTAATCGGTGTTTCCGCTTTGATGGGAAGTTTTCGTGAACGCGATAGCATTTTCCACACTTCTGGAACTGTTGTCTTTTTAGGTGCGATTGCTTCCGCTTTGGACTTTAGTATTTTAAGCCAAAGTCTGAAATTGCAAGGTTGGCATTCCCACCCCAACGATGAATGTCCTATCAAAATTCCTGATTCCCAAGCTTTGACATTTAAACAAAAAAATGCGTATTTTATTTTAACAAAAAACGCTTATAATGACTGCTTGCACTTAGGTGATACTGCTATTGCAATGGCTGGTACAGCTACAGAGCAATTTATCGGTTTGGGTAAGCCTGCTATTACTATACCTGGAAAAGGACCACAATTTAACCCTGGTTTTGCAGAAGCTCAAAGTCGTCATTTGGGTTTATCGGTGACTTTAGTTAAGCAACCTATGGAAGTTGCGGATGCGATTCGTAAACTTTTTAATAATCCCGACCAAATGCATATTATTGCGGAAAATGGTCTGCGACGTATGGGTAAAGCTGGTGCTGCACGACGCATTGCGGAATGTTTGCTACAAGAGCTTTAAATTTTTATACACCGAATTAATTCAATTTATTTGTTGCTAACTGTCGAAAATGTGCTAAAGACGTGATTAATCACGTCTCTACAATTTTGTTGGGAATTTATCAGTTGCAATCGCTATGCGAAGAATTCTGTTTAAATTATCGAACTTTCATGTAGAGACGCGATATATCGCGTCTTTATATAGCAAGGCATTCCCAGCTTGGGAAATATCCAAAATCCTGCCCGGACTAGTTGACAACTAAGCGGACATGAGAGTAAAGTTATTTATAACAAACGTTATATAAACGAGTGAAAAACAAGTAAAACCCCAAAAAAGTGCGATCGCTGAAACTGTTCGGAAGGCTTTCGGTGCCATAACACAGTTAGTACCTAGTGTAAGCTTTGTGGACTATATTTTTGTAAACAATTTAAATATAACGAGTGTTCGATATATTTAAATTGAGGATGTCTCCCTAAAAGCGATGATGCAGGATAAACCAGTCTTGAAGCTTTTGAGACTTAATTTGACCGAGATGTTCTATATATAGAGGAAAAGACAATGAAAACATTAGCGAACATTGACATACTCGAACCAACATTTATTGCTAACCCCTATCCAACCTTTAAGCTTTTGCGTACAGAGTCACCTGTTCATCCTATAACCTTACGAGATGGAAGCAGAGCATGGTTGATTACTCGCTATGATGACGCAGTATTGGTAATGCAAGATAGACGATTTGTAAAAGACTTGCGTCAAATATTGACACCTGAAGAAGTTGCAAAAATGCCTTACCAACAAGAACTGTTGAGTCTGTTAGGTAACACGATGCTTGATTTCGACCCACCGAATCACACAAGGTTACGGGTTCTAGTGCAAAAAGCTTTTTCACCAAGAATGATTGAGCAGCTTGATTCGCGTATTCAGGAAATTGCTGATAGTTTACTGGATGCAGTAGAACACCAGGATAAGATGGATTTAATAGAGGATTATGCCCATCTGTTACCAATTATTGTGATTGCAGAAATGCTGGGTGTACCAGTTGAAGACCGTGATAAATTCCGCTACTGGTCAAATGAAGTGATTGTAGATGATATGTCATTAGAAAATCAGCAACATCTGGTTGAGGTAACGCGAGAATTTACTGATTACTTCAAAGAAATGTTTGCTCAACGACGTATTAATCCTAAGGACGATTTGATTAGCGCTCTTGTTCAAGCTGAAGATGCTGGTGATAAATTGAGTGAAAAAGAATTATACTCGATGGTTTTGTTGTTGCTAGTTGCTGGACATGAAACTACTGTCAATCTAATTACAAACGGGATGCTAGCTTTGTTTCAACATCCAGAGCAACTAGCACTTCTTAAACAATATCCAGAGTTAATAGATTCTGCTGTTGAGGAGTTTCTGCGCTACGATGGCTCTGTTGAATATGCAACATTTCGTTATGCGAGTGAAGATGTGGAACTGAGAGGGACAAGAATTCCTCGTGGAGAGCAGGTGATGGTGGTTCTTGCTTCAGCAAACCGTGATGAAAGAAAGTTTAGTAATCCAGATAAACTCGATATTCAACGTACTGAAAACCGTCATTTAGCATTTGGACATGGTATTCACTATTGTTTGGGTGCGTCATTAGCAAGAATGGAAGGAAAAATAGCTATCAACACCCTACTAAGACGGATACCAAACATTGACCTGAATATTTTCCCCTCGGAGTTGCAATGGCGTCCCAGTCTTGTCGCTAGGGGAGTAATGAGTTTGCCCGTTAAATTTAATCGTTGATTATAACCCAGTAGTGCGTTAGCGCTCCGCTCTACTATGCCGCAGCCAACGCACTATAAAACACACCAAAATTTATTAAAATGTTGACATCTCCTTTGCAAATACCTAACTTTCGTCTGCTATTTTGTGGACAAGCGCTAATGCTATGTGCCGTACAATTTTGGATGGTAACACTCACTTGGTTAGTTTTACAGGAAAGCAACTCAGGTTTAGCTGTTGGTACTGTCCTTGTTGCTGCGGCTATTCCCCGAACGCTATTTATATTAATTGGAGGAGCGATTAGTGATAGATTTCCACCCAATTTTGTGGCGGGTGTATCAGTTTTAATCAATACTATTTTAGCTATTTGTGTAACTTTATTAGTATTTTTAGGCAAGACTAATTTAAGCAATTTAATAGTGATTTCTGGGGTGTCTGGTTTATCGGATGCTTTTTTATATCCAGCAATCATGAGTATGCTGCCACGAATTGTTAATCGCTCTCTAATTGCTAAGGCTAATTCTCTTATACAAGGTGGGGAGCAGATAATGAACGTGGTTGGGCCTGCTGCTGCTGGTTTGACGATAGGTGCTTTTGGCTTACCCTTTGCTTTTGCAATCAACTCAGTATTATTTGCATTCGCTGGTTTGTTTATTTACTTAGTGCGGCAACGTAAAAGAATTAAAAATATAACTACTGTAAATATCACCGTAAGCCAACAAAAACTAGCAAGTGAGATTGGAGAAGGACTGCGCTATGCTTGGAAAAACCCTGCTATTCGCATTAGTTTGTTAGTTATTGCGATGCTAAACTTTGCGATGCTGGGACCGATTGTTATTGGTGGTGCGGAATTAGCTAAAGTTCGTTTAGGGGGGAGTGCTTCGGTATTTGGTAATTTGCAAGCAGCTTACGGGGTTGGAGCATTGTTTGGGGTATTTATCTCAAGCAAAATTGGGTCTGTTAAAAATCCTGGGATATCTTTAATAATGCTAGCTTACAGTCTTGGTGTGGGATTAATAGCACTCGCTTTTGTAAACAATCAATGGTTAGCTTATGCTGTGCTTGCATTAATGGGAATAGGTGGTGGAATTGTTAGTGTTATTGCGGTAGCTTGGTTACAACAAAATACGCCATCACAGATGCAGGGAAGAGTGATGAGTTTATTAATGTTTGCTGCTATTGCTTTAGACCCATTTTCGCAAGCCATATCAGGTTTTTTGAGCGCTATAAATTTGACTTTTCTTTTTGTCTCAGCGGGAGTGACTATGCTAATAACTGGGGTGGTAGCATCTAGAAGTTCCGGTATTCGCACTAGTTAATCAATAAGTGCTACTAAATAGGTATTCCTATTGAGGGATTGATAGTAAATGTTATTGTGTCTTAACTTTAGTTCAGGAGTAAACAATTAGTTCTATAAGTCGCTTAATTAAAAGCCCACGAATAAGAGGAATTTTTATGATAATTGTGCATCACCTTAACAACTCGCGTTCACAGCGGGTGCTATGGCTGCTTGAAGAATTAGATATTGAGTACGAAATCAAGTACTACCAGCGAGACCCGAAAACGATGCTAGCACCAGAATCGCTACGTCAAGTCCATCCACTCGGTAAGTCACCAACGATTACAGATGGAGCCCTAACAATTACTGAGTCTGGTGCTATTATCGAATACATAGTAGATAACTACGGTAATGGTCGATTAATCCCAGCACCCAATACACCTGAACATCTACGTTACACATATTGGCTGCACTACGCTGAAGGTTCCGCAATACTGCCGCTTATTTTTAGACTCGTCTTAGGCAGTTTTGGAATGGGAGATAGTGATGCGATGAAAGCATTTGTCGCACCCCAACTAAAGCTTCACTTTGATTATATTGAGGACGAACTTGCTAAAAGTATATGGTTCACAGGTGAGGAATTTACTGCTGCTGATATTCAAATGAGCTTCCCCCTAGAAATGATTGCGGGAGTTGCTGAAGATATTGAAAATCGACCAAAAATCAAGGAATTTGTAGCTCGGATACATGAGCGACCTGCTTACAAACGTGCGCTTGAACGTGGAGGTAAGTACGACTTTGCAAGCAGTGTTTAACTAAACGCTTTTATGCTTTTAGGTAATTGGACTGTGTATATATTTATAGATTCAACAACATCAAATTATGTAGTTTTGTCGTTGAAAAAAATCAAAGATACTTGAAACTCTTGAACTTAAATAAAAACCCAACCGTACTAACGGTTGGGTTGATTTGGGATAAATTACTGTGCATTAAATAAAAGTGAGGTATAGTTATTTGTATTTAAATAAACACACCGCGTTTTAAATAATTACGGAGAAGCAAATATATTATGTATGTTTCTCCGTAGAGTGTGTTTGGTGTTCTATATCTATTTATAGGTGTAGCAAAATTGATTTATGCAGTTTTGCGGTTGAATTAGTTAAAAATATCTGAAACCCTTGAAGGGTAATAAATACTCAAAACCCAATCACTTAGGATTGGGTTAAGGTGGGGTAAGTCCCCGTGCTTTAAATATAAATGAGATATAGTTGTTTTTATTTAAATAAACACACCACGTTTTAAATAATTACGGAGAAGCAAATTATTATGTTTCTCCGCAGAGTGTGTTTCGTGTTCTATATCTATTTATAGGTATAGCAAAATGAACTTATGCAGTTTTGCAGCTGAATCAGTCAAAAATACTTGAAAAGCTTGAAAAACAGCAAAAACTCAAAAACCCAATCACTTAAGACTGGGTTCAGGTGGGGTAAGTCCCCGTGGTTTAGATATAGTTTCTTTATAGTTGATTCTCTAATGATAGATACAGCAGTAGGTTTAGCGATTACGGAAAACTAGAAGGAATTTTTGGGGATTTTACACCAAAGCCTCACCTCCCCCTATATCTCTGTTTCTTTTCGCTATTAATGAACTAAATCAGTGAAGTTGTTTTTTTAGGTGTTAATCTGGATACAAATTTATTGCTTTTTGTGAACGGCTGATGATTTACCAGTGTCTCAGACAAAATAAAGCCAGTATATGGACTCTAATACTTTTTGGACTTATTTCTGGAATTATTTGGCGTATAGAAGTTGAAATGCAAGGATGGTCAGGCTTAAAATGGATTTCCTATTTCCATTGGGCAGTTCCAATAGGTGTTATTTTATTTGCGGTTTGGTTAGCTATTTTTAGCACAATTCCTGTATTGAAAACAAGGCTGTGGTTGGCTGGTGTATTTTTAGTTGCTGCTATTCCACTATATTTTATACTTAGTATTTCTTTTAGTTATTTCTTTTTGGGTGGTCCTGGAGCTTTTATGACAATGGCAAACTTAGGAACTGTTGTTTTTTCATTATTGCGATTGTCAATATTATTTGTATATCCTGCCATTTTGGTGTTAGCTTGGGTCGCAGCTAAACGATGCGGATTGCGATTGAGTTGGCGAATTTATGGTTTGTCAGCTATTGTCTTTTTAGGAGCATTTCCATTGGCAATATTGGGAATTACAATCGTTGAAAAGAATATCAGTGCTGACGCTATTCATGCAATTAAAACAGGTTGGATATTTCCATTTATGACGATTGGGCTGGGTATTCCTTTCTTATCTCCTCCTGGCTCTTTGAAATAGCGAACAGTCGGGAAATATATTATGTGATAATGGTTTCTGCTGCTTTGCCTTCGCTAATATCCCGTACAAGTGATAACGGATGGTTTTTTCTTCTACAATAAATTATTCCCTCTGCTCCCATGCTGGATTTCTGTCTCCCTGCTCCCTACACCCCGCTCCCTGCCTTTTTTCAGGTTTTCTTAGTGCCATTCAATTTTAGTCCTTGCTTTGCTCAAGCAATGGCAAAATCGAATTTGCAAAGATTGCCGCTTGAGTACGGTCGCGAAAATTTAGCCATATCCCTGTTTGGGTAAAAGTTATTGATGAGCATATTGATGACCGTGCAGAAATTGATGCTATTACTTTTGTTGTTAATCGCCACCATCGAATGTACGCAGGTAATTTACCATGCTACTGAGGTACAGAGGAGAAAATAAAACTCTTGTGGGGTGGGCATCCTTGCCCGCCCGGTGTATTTAAAATTATGTTTTAATAAAAACTTTTTTTTCAGTCTTATCACGTTGATGTCAGATGTGAACTGAGAAATCACGAACTTGTACTACAGGTAATCTATTGTAATGCATATTACTCTACCACATCATCTTTGATGTTTTTACATAGAAAAAAACACAATGAGTGGTTTACACTTAGTGAATCAGATATTGAACTGCTTTGTATGGATATGGACGATATAAAAACTACAAAGCCTCTAAATTATAAATATAAAAGCTGTTCAAGTGTTGAAACATTTGAAAAATTTTGCACTGCTTGTTTACAGTTAATAGCTCTATGCTCTGTTCTATTGCTTATCATGAATCCAACACTGAAACAGCCGGAAAAACAGTATGAGACATCTACACCCAAGGAAGAAGTGTCTTTCTAAAAAGCTTTGTGTTTAAGTATCTATTATAACTTTATTAAAGTTATCGTGATAGAAATTAAACCAATACAACTGCATCTGGTTCTAGAAGTTAAGCAAGTTATTTTTATAACTTGCTATTAAATAATGGCACTGAAAGCGGGCAAGATGCCCGCACTACACTTTTATTATGATTTTTTACAAATGATTTAGGATTGCTATATATGATTTGTAAAAAATACTTAAATGTAGAAACCGAATATATTCGGTCTCCATAACACACAAGTTTTATGAATGATTTAGAATTGCTATATGACCCAAAATACTAGGAAAAATTAGGATTTTGGGTAACTGCTATTAACCCAGTTTTGCAGGTTCTTCTCCAGGAGTAATCGAACCATCTTGAGTCATACCTAATGGCAATTCCGAAGAAAATTTGCCCGCAACAGATGTGCTTCCTTCCGATTTAATCAAAGTAATGTGTTTAGTTGCTTCTACATAACCGATGTAAGAGTAACCATTAGTAACTCTAGGACTAGCAGATAAACGAAATTGATAAGCACAGGTAACAGGAGGTATCCATTTACCAGAAGGAACTAGACTATTATTTACACCTTGCCACTGACGACTGGGATTTTGATGATTTGTGTAGGAGTCACCAGTAATGTAAGAAGACCAACCATCGCCATAATAAGCCCTAAGTTCATAACTACCTAAATTCCCCTCAGGGTCATTTACGGTAATATTAAATTGAATTCCATCACTACTACTAGAAAGTCTTTGAATTGCACAAACAGGTATGGGATTTCCATTATATAAAATATTAGCAATCTCCACACGAGGTAAATTATTGTCAATTCTTAAGTTTAAAAATTGTTCTGTGCTAGGTACAATAGTTACTCCATCAGCCTGGAAAAACTGTACTTTAAACTGATGAACACCTGCACTTACTCCAACTGAATTCCATTGTAAAAGTAAATCATCTATGGAATAGTCATCAGCAGGATTTAGCAAAGGATAGTTTTGTTGAGCGTCTGGTCCAAAATATTCCAAAACATAATTTGTTCCACCCCAACGGTAGTTAGACCAAGTTTGACGCACAGATGAAAATTCACTAGGACTAGAACCAAGGAAACGGCTGAGAACTCGATATTTTCTAGCACCTAGATTCCATAAATTCTGCATTGTCACGCGGTTGCCAATGAAATTTAATATCCCTCCAAAAGCTGTATCTGTAACAAAAGGAATGTAGGATGCATCCGTATTCGCATAGCCGTCTGCACTAATCTTAGTAGCAGGAATTAAACCAACTCCACCAATGACATCTCCAGCAGTAAGGGGTGGATATTTCGGGTCTGCAAATCTAGCTAAAATAATTTCATGCAGATTACTAAAATCTCTAAAGAAATTTAGTGGAAAGTCAAATGTAAATTGTGGATTCGTCGAAGCAACCCGTAGACCAAATCTAACACTTGGAGGTATAGTCGAAGCATTTAAATCTACTCCCAGTTCTTTCAAAGAAAGCCGCATTTCCCAAATACGATGGGGAGTACTAGAGTTAGGAGAACCCTCGAAACCTATTCTCACAAGAGATTCGCTTTCTTCATTAAGTATGCCAGTCCATACACCTGGGCCAAGATAGTATTGACGTCCCAATCTATTTGGCTGTCCTGGGTAAAGAGCATAGTTTATATCGCGGTTGGGGGTAATTTGGCGATTGTTATCAACATCTATAGATAACCAAAAATAGTCCCCTGTTCCTGAATCTTGTCCTTGGTCATTAACCAAATCAAGAGCAACATACAAAAACTCAGCATTATTCTTAACCATTAAATACCCATTAGGTATGGGCATAATTCCAGCTTGCGACCACTCTTGAGGAGATAGTATTGGAGAACCAACCGGAAACGGAAATTTACCTATAAAAATAGGTCGTTCTGCCCATGTGCTTCTAACAATAGCCATATTAATATTAGTTCCTTACTACGACTTTTCAGCGTGTCAAAACTTACAATTTGAGGTGAAACCCTTTTTATGTCTGGGTTGATAATTAGCTCTCATTCAGCCTTAGATGTCCCTAATTTAAGTACTTTACTTTAGTTATTTTTTTGATACATGAAACTTTTCTGTGTTCTTAATTTAACAGAATATATGAAACTCTGACGATACCCTTGAGGGTACTTCTAGTACGCATCGGCGGAAATAAATAGACCATTAGTAACAGAAAAAAGCTTTTGCGCCTTCTGCCCTCTGCCTCCGTACTTCTGCCTTCATGTACTAGTATGTAGGCTGTTGACTCTGTGTCTTTTTCGGGGTGTGCCACATAATCTTTGATGGTTTATAGTATGGTTTATGGTAAAGGCATTGCTTGCTACGGAGTTATAAATTTTTTACTACAAATCCATCAAAGAATGTATGGTAGGATATTAATCTTTTCCTATTTTTGATTACTACTTTTGCACGATAAACTTTTTAGTTACAATCCTGGAAAGCGATTGTTGCGGAAAGCATCAACAAATAGACGGTGGTCTTCATATACTATTGCACCATAGCTTTCGCCGAAGCTAACAATTGATTCTACAAATTCCTTTTCTTTCCCCAACAAAGCGGCAGAAATGGACTGTTCGGTAGAGAATGGTACTAATGTGTTGTCGCTATCGTCATCTGAAACACAATGAATTTTGGCAACTGTCTCGGTTCGAGTCAGTCCTATTATATGGTGTCTGCGGCTTGAAGTTTCTCGGCAACGACAGCACCAATGTAACCCGTTGCTCCCGTCAAAAAGACTTTCATAGATTACCTCACCAAAATTACCTCACCAATTTGCGAAAACGCGAGATAAAGCATATAGCGGAAACTGCGACACCTACCGATTGCCCCAACCACAAACCTGTACCACCAAAACCAAAGTGGAACCCCAGCAAATAACCACTAGTTAAGCCAATTCCCCAAAAAGCCAACAAGCCCAAAATTACTGGTACGCGGGTATCTTGTAATCCTTGTAATGCGCCATAGGTAGTTTTTTGTACGCTATCTAATATCTGTGCGAAAGCTGCGACTGTTAACATTGGGGTTGCTAAGGCTAATACTTTGGCATTTTCTGGATTGTTAATATCTAAATACAGCCCAATAACTTGCCGCGAATGGGTAAGGAGTACTATAGCCATTAAGGTCATAAATATTACTGCACTCGATATGCTGACATAACCAGCTCGTCGCATACCTTCTTTGTTCTCTTGTCCCAACCATTGACCGACACGAACCGTGGTTGCAAAAGACATACCTAGGGGAACCATAAAAATGACGATAATTGTTTGCAAGACAATTTGATGCGCTGCGAGTACGTCAGTTCCTAATATACCCATGAGGTAAGTAACAACTGCAAACATCCCATTTTCTAAAGCTGCTGCAACCCCTATTGGAGCGCCAATCCACAATAGCTCTTGGAGAATTGTTGGTCTTATATGATGTAAGTTTTGAAACAAACGGTAATTTTCTAGTTGTTCGTGTTTTAGTATATAAATGGCTAAAGACAAAAACATTATCCAGTGAGTAAGGGCGCTTGATAAAGCTAAACCCGCTATTCCCATCTGGGGAAAGCCAAATTTACCGTATCCTAGAGTGTAATTTCCAACAATATTAAACAGCGTTCCCCCAATCACAATTGCCATTATCGGACGAGCTTGGGAAAGTCCAGAGACGACACCCCGCAGCATTGCAAATCCCACCGCAGGAAATAATCCCCACAGCATCACATCTAAGTAGCTATTGGCTAGAGTGACGATGTTTACTGCTTGCCCAAATTTAATCATTAAAGTATCCATGTGCCCAACTAGGAACATCATGGGTATAGCAATCAGCAGCGATAACCATAATCCCTGACGTCCTATTTGCTCGATTCGCGTCTTTTTACCTGCACCATAAGCTTCGGCAACAAGGGGACTAACCCCCATAACAACACCACTGGCTATGCTTAATAACACAACAAAAGTTAACGAAGCTAATCCCCCAGCAGCAAGAGATTCTTGTCCTAAGCGACCCATCATTACCGTATCTATAAAACCGGTCATCGATTGTGCTACCTGAGCACTGGCTAGAGGTACTGCTAGTTGGATAAATTCTCGGATTTCTTTTTTTAAGTTGGATTTTAGAGATATTGAGGTCATAATGTCTGTAAATAAGTATGAGATATACGTGATTTGCTAGTGCTTAGTTTGTGATTATCTCGTGTTATCTCGTGATTATATATATAAGTTAAAGAAATCTTGAGGGAAAATCTTTCGGAATCTTGCGCTAGTATCAAAATCTTGCTACAGCGATAAAACAAATGATTGAAATTGGTATTTTTGTCACCTATGTAAAGGTGCTGTAACTGTCTGGGGGCATATTTTGTATTGGAAACTGAAGGTTTGTTTTTTTAGAGGTAAGTTTTGGAAATTTTCTGTCGTTCTAATACACATCTCCGAAAATTAAAAAATTAAATATGCGCCCTCACGCTACAATTTTTTATTTTCATTTGGTGTGAGTTCGATGAATTTTAAAGGCTGGGGTGAAGTTTTACCCTTATTGATAACTGTGAGACACCACGCTTACCCACGAGGTTTTGCCGCTAGTAGGTGTCCCATTAGGGTTTTAATGAAGTTATAAATTATACACTATTATGGTAAAAATAGATTTTCCTGACACTTATCGATACAGAATACCGCTAGATTTTTCCTGATACTGATTTAGAGATAAAGGAATAATAGACATCTTTATTTGTTTATAAAGTATTTTTTTAGACAAACACTATTTAGCTAAAATAGCTACAATGTTTCAGTACAGGTCTAATTACAAGAAGAGAGCGGATATGCAGCAACCAGCTTTGGACTTTCAGCAAAAGCTTATTCAAAAGATTGCAAAGTGGAAAGCTGGATTGGCTGATTTGGGGAAACGAAATCCTCTCATCAAGTTTAAGCAAGATAGTCCTCGAACTTTGGAGATATTAACAGAGGAACCAGATATTCTCTTCCAAAATCTTATATTCGCGAAGAAAACGCTCATTTTTCCTATGCTTGATAGCGAGTATCAAGATATTGTCCTATCAAAAAAAATTAAAGCGTTACCAGCAGAAAAAAATCCTCTCGAATTAATTACTCGTCAAACAGGTAGCGAACAACTCAAGCGACTGAAGAAACTACGTACGGAAGCGCGACTGTCATTTGAGGAGCGAGGGGTAAACAGCTTATTTCTTGCATTGGGAACGCTGGCTTGGTATGACAAAGATAAACCAGAGGAGGCTTTAATCTCGCCACTCATTTTAATTCCTGTAGAGTTAATTAAAGAACCCAGACGAGATGCATATAAAATATCTGCCTTAGAAGAAGAGGTGATATTAAATCCAACGTTGGCACAAAAGTTAAAGCAAACCTTTGGGATTGAGTTTCCAGACCCAGAAACTTTACAAGAACTAAATTACAACGAAATAATCGCTCAAATTCGCGAACTTATAGCAAAACAAACAACTTGGCAAATTAAAGATAATGTATATATCTCACTGTTTTCTTATGCCAAAGCTGCCATGGTTAGGGACATAATTGAAAATGAAGCTCGAATTTTGTCTCACCCGATTTTACAAGCAATCAGTGGAGATTTAACTAGCTACCAGTCCAACTTTAGAGAACCACCACCAGCATCTACTTTAGATTCGCTCGTTAAACCGGAAAAAATATTTCAAATTCTGGATGCTGATTCTAGCCAGCAAGTTGTGATAGAAGCTGCTAAAAGTGGTTCGAGCTTTGTTGTCCAAGGTCCACCAGGAACAGGTAAGAGCCAAACAATTGTAAATATGATGGCTGAACTTATTGGTGAGGGTAAATCAGTTCTACTAGTTGCAGAAAAAGAAACAGCATTAAGTGTCGTTTATAAGCGCATGGCAGAATGTGGTTTAGACCATATATGTCTGAATCTTCACCACAGTGGTACAACTAATAAACGGGTACTTGTAAATAATTTAGACAAAACTATCGATTATCTTTCCCAAATATCTAGCACAGAAAATCACAATCTATTCTTTGAGAGATTTGCTTCTAATCGTCAATTAATCAACTTATATCAGACAAGTTTACATGCGAAGGAAAAGCCTCTAGACAAGTCGCCATTTGAGATATTTGGTGAGCTTTTGAAAAAAGAGCGTGAAGGAATTCCAGATATAAATGTTATATTTCCTAACTTCAACCAATGGACTATAAGTAGATTGCAAGAAGCAGAAGGTTTGTTGAACCAGTTGGCACAATTTATCTCTTTCTTTAAAGGAGAGAAAACTACTGTTTGGGCAAAAAGCTTTCTTGAGATTTACTCCTATGAGCTTGAATTGGAAATTAGAGAGAAAATAGGAGAATTCCAGCAAGCAATTATTTCTATCCAAAATCTTAGTCAACAGCTACAAGCAAGGCTGCAAATTCAACCTTTATATAATTTAGAGTCTCTAGAAACTTATTACCCAGCCTTGTTTCATATATCACAAGCTCCACTAAATCTGCCAGAAAATTGGCTGAGCACAGATGTTTCAATTGCTCAAAATGCTTTTGCTATTTTGAAACAAGACTTTCAAGAAATTGAGAAAAAGAAGCCTTCGCAACAAGGACTAAATTTACTGGAACAGCTTTCTTCGTTTGTATCATTTTTGAGAGAAGAAGTAGCCACTATTTGGGTAAAAAGTAAATTGCAGTCTTGCTCAGAGACCCTAGAATTAGAGCTAACCAAGAAAATAGATAATTTTCAACAAGCTATTTCTCTTCTACAAACTGATAGCCAACGTCTTCAAACTATTTTAAAAATTCAGCCATTATTAAATCTGGAAGATGTAGAAGCAGCTGTTTTAGCTATTAAACATATATTGAAAGCTCCATCTGATTTCCCTGAAAATTTGGCAGAAGTAAATGCTTTAAGTGCTGAGAATGCCTTCACGTCGTTAAAAATAAATGTTGAGTTTTTAGAAGAAAATGAACCAGTTCTAAAACAAAAATACCGCTCTGAATTATTCTCTTCAGAATTACCAGCTTTGAATAATAGATTTCAAAGATATAATCGCTTTTGGATTATTAGAATTTTTCATGCCAAATACAGAGAAGATGTTAAGTATCTGAAGAAACTACGCATTCAAGAGGGACAGATTTCATTTAACGAATTAAAACGTGATTTATCAAAAGCTGTTCAAGTACAAGCAGCAAGAAATGAACTATATAAAAACGACTATCCTGCTCGTCAGATTTTTGGGTCTTTATTTAATCCCGAATTTTCTCGTGAGTCAGAACTAATCAAAATTGAACAAGCTTTAAGTTGGCTAACTAGCTTGCAAAATTATTCACTGTCTCATGATTCTGTTCGTCGAACTATAGCTTCCCCTTCTTTACGTTACGAATTATCTAATTTGGTTGAAAGACTTGAATCATTTCCTGAAGTTTTTCAACAAGGGATGGATTTTTTAAATGTATACTTTAATGAGCATGATATTATTGAACAGTATTTACCTCATAATGAAATTTTGTTTGCCGACTTAGTAAATTTTCTAAGTTTAATTAAAACTGACTTACCACACTTTCCTAAATGGTTGACTTTCAGAGAAATTTCCGAACAACTAGAAAAATTAAGGCTTCAAGAATTTGTAGATGCTTTGCGAGACAATAAACCTAATCCTATTGTTGTTTTACGAAATAAGCTAAGTCAAGTTGACTACCCCGCTCGTCAAGTTTTTGGGTTTTTGTTTAATCCGCAAATTTCTAGCGAAGCTGAGTTAAAAGTAATTGAAGACGCCTTGAACTGGTTGCTTGCCTTACAATCTTACTCGCTAAATATTGACTCTGTACAGCAGATTGTAAATTCTACCTCCCTGCGACGCGAAATAAATGAACTTGTTAAAAGCTTTGAATTAACTCATAACAATATCAAGCAAGGATGTGGTTTTCTGCTTTCGCACTTTAACGCCAGTGATATTACAGATTCTTTCCAGCCAATAAATCAAATTTCTTTCTTAGAATTATCAAATTTCCTCAACTTGGCTCAATCTGACCTAACCGACTTTCAAGAATGGTTAACTTACAAAGAAACTTGCGGAAAGCTAGAAAGTTTAGGAACGCAAAAATTCCTTGATGCTTTACGTGAGAATAATTTAGAATCGAAACAATGGTTTGCATGTCTGGAAAAAATTATTTATAAAACCTGCCTTGATGCTATCCTTTCTCAAAAACCAGAGTTAAAGAATTTTAATCTTGAGGTACACGAACGGCAAATTCGAGAGTTCTCTCAACTTGATAGTTATCAACTTGATACTGCTAGAGAACGTTTAAAACAGCTTCATGTGGGACGCTGGCAAAATTATGGAAAAGCCTCTACTATACAAGCTGAGTTACGAATACTGAAAAGAGAAGTCGCTAAGAAAAAGCAACATTTGCCAATTCGTAAACTTCTTAATGACAAACAAAAAGGGATACCAAATCTAGTTAAAGTTCTAAAACCTTGTTGGATGATGAGTCCGCTATCAGTTAGTCAATATGTTGATGCTGATATAGTTCATTTTGATGTTCTGATTTTCGATGAAGCATCACAGCTTCGCACAGAAGATGTTGTTCCTTCGATTATTCGTGCCGACCAAGTTATTGTTATTGGTGATAACAAACAACTTCCGCCTACATCCTTCTTCGCAACTGGAGATAACGAAGATAATTTAGATGATGAGGATAATACAAGCTATGAAAGCGTTTTAGATGAATGCCGACTTTTTATGTTTTCTCACATGCTTAAATGGCATTATCGCAGTCAGGATGAGCGTTTGATAGCTTTCTCCAATAGACATTTTTATGACTCTAAATTAATAACATTTCCCAATCCAGTTCAAAACCCAAATTTGGGAGTATGGTTTAAGCATGTTCCGGATGGTATTTACGACCGAGGTGGACGCAGAGATAATCCACGAGAGGCAAAAGTTGTTGCTAAATTAGCCCTAGAACATTTTCAAAGGGCCCCTAACGAATCTCTTGGTATTATTGCATTTAGCGAAACTCAAGCTAATGCGATACAAGAGCAAATTGAGATTTTGGGAAAAGACTACCCCGATTTTGAGATATTTTGCAGTGATAACTCACCTCAATTTTTTCTCAAAGCACTGGAAAATGTCCAGGGTGATGAGCGAGATGCGATTTTACTCAGTGTTGGCTATGCTCGTGACTCTGACGGTAAACTTTACCTTAATTTTGGTCCAATCATAAAGCAAGGTGGAGAGCGACGACTGAATGTAGCTATTACACGAGCAAAAAGCAAAATTACATTAGTATCTTCCCTCTTGGCTGGTGATATCGATTTAACACGCACAAAAAGTGAAGGTATAACATTGTTAAGAGATTACCTAGAATACGCAGCAAGTGGTGGCGAAAGACTTGAAGGTAATTTTTATACTGATGAACTTAAATTCGACTCACCATTTGAAGAAGATGTTTACCACAGCTTGGTAGAACGGGGATATACTATTTGCACTCAAGTTGGATGTTCGGGGTATCGAATTGACCTAGCAGTCGTCAACAAAAATCACCCAGGAGAATTTTTGCTGGGGGTCGAATGCGATGGTGCATCCTACCATAGTTCACCTACTGCTAGAGACCGCGACCGTCTCAGACAACAAGTGCTTGAAAGGCTTGGCTGGAAAATTCATCGAATTTGGTCAACAGATTGGTTCCGTAACAAACCCGCTCAAGTTCGTCTCTTGATAGAAAAAATAGAGAGCCTGCAAAATAAAAATAGCTAAATTTACGTTAAAAGTTTGACTTAAAAATCACAATTTCGCTTCCAGGCTGTTGTCTGGAACTGGAAAATCAAGCTGAAAGAAGCTGTTATAAGTTAAATCTGGCACAGCCAAGTAGAGAACGCATTCGGGATTTTCACGACGTAGCGCCGGTTACCCACGAGCACCCAATGCTTTAGCATTAGCTATCACCACAGGTGTCAAACCCGTAACACCTTTTATTTTCATTCCTTCGTATGGTCTATTTCCTTTAAATAAATTGGTACATTCACCTGTATTAACATTCCAAAGCCCAATTAACTCTTGATTTCCACCAACTGCAAGCTGCGTACCATCCGAGCTAAAAGCTAGCGACCACGCAGAACCAATTTTATTTTCAAAGGTTTGGATACATTGATTTGTTTTCGTATCCCACAAATTCACTGTGCCATCAAAACTACCGCAAGCTAGTATTTTTCCATCTGGACTGAAAGCAATAGATATTATCGGTTTTCCATATTTACCGAACGTACCTGTACATTGACCATCCCGTACATCCCAAAGTTTGACCAAACCACTAGTATTTCCACTAGCCAAAATGTAGCCATTAGAACTAAAAGCAATCGTATAGGAAGCTTGTTCTTTTATTGTTCGATTGCATTCCCCGGTCACGACATCCCATAGCTTGATAATTGAGTGTCCCCCACAACTGGCAATCATTTTTCCATCCGGGCTAAAAGTCACTGAAAGTACTGGACGGGTGTGTTCGACAAAGGTTTTTAAGCATTGTCCCGTTTGAGAGTCCCAAACTTTGACAGTGCGATCGCTGCTTCCGCTAACTATAATTTTGCTATCCGGGCTGAAAGCAATTGACCAAATGCTATCCGTATGTCCTTGTAATATTTGATTAGGTACTTGTTGCGGATTTGCCTTATCAAGGGAATTAACTAGCCAAAGTCTGATGATATTATTTCCATTACCAATATTTCCACAAGCAAGCATCTGTCCATCTGGACTAAATGCAAGGGAGTAAAGCCAATTTTGATAATCAGATAAAGTCGTGATGCACTCACCAGAATTTAAATCCCAAAGATGAATTTTGTGTTGACTACCACTAGCAAGTATTTTAGCATCTCTATTAAAGGTTACTGAATGTACAAAATCAGTACGTCCTTGCAACGTTTTCAGACATTTTCCTGTAATTGTATCCCATAATTTTATAGTTCTATCAACACTACCAGTCGCTAATATTTTATTTTTGTTGCTAAAAGCTATCGTGTTAATCTCAGATAAATGTCCCTCTAAACTTTGTAAGTAGTTACCTTTATTAACATCCCAAATTTTAATAATTTTCTCCCCACTACCTGTAGCTAATATATGTCCGTCGTTGCTAATCGATATTAAGGAAAAATTATAGCTTTGTGCTTGGAGAATCTGTATACAATCACCCATAGCTATATCCCATATCTTGAGAGTTTTATCGATTAAGCTACTAGCTATAATTTTATCATTATCGGTAATTTTCACAGATAAGATTACACCACTATTTGTATCTAATTTGTTAACTATTTCACAAACATCTAGATTAAATATATTAATCGACCCGTCTGCACAGCCAAATGCTAAAATATTGTGATGAGCCGATATAGACATCGAATAAATACGACTATTAGTTTCAGCTAAGGTGTTGCAATCACCAGTATTAATATCCCAGCATATAACTTTATTTTCCGTATAACCCAATAGCTTATTTCCATCTTGACTAAATTCTATATTTTTAACTATGGAATTATTAGGTGAATTTAAAGTAAAAATACATTGACTTGTAGCGACATCCCATATTTTTACTGTTTTGTCACGACTGGAACTAGCAACTCTTTGACAATCGGGGCTGAAAGTAACAGATTCTATGATGGTATTATGTGCTTTCTGTTGAAAAATTTGTTGATTCTCTCGCCATTTCCACAAGCAAAGTATACCATCAATGCTTCCTGTAATCAACAGTTCATCATCCGAACTAAAAGCAAGACTAAAAATTATATCAAAAGTATTAGTAAAAACTGATTTAGCAAAATGACTATTAGTAAAATCGACATGATTTAAAGAACAGTTTTGTAAATTTGCTTGCAAAATTGTTAAATGAGAAAAATCTTGATTATTTATTTTTAGTAATATTTGAGAAAGTATATTTATTATATTTCCTGCAACATAGCCAGTAGAATATGGTGATTTCCCGCGAAAGTCATTAATAATATTTTGCAAATGTGCTTCAATTCGATTAGCGTTTCCTAATAATAATTGCAATTTTTCAATAATAGGTGTAAGCAAAAATCGGATTTGTATTTCTTGAATATAATCAGGTGCAGTTGCCTTAATTAGAGCATGACTTTGAAATAGTGATATTTGTTTACTGACAATTTCTTGAGAAACTCGCTCAGTAAAGTCCACAGTCACATATTCCATGATTGCAGGTTGTAGCGTAAAACTATTAGTATTTTTTTCAATTAGCGAACGACGATATAAAGATTCTAGTACTTCTATAATTTCATATTGGCTCAGTGGTGATAATAAATCTTCTTTTAGTAGTATTAACTCAATAGGCTCGCGGTTAATTGCTAACCAATAGACCAAAGATTTTTCTAAATCTGACAAGCGATTAAATTGTTGCTTGATAAGATTACGTACATCCCCAAAAATAGTTATCCCTTGAGATGCAAAATCAGATATTTTACCGTTAAACAAATCTAATACAGTAGTCGCAATTATTTTTAGATATAAAGGATTACCTCTATAATTAATAATTAATTTTTCTAAATCCGCATCCGTATTGACGGAAATACCTTTGGTATGAAAAATATTTTTAATTGCCGAAATATCTAAACCATTTAATTGTAAAGAACGAACAGGAAGTTGACTACCTTCCATTGCTGCAATTTCTTTTGGTTTTTCTCTGGAAGTAATTAACAAACAACTTTGATGAGAAGTTTCTCCAATTCTCTGAAATATTTCCCTGTAACCTTCATAGCCTTCAAGGTAATTACCTGCGTAATCACCACCATAAAAAATAGCCTCAAGGTTGTCAAATACTAACAAACAGCGTTTATTCTGTAAATACTCCAAAAGATAATTGATTCTTTGGGTAATATTTTTGGGTAAATCAGTTTCCTCACCGTTCGATAAAAATTGTACTATATTAGCCACTACTTCTAAAGCTGGTGGAGCATTACGCAACGAAAGCCAAAGCAAAAAATCAAAATCTTCAGTCAAATTTTGTACAATTTTAACTGACAAAGTAGTTTTACCAATACCACCAATACCAAAGAGTGTGATTAAACGACAACGGTCATCTACAATCCATCTCTTTAGTACATCTAACTCGCTATTACGACCGTAAAAAATAGAAACATCTGGAGCTTCACCCCAAGAAAGTCGATTTTGTCTTGGATAATTAACTTCTGGAGATTTTTCGCTTACTATATCTGGTTTTGTATAATCAGCTTTACAAAGTTCCAGAGCAAAAGTCCGAAAATAACGCTCTAAAGTACGTCTATCAACCCCTATTTCTCGATGTAATACCTTAGAAACTGTAGCAGGGTCTAGTTGGGTGAGTTCGCTTAAAGCTTCAATGGTATAAGGGATACCCAAATTTTGATGATTTTCCCAATCTTGTTGAACTTTTTGCAGTCGCTCCCATCCTTGATTTGTGAGAACTACTCCTCGCTTACCTCGTGCTTGTCCTGCCATGATGATAATCCATAATCTGGAAGTTATTGATTTTTCTGGATTTTTGAGGATTTTTACTCACTGTCCTAGAAACTAAATTTTTAGAGCTTACAAGTATTGCTAATTCAAGATTTAAGTCAGTTAAGGTATTCCTCTTTTCAGGCTAATTTGCTAACTTCCTGAACTTCCCTGGTTTTGATTTTTATCAGGTGTCATCATGCTTACAAGTGGGAAGTCGAAAACAACCATTACACAGCAAGTTGATTATTAACAAAAGCTAGAAAAAAAGCTGTATCACCTGTTGCGGTAAAGATTTTTTGAAGTAGAGCTGGAGTAGAGGTATTTATGACTAAAGTTAATGTTGATGTCGAAAATCTACCACTTTGGGTTCAGAACCGAGACATATTTCTCAAATATAATACTAACGTTCAGTGGAGATATGGTAAGCAGCCAGATTATACTCGTTCCAATGAAAATTTAGCAAAGGAGAGTAGACAAAATCATTCAGCAAATTCCCTGGAAGCACTTGTACAAAACTTAGTGCGAGCTTTTGATATTGAAGCAAATTTCAAAACTAATCCTACCGAGTGGCTATCTGTTGTTCAAGATAAATTTCGCATGAGTACTAACGCTGGTGTTAGTTACAAGTTGACTGATATAGTAGAGTCGGGTACTTATAAGCTATTAATTGGTAATACTCGACATTATAAAGCAGATGAAGAAAATTTTGAAACATCGACAAATCTTTTTCATTCTGCATTTCCTGATGGTTTTCTGTGGGAAGTATTAGAAGTTTATTCCGCACCACCAACTATTACTGTTAAATGGCGACATTGGGGACATTTTCGAGGTGCTTATAAAGATTTTGTTCCTACCGGAGAGACGATTGAAATTATTGGTATGAGTATTGTACAAGTTAGCGATGATTTAAAAATTCTCTCTTTGGAACACTATTATGACAACACAAAATTCTTAGATAAACTAACTTCTGGAGGCAAAATGCAAGCAGCGGATGGTATACAAAAATTAGGAGAAATTCAACAAGCTAATTCTTTACAACAAAAATTTTGGGGTTTTATTAAGCAATTTTGGCAACCTAGAGTCAAGCCAGTAAGAGATGGTTTTGCAGCTAGTAGATGTCCTCTTGCGGTTTTAATCAAGTCATAAATTATAAATTTTTACCCAGTTTAGAGATAAATCTGGCTAAAACTAAAAAAAAGGGAGCATCCCTAATTTGTAAATTTATAGGTTTTGTAGTACGGGCTTCCAGCCAGCTTCTGACACCAATAGGTCGCTTATGCGTCCCACTACAAATTATTTTTAAAAAATTGGGATGCTGCCAAAAAAAGCCTGGGTGATAAATTTCAACCAGGCTTAAATTTAATTCATACAATCAGCATTCATTTCCGTTTCTCGATATCAACTCTATGCAGTAGCTTCCCCAAGATTAACCTTAACAACTTTATTTTTTTCTTGTTCGGTCTTGGGTAGAGTTAGATTCAAAATACCATCCTTGTAATCTGCTTTAACGTTGGTATTTTGAATTCTCGAAGGTAGAGGGATTACTCTTTGGAACTTACCGTAGTAAAACTCACTTCTTGTTTTACCGTTATCTTCGGTTTTAGTTTCCGATTTACGTTCCGCAACTACTTTAACTACATTTTCGGTGACTTGGATATCCACGTCTTTAGCATCAACACCAGGGAGTTCTAGCTTCAGGTGTATAGCATCCTCTGTTTCATGCAGTTCAGCAGCTGGGGTCTTAAATGTTGAAGTTTGAAAATCTTCAAACAGTGAATCCAGTTGACGTTGGATTGTGGTTAATTCTTGCCAGGGGTTGTATCGTGCTAACATGTTACTCTTACCTTAATATGTGTAGGTTTGTAGGTTTGTTAATTATTTGTTCGATTTATCCTTGCTTGATTCCTATAGTAGTAATAATTGAAATTGCTGAAAATACGGTTATTCTCACTTAGTTATTGATGAATACCGAACAAAAAAATAAGAGATAATTAAAGGTGAGGATAACAGTAATAATTTTGGTACGGTTTTTTCTACTCAACAATTTTACTTTTAGAATATTTAATGAAATTACAAGCTAAGTTCAGAAAAATCCGCAATTATTTTTTAATCGCAATTCTGTCCGCTGTTATTGTGATTATTATAGGTGCTTTAACTCCTACTAAATGGTTTTTTGACACTAGCAAAAGTTGTGATGTTGATATCCGTGTAGTTAACGCTGGTTTACATAGCGATATTATAATTCCAGTAAAAACAAAAAACTTTGACTGGAATAAATATATTTCTTTAGAAGGTATTGGTACAGATATCAATCAAAAATATAGATATCTTAGCTTTGGTTGGGGTGAACGAAATTTTTATTTAAATACTCCTACTGTGGCAGATGTTAAAGTTAATACGGTTATTAAAGCTTTATTGTACCCAAATAATAGTGCTGTTATGCATGTTCAAGGTTTTAATGAATTACCTGATAAAAAGTATGTCGATGTTAAGTCTGTGCGTGTTAGTTATGACGATTATTTAAATTTGGCTAAATTTATTAAAAATACTTTTCAAACTGATAAAAATGGTCGTGTGAATAGAGTTGCTAATGGCTACCGTTCTTGGGGTGGTTTTTACGATGCTTTAGGAAGTTACTCAATTCTCAAAAATTGTAATAATTGGACGGCTGAGGCTCTAAAATTGGCGAATGTAAATACTCCTTTGTTGAGTACGCTTTCTGCTCCTATTATGTGGCATTTAAGAAGTCACTGTTAAAGGAAAAGTTTTGAGTTTTGAATTTGTAGAGACAGAACATGAAGCAGCTTTCAAACTCACGAAGTAAAAGCCGACGAGCAGGGAAACCCAACGCTAATGACCTCTTCTTTAAGCTAACTCGCAGCATACTCAGTAAACTGCCGCATAAACGGAGACTGAAAACCTAACACAATATCTTCTTTTGGAACTCCTGCTGTAACTAAATCCAAGGCAATATCATCTTCTGTCCCGTTCCACTGAAGCCAAATTTTTTCACCTTTAATATCTATGTGAAGGATGCAGCAATGTACCCAATTTTCACCTTCCCAGCCCACGTGAAGGATTTGGTAATGGTCACGTTCTTTATCAAAAATTTGCTCAACTTCAATATCACCATAAGCTGGTTTGTTTTTGCCATATTCCTGTAATATCTGTTGTACTAGTTGACGATATCGTGCTAATTTTTCCATTGAACTATTTCCTCTTTTTTAATATCATAAACAACTATTTTTATATGATTTTCTTCTACCATTTCCTTAGGGAAATCAAGCTGAAAAAATGTTTGGTAAGTCGTCAGAGGAACCGCTAAATATAAAATACGCTCGGCTTCTCGTCGCCTTAATGCACCTCTGTAATTAATAAATTGCCCTAATGCTGTATGAAATTCGGAAATAGCAGACGATTTTTCTAAAAAGCTTTTGACCTCTACGGCAATTTTTTCTCCTTCTCGTTCTGCTGCAATTATTTTTTCTGCTGCCAAATCAATCGACATATTCACGCCACCTACGCTAAATGATAGTGGGTCGTTAGTTATCCGCCAACCATCTTTTTGTAACGCTCTTTTGACAACCTCATGAAAGACATCTCTAGCAGACATAAGTATATATAATTATATTTTTTTCTTCCATGCCACTTCATTATATCGTTTATTTGCTTAAGAATTTACACCCAGAGTGAAAGTGCGGATACCTCATCCTGTACAGTCTTACATCTTTTTTACCTTTCCTGGAAATAATACTCAACAGGTACATCGGCTTAATACCAAAACAATGAGTGGGAGAGGCCAGCACTGCATCTGGCTTAACCGACGTAAGTGACTGGCGTTAGGCATCCCGAACCGCCCACTTGTACTTAATGAATTTGAAATTTGCTATGATTTATCGCATTACAATTTCACTGGTGGAGGTTTTGTCTTTTCTTTGTGGACTCGCAATTAATTCCCCTGGTGAAGTTGCTACGCTTCCCCATTCTCTGACTGCACTGTTAAGAAAAATTTCTTGTTGTTTGCGAAATGCCTCGAAGTTTCCACCAGAATTCATAATTGCAAACCAAACGGTTCCTTGATTTTTGGTTGGTAATGCTCCCGCTAAAGCACTAACATTATTTAAACTTCCTGATTTGACTACTGCTAATTGAGGTAGAGGACGGGGTGAAAGTATTCCTTTGTCTTCCCCAACAACAGCGAAAACATCTGCTATTGTCATATTATAAGGCTTTAGGTAATTTTCTATCGCTCTAAATAAAGCTGTTGCAGCACGGGGTGATATTTTGTTTTGCGGACTTAAGCCAGAACCGTTAACTAGTTGAATTTCTTTTGTCGGAACTCCCACTGTTTCTGCTGCTTTCTGAGCTACTACTTTTGCCCCACCGACGGAGTTTGCTAACATTTCTGCCATATAATTATTGCTATATTTATTCATTTTTTTCAGCAATTCGGCAATGGGGAAAGATGAGTGACGCACTAAAGGTTTAATATTATCGGGAGGTGCGTCCAAGGCTTTAACAGAACCACTTATTATTACTTGGGGTTTTGGTGTTCCTGGGGGTAAAGCGCGATGTAGGGTGGTTGCTTCTGCGTTCCAAGTTTTACTATTTAAGGCTGTTTTGAGTAATTTACCTGCTATTTCTGGGTTTGTTTTATAGTTCATATAAAATTTATCGACAATGACTAAATCACCAGCGACTTGCTTGATACCCATTTTATTTAAAACATTTCCCACAGCCATCGCTTCTTCCCATACAAAAAACGGGTCTTGGTCTCCTTGAAATACTAAGTCCCCTTGCAAAACACCGTCTTTAATTTCACCTGTTGTACCAATTTGTGTAATAAAACGATGTTCGGGACCGAAGGTTTGTAATGTCACAAGGGATGTGGCTACTTTGGTGATGGAAGCGGCTGGTAAGGGGACAGTACCTTGCTGATTTGCTAATAGTTTATCTTCTGATTGTATCCAAACTCCGTGGAATTGCTTAGCTCCCAGAGATTTAATGTATCGTGATGCTTGATTGTTGATTGTCGGGTCAGGATTTTCTGGGGCTACGGTTAAGGGTAAATTGGGTTTGGTTACTGTGGATGCAGCAGCTTGATTTTTGTTTTCGCTTCCAGAAATTGGGGTTGTCGATGTGGCTTGTGGTGCTTCTGTGGGGGAGCATCCACTCACGAGTGCTGACAAGACCAAAGGTAAAAGTGTGGTGAGGTTGAAATAAAATTTACGCGACTTGTACATTTTTTAAGGTTTTTAGTTGCGTTACACTGCGTGTACAGCGCTAAAGATACCACGCTTGGTAGCATGAAAACGAAAAATTGACAGAAATCCAGAATTAGAAAGCCTAAGCGGGCAGGCATAATTAAACGTAAAATTTAATTGCATTAGCGCTAACGCAATGAGCAATCGTCTGGCAAGGGACTTCCAAATAAAAAAAATCACCAATTTGGATTGTGGGATTGCATGAAATGCCGTCAATAGGGGCAGGCGTAAGAGGATGCCCACCCCACAAGATTAAAGAATTTATTTTTTGGAGTTCCCCAATGACAAATAATATTATATTTATTTACATCTATTTACTTACTACTTGAAAGAGGTTATTTAATTATCTCTTTGTTATTTTAATGTCAACGTGGATGTATAAAAAATGCTTTTTATTGTTAAGATTATACATCAATTAACTAATTAAAAACTATCAAATTTATAGAATTTTATTATATTAAATAGATGTAATATTTTGATGATTAATTATTCAAATAATATAAAATATTAAAAGTTAAATAAACCATCTACCAATAGACAAAAGTGAATGACTAGATTTATACATGACCAGTTTGCCAAAGAATATTTGGAAGAACTACTTAAGAGATATGGTGAATTTAAGGCATCAGAAAAAGTGCCATCAGAAGTCAGAGAAATCGATGCTTTATTTACTCCTTTCCCAGGAGAAGAAATCAATTTACAAACCTTAGGACTTTTAGGAAGATTTGCTTCTTTCCCAGCATTATTTGAACCATTTCGCAATGCAGCATCAGATGATGAAATTTGTAATTGTATATTGAAATTACTATGCGTCCGGGGTGCATTCCAACGAGATGCAAGAAGCAATAATGCCCGTATCCCAGAATCGGCACTACCGAAACTTTGGATTCTGACTCCGAGCGCATCCAAAAGGAAGTTATCAGATTTTGGTGCAACGGAAGCAGCGGATTGGGTATCTGGAGTATACTTGATGCCAAAAGCTTTACGAACAGCTATAGTTGTGATTCATCAGCTACCACGCACACCAGAAACCCTATGGTTAAGGGTTATTGGTAGAGGAAGAGTACAAAAACAAGCCATTGATGAGTTAGAAGCGTTACCATTAAGACATCCATATGCTTGGATAACGCTACAATTACTTTATGCTTTGCAACAAAGTTTAATAGTGGCTGACAATCCACCGTTCATATGACACGGAGTTAATTATGCGATTAGCACCACTTTTTCACCAGCAACAAGAACTGGCTAAACAAGAAGGAAGACAAGAAGGAATACAAGAAGGTATACAAGAGGGAAGACAAAAAGCAGAACAGCGGGAACAACTCCTAATTATACGTCAACTAAATCGCCGTATTGGAGAAATTGACCTGTTGTTGCTTGAGCGAGTCAGGGGATTATCTATTGATAAGTTGGAAGAATTGGGAGAAGCTTTGTTAGATTTTTCAGTCATCAGTGATTTAGAAACTTGGTTCGCACAACAAGAAGTATAAAAAATCAATTAATTTAATCTAAAAGGGGTGATTTCAGCACCTCTTTTTTATTTCATGTCAATATTCATGTCTAAAATAAAGCTTTTTTTGAAGACAAAATACATTGAATAACGAATTAAAAAATATCAATTATCTAGATATTTACTATATTAAATATTTGAAATAATATGATTATTAAGTCTAGAAATAATATAAAATGTTAATAACAAAATAAAACGAAATAGCAACATACAAAAGTGAATGACTAGATTTATACATGACCAGTTCGCCAAAGAATACTTGGAAAGATTACTCCAACGTTATGGCGAATTTAAATCATCGGAAAAAGTGCCATCGGAAGTCAGGGAAATCGATGTTTTATTTACTCCTTTTCCAGGAAAAGAAACAAATTTACAAACCTTAGGACTTTTAGGAAGATGTGCCTCCTCTCCATCAATATTTGAACCATTTCGCAATGCAGCTTCAGAAGAAGAGATTTGTAATTGTGTATTGAAATCACTATCTGTTCGGGGTGCATTGCAGCGAGAGGCAAGACGCAATGAAACTCGTATCTCAGAATCAGCACTGCCGAAACTTTGGATTCTGACTCCAAGTGCATCCAAAAGGAAGTTGTCAGACTTTGGTGCTGTAGAGTCAGCAGATTGGGTGCCCGGAGTATACTTAATGGCAAAATCTTTACGGACAGTCATAGTGGTGATTCATCAGCTACCACGCATACCAGAAACATTATGGCTGAGGGTTCTTGGTAGGGGAAAGGTGCAAAAGCAAGCCATTGATGAGTTAGAAGCGTTACCATTGAGACACCCATATGCAAAAGCAACGCTAGAATTACTCTATGCCTTGCAGCAGAGTTTAATAGTGGCCGACAATCCACCCAAAGATGATACGGAGTTAATTATGCGATTAGCACCACTTTTTCAACAAGAGCGGGAACGAGCTAAACAAGAAGGAATACTAAAAGGAAGACAACAAGAACGACAAGAAGCACAACAACGGGAACAATTCCTAGTTATACGTCGGGAACAACTCCTAATTATACGTCTACTAAATCGCCGTCTTGGTGAAATCGACTCGTCGTTGATTGAGCGAGTGAGGGGACTGTCGATTGAAAAGTTAGAAGATTTAGGAGAAGCTTTGTTAGATTTTTCTACCCTTGCTGATTTAGAAGCTTGGTTAGGGCAACAGGAAGTATAAAAAAAGTGAATTGATGAAATAAAAAAGAGGTGATTTAAACACTTCTTTTTTTATTTGAGAGTTCATTAAGACTTATCCACAATTTAGCTAATTTCAGTGTTTTTTCTCACTTGTGAGAAATACGGGTTAACTCGCACAGGCAACAGAAAATATATTTTGTATATGCTGCGTTCGCTTAAGTGATAACCTATAAGCAAAACTAATTAAGCAGAGTTTAGTTGAGATTTCATATTAATTGTATTGGACTTTGGACAAAATATGAGGACTGGTTCGCGTAAAATTTACGCGAACCAGTCCTACGTATTACCTGTATTTTTTAGCCTCTTCCATTAAATCTGCTGACCCTTGTATTAAAATATCTATAGCTCGTTGCAGCCCTTCTATTTTAGCTCTTGCCACTACTTGCTCCACAGCTTTTAAGTAAGTTCAACGTAATTTCCAAAGAATTATTTCGGAGATTGGCAAACCTGGGCATTCTCCCAAAACCCGAGGAAATTCGACCGGTCGGGCGGCAGGTCAAACTCAAACAAAACGAGTTAAGTGTCCTGTCATTAAGAAAGGACAAAAATCGAACAACCCACAACAGCAAGTTGCGTAGTTTTGCTTGAAATACGGTTGTTTTACTCAGTAGAATTCAAGACTGAGATAGAAAAGTTACATCTTTTTTTGGTTCGCGAATGATTTACGCGAACAATTCCTTTTTGTCCAAAGTCCAATATAAATGTAGAGACGCGATTAATCGCGTCTCTACCTTTTATTTAAAATATTTTTTCGAGTAAAGTCAGTACCATGAAGTTTGTTGTAGTGAGAAATCACCTCTTCTACAGAATAAGACTCACCGCCACTCTCAGCAATAGCACGCTGAAAATCTGCAACATCTCTTGCATCTTCCAATGCCTCCAAACGCTTTAAATCAGCATAACTGACAACAACTGCAACCACTTGTCCTTCTGACTCTATGACAATACGCTCTTTTCCATCTCCAACTAGAGCAAGAAGCTCTGAAAATTTTTCTTGTGCTTGATTCGCTTCTACTTTTGTCATTTTAATTTTTAGCTATAGTATAAGCAACTCATTATTATACTAAATAAATAAACTCAAGTAATAAAGTATTTAATCGTGAATCACTTAAGATTGCCATCTTACTATTATAATGAAAAAACTTTATGTTAAAAATACAACATATACTAATTAATTTATTGTGAATAATAAGTATAAATTTATATTATTTACAAAAAAAATTATGAATTATTAAAAATTACTAATAATATACTTTATTCGCTAAAAAATGTAATTATATCTATAGTAAAGACAATGGATGTAAAAAGTGAAAACAGACGCAATCTTTTCAGAAATATTTCAAGAATTCCCCAACTTTTTCTTTGAACTAATTGGAAAACTAGACGCTAACCCCAGTAACTATGAGTTTACATCACCAGAAATTAAACAAACAAGCTTTCGGTTGGATGGAGTATTTTCTCCCCTAGAAGAATTTCCAGAAGAAGCAATTTACTTCGCAGAAATCCAGTTTTATAAAGATGATGAATTCTACGACAGGTTTTTTACAAGTATTTTCCTTTATTTTAGCCAATACCAACCAACAAATCCAGACTGGTATGCAATAGCTATCTACGACAAGCGTAGCACAGAGAGAAACTTTCCCCCACGTTACCGAGCTTTACAACAACCTCATTTACGACGTTTTTATCTAGAAGACATTGGAGACATAGAGGATAATTCTTTAGGTCTAGGGATTATACGCTTAGTCGTAGAAAACAATAAACAAGCAACAGAATTTGCGAAACAGCTTATTGGCAAAGCCAGAGAGGAGTTAACAGACACGCTCATCCAGAAAAAAGTTGTAGAATTTATAGAGACAATCGTAGTCTACAAGTTCCCTAACCTAAGTCGAGAGGAAATAGAAACCATGCTAAATCTAAATTTACTTAAAGAAACCAGAGTTTATCAAGAAGCAAAAGCCGAAGGTAAAGAAGAAGGAAAATTAGAAAATAAGCTAGAAATTTTGCCAAAACTAGTCGAACGAGGACTTAGCATTCAAGAAATAGCTGAACTACTAGAATTAGATACAGAAACAATCAGAAAAGCTTTAGAATAGCAATTTAATTTTTGGTTCTATTAAAGACCCGGTTGTACTGCAAAGACTTTTCCCGATTACTTTACTCGATTCTTTCAAACTTTAGAAAAATAAGCATTCTGTGGATGTACCTCTGCTTCTAAACTGGGGTACATTCTCACGCAAAGCCGCAAAGACGCAAAGGAAGAAAATTTTTATTAGAAGCTGACTAAAAAATTTATAAACCCCCAAGTGGGGGCTTAATAAGTTTATGTTACTCTGTTATTGGTTGGTAAACTTGTCTTAATTCCTCCACTGTATTAACTGTTTTTAATACAGTTAAAATTGCTTCCAACTGTTGAACATCTAAAATTTGAGAAATTTCCTCAAATAGTTCTGCCTGCATTGTACTAAATTTCAATTGCAAGCCTAAATCAATCCCCTGCAATAAACCCTTACGAATGCCAATTTTTTCAACGCTCGTTACATATTTCATACGTTTAGACTCCTCAAAACTAGTGTATTCTTGCCAAAATTCTTTTTCTAAATTATCGGGCAAAGTCATCATCCAATCGATAAAGTAGAATAAATTAAGTATGTCTTGTTGCTAAAACCCTAAGTCATACAACCTTTTTACCAACACAAGTTTTTGTTGCTTGCGTTCAGTACGGTTGCTGGTGGTTGCTTTAGATAGTAGATGTGCCATAACTACTGTAGCAAAGGGATTTTTACTGGTTTCAAGTTCAGGTAGCCTTTGTTCGTAGTCTAGCAGTTTTATCACTGGAAATTGGAAATTCACACTGCAACGAAATACTTGTTTGCTATATTGCGACGGTCTCCAATTGATAGCACTATCACCCAAAACTGCCACAGATACAACAAACTTGTCATATTTATTGAAGATACGAGTGTTATAAATGTACAACCTTTTGGGAAATTCAGTTTCTTCTTGACTTTGAACTTCTATATGTATAAGTATCCAGTCTTCTTCTCCATTTAAACGATAAATCTTGACTAATTTATCAGCAAATCGTGTTCCAAGTTTTGCATCTCGTACTATTGCAAGAAGCAACGCTTGGAAGAAATACTTGAACTAGCAGAAAAAAATGAAGAATTATGTATTTTATTTAATGAGGTTGATAATTTTATGTTTGAAAAACTAAACCTCACAAATAACCACATAAACTAAAAGAAGATAAAGTAGTTAAGTTGACGTTTTGGTGATTATATACGAGGTAAATATGGGGTCGGAGGAAAAATCAATTCCCACAGGGACGCCAATATCCGAACTAGAAATAGATGCGGCGCTCGTCTACAATTTGTTGCAAGAACAGCACCCAGAACTCACACACCTACCGATTCATCTCGTTGATGCGGGTTGGGACAATACAATGTTTCGACTGGGTGAGCACTTGTCTGTTCGGCTCCCCCGTCGAAAAGTCGCTGCCACACTAATCGAAAATGAGCAAACTTGGCTTCCATTTTTGGCTGATAGGCTTCCTATCCCTGTTCCAACTCCTTACAGAATAGGCAAGCCAGCACGAGGTTACCCTTGGCGATGGAGTGTGTTACCTTGGCTGTCCGGTGTAGCTGCTGACCAACAGGAACCTCATGTAAATCAAGCAAAACTGTTCGCTTCATTTTTGCGATCACTGCACGTACCAGCGCCACTAAATGCGCCACTAAATCTGGTACGGGGTGTGCCGTTAAATCAGCGGGCAGCTTCTATCGAAGAACGTATGCAACGGCTTGAGAGGAAAACAAACCTAATTACTCCAGAGATAAAGAATACCTGGAATAAGGCTTTAAACGCGCCTATTGATGTTCAAGCTACATGGCTACATGGTGACCTTCACGCACGTAATGTTTTAGTTGAGAACGGTGTGATTGTCGGCATCATCGATTGGGGAGACATTACGTCAGGTGATATTGCAACAGACATTGCTTCGATATGGATGCTTTTTGGGGAGCAAAATGCACGCCAGCAAGCGATAGCAGAATATGCAAATATTTCTGATGCAACATTGCAACGTGCTAAAGGATGGGCGATAATTTTTGGTGTATTGCTACTGGACACGGGACTAGTTGATAACCCAAGACATGCGGTGATGGGAGAGAAAACATTACATCGTGTTTCAGAGGATTGGTAAACAAATAAAGCTGGCTTAATCTGATTCAAGCACACAAAATACCATCAGCGGTCTTACTACTTAACTATTGTTTTGCTAGAAATTGAAGCATTACTTTCACTACAGCATCTGCCGACTCAACTAACAAACCATGACCAGAGCATTCAATAACGACAAGTTCGGCATTAGGAATACCATCAACAAGTTGCTTAGAAAACGCTAAAGAAGTAAGAATATCTTCCTTACCAACTACAACTAATGTTGGACAAACAATATTTCTGATACGGTCACTTGTATCGTTGTTAAGAATAGCTCGACTTTGATGATAAATTACGTGGGGTGTTGGTAAAAATGGGTAGTATTCAATAATAGTAATAATTTCCTCAATGCGTCCATCCGAGTAAAAATATTCAGTATACATCCAGGGTAGCAAGGTTTTTTGATAAGTTATTGCTTCTAAATGATTAGATAAGTTACCAAACATTTCAATTAGCGAATTAAACTTAGCATTACCTTTTGCCCAAGATGAAAGCAATATCAAACTTTTGACTATTTCAGGGTTGGAGATAGCTAATTCTTGGGCAATCTGTCCACCCATTGAATGACCCGCTACATGTACTTTGGTAATTCCCAAATAATTCAATAGTGCTGCAGTATCATCCGCCATTTGTTTAATACTATATGGACTATCCGGCGCCGAACTTTTTCCTACTCCTCGGTTATCTAATCGAATCACTTGGTATTTATTTACAAGTGCTGGCACAACAGCCGACCAGTAGGAGCTATCACAATCAAATCCAGCAATTAATACTAAAGGTGTACCCGTTCCTTTAATGTCGTAAAACAAATCAATCCCATTGACATGAATTTTTGGCATAATTTATACCTGCTTTTCACAACATGCGCTCAGCATCCGTTGCCTATATAATTGAGATAGTAGTAAATATTTATTTTATAATCATGCAGTTAAGTTTACTATGTATTATCGTAGCCCCCCTCCCCACGTGCCTACCGTGTACACAGAAGTCTTAAAATAATCCTAAAGTTTCCTGAAAAACCCCTTCACTGAAGTGAGGGGGTTTATTGAATTTGTGTGTACGCGGTAGCCCTGCGCGCAATTCGTGGTGTTGGGGGTGGGGTTCCCTTTGTAGGAATGAGTCATACACAAAACTTACCTACAGAACCCACAAATAACTCATCCGTTACATCCGTAAAGCATCAGTCGCCAAATTATTGAGTTACAACAGATACTTAGTACTAAAAAACCAAATGTAAGTACGAAAAATGAATCTCAACCTTTGAAGCTATATAACAGTATTGAGAAAACTTGATTTTTATGGCTGAGCACAGCTCAATGCTATTTATAAATCAATTTTTAGTACCTAACTTTGGAGCACTGCTTTTTATTATTATGCCAACCAAAAAAGAAAAAGGATGCGGATGCGGATGTGCGAGTATTCCATTCTCTGTAATTATACTCATCTTAGGCGGTGCTTATTGGTGGTTTATTCACTTAGATAATCTCAACAAAATCATCCAACTCTTGCCTAATATCCAACAAATAGCCACTCCCATTTTGTCCCCAGCTCCCAACAAACCCGAACCTATTGCGACCCTTCCCCAAACGCAAACAGTCCCAACTCCCATACCAACATCCACACTATCACCCACACCAATATCCACAGTAACACCCACCCCAACACCAACACCCGTAACACCCCAAAAATTACCATTACCTCAAACTCCTTGGGAGAAAAAAGCAATTAGAGGAATTTATTTAAGCCGATATCAAATTACTAATAACGCAGACGAACAAACAATCCGACAACGAGTTCGTTATTACCGTTCTCAAGGAATTAATACTATTATTCACGGAGTTTGGGGTAATGCTTGCACAATGTACAATAGTGAAGTTATGCAGCAAACATTAGGATACAAAAGTTGTCCCAATCAGTTTCAAGACCAATGGCTAAATTGGTTAATCGACGAAGCACATAAACAGGGGATGCAAGTTCACGCTTATTTTGAGAAAGGCATTAAAATAGATAAAAATAGTCCCATATTTGACATGGCTATTTCTAAAAAATGGATTGTGCCTGGAGTAGATAAAACCTACCCTGGAGTTGACCACTATGTCCTAGATGTAGAAGTTCCAGAAGTTGCTAACTTATTCAAAAAAATCTTAGTAGAATTTGTTCAAAAATATCCAACCATCGACGCAGTTCAGTGGGATGACTATTTAGGTTATCATGCCGAATTACCCGGTAAAGTTGACCGCACAGCCCGTTTGACTAATTTTTTGCAGCAAATGATAGCTGATATGAAAAAGGCTAACCCGAAAGTTAGTTTTGACATTTGTCATCACAATCCTTATTGGGCTAAGCGCTATTTTGCAGCAGACTGGGAAAAATGGAAAGTTGACCGAGTATTTATACAAGCTTATAACGAAGCCAATTTTAAACAAGAATTAAATTATGCTGAACAATACGCTGGAGTCGCCATTACAGATTACCAGTTTCATCACTTAAAAGAACTAACTGATAACACCAAAATCAAGGGTGTTTTAATTTTCCCCTTTACAGGAAAACCAGAAGAAACCGCAGCTAAAGTGAAAAACTTTACTCAAACTAGTAACTAAATAAATTAAATAACTATGATTATTTGGTAATGCACTCAATCATATCCTTTGTATTTAGTTTGATAGAGTGCTTTATCTGTTACATCCGTTAAAATCCGTTGTTAATATTTACTAGGTTTGCCATTCTTATACTGTCCACTCAAAAAATAAGTGAGTGACGCAATCACCAAAGCAACACTCGCACCAAAAGGTAAAAAATTAGCTTCACCATCCCAAGTTACAGCTCTACCTAAAAACAATACACTTAGTACTACTACAATTACGCTAAGTAACTTGCTTTTTAAATCATCTATATTATGAATTTCCAACCATGCAGGTATATTAAGTCGGTCGTCAATAAATAATTCGTAAAGCCCTAATGCAGTAATATAAAAAAAAGTTGATAGCAAAAAGAAGTCAATTACCTCAACTAGCGATACAACTAAATTTTTTCCACCTTTACTAGAAAAAGCACCATCGTGTACTAAGTCCACAATCGCGTGACCTGTTTGAACAACACCGTAAATTAAAACCGTAATCGAAGCGATAAATGAACAAATAACCGCTAAGAGAATTAATTTTTTACTACTAGCTAGAATTTTGTGTATCATAAATACTCACCCTTATTAGACAACACCAGATAACACCAGACACCAGAGGATAACAGCGAACTCAGCCAATTTCACCAGAATGACCTAACTTGACTTTAGCTGAATTTGCGTCCATTAAAATCGCTTTTATCTGTAATGTCAAAAAATAGTAAATTTACATACACTACCCACAGATAACCCATCTGTTACATCCTCTACCAACCAATTACCAATTACCCATTACCCATTACCAATTACCCATTACCAATTACCCATTACCCATTACCCATTACCAATTACCCATTACCCGTTTATCTTCAAATATTGCGGAGGAACATTATCTACCAACCACACACCATTGTCTGAACAGTAAAAAACATACCCATCCTCATACATTTTTACTGCATCAACAATAAATACCAAAGGCTTACCATGTCTAGCACCCACATTTGTCGCAGTCTCTATATTTTCTGACAAATGCACGTGATGACGCGACATTTTCAAAAGTCCTGTTTCCAATATTGACTCAACATATTGACGTCCCGTTCCGTGATAAAGTATAGAAGGAGGAAGTCTCGGTTCCAATTGTAAATCAACTTCTACGCTATGTCCTTGATTCGCACGAATTAATTGACCAGTAGAATCAAAAGAAAAGCGTTTTTTATCATTATTAGCCACAACAAAATCTAATTCCTCACGACTAATAGCAAAACCATTTTTATTACAAGCAGCTAATAATTTATCAACCTCCACCCAACCCCCAACCTGAAGCACAAGAGCAATTCTCTCAGGACTATGGCGTAAGTGTTTACTTAAATATTTACTAACTTTAACTACACGATTATTCATGGCAACGGACTTTGCAACGGATGACTAACGGATGTAACGGATGTTTTATCTGTGGGATTCACAAGTTGATTATTCAATTATATATTGAATTCACAAATAAGCTATCCGCTACATCCGTTCAACATCCGTTACTAGACTTTAAATATTCGTCTAACTGTTTCAACAAAGGGTCAATAGTTTTAATTTGAATTAGATGTGGTGGTTGCCAATCAACCCATTTATAACCACTATGTTCTGTCAGTTTAATTTCCACATCATGCTTTAACCAACCTAAAAATATAATCACACTTTTTTCGACCAATTGTTTACCAAAACGTTTATAACGTGTATGATAAGTCTCAACAAATCTAAATCTTACATCTACTTCTAAATCGCTCGCTAAAATACCAGTTTCTTCCTGTAATTCTCGCAAAGCGCAACTCAGTTCGTCTTCATTCCCCTCGACATGTCCTTTCGGCAAGTCATAGCGATTTGGTTTTTCCATTAACAAGAAACTGAGTTTTGGTGTATTTCGCAACACAATTACACCACAAGATTTAGCTTGTTGCATAATAATAATTAATTATAAATATTCAATTGATTTCTCCAATAAATCGTAACATAGGGATTGGTTGACTGATGACTGTTGACTGTTGACTGTTGACTGATGAATGTTGACTGATGACTGATGACGGGTGTTTTGTGAGCGACAAAGACGTTTTTAGGGTAGGTATTAAAAAATGCAACAGTCAACCTTCAGCAGTCAACCGTCAACTGTCAACAGTCAACCGTCAACTGTCAACCGTCACCAATTACAAATTTTCAATTTCCACGGGTGTTATATCATCCGCAACTTCAAATCCAAAAACCCGTGAGTAAAAATATAGTTCCCCTTCCAACGAGCGTTTAATATTTTCTGCTTTACGGAAACCATGTTGTTCCCCTTCAAAAGGAACATAAGCCACTGGTAAACCCTTTTTCCGCAATGCTTCTACCATAGTTTCCGCTTGGTTCGGTGGAACAATTTTGTCTTCCAGTCCCTGAAAGAATATCAACGGACAAGTCAGACGGTCTGTAAAATAAATTGGCGATCGCTCTTTATAAATCTCTTGTTTTTCTGGGTAGGGTCCAACCAGTCCATCCAAGTACCGGGATTCAAATTTGTGGGTATCCTTTGCTAGAGCTTCCAAATCGCTGACACCATAGTGACTTGCTCCGGCTTTGAATGTATCTGTAAATACCAAAGCGCACAAAGTTGTATAACCACCAGCAGAACCACCAGAAATTGCTAAGCGATTACCATCAACTAATCCCTCGTCTGCACAAAAAAGCGCTCCGTTGACGCAATCTTCTACATCCGCAATTCCCCATTGACCATTTAGTTTTCTGCGATACTCAGTGCCATAACCAGTGCTACCACGATAGTTTACGTCGAGAACTGCAAAACCCCGACTTGTCCAAAATTGAATCCCGTAATCTAAACCAGTATGAGCAGCAGCAGTGGGACCACCGTGACTGTTGACTATTAAAGGAGTATTTTCACCAGGTGTGCCTGAGTAGTCTTTATTTGCTGGTGGATACAATAAAGCGTAAGCGTTTTTGTCGTCCTCGGTGGGAAACTTCAGGGGTATAGGATAAGAGTAATACCCATCTTCTATTGTGACTTCGCTGGAACGACGAAGTTCTGTGATTTTTTTTGTTGTTAAGTCCAAACAGACAATCGCAGAACGTTTGGATGGAGAAGCACCATTAAATATCACTTTCCCTGGTGCAACTTTTAGGGAATTTATTTCCGTATATGGTACATCTATTTCTTTGATTTGACCTGTAGCAATATCGATACTCGCTAAATGCCAATAAATTTCTGAAAAATAGCTGCAAATTATCTGCTGTGGTGACTCAAAACCATAAGTAGACATTCCTAACAACCATTGCGGTTTACCAAATTCCGTTTTCTGCTTTGTTACAGCTTCGATACTATCATTATTCCAGCGATAAATATTCCACCAACCAGTGCGGTCGGAGATAAAATATAAAATGCCATCGGGTGACCATTCTGGCTGAAAAATAGACTCGTCTACAGCACCCGCTATTTTAACTTGGTTACGAATCGAACCATCTTCTTGTATATCTCCCAGCCATAATTCTGTACCATCCCAAGGCATATTTGGGTGGTTCCAAGTCAACCAAGCTAAGCGAGAACCATCGGGACTTAAACGAGGAGAAGTATAAAAGTCATTTCCAGAAACCAGAATTTCACGGTTACCATCCAGACTCAAACTGATGAGCGTGTTAGTTGGTTGAGAGTCAGTAACTGTATGGTCTTCACATACACATATTATCCGTTGACGCTGACGGTCAAAAATTCCATCCCCATAACGGAAAGCTACTTCCGGGGTGATAGGTTGAGGTTCGTTTCCTGCTGTTTGAGAATAAAGACGTTGGTCGGCAAAGTTAGAAAAATAAACAGTTCCATCAACCACAAAATAGGAACCACCACCATACTCATGTACGCGAGTACGTGCATTAAAAGGAACTGGCGTAATATCTACAATACCATTAATATTTTGTCGGACAATTACGTTACGACCTTTTTCGGAAGGTCGTGATTCGCTCCAGTAAATATCTGAACCATCTAGAAAAATTTGCCCTAGTCCAATAGTACTGGAAGTTATTAAATCTGCTGTGATAGGAGATTTCCAAGACCCAAACGGTGCTTGTTTTCGTGTCATCACCCTGTTCCTATTTTTTGTTTAACCCATTTATTTAACCAAAATTCTATAGCAATATAATATAAATGAATCCGTGAGTCTAAAAATAGGTTTTGTCATCAAAAGCTAGATTTAGAGTAAAGTACTGACAACGATTATTTAGTAAAAAAATACTATACACAGCATGATTAACATTTGTTAGTTATGACAGATATTTAACTGTCACTAGGAAGATATTTTGAACGCAATCAATCAGGTATTAATCAAAAATAGCCAAGACTCACATCCTGGCTATCTTTGATATTATTAGTTATTAGTACGAAATTGGGATGCTTCCCTTATAATTAAAATAAATGATTGATTTACATAAGTAAAATGCTTATATAAATTAAACATCACCACAATATTTTTTAGCAATTACTCGGTTGTTGTTATACACAATAACCTTTCCATAACCTTGGTCTTGAATAGCAACATAGCGGTAAGTGCCATTTGTAAAGCTGTAATAAGTATCTCCTTTGAGGTCGCGTCTAACTGTACCATTGTTGAGTACTAAATCAGGACGACGCATATTAGTAGGAATATTATAAGCTTCGTAACGGAATGTTCCGTTTCTTAAGCGTCTAACTTGAACAATTAAACCTTCTGCACTACAAGAAAATAAATTTCTGGAAGCTAAAGCAGGAGAAGGAGCAACAGATGCTACAGTCACGATTGACGCAGCACCACAAACTGTAGCCAAAATCGCGGAGATAGATTTTTGTGCTTTTTTGTTCAAGCTATTCATTTTAGTGATTCCTTAGTTTAAATAATCTTTACAGCCAAATTTAACTAGCGGTTTCTTGACTTCAATGGTAGAGCTTGGAAACCGCTCTACAGGTTATTAGGTATGAAAAAATAGTTTATGCAGCTCGCTTATTTTGAAAGGCTACAAATTTACATGCAGACCTAACCCCCCTACCCCCCTTCCCTACCTACCGTGTACACACATCTGTCATTGCGTTCACGGAGTGTTCCCGCCATAGGGTGTTTATAAATAAAATATTAAGCGCTATGTATATTACAGTCCAGCATATTACAAGCCAGCCAGCCAGCCAGCCAGTGACTAAAGTCACTGTCTAAAAGCTAAAGTCCTCTGAAGAGGACTAAGAAGAAATAAGATTTTTAGGAGTACTTTAAATTGTGTAAAATACTTGTTTGGATGTATTATTCAGTCCTCTTTCAGAGGACTTCAGCTTTTAGACAGTGACTTTAGTCACTGGCTGGTTTATGATATGCATGGTACTTAACATTTTATTTATAAACACCCTCTAAGAGGGAACACTCCGTGAACGCAATGACAGGTAATTTGATTTGTGTGTACACGGTAGCCATTCCTACTAGGGAAGGGGGGAATAAAATATTGGATGCAGAAGATAGCTAAATTACAAAAGTTTACCGATTTGCGCTAAATCAACATTTCCACCGCTAATAATAACGCCAATTTTCATCCCCGGAGACTTTACAACTCCTTCCAATAAAGCCGTTGCAGCTAAAACACCCGTCGGTTCAACAACAATTTTCAACCTTTCCCACAAAAAGAACATAGTTTTGATAAGTGCTTCTTCCGAAACAGTCACCATATCATCGACATAATTAAGCACCAGGGGAAAAGTTAACTGACCAAGAGAAGGAGTACGAGCACCATCTGCGATAGTATCAGGATTAGTTACAGTTTGTAGAGTTTTGCTATAAAAAGAACGAGTTGCATCATCCCCCCGTTCTGGTTCAACTCCAATAACTTTACAATTAGGAAGCGCTGCTTTTGTTGCAATTGCACAGCCAGAAATTAACCCACCACCTCCACAGCACACTAATAATAAATCCAGATGACCCACCTCTTCGACCAATTCTTTCGCAACCGTTCCTTGTCCCGCAATAATATGAGGATGGTCATAAGGGGGAATTACCATTAAACCTCGTTCTTGGGCTAAGCTTCGAGTTAACTCTTCCCGATTAGTTGTTTGACGATTATAAAAAATCACCTCACCACCATAACCTAACGTCGCAGTTCTCTTGACTGTAGGAGCATCATCAGGCATAACAATAGTAGTGGGAATCTTTAATAAATTTCCCGCAAAAGCAATAGCTTGAGCATGATTTCCGGAAGAAAAAGTAATTACCCCTTTTTGTCTCTGTGCTTCCGATAACTGTGATAATGCATTATAAGCACCGCGAAATTTAAAAGAACCTGTACATTGAAAATTCTCGCACTTAAAAAACACCTGAGAATTTGTGCGTTCGTTAATTAATCTAGATGTGAGTACAGGAGTACGGTGTGCAATACCAAAAAGACGATTTGCAGCAGATTGCACATCATTTATTGTAACGGAATTATTATTAGACATTGGTAATTGGTAATTGGTAATTGGTAATTGGTAATTGGTAATTGGTAATTGGTGATTGGTAATTGGTAATTGGTAATTGGTAATTGGTAATTGGTAATTGGAGCTTTCAAGATAAAATTATTAAATATTCTTAGATAAATTTGATATTATTCCAATCTGCAACAGGTTGATATCCAATTTCTCTATAAATATGATTAGAAGTTGGATTAGCCAAATTCGTAAACAAAAAGCAATATTTATTTCCTTGGTCGAGTAAAGTTTGACTCAAATTAGCAACACAGCTACTAGCATAACCCTTTTGACGATATTCTGGTGGAGTAAAAACAGGCCCGATTAATGCACCATTTGGAGTTGAAACTTTCGCACAAGCCATCGATACAGGTACTTGATTTTGCCAAATATAAAAATTTTTCTGCTGCAAATAATTATCTACAAAATGCTCGTTAAATCTATCTGCCGAACCTGCAGCTTCAATACCAAATGCTTCACACCATTGTACAAGCAAATCACGGTCACTTTGTGTTGCTAGGCGTAAATATCCGTTAGACTGAGCAATAGGTTGCACTTTATCTAAAGAATGAATCCGCATTTCCATTTCCACCTGGTAAGATTGATTAGCGATTATTTGCCAAGTTTCAGCAAAAATTTGCCCTTCTCTCGTAAAGCTGTTAACACCAGGTAATAATTCATCAAGAGAGTACAAATCCTTAACAAATAACTCCACAGCCTGAAAATCTTGTATCTTTGACAATAATAACGGAAAAGAAGGGGTTCTAATTGCCACTGCTATTATGTTCCCATTATTGTCAACTGTGGCTAAGTAGGGTTTGCAATTATACCTCTCAGGATTATGAACCAAGGTATTGATTACACCAAACAGCAAGCAATGGTCGGATTCATGGCTCAACAAGTAGTCTTTTACTCGGTCATAGAATTGACTTGCATCTGTAAATTTATGTAGTTGCATAATGTAGTCACATAATAAAAATAAGGTTTGCAAAGCGGTTCTTTTTTTATTATGTCGAAATAGAGATTAAATTTTTGTTGAGGTATTTTTTCAAGAAAGGAATAAACATCGGTAGAGCAACTATTCTGCATATCAAAACAGCCACAGCGACCCAAAACACACCCGATTTTACAGCTACCAATATAGAAAATGTAAATAAGACAGTGAAAATCATATCCAAATAAAACGTAATATGAGTTTTATCTAAGGAATTCAGCAGAACAGAAAAAGACCACCAATACGCATTAGGTATAACAGACAAACAGGTCATCAGAAGTATGGGAATTGCTGGTATCCACTTTGGTCCAAAAATAACTGGCACATAAAATTGAGCTAAAACAGCTTGCAAAATAATAATAGGAGCAAAAACTAAAGTGATAATTTTTAAGCTTTGCATATACCGATGCTTAAATTCTTTATAGTTATGACGTACAGCACAAAGATGAGGAAACAAAGCGGAGAAAAACGAGGTTAAAATATTTAAACTAATACTAAATCCTGCATTAAAAGCAAAATAATATAATCCTAAAGCTTCAATTCCCAAAAAATGTCCAACTATTAAATAATCTATATTCCCCCTAACCCTGCTGAGAATCTCCACTCCCAACATATTTTTACCAAACTTAATAACTTCTTGCCACCTTTCGATATTAAAATTCTGAGGAGGTCGCCAAGAATGTTTCAGATAAGAGATAATAATTGGTACAGGGCTTGTTAATACAATCGGTAAAACCACAGCCCAAATACCCAACCCTAATAAAGCAAAACTTACCGTAAGAATATTAACTAAAGTCGATTGAACTGCGTTGGACAATGCTGTAATGCTCAAACGATTTTCTCGTTGAATCATTGCAGATTGTACAATAAAAAGAGGAATCGTTAGGTAAGTAGTCGCAATAACACAAATAGGTAAAATTAACTGATTATTATGATAAAATATAGAAACAGGAAAAGCTGCTAGACATTGAATAATAAAAAGCAAACCACATAAAATCCAATTTAACCAATAAGAAGTATTACATATAATCTCAACATCTTTCTCATCAGCTTGAATAATTTTCGCTCCAATACCACCTTTAAGAGTGAAAACATTCGCAAAATCAAAAACTGTGAAAATTATCGCTAATATACCATAGTCCCCAGGACTAAACATACGAGCAAGAACAACAGTACTTCCTAAACGAAAAATACGGTTTAGTAACTCAGCACCAGTCAACCACCCAATATTTCTAATAAATTGACCCGATAATATACGTTTTAACTTATTTATTATCATTTGACTTTTTCAGTTTGAAAACGACTATTTTTGACAAACTTGATAAATTGAAGCAAAGAATTAGCAATATTAGCAGGCAAAATAACTTTCAAAAAATATTTTATTATTAACCGGAGAGTATCTTTCTTTAACAAAATTTGTGGATACAACAAAACAGCCTTAAAAAGATATTGTCCAGCTGGAAGAATTTGATTAATCTCATGACTATACTTTAAAGACTTATCAACACAATAGACATTAAATATACTCAAACTATGATTTTTTAAATATTGTAGTTCCTTAGGAGCTAATCTAAAAAATCTTTCCAGCATGTTAGAACCGACAATATTCATTTCTTTAACTTTGCTGGGAGAATTTGAACTTGAATTTGAATGTTGACGGTAAAAAAATTGATATTTTTGCACTACAACATATTGCCATTTTGCAGCTAAGCGTAAATAAAACTCCCAATCTTCACCTAATCTAATATTAGGGTCAAACCCACCCACAGATACTAATGCTTGCTTAGTAATTAAAGGATTAGAAGCGCTCTGCAAAAAGTTTGTTAGCAATAAATCAGCATAAACATTTCCTTCATATAATATACGACTACCTGCATATGCAGGTTTCCCTTCTTCATCAATAAAATAAATCCAACTGTAAGCAACACCAGCTTCTGGATTTTTTTGTAATGCTTCCAACTGTAACTCTAATTTATCTGAAGCCCACAAATCATCAGCATCCAAAAAAGCAATATACTCACCAGATGCTTGAGAAATTCCACGATTACGAGCAACAGAAACACCTCCTTGTTCATAATCAAAAACTTTCAATCTTTCATCATCTATACTCCTAACTACTTCTAATGTTCTATCGCAAGACCCATCATTAACAACAATCAACTCCCAATCGGAAAATGTTTGTTTTTGAACAGACTCAATAGTTTCCCGAATAGTTAGCTCTGCATTATAAGCAGGAACAATCACAGAAATTTTCGGCATAGTTTGATATTATTTACATTAGTAGATGTATATTTTGACTTAAAACCCCTGAATTTCAATCCCCTCTCAGCTTTGAAGAGGAGTTCTTTTCGCAAAACCTTGAAAACCTCTACGTAAAATATAAATCCAATTTACAACCTTACTATAAGATTGAGGACCAAATAAACGTACTAATGCAATAGCAAAATTTAAACGTAGATAACTTCTCGATAAACATGACTTAGGATTATGAGCATAAGCTTGCTGACAAAAATATATAGCTTGCTTATAATCCATACTTTCAATCGCTCTCCAAGCAACATAAAGATATATAGAACCATAACTACGATTTCTTAAATATAAAAACTCAGTAGGAGCATCAGCAAACCCTCTCTCAATTACAGTCCGACAAGTTTCCAGCATCACCGCTGACTTTTTAGAAGAATTACTAGCGTGCTGTCTATAACGAATTAAAGGCTCTTTTATCACTTTAAATGAAAATTTCTTAGCAATACGTAGCCACATATCCCAATCATCAGAGGGAGTTACAGCTTCGTAAAATAAACCCAACTCATCAAAACAGCGACGACGAATTAAAGGTGTACTACCACAACCAACTATATTGAATTCAGTCAAATCTTGCCAAACATCACCCTCAGCATGAGATGTAATTACCCTACCCGTAGACCTCCCATCTTTGTCAGCTAAAGCAGTCCAAGTATAAACCAAACCAACCTCAGAACTTTCATCCAAACTACGCACTTGCTTCTCTAACTTAGTTGGTTCCCAAAGGTCATCAGCATCCAAAAAAGCGATATATTCTCCTTTTGCATGAATCACACCAGTATTACGAGCACCAGCTAAACCCTTATTTTCCTGAGAAACCATTCTGACTCGTTTATCAGTTTCACTTACCCCCAAAACCCATTCCGAAGTATTGTCAGTACTACCATCATTCACAACCAAAACTTCAAAATCAGTAAAAGACTGTCCTAACGCAGTCTCCATTGTCTCCGGGAGATAACCCATCGAATTATAAGCAGGAATAACCACAGTAACTTTTGGCATAATCACCAAACACCCCAATATTATTTACTATTCTATTCATCGTTTTAATTTCTAAAAATAATAATACCATTATTCATCGTATCCCTAAATCGTCTCTAAAAATTATCAATTCGATTCTTTCTTCTTTGCGGCTTTGCGGCTCTGCGTGAGACTATTTATTCTGTATTTGTAAATATTAAGCTAACTTACCTCCCGAACCTTCCTTCATCCCAATCCCCATAATCAATAAACCCGGCCATAGCAAATAAGAAAAATACTCCAAATTATCAGCAAAAGAACAGATAAAAAGAACCAAAAAAATCTTCAAACCTAACCTAGCCTGCCGAGAATCCTGAGCCTTAATTATCAAATCAACAAAAGTCCATAAAACAGCAATACTTAAAGCCACAAATCCAATCAAACCATTAGAGTATAAAGCACCAATCCAAGTATGATGAGTACCCAAAGGTAGATTATAGATATATGCCGGCTTCTCATCTCTAATACCAAAACCCCAAATAGGAGCTTCATCCCACCAACGTTGTAACGACATCCGATATATAGTATGTCTAGTTTCCGAAGAACCAGCACGAGCTTTATCAAATGTTTCCCTAAAAGCATTTACAGTATCCATTGCCGCAGGTAAAAATATCGCAGCCAAAAAGCTAGAAAAAGCAGTACAATAATGTACCCAAGGACGATATAAATTAGTTAATATCCACACAATTAACATCACAGACGGTAAACACAACGACGCAGCTCTCGATTGCGAAAAAACAATCAGAAAAATACCCGTAAACATCCCAATAAATCGCCATAATTTACTTTTTTCTTCCTGGGATGTAAAAAAGTAAATATTTCCCAGCAAAGCCAAGAAAGTTGGCCAAACAGCAAACAACCTGAGTCGTTCTTGTACACCATGAAAAACTTGCACATTAAACTGAAGAATATCCCCCCCCAAACCTTTTAAAGGAGAAACATAAAGAATATTGGGGATTTTGAGAACACCAGCGATAGTACCAATTAGTATCACCACCAAACTTTGTAAGCAGAGAATACAAATACCCCGATAAATTAATTTAGGTCGGATATTTAAATGTCCCGCTAAAGGGAAGAATGCTAATAACCCCCAAGTCCGATACCACTCGACCAAAGTTTTAGCAGTTTTTTCCAACCCCAAATCAAAATTAATATGAGAAACAACAACAGTAAAAGCAATTACTAGCATGGAAATTACCCACACCCAAGCTGTTGGAGATATCTTTATTTTTTCATCCTCATTAGTTGCGTCTGTTTGATTCCACCATTTCCAAAACAAATAAATTGTTAAAACAAACGCTAATAATGATGCAACATAAAGCTGTGCTCCTAAATAATAAACCGGGTAAGTTCCAAGAAGATAATACCAAACTAAAGTTTCCGGAAGGTTTTCTGGCTTAATTTCTGGTTTAATCTTACTCATGATTACTCACTAATTTTTCGGTAGTGGAGTCTTACTTTTACGACGTTTATGTATATAATGACCGCTACCGTTATTACTACTGCTACTACCATTCGTAACTGGAATTGTGTTAGCTTGTTTAAATTTGCGGTTGCGTATTAGTTGAGCAATCAATCCTGTTGTGAGGAAAAAAGAACATACTCCCGAACCTAACATTACTAATATCGGTTTAGGACCATCTGCTTCCTTCGCTAAACTTGGTGGAGTAACGATACTAATTCGTGGATAAGATGTAGAAACATCCGACCTACTTAAATTCAATTTAGTTGAATTAGATGAGAAAACAGCTTCCGCAATTTTGACATCTCGCTCTAAACTTCCCAATTTTGACCCCTGTTGGGACAATATATTTAATCTACTTTCCAATTGTGCGATTTGCTTTTCCAACTCTTGAGCTTGAGCTTGTACTCCCTGCTGTTTTACCTGAAGCGAAATCAATTCTTGAAACAAATTTGTCCGTTGTGAAGACAACTCTGCTGAACCACTACCATTAACAACTATTTGTTTTAATGTAATGCTGGAAACAGGACGACCCAAAAGTGACTGTCCTTGTCGTAAAAGTTGAACATAAGATGCTTGTTGCTCTTCTTGTTTTGTAATAAAGATGGGATTAGTTGGCAACAATTTAGCACTTAAATTTGATAGCTCAGAGCTTTTTTGGCTGAAATTTACTAAATATTGTTGAAATACTCTATCTGACTGTAGAGTTAAAGCATCAGCAGCTTCTTGGGGAGATAAACCTAAATTTCTGGATAACTGCTCTACTTTTGCAGTTGTTTGTTTTAACTCCGCAACAGTTTCCGCTCTTTGACGACGCAAACCTTCCAAGTTTGTTGATAACTCACGTAATTGACTTTCCGAACTTAAAGGTGACCTGACTTTAAAATTAAACAGTTGTTGCTTTGCTGCTTGTAATTTTTTCTCATCACCTTTAATAGCAGTTTCCAAATTCTCGTCTTGCTGAGAAGTTTCTTGGAGTCTGAGTTTATTTAACGTCCTCTGCAAAACTATATTTACTGCTCGTGCTTTTTGTAAAGCCTGCTTGGGAGTTTTACCCTTCATATCCAACCTCATCAGGGTAGTGTTATCGATGATTTTTACCCGGGGTCGATTAAACTTTTCCACCTGCATATTCACTTGTTTTGCCGCTAATTCTAGCATTTCATCACTTTCTATGAGAAATTTATAGTTTTCTCTAGGGTCAGCAAAACTTTTGTAAGGAGAGTCATTGGAAGAAAATGCTTGTCCAATCTCCGGAACACTAACATTTGTAGTTGAAGCAGCAGCAGGTACGTTAATTGACCATTTGCTAGTATAAGTAACTGGTCTATATTTTAGGTAAGCATAAGTAGCACCCCAAATTAACGCATTACTCAGCAACCATAAAATAGGGTACAATATTTTACCTTTTGATGTAGAACTAGATTTTGGATGCAAATTTACCATTTGTGTAATCTCAGCCATTAGTAAATTTCTCTTCAAATAAATTACCAGATGTAGAAAACTCTTAATTTAAACTGAGAATTCCTTTTGCTTCTCTGATACTGAAGTGGTTGGTGAAGCTAGTAATTCTGTGTAAAGTTTGAGATTTTCAGTGGTAATTTTTTCCCAACTGTAATTTGTTTTGATGTAGTTACGTGCATTCTTAGCCATTGCAGCTAATTCTACTGGATTATTTATTGCCCATCCCAAGCGATTTATACAAGATTCTAAATTTCCGGTCTCAAATAGTACTCCTCTGTTATTACTAATTAATTGTTGATGGGGTTCGATATCACTTCCCATCACCGGAATTCCTTCTTGCATTGCTTCTAACATCGCTAAAGGTAATCCTTCCAAGTCCGAAGGAAGAACAAATAAACCCGCTCCTCGCATAATTTCAGCTTTGCGAGTTCCTAATAGTTCCCCAGCAAATATTACATCTCTCGATGAACCTATCATCGACAAAAGTTCCGAAGTATAAACTTTTGTATCGCTAACACCACCAGCCAAAACAAGTTTCCATCCTGGGGGTTTTAGTCGTAAAAATGCTTCAACTAACAATTCTGGACGCTTTTCTGGTACCAGTCTACCAAGAAACAAAATGTAACGTCCTTTAGTTAAACCCACTTTGTTACCGTAGGTAAAATCTGCGTCTGATTCCGGGTAAGTTGCTGGTGCATTGGGAATATAATCGGTTTTTTTCCCATATGTTTGCCAGAAATAAGACTGCAAGTCTTTTGACACCACAACTATTTTATGTGCAAAACGTACTGCTGCTTTTTCTCCCGTATAAATTATTCGACTAGAGAAATTACCCCATTTTGAGCGTTGCCAATCTAATCCTTGACAGGTAACTACAACTTTTGCATTAGAAGCAATCTTCGATACCGAGCTAAACAAAGATGGTCCTAAAGCGTGAAAATGCACAATGTCATATTGTTTACCACCAGCGCTCATAGCACCTAATGCCGATGTAACAAAAGCATCAAACCCACGCATGGGTAATCCCGGTACTGAAATTACCTGAACTCCTTGAAACTCGTCACGAGAAAAAGGAGGATTTTCCGTGTAGGAACAACGAGCGAATAAATCTATAGAATGACCCTGTGCAACCATTCGGGGATACACTTCCGCACAATAATGCTCGATACCACCCTGCTTTGGTGGCAAACCTTTAGCTCCAATTACGGCTATTTTCATAAAGTTAGTTCTGTTGCTTTGTTAGGGGAATGGGGAGTGGGGAGTGGGGAGTGGGGAGTTGGGAGTGGGGGGGAAGAGGGGGAGAGGGAAGGAGTAGGGGAGGGGAAGAGGGTAAGGTAAGGAAGGTATTGGAAAATTATAATTATCCCTAATTCTCCACATTCCCTACTCCCTACTCCCCATTCCCTACTCCCTACTCCCTACTCCCCACTCCCTACTCCCCACTTCCCACTCCCATTTTTCCAACATCTGGTCGTAAATATCTTTGATAACGGTACGAGCTGCATACGGTTCTGCGACTCTTACACAACTATCTTGAGTATAGTCTTGGGGATTTTTGAGAATCTTGCTTAGACCATCTGCGATACATTCGGGATTCCTCTGGTTACAAACTATTCCACTGTCCGGTGTCAGCAGTCTTGGGGTTTCACCACAATCGGTTGTTACTATTGGTGTTCCACAAGCAAGAGCTTCTAGTACTACTAAAGGTAATCCTTCATAAGCACTACTCAACACTAAGGCACTAGACAGACGATGTAAATTAGCCAGTTCTGCTGGAGGAACTGCACCCAACATCGTTACTTTTTGCGATAACCCTAGTGAAGTAATTTCTGCACGTACTTGTGGAGCTAATTCCCCATCTCCTGCGATTAACAAGTGAATATGCGATTCCTGTAAAGCTGCGAATGCACGCAATAACAAAATCGGGTCTTTTTGCGGATGCAATCGACCCGCAAACACTATGAAACGTGTTTCTTCTGCTAAAAATAGCTTTTTCGCAAAATTAACCCGCAATACTTTCTTCTCCTCATCTATCAATGGATAGAAAATTTCGTTGTCATAAGAATTTTTGATATAACCAACGCGGTCGCTTAAGTGAGGGTAAAGTTGCTTGTATAGCTGTGCTGAATTTGTGTTGCATGAAAAAATCTGGCTGAACTGAGGTACTAACAGTTTTTCTAAGGCAAAATATGCATGGGGAAATCTTCTCCATAAAATAGCTTTTTTGTCCGGAACTGTTCGCATCTGGGTGTGGATGTCGTTGTGTATAAAAAGTGTTTTATCTCCAGTCCAGTTACGTGTTGCAAATGTTGGCTCCAGACGGTGAAAGTGCATAAAATCTGATGCAAAGCATTTTCCCAGCAGTGCGGCAGTGTATTTAAGTGTCGTAGGTATTAAATTTCTAACATTATCGTTTTTGAGCATGAATAGCGGTAGAAAACTGATTTCCCTACCAGCGAATTCCGCTTGTTGCCATACACCTACTTGTAAATTCACATCGTCTCCTGTTCCTACCAGCCTCACCTCCATTTCCGGGGGAGAATACTTAATAAACGAACTGATAAGTGTTTGAATACCCCCTATACTAGCGTGCCAAGGATTGAACTGGTAAAAAATTGTCAGGACAGGTTTACGCATTCGCAAAAGCCTCGCTATCGAGTGCAATCCACAAAAATATACAACCTATGATTACTCGCAATTCCTTGCAAATACTCAGCTTGCGACCACTTTTGTAGACAAAATAGCAGCAACAAAAGTCAGATTACGATTTTTGTTACCGTGGTTTTCAACTAAAAAATTTACAACAATTCTTTGCACATTTACAACATTTTTTTGCATAACCACCTAATTATATACTTTTTTAAATGAAATATAAATTTGGAGTTAACAAAATAAAGTAATATTTATTACTGTTTTACTTTTTACAGTAATTTTTTATTTTTGCCAAGTAGCTTTTTTGAGATTTTTTGCCATAATTTTCGCTGAATGAGAGAGATTTGGCTTTCTGAATCACAGATACAGCATATTTCTTATAAGAATAACTGTGTCCGCTTTTCATCTATTCTTTTCGCTCTGGAGAGAGGAAAAAATATACAAGAGCATATCTTACTGTGTATTGATTTATAAAGTCAATATGAAATTTTTGTAGACATTTAACGCAAGATATTTTGGTTACAATTGAAATAAAGATAAATTTGTTACAGATATCAAATATCAAGTTTGTCTTAATAAATACATACAAAAATGTAGAGACGCGAAATAGAGACGCGAAATTTCGCGTCTCTACAAATAATTTTTACATTGTTATACGAATCTCTTAGTAAATTCGCATATTAAATCAACTCTTCCCTTCCTTAACATCGCAGGGTCTAATCTTTCAGTTGTGTTGCAAGTCATCAACACAACTAATCGCTGATTCATCTGTACTCCAGAGTCATCAATCACACTTTGATACAAAGTCCCATCCAACAAGCTCAGAATATGCTCAGTTTTATTATTGTATTGTGCAACTTCATATGCGCGATTTTGAGCTAAATTATCAGCTTCGTTGATAATTATGCAAATTCTTTCCAAATATGTGGGTGGAACAAAATTAGCAATAGCATCATGGTCTAAGATAAAAATCACGAAACCCAAGGGTACTAGAATTTCCTTAGCGACCGCTTGCGTCCATGCTGTTTTACCAGTACCCGGTTCACCATGAACTAAAACAGCTAACTGTTTTTGGTTTAGAATCGAATGTTGTACAGAGTCGGAAAAACTTTGAATTTCATCTGGAAAAGATTTGATATCAAATTGGCTGTGAACCTTACCAACACGACTTTGATATCCACTTAGCATTACAGCTAAGTCGTAAGTCGCTTTGTTAACTAATGGCGCTAATTTTTTTGCCATCAAAGTGTATTGTCGTCGTCCTCGGTCGTATGGGTCAATTTGCAACCAAATATCATGTTCACCCCAATAGGCATAAACAGTATTAACCACATCTAAACGTTCCCAACTCACAAATTTGTCTGGAGGAAAATAAAAATCTCGCTCCATGTAATATTGTGTGATAACATCTGGACGCCCTAGCAATTGCAAAACTCTTATGACGCTTATTTCCTGCAGACGGTTGAGAACGTAATCAATAGGTATACTGTTACGACTAACAAACTGTACTATAGGTGTTTCCGTTGCCAGGACATCCTTGTAGCGGTGGTCTGGCGCCAATGGTTCTGGTGTAACATAATTCCAGTATTTCTCGAATTCATAACGAGTATTGTCAGAAGCGACATTTAATAGATTTGCCCACCAAGTATAATGATTTCGTCCCAAAGCATCAGCGAAGTTACTAGCTAAATTCACGCTTTTTTGCATAAATTCCCGCGAGTCGCTAGACATTAACTGCCACAAATACCCCCAGTCAAACTCCCGATTAAATGGTCGCCAGCCGCTTGTCAGCAAGCTTTGACGATTGCTGTTTGTGGAAGTGCTTTCGCCGTGTCTAAAATAATCAAAGTCCATATTATCTATTATACAAGGGTTTTCAGGAGTAAGGAGCCACTCCTAATTCATAACTTATAACTTATAGTTTGGAAGTTGTGAGTGTGTACTTGTCGTCAGGTGTAAATAAATGCATACACTTGAGCCGATTATTACACCCGGCGATTGAAATCGCGGCAACGACTCGGAAAACCCACCTACGTGGGTTTAGTTGAGATTTTTTATAAGCTATTTAAGCGCAGCGTCCGCTTCGGATAACCCAACAAAAAGCTTATAAATGTTGGGTTTCGTGGAACGAGCCAACCTACAAACTCCTTAGTGCAATTCTGTTCCATCTTTTCGTAATAAATATCTATCGCTGATTAATTTCAGCACGACTCTACCGATTTTTGTGTCTAACCTTTCAATTGCTGGTTGCACAATAACACCTTCCATAATACAACTGGGACAAAGAACACTATTAGCATTATTAAATTGAGAAACTACTTCCCAACTGAAAGCACCTTTGTACAGTACAGGGACTCTGGGTAAAGAAAAGACATCACAAAATGCCATAAACTCGCTATAGTTTAGGAACTTACCTTGACGACGGATAGCAAATAACGCAAGTCCAATTTTGCCATTATTTAAACCATATTTAATATCTTGTACACCGTATATTTCCCCAAATATTTGAGTCTCTGGAGGAAGTTTTTGTAATGCTTCATATTCATAGTAGGCACGAATATAAACGAGGTTTTTGTTAGCTTCATTATCTTTCCAAAAATAATTATGGCTACCGATTTTAACAATACCTTCTGCATCAACTAAAATAGTGAAGTTAGTTCCATGTATCTTTTCTGTTACTACTACTTCCTCACCTACAGTTAGCGCATCTTTGTAGCGCTTCATGTGTTCTGGGCTAGGAAATTTGTATTGCCCAACATGATGTTCCATTTCTCCGCTCATTCCGCGAGGAATAGGATATTCATATTTGGTTACTCCATAATTTTCTGTGTAGTCATCCCCTGGATTACCAGTAAATTTATCTCCCACAGGAATTAACAAACCTTCGGAGAAAATTCCTCTTAGCTTTGCTGCACGTAATTTTTTAGAATAATAATTACGGATTCCAAATTCGTATAAGTATTTTTCTGGAATAACACTATCTATTGGAAAATAAAATGCTAATTCTCCAGGTCTAAAATTACCCTTAGCAGTTATTACTTGATAAGCCATTCCTTCAAAAGAACAAATATCTAGTCTGTCTGCATTCGGATGAGGTATAACACTGTTAATCTTAACAACTTCAACTTTAAAAACGCTCATATTATCAATACCTTCGCCAATTATGAAGTGGTGACAGAAGGTTTAGGGGCGTGGATACGTCCCAATGAGGCTATTCTATCAAATATTTGAGATAATAAAACCTTGTGTGGTTTTTTCGGTAGCATCTTAA
>JAHHIC010000068.1 GCA_019359035.1 Scytonematopsis contorta HA4267-MV1 | reverse complement strand
CCAACTACAACAGAAATGGTTGATAAAGTAATCTCAGTTGCGCTCGACTTAATAAATCCTCAACATTTAAAAAACTGGTTTACTAATTGCTGCTATTGTACCTCATAACAGCGGTAAGTGCTGTATGATTTATACCAACATCAATAGAGCGACGGATAGTAGCGTTTAAATTATCTTGATTTTCCTGGGGAACTTGCCGCTTAGGAATATCTTCCCATTTATATTGATAACGCATTCCACCGCAGGAAAACACGGGCATTTGTAGTTCTGTGCGTCCAAAGCGTCTGTATAGCATCACTATATTTAAGGGTTAGGGATTTGAAACTTAAAATTATTATCTAATTTTATACCTATAATCTACTGGCAAAGATTGCTACATTCCCCCAAAGTGAGGAATTAATAAGTAAGGAGTAAAAAATTATGTGGATTTTACGCTTTTCCGAAGCTGTGCTGCTCCTAGGTCAAGTATTTTTGCACTTGCTCCAAGGAAAAGTGTACCACAGGAAGATTTTGGAGCATATGGTGACTGCTGGACCAGCTTCTGTTTCTCCTGTTTTGATGGTGAATGGTTTTGCTGGAATGATTTTTACTATTCAAACTGCGAGAGAATTAGCGCAATATGGTGGATTGAATGCTTTAGGAGGTGCTTTTGCTTTAGCTTTTTGTCGGGAACTTGCTCCTATTTTAACTGCTAGCATTATTGCTGGACAAGTTGGTTCTGCTTTTGCCGCAGAAATTGGTGCGATGCGAATATCTGAGCAAATTGATGCGCTTTATATGCTGAAAACAGACCCGATTGATTATTTAGTTGTTCCCAGAGTAGTTGCTTGTTGTTTTATGGTTCCTGTATTGACAATTATTGGATTGGTTACTGGTATTGCTGGGGGAGTATTGGTTGCTACACAATTTTACCAATTGGCTCCGGAAGTATTTTTGGAGTCTGTAAGAAATTTTTTAAACACATCTGATTTATTTATTGTTTTACTAAAAAGTTTTATTTTTGGAACTCTGGTTGCAGTTATGGGGTGTGCTTGGGGTTTAACGACTATAGGGGGTGTGAGAGATGTTGGGGAATCGGCTACAGCTGCGGTTGTTAATTCTTGGGTTTCTATTTTTGTGATGGATTTTTTCATTTCTTTATTGCTGTTTGATAAGCCTGTATTTTGATTAAATTCTTTGCGTCTTTGCGTATTTGCGTGAGTTTTATTACAAGTATGTAAGCGGACATAATATGAGCCAGTTGTTTGCGTTATCTATATCGTTGGTAACTGAAGTATTTGTAATTTTTCTACTGGTATATTTTACCTTGGAATTTTCTTCCTTGGAAATTAGGCGAATTTTAATTGTTGCTTTTGCTGCGACTCTTTTTACTCATACTTTTGCTTGGCAAAGTAATGAAATTCTTCTTCCTTATTTGGTTTTCCCTTTGAGAGCAATGCTTATTGAAATGATTGTTGTTATTGTCGAAGGTGTGATTTATAGAATATTTACTGGGTTTAGTTGGTGGCAAAGTTTATTTTTGTCTTTTTTGGCTAATGCTACTTCGTTTTTAGTAGGGTTGACAATTTATTAATTAAGTTGAATTTTATGGCAAAATTATAATAAAAGCCAGAGAGAAAGCCAGAGAGAAAGCCAGGGAATAAAGCCAGGGAATAAAGCCAGGGAATAAAGCCAGGGAATAAAGCCAGGGAATAAATTCCCTGTCTGAAAGCTAAAGTCCTCTAAAAGAGGACTAAAAAGTTTATTTAATGATAGGAGTATGGTAATGAGTAAAAATATTTATGAAAAGACATATAAAATAAAAAATATAGAAAAACTACATTATCAGTCCTCTAAAAGAGGACTTTAGCTTTTAGACAGGGAATTTATTCCCTGGCTTTTATTCCCTGGTTTTTATTCCCTGGCTTTTGTTGCTGGCTTTTATTCCCTGGCTTTTGTTGCTGGCTTTTATTCCCTGGCTTTTGTTGCTGGCTTTTGTTGCTGGCTTTTATTTGCTGGCTTTTGTTGCTGGCTTTTATTTGCTGGCTTTTATTCCCTGGCTTTTGTTGCTGGCTTTTATTCCCTGGCTTTTGTTGCTGGCTTTTGTTGCTGGCTTTTATTCCCTGGCTTTTGTTGCTGGCTTTTTTGCGTTTATTATTCCAAATAAATCTAGTGATTACTATAATTTTATAGTCATTATGAACTATTCACTAGCCGGAATCGCCAAAGTCAGCAACAAGATAGGAATTTCTACCCAAGCATGAATCGCTGCTGCAATACCATAAATAGCACGAGCATCTCTAAAAGAGGCAATAAAACTGACAAACAGTAACACACTTAAAAATAGTACAAATTTATAAAAGTGTTCCATACTTAGCCACCAAAAGAAACTATCACCTTTTTGTAACTCAGTATTGGTGTTCCACCGAGAAAATATACCAATAACTACTGCATAATGCATACACTGAAGAAAAACTGCTGCACTAAAAGCGTGAATAGCAATAACTTCTGTATGTAGTGGTGCTGGAACAAATACTCCTAAATGGGAATCCAGGTTCCCCACATTTAGAATAGAAGCCTGCAGCGCTGTCAGTCCGAAAGAAGATAACAACTGATAGGGTAATCCAGAGAGAATTATCAACGGGATAACAGCAAAAATTAGAAAACATAGCCATAAAGCACTACGTCGTTGCGAACCTCGCAATTTTTCCGCAATAAATCCTACGGGAGTGATGTTATGGGATATCGCAAAGAACAATAAAGTAAGAGTCGGTGCAAAAAAAATACCTGCTGTCAGTAGCATTAATAATACAACACCCAAAATTCCCAATTGCCAGTTTTTAGATGCAAATATCGGGACGACCAACACTACCAGACAGCCTACACAACTCAGTTCTAAAGGTATACTTAGCTGACTAGAAATTACACCAAAGACTTGCATACAGCGAATACTAAGGATAGCGAACAGCAATAAAAGAATTCTTTGCCGTAAAGTGCTACCCAAGCGTTTATGGAAGCGAGTATCAACGTAACGCAATTCCGTCAGTACATGAGGTAGTCCAAACATTGCCAGTGTTAAAGCATAAGTACCTAAAGGGAAAGCTACGGAAAAAAAAGCACTGGTTAACACTAGAGCGAATGCAGCCAATTTAAATATATTACGAGTACTAATTTGCACCTTTTTTGGGAAGTCCTACTTTTTTAAGTAATGCAAAACTGCCAACAGATGAAACACCTATAATTACCCAGTTTACATAGCCTGTTTTACTTCTTGGCTCTGGTCTAACGCTTTGTCTGGTATAAACTTTGCGTTCAGAAGTCTTATCATTATAAGTATAGACAACTTCTTTATTTTTTAAATTGAGAGATTTGGAATTTATTCCAGTAATTTCAAAAATATCAGCAACCTCAGAAACTTGATACTTTTGTGGCATTAGTCTCACAGGGGAAATCTGTTTGTTATGTGGGATTAATTTAGATTTTTTTGCATCAAAATTCTTTAGCTCCTCTCCTTCTTTTGTTTTCATAATTTCTTGAGGCTTTACGTCAGATTTTTTCAGCGCGTAAACTTCGCTATATTCCATATATCCATTTAATCCTAAACATTTACCTTGTTTGAGAACTCTGTTACTGCCTGGTAAACTAGGATTTGCTGATTTTACGCGAGCAATAAATAAGTAATTAGGATACTTGTTAATATTAGCTAATCCATAACAGTAAGATACTCGCACCTCATCTGGAGGTACAACATCAGCTAAAGCATCAGAAGCTGGGAGTAGGGTTATTAATAGCCCTAAAACATAAATTGGCAGAATCTTTTTCCAGTTTTTCATCATCTACACTAGGTTTTAAATATAATATGATTTATATTGATACTAAATTGAAACAAGGAATAGTGTCGGTTTTGATAAAATTTAACGTTAATTTTAGATTTATTTTAGATTCTTGCTAACGAACCGCCAAGTAGCCAAGGAAGCCAAGGGAAGAAAAGTAGTCGCACCACATGTATATAAAAATCGTAGCCCCCTCCCCGCGTGCGGGGTAGGGGGTTGGGGGCGGGGTTCTTTTTTATGATTTAGGGAAAACCACAAGTTCCTGATGGAACACTAGTATAATTAGCAGCACTCAGAGGTAAAATCGGAGTAAATGTCCCAGTATTAGTTGTCAGTAACGCACTTTCAATCCGAAAAGTTGAAGGAGCGGTTCTAGTAAAGATGTAGCCTGTGCTAGCAGTCGCACCAGCGATATTATTCTGTCCCTGTAAGCAAAGATTAGAGCTATTTGCGGAACTAGCAGTTAAACCAGCACCAGAAGTCGCAGCAGTATTATTCCCCTGCACATTATTATTTCGGGCACTGATATTTGCCACAGAACCACCAGATTGGATGCGAATTCCATCAGCCCGACTACCGCTAATAGTATTTGTATCTAAAAGCAAATTTAGTCTACCATTCTCTCTTGTTTGGACATCTATACCTCTAGTGTTACCAGTAGTACGGCTGTTAGTAATAGTGTTATTGGAAACAGTAGCTGTTGCTTGTCCTAAATCACGAATGTCAATCCCAATTCCGTTACCGCTGTCAGCAATTCTATTATTAGAAATAATTGCAGTACTTACAGCATTGTTAGTGTTAGGATTAGCATCAGAGCGATTCAAGGAATAGCTAATGCCGTTACCTCCAGCATTTCTAATTGAGTTATTGGTAGCTACAAAATTGGAATTGGAATTTCGACGAGAGCGCAGATGAAGTCCATTATCTCCAACATTTTCTATCTGGTTATTGGAGACAGTACCTAATCCTAAAACCGCATCTCCATCAACACCAAAACTTACACCTTTATCTGAAATATTGGAAATTTGGTTACGACTAATTGTCAGACTGCTGACCCTTGCTCCCGCATCTGTAGTATCGTCGTTATTGTTTAAATTTATGTCAATTCCATCAGCACCAGTTGTGGTAGCGTTGCCAATGTTTCTAACAATGTTGTCAACAATACTAACTCTTGCGGTAGCAGTACCACTACACTGTGCAAAAGGGTCTGGTGTAGTTGTAGCATAGCTGCGACAAAGACCAAATTCTATACCATCAATTTCGTTTGTTGATGTGGTTGTAGTTTTACTATCCCCAACTATATTATTGGCAATTGTTAAATCTACATCTCCTCTATTGTTGCGAACAAAGATGCTAGATTCCAGTCCTGACGAAGTTGCTGGTTGAATTGTGTTGGTGACAGTGTTGTTAGTAATAGAAGCTGTACCGCTGACATTATCTAGACGAATGCCCTCACCGATAGCATTGCTTACGGTATTTTTATTGATGGTGGTCAAGCCATTAGCACCTATGAGCACAATACCTCTACCAGCAAGAATATTGCTTGTAGCTGGGGCATTAATCGTAACTTGGTTGTTAAAAATTGTCGCGTTGGTGTTATTTTGACCGAGGATACCTGGTTGACCAGCAGTATTGGTAATCGTAAATCCTGATAGAGTTTGGTTACTACCATTGCTTGCTAAATTTATGGTTCCTGTAACCGTTGGGTTTACTCCGGTACCTGAACCTGGTAGTTGGAAATTACCTAACGATGTGTTGATTAGTTGTATTGGACTGTTGGATAGCACTTGAACGCCATTAGGAACCGTGAAAGAACCAATTCCTGGATTTGTACCTGCTTGTACGTAGACAATATCACCAGGTCTAGCCGCGACTAAAGTATTAGTCAGAACTGAACTATTTGCTTCTAAAGTAATCGGTCTGAATACTAAATCTTGCCCGGTGGAGGATTTTGCGGTGACGGAATCTTTGACAATTTGGTTATTTACCAAAATGCTTGACTCACGTTGTACGGGTTCTCCCATCCGAGCGAGTACGCTTTGGTTTCTACCTGTTTTGATACCCCCTAAGCTCGCTCCGATATTAAATACTAAGCGGGTGTCAAACTGGGAGTCTGTTTGTAGTGATAATCCAGCAACCAAACCATCCCAAGTCCCAACTACTCGGCTTCTAGCACCTACAAAGGTCGCAGTGTTTGCTCCACCGTAAACGTAGGTTCCCAAATAACCTCGCAAACCACCATTTGTCCAAGAAGCTAATTTTGTACCAACTTCCGCATCAACCCCAGATAGCGAATCCTGGAATAAACGCACTCTGTCTAACTGTAAGCTATTTCCTTGGAATGTAGATGTTCCAGGATATCCGTCTGAACCTAGCTGTGTGCTAGATTTACCCAGAGGTAGATAACCATTTATGTGGAAATCCCAGTTTTCACCCAAGCTTTCTAATCCCAAACCAAGTTGGTTAAAAACAGCGTTACCTGTGTTGCGAGTGTCGTAAGAAAGGTAAGTACCAATAACTCGATTTTTTCCACTATTGAGAAAACGATGTCCTAGTAATAAATTACCACCGAGTGCGCCAGTATCTGTATCCAAAAGCATCTTACCTTCAATAAAGGTGAGATTTTCTCCTGGATTTTGAAATAAGGGGAAGAAGCCCTCGAAGCTACCATAGGGTTTAAAGCCTGCTCCTTCTGTTGTATAACTAGCGCCAACTCGTGGTCCAAAAGTTATCACATCAGTTGTTGCAGCAGCTTCTTCTGTTTGTGCAAGTAATTGTGCTTGGTTATTTTGTGCTGTTGTTTGCAAAGAATCAACAGTTTTTGTATCTTTTGAAAATGTTATTTGAGCGGTCGCAGCAGATGTAAATATTCCTAAAAATAATAATGTTAGATAAAGAGTGTGGGCAGATTTTTTTATGGGCATTTTCCTTAACCAGATAAATCTTTAACAGAATAAATAGCTAGTTAAAACTTTATCTTTAGAAGATTAAGGAATAGTGATATCAAAGTTTATAGAGAATTATCATTCATAACAAAAATCAATTTTTCATGAAGTTATAAATAAGTTTAAATGAATAAATTAGCAACTAATTTTGTGGATAAATACTTGACATTTATGGAGAATAAAAACTATTGAGCGCTAGTATCTTAATTTTACAAAAAACAAAAAATTTTCATTATAACGAACCGCCAAGAAGCCAAGGAAGCCAAGAGAAGAAAGTAGTCGCACCACAGGTATCAAAAATCGTAGCCCCCTCCCCGTTTACGGGGTAGGGGGTTGGGGGTGGGGTTCTTTTTACTAACCGAACTGCTTAACAATTGCCTCAGCAAACTCTGAGCATTTCAAAGGTTCCACTGGAGGTTCCAGCAGTCGAGCCAAATCGTAAGTAACTTGACCATTAGCAATCGCAGCACCCAGACCTTTTTTAATTAAATCTGCTGCTTCTTGCCAACCCATATATTCCAGCATCATCACACCAGATAAAATCACAGAACCAGGATTAATTCTATCTAAGCCAGCGTGTTTTGGTGCAGTACCATGAGTAGCTTCAAAAACGGCTGCTTCATCGCCAATATTTGCCCCTGGTCCCATTCCCAAACCACCAACAATTGCTGCTGCTGCGTCTGATAAATAATCTCCATTTAAGTTCATTGTTGCCAAAATAGAGTATTCATCAGGACGGGTTTGGATTTGTTGGAAAATACTATCAGCGATGCGGTCATTAACCATCACCTTCTGTTTCCATTTGCCATCACCGTGGGTTGCCCAAATTGTGTTAAGAACTGTTTCTACTTCCTTGACAATTTGCGCTTTTTTCTCTGGTGTTAAAGCATCGTAACCGGGGTCAATCATGCGAGCATTTTCTTCCGAGGAAATATTGGGATTTGTTTCCTTGTTACCCAAAATCCAAGATTCCCGCTCGGTGATACAGTCTTTTCTAAATTCTGTAGTTGCTAATTCATAACCCCAGTCACGGAAAGCTCCTTCGGTGTACTTCATGATATTGCCTTTATGCACCAAAGTTACCATTTGTTTATTTTTGGGCAATAGCAAAGCATGTTTCATGGCACGACGCACTAAGCGCTGGGAACCTTTTTTGCTGATGGGTTTGATTCCAATACCCGAATCTAGGGGAATCCGCTTGTTTCCATGTTCTGGTGTGGCGGGAATAAGCTCCTCATTCAAGATTTTTATCAGGCGATCGCCGATTTCATCTCCCTGCTTCCACTCAATCCCCAGATAAATATCTTCGGTATTTTCCCGGTAAACAATTACATCCAGCTTTTCTGGAGTTTTATGAGGAGAAGGCGTACCTGCATAGTAACGACAAGGACGCACGCAAGTATATAAGTCAAAAATTTGACGCAACGCTACATTCAAAGAGCGAATACCACCACCAACAGGAGTAGTTAAAGGACCTTTTATCGCGACTCCATATTCTTTAATGGCCGTCAGCGTATCCTGAGGTAAATACTGGTAAGTTCCATATAACTCGCAAGCTTCATCACCAGCGTAAACTTTAAACCAATTAATTTTCCGCTTACCGCTATACGCCTTTGCTACAGCAGCATCAAGTACCTTTTGGGAAGCAGGCCAGATATCCACACCCGTGCCATCGCCACGAATAAAGGGGATAATAGGATTATCTGGGACAATCGGCTCACCATTTTTAAACGTAATTTTTTCACCAACAGTTGGGGGGGTAATTTTTTCGTACATTATATGCTCCTGAAGGTTAAGCCGAGACTCTGAAGAAGGGAGTTGGCATTAGAAAGTAGGTACTAAGGGGTTACGAGTTTTGAATTTTAGCTTATAGTTATTCTCCACTCCAATCCCCACTCCCCACTCCCTATTTCCCATTCCCCACTTCAAAGTCATTTGGAAGGCTAGCAGATTTTCCCCTCATTTTGTTTCTGTCAAGTTAATAGGCGCATACCTTTGATGCGTTTCTCTAAATGCAATCTTCGCAGATCCAGGGAAGATTTAGCCAAATTAACTCAATTTTGTACGATGAAAGATAGTACACTACTTTTCGCTATCGATACTTTGCCTTGTTAAAGTTTTTGATAGCCAGCTACTACACTGACCACGTTGCGAGTAAAAAATGACAGACCCAATGATTGTATCAGGCAAATCTTCGGACATCGAATCCCTGCGTCAACCGTTAATCGCTGGGTCTGAAAAAGTCCAACAGCAGGTGATTCCACAGCTAGTAAACTTTGGCAATGGGGGATTAGATGTCCTAATAGAGTTTTTGTATGAACGTCGCGATAAAAACGCGACCTTGGTAGACGGCAAAGTTTATCAAACTCTTTTTAACTCGGAATACCCTAAAGCCAAAGAATTCTTACAAAACTATTTCCCTGCTGGCATTGTACCTCTAAAATCGGAGTGCGGTACAGACTACAGTCCCTTACAGCAGTTACTGGTTGCGGGGGACTTTGAAGCCGCAGACCGTATGACCTTACAAAAAATGTGCGAGATAGCGAGTCCAGTCGCAGCCCAAAGAAAATGGTTGTACTTTACTGATGTGGCAAGTTTACCAGTCACAGACCTAAAAACCATTAATAATTTGTGGGTGATGCACTCCGAAGGTAAATTTGGCTTTTCAGTACAGCGAGAAATTTGGTTAGGATTAGGGAAAAATTGGGAAAATCTTTGGACAAAAATCGGTTGGAAACAGGGTAACAACTGGACGCGCTATCCAAATGAATTTATTTGGAATCTTGATGCACCCAGAGGACATTTACCCCTTTCCAATCAACTACGTGGAGTCAGAGTAATTTCTTCCTTATTTTCTCACCCAGTTTGGGATTAATGATTTGTTGATTGTTGACGGTTGACGGTTGACGGTTGACGGAAAAAAACAGCATTAGTCATCATTCATACACTCATCATTGGTAATTCATCGATTAACACTCACTAGTCACCAGTCAACAGTCACCAGTCAACAGTCACCAGTCAACAGTCACCAGTCAACAGTCACCAGTTAGCAATTATGGCAAACGTCCGTTTAGATAACATAAAGCGCAAATTCAATAACGTCACCGCAGTCGAAGATATCACCTTTGAAATTCCTGACGGTGAATTTTGGGTTTTTGTTGGACCATCGGGTTGTGGAAAGTCTACCATCCTCCGTACCATCGCAGGACTGGAAACCGCTACCTCCGGAAAGCTGTTCATCGGTGACAAATTAATGAACAATGTCCCAGCTCGACAACGAGATGTGGCAATGGTATTCCAAAACTACGCACTTTACCCTCACATGAGTGTGGCAGAAAATATTGCCTTTGGGTTACAAATGCGGAAAGTTGACCCCAAAACTATTCAACAGCGTGTTCAAGAAGTTGCTCACTCTCTTTCTTTAGAACATCTTCTTGACCGCAAACCCAAACAATTATCAGGTGGACAGCAACAACGAGTCGCTTTGGGTCGAGCAATCGCTCGTCAAGCACAAGTATTTTTATTAGACGAACCCTTATCAAATTTAGACGCGCAATTACGAGACGGAACCAGAGCAGAACTAAAAGAATTACATCAAAACATCAAAACCACTACCGTTTATGTTACTCACGACCAAGTAGAAGCGATGACTTTAGCGGATAAAATCGTCGTGCTAAACCGTGGTCGAATTCAACAAATCGGTGACCCACAAACGGTTTATAGTCAACCAGCAAATCGCATGGTCGCGACTTTTCTGGGTAATCCACCGATGAATATTTTACCTGCAAAATTTACAGGTAATCTTTTTGATGTAGCAGGGCAAACATTACCTTGTTCAGCACAAATACTGGAAAGGTTGAACTTGCGAGAAGGTCAAAATGTAGACTTAGGAATTCGCCCTGAACATATTAGAATTATCCCCAAATCAGAACTTTCTACTCAACATTTAGCAATATTATTAGTGGAAGTAAAAATAGTAGAACCTTTAGGACGAGAAACATTAATTCGCGCAGGATTAGCTGGCTCTTCAGGAATAGTAAATATTCAAACAAGCGGTGACGTGCGTCCGTTACCAGGTGAACAGCTTTCCCTAGAGTTAGATATGAAACAATTATTTGTTTTTGACCAAAGTACAGGGGATAAAATGTTTCCTGCTTCAGCTTAAATTACGAAGTATTTTATTTATATATGTCTAGATTTGTTTCATAATTATAGTGTATGGGAGGGCGGTTCGGGATGCCCACCCCACAAAAACTTGACTATTTTAATATGTAGTTTATAAATAATTTAGTAATTACGTACGTATTTACTTATAATGCAAAAAATTTTAATCGTAGAATTATAGGCTCTATATTTATGCAAGTTGAAACTCAGAAGCGTTATTACACCCCTGAAGAATATTTAGAACTAGAAGAAAAAGCAGAATACAAAAGCGAATACCGCGACGGAGAAATAATTGCGATGACAAATGGCACTACAAATCATAACGAAATAGCTGGTAATTTTTATGCTCATTTAAAATTTGCTTTAAAAAAGCAAAATTATCGGGTTTATGTGGCTGACGTACGCTTATGGATACCTCGTTATCGTCAGCATACTTATCCCGATGTGATGATAATTCAGGGGGAACCAGAATATACAGGGAAAAGTACAACAACTTTAAGCAATCCTTGTTTAATTGCTGAAGTTTTATCTAAATCGACTAAAAATTATGACCAGGGAGATAAATTTCTTTATTACCGCTCAATCCCCGAATTAAAAGAATATATTTTAATAGACCAATATCAACATCATGTGATGCAATATGTGAAAACCTCTGAAGGTAAATGGCTATTTACAGAAGTAGAGGGAAAATCGTCAACACTATCACTGCACATAATAGATTTCCAAATTTCTTTTGATGACCTTTATGAGAAAGTTAATTTTGAGGAAAGTGAGGAAAGTGGGGACTAGGGAGTGGTGAGTGGGGATAACTTATGCTGCGAAAGATTGGCAAACGAGTCAAATTGTAGCTCTGAAAGTTTTATCCATACATAGAATCAAAGATTGGAAAGTATTGGAACTTAGTGGATAAAAATACACTACAAGTTTATTTTGAAGAGTCTAATCTTCCATTAACAAAATATCGCTACTCATACTGTCTCATACAAAATAAATTAGGTAAATTCAAGTTCAACATTAAGTTTGGTTTGTTTTTGAGCCGTGAAGAGAAGCTATGGTTAGTGCATCAAATTCGCTCTTTCATTAACACACTTCATTCAAATAATAAATAAGATACAGCACTTTGTAGGTAAATGAGGCACACAAAAAAATATCAAATTTCTTGTGGGGTGGGCATCCTTGCCCGCCCGCTTGTACCCTGCTCACTTTAAATTTGCTGTATGTTTTAAAGTTGTACGTTATTGGTAAAGCACTACAAAAAATTTCAGCAGAAAAAATTATTAAGTTTTTCTGCGACGTTGTTGAACTCCCAATGCACCAAAAGCAGCTAAAAATACACCCACATAACTAGAAGGTTCAGGTACTGCTTTCGGCACTCCATCATAAGGAGTTAGTAGAAAAGCGCGTTCTTCACCATTAAAGATACCGTTACCAATAATTTGTCCAGCATCATTAATATCAATTCCAAACTCCAATGTCCAACCAGACTGAGGAGAAATTAAATCATTAAGGTATTGAAGGACACCATTAGTATATACATAAGCACTCACAGTTCCATCATAAGCTCCACCAACTACATCACCTTTTTCATTGATACCTAAAGCAGAAGTATAAATTTTATTAATAATTGGAATACTTTCTTTTTTCCCTGTGCCTAAATTGTAAATGTAGGAAATAAAACCACTTCCAGGGCTTCCTTCATAAAGAACAATTTGACCTTTATCATTTATATCATTCGCAATACTGTAACTGCTAGCAATCCTAGTAATCCCCTTTTCTTCAGTCCAAACAAATGCGTCAAAACCTGAATTACCAACAACTTGACCAAGATTATTTACCGCTAAGGCATTTGTAGACATATCTTCATAATAGTAGTCCGTTATAACTCCTAAATCTTTTTTTGTCCCATCGCTATTAATCAGGAATTGACCGTCTACTTTTTGACCTTTTGTATTAATAGTTTTTCCAAGCTTGACCACTTGACTAGAGTTATTAATAGTATCCCGAAAGTCTAGTCTCGAACCGATATCAGTTATGGAATAAAACATCGCCGCTGCTGCCGGACGTGATGTCAAAACTCCTAGTAATGTTAATGTTGACATTACTATACTGAATTTCAAAAATTTGTTATTCATATTTAAAGAAAGCAAAATTTATCTGTTTGAAAACTTCACAGATGACCCTGAGCTTATAATTTTAGTAACTAATTATTTAAGAGTTATACAAGAAAACAAAATCAGTAGCTAAGTATTTTCTACCTAACTCAAATGCTAATTACTAATGCACTTTTTCCACATTCTAACATCGCAAAATTTCAGACAAGAAAATTTAATACGACTTCGGAGAAAATTTATAATACCGCGCAATTACACTGATTAATGAGTTATATACTTAATTTAAATAAAAAATTTTATTCCCATTATGGGATGCTGTTGACGAATAGAGGTTGAGTATTATCACTATTTACAACAGAAGCGCAAATATATTTCTCGTCCCAACCAAGAGAACCCCACCCCCAACCCCCTCCCCGCTTGCGGGGAGGGGGCTACGAAAAAGAGATAGAGATGCTATGAATTTTTAATTTTTGGGGAAATACTTAAGATAAATCGTAGCCCCCTCCCCGTACACGGGGAGGGGGTTGGGGGTGGGGTTCCTGCGGTTGGGGGTGGGGTTCCTGCGGTTGGGGGTGGGGTTCTCTTGGTTGGGAGTGGGGTTATTTTTACACCAACTGCTTAACCTGAAACTGCCTTAACTCCGCAGGAGCAAAATTACCATTTTCCGTAATAATCGCCGTAATCAAATTAGCAGGAGTCACATCAAAAGCAGGATTATAAAATTCCACACCAGCAGGAGTCAAAACAGTATCTCCAACCTGATATATTTCCACAGGGTCGCGTTCCTCAATAGGAATAGCCCCACCATCAGGTATAGAAAAATCAATAGTAGACATTGGTGCAGCAACAAAGAAAGGAACATTATGTGCCCTAGCCACCAGTGCCAAACTATACGTACCAATTTTATTAGCCGTATCTCCATTAGCAGCAATTCTATCAGCACCGACAACAACAGCATGAATCATCCCTTGTTTCATGCAATGAGCAGCCATACTATCAGTAATTAACGTAACCGGAATGCCTTCCTGAACACATTCCCAAGTAGTCAATTTAGCCCCTTGCATACGGGGACGGGTTTCATCAGCAAAAACCCTTGTTAAACGTCCTTCACGCCAAGCAGAACGGACAACACCTAAAGCAGTACCGTAACCAGCAGTAGCCAAAGCGCCAGCATTACAATGAGTTAGTAACGTCAACTTTTCCGGAGTCTTAGGTAGCAATTTTAACCCATTATCGCCAATAGTCTGACAAGTTTGTAAATCTTCAGCCTGAATACTTTGAGCGGTTTCTAACAGAGTTTGTTTAATTTCTTCTACAGTACCCAAAGTTTCATAAGCAGCTTTTAGTGTACGAGAAATTGCCCAGAATAAATTGACAGCCGTAGGACGAGTAGAACGCAACATTTGCGCTACTTTTTCTAAACTACGTAAAAATTCATCGCGATTTTCTGTTTTAATTTCCCTTGCTCCAAGATACATACCATAAGCAGCCGCAACACCAATTGCAGGCGCCCCCCGTACTATCATTGTTTTAATCGCCTGCGCCATGTCCTCGCAGCGGTGAATTTCTACAAAAGTATATTCATTAGGTAAGCGAGTTTGGTCAATGAGAGAAACCGAGTCATTGTGCCAAATAACAGAATAAACCTGATTGCTGGGATTCATGATAAGAGATTGAATGAGGGAAACAGCTTCGTTGTAAAATTAATCATAGGTGAGACATAAGCCTCACCTATCTTGCCCTTGGCAGAATTTACCGAAACTTGATTAAACGACTGCAGTTAGTTGCTGCTTAAAGAAAGCGTGCATCACTTTTTCTGCAATTTGTGAGCTATTTAAACCCAATGCTGCTTTAGATTCATTAGGTTCAGCATGTTCAACAAGAATATCTGGTACACCAATTCGTTTAACTGGCACCACAATATCCGCATCTTGCAAAGCTTCTGCCACAGCGGAACCGAAACCACCCGTGATACACCCTTCTTCCAGAGTGACAACACGTCCAATTTTCTTAGCTAAGGGGAACATTAATTCCTCATCCAAAGGCTTACAGAAACGGGCGTTAATCACAGTTGCTTCGACACCATGCTCGCTGAGAATTTCTGCTACTTGCATTGCTGGGTGTACCATCGTACCATAGCCAATTAGTAAAACATCATCCCCCGTACGCAGGATTTCTCCTTTGCCAATTTCCAAAGGTTCCCAACCTTCTTCCATTAAAGGAACACCATAACCGCTACCACGAGGAAAACGCATAGCGATAGGGCTGCTAGTATGTTCGATACCAGTAACCACCATTCGTTGTAGTTCTGCTTCGTCCTTTGGTGCCATCATTACTATATTGGGAATGCAGCGTAGGTAAGCGATATCATACATTCCTTGGTGTGTTGGACCATCAGAACCAACAATACCCGCTCGGTCTAAACAGAAGAACACGGGTAAGTTTTGGATACAGACATCGTGGACTATTTGGTCGTAAGCACGTTGCAAAAAGGTTGAATAAATTGCAGCAACCGGACGCATCCCTTCGCAAGCAAGACCTGCGGCTAAGGTGACTGCGTGTTGTTCGGCAATTCCCACATCAATATATTGATTGGGAAGTTTTTGCTGTAGTTTATCTAAACCAGTTCCTGTAGCCATAGCCGCTGTTATACCGATAATTTTCGGGTTTTGTTCGGCTAATTTAACCAAAGTGTGGGCAAATACCTTGTTATAACCAGGAGGTTTGGGTTTGCTGGAAGGAATTGCTTTGCCTGTTGTCAAATTAAAAGGCGTTTGGGCATGGTAACCTACCTGGTCATTTTCGGCTATTTCATAACCTTTACCCTTAGTTGTCGCGACATGTACCAGCACAGGGCCTTGTATTTGATGTGCTTGTTCAAATGTGGCGATTAATTCTTCCAAATTATGTCCATCAACCGGACCCATATAAGTAAAGCCCAGTTCTTCAAAAACTGCACCCACTTTAGGAACTGCTAGACGTTTCATTCCTTCTTTGATACGTCCCAGTTCTGGTGATAGAGATTCACCAACAAAGGGAATTTGTTTGAACTGTTCTTCTAAATTATCAGTGAAAAACTGTACTGGCCCAGATAGGCGCATTTTGTTCAAATAACGAGGAATTGCGCCCACGTTAGGAGATATTGACATTTCATTATCATTCAGAACCACCAGCAAGTTCGTTTTGGGTAAATGTCCAGCATGGTTAATAGCTTCGAGAGCCATACCACCAGTTAAGGCACCATCCCCAATTATTGCAGCAACCTTAAACTTTTCACCCATAGCATCACGGGCTAAAGCCATACCTAATCCTGCGGAAATACTTGTAGAAGCGTGTCCTGCACCAAAATGGTCAAACTTACTTTCGCAGCGTTTAAGATAACCTGCTATGCCTTCCCTTTGCCGCAAAGTATGGAATTGGTCATAGCGTCCTGTAATTAATTTATGAGGGTAGGCTTGGTGTCCTACATCCCAAATAACTTTATCTCGGTCTAAATCGAGGGTTTGATAAAGTCCCAACGTTAGTTCCACAACACCCAAACCTGGCCCCAAGTGTCCCCCACTTGCTGCGACGGTTTGTAGATGCTTGTCCCTAATTTGACGGGCAATTTGCTGTAGTTGCCTAATTGATAAACCATGCAACTGGTTGGGATGGGTGATATCACTCAAGTGCATACTGTCGGGTTTTCCTCTCTACACTTTTAGTATTAACAATTTTCGCACTTAAAGGTAACATGCTCCCCGTATTACGGGGAGTGGGGAGTGGGGAGTGGTTCGTGATGGGGAAAAAATCATAAAAATCGTAGCCCCCTCCCCGTTTACGGGGTAGGGGGTTGGGGGTAGGGTTGATTGTGGGGGTTGGGTTACTGTGTGTTTTTTTTTATTGTGGCGCTAATGGCGCTGGTGGTGCTACTGGTGTTTCCGGTCGTACATTTTTTCTTTGCAAATATTTACTTAATACATATGCCATATCCCCTCGTGTCATCGGTAACAAGGGATTCAAATTACCTTGAGCATCTGTATTTACAAAACCTTCAGCAACTACTGTCGCAATAGCTTTTCGTGCCCAACTAGGAATACTCTTGGCATCCGGGTGGGGGGCTAAAATTTCTTGAACTGTGTCATCAGGAAATTGAAACACACCATATGCTTGGGCAAAAATAGCTAATGCTTCAGCTTTCGTTACACGTTGATTTGGGAAAAACATATTCCCACGGTAGCCGCGCATTATATCATTTTTTAAAACTAATTGAATATCTCTATATGCCCAATGTCCAGCAGGTACATCTGAAGTTACAATATTTTCTTTACTCGCTGACACTCGTTGTTCCAATCGAAATACTTTTGCCATAATCGAAGCTAATTCTGCTCGACTAATTAACCTTTCTGCATGGAAATTTCCATCAGCGGAATTACTCATCCATTTCGCAGCTACTACCCGTTGAATTTCTTCAGAAGGTATAGCAGCACTAGCTTTTAAATGCGAATAAGCACTTAAAGATACTCCAGACACTAGTATTAAAAATGATGTAGCAATGTTAATAAAGCGCATATTTTTCGGTTGAAATTTACTAGGGATAGACGAAAATAGAGTTGATACAATTAACATCAATTCGTCCATACATGTATCCAGAAATCAAGCATACTCCTTTGCTATTCTGTGACGCATTTACCCAGAGTAATGTTGCGAGATGAACTTAACCTCTTTAACCCCAATTCTTTACGTAAATCGCATTTGTGGTAACCATAAAGAATAATAATCCATTCAATTTGATAATTATTACATGACGAAAAGACCTAACCCCCCTACCCCCCTTTCCTATGAGGGAAGGTTAGGTCTTGTGATTTGTTGATTTATATCAAGGTTTGTGTGAAACGTTATAACTGTCCAGCAGCAGTCTAATATTGACTTTAGCCAATATTTTCGGATATCAGTCAGGAGTTGTGGGAATGACCATCGCAGCAGACCCCGTTAAATTAAGTAAACAAGAAGTCGGCAGAGCCGCAGCCGCTTTGGTACAATCAGACTCAATTGTTGGTTTAGGTACCGGTTCAACTACCGCATACGCCATTCAATTTATCGGTGAACGCCTCAAATCAGGGGAGCTAAAAAATATAGTTGGTGTCCCCACTTCGTTTCAAGCAGAAGTTCTAGCAAAGGAATACGGTATTCCTCTAACAACGCTGGATGCTATTGACCATATTGACATAGCAATCGATGGAGCCGATGAAGTAGACCCACAAAAGAACCTAATAAAAGGTGGTGGAGCTGCTCATACCCGTGAAAAAGTGGTAGATTATCTCGCAAACCGTTTTATAGTTGTTGTAGACGGTGGCAAATTGGTTGACCGACTAGGGTCTAGTTTCGCAGTTCCAGTGGAAGTAATACCAATGGCAATTACCCCAGTCATGAACGCAATTAAAAAACTCGGTGGTAAACCAGAACTCCGTATGGGCATTAAAAAAGCTGGTCCAGTAATCACCGACCAAGGAAACATGGTTGTCGATGTAAGATTTGATTCTATTCCAGACCCAGTAAACCTAGAAACAACACTTAATAATATTCCTGGTGTACTAGAAAATGGCATCTTCGTTAATTGTACCGATGTAGTTTTAATCGGAGAAGTTAGAGACGGCCAACCAGTAGTCAGACAAATGTAAAAAAAGACCTAACCCCCCTACCCCCCTTCCCTACAAGGGAAGGGGGGAAATCAAAGATAATTTGAACGTTTGTAAGCTAAAAATTGTTCTCTAAACATGCTTCGTACCGCTTCTAAAAACCTGGGAAAATCTGGTTTCCCTGTCCAAGTCCACGGTATAACTTACTTTGACTGAATGGAAGCGCTACAAAGTAGACTTGGAAACTGCCCGACTTTCACTATTACTAGTTACTGGCTCGACAACATCCTTGACCACCATCCCTCAGTTAGAGTTACTGAAATAGTCGAGCCGTAACTTGACTATGGCAGTGTTCAAAGTCGCAATTATTTAATTAAAACATTCCTATCTATACGTACTTTTTTGGATTCACTCCAAACTAGGCGGACATAGATTAGGTAATATTCATTAAATAACAAATCAATCACTTGTGTTGCTTTTATTTGACGAAAATTTACATGAACACTCTTTGTGCCAAGGCATCAAGCTTATTTTTTCTTTGAGCCACAATGGTATAAAATTGAAAACTTTACCCCCTGCATTGTAACTGGACAATCATGGTACATCGCTCCACCCCGGATTTTAAACTCATACACAAGATTTAATGAAGGAAACTGACCCAAAATACTAGGAAAAATTAGGATTTCGGGTAACTGCTATCAACCCCCCTTCCCTAGCAGGGAAGGGGGGAAGGGGGGTTAGGTCTCTGTGAATTCAAGGTTTAATACTGTAGTGGCAACAGATAAGTATTTTGATTGTATTGACGAATCTGCTGGCTAGGTGGTGGCAAATTGGGACTGACAAAGTTGGTGGGCAATCCAGGACTCGTTGTATTAACTACACTTTGTTGAGGAACCTGCACGCTGTTAGGGATAGCAATAGCAGGAGCATTATAGTTAATAGGAGGCGCAACAGGAATAGTATTCGGTGTTACAGGAATTGCAGGTGTCGTAGGTATTGCTTGTGTTGCGTTAGGCAATGACTGGGTAGTGTTAAAATTACTGTATAAACTAGTTTGTTGATTGATTGCAGTAGGTTGAGTAGTACTAATCCCCGTTGGACTTGGTACTGTTGTTGCTTGCGTATTTAAACTACTTTGAGGTGTAATAATTTGGCTACTAAATTGGCTATTAAAGGTATTACTAGGTAGAGATTGCCCTGAGAAATTATTCACAGTAGCAGTACTCGTATTTGCCGTAGTCGTATTTCCGGTAGTGGTACTTAAAGGTGGCTGATTTTGATTTGTTGATTGAATTGCCGCTGTATTAATTGCTGTTTGTAAAGGATTGCTAACAGTAATATTTCTATTTTGATTTTGATTACCTTGGTTAGTTAATCCCGTACCAGAACCAGAGCTTTGGGATGAAGTCGCAGTCGAATTGTTGCTTAAACCTAACGTTCCCACCTGCAATAAACTATCAGCTTGTACTAAAAATGGATTTGGGCGGGTTGCGGCAGCGCTATTAGCTAGGGCATTATTTACATTAGGCTGAGCTTCGCGTACCCTAGCTTGACTTCTATTGACCAAATCATCCAACGCTTTAGTGCTATCTGCTATATTTTGCGCTGTAATATTGCCAGGAATCCCTGGTATCATTTGTCTAGCATCATTTAACAAGACGGGTAAATTATCAATATCAGCAGCTATAGCCTTATCCTCATTTGATAATGCTGAAGATTTTTGATTATTTGCCGTAACTTGATTTTTTTGCCCATGTGTAAAAAAATCCGGGTTAGACCAGTGTTCTCTAATTACCAGTCCTACCACAGATAGAAAAATTGCTGTACCCCAAAAACCAGGTCGTGCTAAATTCCATAATCTGGCTTTGAGGTAACGAAAGTAGGGGGAAGGATATTGACTACGTGGCATGGGGTAGATTCTTATTTTTCAGTAGAAGGAGCTAGAACAAAAAATATATTATTTATAGTTATCTATGATTCAATCCTAGCCTTCAATCTTTGATTAGTCACCTACCAACATGAATATCAAGAACTATATTTTTTGCCAAAAAATCCATTTCTTCATTATAAAATAATTATGTGTTATTCACAACTAAAACAGTAAGTAGATACACTAACACAAATCACATATTTCATCTATTATTTATCTAGAAGCACGTCTTCGTATCTTTCGCTGATTAGTCTTCTGACCAAGCTTTACAGACTTTTGGGTCAAAGTTAAGTTATCCACATCAGCATCATCATTCTGATAATTATCTCCATTAGCAATCTGGCTTCTTTCATCTAAATCTTGTACAATATTTTGCATCAATTGCAAATTTTCTAATACAGACTGCAATTGAGACTGATTAGAAACCTCCATCGTTTGCATCACTTCAGCAACAGTCTTCAGATTTATCTCTGTTTCCGAAAGTAATGTTCGCAGTTGATTTAAAGCTTTATTGTTCTGCTGAAAAATATGTTCTAATTTTTCAACATCATTTTGTATAACTGACCGTTCACATAAATCCCTGATACCACTAGTTTCGATAGGGTCAAGAACTCTCAGCAAATTAGTCATCGTAATTATGCCTGCTCCTCTTCCCCAGTCCCAAGATACAACTAACCGACGTACCCCAAGACGCAACATTTCTTCGTGGGCTTTCCACAATGAATCTTCTGGACTCAGCAGCAATAAAGGTGTACTCATCACCTTTCTAACAGGAGTTGCAAATAAATCAAATTGCTGTTCTTGAAATTTTACAACGTCACGTTCTGTGACAATACCAACAGGAACAACCCTTATATCCCCTTCATCATCTTCTATATTTTGAGTAATTACCACGCAACTAACCCGGTGTTGTGCCATTAATCTAACAACATCTAATACCGAGGTCTTCATGTCGGTAGTAAGCACTGGGGTTGTCATTACTTCTGATACACGTCTTAGCTTCAAAAAGTCAGCAGGTTGCAGTACATCACGAAGACTATCATTTGTGACAACCCCCACTAACTCACCCAACTCACCGATTATTGGTAGATGTCGAATTCCGTAGCGACGAAATAAAAATAGTGGGCCAAAAATGTCCCGAAAAGCTTCTAAAGGTAGGGTAATGACTTGCTTGGTCATTACCGACCCCACGGTGATTTCCTTAAAGTTGCTATTTATCGCCGTATATTGTATTATATCTTTCTCAGTAAAGATTCCCAATAAGTTTTTCTCCTCCATCACCAAAGCGCAACTATTTTGACGCTTTGAAGTTTTCTCCCCTTGAGGAAGAGTGGAACTATTACCCTGTTTTTTGACCATTAAGGCTATGACAGTTGACAACCTTGTGTCCGGAGTGACAATCAAAGGTTGATAGTCAATTGCCGCTTCTAATTCTGGTGACGGAATCAGCGCATTTGGTTGCATAATTCGATTTTTTTGGCGATACCTATGGACATAGTTTTGATTGAAATATATAATGAGGGATGAAACAATAGATGTCAATCAAAACTATGGCATGTAAACACCTAAGGTGGGCTAAGGTTAACTAAGCTAAAGCAAATAACAATCTGAGCCAAATATATTTAGTAACTTATAGCCACTTTTATCACACCATATCATCATTATCTTCATCGATAGTAATTTCATATGATTGTGATAAGTTATCTTGATGCTCATCATCTTTAGTAGGGTCAACACCCAAAAATTTGGGAGTCTTGCTATAAAGTCGGTCGAGAACTCGTTTAATAGAAACTCGTCTCCATTGCTGATTGCGCTTGGTTTTGTATCCACGTTGGTTCAACCAGTCAGATATTTGTTGCAAAGACTTACCCGACTTGTGATGGCGACGGATAATATCTATAACCTCCTGCTCGGTGGGGTCTTCGACTAATTCACCATTAACAGAAGTAAGTCCAAAAGGTGGTGAACCATAACCTGCATAACCCCCACGAGCAGCTTTCAGCTTGCGTCCTTGGTCTAACCTTTCCCAAATAGTCTGGTCTAGGGAGTCTTCAGCAGCCATAGCTTCGGTATTTATGATGTTATATTTCTCAGTTATCTTAACTCAAGTTTGACACATACGTACGTAGGTGTTACATACCTAATTATTTTTTTACAACTGGTGGTTGAGGGTTGACGGTTGACAGTTGACTGTTGTCGGTTGTCGGTTGTCGGTTGACGCTTGACAGTAATAATAGCGACAATAAGCCCTTCGCATTTAACAGTCAACAGTCATCAGTCAACCGTCAACAGTCAACCGTCATCATTATCGCTTCGCAGCCTGCATTAATAAAAATAAACCGGCTGTAATACCCAAAAAGTTTGGTATCCAGCCTCCTATAAAGGGAGATATTATACCAGCTTGTGCAAAAGCTCCAGCGACAAATATAAGTAAATAGTAACTAAAAATAACAACTACACTAATACCAAAGCTTGTACCCCGCGAATTTCCGCGACGAGTAGGTGTGGTTCCCATTGCGGAACCAACTAAACCGAAAACAACACAAACAAATGGCAGAGCCATTTTTTGTTGAATTCTAATTTCTAATTTGCGACTTTTTTGCTGGTCTCCAGTTTGACGTAAAATTTCTAATTGCTGGAGAGCTTGAGCTATATTCATCTCATTGTAGTCCTTGGTTTGCTCTGCAAGGTCAAACAATGTTCGGGGTAGCTGTAATTGTTGACGTTCAAAGCGTAAAATTTTACGATACGAACGGTCAGGAGCAACTACATATATAGTACCGTCATAGAAATCCCAGGTATTTTCTGCCGGGTTCCAAGATGCGGATTTAGCTTCGATAATTTGACTAAAACCTTCCTGGGAACGGTCAACAATTGTTAATCCTTTAAATTGTTTACCATCAAATTTGTCAGCATAAGATAATCGTGATAAAACTCTCTCGTTAGAACCATCAGGCTGCTTTGCATCTCTATACTCATCCAACAAAATATTTTGTTGCTGACGAATAACTGGTTTTTCAGTTTTTAAAGCTCGTTGTAAAGTGACAGTAGCTTGAAAATTTGCTGCTGGTGCTATTTGTTCTTGTAAAACAAATGTGATTCCGGTGACGACAAAACTCAACATCACTGCAGTCAAAACCATCCGATATACACTTACTCCACAGCCACGCAGAGCAATAAGTTCACTTTCGCTAGAAAGACGACTATATGTCATTAAAGTCGCCAATAGCGTGGACATAGGCAAAGCAAATACAATAAAAGCAGGTAATTTTAACAAAAAAACTTGGACAGCAATTTCCACAGGTAGACCAGATTCCACGACTTTTCGTACTAGGTCAAACACCGCATCAATTGTTGTCACAATCGACGAAAAAGCCCCTACACCAAATAAAAATGGAGGAATCAATTCGCTAGCCAAATATCTATCCATGATAGTAAAAGGCAATAAAGAATTGAGGCTATAAAAAGAAAAAGACTTGTAGCTTTTTAACACCATAAGCTATTAAATAATTCGCAGTTCGCAATTCGCAATTCGCAATTAATTTGAAATTCGGTGAGCAGTCATCAGTTAACAGTTAACAGCCATCAGTCATCAGTCAACAATCAAACCTGAAAATTATCACCAAGATAGTATTGACGCACTAAAGGATTATTATAAAGTTCATCTGGTGTGCCGGAGGCGAGAATTTGACCTTCACGCATGATATAAGCCCGGTCGGTAATAGCCAAAGTTTCCCGAACGTTATGGTCAGTAATTAAAATGCCCATATTACGGTCTCGTAGTTGTGCGACTATTTGCTGAATTTCCGCGACTGCTATGGGGTCAACACCCGCAAATGGTTCGTCTAAAAACAAAAATTTTGGTCCTTCTCTTCCAGCAGCAAGCGACCTTGCTAGTTCGGTACGTCGTCGTTCACCCCCAGAAAGCTGAATACCTTTACTGTACTGTACTTTTTCTAGACGAAATTCGCGTAGCAAGGTATTTAAACGTTTCGACCAATCCCAACGTGGTACATTAGTTTGTTCAAAGACTAATAAAATATTATCGCGCACAGTCAGTTGCCGAAAAACGCTCGCTTCCTGCGCTAAATAGCCAATACCGAGACGCGCTCGCCTATGCATTGGCGCTTTAGTAATATCTACATTATCGAGCCAAACAGTGCCTTGATTAGGTTTTTCTAAACCGGTAGCGATATAAAATGTAGTTGTTTTACCCGCACCGTTAGGGCCAAGTAATCCAACAATTTCACCTTGAGCAACAGAAATGTTGACGCGATTGACAATTACTCGCTTACCAAAAGATTTGTGAATATTTTCTAAAACAATTTTCACTTTTTTAAATGGGGAGTGGGGAATGGGTAATGGGTAATGGGGAGTGGGGAATGGGTAATGGGTAATGGGTAATGGATAATGGGCAATTACCAATCACCAATTCCCAATTACCAGTTCCCAATTACCAATTCCCATTATCTAGAACGTCTTGGATTTGGTGCTTGAGAAGCAGGTGATGCTGGTACGTTAGTCTCGTTAATAATATAGATGGACTCGACTTGTCCTCCGGTTCTGGGTGCAGCCACAAATCTACCTTCGTCGATTAAGTAGTCTACTCGCTCAGCTCTAAGACTGTTACCACCTTGTTGCAATACATAAACGTCCCCGGTCAGTACTATACGACGTTCACGAATTAAATACTGTGCTTGAGCCGCAGTTGCTTGAATTCCCCGTGCTTTAAACAGTAATTGTACGTTACCGCGAACAGTGGCGATTTGTGCTTTGGCGTTATATTCTTGAAATTCCCCTGTAATTCTTAAAGGGCTTCCTCCTTGATTTGAGGCTTGTGCATTAGCAGTTTGTATTTGGTTGGGAACTGCCATGACGCCAAATAATACACCTGGTAGTATTAAGGCACTGCAAAAAATACGCATGAAAGATAATGGCAATTTATACCTTGTTGTCATAGCAATTACTTTATTTTGGCTTTGGCTTGTATTTAAATTATCCAAGTAAATAGCCCAGGACTGAATTTCAGCGACTGGAAGAATTGTACATAAGTTAAGGCTGATACTAGAGACGCTTTCGTAAACATCAATGTTTCACCCCCAACCTAAAGAAACCCCACCCCCAACTCAAAGAAACCCCACCCCCAACCCCCTCCCCGTTTACGGGGAGGGGGCTACTATTACCTCGTGTTTCTAGGATAATGTTGGGGACAAGTTGAACAAGGTAAAATCATTCCCTCTTCATTTCATCGTAGCCCCCTCCTCGCTTGCGGGGAGGGGGTTGGGGGTGGGGTTTTTTGGGTTGGGGGTGGGGTTTCTTAGCCTCAGGTTCTCATCTACAGCCTTTTACAACAAGTTAAATAAGCGACAAATAAGTATTTTTTCTATACGAACATTTTTTATTCTTCAACTTTAATTATTTTAGGTGTAGGAACAATTCCATTTTCACCTAGCTTAAAATCAGCAATTTTTTCTGGTTCAATTTTTTGTAATGCTATTAATAATGACCCACTTTGGTCTAATAATTCATCTACATCTATACCGCTGAAAACCTCTGGACAGCGTCTCAAACGGTTTCTTCCTTCTCCTAATAAAATAACTGCACCACGCCAATTTAAATTTTCCAAGTGATACAAAGCTACTGCAATTTGTAAAATGCCTTGATAAAAAGTTTTTTCTGGCTCCATTGCTTCAATCCACAGAGCCTCTAAAGTATCATGACAGGCGTAGAACTGTCCGGAATTGAACTGTTCTACGCTTTCCCAAAACTGCTGCGGAATTTGGTCAGAAGTATTTTCCATTAAAAAGTTTGGAAATAATTAAATGTCAAAACTGACCATTTTTATCGGCAGTCAGAATCGAATATGTTCTTTCTGCCTAATGGTTTTTAAGCTTAACCCATGCTATCTCTTACTTCTTTGATGGCATCAAGAGAGATTTCTTGACTTTCTCCAGCAAATTCGTTATCGGGAGTTAAAAACAACATGCAGTGACATTCTTTACGCTCGCGCATAGGTACACAAGGACAGTTCCAAAAAGCCGCTGCGACCTCTGCTTCTTTATCTTCGTAGTGCCGACAAGGACACAAGGGAGCACCAAGTTCGTCTTTATGCTTTGCTAGTCCCTCGATTACTACTGCAGTGACTGAGGGTTCAGCACAGAAGTAGGTTCCAGTACGCTTGGCATATTGTTCAGAAAAATGCCGCATCGCTTCTAAGTTTTTATCGCTGGACTTTGTGTTCACTTCTGGTGAAATCATTGCAATCTTCACTCATAATCTCAATATTTCTTAGCATTTTACCTTAGGAATACTCGGAAATCATCACTTTAATTAGCTGATTCCCAAAGATACCTCTTTCGTCACAACTCTCAGAAGATATGTAGGTTGGGTTGAGGAATAACGGAAACCCAACTTTCTCCTTGTTCATCATTTGTAGGGCTATAGCTTATTATTAAATTATTTTAAGCTTATTAGTTATTTCAATGATAGGCATTCCATTTCATGATACCGAAAGTGTTTTTTGTAACTGAAGCTGTAGTGATTGCTCTTTATCTACAATTACACCCAAGCTATTTCGATTGACAATTTGTTTTTGATGTACATCAGTTTGCCACAGAACCCAGCGACTTCCTTGGGGTAAATTAGTAAGGGTTGCAGGATTTTCAGTTAACCAAATCATGGGGGAGTTTTCGGGAACTGTTGCGCTGGGGTCTTCTGTTGTGGTGGTCGCAGCTAAAGTTTCTAGAACTACGCGCTTTCCTCTGACTAAACCAGTCGCAGCAGTCCATAATTGTACTTGCATTTGCTGTTTATGTGCATAAAAGTACAGAGATGCTGCGGTAATTACTGCATTTTCCAAATTTTCTTCTTCCCACTTAGCAGCGCTGTCCAGAGCAATAATAATATCCTGTCCAGCAGTGAGTAATTCTAATTCTCGAACCCTAAATTCTCCGTAACGGGCACTCGTACGCCAGTGAATCATACGCATTGGGTCACCATTACGGTAAGGGCGCAATGAACGAATTATACCTTCATTGGCTGCTTGTAAGGGTTTGCCAAGTGGGTCACCTTGGATACAATCTTCTTGCCCAATATTATCTACTAAAGGGCAATGGCTCAACGGTAGTACTGTAGGATAAACAAAAGCTGTTGCCGCGCAGTCATGTTGCCGACGACACCAGAACAACCCTAAAGGCGCACCACTACCAAGTTCTACATTATGCCAGCGATAAACACCTCGACGTTCAGTAGGATGATAATACACCCACTGGTAAGTTTCTCCTGGTAAAATATTTTCGACAGATTTTTTCATCGATTTGCCGAGGACAAAAGGTAGGATATCCTCCACTTGCAACAGACTCACAGATTTTTTTGTTTGATTTAAAATGTGTAATTCGACTGTTAATTCATCTCCAGCAGTCACGGGTTCAATATAACGACGGCTGACTGTTAAAGCTGCGAGGGAACGGGGAGGTAAATAAGCTGCTATAACTAGCATCGCCACACTAACCCCACTGATAACATATAACCAGCCCGCCATTGTGTTAATAGCTGCCCCAAAAAAACTAATTGCAATTCCTGCTAATACCCAGCCACCGTATGATGGGGCACAAGCACGAGTTTCTAGCCAGTTGGTTATCCGCTTCATCATAAATAAAAGTTAAATGCAATAATTTTTCTTTTCCTTGTTCCTTTTTACTTGCTTTCGTTGGCTGTACAATACCTGAGAAATACCTAGTTACCCCAGATGACATGAAGCGCTGGTAAAGATGGGCAACAAATATTACCTCTCCCCACAAAAAACCCCAGCCCCAACCCCTCCCCGTGAACGGGGAGGGGGCTACCGTCTACACACAACTGTCATTGCGTTCACGAAGTGTTCCCTCTTAGGGAATGGAGGAACGCAATGACGGTTTACTACTACTTGTGTGTACATGGTTGCCAGGGGGTTGGGGGTTGGGGTAGGGTTTCTGTTGGAGGTGGTAATAAGTCCGTAGCTAATAGTTTGTTTATATTAATAATCTATTTAATAAAAACAAAAGCTAATAATTAATATTTTTTCTATTTTATTTGTTGTTTTTATTTACAAATCATATGCTAAGTAACGGGTAAATACCCATTGACAAATTATTTTATGAAGTATTAGTAAAGATAGGCTAAAAGATAAGTATATTTAGCGATTAGAATTAAAATTTAAATAAGTTCCCTGTTAATTGGCAGAATATAAATAAAATTTCCTTTAAGAAATCTCTTGAACTGTGAAGAGTTGGTAATGTGTGAAAAGCACTGATTAAAACCACTCGTACAATCAGTTAAGTTCGCAGTCCATTATGCAAAAAAATGGGCTGATTTTATATTGCTAAAGTTCAGTATTTTTTTAATATCAATCAAGGAAAGACAAATGGAAGAAATTACCAAACCGGAGTTTATTACTCGCAAACAACCACCCCACTTACCTCCCCCCCCGCTACCAAATTATTTATCCCAAACATCCCAAAAAGTTGTCTCAAAGAAACAAGAGTTTATCTCGATTGAGGATTTGGTACGTGTAGCTCATTACCAAAAAGCATCAGATATTCATATTAGAGTTGGAGAGCTTCCCCGATTTAGAATTCGTGGGCAAATGGTTTTATATGAAGAAGGAGATAAAACTACACCACAGATGTTTGAGGAATATTTAGCAGAAATTCTTGCTCCACCTTTGTTACAAAGATTTAAAGAAACTAAAGAACTGGATACAGCTATTTTATATCCAAATTTTTTGCGCTGTCGCATCAACTGTTTTGAAACTTTGAGCGGTGGAGCAATGGTTTTGCGATTAATTTCTCTCCATGTTCCTTCAATTGAAAACTTAGGTTTACCACTTATTCTTAAAGATATTGCTAGCAGGAAAGAAGGATTAATTTTAGTCACTGGTCCAACTGGTTCTGGGAAGTCTACTACCCTTGCAGCAATGATTCGTCATCTGAACGAGACAGAGCAAAAACATATAGTTACCATCGAAGACCCTATTGAATATGTCCACACTTCCAAAAAATGTCTAGTTAGCCAACGGGAAGTTGGTTTACATACCAATGAATTTCATCAAGCCTTACACGCAGTATTGCGCGAAGACCCTGATGTGATTTTAATCGGGGAAATGCGCGACCGTACTACTGTTGATACCGCTCTCAAAGCAGCACAGACAGGTCATTTAGTTTTAGGCACTTTGCACACTAGAAATGCGATTGCCTCAATCAACCGTTTGCTCAATATCTACAACCCCGAAGAACAAACCGCAATGCGCTTACAAATAGTAGATTCACTGATAGGGGTTATTTCTCAACAATTACTTGCTGGTACAGATGCAAAACGTGCTGCAGCAATGGAAATCTTGGTCAATACTCCCGCAATGAAAGACTATCTACTTAAAGGTGAAGAAATGGAAGCCTTACAGCTGATGGAAGAAGGGGGTAGCGAAGGGATGCAAGTAATGAACCAAGCCTTGTGTCAATTAATGCTAACAGGTAAAGTTAGTATAGAGAGCGCAGTCAACGCCTCACCCGATGTTGCGGATTTACGGCGTCGCGCTCGTAATGACGGCTTCAACCCCTCTAATTCTACAAGGCGAGATATGCACAGCAGCTACACAAGCCATCATTACCAACCCAGATAGTTAACCAACAGGTTCGTAGTAGTGCTTCAGCGCCCCCTAGGTTCGTAGTAGCGCTTCAGCGCCCCTTAAAAAAACTTAGAAATAAGGGCTGAAGCCCAACTACAAACCTGTGTTTCAATAACACATTTACATCAGTATTTCTAATGTATAAGATATTTATTTTTCTATTAAGAGTGTCCCAAATATATCCACTTCATGTACTTCAATAATGGTTTTTGTTCTCTGTGATACAAACCCAGTTATAGCCTATTTTTGGACTAAAAGCGAGTTCATTCATTAATCCCTGATAAACTAAAAATATGTGGTAAAAAATTTGTATTTTATTCCACATTTTTGGTAGAATTTGTACTGTAAATCATAAGTATATTCCCTGAAAAAAAATATATTCAGGAAATTGTATGATTAGACAGTCAGGTGTGAGTGAGAATTAACTAATGAAGAAGCTATTCTGGGATTTTATCAAGCTCAGTCCAATTGTAGTTGCGGCTGCTTTTGCAACAAGCAACAGCGCACTCGCAGCTGAAATTAACGAAAGCGTTACCCCTGTTAACCAGTTGTCACAGCAACAAGCAGACAACAACATGGCGCAGGTAACATCAGTTTCCCAATTTTCCGATGTACAGCCCACAGACTGGGCATTCCAAGCTTTACAATCTCTAGTTGAACGCTACGGCTGTATCGCAGGTTATCCTAACGGGACTTTCCGTGGAAACCGCGCTATGACTCGTTATGAGTTCGCTGCAGGTTTGAACGCTTGTTTAGACCGCGTTAACGAATTAATCGCCACAGCAACCGCTGATTTAGTCAAAAAAGAAGATTTAGCAGCTTTACAGCGCTTGCAAGAAGAATTTTCCGCAGAACTAGCTACTTTACGCGGTCGTGTTGATGCTTTGGAAGCTCGCACTGCTGAGTTGGAAGCCAATCAGTTCTCTACTACTACCAAACTGCAAGGGGAAGCGATTTTTAGCTTATCTGAAGTTTTTGGTGACAGAAGAGCCGGTGGTGCTAACTTAGATAGCAACACTGTTTTCTCTAACCGCGCTCGTCTCAGCTTAAACAGCAGTTTCACTGGTAAAGACCGCTTGCAAATTCGTTTGCAATCTCGGAATACGACACCTAATAATGGTGTAACTGGCACTAACATGACCCGTCTTTCTTATGACGGTGACGAAGCGAACGACACATTTATTGATAAAATCAATTACTCTTTCAACCTAACTGATGCTATTCGCGTTCAGGTTGATGCCAATAACGCTGAGTTATATAACAACGTCAACAATTTTAACCCAGATTTTGTTAGCGACGGTAGAGGTACTATTTCTCGTTACGGACGCATTAGCCCTATTTATCGTCAAAGTCAGGGTGGTGCTGCAGTAACAGTACAGGTGAATCCTACTGGTCCCATAACTCTAAGTGCTGCTTATTTAGCCCCCAGAAGTTCAAATCCGAACTCCGGTTTTGGAGTATTTGATGGGGATAACACCATCTTTGGGCAACTAGAGTTTAAACCCAGCAAACAACTGGGTATTGCTTTTGCTTATGCTCATACTTACGATGGTGCAAGAGACACTGACGCAGACCCTACTAATAGCAATCCCAATGCCGTTAATTTATTTCAATCCACAGGTAGCAATTTTGCAAACAGACCTTTTGGTTCTACTGTAGCTACCTCATCTAACAACTATGGAGTCCAAGCTTCCTTTAGTCCTAGCCCTCAATTTAGTGTCAGTGGCTGGGTTGGTTTCAGCAATCTGAAAGCAGAATCAGGAGCTAACAGAGGTGCGGAAGCAGATGTATTTTACTGGATGGCTAACCTTGGCTTGAGAGATTTTGGCTCAAAAGGTAGTTTATTAGGTTTTGCTTTCGGTCAGCCTCCTAAAGTAACTGGTATTAACCGTGGTTTAACCAATACAGACCGTGATGAGTCTTACCACTTGGAAGCTCTCTATCGTCTACAACTGAACAGCAATATTTCTGTGACCCCTGCTTTGTTAGTTATTTTCAATCCTGAAAATAATAACAATAACGACACAATTTATGTAGGTACATTGCGTACTACTTTCACGTTCTAGTATTTCTTTTGTCCGGAAATATTAGTATGTATATCACGTAAATATTACACGAATGTAGAGACGTTACATGTAACGTCTCTACATTGTTTTGTCTGATGTTTGATTTTGGTGTAGGTTGTTTCTAAAATCGGTTGAAATCTTCATCATCTACAGTTGCTGATAAATCCGACGGTGGACGGTCAGTACTCCAAGCCCACCATACACAGCCACAGTTACAATGGTAAAATTCTTGCCATTTACGACGATAATTTTCTGTAATTACTGGTGAGCGGCGATTAATCCATACTTTTGTTGCTTCTCGACTACTGGCACCGCAGTTCGGACAACAAAATTTAAAAGCATGAACTGCCTTGCTCGTCCATTCGGGTGGGATGAGGGCGAAAGCTTCCATTTAGAAAAAAAATAATAATTTATAGCTAATTCTGGTTATTTTTTACTGCTAACTCCTCGTAGTATAGCGGGCAATAAGAATAACGGTGCGATATCTACAAATTTTTTGATGTTAGTTAGTTTATAGCTTTGACTACGGGAGGGTTCTATGTGATGCTACTTAAACCACTCGTAGGTTGGGTTGAGGACGGGACGGAAACCCAACACAATTCAATACTGCGGAGGTTTTGCTCGAAAATACGAAAACTCGTAGGTTGGGTAGCTCCACTCAACTCAACAAGCGACCGAAAAGTTGGGTTTCCGTCCCGTCCTCAACCCAACCTACAAAAATTCAAAACCTAGGCAGTATTGCAACACAATTGATAAATATAAACTCTCTGCTACAACAAAATGTTATGGAATCGAATGTTGAAATTCGCCGTTTAATAGATGTTATGCCCGCTTCTGGGCGTATGAGTATAAAAATTATCAGCAAACCTCACCAAGCTAAGGTGATTGATACAACATTTCCTTTACCTTGGAATACGGACAGGTTGATATATATTAATTTTGACCTTTGGAGTCGGTTAACCAGACAGCAACGAGATTTAATGCTGTTGAGAATGGCTAGTTGGGTGATGGGTGTGAAGTGGTTTAAACCTGAGCTATATCAAGGTGTGGTATTAGCTGGTATTTTGGGTTCCTTGGTGGAAGTCACGCAAGGAGATGTGGTTGGTGTTGTTGTTGGTGGAGGATTAACTGCGCTTGCTGCGAATCGCATTTGGAATAGTAACCGCTCTCAGGAGTCAGAGTTAAACGCGGATGCTGGGGCTATTAAGATAGCACAACGACGGGGTTATTCGGAAGTCGAAGCTGCTCAACACCTATTATCAGCTATTGAAAGCGTTGCAAAAATTGAAGGACGTTCTGGATTGGGCTTTATCGAGCTAATTCGCTGCCAAAACTTAAAGGCGATCGCTGGACTTTCCCCTGTGGGAATCCCGGAGTAAAAATATTATTCGTAGTGCGAGCATCTTGCTCGCTAACTGCAAAAAAAAGTACGAAAATTGCTCAAAAGTACGAAAATTGCTGAAAAGTACGAAAATTGCTCGAAAGTACGAAAATTGCTCAAAAGTACGAAAATTGCTCAAAAGTACGAAAATTGCTCAAAAGTACGAAAATTGCTCAAAAGTACGAAAATTGCTCAAAAGTACGAAAATTGCTCGAAAGTACGAAAATTACTCAAAAGTACGAAAATTGCTCGAAAGTACGAAAATTGCTCGAAAGTACGAAAATTACTCAAAAGTACGAAAATTACTCAAAAGTACGAAAATTGCTCGAAAGTACGAAAATTGCTCAAAAGTACGAAAATTGCTCAAAGCGAGCAAGATGCTCGCACTACTTAGAGGTCACAAGCTGCCATTTTCTAAAACGACCCAAAGAGCGATATTTGGGAGAAGAATTAAGATTAAATTCTGAGCTAACCCAAGCGTAACTGTCAGGTGGGAGCTGAGAAAGTTGCTGATATCGCTTACCCCAACGTGGAGTGTAGAAAGTTAGTAGCAATAAAGCTTTATCCCCTCCGGTAGTCAAAGCTTCTGTTTCTTTGACAACAAAGTTAATGGGGTTGTTTTGTACAACAGAAGCAACTTCTTTTTGTTGTAAAAACGGCTTAATATCAGGACTATAATTTCCTAATAAACCAACACAACCAGCAGTAGCAATAGCTAACCAAGAAGGAAGCAGTAAACCAGCTAACCAAAAATTAGCGTTGATAATTTTTTTATTCAAATTATGACGCATAAACCAGAGTATAGGTAAAGATAACCAACCTAAACCTAAAACTACTCCTAGTAAGCTTGCTTGTTGAATATCTAATTCTTCGCTAGTACCAACATTTAAAATACCGCTATAAATAGCAATTCCCGCAATTAATAATAAGACAGCTAAGAATCCAAAAGCATAACTTAAATTACGCACAAAGCCTTTATATTTAGAATCATCTATCTCATAAACTTTACCTAACCAATCTAAAGCTACAGCAGCCAACATTGCCAAAAACGGATAAAGTATTAGCGCATAATGAGGTAGACGAGTAGAAACTAAACTGATAACAGTTAAAATTGTTAAAGGATATCCAATTAATATCAACTTATAAGATTTATCAGCAAAAGTTCTACGACGTAATACCACAAAAATTCCCAATATACTAAAAAGCGGCCAAGGGAACGCTTTAACTGGTGTATTCCATAAATAATAAAATGGTGAATGATTATTACGCTGTTCTAAAGTAATTCTATTAACTAGTGCTAAAAATTGGTCAAAAACAACTTGTCCATAACGTTGCCAACTTAAATAAAACCAAATAAGAGTGGGAAGCAAACCAAAAAACAAACCTAAATATAACATTGGGTTTGTTAAATGCTTGTGACGACGATGCTCCACAATTAAATAAGGTAATAAACCAATAAAAGGCAAAAATATTAACTGACCCCGAAACAAAAAGCCAATTCCCACACTAAAACCAGCAGCAAAACTCCAATAAAGACGAGATTTTCCTGGTGACTCTGCTTTTAGCAAACACCAAATCCCTAACAGAGCAGCACACATCGTCGGGATATTAGCAGTAGTTAAGCGGCTCCCTTGTAGCCAGAGAAATGAAACACCTAAAATTGCTGCACTTAACCATGCTAAGCGTTTACTACCCAAAAGAATTTTAGCAATCTCGTAGGTAAGTATGATACTAAAAACACAAGCAATTTGTGCAGGTAATCGAGATGAGACTTCGCTAATACCAAATAGTTTGTAAACCAACCCCAGCCACCAATAAGGACCGGGTGTTTTCTCGTACACTAATTCTCCCCAAGACTGAGGAGTAATCCAATCCCCAGACTCTAACATTAATCTAGCACGTATCCCGTACATCGCTTCATCTTGAGGCATCATACTGACGGGACCAGAATGAAAAAGTAACAAGGGAATTATCCACAGAAATAACGATAAATAAATTGATGGCATCGCAAAAAATTATTTTGTCAAGCATTATCTGTTACTAGGGTAGTAAACTTTATCCACCATAAGATAGATGTAATAATTATTATTTTTTCTCATAAATTATTTTGATAGCAAGATTGTGAAAAAATTAGATTACATGAATATAATTCTGAAAAATAATTGGGCATGAATGTTATTTAAAACACAAATTAACTCGTTGATTCCAGTGCTTCTACCAATACTATTGCTTGTCATCAACACCTTAATTATTTTCCCAAGCTCAGCCCAAGCAGTAGACTTACCTCTAGCAACCCAGCGTGAAAATTTAATAAACTTGGAGAATCAGAAACCAGCAACCACTGATTGGAAACTCACAAACCCAGCCATTAATAGAGAAATAGAAGGTTATGCTTCCCTTACCAGCGTAAATCGTGGTGGGGAAATAAAATTATTTATCAATACAAAAGACCCAGCTTACAAAATAGAAATATATCGTATGGGTTGGTATTCTGGTGCAGGGGGAAGGCTAATGACACCAGCAATTGTCCGTAAAAGAGTCAAACAACCATCACCAATTTTTGATGACGCATCAGGATTAGTTGAATGTAATTGGAAAGACCCATACATATTAAAAATTCCTAACACTACTAAAGACCCAACAGAATGGATGAGCGGTGTATATTTAGCGAAGCTAACAGCCAATAAAAGCCGCAAACAAAGCTATATTATTTTTGTTGTCCGCGATGACAGTCGTCCATCAGATATTTTATTCCAATCAAGCGTCACCACATTCCAAGCTTATAACAACTGGGGGGGGATGTCGCTTTACCGTTTTAACAGCAAAGGTAAACAACCATACAAAGTATCTTTTAACCGTCCTTACGCTGTAAGTCCTAACAAAGAAGGAGCTTACGGAGTTGGAGCCGGAGAATTCCTGACTAAACGGGGTAAAAAACATAACGCAGCCGGATGGGAATACAATATGGTGCGGTGGTTAGAAAAACAAGGCTACGACGTCACCTACTCGACCAATATAGATACTCACGAAAATCCTCTCGATATTAATACAGCCAAACCAATCTTGTTATTGCACAAAGCATTTCTTTCCGTTGGTCATGATGAATATTGGTCATGGTCAATGCGAAAAAATGTAGAAGCAGCAAGGGATTATGGTGTGAATCTGGGCTTTTTTTCTGCGAACACCTGTTACTGGCAAATTCGCTTTGAACCCAGTAGCGTGACTAAAGATATTAACCGGATTATGGTTTCTTATAAAGAAAACTACGCTTTAGACCCATACGCTAGAGATGATAACCCCGATAACGATTATTTAGTAACAACACAATGGCGAAGAAAACCAGTAAATCTACCAGAAGACGCTCTCTTAGGAGTAATGTACGAAACTTTTGATGTCATGGGCGATATTGTAGTTGAAAATACAGCCCCAGATTGGATAATTGCAGGCACACAATTGAGTCAAAATAACAACCAAGCCTCTTTGTGGTTTAGTCACAAAGCACCGAAAGAACTAGTTTTTAAAGGACTGCTAGGTTATGAAGTTGACCGAATGTTTAAGAATGCCCCAGCAAATACTATCCGTATTGCTCGTTCTCCTTATCGTCATAAAAATGGTAAAAGATACTCAGACATGGCAGTGTATGTAGCAGATTCAGGAGCTATAGTTTTCGCAACTGGTTCTATGCAGTGGAGTTGGGCACTTGATGATTATAATGCTCCGCAGTTACGTCCTTCTGTGTTGAACAAGGACGCTCAAATTATGACCCGCAATATCTTAGCTCGGATGATTCGGTAAGTTTGTAATTAATTTGTAGGTTGGATTGAGGCTTTGCGTATCCGAAGCGGACGCTGGCGCGAACACGCAGTGGAGCGGAGCGCTAAACCAAACAAAGCCAAACAAAGCTTAACAAAGCCCGACAAAGCCCGACAAAGCCCGACAAAGCCAGGGAATAAATTCCCTGTCTAAAAGCTAAAGTCCTCTAAAAGAGGACTAATAAACGATTAAATATTTGGGTTTTATAGACAAAATAATTAAATTACCTTTGGTAAAAATTTAATTTATTAGTCCTCTTACAGAGGACTTTAGCTTTTAGACAGGGAATTTATTCCCTGGCTTTCTGGCTTTCTGGCTTTCTGGCTTTCTGGCTTTCTGGCTTTCTGATTTTATTATTTTGAGGCTTTGTGGTTTTGTGATTTTGTAGCTTGGTGGTTTTGTGGCTTTCTAGCTCTCACAATGATAAAGTTTATAAACATAACCATGAACCCCAGGTAAAGATTTCTTATCAGCAACACAACCTTTATCTTCCACCGTAACAGGAAAATTTACTAACCACAAATCAAAAGGTCGCGGAAACATCTTCAGAGTTTTATCTAATGTTGTGCTGTTAATATTGGGAAGATTATCTTGATGTGCGAGGAAAAACGAAGGTTTAATTTGCTTTGAACCTTTAATTTTGAATTCTCTAGCAACCCCCATCATTTCTCCTATTTGTACATGAGTCATCTGAGCAGTTGCCACAAGAACAGAACCCTGAGATTTTTGTTGAATTAGTTGCACAAATAAATCAGGACGATAGTATTTTTGATAGCCAAGATTATGAACAACTGTCACAGCACTGAGCAATCCCATCAAAAAAACTATTGTCGCGACTTTTTTCCCTTGTATTCCCCATTTTCCCATTTGCTGGAAATTAGAGAAAGAATTAGAAGCTGACAAAGGAGGTTTTTGTAAATCTTGGATAACACCTTCATTCAAGGAAAGCTTGAAGATTGATTTAATATTTGGTAACTTTTCTGGGAAATTCTCTGGGTAATTCCAATAAACAGCTAAACTTGCTCCCACCAACATAATTACCCCAGGAAAATAAACAAAACTATAACGAGCACCTCTGGTCAAGTCTATTCCTAAAAAATAAGTGAAAACAAAAAACAATGCCACAACACTAGCGATGGCAATGCTGAATACCTGAAGCATAAAACGGGTTTGTAGTCGTACTGAAAGTTGAATTTTCAAACCCCGAATTAATATTGGTGTTGCCCAAATGAAGAATATTAACATTATCAATCCAGCAGCAATCATTACCACAAGATTCGGCGATTCTACGGGCAATAAGCAAATCATTGTAATCCAAGCTGCTAAAACCTGGAAAATAGGGCTAATCCAAGATATTCCTACACGCTCACTTTGAATCCAATCAGTTAATCTATCACCATAACTATTATGTAAAAACACTGGTATCCAGACTAAGCCAGATATTAAAGTTCCTATAGCAACCATTAAAATGCGTGACCAAGGGGGGGAGTGGGGAACTGGGAGTGGGGAGTGAGGAACTGGGAGTGGGGAGTGGGGAGTGGGGAGTGGGGAGTGGGATTGCCATTTTAGGATGAGGAAAATTATAAACTCGGTGTAGAGAGCAAAGGTGAAAAAATAATGAGTTGCAATACCTAGAGCGTTAATTACTAACCACGAAAGTGTTATCCATAAAGGTAACTGAGTGCGGCTTTGAATGTGACGAATGGCTATTACCATACAAGCATAAGAAGCTATTACCCATAAAATACCTAATGTGTAATGACGAGCTTCTTGTGCAAGGAAAACACCATAAGGTGACACAGCCATTATTGCAGCTGCTAAATGACTTGTAACCCTAGAACGAAAAGTAATCGAAGTCAAAACATAAATTCCAGGAACAGATAATGCACCAAAAATAGCCGCTAAAGAACGCGCTCCCCATAGGGAAACTAAACCCCCTTCGGAAGGAAACAAGCGCGTCCACAAATGAGTTAGCACAAAATATAGCGGTGGGTGATTACTTTCCGTAGTTAAACGAGTAACAACATCTTGAACATCATTGTATATATTAGGTTGCAGCGGTTTTAGCAAGACATCCAAAGAAATCGGTACATCTCGTGGTATACCTAAAAAACTATTACCCAAACTGAACACTAACGTTGAAAACTCATCCGTCCAAGGAGGCTTTGCTGTTAAGTGCCATAAGCGTAAGTAAATGCCGAGGCTGAACCACACTACTAATAACAGCCTATAAGGACGAAAGTCAACTTTCATTGCCGCACCAAGAGCTTGTCAAGTCCAATATTAGACTTGACATGATAGTTTCAAATCAGTTCCTTAATTACCTCCTTAAGAAGGAAATATTCTTTGTTGACTGGTGACTGTTGACTGTTGACTGGTGACTGTTGACTGTTGACTGTTGACTGGTGACTGTTGACTGTTGACTGTTGACTGTTGACGAAAAAATAATGCCTGTAGAGACGCGATTAATCGCGTCTCTACTAGATTTATGTGTTCTGTAATTAAAAATAAATTCAGCCAACCGTCAACCGTCAACCGTCAACCGTCAAAAATCACTTAACTTCTGTAACTCTCCAGCTAAGCTTGAGGTTGACCCAGAAATTCCAAATAGTTGTTATGGCTATGGCAATTAAGTTTTTAATATAGCGATTGGGGATGATGAAGCGTAGAAGGCTAAAAATTACAACATTTAAAGCGAGTCCGACAAGACAAATGACGTTAAATTTCAAAAATCGCTTTAAACGCTGATGCCATCCTCGCTGATGCATGGCAACGTCGGCAAAAGTCCAAGCGTCATTCCACAAAAAATTATTGAAAATAGCGACTTCACCAGCAATTATTTTGCTGAGTGTTTCAGGCAAAGCTAGGGTGTGGGGTTCGCTAAGAAAATAAAGCACTGTCATATCTACGAATACCCCACTCAGTCCGACTAGTCCAAAACGTATGAATCGACCAATAGGAAAACCCATATGCTGAGTAAATATTGCTAAATGTCCTGTAGAAAAACGTAAACGCAATAAATGGTGAATATACTCTAAATACTGCTTCCAGGTAACTTTACTTTCACCTTCTTGACGTTCGCAAAAGACATATCCTATTTCAGTGATTTCTCTGATATTGCCTCTTCCCAAAACTTCTAATAAAATTTTGTATCCTACCGGACTGAGTAAAGCTCCTGCAACTGCACAACGACGCACTAGAAAATAACCACTCATTGGGTCAGAAACTCTACCCAGCACCCCAGGTAAAATTACTAAGCCCAAAACTTGTGCCCCACGAGATAAAAAACGCCTAATAAAACTCCATGTAGTGACACCACCACCATCAACATGCCGACTAGCCACGGCTAAGTCTGCTCCTTCTTCGACAGCACGTAGTAGTTGTAAAAGTACTTCTGGAGGATGTTGTAAATCGCCATCAATTACTCCTAAAATTTGCCCTCTCGCAACTTGCCACCCACGAACCACTGCACTAGAAAGTCCCCTTTCTTGGGTGCGTCGCATTACCCGCAAATGAGGAAACTCAGGTATTAAAGATTGCGCTACTTCCCAAGTACGGTCAGGACTATTATCATCAACCACAATCAATTCATACTCCCCAGGAATCGACTGGTTTAGTATCTGAGTTAAAATTTTAACAACATTCTTAATATTTTCCCGCTCTTTATAAGTTGGAATTACTAGCGAAAACAGTACGAAACTATTATTCTTACCCGCAGCGGTAGGAGTAAATTCACAAACTCGCAATGGGCCATTTGGGGCTGATAGTAGTGGGTTCGGTTCGATAATACTCATTAAGAAAGTAGACGGTTGACGGTTGACTGTTGACGGCTGACTGTTGACGGTTGACGGTTAATGCTTGGGTTTAAAGGGACTGTTAATAATTCACGTATTAGATTTTAAAGCAAAGCCCGCATTCCGCAAGTCATTGTTATACTTTAGACTGCTTATAAAGGCATTACTGACTACAAAAGTCCTAAAATAAGTATTTTTATTGAATAATATATAAACAAAATTTAATACTGTTAGACCAGCAGCACTTAACAACAGTTCCCCCGTTGCAATTCGCAATTCGCAATTCGCAATTCGCAATTCGCAATTCCCCATTCCCCATTCCCCATCCCCCATTCCCCACTCCCCACTCTCAGATTATGATAAGTACAAATACCGAAATCATTCTTGAGCGTGCCATCTTGGGGCACGATTTACTTCCTTCTGAGGGAGTAGAATTGTTAAAAGAAAGCGACCCTAGCCTAATTGATGCTATTCGTTCCACTGCTGATAAATTACGCCAAAAGCAAGTGGGTGATACAGTTACCTATATTGTTAACCGCAACATCAACTTTACAAATATTTGCGAGCAGCATTGTAGTTTCTGCGCTTTTCGTCGGGACAATAACCAAGAAGGAGCTTACTGGTTAGATTGGTCAGCTGTTTTGGAAAAAACAACCGATGCTGTTACCCGGGGTGCTACAGAAATTTGTATGCAAGGGGGGTTAAACCCAGAAGCTCAGATAAACGGTAAATCCCTGCCATATTATCTTAAGTTGGTGGAAACTATTAAAGAAAAATTTCCCCAACTTCACCTTCACGCTTTTTCTCCGCAGGAGGTGCAGTTTATGGCTAGACTCGATTCTATATCTTACTCTGAAGTTATCACTGCTTTGCGAGATGCTGGGGTTGGTTCAATGCCAGGAACTGCAGCCGAAGTGTTAGATGATGATGTTAGGCGGATACTTTGTCCTGAAAAAATTGATAGTGCGACTTGGTTAGAAATTGTTGGTACTGCTCATAAATTAGGCTTGAACACCACCAGCACAATGCTTTCTGGCCACATTGAAACACCCGAACAGCAAATAAAGCATTTTGTAAAGCTACGAGAACTTCAACAAACAGGCATTAACCAAGGATATCCAGCAAGAATTACTGAGTTTATATTATTACCATTTGTTGGTAAAGAAGCCCCAAAAACCTTACGTCGTCGTGTAGGACGCGACCAACCGCTGTTAAAAGACGCACTTTTACTCACTGCTGTAGCGCGGATTTTTTTAGGCAAATGGATACCGAATCATCAACCAAGTTGGGTAAAGCTCGGTCTTGCAGGTGCAACCGAAGCTCTGCAATGGGGTTGTAATGATATTGGTGGCACATTAATGGAAGAGCATATCACTACAATGGCTGGTGCTATTGGGGGAACCTGTATGGAAGTCGAAACACTGAAAGAAGCAATTACTTCTTTAGGACGACCATTTAAACAAAGGGATACGCTCTACAAGTTGACAAACTATCAATAGTCATTAGTCACCAGTCATTAGTCACCAGTCACCAGTCACCAGTCAACAATAAATTGACTCGCAAGATACCAATCCGAGATAGGATGGACGGTGATTTAGGTATTTACTCACTAATTTGATTATGAAGCGCTATTGGTCACGTCTTTTAGCTCTAGTTCTGGTTGTTGTTATTGGCTTAACGGGTTGTTCTAATCCTGATGGTTTGTCTGGAGACTATCGTCAAGATACTTTGGCTATTATTGGTGTTCTCAAGCAAGCTATAGAATTGCCGAATGATGCTCCAGATAAAGTCGCTATTCAAGCAGAAGCGCGTAAAAAAATTAATGACTTTTCTGCTCGCTATCAAAGGAGTAATTCTGTTTCTGGTTTGAGTTCTTTTACCACTATGCGAACAGCTCTCAACTCCCTAGCTGGTCACTATAGTTCTTATCCCAACCGTCCTGTACCACAAAAACTTAAAGACCGTTTAGCACAGGAGTTTAACCAGGTCGAATCCGCACTTAAGCGAGGTGCTTAATCAATACTCATCAGAGAGGCATTACATGTGAGACGTTACATGTGAAACTTTACATGTGAGACGTTACATGTAACGTCTCTACATTATTATTAATTTTTTATAATAGGTAATTGACAATTGAGCATTAACTAGGATATTTATTTGCTGTTTGGATGTGTAAAATTTTTCATCTAACTACGAAAGTAAGTGGTAACCCGAACTTGAGAAATTATCGTGGTTTCCGCTGTATTTTTTTGTTGATTAACTGTCACTAAAATCACAACTAAATAATTAAATAGCCTTGTATGTCCAACCGTCGCTTATCTACAACATCTACTAAATTTACAAAACTGAACTTATTTTGGCGAAGCTTATGGGCAGCAATTTTTACTGGTCTATTGTTTCCCAATATTAGTAGTACCCCAACCCTAGCTCAATTACAGCAATTAAACGAGCATTGCCAAGTTTCACAGCAAGCTGCGAAAGCGAAAGAAAATTTACGTGTGTCAGCATTTAATGGTAATAAAGATGCGCGATATAAATACGATGAATTAAGACAAAAGCACGCTCAACTAGTGCAAGATTGTCGCAAGCGTAACTGGTTGCAAGTCCAGGCAATTTGGTTACGTTTATATCCTTGTGATATGCAACCTGGAGCAATCGACCGCATTATGGATAAGATTGTTAACCGTGGTTATAACCAGGTTTATTTGGAAGCTTTTTATGATGGACGAGTTCTTTTACCACAGGATACGAACCCAACAATTTGGCCTTCTGTTGTTAGCACTCCAGGAACTATTAGTAGCTCAAAGATTGGAAGTGTTGATTTATTAGCCCAAGGTATCCAAAAAGGACGCGAACGCGGTTTAAAAGTCTACGCTTGGATGTTCACCGCTAATTTTGGCTATAGCTACGCTCAACATCAAGACCGTGAAAACTCTATTGCTCGAAATGGAAAAGGTCAAACAAGCTTGTATGTAGTCAATGATGGTTCGCAAGTTTTCATCGACCCATACAACGAGCAAGCCAAAGCCGACTATAAGTTGATGGTACAAGAAATTCTACAGCGTCGTCCTGATGGTTTGCTATTCGACTATGTACGCTACCCTCGACAAACAGGTCAAAATTCTATAGCTACTAAAGTCACAGATTTATGGCTATATAGCGACGCGACTCAGCAAGCATTATTTAAAAGAGCGCAAAATAATAAAGGACTAAATTTTATTCAGCGCTTTTTAAACAAAGGTTATGTTACCACGGGAGATATTGCCGAGGTTGATGAACTTTACCCCACAGAAGCAGAACCAATGTGGCAAGGGCGTAATTGGCAAGGACATAATAATTTAGACAGGCAAAAATCTACTCTCCCCATAAGACTTAGACAAAAGCAACTACAAAATGATTTATGGCTACTTTCCGTTGCTCACGCAATGCAGGGTATTGTAGATTTTGTCGCTAGTGTTTCTTACCCTGCAGAAAATCTAGGACTTTCCACAGGAGCAGTATTTTTTCCAGAAGCCAATAAAATTATCGGACAAGGATATGACTCCCGTTTGCAACCTTGGGATAAATTCCCTAGCTCAATGGAATGGCATCCTATGTCCTACGCTGACTGCGGTAACACTGATTGTATCGCTACCCAAGTACAACAAGTTTTAACTCAAGCAAAACCTGGAACTCAAATAATTCCCGCACTAGCAGGAACCTGGGGTAAAACCATCAGCAATCGTCCACCTTTAGAAGCACAAATGCAAGCTCTGCGAAAATTTGCTCCTCAAATCAAAGGTGTTAGTCACTTTGCTTTCTCTTGGCAATTCCCAGAACAAGACGGTGACAGAAAATTTTGTCGAAGGTAACTGTACTTTAAAAATAAAATTGCCCTACTCTCTTTAAAGCTGTAGGGCAGAGGACAGTTAATGGCTGCTGCCATTTCCCCTTAGCCTGTAACCTTTACTAATACATCGCCCAGTAGCCCGTAAACCCCTACAAAATAACTATTGGCTATTCAATGGCTACTCAAGCTAAAGTCGGGCTAGAAGTCGTTAAAGGCTATCTAAGAGTTCGCTTACCCAGATATATCTCTAACACTCGGTACATCAACACTGGCTTAACTAACACGTTACAAAACTTAACATTCATACAGAAGTTGGTTAGTTATATCGATAGAGATATAGCTGACGGCTGCTTTGATAGCTCTCTAGCTATCTATAAAGAATACCTCAGCAAGCCTAAAGTATCCGATATTACTTTACTAGAACTATGGGATAAGTTTTGCTCTTATAAGCAACCTCAGGTAGCCTACACTACATTTAATAAAGACTACTTGGTCAAGTATCGTAACCACATCCTTAAGCTACCTTGTGTAAGTCCTACACGTAACTCAGCTATCGCGAATAGGGACTACTTAATAACTAATGTTAGCTTGGATACTTGTAAGCGAATAATAAAGTATCTTTCTAGTTGCTGCTCTTGGTCGGTTAAGTCTGGTCTAATAGGTAACGACTACTACAAAGACCTTATCCCCGAAAGTAGGAGACATAAAGAAAAGAAACTAATACTACCATTCTCCTACTTCTAAAGCACTACGCTAGTATCATTAGTTACTCAGTACCGGAGATAATATAGGCTATAAGCTGAGCTAATACCTTTAATGAGAGATATAAGTTGTATCTGTACTCCAATAGTGTGTGAGTGGAGTAGAAAAGTATTCCAAGCAACTCTTGGTGTTAGCCCTGGAAGTATCCGCGATAGCCCTGGAAGTACTTCGAGTATTCCACTTTCTATCCGAGTTAGCCCCGGATACTTTCTATTCCATCCGTAAGCATATATACCTATGAGTAATGAGCAGAATACTTTGTACTCCAAAAGTGTGTGAGTGGGATAGAAAAGTACTCCGAGGAACTCTTGGGAATAACTATTCTATCGTTGGGTAGGGTCAACCCACTGATACAAGTTCTCCTCTGACGACTGGTCTAACATCATAAGCTTTACCAGACCAGACAATACCAAACATAGCTACAGTTGACTCATCATTAATATCTAAGAATATGTTGACCAACTTAGTCCTCCTATCCTCACTACTATCTAACACGGTAAGACCGTCTTGCTTATTTGTACCAGGTAACTTTCTTATATATAGATATTTACTAGACTTACTTGGTACATTTTGATGAAAATAACTCTGACGGTAAGACCGTCTTGATAAGGTAAGACCGTCTTGGATGTTTTTGTACCAAGTAACTTTAGTAAATATCTATATATAAGAGACTTACTTGGTACATTTAGGCTATCGTGACTCCTCATAACACCAACACGGTAAGACCGTCTTAGGTTGACAGAGATAAATAACCTAAAGTACTTCCGTAACTTTCCGGAATATGGTACATATATACTGTATAATATATAAGAGGGTTAAATAGCTGATAACCTCTGACATCCTAGATAAGACTAGGACATTTTAATACCATCGGGTACGGCTAAAGTAATGGGACAGTTTAATAGTAGAGAGAGAGGATAGCGAGATGAGGACTAGCAGACTAGAGATACGGATGACGGAAGGAGAGAAAGAGAGGATACAAAAGTTGGCTAAGATAGCAGGCTACACAACAGCCGAGTACATGAGACTGGTATCACTAGGTTATATCCAACAGCCAAAACTAGGTTAGCACGATGACCTACCAGACAAGCCAAAGGGCTAGCAGCTACGAACTACTAACCCCTTGTAAATACTAACTTTCCAGTTCACAGACTCTACAATACACAAAGAACTATGAACCACTTAAATAATAACGCATCTGATATTAAACTGTCCACAATGACATTCAAGCAACAGAAAGAAGCATTAGACTTGCTTGTTGCTGTACATGGTGAGGATAGCCTTGTTGCGTTTCAGATATTCGACGATAGTAAGAATAAAGAGAATGATGTTAAGCCTGCAACACTTCACAGACCGATAAACAAGCGGACTCTGACCGAGATGGCTAGACTCAACAGTCAGGGTGCTGGTGTATTCCATACCATTCATGAGACTAATGGGAAGTCGCGGATGGCTAAGGATATCGTCAAGCTTAATGCTCTGGCTATGGACTACGACAACTGTGAGCCAAGTAACTTAGAGTTGTTACCAACCCCTAGCATAGTAGTCCAGTCAAAGAATGGTAAGCACCTGTACTGGTTACTCTCGGATGAGTCTGAGAGAATGCAGTTGGATAAGTTCACACCATATCAACAGATGATAGCGGCTATGACGGGTGGGGATAGCTCTGTATCGGACTTACCCAGAGTCCTGAGGCTTCCAGGCTTCAACCATGTTAAAGACCCCTCAGACCCCTTCCAAGTCTTTCTGGTATCCTTCAACCCTGAGTTAAAGTACACGTTATCCGACTTCCCTACCCCTGACCCTAACCTAGTTAAAGCTGCTAAGAAGTCCTCAGGTAAGGCTAAGCATGTCAAGCTTAACGGGACTACCCTAGAGCAGATAGCATACCTCAGAGAGGAGTACAGGAGGGTTGTAGGGGTTAGCAAGATGACTGATAAGCAGTTTAAATACTTTACAGCTAAAGCGGTAGATATACTTAAGGATGGTAAGTTGGGTGTGAATGGTAACAAGACAGTTTTAGCCGCAGCAAGGGCTTATGGGGCTATCCTAACCCTAACAGATGCTCCAGCAGAGAATGTGATGAACTGGCTTTTAGAGTTGAGTATAGCTCACTTCTCAGAGGATTCTTTGTTTGAGTCTAAATGGAATGAGACCTCAGACATCAACACTATCTACAATGGTTTCCGGTACGCGCTTCAGAATAAAGTGAGTGAACTGAGACCAGAAGATAATACCATAGAGGGAGCCATCACAGGTCAAGCTATCTACGTAGGTGACTTGAACATAGACTACAAAGCAGCCAAGATAACGGGGTTACAGTCAGCCATCGGGACGGGTAAGACAACTGATGTCGTCAGAGTCATCAAAGAGATATTAGCAGCAGACCCAACCACCAGGATAAGACTATTCTGTCATCGCGTAGCCCTTGTGAAACAGTGGGTAGGAGACCTTGAGGGTTTAGACTTCACAGCCTATGATGACTCCTCTAAGGTATCTAAGGATAGCGTACATATTAAGTTTCCTAGGTATATTGGTACTTACGACGCGCTCTTAAAGTTCACAGGTTGGACAGGTGGCAGTAACTCTGTTATCATCCTAGATGAGTTTGACCAAGCTGTAAACTACTTATTACTATGTCCAAGCACCGATGTAGCTAAAAACCGTCTAGTTTGTTGGGATAGCTTAAAGATATTGACTCAATGTGCTAGTAAGGTTATTGTAGCATCAGCTACTTTATCCCCTTTGGAAGTAATGGCAGTAGAGTATCTAGCTAAGTTTCATGGTGTTAACGCGACCTCTCAATACTATGTCAACACTCAGCTACCGAAAGCTAAGACTTTTCACAAAGTAGATACAGAAGCTATGGCAGTACAGAAGGTCGTAGAGATGCTTAAGTCAGGTAAGAACGTCTACCTTGCAACTGACAGTAAAGAAGGCTCTGAGGCTTACACAAAGCTAATAGGGGAGCAAGTAAGGGGCTTAAAAGTTGCCTGCATTAATGCCTCCACAAAACATAAGTATGACCTGACGGATATCAACAAAACTGTCCAACAGTTCCAACTAGTGGTAGCATCTCCTACTCTCGGTACTGGTACTAATATTGACTGTGACCACTTCCATAGTGTTACGGGTATCTTTACTAACAGAGAGTCCTTAGGTTATGGAGACTGTTTACAAGCTGTTGGTAGAGTCCGTAACCCCTTAGATAACTCGGTATACGTTTATATAGATGATACCTACAAGTGGCGTCCCACATCAGAGGATGAGGTTGCTGATAAGTTTGACATCAACACAAAAGCGATGCAACCGTTCATCAGAGAGAGGCGTCTCACCCAGTTTATGGAAGTCGAGTTAGTTCTCCACTCCGACATTGATATGATACAGAAGCTACAGATACAGTACACAGCCAGACAGGAGAGAAGTAAGTTAGCTAGGGGTTATAAGTTCTGGCAAGCTGTGACGACCTCAGGACATGAGTTAGCAGGCTTAGGGGATGTCGATGGTCAAGTATCTAGGAAGGATATCCAGGATACACGTAAGGTCATTAGAGAGTCGAAAGCAGAGGATATTGTTGCTGCTAGAGTGTTGACCAGAGAGGAGTCACAAAGCTTAATGGATAAGGAGAGGAAGCAACTAGGGGCACTCTCAGACTCTGACCAGTTGGCTCTGACGCGATACTTTATTAGCTCTAAGCTATCCCTAACCGACCTTACAGTTGATGATATCCTCTGGTATAACAAGAAAGGAGAGGCTGTCATCGACACAATGCGGCTGTTATCTATATCTCCTGAGACCGCTAACCGTAATGATAGAGATACGGATAGGATGAAAAAAGTGTCAGGGGGGTTTGATGGTAGTTTCTCATATCGTAACCAGAGCTACCTGATAAGACTATCTGAAGCCCTTAAGCCTGTTATTGAGTCAGGGGTATATCAGACAGGTGACAGCAAGCTAGGGGGAGTTCTAGCCGTGGTTCATGAGTTAGGTTGTGATGAGGTACGTAAGTTAGGGGTCAAAGTTTATGCTAGGGATGCTTACAAGACAGTGACAAGCCTACTAAACATCCTAGGTTATGAAACTAAGTCCGTTAGGAAAGGTCGCGACTCAGACCGTACTAGCAGCAAAGTTATCTCTAAAGGTTTACACTTTGACCATCTGATGGGAGTCTACCCTGTTTACAGACAGTTAACACCTGAGGATGCTGAGTGGTAGATAGCTAAAATAATAACCCTAGGGTAGTCCTTAGGGTCTTTATCATGTACGTCAAAACTAGTACTTCCTTATTCCTCTGTCATTTCCCCATTAGTTACCACTAGTAGTCCTTCGAGTTAAGACGGTGATAGGCTCGACATTATCTGGTAGCTTAGATACCTTATCAACCTGATATCTCTGCCAGATGCTGTCATCTCTACCCCATACTCTTTGGTACTCTGTCAAGGTCTCTAACAACAGTACTGCTGTCTCCAAACTCATCCTTACCCGTAACTCCTCTTCCATTACCTTTACCCCTAACCTTCTGTATATAAAATGTACTAGTTTTGACTTATATGGATAAGTGGTCTGTCTAGATAGATGTAACAGACTATGATACCCACAACGCGGTGGAGCCGAGTAGACACAGTACTTTCAGCAATAAAATAACCCCTAGCGGTTATGCTAAGGGTTTATGACTCGGTTGACCTGTAGGGTATTAGTTGACTAGCCATTCTAATAACTCCCTAGCTTTCTTTATCTTTATGGTCATTTGACGGTCAGTCAGTACGCGATGACCAAACCTACCTTTCACATCTGGTATGTTCTCCTCTACCCATTCCATCCAGTCTCTCGTATTGAAACCACTATGATAAAACTGCCAGTAGTCCTCTCCTGTCTCGACTCTGAACTGTTCTTTACCCGTCTCCTCATCATATACAACCGTACAGCCTTCTTTGTATACAAATAGTAACCCCTGAATACTCTTCCAGTTATCCTCTACAGTCTCTTGTATCAACTTCCTTAGAGCTACCTTAGACATCTTCTATACCTCTACTATTAATACTATTGTACCATATTCGTGTTATAATGTCTAGCCATACAAACTAAAATAACTTATCTAGGATAGCCTCTCTGATGAACTCAGATACTGTCATACCTCTAGAGGCTGCTGCTAGTTCCATCATCTCTTTATCTGTCTGAGGTAACTTAAAGCTTACTTTTGCTGCTACTGTCCCGTCGGTTAGTTTCTTATGCATCGTCTTTACCTATAGCTGTCGGTCTTACCGTCTTAGGGTAAAGATGTACCAAGTAAGTCTCTTATATATAGATATTTACTAAAGTTACCTGGTACAAATAGTCATCTCAGCCTCAGGACGGTAAGACCGTCAGCACTAGTTGATATCAGAGAAGTGCCGCTAGAGGTTTAGGCATATCTGAAACTTCCGTGCGCCGCATTAAACAGTCAAAACCCCTGGAAGGCTTACAGGACAAGGCTTCCCCGTGCGCCACACTGTTTACAGTAAATAACCCTTAGATAGCGACCTCACTATATATATGGTAAAATGTACCAAGTAAGTCTAGTAAATATCTATATATAAGAGAGTTACCTGGTACATTTTAAGGATATTACTGTAAACAGTGTAGTTTTAGGTTACTGTAAACAGTCTGATACTGTGGATGTCTGATACTGTGTTTTGCTTAGTTACTACTACATACAGTAGCTACCCTCGCGGATGCTGAGAGAGTTCTAGCTAGCATCACTAAGTGGCAAGAAACTACCCGGATAAGGCTCTATGGTACTCCGAGTAGTAAGCCCAATAAATAAATAGCGTACTCGCTATCCTAGCCAATAAGCCAGTCGATGGAGTTAATAAGCTCATCGGCTGTTTTGTTGTTTAAGACCTTAATACTACCCAGAGAGCCAGCTAAAGCCTCCACAGATGATAAAGACGGCTCTAGAGTCTTTCTAGCAGTAGCTAAAGCATCAGATACAACTGAGTTAACTATCGCGTCAGGGTCGGGAATATTTAAGCCCAGAGTACTCGCTACTTTTATACCCATCTGTACCTGTGGTGGTAATAAGAACGCGGATAGCTTTGGGTTAGCACTGAGAATAGTTCTCATTCCCGATACACTACCCGTGACTTGCTTGGCAATGCTTCCTAAGTTAAACATCGGTACTTTGTACTCCAATAGTGAGTGTGTTAACTAGAAATACCTCTGGCACTTCTGGCTGGTAGTACTCCTAACTCTAATATGTCACTAGATAAGTTTAACTAATACTTCTGGCGAAAGCTATAAGTTACCTCTGTACTCCAAGAGTGTGTGTAAGTGGTATTATGGCTACTCAATGGCTATTTGGTAGAAGTAACTGTTTATAGAAGTAAACGCCCTACTCTCTTTAAAGCTGTAGGGCAGAGGACAGTTAAGCGCTGTATCTAATGTGGCTCACGTAAGTACAGGTTCGCTTAACGCATGTGACGCTTTATTTTTTGTCCATCGAGCTGAGAATAACTTTACAAAACTTTATATATCTCAATACATATTGCTAGCAGCTACAAGGGATTATTAGATATAAGGGACTATCAGCGATAAGGGATAAGGGATTATCAGCGATAAGGGATAAGGGATTATCAGCGATAAGGGATAAGGGATTATCAGCGATAAGGGATAAGGGATTATCAGCGATAAGGGATAAGGGATTATCAGCGATAAGCGAGCAAGATGCTCGCACTACAGTGCTACACACAATTTTGATAACATTTACATATTTGGGATGCTCCCGTTTATTTGGACAAAATAATCTAACAAATTGAAGTTTTACTTTGTGTAGTTTTAACGATTATTTATGAAGTAGAGATAAAGATTAAAGATTACTTTATTTTGTACTCAAAATTGTGAAAATTATACTTAATTCTAAATTAATTGTATCTTCCAAAAGAAGGGTAAATTTCCCTAGATGAATCTCTAATCTCCGAATACATACAGGTTTGAGAAACTAATATTATCTTTATAAATTGATTTTATTCGCTAAACTAGTTGAAATTACCGACCATTAAGCAAGTACGCGCATGATTGCCATACCAGGTAGTTATCGCTTATAAAAGAATTATAGTTAATAAACTTTTCCGATTGACGCGCAAGCATTAATCGATTTAATAAACAGTTTCAATAGTAAAAAAGGGAGCATTAATATATGGATATGCAAGTCCTGAGAGAACGTGCTGGTTTAAGCCGTGCTGAGGTTGCCTTCAGGCTTGCAATCAGCGAGACCAGTGTTCGTAACTGGGAAGCTGGGCGCACAGAACCTACAATGACACCAAAAAAATTCGTCGATGCCTTGAGGCTGTTCAAATGTACACCAGAAGAACTAGCCTCAGCAAGCGAAAAATCGATTAACCAGCGTCATAAACGCAAACCTGGAAGACCCAAACGTTTTCCAGACGGGCAAATACCACACATACCTCAGATAGTTAACATCGCTGAGGTTAATGACGCACCTGTTTGCACTTAAAAAAACTACGAGATAAGAACCTATGTTTAATTAAGCACTGCTGCTGATTATATCACTTCTTCGTCAAAATGCAATAAAAAATTTTGGGGGAGTGGGGAAGTGGGAAATTAAGAGTGGGAAGTAGGGAATTGGGAGTGGGTAATATTTTTCTTTTTCCATCTAGCTGAAGCTTTACGGTCTTAATGCCTAGAAGCTGATTTTAAGATACCATGATGGCATAACTCTTTCCAATATACCCAACACCCCCCATTGGCAATTCGCAATTTGCAGTAAGCCGAAGCGGCACGCTACGCGAACGCAATTCGCAATTCACTACTCCCCACTCCCAAAAAACATTGAAGATAGTCGTACAATAGCCTACGATTTTTTGTATTGTTCACGATAATATTCAAGAACAGTAATCCTAAAAAAAAGGTCTAATGGCAGAAACACTATTCTTCAATGCTCTACGGGAAGCCATCGACGAGGAAATGGCACATGACAAAACAGTATTTGTCTTGGGAGAGGATGTAGGACACTATGGTGGCTCCTACAAAGTTACCAAAGATTTGTATGATAAGTATGGTGAATTGCGGGTTCTGGACACGCCGATTGCAGAAAACAGCTTTACCGGTATGGCTGTTGGAGCTGCGATGACAGGTTTAAGACCAATAATAGAAGGGATGAACATGGGCTTTTTGCTCTTAGCGTTCAACCAAATATCTAATAATGCTGGAATGCTACGATACACTTCTGGTGGAAATTTTAAAATTCCGATGGTAATTCGTGGACCGGGGGGTGTGGGAAGGCAATTGGGTGCAGAACATTCCCAACGTTTGGAAGCTTATTTCCAAGCAGTCCCAGGATTAAAAATTGTTGCATGTTCGACACCTTATAATGCCAAAGGTCTTTTAAAATCAGCTATTCGCGATGACAACCCAGTATTATTCTTTGAACATGTTCTACTTTATAATTTAAAAGAAGATTTACCGGAACAAGAATACTATTTGCCATTAGATAAGGCGGAAATTGTCAGAAGTGGTAAAGATGTAACAATTATAACCTACTCTCGTATGCGCCATCATGTGTTGCAAGCGCTAAAACCATTGGAGAAAGAAGGTTACGACCCAGAAGTGATTGATTTACTATCGCTGAAACCATTGGATTTAGATACTATCGGACAGTCGATACGTAAAACTCATCGCGTAATTATTGTGGAAGAGTGCATGAGGACAGGTGGTATAGCAGCAGAATTAATTGCCTCAATCAACGACCGCTTTTTCGACGAGTTGGATGCACCAGTACTAAGACTTTCTTCCCAGGATATTCCCACACCTTACAACGGGAACTTGGAACGATTAACAATAGTACAACCAGAGCAAATTGTGGAAGCTGTTAAGAAAATGATGGCTTTAAGGGTTTAGGGGATTGGTAATTGGTAATTGGTAATTGGTAATTGGTGATTGGTAATTGGTAATTGGTAATTGGTGATTGGTAATTGGTAATTGGTAATTGGTAATTGGTGATTGGTAATTGGGGATTGATTACCCATTCCCCATTCCCCATTCCCCATTCCCCATTCCCCATTCCCCATTCTCCATTCCCCATTCCCCATTCCCCATTCCCCATTCCCCATTCCCCATAAGCGCGTTATTATAGCGTTTGTCGGAGCGGATGATACTATGCAAAAACAGCAATCGCTATTAGCTTTAATTTTAGTGCTGGTAATCGCTGCTATTGCGGCAATTACCTTTATCCCTATACCCTTGGGATTAGACTTAAGGGGTGGTTCTCAGCTGACGATTCAGATAAAAACTACACCGCAAATTCAGCAAATTACGGAAAAGGAATTAACTGCGGTTCAAAAAGTTATTGAAGGTCGGATTAATGCTCTTGGTGTTTCCGAACCGCTGATACAACCTGTGGGTACTGATAAAATTTTGGTGCAGTTACCTGATGTGAATAATCCAGAGGATGCTGAACGAATATTGGGGGGAACCGCACAGCTTGAGTTTCGTAAACAAAAACCTGGTACTGAAATACCACTTCGTACTTTTCAGGTTTCGCGATTTGAATTGAAAGCGAAGCAGCAAGAAGCTGTAAAATCTGGTGATAAGGCAGCTATTGATAAAAATCGTGAGGAATTAACGAAAAATAATCAAAATATTGCTGAATTGTTTGAAAGCACTAACCCACCTCTTGAGGGTAGATTGCTTACCGATGCTTTCGCTCAACCAACTCAAGGTACTGCTTGGAATGTAGGTATAAATTTTAATCAGCAAGGTGGTAACTTGTTTGCGGAAATCACAAAAAATCTTGCTGGAACAGGACGTAGTATTGGTATTTTTCTTGACAACGAATTAATTAGTGCTCCTAATGTTGGTCCAGAGTTTGCTGCTAACGGGATTACTGGGGGTGCTGCGGTAATTACTGGTAATTTTGATGCAAAATCGTCTAATGAGCTAGCAGTACAGTTAAAAGGTGGTTCTCTACCTGTACCTGTAGAAATTCAAGAAATTCGTACAGTTGGTGCTTCTTTGGGTAAAGATAGTATTCAAAGCAGTATTTACGCTGGTCTTGGTGGTCTGTTTTTAGTATTAATTTTTATGGTACTTTACTATCGACTACCGGGTGTAATTGCTGATATATCTTTAATTATCTACGCTTTGTTGACATGGGCTAGTTTTGCTTTATTGAGCGTAACTCTCACTCTTCCAGGTATTGCTGGCTTTATTTTGAGTATTGGGATGGCTGTGGATGCTAATGTACTAATTTTTGAGCGGACACGGGAAGAATTACGAGCAGGTAAAAGTTTGTATCGTTCTATTGAATCTGGTTTTTACCGCGCTTTTTCCAGTATTTTGGATGGTAACGTAACAACTGTAATTGCTTGTGTGGCTTTGTATGCACTAGGTGCTGGTTTGGTGAAAGGTTTTGCTGTGACTTTAGGTTTAGGGGTAGTAGTCAGTATGTTTACTGCGATTACTTGTAGTCGTACGTTCTTGTTTCTAGCGTATTCCTTCCCCGCATTACGTAAGCCAGAATATTTTTGTCCTGGTGTAACAAGCACCCAGCAGTCAAAGAAAACTGAGGCAGCGTAACGTAATGAAACTAAGTATAAATAAATCTCGTGTATTATGGTGGCTGGTTTCTTCTGCCATCATTCTTGCTGGTGTTATCGCGATGGCGATTTCTTGGCAAAATCCGCAAATTAGAGCACCTCTGAGACCTAGTTTAGATTTTGTTGGGGGTACAAGGTTACAATTTGAACGGGATTGTAGTAAACCTGGTAACTGCGACAAACCAATTGATATTAATGTAGTTAGAGAAGTCGCACGTGCTCAAGGCTTGGCTGATAGTAGTATCCAAGTTGTTACTGATAGGGAGACCAAGAAAGAAAACGGTGTATTGATTCGTACCAAGGATTTAGATGCGGGAAAGCGCAGTCAGTTAGAACAGGCTATAAGTGAAAAAATTGGTACTTTTGACCCACGAAAAAACCAAATTGATACCGTTGGTCCGACTTTGGGACGAGAGTTATTTAATTCTGGTTTAGTTGCTCTTTTGGTTTCATTCGCGGGTATTACTATTTACTTGGCTTTTCGTTTCAAATTGGATTACGCGGTATTTGCTATTGTGGCATTGCTTCATGATGTGCTGATTACCGTAGGGATTTTTTCGATGATGGGTTTGGTATTTGGGACAGAAGTTGATAGTTTATTTATTGTTGCGCTATTAACTATTGTTGGTTTCTCGGTGAACGATACGGTAGTTATTTATGACCGAATTCGCGAAATCTTAGCTGAAAATACCAGTAGACCAATAGATGAAGTGGTTGATGATGCGGTAAATCAAACGTTAACTCGTTCGATTAATACGACTTTTTCAACTTTGTTAACATTATTTGCCATCTTCCTGTTTGGTGGGGAAACTATCAAAAACTTTGCTTTGGCTTTGATTATTGGTTTCGCTGCTGGTGCTTATTCTAGTATTTTTATCGCCAGTACTTTGTTAACATTGTGGCGCGAGCGCAATGCTAGAGTTAAAGTGGATAAGAATCAAGAGCCAATAGAATCGTAGGTTGGGTTGAGGGACGTTCGCGTTCGCGTCTCGGAGAGATAACCCAACATTTATCAGTTTATTATTGGTCTCTTATTCTTCTGTTAGGGTCTTTAAGTGAACGTTCCTCAACTTGCGAAGTAGAAGTATGGAAAATTTTGAGCAACCTGTAATAAAAGATGACGCTGTTTTTGAGCAACAGGTAGAAAAATTACACCAGCTTCAAGTATATGGTCGGTGGTTGTTTGTTGGATTGCTGTGGATAACCCTCGCTCCTCCTAGCTTGTGGGGTTTACGTAACGAATTTGCCCTTTGGAAACAATATTTTACCTGGGTAGCAGTGCGATTTGGACTTATTTACAATCCTCTGTCTACCTTAGGTTTAGCTTTTTGTATTGGTATGACAGCTTCGGTTTTAGTTTGGCAAAGTCGTAATATTTTATTTGGACTACCTAAAATAGAAAAAGAACGTTTAGAAAAACAAGTTTTGCGTATTCGTCAGCAGGGAGCAAGTCATCCTTTGTGGAGATTGGTTGTTGGAGCGAATTGAAGAATTCAATTTGACTGTATTGTCAGGAAATCCTGATAGATAAGTTCTAATTTGTACTTTATATAGAGATAAAGAGCCGTTTCAAAGGTTATCTTTGTTAAATATTTCATAGATAAAGATACCGCACTCGCGAATGGCAGGCACATTATATGGATGTTTCTCAGATTTTATTTCAAGATGACAAATCAGTAATTGACCTCTACCAATTGCAAGAATTGTTTAGTTTAGCTGCATTTTGGGCTAAAGGTCGCAGCATTGAGGATTTGGGTATTGCAATTACTAATAGCGAACCTGTGATTAGTGCTTGGGATGAGAAAAAGTTGGTTGGGTTTGCCAGAGCGAATAGTGATGGTATTTATAGAGCGACAATTTGGGATGTGGTGATTCATCCAGATTATCGCGGTTGTGGATTGGGGAGTACATTAGTTAAAACAGTTTTAAGTCATCCCCGGATGAATCGAGTAGAAAGGGTTTATTTAACAACTACTCACCAACAAAAATTTTACGAACGGATTGGTTTTCAGCCTAACACGAGTACAACAATGTTATTTTGCAATAATGCTAAACTAACGGGAGTGGCTACAACGGAGCAACTTGAGGAATCGCTAAAGGTATAGATACTTGTATACGGCTGTATTTAATAGGATTTACAGTACTTTCATTTATGGGAGAAGAAACAATTTCTAAATTTCCTCCCATAGTTTCTAGTAAGGTTTGGTTGATTAAGAGTTTCATCCCAGGTGAAAGATTTGTATTATCTTTGTGGGTGGAACTTTCTTCATTATCTTTATGTTTTAATTCTATTAAATCTATTGGTTCACTTTCGCAAATGGCATGGGTGGGAATATCTAATGAAATCACTGCTCCTATAGATTTAGTGTTTGCGTTTGTAGAAATGCTAATACTACCTTCTTCCATTTGAGTAATAGAAGAATAAATTAAATTTAGCAATACCTGCTTTAACCATATTGGGTCTGTAAGGACATAAATTTCAGGCTCTGGTGGTGAAACGTGCAGGAGATAATTACGATTTGCCGCCAACATGTAAGTTAAATTATATACTTCCTTTAACACCTGACCCAATTCAGTGGATTGCATATCTAACTTATTAGTCCCATGTTCTGTTCTAGCGATTTTGAGAATTTCATCCATTAATTTCAGTAATATCAGCGCTCTTTCGTGAGCTTGACCGATAAATTCCCGTTCTTCTGCTGCATCTTCACATAAATCAGACAAAATTAACTGATGTAAATTAATTAAGCCATTAAGTGGTGAGCGCAACTCATGTGTAGTTCGAGCGAGAAAACCTGCTTTAAATAAGCTCATTTCCTGTGCCATTTCATAAGCAAGTTGAGCGTGTTTTAGTTGTTGTTCTAACGTTGACTCTGGAGATAAATTTTTGTATAGAGAACTACTATTAACAAAATTTAGTTGAGTAGTTTTTTTAACTTGTGGTTGATTTACTGTCTTATTTTGAGATAAATTTAACGACGCAAACGAACGTGAAAACAAAGAACGTGCTGCAAATCCCGCGACCAGTCCTAATCCTAAATATATCCAATTACTCCAATCCATAATTTTGGAACCACTAATTTATTTAACTTTGCTGGGGGTGGGATTCTATCTGTATAACACCCTGACGTAAAATCTGCCAATTGTTTCCTGTCCACTTTGCAACAGTAGAAGGTACACCTGTTGCAGAAACTTCTTGCTCTAATTTTGTATTTGCCAAAGTTAAAACATTTTTGAACTGTTTATCGATTTCAGCAATAGTCATTAAGGGTGGTTGACCGGATAAATTAGCGCTAGTAGTAGCAAGAGGGCCTGTCTGGGATAATATTTCTAAAGCAGTTGTATTATTTGGTACTCGTATTCCGATAGTTGTAGGGTCACTAGGATTCATCGATTTTGGTAAACGCTCTGATGCTGGCAATACCAAAGTTAATGCACCAGGCCAGTAGGATGATGTTATTTGTTGCCAAATTTCTAGCTCTTCTTGGGTTCCTGTAACGTAATCCCAAAGTTCGCTACTGCTAGCAGCCATTAAAATTAGAGGTTTATCTTGACTGCGACCTTTAGCTGCAAAAATTAATGCTGCGTTTGCTGGTATTGCAGCTAGAGCAGGAACGGTATCTGTTGGGAAACTAACTAATTGGCCATTTTTCGCAGCTGATATCAGTGCGTCTAAGGTTACTTGTGTCATAAGAAAATCTAAAGTTATGGGCTATGAATTATAAATTATGAAGTTTAAATAACTAACGTTTTTTACATTTTAATAGGCCATTATTACATAATTTATTTATATAGATATTTTGTTTATTATATGGTAATAAAAAAGTTTCTTAATGAGAATTCCTAGGATAAATCTTAAATAATATTGAAAGTATTTTGTATCACCTAACAATAGTGATAATCGTTATATTTGGTTAAGCTAATTTCGTTAGGTAAGGAAAATGTCACTAAACGTTAGCGTGCATCTGATTGAACAAGCTCAAGTCGGTAAGGTAAACGAAGCTGAGTTCGTTAATAGCATTAAGGAATCTTTGCCTTACGCATGGGGTATTGTTGAAGAACTGGCTGAAAAAATAGTCCGTGGTGAGGAGTGGTCAACTCATGAAGTTCCTCCACCAAGCGAAAAACACCGAGCACAATTATTAAGGATGATGGGGGGTGATGCTATTCGTGGTGCTGTTGAACGTCATTTTGGTATCAAGCTTGCTTTCCAAAATTGCCATAAGGTTGGTGCTTTTAAAATTGACCAGTTGCTGTCTCCTGCTTATCAAGATTTTATTTCCATTGAGAGCCAAATTCTTAATCAAACTCCGGAGTTGGTGGATTGTTAAGAATGATTGAATCTTGATTAGCTAAAATAGTCAGCTAAAATAATAGCCAGGGAATAAATTCCCTGTCTAAAAGCTGAAGTCCTCTGAAGAGGACTGGATAAGATTTTATTATTTTATTAGTTATTTTTATTGTATTTTCGGAAGTTTGTAATACATTTATTTGCTTTAAAGTAAAGCTAAATTAATGACTATTTTATCGTCCATTTCATTTATTTAGTCGTCTTCAGACGACTTTAGCTTTTAGACAGGGAATTTATTCCCTGGGTCTGACGATGTGGGTTTGATGATGTGGGTTTGACGATGTGGGTTTGACGATGTGGGTTTGATGATGTGGCTCTAGCTAATCAGATTAAATAATTGGATAATACGGTAAGTCCCGTAATATAATCGATTTTTAATTTTTCGTAAAAAAATGTATGACATGAGTTTTTTTACTCCAAAATGGGCAGTCTAATAAAAGTACATAATAGCGAGTCTTAAACATTTATGCCTTTATGGAGACTTTACTATCATTTAGTTTGGACTAACAAAGAACGTCAACCAATGATTACACTTAACAAAGAAACTGAACTTTACGGCTATATTATTGGCAAATCTGACGCATTAAATTGTATAGTTCATGCTGTTGGTGGAACCGAAAACCATATTCATTTAGTTGTTTCTATCCCACCAACGTTAGCAATATCTGAATTTACAAAAAAAATAAAAGGAAGTAGTTCCCATCATTTAAATCATAGCTTAAATTTTGATTATCAGCCCTTTTCTTGGCAAGAAGGGTACGGTGTGTTTGCATTTGGGAGCAAGCAATTAGAACAAACTATTGCCTATGTAAATAATCAAAAGATACATCATTATGAAGGAACAACTAACTCTCATTTAGAAAAAACGACAGATTAAAACTAAAACAAGCCAGGGAATAAATTCCCTGTCTAAAAGCTAAAGTCCTCTTTTAGAGGACTATTAAAAGATAATTAAAATAAAATAATATAAGTCAAAATAGTCGTCTAAAGACGACTTCAGCTTTTAGACAGGGAATTTATTCCCTGGCTGTTGTTTATTGGCTGTTGTTTATTGGCTGTTGTTTATTGGCTGTTGGCTATTGGCTATTGGTTATTGGCTACCGCTGTGAAATTTGAAAATCGGCTTTAAAAAATCCAGTTGTCAATATTAGGTTATTAAAGCTAGTATTTCTCTAAGCAAAGCCTAGAATAGAGCCGACACGAAAATGTTTATATATCACAATATACAAAAAACTAAATTTATCAGCACAACCCTTATAACATTGAGCATCATATTAACCGGATGTAGCAACCAAGAAAATCAACTCAATATTTCTACCACCCCCTCCGATACTAATCAAAACTTACCCCAAGTAGTCGCTACAACCGCTGTATTATGTGATTTAGTTCAACAAGTAGCCGAAAAAACAATTAATCTCACCTGCTTAGCCTCCGAAGACAGTCAACCCGAATTATATCAACCAACAGATTTCGACCGTCAAGCAATCGACCAAGCAGAACTCATTTTATATAATGGATATAACTTTGAAACATCATTGCAAAAATTAATTAAAAGCACTAAAAACAAGTCTCCCAAAATAGCCGTAGCTCAAGTCGCAGTTCCCAAACCACTAAATCATACACAAGCAGGAAAAATAGTACCTGACCCACATGTTTGGCATAATGTGAAAAATACTGTAAAAATGGTAGATATTATTAATAATAGCTTAAAAAAAATTGCACCCAAAAATGCGGAATTTTATAGTAATAATACACAAAAAATTAAAAGCGAACTGAATCAAATGGATACTTGGGTTAAAGAAAGAGTTGCCACCATCCCCAAAAAACAACGTACTTTAATCACAACTCATGATGCAATGGGGTATTATGCAAAAGCTTATGGACTTGCAATTCCAGGAACTTTGCAACGTCTTAATAGTAACGAAAAAGTAACATCCACACGAATGAAGCAGCTAGCGACTATTCTAAACAATAATTTAATACCAACTATTTTTTTAGATACAACAACAAACCGCGAATTAATTGAAAATGTAGCAGAAGAAGCAAGAGTTACTATTTCTAAAAATTCATTATTTGCTGATGATTTAGGTACTCCTGGAAGCGCGGGTGAGACTTACCAAGAAATGATGACAGCTAATACTCGGACTATTGTTGAAGGATTAGGGGGAACTTATTTGATATTTGAGGCAAAATAGGAAAAGTCAGTTTTTAACGGACTTCAGCTTTTAGCCCGTTCGCTGTGTGTGCTGAAGGAATACTTTAGTTCATGACTTTCTTGGTGACATTCCTTCTAGAGCCTGGTAGTGCGTTCACGTTCAGGGAGTGTTCCCTCTTAGGGAATACTGTGATGCCTCACCATGCATCTTGCTCGCTGCTAGAGCCTGATGCTGGGAGTGCCTTGCTCACTTCTAGAGCCTGGTAAACTGTTCCACATAGGCGGTTTAGAATGTCCGTATCATAAGAGCGTCAATATAATTATTTAACCTTTTATTAGTAAAAATTTAACCTAGTCAGTATAGCTTGATAATGCTAGTAACTCAAAGTTTATTTACACTTAAATTATAAATTTCTGGGTCAATAAATTTCCAGGAAATCTTAATTTGATTTGGATAACCTTTATTAATAATAACATCTGACCACTGTTAACTCTTCCCTACTTGCAATTAGTATTTTTGGGTTGATATAACAGTAGCAAGACCGCAGAATTAGGAGAATTCTTTATATGCCTTTATCAGCAGGAGATATCGCATTTATTGGTTTTAATGCCGATGGAAATGATAACATTGCATTTGTAGCTCTGGTTGACATTAATGTTGGTGAAGTCATTATTTTTGAAGATAATGAATGGAATGGAACAGCGTTTAGGGATACTGATGAAGGCGCATTTAGTTGGACAGCAACTAATGTAGTACCCGCAGGAACAGTCGTCCGCATCGATAATATTGGTTTAGGTACCATTACTGCTAATACGGGAACTGCAGCAACACCAGTTACTGGACGTGGTGGTAATAGAGGTATTGGTGCTAATGATGAAACCATTTATGCTTATCAGGGAACTGCTGCTTCCCCCACTTTTATTACTGCGATCGCAAATGGTGGATTAAGTGCAGCCAATGGGGCTTTGGACAATACGGGATTAACGCTTGGGGTAAACGCGATTGATTTGTCCAGTGTTGATGATGATTCAGATATTGCCGGGTACAATGGTTCTCGAAGTGGACAAGCTAGTTTTGCTAACTATCGGGCTTTAATTAATAATCCCAGCAACTGGACTACTCAGGATGGTAATGGTGACCAAAGTAACGATAATATTTCACCTGATGTACCTTTTATAACTGATGCATTTGTGGTTGCTAGCTCCAACCCCAGTGTTAACATTTCTGTCAGTTCTAACTCTGGAACAGAGGGGGATGCAACAGCTATTACAGTCACCGTTACCTCTTCTAGTCCAGTATTGGGTAACCAAACGGTTAACTTGGCTGTGACAGGAACCAATATTACACCAAGCGATTATAGTCTCAGTAGTACCACGATTACGATTCTTAATGGTCAAAGTACGGGTACTGCGACTTTTAATATAGTTGATGATACGCAAGTTGAAGGTCCTGAAACCGCGATTTTCAGCATCAATAATCCTTCCTCTGGGATTAGCCTGGGTACCACGACTTCCCAAAATATCACTATCACCGATAATGATACAGCTCCAGCGACTCGTATCCGCGATATTCAAGGTACTGCACATCGTTCTCCCTTGGTCGGTCAAACTGTTAATAATGTTCAAGGTGTTGTCACCTCAGTTGCTGCTAGGGGTTTTTATATACAAGACCCCAACCCGGATAGTAATAATGGAACATCGGAAGGGATTTTTGTTTTTACCAGTTCTGCACCAGGTGTAACTGTCGGACAATCAGTGGGGGTAACGGGAAGGGTAGATGAATTTCGTCCGGCAAATAATTCTGGAAATTTGACGACAACTCAAATTAATGCCAGTATTTCTGGTGCTGTGGTGACTCAATTAACCACTTCTTTAGGAACCATTACTCCAACTGTGATTGGTACGGGTGGTCGAATTCCACCAAATGCAGTTATTCAGAATGATTTCACAACAACCAATCAGGGAAATGTGGAAACGGGAGGAGATTTTGACCCCGTGACTGAGGGGATTGATTTCTACGAAAGTTTGGAAGGAATGCTTGTCCAAATTAATAACCCCGTTACGACTAGTCCCACTAATAATTTTGGCGAAATTTGGGTACTTCCCGATAATGGTGCAAATGCAACTGGACGCACAGCTAGGGGAGGAAGTTTAATTTCTGCGACGGACTTTAACCCAGAACGGATTCAAATAGACGATACTCTGTTTACTTCGGGTACGTCACCCTTAGTAAATGTTGGTGCAACCTTAAATACAATTTCCGGTGTGGTTGATTATAGCTTCAATAACTACGAAGTTTTACCAACTTCCCTGACGGTAAACTCCCCCGGTTCCCTAAATAAAGAAACAACTAATCTTGCTGGAGATAGCAATAATCTTACCGTTGCTACCTTCAATGTGGAAAATTTAGACCCAGGTGACGGTGATACCCAATTCAATAATATTGCTAACCGTATTCTAAACAACCTGAAAGCACCCGATATTATTTCCCTGGAAGAAATTCAGGATAACAACGGTGCAACCAACGATGCTGTAGTTGACGCTAACCAAACCTACCAAAAACTAATTAATGCGATTACATCAGCTGGTGGTCCAACTTACGAATATCGTCAAATCAACCCAGTAGATGACCAAGATGGGGGGGAACCTGGTGGAAACATTCGTGTTGGTTTTCTCTATAATCCCACACGAGTAAGTTTTGTTGAGCGCTCTGGTGGTGGTTCAACAACTAACACTACAATTACTAATGCTAGCGGGAAACCTCAACTTTCCGCTAGTCCTGGTCGGATTGACCCCAATAACCCCGCATTTAATGCCAGTCGTAAACCTTTGGTGGGTGAATTTATCTTCAAAGGGGAAACCGTATTTGTCATTGGCAATCATTTTAATTCTAAAGGTGGTGACCAAGCTCTATTCGGTCCCAATCAACCCCCAACCCTCAGCAGTGAAACTCAACGACTCCAACAAGCGCAAATTGTTAACGATTTCGTCGATAACATCTTAGCTGTTGACCCTAAGACTAACATTATAGTTTTGGGAGACTTGAACGACTTTGAGTTTTCCGAACCTTTAAATGTGTTGAAGGGAATACCTGGGGGAACAGGAACCCCAGTTTTAAACAACCTACTCGATACTATTCCCGCAAACGAACGCTACACCTACAACTTCCAAGGTAACGCTCAAGTTCTCGACCATATCTTAGTTAGCAATAATCTTGCCAACAAATTAAACGGTTACGATGTCGTCCATATTAATTCCGAATTTGCAGACCAAGATAGCGACCACGACCCCAGTGTTGCTCAGTTTAATTTTGCAAAAACATTCACGCTCCAACTACTGCACGCTGCCGACCAAGAAGCAGGTGTACCCGCACTCGATGACGCACCCCGTTTTAGTGCAGTATTGAATGCACTCAAAAATCAGGATGCAAATAACGATGGTAAGGTTGACTACGATAACACCATAATACTCTCCTCTGGAGATGCTTACATCCCTAGCCCATTTTTAAATGCAGCGGAAGACCCTTCCTTAGCTCCTCTGTTAGGTAAAGAAGGTCGAGGTCGAGCTGATATTGTTATCCAGAACGAGTTGGGCTTCCAGGCAATTGCTTTCGGAAACCACGAATTTGACTTGGGTACTCCTTTTGTTAGGTCTTTAATTGCTAGTGATGGTGCTTATCCTGGTACAAAATTCCCCTACTTAAGTTCCAACTTAAATTTTGCTACCGATAGTAACTTATCTTCATTAGTTACAACCGACGGTCAAGAAGCGAGTAGCATCCCCAACAAAATTGCCAAGAGTACCGTTATTACCGTTAACGGCGAAAAAATAGGTGTTGTGGGTGCTACGACTCCCACACTCAGAGCAATTTCCTCTCCTGGTAGCGTCGGTGTTTTACCAGCCAACCCCAATGATATCGACGCTCTGGCTGCGGAAATTCAAAAATCAGTAGACGCACTGATAGCACAAGGTATTAATAAAATAGTCCTGCTGGCTCACATGCAGCAGATAGCCATCGAGCAACAGTTAGCTGGGAAGCTAAAAGATGTAGATATTATCATGGCGGGTGGGTCTAACACTCGCTTGGTTGATAGCACAGACCGCTTACGGGCTGGAGATACCAAGCAAGGTGATTACCCGATTCTGGCTAAATCTGCTACTGGCGATGATGTTGCTATAATTAACACTGATGGTAACTATAAATACGTCGGTCGTTTAGTTGTAGACTTTGATGCTCAAGGTAAAATTATTCCCGCAAGCATCAATCCAAATGTTAGCGGTGCTTATGCTGCTGATGACCAAGGAGTAGCTGCTCTCAACGCGCAAAATTTAGTAGACCCAGAAATTAAAGCTATTACAGACGCCCTCAGAAAGGTTATCGCCCAAAAAGACGGCAGTGTGTTTGGTAATAGCAAAGAATTCCTCAATGGAACTCGTGCTGATATACGTACCGAAGAAACTAACTTAGGGAACCTATCAGCAGACGCTAATTTGGATTACGCAAAAAAACTCGACCCGACTGTAATTGTCTCGTTGAAAAATGGTGGTGGTGTTCGTGACAACATTGGTACTATTTTTGCTCCCACTGGTTCAACTGAGGTAGTTAAACTTCCTACCCAAGCAAATCCTTTGTCTGGGAAGCCGGAAGGTGGTATTTCTCAGCTGGATATTGAAAATTCTCTACGGTTTAATAACGCGCTGACTCTTGTCACTGTGACAGCAGAACAATTAAAGCAGGTTCTCGAACATGGTGTAGCAGCAACAGCAGCCGGAGCAACTCCAGGTAGATTCCCACAAATTGGCGGTGTCTCTTTCAGTTTTGATGCAAGCAAACCCGCAGGACAACGCATCCAAAATGCAGCGATTCTCAACAATGATGGAACTTTAAAAGAAGTCCTTGTTAATGATGGGCAGTTGCAAGGAAATAAAGACCGTGGAATTAGGATTGTCACCCTTGGTTTTTTAGCTGATGGTGGTGACAGTTATCCTTTTGCAAATTTCATTCAAGCTAATCCCACTTTTGCAAATCGAGTTGATTTGATAGGGGAGAAAGATAAAGATTTAAACCTCAATGGTACAATAGACGGACCTATTGACGCTGCAAAATTTGACTCAGGGAAAGCGAGTTTTGCAGCTTCCGGTACAGAGCAAGATGCATTCGCTGAATTTTTGGTTGCGAATTTTGCAAATTCTCCATTTAACAGTGCGGATACAGCACCCGCTTTAGATACCAGAATCCAATCCTTAAATGCTCGTCAAGATGGTGTTTTTGTGAAAACCACTATCGAGCAAGCAACAACTGCGGGAGTTGTTAACCTTAAAGGGGGTGCTGGATTTAACCAACTGCGTTTTACTGTTAGCAGAAATAATCCTAACGCTGCTGTTAACGAGTTGGTTGTCTTTGAAACAGATGGGTCTAACAATGTTAACTTGGTCAACTTAAAACAACTTTTGGAAAGCGGTAAAGCGAAAGTAGTTTCCTCAGTTGTCAGCAATCGACCCAATGGATTCACTGGAGAAACCCCTCGTACTTTAGGATTTGCTCCTGGTGCAAAGTTAGGATTTGCGTTAATTAAAAATGGTACCGCAGACCAAGTTCGGGCTGGGGCGAATAAGGAAATTATTTTCTCTACAGCAAACAATTTTGTTTCTAATGTTACAGGTAGCGCTTTTGACTTAGCTGTTGAAGGTTTGAATGTGAAAGTAGAAGCGGTCAATGATACTCGTGCTTTAGGAACTGGTTTACAAACTGGTGCAGAGGGTGAGTTGATTGATTTACGAGAATTAACTGGTAAAGTTGAAGCTAATTTCTCAGTATATAGAGAAGCTGCTTTCAATAACCAAGTTTACTTCTATAAAGTTGATAATGCTGATGGTTTTCTTGGTGGTTTAAATCCCGATACAGCTAATAGCGCAGATTATCTCAACGCTGCTCTGAATAATCTTGTTAAAGGTGCAGATGGTAAAGCAGTAAAACTTGAAGTTGCAAATCAAGGTACATCTACTATTAAAGCAACTGTTGATGCTGGGTCAATTATTGCTCCTTTAATGGTTGTCAATGGTTCTCTTGAACAACTTCAAGATACTAATCCTAATAACAATCCTGCTGTCTTCTTCCCATTTATCGGAGCTAATACTGGCAAATTTGACCAAATTCGCTTGTTAGGTGACAACAGCTTTGGGTTTGAAGATATTATCGGTGGTGGTGATGCTGATTACAATGACGTGATTGTCAAGGTAAATCTGACCCCCGTTGTTTAGGTAATTAGTAATTGCTGATAGGTAATTATAGTCGAAAACTATAATTACCTATAATAGTAGACCTAGTTCAAAAAAAAACTTAGTTACAAAAACAATTTCAATTACTACTAACTTTTCCGATAACAAAGATATAACAATCCGAATTGCTGATAATGGTTGTGGAATTCCGGATGAGGTTAAGCCCAAAATATTTGACCCATTTTTCACAACTAAACCAGTAGGTAGTGGTACAGGTCTTGGCTTATCAATTAGTTATAAAATTGTAGTTGAACAGCATGGAGGAGATATTTTTTGTATCTCGCAACCAGGTCAAGGAACGGAATTTTGGATTGAAATTCCTGTTTCAGTTGTCCGTCAAATCAAACCTGTTGCCTCTGCTATTGCAGTATAAGTATTTTTTCAGAAAGGTCATCTACACAATTTTTCAAAAGCATTAAGCGATACATTTACTCTTCAGAAATTGCGATTATTCGCCCGGATTTAACTGCATCTACAAGTGTTTGATAGTCAGATTTGGTTTGGTTGGCGTAAGCGACAGCAAAATTAGCTATCGCTAAATCAAAGGCATCGCTTTTACCAATATATCCAGCAATCATTGCCGAGTCACCAGAGCGAGCATGAGCACGAGCGAGTGCCCATCCGCACAATGCAGCGTAACCACTTAGTTCGGAAGCGGAAAAATCTTCAAGATTCACGCCAATTTTCATATCTCGCAACTGACGAATATAAAAATCATGTCCCCCTTCGCTCTTCGTCCAACCGAGGAACATATCGCTAGATGCTTGTATTATTCGTTGGCCAGTGACTACTCGCTGACCGTTATTTTCGTAAATACTTTTACCCAAATAAGGTTCTAATACAGAAGGACGGGCTTCTTTGATTTGTAGAAACAAAGGTTCATCATCATCTGTCATCAACAGTGCTATAGCACAGCGCGTACCAACACTACCAACACCGACCACTTTAATAGCAATATCAACTGGGCGATATCGGTCAAATAGAACGTGCAAATCATCCCGTAAAGTTTGGCGATATTCCTGATAGGCTGATTTTAACTCTTCTTCCAGCAAATCGTAAGGTTGCAAATGGTACATTAATGGAGGGTTATCAGCAATCCGCCACTCATGATTATTAATTTCCGTCAATTTCGGTAACGCCCTGGCAGAAGTCCGTGTTAGTGCTTTTTCTATGTATTGGTCAATACGCACTTTGTGTTCGGGATGGCGGGCGAATTCACGTAAGGCTTCAGTGTCAATTCGAGAGTACCACGCTTCTAAAGCGCCCATCTGGGCATATTTATTCATATGTTCCCGGTAGGAACGAACTGCTGCAAGGGCTGCTTCAAAGCATTTGTTCGCGGAAATATTGATGTGACACCCTGCAACAACAACACTTGTAGCTAAACGTTTAATATCCCACTCAAAAGGCCCTGGTAGCGTTTCGTCAAAATCGTTGACATCAAATACTAGGTTGCGTTCTGGTGTTGCGTACCCACCAAAATTAAGTAAATGACAGTCACCACACACCTGAACTTGAATTTTTGTAGTTGGGGTTGTCGCTAAGTCCGCTGTCATAATCATCGCTGCTCCTCGTAAAAAAGCAAACGGTGACTTTAACATTCGACCATAGCGGATAGGTATTAAATTTGGCAGTCGTCCTTCGTTAGATGCTTCTAACAAGTCGATAGGATGACGACGCTCGTTAGGTGGATTCCATTGAGCGTGGCTAGAACGGGTTACAAGACCGCGCAAAGCTTTTCCTGCTGAATATTTTTCAGTTCGGGACAGATGTTTTGGTCGCACTTTATTTTGAAAGACTTACTGACTCTTCTGATTTTATATTTTTTCATCTTCCACTGCACCTAATGCTTTAAGGGTAGCTTTTTCGGTTGAGGTTAAACCTTTAATACCTGTGATATTCATACCTTCGTAAACTCTATCTAACAAGGTTTTACTGTAAACAATAAAGCTGCATTTTATACAAATATAAAAATTAGTTAATGAAAACAGTACGTTTGTATATTAAAGTATTATTAATGGGAGCAGATGTGATATGATTATCAGAATTCTATTGAGGTAATAACGTGCGTCAAAAATATAAGTTAAAATTTTAGGAGAACTGTAGTGTTGAAAATAAGTGTTGAAGAAGCAGCTATTAATTTAAGAAGTCTCTTAGAGGAAGTAGCAAAAGGGGAAGAAGTTATTTTGCTGGAAGAAAATAAAGTAGTAGCTCGTTTGGTTCCTCCGCAACAAAAGGAAAAGCGCTTAGCTAGTATGAAACTGTTCCGAGATTCAATCACAGTTAAGGGGGAATCTTTGAGTACAACTGTAATTAATGCACGTTTTGAGGAGCGCCATTGATTTATTTAGATACAAGTGTTCTGGCTCCTTTATACTGGACAGAGGCATTAAGCGATACTGTTGGAGAGGTGGTGTTAGCAGAAACTGAGTTGGTTTTGAGCCAGTTGGTTGAGGTGGAACTGTCTCATTACGTTGTAGCTTGTTCTTGATAAAACTATTTGGGTCAACAACGCTAGTAATTGCGTTAAACAGCAAATCCAGGTTAATCAAGCTCATATTGAGACTCCCGGTGCGAAGCATTACAGTAACTATCTGGTTACTATTATTACAAATAACATCATCGAGCATGAAGTTGTATTTTATACATTATTATCATTACTCCAGATGACGTAGTGCATTTGTATGCTAGAGTCTTATTAACTTTTTATATGTTCTAATAGTTTTTAATAAGGTGTAAAACAGTAAGGACTATCTAGCCTACAATATTAAGAAATATGAAGGGAAAACCATGCAATCAGCTTTACGTATCACAACCAAAGTTTTGCCAGGAAACAAAATAGAAATTCAACTTCCAGAAGCAGAAATAGGTGATAATGTCGATGTATTTGTGATTTTGCCAGAAAAATCTGGAGCAAAAAGATGTAATGTTATAGACTTAATCGAACAAATTCGTAGTCAAAATTCGTCATTCAAAACCACTGAGGAAATAGATAAGCAATTGCAAGAGGAACGGGATTCATGGGATTAACACTTCCAGCATCAGGAATTATCTATGTTGATACATCAGTAATTATTTATACTATTGAAAGTCACCCTAATTATTACTCACTACTACAACCTCTATGGATAAAATTTCAATTAGGTGAAATTGAAATTGCCAGTAGTGAACTTATTTTATTGGAAACACTGGTTGTTCCTTTGAGGAATGCTGATACAGCTTTAGTAGATTGCTATGAACAACTTTTGCTTTATTCTGGAGTGCAACTAATTCCAATTAGTCAATTGATACTACGACAAGCTGCAAACCTGAGGGCTACCACTAATCTAAAAACACCAGATGCGATTCATGCTGCGACCGCTTTATCTATAAGTTGTGACCAATTTATTACTAACGATAAAGGCTTTCGTAATATTCCCGGTTTACCTGTTGTTATCCTAAGCGAAATCTTAACTCCTTGAAACTACATAATAAGAAAGCGAAGGTAAGAAGTTTCGCTTAGATACTTGGGTTTATCAACGCCACGCTCTACCAAAAACTTTCGACAACCAACTTTATGAAGCAATGACTGTATTAGATACGTATAATTCAAAGTCTGACAACATTACTTCAGCATCTTTACGAACTTGGGAATCTGGGTCGGACTGTTGAAGTGACTCTAATAAACTTTTGAAAGCTTCCCAACCAACATAACCAATTGCTGTAATAACAGCAGAGCGAATAGCTTTCCTCAAACTTACTACTCTTAGGATAAACCATTATGTTAAAAAATGATACGATTATCCGTCCAGTTTACTATCAAATTATTGAACGCCGTAATTAAGATATGGGCTTTTAGAGAAGGTAAGCCATTCGTTAATTTGTTTAATGCACCAGACCTTGATATAGAGGATTTATTTTCGCTGTTTGATACATCAATGGAAAAAATAGCAGCCGAATTACGATATCTCTACAACGGTAAGCAGGGTTACTACATCGCTAATATTCTTAATAAAGAATATTATTACTGCGGTACAGAGTGGGAAAATGTAAAGAATAAGCTTAAAGAATTAGGTATTGGGAGAAATGACCGATTTTGACCAAAAATCGTCGCCAATATATATATATTTAGGTAACAGAATAGAATGAAGCTATCGTTTAAAGACACTAAATTTATTATCGAAGCAATTGATAATTTGATTAAAATAAAGAATTATCAAGTTTAGCAGTTATTCTCACTCATCTCCCACTCAAAATTCTTACCACCCCCAACTACCAGGGATTCCCTTAAAAGGCCCAACAATATCCTTAGTAACCCAACCACCATAAAAATTACCAGGTTGTGGTTCAACTTTTTCGCCATTAACGTAACAAACATCCATCACATGAGCGTAAAAAGCTACATGGTCTTTAATGGTAATAAATTCAGGTGTGGGGTTAGGGTAAAACCAGCAAACATTTTGCGCTTCCTTATCACCCACACGAATAGTATAATAGTTAGCCAACCCTTTCCACTCGCAAAAGCTAGATTGGGGAGTTTTGAAAAGATATTCCATCTGAATATCTTCGGGAGGAATGTAATAAGAGGGTGGATGACTAGTTTCTAATACTCGTTTAGCTTGACGGGTGTCTACAATTGTTACGTTATTAAAAATAATTTGGATATGCTTGTCTGTTTCTTCCAGACGGGGGGGACGGGGGTAATCCCAGACAGACTCTTGTCCTGGTTCGGGTTGGATGCGCTCTGGTATCATAATCTTGATTTTAGATGTTACATATTATGGGCTTGTAATATTTATTAATAGCATAATCGGGCGGTTCGGGATGCCCACCCCACAAGAGTTTTTGATATTAAGTATATTAATTAACGAACTTCCTTAATGCTTTCAACTTGTTTTGTGAACAATTCTGTAAATAAACTCATCACAGTTCGTTCCTCACGTATTTTAATATTAGCAGTTAGTGCCATCCCAGACTGCAAAGAAATTTGCCGACCTTTAGCATTGAGACTTTGTTTATCTAAGCGAACTCTTGCAGGAAAGCGATAAAAAGGAAAATTTTGTTCCGGAGGTAAAGCATCAGAACCGACCCAAACCACCTCTCCTTTAATATCACCAAATTCACTAAAAGGGAAAGCCTCTATTCTCACATCTACCTTCATTCCTTCTTGAACAAAGCCAATATCTTTATTTGTAATAAAAACCTCAGCAACTAAACCATCATTGGGAACAATCTTGAGAACTTCCTGACTAGGATTAGCGACAAATCCCGGCATTTTAGCTTTTAAATCAAAAACCGTACCTGCAACAGGTGCGCGAAGTTCTTGATACTTCACATTCAATGCTACTTGCGTAATTTTACTTTTCACTTCAGCCAAACGTTTCTCATTCTCAAGTAATATTTTGCTTAATTGCGTATCAATTTCTGCTACACGTTGTCTATTTTCAGCGATTTTATCAAGAACATTTTTATTAGAAACAGCGACAGTATTATTTAACTGTTGACGACCTTGTGCAATACTAAATTGAAGCCGTCTTTGTTCTTCAAGTAATTGTCCTATTTCACCTTGAATAGTATCAACTCTTTGTTTTTGTCGTAAATACTGAATTTTCGCAATTGCACCTTCTTTATCTAATGATTTGAGTCTATTTAAAATATCTTGTTCAACAGCCAGACTTGTTTGATTATCTTGTATTTTCACAGAATTTTGAGCTAGTTGCGCTCTAGTTTGTTCAACTTGTAATTGAGCTGCTGCTGCACGGGAATCTAATTCCTGCTTAGCAACTTGCAAACGTATTTGTTCTTCTGTACCTAATCCATTAGCAGAACCAGAATTACTTAATTGATTTCTTAATACTAAACTCTCTATAATTAAAGTTGAACGATTTTTTAATAAAGCCGCAGCTTCCCTAGATAATTTTCCTCGTAAAAATTCTATATCAGCAGCTACAGTAGAATTAGAATTGATTATACTGTTATAAATTTGATTTTCTTGAATTAATGAAATATTTAGTTTATTTAAATAATCCAACTCTGCCTTGTTCGCTGCAGTATCAAAAGTCAATAGCAAATCACCAGCATTAACTTTTTGCCCATCTTTAACAGCAACTGTTTTCACAACACCATTAACAGGAGCTTGAACTTCTTTAACAGCAGCTTGTGGTTTTAATTGACCTGTCGCAGGAACTACTTGCTCAATTTTAGAAACATTAGCCCAAACGATACCAAAAGTACCCAATACCATCAAAGATATCATGATAGAGCGCGACCAAATAGGGGATTGACGCAATAATATAGACTGGTCAAATTCCTGAGATTTTGAATCACTTACAGCTTTTAATTTTCTTACCGGAGCCTTATCTTCTCCTGGAATTACGCGCTTATCTTGCTTAATTTGATTATTCATATTTGTTGATGATTAAAAGTTGACAGTTCACAATTACCAATTGCCAATTACCAATTACCAATTACCAATTACCAATTCACAAATTAACTTCTTGTTGATTATATAAATAAGAATAATGTCCTTTTTTCGCCATTAATTCTTGATGACTACCTTGTTCAATTAATCGACCTCCATCCATTACTAAAATTACATTAGCGTGACTAACCGTGTTAAGACGGTGAGTAATAAAAAAGACTGTGCTTCCTTTAAAAGCTTTAGCTAAATTTAAACATACCTGTCTTTCTGTCGGATAATCTAAAGCGCTAGTTGCTTCATCTAAAACTAATAATTTTGGTTTTTGTAAAGCCGAACGTGCAATAGCAATTCTTTGTCTTTGTCCACCAGAAAGTCCAGCCCCCCGTTCTCCGACTCTAGTACTATAACCGTTGGGTAATTGCATAATAAAATCATGAGCGACAGCAATTTTTGCAGCCTCGATAATTTCTTCTGTTGTAGCATCTGGATTTGTTAAGGCAATATTATCTTGGACGCTACCGTCAAATAATAAACTTTCTTGTGGAACCACCCCTATCTGTCGTCGTAACGAGTAAAGCTCCACCTTGGAAATATCATAACCATCAACTAAAATTCTGCCGGACTCTGGTTCATACAGTCTCAACAGTAATTTCATAATGGTACTTTTACCAGAACCACTTTGTCCCACAATTCCCACAAATTTACCTGCAGGAATTTCTAAGTTTACGTTACTGACTTGTAATGGGCCACTTGTAGCAAATCTAAAAGAAAGATTTTCGTATTTTACTGTACCTTCAATTGCTGGTAAGGGAATATTGTAACGGTCTTCTTCTCCTTCTTGTGGGGTATCGACAATATCGCTCAACCGTTCCAGAGATAAACCAGTTTCTTGAAAACTTTGCCAGAGTTGTGCTAAGCGCAATACCGGACTGGTAACATAGCTAGAAATAATTCTAAACGCAATTAATTCCCCAAGAGTAAGTTCTCCTTTTAATACTAAATAAGCTCCTACCCACAATACTAATAAACTACTGAGTTTGTTAAGAAAATTACTTGCAGCATTTGCAAGAGTAGAAGTAAGTACTGTCTTGAAACCTGCTGTTACATAACGAGAGTATTTTTCTTGCCAGGTAAAACGCGAACGCAATTCTATATTTTGTGCTTTAACTGTTTGAATACCTGACATTACCTCAACCAAGTAAGATTGAGTTTCTGAGTTACGTTCAGCTTTGCTTCGTAATTGCTTACTAACAATAGGAGAGGCAATCATTGTAATTACGACAAATATGGGAATTGTTCCTAAGCCAACTACTGTAAGTTGCCAACTATAAAACAGCATTACCACAATATAAACAACAGAAAATAAAGCATCCAAACCTACGGTTAAGGCTGTACCTGTGAGAAATTGGCGAATATTTTCTAATTCGTTGATACGTGTAGAAAGTTCCCCTACTGGACGACGTTCAAAATAGCGCAGCGGTAGACGTAACATATGGTCAATAATTTCTGACCCTAACCCCATATCAATACGATTAGTCGTGTCAACAAATAAATATGTTCTTAATGCGCTGATAACTGCTTCAAATAATCCGACTACTAATAATAAAACACCTAATATATTTAGAGTACTTATACTATTTTGAACAATTACTTTATCGATAATTAACTGAACCACCAGTGGATTAGCGAGTGCTGCTAATTGAACAAAAAATGACGCGATAAATACTTCAATTAGGACTCGACGATACCGAGTTAAATAAGGAAGAAACCAACTAAAGCCAAAGCGTTGTTGTTGCGTTTCCTTCGTAGTCGCAAGTAATAATACTTGAACTTGTGGATAATTATTTTCCCCTGTTTCCAATGAAGCGATTAACTCGCTTGGTCTGCAACGTACAATTCCTTTAGACGGTACACCTAAAACTATCTCCCTCTCGCTTGTTTCATAGACAACTGCATAGCTATCCGCATAACTAATCATTGCTGGAGTAGGTATTTTGGTAATACTACTTGTCGATATTTCTATTAACTGCGCTTTCAGTCCAATTAATTCCGAAAGGTAAGCGCAAACCTGGAAAGATATAGTTCCTTGACGTTTCCACTGGTCGTTTAAAATTCGACCTACTACTTCTCGTCGAAATGGCATCCTTAAATGTTGACACAGCATTTGAAAACAAGCATTGGTGGAATTTAATTCTCCTTTTCCTCTTACGAAAGGATATTTTTGTCTTTTTTGGCTTGTATTATTAGATTGTGATTGAGGCGTCTCTTCGCTGTCGGGTGCGTAAGGGATATCCAGTTCATCTGTGCTGGTGGAGTTTGTTTCTCCTAATAATTCTTGTGTTTGTTGAGCATCCAAGAATAGTAAATGTGAGGGACGTAAACCAACTAATCGCGCACTATTGTCATCTTTAACTTCTATAACTTGCGGTTCATCACCAAATTCTAAGCGAGAACCCAAAGGAAAATTAGTTATTATCCCACCCCCACTCACAAACCAAATACGCTCAGGGTCTAACTGGCTGCTATTTGTTTTTCCTCTGGGTAAATAATCTATTGTCGCATCAACAACAGCTTTATCAGTAATTTCTTTAAGATTTGCGCCTCCTAAAGCTTGCCGTTCTAACTCTGAACCAACTACCTCAAAAACTTCTACAGCATGAGCTTTACTTTGGCGGGCTTTGGCAAAATCTGGGTATTTGCTTAATAAACGTAAATATTCACCTGAACTAAAAGTTACACATATTATTTCCACTGAGGCAATAGCCGTTTCGCAGGGGACCGAGCGCAACAAACTAATTTCGCCAATCAGTTCTCCTGGTTCCAACAATTTTAAACTAGTTGGCATTTGCGTGCGCGGGTCATACCCTAGTAATCGTACTGTTCCTTCGTAAATAACCCCCACACGGTCAGGTATTGCTTCTTTTCCAATTATTTTTTGACCAATTTTAAATCGCCAAGGTTGAATTTTTTCTGCGAAACTCGTCAATTCACTTGTCGGTAATTTATCAAAACCGTCAAGCTTGGAAATATATTCAACAAAAATATTTTTCATAACTCCCAACTCCTAAGTCCCCTTTATTTACCCCTTAATTTGCCACGGATGCTCTGCTAGTTGTCCTTGTAACCAGGTTTGAAAGCGTTCATTTAATAATCTCTGACGCATCATGCTATCTAACTGTGCTGGAAGTAATTTTTCCAGACGCATTAAAATTACCCACTCTCCGACTTGAGTTGGTGGTACTAGTTGCTGTGGTTGAACGCTAGATAAAACTCTTGCTAAAGTTGGATGTATCGACTGCAATTCTACTGGCCCGACTAAACCATCGGTATCCGCTTCTGGCCCTTGGGAAAATTCTCTCGCTAGTTGAGTAAAAGACTGTTCTCCCTCAATTATGCGAAAATAAAATTCTTGGGCTATTCCTATATCGTTCGTCCTAAGTAATGAGTAAACAACCCTATCCAACTGTGGTTTGCGCTGACGAAAATAAGAGTCTATGTCCCCAGACCAAGTGATTTGTTTAAATTTTTCCAATTTGAACTGACGAATAGCTATGGCTTCAAACTGCTGCAAACTCAACCCACTTTGCTCTAACCACGCACTTTGCTGTTCTTGGGAGTTGACTTGATATTGCTGAAATAGCTGTTCAGTGGCTTGTTTTTCTTCTGCTGGTGTACATTCAATTTCTTTCAGCGCTTCATCTATCACCAACTCCTTTACCAACTGTGGCACTAGTTGGTACTGTGCCATCAGAGGCAAAATTTGTTCCGATGTTAGAGTGCGATCGCCCACTAGCAGAACTGGGGACATATAAGTGTTTATCAGGGTTGACACAGTTTTAAGTTGTTTTGCGAAAGAGGTATATAGAAATTAGAGAGTATGGTATTAACAGCCTAGCCTCGATTTACTATAAAATTAAGAGTATTTTTTCATATTTATTACTTAATCAGGTTACAAGCAGCCTGTTCCGTATAGCACAACATGCGATAATCCATATTAAGCGAACTTACAGTTTTTATCGAGTTTTTATCGGCTAACACTTAGTATCTTTAATGATGCAAAGTACACTTGAAACTAATATAAAGCTTAAGTGAAAAGTAGTACGGATGACTTGACGGTTAAGTTTTTGTTGTTACAAAAGCTCTAGCCCCCAAACCGCAATAAAAGAACCCCACCCCCAACGGTGACTCCCCGCAAGCCTACCCTGTATACACACCTGTCATTGCGTTCACGGTAGGCAAGCGGGGAGGGGGGTTGGGGAGTGGGGTTTTCTTGGTACTGAAGCGCAACTAACAGGTTTGTAACAGCCTATTAACCAATTAATTAAATTATGACCGTACTAAATGTGTCATCTTAGAAACTGGCACTAGCAACTATTATTTAGCGGTCACATGAATAATCTTAGTGTTAGTTTAGACATGTCGTTTGTATCAATGACGAGATATTCATGAACCTGAAAACTGTTCGCAACTTTGCGCTAGGCACTCTTATCCTAGCAAGTGGCATCGTGGTTATTTCAGTAAATGGTCGTACTTCTGCAAATGCAGTTGTTGCCAATAGCAAATCACCAAAGACAGTTCTTAGGGTTGCACAATCTACCAATGTCGATACCGCTGCATTAGAACGTTCTGTTCTCAATCAAATTAATCAATACCGAGCTTCTAAAGGATTGCCACCATTGTCTCGTAATTCCAGTATGGATAGTCAATCAAGAAATCATAGTCAGAACATGGCTAATGGTTCTACACCTTTTAGCCATCAAGGTCTTGCACAACGTATTCAAGCAACAGGAATTCCTTGGAGGGGATATGCAGAGAACGTTGCATACAATCAAGGTCATAGTGACCCAGCAACTGTAGCCGTTAAAGGCTGGCTAAATAGTCCCGGACACCTGAGGAATATAGAAGGTAATTACAATCAGACTGGAATAGGTGTGGCTGTTAATGGTAAAGGTGAAATTTACTTCACCCAAATGTTCATTAGCAGCAGATAGTACTTACAAGTCTCTTAAAAAAAAGAAAAAGCCGAGAAATAAATTTCTGGCTAAAAGCTAAAGTTAGCTAAAGCTAACCAAAATAAATTCTTCAACCCGTTTTTAACGGGTTTAAGCTTTAAGCCAGAAATTTATTTCTAGGATTATTTCTAGGATTATTTCTAGGATTATTTCTAGGATTATTTCCAGACTTATTTCCAGACTTATTTCTAGACTTATTTCTAGACTTATTTCTAGACTTATTTCTAGACTTATTTCTAGACTTATTTCTAGACTTATTCCTAGACTTATTTACTCTACACAGCCTTCAAAAGGAAAGAGCGAGTACCAGTTTGGTTAGCTCCTGCTGCATCTTTGTAAGTATAAGTACCAGTAGCAACAATGTCACCAAAGTTGTTGATACCCGCTGCGCTAGTTAAAGTAACAGCAGCACCATTGTAAGTAATAGGTGAGGTCACCAAGTTATTCAAATCACCCATTACACCTTCATTCCAAACGTAGGCATGGTTCGTACCAGAGCCAATTTGAGATGCTCCAACCACTTGGTTAAACTCATTAAGACCGTTGACTGAACCAGTCTTACCACCTAAACTACCGAGTGCAGTAAACTCATCATTCCGTAAAATAAACGGAGTACTGGTTGCTGTAGTACCAGAGCCACTGCTTGTAGAACCGATAATGCTACCAGCATCATTGATATCTCGTAGTGTTGCTTGGTCATAGCCAAAAGTACCCAAGTTTTTCAGTTGATATTTACCTGCAGCATCTTTTTCCCAAATAACAGCAGTATTAACAAAGGTATCATTAAGAGCACCATCACTATCTACATAGCCAATAATCTGGCCCTTATTATTGATACCTCGTGCTGTACCTCCATCACCACCAAATGTAGACAATTCCTTAACAACACCATTTTCTATGTAAATAGTCTTTTCATAGCCCGATGCTAAGATATTACGACCGACTATTTGGTTACTGTTGTTGGTATCTAAGGAGTAGCTTTCAATACCACCAAAATCATTGATGGTTAACTTGTAGTTGCTACCATCTTTCTGCCAAACTAAAGCACGGTCAGTTGCTAGAGGATTTGGTTGACGTACTTCATCAGCTGTTCCCAAAATCACACCACGATTGCTAATCGTATTAACGTTGGGTGTGAGTAAAGTAACAGTCGCACCATTAGCTGCACCAAAGTTCGACTGACCATTTTTCACACCTGTGCTGGTGATGGCTGTTTGAGTCCCATTTTCCCAGATGAAGCCTTGACGTACCAGATTGTTAGCATTGACAACACCCGTTGTTGCATTCTGGTTAGTAAAGGTTGCACCAGTATCATAGCGTCCTGCAATTTGTCCAAAGTCGTTGATGGAAGCCGCGTTCACAGAACCGTTTGCATTGGTGCTAAGAGAACCCAAGTCAGTCGCTTGATAGCGAAACAGAGGACCATTATCCAATAAAGCTTGCGACCCAGATGCAACATCTTTCAGTGTAGCAAGAAGGTCAGAACCTGACATAACCAAAGTATCCGAACCTTTGCTGACGAACTTAAGGGATTTACCTAATAAGCTCTCTGCTCGACGCAATTTGTCAGATTTCACGTCAAATCCAATCACGGTGACGGAGCCTTTACCACCCTCCAAAATAAGTTTATCATTGCCACTGCCAAGGTAAACTGTGTCATTTCCAGTGCCTGCATTAATGACATTATTACCTCCACCTGCATAGATGGTATCATCACCTGCACCACTGTATATTACATCATTACCAGCACCAGCAAAGATTAAATCGTTACCTTTACCAGAGAGAATGCGGTTGTTACCTTCCCCTGCAAAAATTGTATTGCGACCATCACCTGCATTAATAAAATCACCACCTGAACCAGAATAAATCAGGTCGTTACCTTTACCACTAGTAATGATATTGATTCCTTCACCTGCGTAAATGGTATTATTGCTATCACCAGCATCAATTACGTCATTACCATTCTGGAAATATAAGACTTGATTGCTGGAACGATTCCTTGAACCAGACAAAGGTTCTTCTAGTCCATTGGAATAGCGATTGGATATGTTGAGACCAATAACATTAGAATTTGTTTGATTCAAGGGTGCATTAAGCTGATTGTCCGCCATTGAAAACTCCTTAGATTAGTTAGTATTGAGCAAATCGCTTCATGAACAGCCGAGCTGATATTGGGAACATCTAATAAGCACAGACAAAACACGAATACACCCACGACCAAAGTAGAGTAGACATTACTGGAAAACGAACATTAGATATTAAACCTATCCTCGTTTCCAGTCTCTGACTAGGAATTTTATATAAAACTTCTATACATTCCCAATCAGAGACTGACAACGAGAAACTGAAAACACTCTTTCTTTTATGGGACGGACACCAAAGTCCATCCCATAAAAGAAAGACTTTTACTTTGTAGGAGTAGCTGATGAAGGCTTTATTGAATTACCTTCAACCGTTAAGGATTTAAGGTGAGAGTTATATTCAGCAAATTTTTTTTCTTTACTAACGCGGAAAAAAGCGATAGGAAAAGAAATCGTAAATAATACAAATACTCCGAGCATCAAAAGCACATAGCGATGCATTTCTTTTGAAGGCATAGGTTTTGATTTAGATTGCATATTTTTGCTTTAATTCTTCCTAAGTGAGTGGTAAATAAGGAAATATCGGATGCCAAGACATTACAGTTGCTGCAATAAATAAGAAAAACATCCAGAAGAATATTGTCCGCGATTTTATTTGTTTATCTTTCCATAACAAAGATAAAACTACCCAACTGATAAGCCATCCCACTAGTAATGTTGTCTCTTTACCGCTGTAACTACCAATATTTCCCCAGAGCTTGCTTGGATTATGACTTCCGGGAATCCAGCTACCAAGCGTCCAAACAACATTTTCGATTGACTTTGATTTATCTGCATCGGAAAAATGATGAGTTACCATCATGGTCACACAACCAATTCCGGCACTAATTAATGCAGCAGCTGCAGGTCCTGAAGTTGTAGGTGATTTTTTCGCACCTTCAGCTAAACCATTCGGAAATGCTTTTAATTGATTCCAAATTCGGCCATAGAAAGGTTCGGTTTTTCGTTCTGACAAAGGTAATAGTTCTTTGGTCATGACTGTTGACTGTTGACTGTTGACTGTTGACTGTTGACTGTTGACTGTTGACTGTTGACTGTTAGTTCACGCAAAATCTCTTTCAAACTCTAATTTCTTCACGCTCTAATTTCTTCGCGCTCTTCGTTCCTTCCCTACGGGAAAAGCTCCGGTTTACGTAGTTTACAAAGAATGGATTTTCGCGATTCCTAGTCCAGTGACCAAACCACCCATTGCGAAGAACATCATTGCCATCAATGCAACGCAAGTAGCTGTAAGAACTGGACGATTTTCTTTTTCTAAGATTGAGTCACCATACTTCCACAAAATCCAAGTACAAGCTACTCCAATTGGTAAGGTGAATAAGACGCTAAATTCGTGATATTCCATCAAGACATACTGTCCCAGTGGTGAATTTTCCTTTAACCACGCACGTGCTCCACCGAATTCAAGTCCTGCACGATACCGCATGTAAGCAAAGTTTCCGGTCGCAATACCCAAAAAAGCGATTACCGTTGACCAAAATGTTAGGGTACGCATTTGCGGCAAAATTTTACTAGCTCCTCTAAGTAACGGAAAAGCTAAATGTCCCGTATATACTGCAACCACAGTAGCTAACAAAGAGCCAAAGCCATGAATTGTTCCTATCCATCGTTGCCAAGGACTTGTGTGCAAAAGATTGAAGAATGGTAAGAACAAAAACATTGCTGCAGAGAGAATACTCAAACCATAAACGCTGACCTTAGCGATATCTAATTGTTTCGGGAACTCTGCTACAGTTCTATTTGTATATCCCTCTTGCATTAGCGACAATCCTCCCTAGTTTTGATTAAATAAACATTCCACTTGCAAAATTATTGCAAATTATTGCAAAATTTATATCTCAATCTTGTAATTTAATTGAGATTGATTCTCATTTTTAGCGAAAACTTAAACCTCTAAAAGTCGAAAATTAGTTGGCAATGCAACTTGTACATGCCACAGTCTTGCTTATGCGAGCAATCGAACAGTTCGCTCACCTAAAGTAATGTATTCGATTACTCTTTGCACCCACATGAATCACAATAAATTGATAAAGAAGTATTGTCAATAAATATCAATAGTAATACAACAATTTCTTAATATATTCTGTCAACAAGTTTGTTACAAGCAGAAATATTGGGTATTTTGCTTGCAATCAAATTTTTTATACACGAAAAAAAATGTAGAGACCGTACATGTACAGTCTCTACACTTGCGTATATTTTCTATAAGTTGTCTAAACAATAGTTACATTACTTAACTGCGTCCACTTCAAAGTAGCCAATAAATCACTCCCAGCGCTAACTAAAGTATCGTTACCACTCACACTGACTGTTAATCCAGTACTGCTGGATAAACCTACACCCCGGCTAATTTGGTCATTGCTCGTGAACCCTATAATCGTTACCGAACCAACTCCAGCATCGAGAATAAATTTGTTAACACCACTACCCACATAAACCGTATCATTACCCGTACCAGCAGATATGATGTTATTACCTTCCCCAGCATAAATTAGGTCATCACCACCACCAGTTGTAATAGAATCATTACCAGCACCAGCAAAAATCAAGTCACTACCATTACCAGTAACAATTGTATTTACGCCTTCTCCTGCATAAATGGTATTATTCCCATTACCGAGAGCAATATTATCATTACCAGCACCAACATAAACAGTGTTTTGACCATTACCTGCAACAATAGTGTTATTGCCCTCACCAGCGTAAAAAGTATTGTTACCATTACCAGCATTCAAGAAATCGTTCCCTGCACCTGCAAAGATGTTATTATTACCGGAACCAGCTTGGACTAAATTATTACCTTCACCAGCGTAAATGGTATTATTACCACCAAAGCCAAAAAAGATGTCATTGCCATTGCCACCAAACAGTGTATCGTCTCCTTCCGTACCTCGGATACCTACTGATTTAGGATTGCGAGGGTCGTAACTGGTGGTATCAATCGCTAAAGGATTTGGGAACGCATTAGCAATATTTTCCCAAGGTACGAGTTTAAAGTTGCTATTAACATTTTCACCATCTACTATTCTTCCAGGGAGGTTATTGCCATCTTGAGTAACAAATAAACCAAAGGGGAAGTTAGCACCTAGGGGGACGTTAATTACATCTGCACCGTCAGATTCTTGCACGCTGTCAATTGTTCCATTGTTACCAACAGCAAAGCGACCTAGGAAGTCGTTGTTGCCATCACGGGTGTAAGCAGCAAAAGTATTATCACCCTGACTGGAGGCTAATAAATAACCAGTACCATTTGCTCCGTAGTAAATTGTTAAGCCTTCAACATCATCAGTAAGATTACTACCACCCAAAGCTTTTACTTTATCAATTAATACTGATGTGTTAGGAGCATTAGGTTCTGCTTGTAACTTCCAGATACCCACGTCTTCTTGTCCGATATAGATGTAGCCTAATTCTTGGTCTACCACCATACCTTCAGTTTGCGGAGTACGTCCCGCTGTGGTGGGGAGAGTAAATTCACGTACTCGTTCAGCACCAATTTTACCGTTACCTTTATCAATTAGTTTGTACTGAGCTACATCACCTGTTTGTCTGCGATTGACGAAGACATAATAATCATTTGTGATTTGACTGCGGTACATTGCAACACCATAAGCACTACGGTTTGAAGCTGAATAAGGTGGTGCAAATGGTTCGGCTTGGAAAAGAGTACCAATGCTGCTGTCGGTAATATCTTCTAAATATTTACCACCTTGACCTGGATTAGGGTTAATTTGGAAAATTGCTAATTTGTCGTTTTGTCGGTCTGTAGCAATGGCAATATCGATAGATTTGGTTCCTAACTTAAAGCCGTATTGCAAATCAACATTATTATAACGAATACCACCGGGATTAACTTCCTGTAGCAAATTGCCAGACAAATCATAAACCCGCAACCCTGCATTTTTGACAGCAGTTAATATCACACTTTGTCCAGGATTTGTGGAATTAACGTAAATTGCAGGGTCATCAGCATCCGCACGTTGGTCGCGTGGTAGACTGGGGTCGTCGAACAAGTCGGGACGAGTTTCGACTCTGGGGGTAGCTGTAGGAATTACTTCCGCACCTAAAGTTAGAATTTGAGTAAATTGAGTTGGGCTAAAGTTGTTGTCGCTAACCAACACAATAGATTGACGACCATCAGCTAATTTAGGACCAAAAGCAAGACCTTCAATATTATCTGTACCTGTGGGTAAATTGATTTCGTCAAGATTTAATAACAACCGTTTTTGAGTTGGTCTAATAGCTGCGAATTGTTCAGTACTCAAACCATTAAGGGAGTCAATAAAGCTGATATCGGTAGCACCCTGCAGAGAAACTTCATACAATTTAATTGTATTACCTGTACCAGCAACCCCTGCAGAAAAAGAACGCTCCAACGCTAAAAATGTACCTCGGTTATCAATTGCTAGTAAATCCACCAAACCGTTGGTATTAAATGCCGTTGCAGGATTTGGTGCAACCGCTACTGGGTCGGTAACATATAAATATTCTTTTTCTGGTTGTCCAGTAACCAAATTATATTGCACAATCCGAGAGCGAGTACCGTTACTGGTGGTTGTAACCGCACCATCTTGCAATAAAGCGTTTTCGGTTGCTGTGTAGAGAAACTTTTGGTCAGGACTAATAGTAAGACTTTCAAAGGCTAAGTTATTACGAACACCAGAAACTTGAGTATCCCCAGCATCTACAATACCGTTACCATTAGTATCTTGCACCACGGGCAAAAATTTTCTTGGTACAGGTAAGGAACGAATTAACTGACCAGTAGTCAAAGAAAACTCATTCACAAATGGATTGGTCACCCGACTTGCACCCAAATCTGGACGCACTTCACCTTCTGAAGAAATAAATACCGTTCCATTGCGGGTCAAAGCAATACCTTCGGGGTCGAGACTCAAACGCGAGAAGAAATTACCATTCGCATCCCGAAGCGCTGTAACACTAGTAAAATTGACGTTTGTAGGAGAATTTGGGTCAAGGGTAAAAGTGTAGAAACGAGCAGGTCCAAATTCTGAGCGGTCATCAGAAATTGCATAGAAGCGGTTATTTGCTGCGTCATAGGTAACACCCGAAAGCCCACCCAAAGGAGTAGAAACACCATTTACTGTACCTGCAGCACCACTAGGAACAAAGCCTGTTGGTAAAGTAGTTTGTCCAATTAAGCCGACATTAGGAATAGTCGCTCCGGATTGAGTAGCAGGTAATTGTACATCAGCATAAACTAAACGATGGTCAGAGCTAGGAAAACCACCAGGTAAGCTAGAGTTAAAAGTACCAACTAAAGGAAATGTAGGGTCAGTGTTGAGCGGCCAAAAAACACCAGAGTTACTAATACCTAAGTCAGTCGAAGGTAGTACATAATCAGTCCGCAAATTGCCAGGAGTCGTATCGGCAAAATCTCCCGTATCAAACCTGGGATTACCGCGATGATTTAGATTTGCTCCTCCTTGTAATAAAGCTTGTTGCGCTCCTCCGGGACTGGTGGGGATAAAATTTGTATTGATATTAGGATTTTGTAACAGTTGACGAACAGCATTGTTAAAACTGTCACCATCATATGGGTCTGCATTTTGGTCACCCATAATCACAAAGCTTGACCCAGCAGCTATACCACCGCGCTTACCCCCATCGTCGTAAATGTAGCTACCAGTACCAGGAGTAATATAGTCTGACCAAAAGCGAATCTCATCATAATTACGCTTACCATTGCGGTCTTCTGGTCCATCGAACACGGGGGGTGTAGGATGGCTGACCAGAGCGTGTATTGTTTCACCATTTACCAAAATGGGAACATCCCAATGGCTTTTTGAAGAAAGACGTAAAACAGCTTGTTCCTCTGGGGAATACCAGGGAGTGGAAGAACCAGGTAAATTAATAGTTGGTAACAGCGAGTCGGGCATATCTTTCCAAAGAAAATTTTGGAAGGTTCGGACATTAGCTGTGTCGATAGGATATTTGGACAGCAACAACATTCCAAACTGACCAGGAAAATTTCCAAAGCCAAATGCATCGTCACCGTATCCCGGTGCGCCAGGTGTAGTAACTACTGTACCATTGTTGTTGAGGTCAAAGCCTGAACTGATACCTGTATTGGAAGGAGCGATGTAAACGTAGGGATAGTTAACTGGAGTTGCCCCATTTTGACTTACGGAAAGATAGTTTTGCTGAAAAAGTTGAACAGCTTGAAGAGGATTAGCAGCAACATAGTCAAACTCATTAATAAGTAAAACATCAGCATTACTACGTTGAATTATTTCCGCAACCGCCTTAGCTTGAGCGTTGTTAGGCGTAGATAAATCTCTAACTAACTCACCCTCATTATTACGATTTAGAGAAGCGTTGAATTGAGCGAAACGTACTGTGTTATTTGTCATAAGTTTGTTTTAAACCATGTAAACCGGGGTTTTCCCGGAAGGTAGGTACGAAGGACACAAAGTTTAAGAGTAAAAAAAATCTTGGCTCTCTTGGCTTCTTGGCGGTTCGTTAAGCACAAGATAATTGCTAATTATATTGACTGATGCAAATAAAAGTGTTAGTAGCCCTAAATCTAAGCTCTCATATACAGGTTAATGTTTATTAAATAACCAATTAAGAAATAATAATTAAATTCCTATATAATTATGTATTGATAATATTATCAAACAATCAATAAATTCAAGCCAATTCACCCGTCCACTTGACAATTTGCTAAAACTTAGATTAAATGTGGCATTCAAATCAAGCTTTCTGTAGCGAAAGTAGTCACATTGACTATATTTGAGGTGCATTTACTAAGTGTTTCCCCTGATGAATAAAAAAAAATGGAGTGTTTGCCAGACTTTCGCAACAAATCTGGCTAGGATTTTGGTGTCTGTAGTTGTGAACGTTAATCCTGCAGGAGCTAATGAAGTTCCAGCTTTTAAAAATCAGTCTCACATAGTAAGAGGAAGCGCAGCATCTCTAACTCCTACTTGTCACAAAAAACTTGCTCAAAATCTAGTTCCTCGACAAAACTGTCCAGAAGGAGGTGAAAATACACCTGATGTTAACGCAGATGTAACAGATATTCTAAATCAGTTAAATGATTTACCTAAGCAAAAATTCTTTACTTCTAATAATTCTAGAACTCTTTCTCCTGGCTTGACTATTTCTAGTCCTAGTGGATTTGGGGCTGACAATAACACAGTTTTTTTAGTTGTAGATTATCAAGGTCGTACTCGTTACAGCAGAAAAGGTGATGGAGAGGTTGGTATCGGTGTAGCTTTGGGGGATGCTCGCAAAGCTGTGGGTGTTGAATTGTCTTATACTCAGGATTCTTTTGGACGTAATGGACAAACTGGTGGTGGATTTAATGTTAAGGTACACCGTCGGATTAGTGATAGCTCATCTGTAGCTGTTGGTTGGAACCACTTTGTTATCATTGAATCTCGTTCTGGTTATTTGGATTACCCTAAGAATTCTTATTACGCTGTGTATACCCAGATATTCAAAACAAGAGAATATTTAGAACAACTCTTCAGTCGAGTTGCTGTGACAACTGGTATTGGAAGTGGTCAGTTTTTACATGAAGCAGAAGCGAGTGGTAGAGACCCTAGTGGGTTAAATATCTTTGGTACTGTGGCTGTGAGAGTCGCTCAACCAGTTAGTGCAATTGTGGAATGGACTGGTCAAGATTTAGCTATGGGTCTTTCTATTAGTCCTTTCAAAAATATCCCTTTTGTGATTACTCCTGGATTTAGGGATATAACTGGTGCTGGAGATGGAGCGCGTTTTGTTTTAGGGACTGGTGTTTCTTTTCAGTTTTAAGTCCAATTTATGATTACCTTAACAGAAATTTCAATGAATAAAAATGTACTGGTAACTTTAGGGTTTTTGTTACTCACTTCATCTGTAACTCCTGCGATGGCACAACGAACTAATACTTCTAACAGTTCTGGAAGTAATAATGTTAATAGTTTGGGAGTCAGGAGTTTTCCTCGGAGTCCAGGAAGTAACACTACTAATTCACCAGGTGTTCCATCTAATAATACTGGTAGTGTTAGTGGATATAACAGTAAAATAATTAATCAATCTCAACAGGTTTTTAACGATTTGAAAGCTGCTGAGCAGGCTTATCAAAGAGCGGAACAACAAGTTAATCAAGGTATTCGACGTTTTACTCGTCAACGTAGATGTAATTGTACAAATCCAGAAAAAGCACGTTTGGAAGAAGCGAAAGCAAGAGCTAGTGCTTTTTTGGAATCTATTAAGAACCCCACTTCTGAGATGTTACAACAACAAGTCTCTGGTTCTACACAACCTTGGTAATTTTCAGAAATTTTGATATTAGGAAAAATAAGTAATTATGACAAAAAAATCTAACAGTATTCTTTCCTCTTTTTGCTTGGGGTTAGGTTTGGTATTAGCTTTTGTTAATCCAGTTCTTGCTGATAATTTTGACAATCAAACTATTGAGTTCGATGAAGATACATCTGTGGAATTTGAGTTTGTTGAATCTCGTGGTGCTTATCAGTCTACTTTTGGTATAATTAATTTAGCTACGGGAGAAAAAACTCCTTTGTTACAGGAAGTTAAACCTTCTGATAATAATGAAACTACTTCTTCAAAACAAAGAGATTTTATTGGTACTCCTGGAAATGCTGTTACTAAGCCATTTGCTGATTTTACTTTTAAAGCCAAAACACCTTATAGTTTATATTTGGAGTCTAGTCTTAACGGTAAGGATGCTGGAATTGTTTATTCTACAAATAACATTAATAAAGCTAGTAACCAGCAAGCTCGGTTAAGTGATAATTTTTCTGGTTTAGAGAATGGTCGAGGGGTAAAAGTGAATTGGGATGATACTGGTTCTCTTTTGGTAAAGCCTAGTCGGAATGATACTGATTTTGATGATTTTGTTGTTATTGCTGGAGGGTTTAAGCCTTGTCGCTATGGTGATAACGGTGTAGTTCCTGTTAAGCCTGTTCCTGTTGATGAAGAGAAACCGGAGTCTCAACCTAAGCCTCCTGTTATTCCTCAGACTTGGTGATAGGAAAAAAAGTACCCCTGAACTAAAGTTCGGGCTGAAAGCTGAAACCCGTTGAAAACGGGTTGAAATAAAGAATAAGAGTGTAAATTCAAACCCGTTTTTAACGGGTTTAAGCTTTTAGCCCGAACTTTAGTTCAGGGGTAGAGGACTTTTGTACACAAGAGTGCGCTAATATATTTTTACATTTAGACCAATTTATTTTAATGCTTTCTCTTTGTTTGGAAAGAAAACTATTTGGCTAGTTTATTTATTGTGCTGAAAATAATCATGAAAAAATCTTTGAGAAAAATTAAAAATTCCTTTATTTGGATTCCTTTGTTAGCACTTGTTGCTTTTCCTTCATCTGTATATGCTTGTGCTTGTTGTACTAATGCTGGTGAATGGTCGCAGTTTTCACAAGGAATTGATGATTTTGAATTTAAAGAAATAAATCGGTTAAAATTTTCTCCGAGCGCTAAGATGCTTCAAACAGCTAGGGGAGAGAATATTGGAGTGTCTTCTAATTCTGTTAATTACACTTTATCTTTGAATAAAAAGCAGCGTGTTTGGAACTTTTTATTTAAAGATGAGAAGGGGAAAACTGGTACTCTCTCTTTGACGATTCCGAAAAGTGGAGTCTCTTTTAGAACAGATTTATATGATAATAAACAAGGTGGAGGTGGTGGACCTCTACTTTATAAAGAGTTACGTTTGGAAGGAAAAGTGACTGGGAATGGTATATTTTCTCAAGGTATAACTCCTGATGCAAAGTTTCGTCTTGTATTACAAGGTCGGGGAGGTAGTTGTATGTCTGCTGAAGATTTTAAGACATGGAATTTACAAGTTTTTGGCTCTCGTGCTAATTTTGCGTTTTATAGTTCATTTAAGTAACGAACCGCCAAGAAGCCAAGAGAGCCAAGAAAAGAGAAGAAAGATTTTTGATAGTGGTTACGTAGAGACGGCGATTTATCGCGTCTCTATTGCGATTTATCGCGTCTCTATTGTGATTTATCGCGTCTCTATTGCGATTTATCGCGTCTCTGTTGCGATTCATTAGGTTTTCATAAGTGATTTTTATGCCTAGTCTTTATATAATCGGTGGTGCTAATGGCTCAGGTAAAACAACTGTTGCGATGAGGATGTTACCGAACTTTCTGCAATGTTTTGAATATGTTAACGCTGATATAATTGCTGCTGGATTATCAAAATTTAACCCTGAAACTGTAGCTATCGAAGCTGGACGCATTATGCTTTGGGAAAATTGTTACTTTAACAGCAGAGGAAATTCCTCAGGTTCAAAATCATGAATCATCCTCGTCAGACTAATACTAACTAATATTGTTCGCTTAGCCTATGTAGAGGTCTGTGAGTTCGCAGCAAAAACCCCTTCTTTAATGCGCTACACTTACAGCATCGCTCTCAAAAATGCCAAAATTAAATTTTCATGACTCGTTGGTTCAACACTGCTGGTCCCTGTGAAGCTAGAAAACACTATATGTTGCCACCCACCATGAGGTTGCCTAATTTGTCGCGGTTAATTGAGCAAGAAAGCTACTTTGTAATTCATGCTCCACGGCAAACAGGTAAAACTACCGCAATGCAGGCACTAGCAAAACAGCTCGCAGACAGTGGACGCTATGCAGCAATTATCGTATCAGTGGAAGTTGGAAACTCCTTAAGTAACGACTTAGGAGCTGCGGAACTCGCTATTCTTGGTGCTTGGCGTAATAAAATAATAAACCGATTACCAGAAGACCTGCAACCCGAAGCTTGGGTAGATGCACCACCCGGACAGAGAATTCAAGCTAATCTCAGGCTTTGGACACGAGCAATTAAGCGACCATTGGTGTTATTTATTGATGAAATTGACTCCTTACAAGATGAAACGCTGATTTCAATCTTGCGACAGTTACGCGATGGCTACCCCGAACGTCCTGAAAACTTCCCAGTTTGTGTTGGGTTGATTGGTATGCGGGATGTACGAGATTATAAAGTTGCTTCTGGGGGAAGTGGACGACTAAACACAGCAAGTCCGTTTAATATTAAAGACCGTTCATTAACTCTAAGAAATTTTAATGCCGCTGAGGTTGGTGAATTATACCAGCAGCATACAGATGATACAGGACAAGTTTTCACAACTGAGGCAATTGAGACCGCGTTCGATTTGACTCAGGGACAGCCTTGGTTGGTAAACGCTCTGGCTAAAGAAATAGTCGAAGAAATGTTGACAGATACAGACATAGAAATTACAGCAGAACATATTCACAAAGCCAAAGAAATATTGATTGCGCGTCAGGATACCCACCTTGATTCACTTGCAGAAAGACTACGGGAACCAAGAGTAAAAGCAATAATCGAACCGATGTTAGCGGGGTTAGAACTAGGAAACGTCCCTAACGATGATATCCAATTTGTTATCGACTTGGGTTTGTGCAAAATGAACCCACAAGGAGGATTGGTAATTGCTAACCCAATTTACCGCGAGGTTTTACCACGAGTATTAACAGTAACACCAATAGCTTCTCTGCCTCAAATAGCACCTACGTGGTTAACTCCATCCGGCGATTTAGATGTTGATAATCTGTTGCAAGCATTTATACAGTTTTGGCGTCAGCATGGCGAACCTTTACTTGGTACTACTGGATACCATGAAATAGCACCCCATATAGTACTAATGGCATTTTTACATCGCGTTGTTAATGGAGGTGGAACTCTAGAACGTGAATATGCCATTGGAAGAGACCGCATGGACTTATGCTTGAGATATAAAAACGTCACCTTGGGAATTGAATTAAAAGTTTGGCGTGATAAAAAGAAAGACCCAGAAGAAGAAGGTTTACAACAGATTGACTCTTATTTAGAACGAATAAAAGTAGATTTTGGTTGGCTATTTGTTTTTGACCGACGTGAGAAAGCACCACCTTTTACCGAACGTTTAGGAACCAAAACTGCGACTACGGAAAAAGGGCGTTCTGTGGTTATTATACGAGCGTAGATATTTGATTTTAGGATAAAAAAAGGATTAATTATTAGATAAAATAAATTTACTTAATATAAGTGTAGGTAACCATGTTAGTTTATTCAAAAATAAAATTATCAAGTTATGCCTAGTCTTTACATAATTGGTGGTGCAAATGGTTCAGGTAAAACAACAGTTGCCATGAGGATGTTACCGGATTTTATTCAATGTTTTGAATATGTAAATGCCGATATAATTGCTGCTGGTCTCTCACAATTTAACCCTGAAACTGTAGCTATTGAAGCCGGACGTATAATGCTTCAACGACTCCGAACTTTATCAGAATCTGGTAGCAATTTTGCTTTTGAAACAACATTAGCAGCAAGAACTTTTGCAGCTTTTATTTTAGATTGTAAAGCAAAAGGTTACATAATTAATATAATTTACTTTTGGTTGCAAAGCCCTGATTTGGCTGTCGAAAGGGTTGCAAGACGAGTCGCAAATGGCGGACATTCGATACCAGAAGAGGTGATTCGTAGACGTTACGAACGGGGAAGAAGGAATTTTATTTCTTTGTACTTACCACTATCCGATAGTTGGATGGTTTTTGATAACTCCAGTTCATCACCTGTATTTGTAGCGGAACAAATAATAAATCAGCAGCCTATAATTTATGAAGAACATATTTGGGGTCAAATCACAGGAGTATGAAATGACTGAAGAAGAAATGAAGGAAATTCACAAAAAAATTCATTCTGGTGTCAAAACAGCGATTGCTGAAGCTATTGAGAGACATCGTAAGCTTGGTGAATCTATTAGTATTATGCGAGATGGGAAAATTGTTACTTTAACCGCAGAGGAAATTCCTCAGGTTCAAAATCATGAATTATCCACGTAACACCAATAGTTCCTCTGGAGCATCTTGCTCGCTATTGGCCAAAAGTTACTAGGACGCAAGCGCTTCGCTCCACTACGTGTACCTCACTTGAGGTATTTTCGGGTAGACGCTAAAATTAATTAATCTATATATATTGATGGTATTAGGAGATTACGAGTAAATTTGCCATTTTAGTAGGTATTTTATTATGAAAATAAAAGCGGTTATTTGGCAAGAAGATGGAGTATGGTGTGGTTCTGTACCAGCACTACCAGGATGCCACACTTGGGGAGACAGCTATGAACATCTAATGGAAATGTTGCAGGAAGCTGTTCAAGGTTGGTTGGAAGTAGCAAGTGAGCGAGGAGAAATTGAGCCAGAGAAACAGTTAGTCGAACTATCGATATGAAATCTATTTCTGGTAAGGCTTTATGCAAAATATTAGAAAGGAATGGCTGGGAATTAAAGCGAATCACTGGAAGCCATTATATTTATGCAAAGGAAGATATTCCAGCTATCCTTTCTATACCAGTACATGGTAATCGAGATTTGCCAGTAGGAACCTTGAGAAGCATTATGAAAGATGCAGGAATGACTGAAGAAGATTTAGGATAATTTTACAGTAACTCCTATTGCATCGCCTTTACTTACTTTTAAAATAATTCATGGTAAATTTCTTAGGTTTGCACAGAAAAATCTTCGGGGTCTATTCCCCAATTTACCCAGCAAATAGCCTCTCGCGCAGATTTAACATTAGATGGAACGCGCAATACGTGAATAAAGCCTGTGCTTGGGCAAGTCATTTTTAATATGTAAATTGGTTCAACATCTACATCATTCTCAATTTTTAGTAGAGTCTATTCATGCCAAAAATCCAATTCAGTAGCTTCTAACTCTTGGCAAATTTTATTGTAACCCACTCTTTGAATTAAAACTTGACGCAGTTCTGAATTTCGTTCCTCTAAAATCCATTTTGCTTGCCATTGATTTGGGTGTACACTACTATATTTTTCTGGTAAGTGTATACCGTGATAAGCATAGATATTCAACTTTTTATACTCAATTGCTGGCATACCCTCGGCGTGTAATCTGCCTTCATTATCTAAACGAATTATTGAGGGTTTTGGAGTGACTACCGCTAAATCCTCCGTAAAGCCCCACCAGCAACCACAATATTTAGCTGTTTCCCATAAACCTTGGAGCTTAGAGCAGTCTATACCAATTTGATGAAAGCAGTCAAAACAGGCTAGAGAATATAAGTAATATGAATCGTACAAATAATCACGACTAATATATTCTAGATTTAGATTATTTAATACGTTTTTAATAATATCATAAATATTTGATATTTTATCTAGAAAACCAAGTTCCATAGCGCTATAAATTTTATTTTTGATATAAGTATTAACATTATCTTCAATCACATCATAAAGAGGGTGTACGGAATGCGACCACAAGAAGCCATTACTGTGAAAACCTCCACAACCATCCTCATGCATCCAATTTGTAGCTGCCGCAGGATTATCAAACCATAAAATTTTTTGAGGTGTCCTTAAGCCTAGGTATTCATAAGCAAGTTTAATAGATTCCTCAGCTTTTTGCGTATCACAAGGAGAAGTATCTAAAGCAATCTCTATCCACTTATCTTGAATAGTAAGTATTAACGCTTCTTGTTCGGAAGTAAGTTTATCGATTTTGTTCATACTTTACAAATATGTTTAAATTTGAATTTAAATTTTTATTGTTATAAAACTTGTATTTAGTACAATAAATCAAAATAAAAAAATATCAAAATTCAAAATAATCAACCCTTAAAGGGAAAATGTAAATTTGTACACATTTTCAGTAAAATCTACATAAAAATCCAAAAATCGTAGCCCCCTCCCCGTTTACGGGGTAGGGGGTTGGGGGTGGGGTTCTTTAAGCGCTAAAGTACTTAGCTACAGGGTGATAAGCAATAATCGCCGTAGTAGACTGTTCCGGATAAAGTTGCTCACTTTCATCCATAAACATCTTAATCCGCTCAGTCCCCAACAAATCGAGTTGCTTAAACTGGTCTTGAATATTAGGACAAGCCGGGTAGCCGAAACTATACCGAGAGCCTTGATACCTCTGAGCCAAAACATCCCGAACATTATCCGGCTCATATTCCCCAAAGCCCAACTCACGCCTAATACGAGCATGAGTCCACTCAGCCAAAGCCTCCGCCACCTGCACAGCCATACCGTGGAAATACAGATAATCAGTGTATTTATTATCTGCATAAAGCTTCTGAGCAAACTCAGTAGCAACCTCACCCACAGTCACAGCCTGCATCGGGAAAACATCAACAACCCCCGACCCCTTAGGAGCAAAGAAATCAGCAATACACAAACGTCGCAAAGACTTCTGACGAGGAAACTCGAAAGAAGTAACGAGTTTTTGTGTATTTTCAGAGTCATAAATAAACAAAGTATTCCCCTCCGACTGACAAGGAAAATACCCATAAATCACCTGAGGACGCAACAACTTCTCCTCAACAATTCGCAGTTTCCAGCTCTCCAAAATAGGATAAACCTTCTCCTGCAAAAACTCCTGATACTCCTCCTTACTTTGCTCCTTAGGTTTGCGGAACTGCCATTGTCCAGCAATCAAAGCCTGCAAATCCAAATACCAGAAAACCTCCTCCAAAGAAATATCTTCCGGTTGCAACAACTTGCTACCCCAAAAAGGAGGAGTCGGACGCTGTAACTCAATATCCACAGCCTCCGAACGTCGAGTATCAAGCACCAAAGGTTCATCAGCCTTCTTCTTCTTAGCAGCCTTCTCTTCCTCAGACTCTTCATCCAGACCTTTATTTTCCGAAGCAAACTCACCTAAAAACCCGCTAGCATCATTCCACTGATTAGTAGATTTAGCAGGCATTAATTTGTCCATAAAATGCAGGTCAGAAAAAGCATCCTTCCCGTAAATCACTCTACCTTTATAGGCTTTTTGGCAATCCTCATAAACAAACTTAGGAGTTAAAGCCGCACCACCCAATATAACAGGAACAGAAATTCCTTTTTCATTAAAAGCCTGCAAATTCTCCTTCATGAACGCGGTTGATTTTACCAACAAACCGCTCATTGCAATACAATCAGCTTTATGTTGCTCGTAAGCTTGGATAATATTTTCGACCGACTGTTTAATCCCCAGGTTAATCACCCTATAACCATTGTTGGTCAAGATGATATCCACAAGATTTTTACCAATATCGTGAACATCCCCTTTTACAGTAGCGATAATAAAAGTCCCTTTCGCATTATCAGCACCAGACTCTGATTTTTCCATGAACGGCTCCAAATAAGCAACCGCTGCTTTCATGGTTTCTGCTGACTGTAACACAAAAGGCAATTGCATTTGTCCAGAACCGAACAAATCACCAACTACTTTCATCCCATCCAACAAGAAAACATTCACAATATCCAAAGCGGGATGATTTTTTAATGCTTCAGCAAGTGCGTCCTCTAAACCAATACGTTCCCCATCAATAATATGACGTTTCAAACGTTCTTCGATAGGGAGACTAACATCAACACCTTTTTCTTTCTTCGTCGTCACCCCTTCAAACATCGTAGTCAATTCGCCTAAGGGGTCATAGACGCAGACATCTCCTTCAAATTTACGTTGGTCGTAAATTAAGTCACGGCAAATTTCTTGGTGTCTCTCTTCAATTTTTGCGAGCGGTAATATTTTATTTGCGCTCACAATTGCCCCATCCATCCCGACTTGCATTGCTTCATGCAAAAACATCGAGTTGAGAACCATACGCGCTGCCGGGTTTAAACCGAAAGACACGTTGGAAACACCCAACATTATATGACATCCCGGTAAGTCTTGACGAATGCGACGAATGGATTCGATAGTGGCTTTAGCGTTTTCTCGGTCTTCTTCAATCCCAGTAGAAATTGGTAGTGCTAAAGTATCAAAAAATATTTCATGCGCTGGTATGCCAAATTCCACCGCAGCACGATAAGCACGTTGAGCGATTTGGAATTTTTTATCGGCAGTTCGTGCCATTCCCTCCTCGTCGATTGTACCAATTACAACCCCAGCACCATATTTTTTGGCTATTTCCAAAACTTTATAGAAACGTTCTTCCCCATCTTCATAGTTCGTTGAGTTGAGGATACATTTACCACCAGCAACTTTTAAACCCGCTTCCATTTTTTCCCATTCGGTGGAATCGAGCATCAAAGGTAGGGTGACATTATTTACAATCCGCGATACCAATTCGTGCATATCGCGTTCGCCATCGCGTCCCACATAATCAACGTTAATATCTAAAATATGGGCACCTTCTTTGACTTGCGCTCTGGCCATAGAAACCAGTCCATCCCAATCTTCAGCGTTGAGCAGGTCGCGACATTTTTTAGAACCGCTAGCGTTTAATCTCTCACCAACAATTAAGAAGGAATTGTCCTGAGTATAATTTTGTGTGCTGTAAATAGACGCAGCAGCAGGTTCCAGTTGTGGTTCTCTAACTTTAGGTTTAAGTTCCTTAGTAATAGAAGCAAGTTGTTGAATATGTTCCGGACGTGTCCCACAGCAACCCCCAATCACTTGGACACCAAGGTCTTCAACGAAATGCATCAAAGCCATACGTAATTCCATCGGTGTTAAGCGGTAATGTGCTTGACCACCAACGTTTTCAGGTAAACCCGCATTGGGAATACAGGAAACTACAAAAGGTGAATGTTCCGACAGATATTTGATGTGTGGTTTCATCAAATCCGGGCCAGTCGCGCAGTTTAAACCGAGAATATCGATTTTATAAGGTTCCAAAATAGTCACTACGGCATTAATTTCCGTACCGACCAACATTGTCCCCATCGATTCCATCGTAACCGACACCATCAACGGACGACGACTGCCTTTTTTGGCAAAAACTTCTTCGACTGCGTTAAGTGCTGATTTTATTTGCAGCACATCTTGACAAGTTTCAATCAGAAACAAATCAACACCACCATCCCAAAGAGCCTCTACCTGTTCGATATAGGCGTTTTTCATTGTATCAAAGTCAATATGTCCCAGGGTAGGTAATTTAGTCCCAGGACCAATAGAACCAGCAACAAAGCGGGGTTTATCTGGAGTAGAAAATTCCCCAGCCACTTTTTTAGCCAGTTCCGCAGCAGTTTTATTGAGATAATAAGCTTGGTCACCCAGGTCATACTCTGCCAGTACAATTGATGTACCACCAAAAGTATCAGTTTCGATAACATCCGCACCAGCAGCCAAAAAGTCCCGGTGAACCTTAGCTACAGCCTCCGGTTTAGTATGAACCAGATATTCGTTACAACCTTCGTACTCCGGGCCTCCGAAATCCTCAGCAGTTAATTCCTGTACTTGTAAATTAGTACCCATAGCACCGTCAAAAACAATGACGGGACGTTCGGGACTGTGTAATCGCTCCAAAAAGGTATTTGTCATTATTCCTAAAGAAAAATTTTCGGTTAGTCTGGTATTACTCGACCTTATTTAATATTTTCCTCAATTTTTACAATTTGGCTAGTCTTTAAGTAATCTAAGATGTATAAAGATTGTGTAAGTCAAGATGAAGGGTTAATTCGTATAACAGTAGGGGATGTCAGAGCCAACTGTCTCGATATCCTCCGACGAGTGGTGTTTCTCAAGGAACGCTTTATTTTAATGCTAGCAGAACAAGAGGTCGCGGCAATTATACCGATTCGCGAATTCGAGAAGCTGCAATATGTAAAACATCAGCTAGTACCTCGACCACATGACATATACGAAGATGCTTACTACTATGAAGATTGTGCAGACGAGCGAGGAATCCACTGTATAGATTTGGATGAATGGCAAGAAGAGTTTGACGAAGTACTAGCTGAGGTACATGAAAATGATGAACTTTTTGGCTTGCTACCTCCCAAGAGTTTAGCAGGTAAAAAATTTGACGTTTTTATGCCAGTTGTGCTGATGATGAACGTAAGACACTTTTGGATACCCGAATATTTATTTTATGAGAAGGATAGAGTGACGGTTGACGGTTGACGGTTGACTGTTGACTGTTGACGGTTGACAGGAAAATATCACAACAGAAATCATAAGTCACCAGCCACCAGTCACCAGTCACCAGTCACCAGTCAACAGTCAACCATTAACCGGGATAGTCATAATAAATTCGGAGCCTTGTTTTGGTACGGAAGTTACTTCTAAAGTTCCTCTGTGCTTTTCGACTATAACTTGGTGAGCTATGGCTAAACCTAAGCCAGTACCTTGACCAACGGGTTTAGTGGTAAAAAATTGGTCAAAAATGCGTATTTGCACATCTTGAGACATGCCAATACCGTTGTCTGAAATTTTAATTATGGCTGATTTTTGGTTATGAGTTAATGCGGTATAAATTTGAATTGCCCCTTTATTTTCTGTCAAACTATCTTTTTTAGTCATTAATGACTCCTCGATAGCATCAATAGCATTAACCAAAATATTCATAAATACTTGATTAATTTCACCAGCATTGCATTCAACTAAAGGTAGCTGAGTATAATTTTTGATAACTTCAATCTCTGAACGCTCTGATTTAGCTTTAAAACGATTATTCAAAATCATTAAAGTACTGTCAATACCTTCATGTAAATCAACAGATTTAATTTCCGACTCGTCCAATCTTGAAAAAACTCGTAAAGCCTGTACAATTTTTTTAACTCGACTAGTTCCAACTAACATAGAAGCAAAGACTTGTGGTAAATCTTGCTTAATAAAATCTAACTCTATTTCTTGATGTAAATCTTGAATTTCGGGTATAGGGTGAGAAGTATTAATCTCATATAAATTTAGTAATTTGAATAAGTCATCAATGTATCTTTGAGCGTGACTTAAGTTACCGGAAATAAAATTGACTGGATTATTAATTTCATGAGCAATTCCAGCAACCAATACACCCAAAGAAGACATCTTTTCTTTCTGAATTAATTTTAGCTGGGTTTTACGTAATTCTAAATGAACGTTTATTCTCGCTAGTACTTCTTCGTACTCAATAGGTTTAGTAATATAATCTACTGCACCTAACTGTAAACCTTTCACTTTATCCACTGTATCAGCAAGCGCAGTCATAAAAATAACTGGTATATCTTTAGTTTTAGGATTAGCCTTAAGACGACGACAAGTTTCAAAACCATCAATTCCAGGCATCATCACATCTAGTAGAATTAAATTAGGTATAATATCATGGACTTTTTCTAAAGCACTTTCACCATTTTTAGCTATAGAAACTTTAAAGCCAGAGTTATTTAACATCTCAAATAACAATTTAAGATTTGTGGGTGTGTCATCTACTATTAAAATTGCATCTTGTTGCCAATTAAGATTCATATTCAATCATGTTTATTATAAAAGTGATAGCAAAATTATGTTTTATTTAAAAAATTGGGTTTGAGAAATTCAACAATTGCTTCGTCTTCAAATTCAGCCGCTAATTCTAATATTTTTTCTGCGAAAGCAATATATTTGTTATCTAGCTGTTGAATGCGCTTAGCTTCTTCTTGAATATCTAATATATAACCAGACTTAGCGGCTTTATATAAAAATGTTAACTCCTCTAAAGGTGGAAATACAATTTCTTTACTAATACTTGAATTATGTAAATTATTATCTTGATTATGAGAAGTCCAAACTAATTGTAAATAATGTTGTATCTGTTCAAATAATTCTTGTGCTTGTACCGGTTTAGGGAGAAAATCATTGCAACCTGCTTCCCGACTTTGTTGACGATTAAAATTAAATACGCTAGCAGAAGATGCGATAATAATAGTATTACTATACTTTGCCTGAGAACGTAAAATTTTTGTCATTTCTAAACCGTCAATTATAGGCATAGCAATATCAGTGATAATTAAATCTGGTTGACATAACTCAGCCATTCTTAAACCTTCTTTTCCATCATTAGCCTCAAAAATTTTAAATCCAAAAGGTTCAAGTAAATTTATAAGCACAGCACAGTTTTCCCAACGGTCATCTACAATTAAAATACTGCGGGTTTCTCCTTTATACCCGATAACATTTGGATTAAATCCACTAAATTCTGAAGGTATCCAATCGCTAACAACAGGTAAGTTTAAATCAAACCAAAATATACTACCTTGAGTATAAGTACTTTCAACTTGAATTTCACTACCCATCATTTCTACAATTTGACGGCTAATTGTTAATCCTAAACCTGTACCCTCAGCTTTAGTTTTAATATCTCCCACCTGCTCAAAAGGTAAGAATATTTTTTGTAGTTGTTCTGGTGTCATACCCACACCCGAATCTTCAATTTGAAAACGAATTTTGCTTATTTCTTGGTTATTGTCAGTTTGTTGTGTACTTAATAATCCTACTTTAAAATTTACACCTCCTTTGTTTGTAAATTTAATAGCGTTACCTAATAAATTAATTAACACTTGACGCAAGCGTTTATCATCAGTAAAAACCGCAGTTGGTAACTTATTCAATATCTGAAACTTAAAATTTATTTCTTTTTGCTCTGCTTTGATACAACAAATATCCCGCACTCCTAATAAAAACTTTTCTAAATTAAACTCTTTAGGATAAAGTTCTAGCTTTTTAGCTTCAATTTTAGATAAATCTAAAATATCATTAATTAAAGTCAATAAATGAGACCCACATTGGTAAATAATGCTCACTCCATCAAGTTGTTTTGCACTTGCGGTTTTATCGCGTTGGAGAATTTGAGCGTAGCCAAGAATACCATTTAGAGGAGTACGAAGCTCATGACTCATATTAGCTAAAAATTCACTTTTAGCTTGATTCGCAGCATCAGCTCCTTCTTTTGCTAATTGTAATTGTGCAGTACGTTCTTCTACTCGTTTTTCTAACTCTTGATTGCTTTTCTCTAAATTTGTAAAATACTCCCGCAATTGTCCAGCCATTTTATTGAATGATTCAGCAAGAATGTTAATTTCCCTAACATTACTAATAGCTATTTTTTGAGTTAATTTTCCAGAAGCAATATCAACACTTGCATTTGTTAAACTTACGATTGGTTGAATAATCCAATGAGAAGTTAAAATACCAATCAATGCGGCAATTAAAGAAGCTAAAATACATAATAATATAGTGGTGCGGTTATTCTCTTCTATTTCTGCCATGAAATCGGATTCAGGTACGACAATAACCACTAACCAGTCTAAACCGTAATTATCTTTCCAAGGAGCAATATGTAAAAAATGACTTGCTCCTTTAAACTCAAATTTAAAACTTTTATGATTTTGGATATTTTGCCAATTAATAACTTTATTTTGAAAATATTGTGCTGTAGCCTTCACTAAAGGATTTCGACTATTTTTAGCCGCTAGTCTTTGTGTTTGACCATTTACGATAGTATATAATTTTTCTTGTTCCGAATTGGCTATTAATAAGCCATTTCGCTCGATAATAAAAACTTTTCCAGATGAGCTAACTTTTAGCTGTTTAAGAAAATTACTAATACTTGATAATAAAATATCAATTCCTAAAACACCAATAACTTTTTGATTAGCATCTAAAATAGGACGATGTGCAGAAAGAGCTATGTAGCTGGAATCAGCTTCCCAACTATATACAGAACCCCAACTTGGTTTATCTTTTTTGATTGCTTCTTTGTACCAAGGTTCTTCAAGTACATTATAGTTGACAAGCATCAACAAATCTTTGCGATTACCTTGATTATCCGTTCCCCAAACATAACTATAAATCCCTGAACGGTCATTTCGTGGAACTTTAAGACTATTTCGAGACTTGTGTGTACACGGTAGGTTTACGGGGAGGGGGCTACAATTGATAATAAATATTTTCATCAATCAAAAATAGACATTATTTTTATCTATTTTCGTAGCCCCCTTCTCGCTTGCGGTCCGTGGTGTTGGGGGTGAGGTTCTTCTTTATTTTTTGCGCTTCATCTGGAAATATTTTTCAATAACTTCCAAAGTTATCGGTCCAGCCACCTTACCACCACTACCATCGGAATGTTCCGCAAAAGTCACAACTACAATTTCCGGTTTATCAAAGGGTGCATAAGCACCAAACCAGGTGTGATTTTGTTTAACACCATTGGTTAGCCAAGCTTCAGCGGTTCCTGTTTTTCCAGCAATAGGCACTGATGGGGTATTTAATCCTTTACCCGTACCTCTGGTAATAACTTCCCTTAGTCCATCTCGGATAATTTTTAAGGTCACTGGACTCATACCTACTGATTCACGCCAATTTTTTGCTTCCTCATTGTCTTTAAGCAGGTGTGGCTGAACTCGGTAACCCCCATTTGCAGGCACAGCAAACATCATCGCAACTTGCAAAGGTGTAGCTAAAAGCGCTCCTTGACCTATTGACATATTTACCGAATCACCCACTGTCCATTCTCGATTCATAGATACTAACTTGTAACCAGTATCTGGAACTAACCCTTTTGCTTCTTCTGTTGCAAACTCAAAACCACTTTTTTCACCAAAGCCAAATCTGCGAGTCCAATCAATCAAAGCTTCTCCACCTGTTCTGGCTGCAACTTGGTAAAAGAATGTATCACTACTCATTGCCATTGCACCTCTCCATCCCAAAGGACCAAAACCAGCATGGTTCCATTCACCAAAGCGAGTACCACCAAATTTTAAAGAACCATATGTTGGTAGCACAGTTGTGGGAGAGAATTTTCCTGATTCCAGACCTGCTGCGGTGGTGACAATTTTAAAAGTACTTGCAGGGGGAAAAGCACTAAGAGCGCGATTAACCAAAGGGTTTTGTTTTTGCTGTAAACTTTCCCATTCTTTTTTGGAGAGTTTTTCTTTGGAGAAAATATTGGGGTCAAAGGTGGGATAAGAAGCCATCGCTAAAATCGCACCATTGTTGGGATTCATCGCGACAATCGCACCTCTTCTTCCTTCCAAGGCTTTTTGTGCCGCTTTTTGCAGTTCTACATCCAGTGTCAAATTAATATCATCACCCGATTCAGCCTCTATCTCTCCCAATGGCTGTACCATGCGACCTCTAGCATCTACTTCTATCCTCTTTCCACCCCATTTACCTCGCAGAGTTCTTTCAAATGCTTTCTCCGCACCCATCTGACCAATTACATCTCCCAGACGGTAACCCTCTCTCCGCTTTTCTCTTAGCTGGTAACCATTCAATTGCCGTGTATATCCCATTAAGTGAGCATATTTCTCTCCAAAGGGGTATGTACGAACGCCTTCATTGTGTATCTCTACTTTCGGAAGCTCATCTTCATATTCTTTTATTGCTGTAACCTGAGCCATGTTGATATCACTCGCAATCCGCACTAGAGAACCAGAATTAGAACCTGCTTCATCTAGTTTTTCTTCGATTTCTGCTTTTGAAATACCAAGAATTTTTTCTAAACGGGGTACAACAGCTTCCCAAGATGGCTTTTTGTGGGACATTGGCCATAAATAAACAGAACGAGCTGCGCTTGTCGTAGCCAAAATTTTGCCGTTGCGGTCAAAAATATTTCCTCTTTCTGGAGGCGTGGGAATTACTCTAACACGGTTAGATTGTGCTATTTTCTCAAAACGTTCACCTTCAGAAAGTTGTAAGTATGCTAAGCGGCTAACAACTCCCCCTAATACTAAGAGACTAAGAACGATACAATGTATACCCCGGAAATTCTGCCCAACGGTAAGAGTACTCTTGTTAGAATCAATAGTAGATTTATCCCGTAATATCATAAGAGGTGCTTTTAAACGTCCAAGCATTTATTTTTTTCCAGAGTCTATTTTTACTCTGAGTACAAGCAATCCAGAAATACTTTTACACATGGCAATTCTTCATCACCATGCTGATAGTATGGCAATCAATTCTTTGTGTCCACGTTAAACATATTACTACTCTTCATAATAATTTAATGTGGAGAAATATTGCATCTCATATTAGTTTTACAAATGTATAAGTATTTGTACTAAAAAGCGCCAAATGGCTATTCAGCAAATGCTTAGTCATATTATCTTCAAGACATTCTTAATAATTAATACCTATGCTTTGAGTATTTTTTTGAACAAATAATTTAATTAAAATACTTATATCTTGCCGATGTCAAAGTTTCTATGTTATTTTATTGGCTGAGTTTTTTGCATAAATAAGTTTCTCGCAAATATGTGTATTATTTATTATTTGCAAGAAATATAATCAGTACAATTTTAGTCTCTATAACGAACCGCCAAGTAGCCAAGAACGCCAAGAAGAGAAAGGCTACAAAGTTTTACTTCTCTTGGCTCACTTGGTGTTCTTGGCGGTTAGTTACTTTCCAAAACTATAAATCTTCTGAGTTCCCAAATCATCACAACAAACAGACGAAGGCATTATTCCATTGGGAAAAGTTTGCCTATCCAGCTGCACCTGCAAATTACTCAACGGGTCTACCCCAGGAGAAATCAAAAATTCTAACTTTTGAACATAAGGCAACTTAACTAAATAGTCTAAAACTTCCCCTATCGCTTGTACATAAGGATGTTCTTTGTCCTTATACCAATCATGCGCTGCTAATCGTGGTTGGTCAAACCCAAAATGTACTGCCAAGGATGGTTTATCAAACAAGGCTATTGCCAAAGGACGCACTTCTTCTTGTAATAATAGATGGTGTTCTTTTGCTAAGTGTCGTAGTTTTTCTAAACGTTCGTATCGTTCCGTTACTGAATCAGGGGTATCTTGCCAATGTACTGCGACTGTGACCAAAAAAGTTTGTAACAACATGTGACCCAGCTTTTTAGCCTTGGTCGCTAAGTAATAAGAATTGTAGTCATTCCGTTCAATCAGCAAAGGTACTCGGTCTACTACTTCCAGGCTATATCCCTTTAATCCAGCAATTTTACGGGGATTATTAGTGATTAATCTTATCTTGTGTACCCCTAAGTCCATCAGCATTTGTGCCCCCATTCCATAATCACGTAGGTCTGCAGGGAATCCTAAACGCTCATTTGCTTCTACGGTATCCAAGCCCATATCTTGCAGAGAATAGGCTTTTAGCTTATTAATTAACCCAATACCCCGTCCTTCTTGCCTTAGGTATACAACGACCCCTTTATCAACTTCTTCAATCATTTTCAGTGCTGCTTGCAACTGCATCCGACAATCGCAACGTAGTGAACCTAAGGCATCACCAGTAAGACATTCAGAATGCATCCGCACCATCACAGGTTCCGAAGCAAAAGTAGCAGGGTCACCTTTAACAATAGCTACATGTTCTGTATTATCTAGGGTGTGACGATAAGCATAAATTTGGAAGTGTCCGAACTGAGTCGGTAAATCAGCAATCGCTTCCCGAATAATTAAACGGTCGTGTTTGAGACGATAACTAATTAAATCAGCAATACTAATAATTTTTAGTTTATGATGCTTGGCGTATTCTACCAGCTGTGGTAACCGCGCCATCGAACCATCGGAGTTTTGAATTTCGCAAATCACCCCCGCTGGATATAAGCCAGCCAGTCGGGATAAATCAACAGAAGCTTCAGTATGTCCCGCCCTTTTTAATACACCACCTTCCCGCGCTCTTAAAGGGAAAATATGGCCAGGACGGCGTAAATCAATTGGTCTTGTTGCAGGATTTAGGGTTACTTGAATAGTTTTAGCGCGGTCATCAGCAGAAATTCCGGTAGATACTCCTAAGTGAGGACCAGCATCAATACTAACAGTAAATGCTGTTTGGTTAGTATCAGTAATATTGGTTACCATTAAAGGCAAATCCAATTCATCCAAACGCTGTCCCGTCATCGCTAAACAAATTAGACCGCGTGCTTCAACAGCCATAAAATTAATAATGTCTGGCGTTGCAAACTGGGCAGCACAAATTAAGTCCCCTTCATTTTCGCGATTTTCATCATCAACCACAACAATAACGCGACCCGCTTTCAGGTCTGCCAAAGCGGAATCAATAGAATCAAATTCAAAGGTTAGGTTTGAAGCGGTGTTAAGCTGCGACACAGACAATTTTTGCTACCACTCGTAAATTTTTTTTAACAATCCCTTATTTCAGATTGTAACTCAAAACGAAAAATTCAAAACTCAAAACTCTCCTTCCCCTACTGCCCACAAATGATAGTGTTAATTCGAGATTAAAATAAAAACAGATAAGGATTTAATAATTATGGGTAATTTTAGGCGCGTACCAGCGGGAATAATAGGCGCGTCGGGTTATGGTGGAGTGCAGCTAGTACGTCTATTGCTAGACCATCCGGAGGTTGAGCTTGTTTATTTAGGTGGTGAAAGCAATGCTGGTAAGTCTTTTACTGATGTAACCCTCTACCCACATTTCACGGGGAAAGTCAACCTGCAAATTGAAGCTGTAGATATCGAAGCCGTAGCTCATCGCTGTGAAGTTGTATTTCTTTCTGTACCTAATGGATTGGCTTGCCAAATGGCGCCAAAATTATTAGAAAAAGGTTGTAAAGTTCTCGACTTAAGCGCTGATTACCGATTTAGCGACCTCTCAACCTATACTGCTTGGTACAACAAAGAAAGAAACGATAGTTCCACCGCTGCAACTGCCATTTATGGCTTACCCGAACTTTATCGTGATCGCATTGCCGAAGCTCAGTTAATTGGTTGTCCTGGCTGTTACCCAACCGCTAGTTTGCTAGCACTTTCACCGCTACTCAAACAAGGCTTAATAATACCCGAAACGGCCATCATCGACGCGAAATCAGGCACATCCGGAGGTGGAAGGGAAGCCAAAATCAATATGCTACTCGCAGAAGCGGATAATTCCTTAGGCGCTTATGGTGTTGCACGACACCGTCATACACCCGAAATCGAACAAATTTGTAGTGACCTAGCAGGACACGAAGTGATGATACAATTCACTCCCCACCTGATACCGATGGTGCGGGGTATCTTATCAACAGTGTACGCAAAACTCCGTGACCCCGGTTTAGTGAGAGATGATTTAATTACCATTTTTAAAGCTTTTTACCGTAATTCCTCCTGGGTAACAATTTGCGAAGGTGGGGTATATCCTCAAACAAAATGGGCATGTGGCAGCAACAACTGTTACATAGGAATAGAAGTAGACCGTCGTACAGGTCGGGTAATAGTTATGTCAGCAATTGACAACTTAATCAAAGGACAAGCAGGACAAGCAATTCAATGCATGAACATAATGATGGGTTGGGATGAGAGTTTAGGATTGCCCAAAGTAGGATTTTATCCGTAGGTTGGGTTGAGGAACGAAACCCAACATATCAGCAGATAGTTGGGTTGCAAATAGTTGGGCCGCAAATATTTGGGCTGCAAATACTTAGGTCATAAAAAGTTGGGTCTCGTTCCTCGACACCAACCTACTTATTTCCGTAAATAGCGCGGTCACCTAGCTCATCTTCAATACGTAACAATCGGTTGTATTTTGCAACTCGTTCGCTACGACATAAAGAGCCAGTTTTGATTTGGCCAGCGCGAGTAGCCACAGCTAAATCGGCAATTGTGGTATCCTCAGTTTCACCAGAACGGTGACTAATAACAGAGCGAATACTGTTACGAGTTGCTAAATCAATAGTTTCCAGAGTTTCCGTCAAAGAGCCAATTTGGTTGAGTTTAATCAAAATGGCATTAGCAGCTTTTTGCTCAATACCTTTTTGTAAGCGAATAGCATTAGTAACAAACAAATCATCCCCAACTAATTGCACTTTAGAACCAATTTTTTGGGTTAAAGCTTGCCAATTTTGCCAATCTTCCTCGTGTAAACCATCTTCAATCGAAACAATAGGATATTCATTGACTAACTGAGCCATATAATCAATAAACTCACTAGGGGAGTGGGGTTTACCATCGTAAACATACTGTCCGTCTTTATAAAACTCACTCGCAGCCACATCCAAAGCCAAAGCAACTTGTTCCCCTGGCTTATACCCAGCTTTTTTAATTGCAGCGACCAGTAATTCCAACGCTACCTGATTTGATTCTAAATTAGGAGCAAAACCACCTTCGTCCCCGACACCAGTCAGCAAGCCTTTTTCATCCAAAACACTTGCGAGGGTGGAAAAAACTTCCGCACCCCAACGTAGTGCTTCCCGGAATGAAGATGCTCCAACGGGTACTATCATAAATTCTTGAAAGTCTATGTTATTTGCTGCATGAGCACCACCATTAATTACATTCATCAACGGCACAGGCAACAAATTAGCTAAAGGGCCACCCAAATAGCGATACAAGGAAATTCCCAACGAATCAGCACCAGCTTTAGCAGCAGCGAGTGAAACTGCTAAAATAGCGTTCGCTCCTAAATTAGACTTATTTGGGGAACCATCAACAGAAATCATTGTTCGGTCGAGGAGTTCCTGATTAAGGACATCTATCCCCAATAATTTGGGTGCGAGTGCGTCTTTGATATTTTGTACTGCTTTGAGAACGCCTTTTCCACCATAACGGCTTTTGTCTCCATCCCGTAGTTCGTGGGCTTCAAAAGTACCAGTAGAAGCACCACTAGGAACTTGGGCTAGACCGACCACCCCGTTGGCTAAATGTACTTCAGCTTCTACAGTTGGTTTTCCTCGCGAGTCTAGTATTTCGCGAGCAACAATGGCTTCAATTGCGGTATCGAGGTGCATCATTCTGTTTTTCTTCCTTTGTCATTGGCTGTTGGTCGTATTTTTCGGAGCAAAAATTCAGAGCAAGAATTTTTACTCATGACCTATGACCTTGTTAAAGTTCAACCCGACAATTAGGATAAAGGTTTCTGAGACTTTGTTAAGTTACATTGAGTGAAGATTTCCCATATCTCGGTCAAGGGCTGTGAATTTTTTCCGCGATATGCCCGTTTGTTGTATGTCGATTTGATTCTTTATGCTTGGGGTTGGTGGGGTTTTTGAAGGCTGGAGATATTAAGTTTATGTTTGATTAAATACTTTTTAATATAGTTATAAATCTCGTAAATCAAGTAATTATAGGCTTTTCAGCAGAAAGTTAAAAGTACAAAGTATTATAATTAACATTTCTATTTACGTGGTAATCAAGATAAAGGAAAACCACATTTCAATTTTTAACGTTCAAATTTTAGATATCAGCCAAATTTAATATTAAAGAGCTTGTCACCACCCACAACAGAAGCACCAACATATTTCTCGTCCCAACCAGATGAACCCCACCCCCAACCCCCTCCCCCCTAGGGGGGAGGGGGCTACGAAAAATAGAGGATTAGTATTTGATATTTTGATTCTATTTTTATATTTTCGAGAATATTTACCGTCAATCGTAGCCCCCTCCACGAAGAGCGGGGAGGGGGTTGGGGGTGGGGTTCTTTGGGGTTGGGGTTTTTGTGGCTAGGTCTGTGTCCTTTACAATCAAGAAGAAGCTATCAGGAGAGACTAATATGCGCTTACTACACACAATGCTGCGGGTTGGCAACCTGGACGAGTCCCTGAAATTTTACTGTGAAATCTTAGGGATGAAATTACTCCGCAAAAAAGATTACCCAGGTGGCAAATTTACTCTCGCATTTGTCGGTTATGGTGAAGAGTCTGATAACACTGTATTAGAACTTACTTACAACTGGGGTGTAGAAAAATATAATTTGGGCGATGCTTACGGTCACATAGCCCTTGGTGTTGATGACATTTATGCTACCTGCGAAGAAATTAAAAAGCAAGGTGGTAAGGTAACACGGGAACCTGGCCCTATGAAACATGGTTCTACTGTCATAGCATTTGTTGATGACCCAGATGGGTATAAGGTAGAACTGATTCAATTAAGTACACAAGGTTCCGTTGAAAATAAAGCTACCAATCAACAACTTGTGAGTCAGTAATATCCACATAGGGGCTGTAGGTGATGAAATTGAGGTTGGAAATATATTTGAAGCAGATAATTTTTACCTTCAAATTTTTGGCTAGAACTTTGCTTGGTAGCGGCATTGTTACCCAGATATTAACCCAGACATGCCTGCCATCCCAGGCCACCTCATTACCTGTAGAGACGCGATATATCGAGGAGACGCGATTAATCGCGTCTCTACAAACGTCAGACCCATCATTAGACAGCCCTCAATACCTAGATACCACCACAGAAACATCACAACTACCAGCGTCGGAACTCCCCACTCCCAACTCCCAGTTCTCCATTCCCTCAGTTGCTGATTTGTCTGATGTAAAACCCACAGATTGGGCTTATCAGGCTTTAAAAACGTTGATGGAACGTTATGGAATTCTCGCTGGTTACCCTAATCGTCGGTTTCGTGGGAATCGTCCGGTTAATCGGTATGAGTATGCTGCAGCTTTAGCGGCAACTTTAGATAAAGTAGAAAATTTAATTGCCGATGCGATTGGAGATGAGTTTATCCAACGAGATATGATTGTACTACGACGCTTACAAAAGGATTATCGTGTTGCGTTAGACGAGTTAAAAAATCGTATTCATATTTCTGAAAATCGTATTCAGGAAATGGAGTCGAATGTATTTTCTACTACCACAAAGTTGCAAGCACAGGGAGTTTATGCCCTGACTGATGGTAGTGATGCCAAGATGACTGTAGTTAATCGCACTAGGCTCAATTTTTTAACCAGTTTTAATAGAAAAGATTTATTGCTTCTACAGTTAGAAGCGGGTAATAATGGGGGTGATGCAGTTTCTAATGCTAACAGTAAAAACCCGAATTCCCTGAGTAATAGTGGTTTTATTAATAACGCAGGTGGGCTTGATTATACGGGAGTAGAGGAGAATTTAAAGCTACGACGGTTATATTACACTTTTAACCCCACATCTGATTTAGCGGTTACGGTAGGAACAAAAATGTCTCCTCGCGATTTTATAGACCGCAACAGATATGCAAATAATGAAGCCTTAGATTTTAGCTCTACTGTTTTTCTGAACAATCCCCTAATTGTCCAAAACCAAGTAGACAGACAAGGTGGTGCTGGTGCTGCAATAGCTTGGAGTCCTCAAGGTAGTAAATTCAGCGTACGAACTCTTTATATTGCTGCAAATGCGAACCAAACTTCTAACCAAATAACCAACCAAACAAACAACCAAGAAAATACTAATAGTAACGGTGGCTTATTTGGTCAACCACGTCAAGGAAGTTTAGAAGTAGAATTTGTACCCACAGACAAGCTAAAATTAAAATTACAATACACAAATGCCGTCGCCAATAACACCAATATTAATGCTTTTGGGGTTAACGCCGAATATGCTCTGAATAGGAGTATGGGGATTTTTGGACGCTTAGGGATTGGAAACTACCAAGGATTTAACACAGCTATAAACCGCAATATAGATACAAAACCCCTTACATGGTCTCTGGGTGTAGGTTGGAGAGACATAGTGATTCCCGGAACTCTTGCGGGTGTGGCTATTGGCCAGCCTTTTATTAGTAAGGATTTCGGCAACGCGACCCAAACTAACCTAGAAGCTTTTTACAATTTACAGCTAAACGAAAATTTATCGTTGACGCCCACATTATCATTAATAGTGAATCCCAATAACAATAGTGCTAGTGGCACAGTCTGGCAAAGCACTCTGAGAAGTGTGTTTTCGTTTTAAGTGGGGAGTGGGGAGTAGGGAGTGGGGAGTAGGGAGTGGGGTAAGAGTAAAAAATAGCTTTATAGATGCTACAAAACAATTACCAATTCCCAATTCCCAATTCCCCACTCCCCACTCCCCACTCCCCACTCCCCACTCCCCACTCCCCACTCCCCACTCCCCAGGTATAGTTTAAAATTTTAATCCGAAATCTAAAATCGTACAGATGCAACCTACAGACCCAAATAAATTTACTGATAAGGCTTGGGAGGCTATTTCCCAATCACAAAATGTAGTACGTGCTTATCAACAACAGCAGTTAGATGTTGAGCATCTAATTTTAGCTCTTATTGAAGACCCCACTAGTTTAGCTTTACGTATTCTCGCTCGTGCGGAAGTTGACCCAATACGTTTACAGGAACAGCTGGAAGGTTTTACTCAACGTCAGCCGAAAGTGAGTAAAAATGACCAACTTTATCTCGGTCCAAGTTTGGATAAAATGCTCGACCGTGCTGAAGATGCAAGGTTGAGAATGAAGGATGCTTACATTTCGGTGGAGCATATGCTTTTGGGTTTTGCTGAGGATGAGCGTGTTGGTCGTCGTATTCTCAAGGGTTTTAATGCTGATACTGCTAAACTGGAAGCGGCTATAAAAATGGTTCGTGGTAGTCAAAAAGTAACTGACCAAAATCCTGAGTCTCGCTATGAAGCTCTGCAAAAATTTGGTCGAGACTTGACTGAATGGGCAAAGGCTGGTAAGCTCGACCCCGTTATTGGTCGAGATGATGAAATTCGTCGGGTAATACAAATATTATCTCGTCGTAGTAAAAATAATCCGGTGCTGATTGGTGAACCTGGGGTTGGTAAGACGGCTATTGCTGAAGGTTTAGCACAGCGTATTGTGAATGGTGATGTTCCGGAGTCTTTGAAAAATCGTCAGCTGTTTTCTCTAGATATTGGTAGTTTAATTGCCGGAGCAAAATATCGTGGGGAATTTGAAGACCGTTTAAAAGCGGTGTTGAAAGAGGTTATTGATTCCAACGGTCAAATAGTCCTGTTTATTGACGAATTACATACCGTCGTTGGTGCTGGTTCTACCCAACAAGGGGGTATGGACGCGGGTAATTTACTTAAACCAATGTTAGCGCGTGGAGAATTGCGTTGTATTGGTGCGAGTACTTTGGATGAATATCGTAAATATATTGAAAAAGATGCAGCTTTAGAAAGACGTTTTCAACAAATTTATGTTGACCAACCAACTATAGAAGACACTATTTCTATCCTTAGAGGTTTAAAAGAACGCTATGAAGTGCATCATAATGTAAAAATTTCTGATTCGGCTTTGGTTGCTGCTGCTACGCTATCGTCTAGATATATTTCTGACCGCTTTTTACCGGATAAAGCGATTGATTTGGTAGATGAAGCTGCTGCACAATTAAAGATGGAAATTACTTCTAAACCTGCTGAGTTGGAAGCTATTGACCGTCGGATGATGCAACTGGAGATGGAAAAGTTGTCTTTGGGTGGGGAAGATAAACTCAATGAAGCGACTTTGTTGCGGTTGGATAAAATTAAGGAAGAAATCGGTAAGCTGACGGAAAAGCAGCAGGTATTTAATTCCCGATGGCTGAGCGAGAAAAATCTTCTGGATGAAATAAGTGCTTTAAAGAAAGAAGAAGAAGTTTTACGAGTTCAAATAGAACAAGCTGAGCGAAATTATGATTTAAATAAAGCTGCTCAGTTAAAGTTTGGTAAATTGGAAGCTTTGCTGCACGACAGGGAAGCGAAAGAGACGGAACTTTTGGAAATACAAAATAAGGGTTCCAATTTGTTGCGAGAACAAGTTACCGAGTCGGATATAGCGGAAATAGTTGCTAAATGGACGGGAATTCCCTTAAATAGGCTGTTGGAGTCGGAACGACAAAAGTTATTGCAGCTGGAAAGCCATTTACACGAAAAAGTTGTGGGTCAGGAAGAAGCTGTAAAAGCGGTTTCTGCTGCTATTCGTCTTGCTCGTGCTGGGATGAAAGACCCTAACCGTCCAATTGGTTCGTTTTTGTTTATGGGCCCAACGGGTGTGGGTAAGACCGAACTTGCTCGTGCTTTGGCTCAGTTTCTGTTTGATTCCGATGATGCTTTAGTGCGCTTGGATATGTCGGAGTATATGGAGAAACACTCGGTTTCTCGGTTAGTTGGTGCGCCTCCTGGTTATGTTGGCTACGAAGAGGGTGGACAACTTTCGGAAGCTATTCGCCGTCGTCCTTATTCTGTAGTGCTTTTGGATGAGGTGGAGAAGGCGCATCCAGATGTGTTTAATATTCTTTTACAGGTTTTGGATGACGGTAGAATTACTGATTCGCAGGGGAGAGCGGTTGATTTCCGTAATACTGTGATTGTGATGACCAGTAATATTGGTAGCGAACACATTTTAGATGTGTCGGGTGATGATAGCCAATACGAAAAAATGCAGAACCGGGTGTTGGATGCTTTGCGAGGCCATTTTCGTCCGGAGTTTCTTAACCGTGTCGATGATTTGATTATTTTCCATGCTCTCAGTCGTCGGGAAATGGGACAAATTATCCGTATCCAACTCAAACGAGTGGAGTTTTTACTGTCGGAGCAGAAAATTTCTCTGGAAATTACACCAGATGCTTGTGAGCATTTGGTTGAGGTGGGATATGACCCTGTTTATGGTGCTCGTCCTATTAAACGCGCTATTCGACGGGAGGTGGAAAGTGTTGTTGCTACGAAGATTCTGGAAAATACCTTTATGTCGGGTGACACAATTGTGATTGATAAGGGGGAAAATGGTTTGATGTTTAAGAAAAAACCTGTTGTGAAGATGACGGTTATTCCTGCTGCGGTTAATGTAGTGGAGTCTTAACTCTTGTGGGGTGGCACGTCCTGTGCCGCCCGATTGCACTTTTCTCACTTGAAAATAGCGTGCCATAAGCCAGGGAATAAGCCAGGGAATAAGCCAGGGAATAAGCCAGGGAATAAGCCAGGGAATAAGCCAGGGAATAAGCCAGGGAATAAGCCAGGGAATAAGCCAGGGAATAAGCCAGGGAATAAATTCCCTGTCTAAAAGCTAAAGTCCTCTAAAAGAGGACTAATAATAAAATTTTTGGGCTTGATTATGATTTTATAACGGTAGTCGTAAAAGTCGGAACGATATCCCCACGAAGGTAATTAACCCTGGAACAGCGTTAATAATGCTTTAACCCTGGAATGATAGGATGAGCTTGGTGTAAAAAGATACCTAGCTAGAATGGCAAAAACTGAAAGCAACAATGAGCCGAAAAACCCACGAAAGAACTCGTGGAAGCTGAATCCTCTAACGTTACAAATTCTGATTGCTTTTTTTCTAGCTTTGATTGTGGGATATGTACTGCATCAAGGGAAGTCCAACGCGGTTAATATTGAAATTATTCGATACTTGGAAATTCCCAAGATTTTGGTAATTAATGCTCTGAAAGTTCTTGCTTTTCCCTTGGTTTTTGTGATACTAGTTCGCACTTTTGTCAATGATGATACAGCGAATAGTATTGGCTCAAATCTACGTCGTCTGGCTATATTACTGTTAACTAATAGCATAGTCGCAGCGATTATAGGGTTTTTAGTCGTCTATTTTTTGCCTTTTGTTAAGCCAGAAGGTATCCCAGTTGGTAAGAAACAAGACATCCCTGATTTTAATATCTTACCACAAAGTATTTTAGAGCCATTTCTTACAAGTAATGTTATTCAAATAATTATTCTTGCTATCTGCTTAGGCATTATTGCTCGACGGATTAAAGGGGAACAAATTCGTAAAAATAGGAAAGATTATTTACCATTTTTACAGATAATCGAGGCATTTTATAAAGCATTTATTCTTATTGTTAAATGGGTAATAACTCTGCTGCCACTAGCTGTATTTGCAATTGTGAGTACAACTGTTGCGGATAAAGGCTTGGCTACATTTCAATCTCTGTCAGGAATTATTTTTGCGATATTGGCAGGCTTTTTTTTACAAGGTTGCTACTACCTCATCAGGTTACAATTTAGTTCCAAAATAAAACCGACAGACTTTTTGATAAAAGCTAAAGATGCATTTTTAACTGCATTTGGCACTTCTTCCGGAATTGTAACAAGTCCGACCACAAAGAAAGTTTTGGGGGACATGGGTATAAGGGAAGCTTTTACTCAACTAGGAGCGTACATCATTGTAAATTTTAACAAGGATGCTACAGCTATGAGTTTAGTAATGTCAGCCTTGTATATTTCCAAAATTACTCAACATGAATTAGACCCAAGAAAATATTTGATTCTCATTAGTCTATCGGTTGTACTCTCCATGATTACATTAAGCGTTCCTAATGGTGGAATGGCTGGGGTAATACTACTTTTTCAGGCTGTTGGTTTAGACCCAACTGACTTTTTTACTTATGTCCTTCCTGTGGAATGGTTTCTTGATATGTTCCGCACTGTGATTAATGTCATGGGTAATATGACTACCGTGGCATTACTTGAAGGTAAAACGCTGGGTTCTATGACCGATGAACCTAATTAAGCTTTGGTCTGATGTCTAGAAGTGATATGTAAGTTCTTAATATTTTTAACTAATTATCCCGTAATGAATAATCAAAATCGTCCTTGGTGGCAGCGTATTGGTTTGACTTTGCAAATACTGATTGCTCTCGTGCTTGCGGTAATTGTAGGGAGCTTATTAAAAGGTAGTTCAGAAGACTTTATTGATAAGTTAGTACTTCCCAGTACATTAGTTTTTCAAGCTATGCAAGCTCTTGCTATTCCTCTGGTATTTGTAGTTTCTGTCAGTAATTTATTTACTGGTAAAGTTTTTAGAAGAGGGAATCTTCATTTGCTACCATCGTTATTCATTAATACTACGATTGCAGCTGTTATTGGTCTTTTAATTACTCAGTTGACTCATCCCGGTATTGTAGAACAATTACCTGGGGCAGTAAAAGAATCATATAGTAAATGTGTCAATATCAATGGTTGGTTGGATATAATCAAAAATCTAGTTCCTGAAACATCTCTTCTCCAGTCTTTTGCGGAAAATAATGTTATCCAAATTATGGTTATTTCCCTATGTTTGGGTATTGCATTCCAAACTATTAGAGAAGAAGAAATCAAAAAAATTACCGAGCAGGAACTCGAAAAAGAAGATTCAACTTTTCTGGCTCTAGATAGAGTATTAAAATTTTCTAAAGAAGTTGCTGTTCGCATCCTTGGATGGGTGATTGCTCTGTTGCCCTTGGCTGTGTTTGGATTTGTGACGCAAATGATTGCCAGAAATGAGTTTGCGAAGTTTCAATCTTTAGTTTTTTATGTTTTGGCTGTGTTGTTCGCTTTGTTGTTACAGATTTGTTACTACCTTATCAGATTGAAAATCAGTTCTAGGGTAGGTGTAAAAACCTTTTTGATGAAAGGTAAAGATACTTTTCTTACTGCTTTTGGAACAGCTTCTAGTAATGTGACAGCGAACCGTGCTAATGAAGTGCTGCAAAGTATGGGATTACGGAAGTCTTCTGCTGTGTTGGGAGGGTTTGTAGTCCAACGCATTAATAAGGATGGAACTGCTCTACATCTGGTAATGACTGCATTGTATGTTTCTCAGTTGCAAGGGCTGGACTTGAATATTCCGCAATTGTTTCTTGTTGTTGTCACTTCAATTTTTGTTTCTACGAGTACTGCGGGTATTCCTAGTGCTGGATTGGTGACTATGACACTGGTTTTTTCTTCGGTTTGTTTGAACAGTGATTATATTGCTTTGATATCTACTGTCTATTGGGCGCTTGATAGTTCCTGTACTGTGGTTAACGTTATGGGTAATATGACTTTTGCTGCTTTGGTTGATGCTAAGCAGAAAGTTTCTCATAGTTAGGTTGTGAATTCAGGGGGAGTGGTGAGCTAACTCCCCTATTTCACCTAATTTTTCAAGGACTGGAAACTCTATGCGCCACTTTTTTCTAAAACAAAAAAGTAGTGATATGGGTGAGTAGGGTCAAGAAATTCTTGCTTGACTTTTAAGCCTGCTTGGGAGATAGAATTTAATATCCGTTTCTTGGGATATCCTTTCATACCCATTTCCCAATAGTGTTGGTCACAAATAGGTGTTGTTTCCCAAAATTTTGGTAATCCCATGAAAAAATATCGCGACCTATGTTTGTAGGAAAATCTTAATTGCATTCCCAAAAACTGAGTGTTATATGGAATAGAAATAACAATAAATTTATTTGTTGCTTCTGCTAGTTTTTTTAAAGCTTTTTCTGATTGCTCGTAAGGTAAATGTTCTAATACTTGGAAAAGTACTATTACGTCGAATTCATCTTGAGGTAGTGAAAAATCTGATGCTAAATCTAATAAAATATCTGCTTGCAAATTGGGGTCTACGTCAGCAGTAGTTACTTTATATTTACTCATTCTGAGAATATCAGTAAACATGGAATTAAATATTCCAATTTCCAAGATACTCTTAACTTGACTTCCTAAGGAGAATATTAAGCGCATCTGATGATGGAAACTAACAAATCTATCTTTAGATAAATATTCTGTTTTTTTTATGTCCAATGAAGAAATTAATTCCATAATACCTAGTTGCTAATCTATGTGAACGTTACGTGTATTTTGGGGTGACATTAAATGAATTGCCATAAAGGTGGTAGATAATGTTTTTGCTCAAACAAATATGGAGTAATTTCTATGTATGTTGTTTGGCTATGTATATACTTCCCAAAAAATAAGTTATTTGTTGGTTTTTCAGCTGAATTTATTATAATTTTATAAATACTGTATATTTACGGATATAAAGGTTTGTGGAGAATTCGTCGCTTAATATAACTATGTCTAACTTTGCGGCTAAGGTAGCGAGAAAGCCTCAGGCTCATCTGTGAGGCTCGTATCATAAATATTAAACCCAGTTCTATAAAGAAATGGTGTATGAATTTGTGTCGGAATACCCAACTATATAAGGAAATGGTGTATGAATTTGTGTCGGAGGCAGGGCGGGCAAGGATGCCCACCCCACAAGAGTTAGATGGAGTTTTAGTGCTTATTACGAACTTATGTGTACGGAAATCCGAATCCTTCCTTGGGGGAAAACAACGCCGTTAGAAGATGCGAGAGCTTTAGGTTAGGGATTAAAATTCAGTATTGATAATACTTGATTTTGGTTATCCTTGCTCACTGCTGAGTTTACGGTAGTTCTGGATTGTTTGTGAGAAACTAGAACTGGGTTTCTAAGTGTTCCAGACTTTTAGCGTTCCGGACTTCTGGGGTCATTTCATCTCACAACAAACTGGCTGACAAAATACAGTAGTGTGCGTGATGGTACTTACTTGAGTCATCATTAACTATATATTTTCGCATCGCACATCAAAAAATAATTATGCGCGAACAAGGTACGATTACAATCCATACAGAGAATATTTTCCCGATAATCAAAAAATCTCTGTACTCTGACCATCAAATATTTTTGCGGGAACTGGTATCCAACGCTGTGGATGCTATCGAGAAGCTAAAAATGGTTTCCCGTGCTGGGGAGTATTCCGGGGAAATTGGTGAACCGGAAATCCAGCTTACCATCGATAAGGAAAACAAGACCCTCTCTATCTCCGATAATGGTATCGGTATGACCCTGAATGAGGTCAGAAAATATATCAACCAGGTTGCTTTCTCCAGCGCTGAGGAATTTATCAGCAAGTACCAAGGGAAGTCAGACCAACCTATAATTGGTCACTTTGGCTTAGGTTTCTACTCTTCGTTTATGGTGGCGTCGAAAGTAGAAATTGATACCCTTTCCTACCAAGAGGGAGCGGAGGCGGTTCATTGGAGTTGTGATGGTTCTCCTGAGTTTACTTTGGAGGATTCGTCGCGTACTACTCGCGGTACTACAATTACTCTCCATTTGATGGAAGATGAGTTGGAGTATTTAGAAGATTCACGGGTAAAAAATCTTGTAAAAACTTACTGTGACTTTATTCCCGTACCAATTAAGTTGGGTGATGAAGTTTTAAACAGGCAAAAGGCTCCTTGGCGTGATTCTCCTAGTAGTTTAAGTAAAGAAGATTACCTGGAATTTTATCGCTATTTGTATCCGTTCCAGGAAGAACCTTTGTTATGGGTACATTTGAATACTGATTATCCGTTTATTATTAACGGTATTTTGTATTTTCCTAAGCTGAGACCTGATGTTGATGTGACTAAAGGTCAAACCAAGCTGTTTTGCAATCAGGTGTTTGTGACTGATAACTGCGAGGAAATTGTACCGCAGTTCCTGTTGCCGATGCGTGGTGTAATTGATAGCAGCGATATTCCTTTAAACGTATCTCGCAGTGCTTTGCAGGGTGACCGTACGGTAAAGAGAATTGGTGATTACATTGCCAAAAAGGTCGGAGATAGGCTGAAGGAACTTTATCGAGATGATAAAGAACAATATGTCAACGCTTGGAAAGACCTCAGCACTTTTGTTAAGTTTGGGGCTATAAATGACGAGAAGTTCAAGAAACAAGTAGAAGATATTATTGTTTTCCGCACCACTTATGAGCAGGGAGTGGGGAATGGGGAGTCGGGAGTGGAAGAAGAAAATACGGAAACTCCTGATGTGCAGGTGCAATCGGCAGATGGAGATGTTTGGCAAGATGTGAAATCTTCTTCTTCCAGTTCGCCGAAGCTTCCTTATACTACTATTAAGGAGTATTTGGAACGCAATAAAGAGCGTCACGCGAATAAGGTTTTTTATTGTACGGATGAAGCAGTACAGTCTTCTTACGTAGAATTACATAAGAGTCAGGGATTAGAAGTCCTGTTTATGGATTCTTTCATTGATACGCACTTTATTAGTTTCTTGGAGCGGGAATACCAAGATGCGAAGTTCACACGGGTGGATTCGGATTTGGATAATACTCTGTTAGACCAAGATAAATCTGGGGAAATTGTTGACCCGACGACTAATAAAACTCGCGGTGAGGTGATTAAGGAGCTATTCCAAAATGCACTTAATAAACCTAAGTTGAATATCCGTACGGAGGCTTTAAAGTCGGATAATCCTCAGGGGACTCCTCCTGCTATGGTGCTTTTGCCGGAAATTTTGCGTCGTTTGCGTGAAATGAATGCGATGATGCAACAACAAAATGTTGAGTTTCCTGATGAGCATGTTTTGGTGGTCAATACTTCTCACCCTTTGATTCAAAATTTGGCTAGCCTTAATCAAGGTACTATTATTCAAGGTGGTGGACAGTCGGCTAATGGTCAATTGGTAAATATGATTTGTCAACATGTTTACGATTTGGCGCTGATGTCTCAAAAGGGCTTTGATGCTGAGGGGATGAAGTCTTTTGTTGAACGTTCTAATGATGTTTTGACTAAGCTGACGGAACAAGTCGCGAAGTAGATAATTACTCCGCACCCAAAAGAACCCCACCCCCAACCCCCTCCCCGCGTGCGGGGAGGGGGCTACTATTTTTTGTTACGCTACGCCATATATTTTATACGGACGCTAGCTCTGATAAGCCGCAGATGTAGGAGCCACAAATGCCTGCTAGAGATATTTATCACGATACAGTTATAATAAGTAAGTCGGCGCGAAAAAACCAAACTATGTAAAGATAAATAAATACGTAGAATGTATCTGCCGAGGTGACTGAAATATGGGCGCTCGTTTAAGGGTATTTCTCACTCCTGAGCAAGACAAAAT
>JAHHIC010000067.1 GCA_019359035.1 Scytonematopsis contorta HA4267-MV1 | reverse complement strand
TAAAAAATTACTAATCTCTTGATAAGTTTTTCCATCATTCATTAATAACAGAATGAGAATTTTTTCTCGTACATATGGATTTTCATGTTCTTTTAGCGTTTTTAGTAGCTGTTCCTTTTGCTCTTGATAAAGATGGTTTTTGGCTGGCATAGGCGGCTGCTCATAGCTTAATTACTTAATTATCTATTATACAATCAAGCTGCGTAGCAGCTTATGAACGTTATGTATGGGAATGCGAACAAGAAGAACGTTTTCCCATGACAAGAGAGGAATGGCAGTTAGCTACTGACCGTTTACGTGCTAATCAAGACAAAGGTCAAGCCGATGAAGATGCTGCTCTTGAAGCATTAAATATCCAAAATAATAACTATGCAAGGACTCCAGACGGAAAATTACGTAATCCTATTACATATGAAAGTGATGAAGGAATTGTTACCCGTCCAGATGGTGTAACAGAGTCGAAATGGGTAGATGTCAAGTCCGTTGATAAAGGAACGGTTTACTATACTGAGCAACTTCGAGCACAAAAAGAAGGCGCCCGAAAAGGTCATCCAGATGGAAAACAACGAGATTTAACAGTTGTACTCTCAAATATTAATCGAACAGAAGTTCAACCCAGCAGACCACTTGCTGACTCTGCTGATGTACTTCATCGTAACTCTCAAAATGGACAATGGTCATTTTGGGACAAGCGTGCCAATAAGGGTCAAGGTGCTTGGCAAAATATTACTGACGACCAAGCGGCTTCTATATTGGGCAGCGAAATATGAGAGTAGTAAAATTAAGATAAAGTACTTAAGATGGTACAAACCAAAATCATGCCTGATAGAGTTGAAATAACCGTTATTACCAAAAGTTCTCTTCGTTCCCATACAGGTCTGGAGCATCTGTTAAACGCTTTTGAGAGCATAAAAGGATTTACACCAACTCATTGGGGTTTAGATGAACGTGCCCCTAACCCATATAATCGTAACGAGCTACTCGCAACAGTAAGTACTTTCAAAAGTGATTTTTATTTGCCTGGAATACAAAGAAAACAAGCTACCCGCTACAAAGCTTATTTCTCTGCAAGAAATGAAGGCCTTAATTATGTGAGTGTAGAGTTTGGTGCATCTCTACGTCAAAAGGACTTTCGCAGCGTTTTTGCACTGGGTGATGCTCTTGCAAAAGAGCTAGAGGCTGAGTTTGGTTTTGTTCATCCAGTATGGTTGGAAGGTAGTCAAGAATACTGTGCATCAGGGAAAATTACTGCTGATGAACTGCAAAAATATGGGCTAAGTCCAGTTTGCGCTTATACATGGTTTGGTTCTGACCTGGTAAAGATGATTGGTCGCGAATCCTTATTAAATTCTGGCGCGATTATTAAAGATATGCCTTGGGGGGGAGTACGATTAGACTTAGTAGAGCATCCTTGGGAATCAGACGTAGAGACTTTAAGCAGCCATCAGCTCTGTGTAATGAAAAATTTAGAGTCCTCAGGTATATTTGGCGATTATACAAAAGTTCTTGAGTACAAGCCAGGAGAAAATTGGAAGCCTATTTCACATCAGATATTACTGGAAAAAGTATAAGCTATGAGCAAACCCCCTGTATTAGATATCTTGCATGAGGCTATAAGTTTTAAGCAAACCGTCCAAGGTATGGATTTGTCGAGATTAGATTTACGTCAGGTCGATTTGACAGAGCTTGCCACACAACGCTTAATTGCTGAGGGTACAAAGCTTGATAATGCTTTACTCACAAGAACAAAATTGATTGAAGCTGATTTTACTGAGGCAAGTTTGGACGGTTCTAATCTGGAAAATACCAATTTAGGATTAGCCACTTTCAACCGAGCATCAATGCGGGAGACTTATCTGCAATATGCACTATTTATTAATGGGTATTGTAAAGATGCCAATTTGGAGTATGCTGACCTGACTGGTGCTGAACTTACTGGCTCTCTATTTTTCGGCAGCCATATGTATAGAACAGTGCTTCAGATGGTTAAGGCTGACAACACAGGATTTAACCGCGTTAACATGAAACAGGCAGACCTGCGGGACGGTAGTTTTGTCAGAGCAACTTTTAATCATGCAGACCTAACTGAAGCCAATCTTTCTGGGAGTAATTTTTCCCAAGCTGATTTTCGGGAAGCAAAACTTGATAATGTCAATTGGGATGGAGCTCAGTTAAGAGGTGCTTTATTTTCTCCTGGAGCAACACCAAAATAAGTTTTGCAAACAATCATTTAATATGATATCCGATTATAGCGATTCCCGTTTTGGTTAAATGTATCAGTCAGGGCAGGGATGCCCACCCCACAAGAATTTCATCTTTTTCTTTGTACCTCACTCAACTGAGAACCGCTATATATGACCGTAATAAAATATTCTGTAGAGTAACGTCTCTACATTGTGGTTCTACATTGTGGGTCTTATGGGTAAGCTCCCAGACATGAAATTACTTACGCTTAGTGCGATTGCGTTTGCGAGATTCTTTTGCCATATCTCGTGTTTTCTTCCGCTTAGCTTTAGGGATTTTATTATTGTGATAATCACTATTATCTCCAGTATCAAATATTGACGAATCTAATCCACCCAATCCAGAAAACGCATCTCCATTGTTTAAATCCGAGTCCGGTAAGAGATTAGCATTGTAAGCGACTTGAAATGCTTTCATTTCTTCTGGGTCGGTCATATCAAAACCTGACTTCCGACCAAGTGCAAAGAAAGACTTAGCAATCCCGAATCTAGATGAGTCGTTGATAATTCCTCTAAATTTAGATTTGATGCTTTCAAGATATGACAAGATGCTATCAGCATTTTTAAATTTATACTCACGTTTTAAAAATTGCCAAAAAGCTATTAATTCTGGTATAGCTTTATCCGCATCTTCAGGTTCTGAAAGTGAAATTTTTCTGGGAAATAGTGTTTCTACAACTGTTTGTACATCATTTTTGCTCATTTTGGGCAAAGTGAAGCCTTCATAACAATAGCCGTAGTAGATTAACTGTTCAATCCAAAAGCCAAAGTCTGAGTTTGTTTTTATATATGATTGCCCTTCAGGTGAATTGGCAAACAAATTTATTACTGTATCTTGGTAATCATTAATAAGTGGTTCTGCATCGTCATATTCCAGATTATCTAAAAGTCCAATATTAAAAGGTGTGGCTTCCATATTGATAACCTCAATGAACGTTGTTAGCATTTGTAGTGTACATAACTAACGCTATATTCAATTTGATTAATCAAGAACGGCGTAAATACAAAATTTTACATAAATTATAATTCGTTTGTAGTTATATAATAATAACAAAAATTGTAGCCCCCTCCCCGCGTGCGGGGAGGGGGTTGGGGGTGGGGTTTCATGTGCGGGGACGACAGTATTTAAGCGAATATTTATTTACGGTGAAAACATTTGTTCATAATTATGTCGCAATCGCACTAAAATGTTGGGATTGCTTCGTCGTTCCTCCATTCCCTAAGAGGGAACACTTCGTGAACGCAATGACAGTTGGGGGCAATGACAGTTGGGAGCAATGACAGGTGGTAGTCCACGACGGCAATTCCGCAGCAGGATTAACACAAATAGCAGGCAACCAAGAAACCCCAGGACAATAATCTTCCAACCGTTGTAACTTCCTGCGTGCTTGCTGCAAAGAAAGATATAAAGAAAATTGTCTAACAGCAAAAGCATCCATAAAATGCAGAAAAAACTCTTCCGCAACAATATTTGGTACAGGTTCCCGCATCACAATTACAGTCGGAATATGTAACTTCTCCAAAGCATTAGCCAAACCTAATCCATCACAAGAATTAAAGATTGCTAAACGTAAACCATTATCAATAGCAGCCTTCAAAGCTTCCTCTAACTTCTCTGGAGTTACACTGTTATTTGTGTCATTTTCATTAATATAAAATATACCAGTTTCTCCATCAGTTTCGCTGTGACCAACAAAAAAGAGAATATCCCACCCAACAGAATCCCAAAGTAATTCATCCAACTCATGACGCGAAGGATTTTCTACAAACTTAACTTCCGCATCTTCAAGTTTTTTCAACAGTTGAACTTCCGCTTGAGAATCAATACCTTCTCTATCACCCAAAATCGCCAAAATTCTGATTTTATCTCTTTTAAATTCTGGTTTATTTCTCAAAGAAGAGAGACGTTGATATTCTAGCTGAGAAAATCCAATTTCAGCGAAAGGATAATCTTTAAAAAAATTACAGCAATGCCAAGGTAATCGTCGTATCAGTTTATCATTACTTTCAATAATTACCCTTACTTCTTGGCTAGTGTCTAATCTTGTTCGCAATTGTCGGTCAATAGTGAAAAAACCTTCTGCTGTTAGCCATTCATTTATGCTAGCTTTTAATTGTTCACACAAATCATCAAAATTTTCCACAGAAACATTAGTTATACTACCTTTTTTCGCAACCAAACGACAACCCCAAAGTAATTGACCGTGATTGCAGAACTTGTGGTAAAGCGATTGCCAGCGTTGATATAAATTAATAATATGCGGTGCTGGAGGTAAACTACCAATAAATTGTTCTCTAAAAGGGGTATTTTCTGTCCAAAGTTGAGCGGTAACTGTTGGAAATCCTGTGTTAAAATCGCCTTGACCGAGGTTGATAATAACTGATTGAGTCATAGGAAGTTTGCTCCTGGTTGCTTGTATGGAAATTGCGGGGAAGGGTAAATGGAAAATATCGCGGGTAAATTTTTCAGAGCTAGAAAGCAAGAGTTAGCTGTGTAGCTTCATAATTCCATCAAACAACACAGCTATTGGAGTTTCGGCAGGAGTAAATTTTAGTTATTATTGACTTACTGAAAACTTAAATCGATTTATCTTTTTGGGAAATGGGAAGTTAGAAAATAAGATATTAAAGAACCCCAAAAAATAAATTCTTCAATCTTGTGGGGTGGGCATCCCTGCCCGCCCTTGCCTATGAACCACAATAAAACTTGCCTATGACTACAGTAAAGTATGGACGGGCTGGAAGCCCATCCCACAATACACAAGAAATATTGAGGTTTTTTTGGAATTTCCCTACCCACTGATAGAAATTTCAATAATATCCGCAGCACGACGCACCCCACCAGCAGAACTAATAGCATTTTGCAACCTAGCTGCATTTTTTCTGTACGACTCCTCTTTCCAAACCTGCTTAACAGTCTCTTTTAATTTAAGAGCGTTTAAGCGAGACAGAGGCACAAATTCCCCCACACCACTCCATGCAATACGTGCAGCAACTCCTGGTTGGTCAGCAGTGATAGGTATTCCAACCATTGGTACACCATTACTCAAAGATTCCAAAGTAGTATTCATCCCCGCATGAGTAATAACGAGCGAGGCTTTTTTTATCAACTCCAACTGCGGTGCATACTTAACAACCAAAGGCTCTCCAGGTAAGTTTGACAATGTATCTGGTTCTAGCGAGCCACCCAGAGATATGACCAATTGAGCATCTAATTCTGCACAAGCAGAAGCAATGACATGAAAAACATACTCTAAGCGATTTTGCAAGGTTCCCATAGAAGCGTAAATTAAAGGCTTTCCATTAAGCTTTTCAAAAGGAAAGTCAATATCTTCTCTTCCTGTGGAATCGTGGAATGGTCCAGTGAAATGGAAATGTGATGGTAGTTCATGACGTGGAAACTCAAATTCTTGAGGATGTTGGCTAATGGTTGCAAGCTTAGAAAAAAAATCTCTATCGCTAGAGTAAGCTGGTAAATTCCATTTCTTGCGGTACTCAGATACAACATCCCGAATAGGTTGTCCAAAAAGATTAAATAAACTGTGAGCGATACGATTGCGGAAACGCGCTAAGTATGAGTGTTTGTATATCCAAGTTGTAGAAATAGGAGGAACAAATTCTTCTTGATAAAAAGGTAATGCACTGCACACAGTAATAAAAGGAAGGTTGAGAAATTCTGCAATCGTTCCACCTTCAAAAGCTGACATATCCACCAGCAGTGCTTCGACACCAGTTTCTGTCATTGCTTTTGGAGTATCTCGTAGGCTTATATATGCTCTGTGCTTCAATCCATCTAAGGTATGTCGTAATGCAGCCAAACCACTTAATTTTCCTTGCTTTGCGTAGTGTTCGGCTTGTTTTTCGGCGGACATTTCTATATTTCCAATCACTCGAAAGTTAAAACCTGCTAAGTGTGCTTTTGGTTCTACACTTGGGTTGCTAAAGACGGTTACGCAATGTCCGCGCTTTTGCAGTTCGTGCCCCAAAGGAAACATGGTGTTTAAATGACCTGTTGCTGCCAAAGAAATAATACCGAAATGAGTCATGGCAATATCCTCAGTAATTTTTACTGTCGAATTATCGGGCTATTGTAATAATTAGACTTAAATGTCGGATGTTATACGGTATGGTGAAAATTTCCTGGAAAAGCGCCTGGGAAAGCGCCAGAAGAAATATTTGAGTTTCTTACTTTAATTTATATAAGTATGTGCAGTTTCTTGTGTTGTTTTGTGGGTACAGTTTCTTACCTGTAACGAAAAGCTGTCCACTTGTGAACAACGCTTTTACTTGTATTTTAAGCAATCTGGACTTTATAGAAGAAATGGAGCTTGTGACAGTTAAGAATGTGGTCACTTGAATCTTGACATGAAAATTATTGATATTGCGTTGTTTAGTACATACAAGCTGAAAAATAGCTAGAAAAATAGCCGGAAAAATAGCCAGAAAAAATAGCCAGAAAAATAGCCGGAAAATAGCCAGAAAAATAGCCAGAAAAATAGCCAGAAAAATAGCCAGAAAAATAGCCAGAAAAATAGCCAGAAAAATAGCCAGAAAAATAGCCAGAAAAATAGCCAGAAAAATAGCCAGAAAAATAGCCAGGGAATAAATTCCCTGTCTAAAAGCTTAAGTCCACTGAAGTGGACTAATTTACACAACGTTTTTTTGATTTATTTCTATGATTTCGTTGATAAAATCAAAAATCAATTTATAACCGATAAAATCTAACATCTAGTCCACTTCAGTGGACTTTAGCTTTCAGACAGGAATTTATTCCCTGGCTGAAAATAACTACGAACCTAATTACTGGCTTCTTGCAATCCGTTGCTCGCAATTTTGAATCAGATTTTCTACACCCGAATGCTGTGGGAAAAGTTTTTTAACTAGTTGAAATTGTCGCATCGCTTGAGTATAATCTCCTCGATTATAAAATTGCAGACCTTCCCGCTATAGGGAACACTCCGTGAACGCAATGACAGGTTGAAGATGTTGGGATTGCTTCGTCGTTCCTCCATTCCCGCTATAGGGAACACTCCGTGAACGCAATGACAGGTTGAAGATTTTGCAATGGCAGGTTGAAGATGTTGCAATAACAGGTTGAAGATGTTGCAATGACGGTTTATTTAAGCCATGATGGTAATTCTGCTGCAGGATTGACGCAAATCGCAGGTAACCAAGAAACTCCAGGACAATTATCTTCCAAACGTTGTAACTTCCTCCGTGCTTGCTGCAAAGAAAGATACAAAGAAAGTCTTCTTAAAGCAAAAGCCTCCATAAAATGCAGAAAAAACTCTTCCGCAACAATATTCGGCACAGGTTCTCGCATTACAATTACGGTAGGGATATGCAATTTTTCTAAAGCATTAGCCAACCCCAATCCATCACAGGAATTAAAAATAGCTAACTGTAAACCATTATCGATAGCAGCCTTTAAAGCTTCTTCTAATTTCTCTGGAGTTAAACTATTATTTGTTTCATTTTCATTAATATAAAATCTACCCGTTTCCCCTTCTGTTTCGCTGTGACCAACAAAAAAGAGAATATCCCAACCAACAGAATCCCAAAGTAGTTCGTCTAATTGATGACGTAAAGGATTTTCTACAAATACAACATCTGCATCCTTTAGCTGCTTTAACATCTGAATTTCTTTTTGAGAATCAATACCATCTCTATCGCCCAAAATCGCCAAAATTCTGATTTTATTCCTTCTAAATTCTGGTGTATTTTTTAAAGATGTAAGGCTTTGATATTCTAATCTGGCAAACCCAATTTCAGCATAAGGATAATCTTTGAAAAAATTATAGCAATGCCAAGGTAATTGCCGCACAAGTTTATCATTACTTTCAATAATGACTCTTACTTCTTTCCTTGGGTCTAATCGCGTCCGCAGTTGTCGGTCAATAGTAATAAATTCTGCTGCTGTTAGCCATGCATTTATATTTAGTTTTAATTTTTCACATAAATCATCAAAATTATCGACGGAGATATTAGTTAAACTACCTTTCTTCGCAGCCAGACGACAACCCCAAAGTAATTGACTGTGACTACACAAGCTGTGATAAAGCTGTTGCCAATCTCTATATAAATTAACTATATGTGGTGCTGCTGGTAAGCTACCAGTAAATTGTTCTCGAAAAGGGGTGTTCTCTTTCCAAATTTGAACTGTAACTATTGGAAATCCTTTGCTAAAGTCGCCATGACCTAGGTTGATAATCACTGATTGACTCATGAAAATGTTGCTCCGGGTTGGTTGCATGGAAATCGATGACCTTATACGTAAGGTCTTCACTGGACGATATATTGCATACAACTGAGAAGAGCTATAATTCCTTTGTCCTATCCCTATACGCAGCAGAGTGTTTTCAAAGTTTAACTTTGATTTTTATCTGAATTGGTCGGGAGTTTCGTTTTGGATTTTCTCCATATTGCTAGGTAATAGCTACATTCCCAGCCATAATCGTCCAAAAGAATGGCAAGCATCACGTTTAAACAGACACAACATCCAAGGCTCCTTAAAAAATTCCTACATCATCTCTACCGAGTAAAGACAGAACAGTATTTTATTAACCCATGTGGGTGGGTTGATTCTTCACTAATTAGAGAAGGCGTGGCAGACCACTTGTAGGAAGCTAATATTAACCTAACATACAAATGCTGCATTATTTTAAATGCGGCATATTAAATTTATCAGTAAAAACTAAGGCTGTATAACCTACTATATAAACGATGTATAATAGTGAGGCATTATAAAATTATATATAATAAATATGTTATCCGAAAAATTTCTCAAAAATCTATTCCAACAAAATAATCTCTCAGACGCGGAAGCTGAGGTGGTATTTCTTGCTCTTAAAAATAAATCTATAGAAATAATATCTACCGAACTAAGTATCTCCGCGAATGCAGTAAGAAAAAGATTGGGGGAAGTTTACGATAAATTCGACATTTCCGGACGCGGCCCTGGTAAGTTGGCAAAATTGCAGCAAATGCTTTTATCTCTGTACGAAGCTCAAAGCAGTCAAAAAATCTTGATTTGGTGGTCTGGTAACGAAGGTAAGCATCTTGCATCCATTTTAAAAAATACTATCTTTTCATACCCGCAACTACGAACCGAGGTTTGTACCCGAGACCCTATAGTCAGCAAAGCTTGGGAAAATGAAGTCAAAAAACACTTAGAAAATGCAAGTATAGTCATTGGTTGTTTGAGTCCTGGTTCTTCGCAAAATCTTTGGGTGAGCTACGCAGCTGGTTTCCTTGCAGGACAAACACGCAATCAGCTAATACGTTTTGGTGAAAGCTTGAGTGGACCTTTAACTCATCTACCATCAATTGACGGTACTAATAAAGCGGAATTAGCGAAATTACTTCAAGAAATTACTAACTGTTCGGCAAGCGAAGCGGAAGAATGGGTAGAATTTAAATCTCCTCAACTATATAAAGAAATAAAACAACCACAATCACAAGCTAAAGTATCTGAAGGAAGTAAACTCTTTGAGGCTATTGATTCTTTCAAGAAAACAGAAAGCTACCTGAAAAATAATAAGTATATCCAGGAAAATCTCTGCTTTGAACTAATAATTCTTAACTCTGTCACACAAACTCGTAAGCAGCTATTGAGGGTAAATTCCGATTATTTTATTCCAGCAGTTTTATATGCACAGCGTCTTATTAGTCTGCAACGAAAATCGAAAGCTCGTGTCATGGCGTTAGCTTTAGTAGACCATCAAGAACAATTTTGGTCAGAGGCTATCGGTCGAGAAATTTTGAATACAGTACACGAAGATAGCATTAGAGTTTTTGTATTCACAAGGCTAGAAGATTTAGACCGTAATTTTGAAATGCTGTTAGAACATGCTGGTAAATATAATGTCTTTGTGATGAATTACGAAATTTTGGCAAGAAATTTCCAAGGGTTTGTTAAAGATTTTTCTATAATAGAAGTTTCTAATAGTAAAGTTTTGTCGGAATATACCGAAATAAATGAAAAAAATAAAATCAAAAATATTCGTTTTTCGGCAAATCTAGATGAAGTTGCCCAACATGAAGCGAAATTAATAGAAATTATGAAAAGTGACGCAACTGCACCAATGACTGAGTTACTCAAACAAATCATTGAACCAGCTCAAGCAATTCAAATTAATGATTTTGAAGGGTTACAAAAGCTAATTAAAATTCAAGAAGAAGTAAGAACAATTGTACGCAAGAAAGTTTTCTTATAATTAGAGTATTCTTACCTAATCTTTAAACCTCTTTAATTAATAATTCGTAATCTTTAATTCTTAATTTTTGGTTCTAACTATAAAAGCATCTGCTAAAATTGGTGGTCTTGAAAGATGTAGAGACGTTACATGTAACGTCTCTAATACAAAATATTTGAGGAATTAATATGAAATTAACAGAATTAAAACAATTAAAAGAAATGTCTGCTTATATCGATGTAGTGGAATACGACACACACGAAGAAAAGCACGCATATTTTATAGATATGATGCAAGAGATGATTGATATATTTAGAAAAAAAGAGGGAGAAAATACCAAAATTTGTAGAGTATTAGAAGTGGGAGCAGGGACAGGTATATTTACGAAAAGGCTAGCAAAAATTCCTAACTTACAAGTGACCGCTGTTGAATTGGATAACGAGTGCTTTCAGGTATTACGAAAAAATCTACGAGATTATCCATCTGTTGAGTTGATAAATGAGGATAGCTGTATGTATCGTCATCCAGAAAAAAGATTTGATTATATTTTCTCATCATTTTCTGACCATCACATCAAACTAACAGATAAACACAGTTACTTTCAAAATATTAAACGTAATTTACAACCGGATGGCTTGTTTATAGTGGGTGACGAATTTCTACCACCTCATAACTCTAGAGACCAAGCAGATTGGGAAAATGCACTCAAAACTTACCATAATCATATAATTGCGATTGCACAACAGCAAGGTGAAGAAATTTTAGCAAATTTGGAACAGGAAGCATTAAAATCGGGGTTAGATAAAAATGGTGATTTTAAGGTTTCCTGTAGTCAGTATGAAGAGTTGTTATTAGCAAATGGGTTTAGGTTTGCTAATCAAAAAATAGGACCCCTGAATCAGGATGATGTGGGTGGAGTATACGTGTATCAGGTTAACTTGTAAGCGAAAGAAAGCTCAAATCAGCCCTACCTTTACACCTGTATCAGTAAAGGAAATTCCTAGATTTCTCCAGCAAGCCAAAAAGGATGGGGAAAATACTACTAAACGGGCTTTTCGAGCTTGGGTAAGACAGCAAATTTATACCTAAATAGTATAAGTATGATACGTTGACGCTTTGTTAGCTGTCAACTAGTGCGTTCGCGTTCACGTAATTATACGTCTCTAATCGGAGCTAACAGTTCTTCAACCCACTTTTCATCTACTTTCGACAATGCTGGGGATGGCACAGGCTGGTGATAATCTATACGTGTTGCATAACGTGCGCGTTCATACACTCCATTAAAAAGTTCTTGTAAGTTAACTAAAGGCTCTTTTTGATTCAATTTTAAAGGAACAGGGAAAGTTGGTAACTGCTGTTGTAAAGAAACGCGGTAAAGTTCGGCTGCGGGACGTTGATGACTGCAACTAATTAAGATTCGATACCCGGTTTCTGACTGCATTCCTCGAATCTCCATCGGTTTGCCTGCTCGTAAAAAATCTAATTCGATTAAATTAGTAGCACTGCCTAAAATTGCTCGTCGTTTTTTCTCATAAGCAATTCTACCATCTCCCGCTCGCTTGTTCTTTGGAGATAAAAGTTCAATCACGGTAATGACCTCATCTGTCACCATCTCACGTACTTCTAAATAACGCTCATTAACTGAAACTGGCATAGGTAAAGTAACCAGTTCAGGACGAGACTCTGTGGCTATTGAGCTATCCTCCGTAAGTTGTTGTTCGCTTGTTGCATCAGATTTATTAGCGAATATAACAGCATCTGGAATGCCAATCATCAAACTATCGTCACTGTCGTCGCTTTGATAAGTTCGGGTTTCAACTTCGACATAATACTGTGAGCTAAGTTGCGGTTCAATTGCATCCGCAATGGCTACTATAAATCGGCTATGAAACGAAGACCAGAAGACAGCCTGTTCAAGATATGGATCCATGCCAGGAAATGGTGAGGGCATAGGTAAAACTCCCGTCGCACAAGCACTATTCCTAGTATACAGGTTTTCCGCACTTTCGTAATTCGTACGCTTCGCGCTTTTTCAGGATGTGATGCAAGACGGGAGATTAGAAACAAATTTTAACGGGTTCTTGGTCTGAAAATCGACTAACTATCCGTTACATCTGTAGCAAAGAAATTTCTCACAATTAAAAGCTTGACATTGACACTAATGTCAACGTTTACCCTAAAAGAGTCTAGTTCAAGTGACTCCCATGCTCTACCCCAACCGAATCAGCCAAATAACCAAAGAACACCCAGACGCTATAGCAGCAATCATTTGCGGAGTACTATTATTTTGCGGATGGTTCGCTTTACATCTCAACTGGTTAGGACTAGCATTACTTTTACTCCCAGCAGCTTACGTAATAGGTGGTTTTGAAAGCGCTCGTGAAGGACTAACAACGCTTTTTAAAGAAAAAGAGCTAGATGTTGATTTACTGATGATAGTTGCCGCACTTGGTGCAGCCACCCTGGGATTATGGCGAAGAGAGTATCATCTAATTGTTGATGGCGCAATTTTGATTTTAATTTTTGCTGTCAGTGGTGCTTTAGAAGGATATGCGATGCGTCATACAGAAAGAAGCATTCGCAGTTTAATGAGTTTGACACCTGATGTCGCTAGAATTTTACGTCAAGGAAGAGAAGAAGAAATTTCTATTTCCCAATTAAGGGTCGGAGATGAAATAGTTGTTAAACCAGGTGAGCTAATTCCCACTGACGCAGTAATTATTGAAGGTTACAGCACCCTGAACGAAGCAGCAATTACTGGAGAGTCTTTACCTGTGGAGAAAACAGTCGGTCAGGAAGTATTTGCTGGAACTCTCAATGGTTATGGTGCGTTAAAGCTAAAAGTACATAATCCACCAGAAAGCAGTTTAATTCAACGAGTAATTCGCTTAGTTGAGCAAGCACAAAATGAAGCACCCCCATCTCAAGAGTTTATTGAGCGTTTTGAGCGGGGATATGCACGAGTGATTGTGATTGCAGGAATCTTGTTAGCGATTTTACCACCATATATTTTTGGATGGGATTGGGAAACTACTATATATAGAGCTTTGACATTTTTAGTGGTTGCATCTCCCTGTGCTTTGATGGCAGCAATTATGCCAGCGCTACTATCGGGAATTGCTAATGGCGCAAGACAAGGAGTTTTATTTAAGAACGGTGCCCAGTTGGAAATTATGGGCAAAGTGCGGGCGATCGCATTTGATAAAACAGGAACTCTCACGACTGGAAAGCTAGAAGTAAGCCAAGTTATTTCTGTAAATGGATATTCCAGAGAAGACGTATTAATATCCGCAGCAGCAGTCGAATCAAGTTCCGAACACCCAATTGGTGATGCTATTGTACGAGCAGCGCATAATTTAAACTGGTATCGTGCTGTTGATGTCAATGCAATACCCGGTCAAGGAATCATTGGGACGGTTGGGAATGAAAAATATATTGTCGGGAATGGTGTCTTCGTACAAAAATATGCGAGATATTTACCCCAAGAATTAATAGATTCAGCAGAGTCATCAGAAAAAGAAGGTAAAACAGTTGTTTGGGTCGCAAAGAGTTCTAACTCAGAAACAGTCCAGGTAATAGGATTGATAGCACTGGCTGATATGATACGTTCAGAAGCCGCAGTTACAATTAACCGCTTGCGAAAACTGGGTGTGGAACATATCATCATGCTAACCGGAGATAACCAACGCACGGCAGAGGCTGTAGCCAAAGAGGTTGGTATTGAAACAGTATATTCTTCACTGCTACCATCCGATAAACTTGATGTGATTCGTCAATTACAAAAAAAATATCAAACCGTGGCAATGGTGGGAGATGGTATCAATGATGCCCCAGCTTTAGCACAAGCATCCGTAGGTATCGCTATGGGTGGTGCAGGAAGTGATGTTGCATTAGAAACCGCAGATATTGTTTTGATGGCAGACCGCTTTGATAAACTTGTAGCTGCAATGCTCTTGGGAAAAAGAGTTAGAGGAGTTGTGAGGCAAAATATTACTATTGCTTTAACTTCGATAGTGTTGCTTTTGATTGCTAATTTTTTGGGAAATATCAACTTACCTTTTGGAGTAATTGGACACGAAGGTTCGACGGTGTTGGTTACTCTTAGTGGTCTCAGATTATTAAAATAATTCAAAATCTGGATGCAAAAATCTATGTAGAGACGCGATTTATCGCGTCTTTACGATGTTCAATACCATAATTGCATAAAGCAATGTTTTCCACCCCTACATAAAAAAGCCAGCAATTAAATAATTGCTAGTGACCAAAAATCAAACTATGATTCCAGAGAAAAAATTTGTTCTACATTAGACATGAGTATACTAAAACCTTTTTGGGTAACATTTTTATGAGCAAAACTTACTTGTTGAATATCAGTGTCTTACTTCTAACGTTGGGGCTAAGTTCTGGTAATACCCAAGCTCAAACCCCATCTACTACAGAACTAGGTGTGCCTAAAATTTTGCAAGTACCAGCAGACCAAAGCTTTATGTTCAAAGCATCTGCGAAAGGTTCACAAATATACGTTTGCAGGGCTAAGTCAAAGAATTCCAACTTTTTGGAGTGGACACTTAAAGCTCCAGATGCATTATTGTTCAACGAGCAGGGACAGCAACTGGGAAAACATTATGCTGGTCCCACCTGGGAATCGAATGACGGTAGTAAAATTACGGCTCAGGTGAACACTAAGGTAAATGCACCGCAAACCACCACAATTCCCTGGTTACTATTGAAAGTGCAATCGCATCAAGGCAATGGTATTTTCAGCCAAGTTAATTGGATACAGCGTCTGCATACGGTTGGCGGTAAACCACCTGTTAACGGTTGTAATCGCATCTACAAAAACCGTGAAACTACGGTCAGTTACCAAGCAGATTACTATTTTTGGGGCGTTCCTGGAAAGAAGGATGTTAAAAGATAGCAAATTGTGAAATCATAGCGACACTTCGCTTTGTTACCGAAAAAAAGTAAAAGGGAACGGAAGCATCCCAAATGTACAAATTTATTTTCTTTCTTAGTGCAGGCTTCCGATTCCCTTTCTGACTATTTTTTACAAAACTTAAAGAAAAAGACTTTTTCTACTAAGTGTAGAATAAATTCTAAAGATATTTAACATCGACATTATGGCAACACCAGGAAAACTAGAAGTCACCATAAAAATCAATGAATTACCTGCTGCTAAAACTGTAGAAAACGGTTGGCAACAGTTTGAACTAGATTGTGACGGGCAAATTATAACCGTCACCCTCAAGCCAAAAGTGTGGAAAAAACTCACCGATGCTCAAGCAAATTATCCAATGTGGGTAGCTTCTATTGCTGGGAAAATGGGTCAAGCAACATCTGATGGCTTTGCGCTACTAGAACCAAATGTTCAAACATTTGAGAAAAAACCTAAGGAGCCAAAACCGGAAACAGCAGATACAGCAGCTTAACACAATAAACGTCTGGTGAAAAAGAATGTAGAGACGTTACATGTAACGTCTCTACTTTTAAGACCGCCACTTTTCACTCCAAGCACCTGTAACATCCAATCCACCCGGAACAGAATTAAATTTTAAAGACCCCTACGTCCTCCAGCAAGGTCAGAAACTTTATATTCCTGAAGGTAGCGACCACAGCTAGTGATTCTTGGTAGTGGTTTGTAATTTGCTCTGTCCACTGATGAACTTTGAAGTTACGCTGTCCTTGATAACCAGAAATATCAGCTAGTTCATCTAAAGACTGTAGTCCAGAATATGACTTACCATCTATTTTCCAGGTGGGATAACCCGTTACTTGATTTGCTTTACAAAGTTTTGGTTGAGAGTTTTTTCCTTCTGGGTCGCACTCAATACGGTTAATCAAGCTAAATGCTTGCTGACCAAAGAGGTATATTTGTTCGTAGCAGTGACTGCACCAGTAAGCACCATAAATTTTAGCTTGTTTGCGTTGTAAATGTTTTGCCAATGCTATTTCTGCTTCTCCAGAAGCGCTTTCTACCGATATTGTTTTTTCTTGATTGCTGTTTGTTTCTTGTGCAGGAGTTCCGGAGCTATTAAATATGATTGTGAGAAAAGAAAATAGTACTATCAAACGGAAAAAGTAAGGTCTAGCAAGGATATTATATAAATAAAATAAGATTTATAAATGTCACTTTATTTATCAAAATATATGAATTCTATTAAGCATGAGCTTTATAAAATGGTTAAAAGCTGTCAATCAAAAAAAGATTTCATATTTGAATCTAAGGAATACAATAACTTTATTTAAGAGTATACACCGATTTGATTAGAGTGAGATTAACTTTACCCGAATTTTTCAAACAATCTCATACCTAGAATTATAATTGTCCTGTCATATCAAGCCTTCCTCTCTAATTTACTTAAGGTATTTATCATAAAGTTGATGTTCCAAATTTGTGTTGATATAATTAATGGCAATTTTTAGTTTGCTTTTGAGATAAACAAAATATGCGATTGCAGTATGAAGCAGAGGTTTTTTCGACTGTCATTAGAGACAGAAGCTATAGTATAGAAGGGGGATTTCTAATTGAAACATCTAGCGAAGTAGCATTTCAAGATGAGCAAAGCAAAATTATTTTTTGGAATAATATAAATTTTCCAAAGTTATCACCTTGTGGGTCTTTTTTTCAAGGTTCATATAACCTGCAAAAAGATACTTACGATGATTGGGTCTTAATAAACAATCAAAAATGCTCATTAGCTTCATGGGTAGAGAATCATCCATTGACTCTAATTTCCGAAGAAGAATATAACCAATGCAATGTCAACAACAATTACCTTTATCATAGTTTTAACTGGCTAACTCGACCAGGATTTTCTCAGGATTTTTCGCAAGCAATTATTCGGATATACGGCTATTGCCCAGGTTCTCATGATTATGGGAGCATAGTTTATTTAGAAAGAATTAGCAAACAATGGCACATCAAGTCAAGCTATGGTTTGTACAATCAGTAGTCCCTAGTGAATTAGCCTCATTTTGACATGCTGGTGCTATATTCCTGTCTTTTGGCTAGTTGGTGCAGCTTGATTGATTTTGTTTGCTACGATTATGTAAAGAGCAAAAAAGATATGATAATTATGGAAGCAATTTTTTGGACTGTAGAAGAAGTCGCCCAAAAAGCCAAACAGTTTTACGAAAATGGTATTCGCCAAGAAGTTGAATTTGGCGATAATATAGGGAAATGATTGTGATAGATGCTGAGACGGGCGAATACGGAATTGATGAAACTGGTGTAGAAACAGCATTGAGGTTAAAACAGAAGCGACCACTGGCTAGGTTGTTTACTATGCGGGTTGGTTATGATGTTGCATTCAGCTTTGGTGGTGTTCCTTTGAAGCGTATAGTCAGATGATTTACGGAAGATTGATTGAGGGTAAACCGACAGTTCCAGTAGTTTTTCGTTTAACTGCACAACCAGATTTTTCTATGAGTTTTGTTATCGATACAGAAGCCAGTGACTAAAGTCACTGTCTAAAAGCTAAAGTCCTCTAAAGAGGACTAAGAAGAAATAAGATTTTCAGAGTATTTTAAATTTTGTAAAATATTTGTTTTCGATGTATTACTCAGTCCTCTTATAGAGGACTTCAGCTTTTAGACAGTGACTTTAGTCACTGGCTTATGGTAAGAATGATGCTTAATGTTCTCTTTATAAACGCCCTCTAAGTAAACTAACAATGAAAAAAGTAGCGGTATTTGGTAACAGTGGAGGTGGTAAATCAACTCTAAGCAAGAGGTTATCAGAAATTACTGGCTTGCCACTTCACATTTTAGATAAAATTCAATATCAATCAGGAGGCATTGAGGTTTCACCGGAAGATTATAAGCAAGCCCATCAGAAAATCTTGGTTACTGACCAATGGATTATTGATGGGCTTGGTTGCATGGAAACCCTCTGGCTTCGGTTAAACGAAGCGGATACTCTGGTTTATGTCGATTTACCGCTATACGTACATTTTTGGTGGGTGACTAAGCGATTGATTGCAGGTTACTTTAAACCACCATCCGGTTGGCCAGACAATAGTCCAATATTGAAGAGTTCGCTTACTAGCTACCGTGTACTTTGGCTATGTAACAAATATTTGACTCCAAAATATCGTGAGTATATTAAGCAGGCTCAAAATACAAAAAATGTTCATCATATTAAATCTACTAAACAAATTACACAATTTTTTGAATTAGTTGAAAAGAAAACCAACCTTGAAGTTAATTAACTAACCAAACTCGCTTAAAATCTAGGATTGCTAAATGTAAAGAAAAATAAAGTTATGCAGAAAAGCAGAAAAAATTCTTTGAGACATAAATAAAGCATGTCACGCTCAGCAACAGCTTTTGGAGTCCCAAATGAATCAGAAAGAGTTCAGTCAACTAGACTCACAGCTTAAACAACTGGCACTCGCAGCTCAGAAAAACCCACCACAAGCAACAGCAAGACAACTAGCATTAAATCAGCTAGTGAATAAAATAGTCTCCTCTCGTAGACTTTGCCGACCTCAGCAAGGTTTATTTACAGGAGTTTACCAAGAAATTTATGCAGAGGCTGTTCAAGAATTAATGCTATATATTTGTCAAAACATTGACAAGTATGATGCCGAGCGTGGAACAGTTATGGCATGGGTAAACGTACTTTTAGAGCGGCGTTTTTTTAAAGAAGCCATTCCCCGTATTATAGGTAAACCAGGAATAGTCAAAATGACATTATCCGACTTAGAGAATTTTGTTGTACCAGAAAGTAATCCAGACCTGACAGAAGTTTTGCGGGAATATATAGAACTAGACCCAGAAAATATATTCCGAAAAACATATATAGACAACAACCCTCAAGCAAACTTCCAAGTGATAGGATTACAACGCATTCTAGGTAAATCTTGGAAAGATATTGCTGGTGAGTTTGGCTTAAATATCAAAACTGTTAGCAGCTTTTATTATCGATGTTTAAATAAATTTTCAGATAAATTCAAAGACTATTGTTACTAACTTTATCAAAAATCGTATTCAGCAAATAATTTAGGAGAAACAAACAATGATAAACACATCAGAATCTTTTAGTTTTGCCATACCTATCAGTAGTGGTTTCCATAACCAAGCTCATAATTTTTGCCAAAAGCACAGAAGCCATCAAAAGTTAAAACAAATATATCTCAACACATTAGCAGCATCTACAGTCGATTTTTATTTACGTTGTATGGGTATAGAAACTGACTGGGAAAACAGTCAAATTTGTAACCCAGCAATGCAAGCTCTTATGAATGTTGCAGAATTAAAAATTCCTCATCTTGGTTCCCTAGAGTGTCGTCCAGTGCTACCTAAAGCATCTGTAATGCAAATCCCCTTAGAAGTTGCAACAGAACGAATTGGTTATGTAGCCGTACAGCTTGATGAATCACTTTTAACAGCAATAATACTGGGATTTACAGAAACTGTTCCCCTTAATGGTGAGGTAGCTTTAAATGAGTTACGTTCTCTTCCAGATTTGCTCCTACACCTCAATCATATTAGAAATGTTTCTTCTCAACCTCAAGCAGTCAACTTAAGCCAATGGTTAAAGAATATATTTGAAACTGATTGGTTATCATTGTCAGATGTTCTAGGTTTTGAGCAACAGAATTTAGCCTTTAGTTTCAGAAATTCTTCGTATATAGATGAATCACAAGTTAAACGAGCAAAACTGATTAATTTAGGGTTGCAACTGGATACTAAATCTGTAGTATTGCTTGTTGCGATTGCTCCAGAAAATGAACAAACTGTTACTATTATGGTACAGGTGCATCCAGTTAAGAGCGAATCTTGCCTACCAGCTAATCTGAAAATAAGTTTACTGTCGGAATCAGAAGAAATTCTCCAGACAGTGCTTGCACGGAGTCAAGATAATTACATTCAATTGAAACGTTTTAGGGGTAAACAAGGAGAGAATTTTCAACTAGAAATAAATTATGGGGATAGCACAATAAAAGAACATTTTTTCATCTAATTTACATCTAAAAGTTAAAATTTAGATACTGATGCTTCGGGAACAATCATTTTTCTTAAGAACCCAATCCTTAGCTCGCACAGTAGTATTAAGCTTAGGTCATGGTGATTTACTTAATGGCTTTAACTGTGTCACCGCACAGCTTTGGGAATATAATAACCCTCAGCCAATGAAATTTACAGGTAGTTTACCTGCTTCTCCAGAAATTGCCGAATTATACAGACATTGGCGACTTTTGTATTCAGCATTATACCAATGTTTAGATTGGCATCCTCGTATTGAAATAGAAGCAGCGGACGTGACTAATGTTTCGGCTGTAGAGTTTAGCGAAATATGTCGAGAAATGTCATCTTACATCAATATTTGGTTAAATTCTCCAGGATTTCGCAACATTGACCAACAACTAAGGACGCAATTAAACTACTCACAAGAAATTCGTTTTATTATTGAAACGAACGATAACCTACTGCGAAGGATTCCTTGGCATTTGTGGAAATTTTTTACAGATTATCCCAACGCAGAACTAGCATTAAGTGGATTGGAGTATCAAAAACCAAAGCAAAGAATTCCCAAAAAAACAAGCGATAAAGTTAAAATATTAGCCATTTTTGGTAATAGTCAAGGAATTGATATTCAGCTAGATAAGATTTTTTTAGAGCAATTATCAGCACAAGCAGTAACAGAGTTTTTAGTTGAGCCATCATTAGAAAAATTAAATGACCAGTTATGGCAAGATTGGGATATTTTATTTTTCGCTGGTCATAGTTCTAGCAAAGAAAAAGGAGTACTGCAAATAAATAAAACAGATAGTTTAAATCTTGACCAATTAAAATTTGCTTTAAACAAAGCTATCGAACGTGGTTTAAAATTAGCAATATTTAATTCTTGTGACGGTTTGGGATTAGCGGAGTCACTGGCTTCTTTACAGATTTCTCAAGTGATTGTTATGCGTGAACCCGTTGCAAACCGAGTCGCACAAGAATTTTTAAGACATTTTCTCAGAGAATTTTATAGTGGAGCTTCTTTACATATAGCTGTACGCTCAGCAAGGGAAAGGTTACAAGGATTAGAAAAAGAATTTCCCTGTGCAACTTGGTTACCTGTTATTTGCCAAAATCCGGCTGTTGAGCCAACTACCTGGCAAGATTGGTTTAATGCTAAACAAGGTAAATTTGAAGCACAAACCAGAAATTGCTTGTCAACCATACTAGTTTTAAGTTTAGCTATTACATTTGGCATTATGGGGGTACGTCGTTTAGGAATTTTCCAAGGATGGGAGTTAAAGGTTTATGACCAACTAATGCGATTACGTCCCAACGAAAAGCAAGACCAGCGATTATTAATTGTAAAGATTACGGAAGAAGATTTTCAACTACCTATTCAACAGCAGAGGAAAGGTTCACTCTCGGATTTAGCTCTAGCTCAACTTTTAGAAAAACTTTCCCAGTATCAACCACGAGCTATTGGCTTAGATATTTACCGAGATTATCCACCTGATGCAAAACAAACGGATTTAGAGAAAAGGATGAGAACGCAAAAGAATTTTTTCGCGATTTGTAAAGTTCGCGATTCACAAAGCAATCATCCTGGTATATCTCCCCCAGACGGTGTACCCATAGAGCGTCAAGGCTTTAGTGATGTTGTCAAAGACTCAGATGGTGTTGTGCGTCGTCATCTTTTAGCAATGAAACCCAATCCTGCATCACCTTGTACTACACCTTATGCATTAAGTGCTACTTTAGCATTTCATTATTTGGAAGCAGAAGGAATTTCAGCTGCTTACAACAAACAAGGAAATTTACAACTGGGAAATATAGTTTTTCCACGCTTGCAACCTCATACTGGTGGCTATCAAGCAACAGATACTTGGGGGTATCAAATCTTGCTCAACTATCGCTCCTATCATTCCCCCCTAGAGATTGTGCCTAGTGTAACCTTGTCAGAAGTTCTTAAAGGAACAATCAAAGCAGAAGATATCAAAAATCGTATTGTCCTTATTGGTGTTACTGCTCAAAGTACACACGACCTGATACCCACTCCTTACAGTAGCGTTCAGGGATTCTACGAAGAAATGCCAGGAGTAATTTTACAAGCACAAATGGTCAGCCAAATTCTGAGTGCAGTAAAAGATGAGCGTCCAATAATCAGAGCTTGGGGTATTTGGGGTGAAGTCTTCTGGGTGTGGGGTTGGGCTGCGGTGTCTGGTGTACTGGTTTGGCGATGTAAAAAGCCCCTATATTTACTATTTAAGGGAGCCTGTTTACTAGGAATTTTATACATTTCTTGCTTAGGCTTACTAATTCAAGGAATTTGGATACCCTTTGTACCTTCCGTTTTAGCAATAGTCATTACAGGTAGCATTAATCGAACCGCCAAGAAGCCAAGAGCGCCAAGGGAAGAGAAATCTCTCTTTTAAACTGCTTAAACTTGGCTTCCTTGGCTCCTTGGCGGTTCGTTATATTCCTTTAGTTTATAACCATGAAAACAATAAAACTTTTTTTACTAATTAGCACTGTACTTCTTAACTGCACAGCAGTAAAAGCGCAATCTCCGATAATATTTGCCGCACCCCCACCACCACCAGACATAGGAGAGCCAGGTAGACGTGGGGAAGCAGGAAGCCGTCGTCCCTGTGGAGATAACAACCAAGAGGTTAAAACTGCCCAAAAACCCCTCACAGCAATAGTCCCAATTTCTACTTCTACCAAACCACCAGTAGTCTGGGGATTAACTACCTCCGAGCATCCAACTTTCTGGTTCTATATCCCCTATTCCGCAACCGCTACCTATGCAGAGTTTGTGCTAGAAGATTCAAGCGAGAATCAAACTAAGTATAAAATTCCTTTCAAAAACACCCCAGGAGTAGTTAATTTTAAATTACCAGACACAAGCACACCCCTCGTAGTTGATAAACAGTATCGTTGGTATTTCAATATTTATTGCAAGGAGAATAATGGAATTTTAGGCTACGTAGAAGGTAATGTGCAACGAAAGTCACTCAGCCCCACTATCAAAACTCAGTTAGAGAAAGCCACAGCACGACAGAAAGTAGCAATTTATGCCTCTAATGGCATTTGGCACGAAGCAATAACTATCCTAGCCCAACAACTAGTTCAACAAAGGAGTACTTTAAAAGCTGATTGGACTAGCCTGTTGCAATCTATAGGCTTAGAGAATTTAGCTTCAGAGCCAATTACCCAATAAAACAGATACTAGAAATGATACCCGCAAAGGCATTATAGCTATAGATTTAACTCGGTGGACACCATGATAATAAAAAACGAGCAGCAATACAATACAACTAAACAATGGTTACAAAAGTTTGAGCAATCAGTAGCCGAAATTGATAATAATGAGAGCTTAAAAGCTGACCCAGTAAAATGGCAGTTATATCGTGATGCATACCAAAGCCAAGTTGACGAATTCAAGCAAGAAATAGCAGAGTATGAAAGATTGATTAATTGTGATAAAAGTAAGTCTATTAAAATAAAAGTCGAATCATTTCATAAGCTACCAGATGCATTAGTAAAAGCTAGGATAGCTGCTTCACTCTCACATCAACAACTAGCAGACTTATTAGGTATCGAGGTACAAAAGGTTAAAGAGTACGAGGATAGTGACTACCAATGTGCTAGCTTTGTCGAAATCCTCGAAGTCATTACTGTGTTAGGTATAGAATTTGAAAACGCTACTGTACGTGTAGACTTTGAAGAAATAGAACATGCTAAGAAAGTTATTGAAAAGTGGGATAAAGAAAAGGCAAATGCTGCAAGCAAAGTATAATACGTCACTCCGCAAGTAAGCGAGGTACATCAGACAAATTATTTTTATTTAAATTGCAAGGTAAAGATGTTACTTTTGATTCTGATTGGTATTTGCCTGCGGGCAACACACACATCTCCCACCACAATCACTAACCGTCCACCAGGAACCAACACCCTAATTACCTGTTCCCAGACCCTATCCAGTTCCTGCAAAAACTCCTCATAATCGTCAATATCCCCAAGCTGACCTGGGTTTGTGAGGTTTGGTAGGATTGCGGTTAGGTGATGGTGCGGTTTGTGGTGTGGGGATTTTCGGGGTTTTAAGTGATAAGAATGGTTATGATTTTGGTAGTGAGAATAATGTACATTATCGCTAGGGAATTTAAGTTAAGTTTTGGTTGGTATTTTCTATTGTGCGGATAGCTTTTCGAGCAAATTCGCGTACTTGCTCGTCCGGGTCATTTTTTGCTCTGTCGCGTAGTAAGGGTAAAGTTTGGGGGTGGTTGGGGTATAGTTGGGTGATGGCTTTTAGTGCTGTTTCGCGGGGGTTGCTTTCAAAATCATACTCGCGCACACAGGGGTCATTGATAGCACGCTCGCTTAAAAGTTCTAACAGAAGTGGGTCGTCTTTATAATTACGTGCTAATTTGCTGACAGCAATACTTCGCACTATGCTAGATTCATCCTGTGTAGCGCGTTTTAGCATTGGGAGGGTATCGGGGTCGTCTTTATAATTACGTGCTAATTCGCTGACAGCAGTACTTCGCACGTCGCTAGATTCATCCTGTGTAGCGCGTTTTAGCATTGGGAGGGTATCGGGGTCTTCTTTATAATTACCTGCTAATTCCCTGACAGCAGTATTTCGCACATCACTAGATTCATCCTGTGTAGCGCGTATTTTTAGGATTGGGAGGGTATCGGGGTCATCTTTATAATTAAGAGCTAATTCGCTGACAGCAATTTTTCGCACATCGCTAGATTCATCCTGTGTAGCGCGTAGTTTTAGCCAGTGGAGGGTATCGGGGTCGTCTTTATAATTACGTGCTAATTCGCTGACAGCAGTTCTTCGCACATCACTAGATTCATCCTGTGTAGCGCGTATTTTTAGGATTGGGAGGGTATCGGGGTCATCTTTATAATTATGTGCTAATCCCCATACAGCAATTGTTCGGACAAGGCTATCTTCATCCTGTGTAGCGCGTTGTTTTAGCATTGGGAGGGTATCGGAGTCGTCTTTATAATTATATGCTAATTCCTCTACAGCAGTTCTTCGGACAAGGCTATCTTCATCCTGTGTAGCGCGCTGTTTTAGCATTGGGAGGGTATCGGGGTCATCCTTATAATTACGTGCTAATTCCCTTACAGCAGTTCGGACAAGGCTATATTCATCCTGCGTAGCGAGTTGTTTTAGCCAGGGGAGGGTATCGGGGTCATCCTTATAATTACGTGTTAATTCGCTGACAGCAGTACTTCGCACAGAGCTAGATTCATCCTGTGTAGCGAGTTGTTTTAGCCAGGGGAGGGTATCGGGGTCGTCTTTATAATTATCTGCTAATTCGCTGACAGCAGTACTTCGCACAGAGCTAGATTCATCCTGTGTAGCACGTTGTTTTAGCATTGGGAGGGTATCGGGGTCATCCTTATAATTACGTGCTAATTCGCTGACAGCAGTTCTTCGCACGTCCCTAGATTCATCCTGTGTAGCGCGTTGTTTTAGCATTGGGAGGGTATCGGGGTCATCCTTATAATTACGTGTTAATTCCCTTACAGCAGTACTTCGCACATCGCTAGATTCATCCTGTGTAGCGTGTTGCTTTAGCCAGGGGAGGGTATCGAGGTGATCTTTATAATTACCTGCTAATTCCCTTACAGCAGTACTTCGCACAAAGCTGACTTCATCCTGTGTAGCACGTTGTTTTAGGATTGGGAGGGTATCGGGGTCGTCTTTATAATTACCTGCTAATTCGCTGACAGCAGTAATTCGCACAAACATATCTTCATCCTGTGTAGCGCGTTGTTTTAGGATTGGGAGGGTATCGGGGTCGTCTTTATAATTATGTGCTAATCCCCATACAGCAGTACTTCGCACAAACCTATCTTTATCCTTTGTAGCAAGTTGTTTTACCCAAGGGAGGGTATCAGGGTCATCAATAAATGTAATAGCAATAGCAGAGATTGCATCTTTACGAATTTGATTAACTGTTTCGTTTATTGTACTGCTCGAAGCCCTAATGATAACATAACGAATCAAGCCTTTTAGCTCATTTAATAATTTTTCGCTCACCTCAGCAATTACAGTCCTATTTCTTACCTCTTGCAAACACTTAGCTGCAAGAAAAATATTGCTAAAATTCTCTCGTTCCCCCTTTTGCTTCATGAGGTAATCAATAATCTCACCGACAAACTTAGCATCAATCATCCCCGCTATTAAGCGTAACACTTCATGCCAGGTTTCATCTTGCCAATGTTGACCGAAAATTTCTGTTTTTAATTGTTCTTTAGAAAGACTTTGCTCTTTCTCGAACGTTATTACAAATTTAGTCGCGCAGAAATATTCTAAGAAAGTGCGATGAACAAAAGCATAATATTCCGCACCAACGAAACATAACATGAAATTACGAGCGCGCAGTTGGTTTATCATCAATACTGCAACTTCTCTTGATTCTGCGGGATAAATATTGTTATTTCTGAGATATTCGCTTAAAATCTTCTTTAAATCTGCTTCTTCAATTAAATTACCCGCTAAACCTTTAGCGCTAGTTTGCATTTTATAAGCAACTTCGCGCAGCATTGATTGCTTATCTTTATCGTCAATTGTTTTCGGGTCAATACGTTTATCTTCAATTAAAACGCGCTCGACATCCCATTGATGCAATAACACTCGCGATGCTTGATTGTATAGCTCTGCTCTATCTCTGGGTAACTCTTGGTTGCGGTTTAAAATCGCCATCATTGTTAACAATAGCGGATTTCCAGCTAGTTCTTGAATTGCGAATGAATTATGAATACCTCTTGATAAGCGCTCGCTTTTTCTTTGTCGTTCCTCTTGGTTATCATATGTTAAATTATGCCAGCGCTGGATAAAATATTGAATTTGTGCTGCTGACAAATCTTGTAACATAAAGTGAGAAAATCTCGCGTTCTTTAACTTATCTGCTTTATAACCAATAACGCGAGAAGTAACAATTACTTGGACGTTGGGATAAGTATTGGTAAAGCGGTGAATGTCGGTAATAATATCTTCGCGGATTGCTGGGTCGAAAATTTCATCTAACCCGTCAAACATAACCAAACCGCGACCAGCTTTTAATTCTTCGTGTAATAGATGCTGGTTAAGATGGTGAATAACACCGCTACAGTTATGGAAGAAATCAAGAAAATTTTTACATTCTTGATTTTCGCGCTTGCGAACATAAGTACGCAGTTCAATTAATAAAGGAATATCTTGTTTTGCTGCTTCTTGGGGTGATAATTTTGCCCAAGTTACCGCTAAATGTTGTAATAAAGTAGATTTACCAGAGCCAGGGTCGCCTAAAATAACGGTATATTTATAAGTAGACTTTTGACGAACAATTTCTAGGACAGGGGTAATTGGTTGTTCCAGATAACCGCGTTTGAGATTGGCGATTTCTTCTTCGTTAAAATCGCGTGCTTCAATTTGGTCGCTGGATTTGAGTTTTTGGAAATGCTCTTTAGGTAGTTCGTAAACGCGGGGTAAATATTGATGTACAGCGCGTGCATCTTGCTCTGTAAAAATGCGCCACAGTTTTAGTTCGTTGTAAGCATATCCGCTCGTGTCTAAGCTATCTAACTTTAATTTTTCGTAAGTTTCTAAAATAGCTTCTTGATATGTGATTAAATCAAACTCTGGAATAATTCCGGCGATTTCTTGAGTGTTTTTTCTAATATCTTGGGTAGCTTTATCAATATCTGCGAGCTTTTGACACTGAAGGATATCCCTTAAATCCTTTGATTCGGGGTCATCGAGAATTGTTTTGACTTGAAAGAAATAATCTTCCGTGACACCCGACCAGTTAAAATTAGGTGGTAGGGATATTAACTTTAAATCGTCCCAGTATTTTTTGAGGGTGTTGCTATCTAAAGAATCGCAGCTTAAATCAAATGGTTGTCCGAGAAATTCCTGTACCTGCTTTTGAGCAAGAAATTTTTTCACATCCGAGACGCAATGCTGAATTTCCGGGTCAGGAATTTTATGACGAATTTTTAACTCTTGCTGTATGCGCTGTAAAAGTATCTTAATTGCTTGACCAGTCGCAACCTGACGCGGGTCTTTTTCGCGGAATTGATGGGTGAGAGTGTCTTTAAAAAAACCTACAGCGAGGTCTTTTGCTCCATCTTTCGCTAAATCCTGGAGGAATGGAGTCACTAAAACCCCAAATGCTTTGGTAGCTCCCCAAACGACTAACCAATCTACCATGATACTCGCGTCCGCTTTGTTGTACTGGTTAACAGTATAGACAAAATTTTAGGAGACTTCCAAATAAAAAATGCCCAATGTAGTTGGAGCGTCTCGCTCCCTTACTGCATAAAAAATGCCCAATGTAGTGGGAGCGTCTCGCTCCCTTACTGCATAAAAAATGCCCAATGTAGTGGGAGCGTCTCGCTCCCTTACTGCATAAAAAATGCCCAATGTAGTGGGAGCGTCTCGCTCCCTTACTGCATAAAAAAATGCCCAATGTAGTGGGAGCGTCTCGCTCCCTTACTGCATAAAAAAATGCCCAATGTAGTGGGAGCGTCTCGCTCCCTTACTGCATAAAAAAATGCTCAATGTAGTGGGAGCGTCTCGCTCCCTTACTGCATATAGCGGGCAAGATGCCCGCACTGCAATTGGATAATTTATTTCTTGGAATACTCTTATTTATATTGAGAGTAAATTTTTACAAATATTTACTTTGTTTAGTCAAATGTTTTTTCCTCGACGACCGCCTACTCTACCTCTACGTAAAGGGTTTGCAGCACGTGCATTTCGCGGTTCGCAGTTGGGTTTAAGCAGTTATTCAGTTGAAGAGTTGAGGGGAATAATAATTTAGTACCAGTTATTTAACTGCGTTCACGACTAGGGAGGAGCACTTACTGCGAACGGCGAACTATATGCGCTAAACTGGGCAGTGTTACAGCAAATTTAGGCTCCATTGTTATGCCTCGTTGGTTCAACACTGCAGGTCATTGCCAAGCTGATATTCACTACATGCTGGCATCAAGCAACAGATTGCCAGATTTGAAACAGCTAATAGAACAACGTAACTATTTTGTGATTCATGCACCCCGACAAACGGGTAAAACTACAGCAATGATATCTTTAGCAGAAGAGCTAACTTCGAGCGGAAATTATGCAGCAGTAATGGTATCTGTAGAAGTTGGAAGTGCTTATAAAGATGACCCAGGTGCTGCCGAAATCGCAATTCTTCCAACTTGGCGTGATACAATTGAGGACAATCTACCGCAAGATTTGCAACCTCCCACTTGGAACTACCCAGAGCCTGGACAAAGGATAAGAGCAAGTTTAAGAGCTTGGGCGCAAAATTGTAAGCTTCCTGTGGTATTACTAATAGATGAAATTGATTCTTTAGAAAATGAAACATTAATATCATTTTTACGACAATTACGTGAAGGGTATCGAGGTCGTCCTAAAAACTTTCCGCAATCTATAGGATTAATTGGTTTACGAGATGTACGTGATTATAAATATGCATCTGGGGGAAGTGAGAGATTAAACACATCGAGTCCATTTAATATTAAAGTCGGTTCCTTCACATTAAGAAATTTTAATGCTGCCGAAGTAGCAGAGCTTTACCAGCAACATACTGATGACACGGGGCAAATTTTTACTGAATCCGCATCAGCATTGGCATTTGATTTAACTCAAGGTCAACCTTGGTTAGTAAATGCTTTAGCAAAAGAAATTGTCGAAAAGATGGTTGAGGATAGAAGCATCGCAATTACACACGAACATATTTTAAAAGCCAAGGAAATATTGATTGCTCGTAAAGATACACATTTAGACTCACTTGCAGAAAGGCTTCAAGAGTCAAGGGTACAGACAATTATTGAACCAATGTTAGCTGGTTTGGAATTAGGAAATGTACCTCCAGATGATATTCAATTTGTTATAGATTTAGGTTTATGCACAATTGACCCACAAGGAGGATTAAGAATCGCTAATCCAATTTATCGCGAAATCTTACCGCGAGTACTAACAATAACACCAATGGCTTCACTGCCTCACATATCGCCAACTTGGCTAACAGAAAAAGGAGAATTAAACACCGAAAGTTTGCTACAAGCATTTATAAAATTTTGGTGTCAGCATGGTGAGCCTTTATTAGGAACTACTGGGTATCATGAAGTAGCGCCTCATTTAGTATTAATGGCATTTCTACATCGCGTCGTTAATGGAGGTGGAACCCTAGAACGCGAGTATGCAATTGGAAATGACCGCATGGACTTATGTTTAAGATATGGAAGTACGACATTAGGAATAGAATTAAAAGTTTGGCGAGATAAAAAAGGCGACCCAGTTGAAGTTGGTTTAGAACAAATTGACTCTTATTTAGCTAGAATAGAAGAAAATTTTGGCTGGTTGATTATCTTCGACCGACGCTCCAAGGCGTTACCAATTCAAGAACGATTATCAACTAAAACTGTTACCACAAAAAACGGACGCAATATTATAGTTGTGCGTGCATAAAATTGTTCCAATCGCAAGAAACCCTTTTACGGCAGCTTTAATTTCAAGCTATGCCCAAAGTCATGATAACAACCTGCCACAAAATCATGCAGAACTGTACACTTTTCTCAACGAAGCCTTCAGAGCAAGAGTTAGTTGTATAGAGGATTTTCGAGCTGACTTGGCAAATTTTATTTTGAAGATTCTTCAAGAAAAGTACATTTACATCACATAGATGGAAACCATAACAACAATAAGCATAAAGTTTACTACTTGGATTGACCCACGGGATTTGCTCCGGGTTGGAGGAGGGAAAGGTTAATTTTTAGGAGTTAATTTGGGGGTTAAAACCTTTTGGTTTTCTTTTACCTTTTGGCTTTTTACTTTTGGTTTTTTTGAGCGTGCTCGCTGAATTAGACATTAACTATTTTGCTAAAGATTGTTTGCAAATCCTCTATAGGACATCAACTTTAAACACTCAGCATAATTAGCTCTAACTGTAATTGTATTTGGATGACCAACACCTAACTTCTGTTCGCAAACAATTAGAGCTTGCTGGTAAAGTGGTTCTGCTTCTTCATATTTTCCTTGGGAGTCGTAGAGTCCACCTAAATTGTTTAAGCTTTGAGCATAGTCGGGATGATTTTCTCCTAAAATGCGTTTTCTTAACTCCAATGCTTGCGTGTAAAGCGGTTCAGCTTCTTCATATTTTCCTTGAGAGTCGTAGAGTGCAGCTAAATTGTTTAAGCTGCTAGCATAGTCGGGATGATTTTCTCCTAAAATACGTTTTGTTAAAGACAATGCTTCGATATAAAGCGGTTCAGCTTCTTCATATTTTCCTTGAGAGTCGTAGAGTAGGGCTAAATTGTTCAAACTTTGAGCATAGTCGGGATGATTTTCTCCTGTTATACGTTTTCTTAAAGACAATGCTTCGATAAGAAATGGTTCTGTTTCTTCATATTTTCCTTGAGAGTCGTAGAGTAGGGCTAAATTGTTCAAGCTTTGAGCATAGTCGGGATGATTTTCTCCTGTTATGCGTTTTCTTAAAGACAATGCTTCGATATAAAGCGGTTCAGCTTCTTCATATTTTCCTTGAGACTTGTAGAGTACAGCTAAATTGTTCAAGCTGGTAGCATAGTTGGGGTGATTTTCTCCAGGGTTGCGTTTTGTTAACTCCAATGCTTCGATATAAAGCGGTTCAGCTTCTTCATATTTTCCTTGAAACTTGTAGAGTACAGCTAAATTGTTCAAGCTGGTAGCATAGTCCGGATGATTTTCTCCTGTTATGCGTTTTGTTAAAGACAATGCTTCGATATAAAGCGGTTCAGCTTCTTCATATTTTCCCTGGGAACGATAGAGTCCAGCTAAATTGTTCAAGCTCCTAGCATAGTCCGGATGATTTTCTCCTGTTATGCGTTTTGTTAAAGACAATGCTTCGATATAAAGCGGTTCAGCTTCTTCATATTTTCCCTGGGAACGATAGAGTTCAGCTAAATTGTTCAAGCTGTTAGCATAGTCCGGATGATTTTCTCCCAGTATGCGTTTTGTTAAAGACAATGCTTCGATAAGAAGTGGTTCTGTTTCTTCATATTTTCCTTGAGAGTAGTAGAGTACGGCTAAATTGTTCAAACTGTTAGCATAGTCCGGATGATTTTCTCCAGAGTTGCGTTTTGTTAACTCCAATGCTTCGATATAAAGTGGTTCTGCTTCTTCATATTTTCCCTGGGAACGATAGAGTTCAGCTAAATTGTTTAAGCTACCAGCATAGTCCGGATGATTTTCTCCAAGTATGCGTTTTATTAAAGACAATGCTTGGATACAAAGCGGTTCTGCTTCTTCATATTTTCCTCGAGACTCGTATAGTCCAGCTAAATTGTTCAAGCTGGTAGCATAGTTGGGGTGATTTTCTCCAGGGTTGCGTTTTGTTAACTCCAATGCTTCGATATAAAGCGGTTCAGCTTCTTCATATTTTCCTTGAGAGCAGTAGAGTCCAGCTAAATTGTTCAAGCTACCAGCATAGTAGGGATGATTTTCTCCTAAGTGAGATTTTACGACCAATACACATTGCTTATACCAAGGTTCTGCTAGCACATACAAACCCTGTGAGGAGTAAAATCTAGCATTACCAACAAAAGCCCAAATTAAATTTTCATCGCTAACCGAATCTATCAAATTTTCTGCAACAACAGCTAAGTGGGGAATTGCACTTTTTACTCCCGCGATTATCTCTAGGGTTGCTGAATAAGGAATTGACTGAGCAATTTCTATAAAATAATGCGCTAACACTCTTTTAAACTCCTCAGCTTCTGGTAACGCTGCTAGCTTTTCTTGTAAAAATTCGCGAATTAAGGTATGGATTTTATAGTAATATGTATCCGACTCTTCTAAGCCATTAACTAAGTGTCTTTGGTAAAGTTGCTCAATCGCTGTGTTAACAACATCTTCATCCCAATAAAGGGAATTAGTTATAGACTCTACCCACTCCCATGCAAAAATTTCTGCTGCAAATAAACTTAACAATGCAGCAACTTTTTGTGTTTGTTCGTCTAGCTCCAACCAGCTTAATTCAAACGCTGCTTGTACACCAAGCTGTGCTGTACTTAAAGTCTTTTGCTTGGGATTTATTGCTTCTTGATACAGTCGCTGTTGTTTCAACTGCTCCAGCATTTTAGCTAAAGTAAAGTGAGGAGGCTTTTTAGATACATGTCTTCCTACTAATTCTATACCTAATGGTAAATATCCCAACCATTCACATAACTCTTTAGCCTTTTCTAGCTCTTTATTTACCTTGTTTTCGCCAATCAAGCTTTTTAATAATTTTAAAGCTTCTTCAGGTGATAGTACATCTAAAGATATTTCTTCAATTTCAGTATCAATATTTCGCAATCTGGTTGTTATCAAGACCCGAAAGCGCTGATTTGTTGGTAAATAATCAGCAAAGTTTTCTACATCAGTTACATCATCAAATACTACCAAAACGAACCCTTCAGGTGGTTGCCAATTTCGCCAACACCATTGTACTTGTTCTTTAAGTGTCAGGGGTTGTTCTTGATAGTCGTCTTTCTGTGGTATTTCTAATTTCAGGTCATTTTTAGCAAAGTTGAGAATTTCAGTTGCGATATTACTAGAGCGGACGCTAAACCAGCAAATCCCCCCAGGATAATTATCTTCATGGGAGCGTGCATATTTTAACGCTAGCTCTGTTTTACCCACACCTCCCATCCCAGCGACCGCAGAAATTGCGACCGCGTTTTTTTGCTGGTTAAATTTTTCGTGAATTGCGGCCAGTTCTTCTAACCGTCCAACGAAATGGTCAGTTCCTTTATAAGGTATGAAGTTAGGGGGATTTATCTTTATCCGCTCCCGGTCGGACGACTGCAGTCAGAAGTTTTGGGTGATATTTTGATTTTCAATTTTCGTGTCGCTGTTCACAACACCTATTTTCTCAATATGATTAGCGATAGCTCCAGTATTTTGGGTGTTATCAGGTTGAGCTTCCACTGTTTCCGGAGCAATTTTCTGCTGAGAATTTAGCTCTGGAATTGGGTTACTATCAGCAGGGGGTAGGAATTTTTGAGGTGGTAAGTTGTCTTCAATAAAATTTCTCACACCTTCATAAACGACATCCTCCGGACATTTAGGTTTTGCAATTTGGATATGGTCAGCATAAGGTACTGGAACTGACATTACATTATAAAGTCCAGGGTCTGCGCTACATTCATCCACAACTTTATAGCCTAGTGTATCCCGTCCCTCATAATAAACTTTTGCGGCAATTTTTATGCTTTCGTTACCAACTCTTTGCTTATAAGTAGAATTTAACTCTCGCAACCAAGAATTATTAGCTTGTAGTTCTGTAACATTAATTGTGGTGCGTAAAATTACATCAAAAGCTTTCACTAAATTTGCTAGATGAGAACCATTATGTGGTGTTGCTAAAAACACTATACCCTTACTGTTTTCAAGTAAGGTTTTATATCAGAATATTCCTGAGCGTATAAAAGAGCTTTCTTGACTAAAATACCGCCTAAGCTATGAGTAATAAAGAATACTGGTCTTTCCTTGCCAATGCGTTTATTATTTAGGCATTCAAGGAAATATTTAGCCAGGTCAAACTGTGACATAGCTCCACCATTTAGCTTAGAGAAATTTGCCTCATACCCAAAAGTCCAAACTCCGACATCTTTTATGTCTTTTCCCAACCAATACAGCCAAGATTCGTTATCTAAATCTTGCTGAGATATTAGGGGATTTAAAATTTCTTTGGGATGCCAAGTGTTAAAAGCATGACCTCCTAGTCCGTGAACAAAAATTATATCAGCTCGACGGCTAGGATTATTATAACCAGGTAATCCAATCAAACCAGTAACGGTGTTTTTTGCTTGTAACTGTGAGTCAGCAACGGTATTTTCTTCTTGTGGCTGTGAGTTATTATCTTTGTTGCGGTTAAAAAGATTAAAAGGCATTGAGCGCTCCTGGGTAGTGGTATTATTACTATTAAATTTACTTGTGAATTATTTGTAGTTTTTAGCAATCTTGCTAGTGTAATAGGCTTTTTCAATACCCCAATCAATTAGCTTATTACCAAACTAGGTCAGGAAAACAATAGCACCAATGGTTAATGATTCCATAGTATACACCAAGCGAGTACAACCATATAATACTTACTGAGTGCAGCATATTCCGGAAATGATTACAATATTTTCCGTTTATTCGGTAAGGTAGTCGCGGTTTGGGATACATGGGCAGCAATCAGATTTTATTTTGTTGTATAAAATAAGTGTTTGTCGGGTGGTTACAATTTTAGGTGTTGGGGGAGGAATAACCTTTGATGCTTATAGAATATTTATGTACGCAACAGCAAAAAAAAACAGAGGATAATTTTTAACGTAGCGACGCATTTATTTCGCAAATTACTTGTTGACCCCTTTTCTCCGAAATAATATTTAAAAAAAGTATAATCATTTCCGGAATCGGCTCAATACCTTATTATTCCTTATCCCTAAATACTGTATATCAGGATAACCCATTCCACAGAATCTTCTTTCTTTTTCTCCTTTATTGTAAAACCCAGTGTCTCATATATTTTAATTGCTCCAATATTTAAGATATTCGTTTCAGCCCTAATAGCCTTCAAAGAGGTAATCTTAAACAACTCATTCATCAATAGCTTAGTCGATTTTCTTCCAATTCCTTTATTCCAATTTGTTGATGGGAAAATGGTAAGTCCAGTTTCACATTCAGACATGTCTTCTGAAAACGAAAAAGCACATTGTATTCCACATAAAACTGAGTTATCCACAAATATACCCCAGACGAAATGCTTTCCCTTACAAACTGAATTATCCCACCACTCTTTTTCTTGTTCTTCTGTAAGAATTGGCTTATCAGGGTCAAATAGTATAGCTTCTTTGGTGTACAACTGTGGACGAATAGAACAATATTCTGACCAAGAAATAGAACGAATGCTCACATTTTCGGTATTCACAATGATTTCCCTGGTTCAACAAAATCCCGTCCGGGAGTGTAATTGCTGCTGGTGGTTTGGTTTCCAGCGTTCGCTGTATCCATCTTGCGAAGGATGCTAATGATAGGCTGGATAAAATTATGCCGGAACCTGACGATGAAAACAATTAGGTATTGGGAGAGTCATTGTTTAAGTTGCTTTGAACGCGAATTCATAATTGTGAGACGACTTCATCAAAGCAAAGCTCAGCTATAATTTGAAAACGTTCAGAGTTACTACCACCCTCTGCAATAATTTCTCTATCATGGTCGGTAAGAATTACTTTGAGTAAAAATTTTAAAATTTCCCGGTCAGAGATATATTGAGCGTCGTATAAATTATCCCGCTCTAAAACAGATTTTATATGAGGAATTGCTGTTGGTGTGGGGAAAAGTAATTTTTCTTTAATACGCTCTCTTGCTGCACGTGAAATGAGTTTAGTTTTTTCTCCTAAATTTAAAGCTTCGATTGTTAGACGGGCTTCCTTGTTAAGTGATATACGCAAAGTCGTCAGGCGTCCTAATAATGTAACATCAAACAATAGTTTACCAATGTTCGGACCCCAATCTAATCCCGCACCAATACTACCTCCAACAGAAGTCTCGTCTGCAATGGCTTGTTTCATATACTCAGAGTCAAGGAGCAAATCAAGGGGATTAGAAACTGAATAGTGCTGTTCTTTTTGATTATCCATTTTAATTATCATTCCCTTGTAACCGTTGACGCCACAAACCGTACTCAAAATATACTAACTCATCTACATCTTCATCGGAGCCTAAATCATACATTCCACGATTATCATAAAACTTTTCATATCCTGGTAACGAATGTAATCCAACTCTACCAGAGTAACCTAATTCTAAACTTCTTTCTCTTGTAAATAACAACAATGACGTTCCAACCCCTCTCAGTCTAGGTGGACGTTGCACATCTTCTCTGTTCCACGGTGCCGTAGCTATGTAATAAATATAAATTAGGCGTTGTCTGGGTGTCATTTGAGAACCATGCATTTGAGTTTCAAGAACTAGTAAACCTTCAGTTTGGTTTTCACACTCAACTGCATACCCTTCGTAATTGTCGTTCCTAGAAATCATTCTAAGCTTTATCTCCAAATCCCAAAATTTATCTTGTTGTTCGTATTGTTTAAGTAATTCAACCCATTGATTTTCAAAATCATTAACATGCTTGGTAGCCAAATTGACGATGGTAGCCTCTACAGTTGAATTATCAGAACCCTTGGTCAAATAAATATTTCTTTGCACGGAAGCTCCCCTGATTAATTTCGATATTGGTACATTTACCAGTACCAAACGAGCAATATTGTAATTATACTATTTTATGCGTAAACGCGCAAAAGCATAAAAGCATAATTATTCTCTAACTGTGTCACAATACTGATAGCCATAGCGTATAAGGTAAATAATGAGTGATAAAAAAGAATTGCGGGGATATGTTCCTGGCAATATAAGCAAGTTATTCAGAGCAGTAGCCGTATTAAAAGATATAAACCTCAGTGATGCACTTACTGAAGCAGTTTGTGATTGGCTAAAAAAGCCTGAAAACCATGAAATAATCAAAAAGCACAATTTAGAGAAATAGATAGTTTACAGATATAGTTGTTATAAATTCCATCAGCTTTTTATGTTAAAACCTATACCAGACGTTGTAATAGTAGAAGCAGTTAACAAAGCAGACAAACTCCCTCAAACAGCGAATTGTATTGATTTACGCAAAGTCAGAATCGATGAATTTTTAACTGCACGCTCCGCTAACAGCCTCTATTTCCGTTAAGCGCCTTTATCTCGGCTCAACCTCTAGTTGGAGAGTAAGCCTAATTTATCCAAGAGACTTACAAATAAAAAATATCCAATCACCAACTGTAGTGCGAGCATCTTGCTCGCAATCGACAACAAGCGAGCAAGATGCTCACTATCAACAACAAGCGAGCAAGATGCTCACTATCGACAACAAGCGAGCAAGATGCTCGCACTACTTTCATTGGATAAATTATATTTTGGAAGTCTCTAAGTAAAACTACACAGATTGTAAAAATCATTTTATTGTACGCAATAAATTTGCTAGCATACACTCGATAACCATATTGACTGAGGTTGCTTGTGAAATTAGATTTGCTTGCAGAAATCTACAATTCCTTCAATCCTTTCGAGACAGCATCGAAAGAAGCGTATGTCGATTGTCGAGAGGTTAGGGGTAATTGGGAAGTATTTCAAGAGTTGGGGAAGAAAATAATACTTTCTAATCAGCCTACTTGTCAGCTTTGTTCAGGACATAGGGGAACTGGTAAATCCACAGAGTTATTGCGTTTGAAAGAATACCTGGAACAAAAAGGATACTTTGTTGTTTACTTTGCGGTAGATGACCAAGATATTGAACCAGAGGATGTGGAGTATGCTGATATAGTAATGGCTTGTACTCGGCATTTGATAGAAGCAGTTAAAATAGAAAATCATAACCCGCTATTAGAATGGATGGAGTCACGCTGGGAATCTTTCAAAGATTTGATGCTTACGCCAATATCATTTGAAGGGTTAAGTCTAGAACAGCAAATTTCCCAATTTTCTAAGATTACAGCCACAATCAAAGCTATTCCCGATAAGCGACGGGAACTGCGTCAAAAAATAAATGCTAACACACCTTCGTTGGTTGAAGCGCTAAATAATTTTATTCAGCAAGCTCAAAAATCTTTACTAAAAGGGGGAAATAAAGGGTTAGTCGTAATTGCTGATAATTTAGACAGAATTGTTGAAGTTCAAGAAGAAGGGAAACGAAGCAACTATGAAGAAATCTATCTAAACCGTAGCGAGATGTTACGGGGATTAAAATGTCATGTTATCTACACTGTACCCATTGATATTGTATACTCAGATGTGGTGAATAATATTGAAGCTAGCTATCATAAACTTGACGTAGTACCGATGATGATGGTACGAAATCGTGATGGTAGCGTTAACGAAGTTGGACTTAATAAATTGCGAGAACTGATTTGTCAGCGAGTGAGATTAATCGAGCCAAAATTAGAACAAACATTAGATAATAAAGTAAATGGATTAGATTTACCATCAGTGTTTGATAGTCCAGAAACTCTAAATCATCTTTGCTTAATGAGTGGTGGACATATGCGGGATTTGTTTGGAATAATCGGGGAAATGCGCTGAGCAATTTAGGACGATACGAAGAAGCTGTTGCATCCTACGATAAAGCTGTAGAAATTAAACCCAATGATGAGGAAGCTTGGTATAATCGGGGAGATGCGCTGAGCAATTTAGGACGATACGAAGAAGCTGTTGCATCCTACGATAAAGCTATAGAAATTAAACCCAATGATGAGGAAGCTTGGTATAATCGGGGAGATGCGCTGAGCAATTTAGGACGATACGAAGAAGCTGTTGCATCCTACGATAAAGCTATAGAAATTAAACCCGATTATCAGGATGCTTGGGATGGTCGTGGAAATGCACTGAGAAATCTAGGACGGAACTAGGAATAATCGGGGAAATATATGCCCTCTGCCTTTTCTGAACCAATTAAATGGATTAAGCTACGGTTTTTATGCTGTTAATACCGTGACTCATCCACTGTGCTTTTGATGCAACTAATACGAGACTCTAATTAACTCCTGAAAACGTTGTCGTAATTGCTAGCCGCGTTCATCTTCCTTTACATGTGACGGATGCGGGGATTGCTAAGATGGTGAATATATAAAGGAGTAATATGACTCAAGCATTATTCAAACCAATAACAGTTCGAGAATTTTTGGAGTGGATTCCAGAAAATTCAGATAAACGTTACGAACTACATAATGGGGCAATAGTTGAGATGTCACAGCCAACTGGAGACCATGAAGATGTTGCAGGATTTTTAAATATTGAAATTTCCTCGGAAATCAAACGTTTAAAATTACCTTACTCAATTCCCAAAACTGCATTAGTCCAATCTGCCACTAGTGATTCCGCTTACTCTCCAGATGTATTAGTACTTAATAAACCGGCTTTAAAAACAGAAGAACTTTGGGCAAAATATTCTACTGTTCAGAGTGGTGCTTCTATCCCCTTAGTGGTTGAAGTAGTTAGTACAAATTGGCGCGATGACTATTATAAAAAGATGGGTGAGTATGAGGAACTAAAAATACTTGAGTATTGGATTGTAGATTATCTTGGGTTGGGTGGTGTTAAATATATCGGTAGCCCAAAACAACCAACTTTATCAATTTATAACTTAGTTGATGACGAATATCAGGTTTCTCAATTTAGGGAGTCCGAGCGCATTATTTCTACTGTATTCCCAGAGCTAAACCTGACCGCACAACAAATTTTTAATGCGACTTTATAACTGTTGAAAGCTAAATACCAAGCCAAGGTCGAAGATTTCCATGCTTTGTTGCAATCTATTATAGCGCTTCTCAGTCGAGTGAGATACATATTACATTAGTAAAGCATTGTGGGGTGGGCATCCCGAACCGCCCTTGTGTACTTCACCAGAGCGGGAACCGCTATAGCTTAGAAAATCTTGCTTCAGAGCCAATTACCCAATAAAACATAAGGTGCCCAAAACAACGGACGTCTATATTGAGGATTCTTTAACAAAGTTAATTGAGCACGACGGAGCGCTTCAGCTTTAGGTATTTTCTTGGTAGCTAATTCTCGGTAGAATTGGCTCATTAACAAAGCAGTAGACTCATCATCTAAATTCCACAAAGAAGCCAAAGTACTGCGTGCCCCAGCTCGTATAGCGACACCAGCAATACCTAAAGCCGCTCTGTTGTCTCCAGCAGCTGTTTGACAAGCACTCAAAACAAGTAGTTCAATTGCTTCAGGTTGACTGATGTCTCTAGTTCTGAGTAAGTTATCCAGTTCATCGACATAAATGCGTTTATCCCAAGCGACAATAAATGTTTTCTTTGCCTCGGAGCTAAACTGACCATGAGTTGCCAAATGTACTACGGGAAAAGGCTGTGAACCGACGCTGTTTTGCAAAGCTTGAGCGGTAAACTCTTGATTAAGAAGTGTTTCGCTAGGCAATTGAGACTTAATTTCTGCTAATTCCAGCTTGACGTTAGGTAGTGCCGAAAATCCTCCACGTGGTTCACTGACTCCAGCAGTTATCGCCTTTAATTGTTGCTTTTGCAATCTTTGGGGGTTAATTAACTTTAGACCTGGGGTTAAAGCAATGCTGTAGTTTTCCACTAAGTACTGTTTACCATTATACAAAGCTGCCATTGGGATATTGCGTAAAACACCATCGAGTACAAATACTAAGGTTTTCACCTGATTTTTAGTCAATTCGTCTTCTGTAGGTCGAATCAGCCAATCATACACTTGTTTAGATAAAGACTGAGCAACTCGCAAAGTATGAGGTGTGGTAAGATTTTGACGCAGTTCGTTCAGTGTACTTTCGACTTTGCTCTGGCTAACCATAGTGGTGTAATGGCGCAGAGCTTTGCCAGGTAACTTTAGGATAACTTCCAGTCGGTCTGGCAAAATAATTGGATAAATGGCTGCTGCTGTTGGGTCTTCAGTATCAATAACTTGGTCAATTGGACGTTGTGGTTGTAAACAAGCTTCACGAAAAAAGTTATCCAGTTCCGCTAACTGAAGTAACTCAATTACCTCACGAGCTTTGAGGATATATTTTTGACTATTACTATTATTTGTATTGCCAGTGTTTACGGATGTTGTTAAAAGTAAATCGACCAATTGACGATATGCTGGCTCTACTTCTTCCCTAAAATTAAACTGAACTTCTGAACTAATGGCTACTAAATCACTACGGAGAGATTGGAGAGAATTAACGGCTTCAGTGTAACTTGCAATTGCTTCTTGGTTATTTCCTTGTTGCTTTAGTAAGCGTCCTAGCTGCCATTGCCACTGGTAGGTAATATCTAACGCTCTTATACTCTGAGCTATAAGTAAAGCTTGTTGAGTCAAGTCTTTTGCATTAGAAAACTGCTGATTTTGTTCGTAAACTTTCCCCAACCACCCCAAGGCTTGAGATTCAGCGCGTTTATCACCAAGGGTTTTTGCTTGTTGAACAGCTTTTGCTAGTAGCTTTCCAATATCTGTTATTGGTTGTTGATTGTTATTTTGTTGATTATTATTTTGTTGACTACTATTAATTGCTGATAACTTTAGCAAACTTTCTGCTAAGTTAATCCGAGCATAAACCCCTATACGGTTGGTGGGTAAATTATTAATTTGAGATTGAATATTTGGTACTAACGCTTGAGCAGCACTTATTTGCTTATTTTCCAGCAATAAACTCAGTTGCTTTAGCTGTGCTGGAAGACGTACGGTTGGTGAAATACTAACTGCTTGCTGGTAATATTTGATAGCGGCTGATATGTTTCCTTGTGCGTGGGCTGTGTTGCCTAAACTCAAAAGCACATCACCCATAGCTTCGGAATCAGACAATGCTTGTGCTACTTGTAAACTTTGCTGCAAAACTTGCTGGGATGTTTCTAAATCACCAATGACACGAAGAACATTACCCAAGCTACGCAGTCCGGTAATTTTCAAAGAAGAGTCTGGTTCTTTTTGAAGGGCTTGTCCTGTCTCAGCTAATATTTTTTCAGCTTGTCGGTAAAGCCCTAAATTTTGCAAAGCTTGCGCTTGGTTAATGCGACTGCGATTAACGGAAGCTTTGTCATTTAGTTGACTATATATATTAGTCGCTTGTTTCCAAGTATTTAGCGCTGCTTCCGGTTGTGATAATGAGAGTTGCAAACGTCCCTGTACATCCAAAATTTGAGCGAAAATTTGCGAACGCTGCTTTGAATTATCCAATGGATTATCCAAATTTTCTAATAAATTTAGACTTTGAGAAATCGCACTCTTGGCTTCTTTCCATTGACTCAATTGCTGATAAGCCAATGATAAATTACTTAACACCATCGCTTGCTGTAATTTATCACCGACGGCTTGGAAATTAGCAGCAGCCTGTTGCCAAACAGTAATAGCTTCGGAAAAATATCCGGTTGCGTAGAGTTTCCTGCCTTGTTGGTCTAGTTGCTGAGGTACTTTTATATTCTGCACAATAGTCTTTTGCTCAGGTAAATGGGCGAAACTTGGTAATATCGCTGTTCCCAAAAACAAAGCTAATAGTAGCATTAAGGTTACTAAACGTTTTTTGTGCATATGCTTGTCCTCGCTTTCGATTGCAACCTCAACGCCCAATGCATTTAATCTTCTTAACTGACATATTGCACCACTAAAAATTCATGTCATAATCATAACTATATTTACTTAAATACTACCACCCCTTCCCACGATAGCCAGGGAATAAATTCCCTGTCTAAAAGCTAAAGTCCTCTAAAGAGGACTAGAAATAGGTTTTATTAGAATTGTCAATTTTGAGACTATTATATTTAAAAATTAGTTTTTTATACGTAAGTAGTTGAATGTTGAGTTTGTGTATCAAAAGTACTCGTTTTCGGATTAATATTTTATCGTTAAGCTTTGTAAAAAATAGCAGAACCTCTAATGTTTTGAACCGAGAAGTAATAAACAAAGATTAGCAAAAGCATTAACTAAACTTCAAGCCCTAATATAGCAATCCTATCTGAAAAATAGAGTCAACAGTCAACAGCCAACAGTCAACAGTCAACAGTCAACAGTCAACAGCCAACAGCCAACTTGAATTATGCAAATGTTCCAGATAAGTAATCGTTGGGGCTTGTTTATAGGTATTGCAATATGTAGTGCAAACCTGTGGAGTAATAATTGTGCGAACGCTCAAATTACACCGGATGGTACTTTACCTAATAACTCCAATGTGCGGAGAGAGGGAAACATCTTTAATATCACTGGGGGAACCCAAGCAGGAAGCAACCTGTTCCATAGTTTTGGGGAATTTTCTGTCCCAAGGGGTGGTGCTGCAATATTTAATAATGCTACAGATATTCAGAACATTCTTAGTCGAGTCACGGGTGGGTCTGTCTCTAACATTAATGGAATAATTAAAGCCAACGGAACAGCTAACTTGTTTCTAATTAATCCGTCGGGTATTGTTTTTGGTGGTAATGCTTCTTTAAATATTGGTGGTTCTTTTGTTGCGAGTACAGCTAATGCCATTGAGTTTGGTAAGGGCAATTTTTTCAGTGCAACAAATCCGAATACTCCTCCACTGTTGACAATTAATCCTTCTGCTTTGCTATTTAACCAAGTTCGTGCAGCATCTATCGAAAATAACTCAGTTACAGACTCTGGTTGGAATCAATCTTCTGATTCCATAGCAAGGGGTTTGCGCGTACTAGATGGCAAGAGTTTGCTGTTGGTTGGGGGTGATATCAATATGAATGCTGGAGGTTTGTATGCTTTTGGTGGACGAATTGAGTTAGGTGGGTTAACAAGTGCGGGAATAGTTGGCTTAAATAATGATGGAAATAATCTGAGCTTGAGTTTTCCTGATAGCGCCGAAAGAAGTAATATTTCCCTTAGTAATGGTGCGTCCGTAAAAGTTACAGCTAGTAATGGTGGTAGTATCGCTGTTAATGCCCGGAATTTAGAGATGACAGAAAGAAGTTTTCTTTTTGCAGGCATAGAGACTGGACTGGCTTCTAATAATAATAAGGCAGGAAATATTCAGGTTAATGCAACGGGAGGAATTACTCTGAACAATGGGAGTGTCATTTTTAACGTAACAGAAGCAAATGGACAGGGGGGCGATGTCAATATCAGTGCAAACACTTTGCTTGTTGATGATGGGGCTGTAATTGCTGCTACCTTTGCTACGGGTAAAGGGGGTAATTTAACCGTTGATGCCCAAAACGTGCAACTGATTGGTAGAAATACTGATGGTTTGCCCAGTGGCTTGTTTGCTCGAACTGTGCAAGGCTCAACAGGGGACGCGGGAGATTTGACGATTAGAACTAATACCTTGTTAGTTCAAGATGGGGCACAGGTAAGTGCTAGTACTAGTGGTGCGGGCAAGGGGGGAAATTTAACCGTTGATGCCCAAAACATGCAACTTATTAGTGGCTCGCTTGCTTCCGCACAGTCAAACTCAACAGGGAATGCAGGAGATTTGACGATTAAAACTAATACTTTGCTAGTTAAGGATGGGGCACAGGTGAGCGTTAGTACTAGTGATGCGGGCAAGGGGGGAAATTTAAGCGTTAATGCCCAAAACATTGAACTGACTGGTAAAACCGTCGATGGTCAGGTTCTCGCTACTGGCTTGTTTGCTGCTTCCGGATTAAACTTAACAGGTGATGCCGGAGATTTGACGATTAAAACTAATACTTTGTTAGTCAGAGATGGGGCACAGGTGATTGCTAGTACATTTGGTACGGGCAAGGGAGGTTTTCTAACGGTTGATGCCCAAGATGTACAACTGATTGGTAGAAGTTCCAATAATCAGGTTGCCAGTGCCTTGCTCACTTCAGCAGAGCCAAACTCAATAGGTAATGCAGGAGATTTAACGATTAAAACTAATACCTTATTAATCAAAGATGGAGCACAGGTGGGTAACGGTACAGCTGGTGCGGGTAAGGGGGGAAATTTAATCGTTGATGCTATTGACGTGCAACTTATTGGTAAAAGCGTTGATAATCAGTTTCCCAGTGGCTTGTTTTCTTCTGCAGAGCCAAACTCAACAGGGGATGCGGGAGATTTAACGATTAAAACTAATACCTTGTTAGTCAAAAATGGGGCACAGGTGGGTAACGGTACACTTGCTACGGGCAAGGGGGGAAATTTAACTATTGATGCCCAGGATGTACAACTGATTGGTAGAAGTTCCAATAATCAGTCTGCCAGTGGCTTGTTTGCTTCCACAGAGTCAAACTCAACAGGGGATGCAGGAGATTTGATGATTAAAACTGATACCTTACTTGTGCGAGATGGAGCTACAGTGACGGTGCAGAGTTCCGGAACAGGAACCGCTGGCAATATGGCATTAAATGCTCGTTCTATCCGTTTAAACAACAATGGTTTACTTAACGCTAGCACAGGCAGTGCTAAAGTTGAGTCTAATAGGCTGCAGGCGACAATTAATATTAATTCACAAGATTTGATAATGAGCCGTAATAGTAATATTGTTACCAACGCAAGAGGTGAAAATGTTATCGGTGGAAACATCAATATTAATACAGACCTATTAACGGCAATTGAAAATAGCGATATTAGGGCTGATTCTACCGACTTTCGGGGAGGAAAAATAAGAATCAACACGGAAGGTCTGTTTGGCATCAAATTCCGAAATGTGGAATCTGATAAAACAAGTGACATCACCGTTACTGGGGCTAGTCCTGAATTAAGTGGTACTACAGAACTCAATGCACCTGAAGTTGACCCCAATAGTGGCTTAATTGAGTTGCCAACTGTACCAGTTGATACTAAGGTGGCGCAGGGCTGTACTACTGGTGGAACTACTGCAAAGAGCGAATTTATTATTACCGGACGCGGTGGTTTGCCTCCTAATCCAGGTGAAGCTCTTAATACTGATGCTGTAGAGGTAGATTTAATTACTCTTTATCCAAGCACTGTAAACCGCAATAGTTCATCTGATATCAGTAAAATAACTGTTCCGACCGTAGAACCTATCATAGAAGCCACTGGTTGGGTGTTGGACAATAAAGGGGAAGTTGTTTTAATCGCAAATTCTGACACTAGTTCTTATAGCCCTTTGTTGACTCCTGTATCTTGTAGGAGAATAAATTAACCACGAAGGGCACAAAGGACACGAAGAAATTGATACTAATAAAAAATTGAAATAATGAAAACATAACTCCTTTAGTTATGCGTAAAAAACAAATTGCAACTACTTGAAATTTTAGATTAGATGTCACATTATATATATAAGAGAATATCAAGATAATTCAATTGTGAATAAATTGAAATTGAATTAAGAAATAGGAGATTTTTAACATAGAGAAAATCCAAATGCAGTACACATGTCTGTTAGTCTTTTGTAAACTTGTAGTGGGCTTTTTATTTTTGATATCTTCTCTTTCTAAAATAAAAAGTTTTCCACAATACGCAAATTCGGTACGCGAATTTCAGCTCTTACCCAAGTTATTCACACCGTTAGTAGCCACAATTGTCTTAATCAGTGAATTACTTGTTGTACTCTTTTTGTTTAGATGGCAGGTAATTGCTTTTTCATTAGCTTCGGTTTTGTTAGTTATTTTCTCAGTTGCTCTAGCTTCGGTTTTGTTTCGTAATATTCAAGTCAATTGCAATTGTTTTGGAGCAAGTCAACATACTGTTTCACAAGCAGATTTATTACGTAACTTTGGTTTTTTATTATGTTCTTGTGGTGGTGCTTGCTTAGCTACAAAGCCAGAATTAACATATCCAATTACGCCTTTAACTTTCGGAATTACAGGATTTGTATCTCTAGCATTTTTTATCATTTGGGCGCAATTAGGTGAAATTTACCGTTTATTTCAACCCAACTAAATAATCAATCAAATTACCAACTAAATAATCAATCAAATTACCAAGAGGTGTACGAATTTATGTTACGAATTTGGGTTGCTAATTCAGTTTTATTATGGATTGTTGTGTTATTGAATCTGTTGTTAACTATTGCTCTTATTCGTAGATTCAATGATATGTCAACAAACTTGTCTGCTTTTGCTGACATGGATGTGGGGTTAGAAAAAGGTATTTCAGCACCTGATTTTCAAGCACAAAAATTAACTGGTGAAACTGTGACGCTTGCTGACTATGCTCATAAAGTAGTTTCGTTTATCTTTGTTTCACCTCACTGTAGTCCATGTTTGGAGAAAATACCAAAGCTTAATGCTCTTGCTGCTAAAGCTAAGCAAGCTGGTGTAGAAATGTTGCTAGTGAATACCGATGGGGATAAAGCGGAAACGGAAACATTTGTGAAAAAGCATAATGTGGCACTACCTGTTCTGATTGCTCCCAACGAAAGTAATTCATTCGCTAGTGACTACAAAGCTCTTGCTACTCCCTCTTACTGCATAATTAACCATGATAGTCATGTAGCAGCCGCTGGTGTGTTTAAACCTGGATGGGAGGAGCAACTGATGCAAGTATTGGCAATAGTTTAATATGAAGCTGAATTCAGTAAAGGAGGTGATGCTTAATGAATGTTTTGAAGAAATGACCAGAATGTAATGTACCAAAACAAGAATCATAAAACAAAGTCAAACAGGAGAAAATCATGAATAACCTAACGAACAATTTTTTCACGAATGTAGCTGACAAACTACTGGGCTACTTTTTACCATCCGAGAATGCTGCTGCATTTTGTTGGAGAACCTGCTTTTCATGCATACGTCGTCGAAAATTCTGTAAGGAAAGATGTTGCGGTTGGCTTGGTTGTAGAACATCATCATTCTATGTATCCTGCTAGAGACCTGTAAAAATCTTTAACCCAACCTACTGACCTCTGAGGTTTGCAGAGCCTCCAGAGGTCTTTCTCAAAAACAGGAAACTATTCTCATGTCGATACAACTAGTGACTATTTTAGTTATTGTATGTTTGGTGATAATTGCTTTTGTGAGATTGAATTTCACTATCACTACAGTACATGGTGACAGTATGTTCCCAACGCTTGTGGAAGCTGACCGTTTACTCAGCTTTAATCTCTTACCACATCTTTGGTTACGTAAAGGGCAAATTGTAATTGGTAATATCAATGAGTTAGAAGTACCGTCTTCTGGAGACGAATTTTTAGATATTGATACTATAAGCGAGTTAGACCGAGAAAACATACCATTTGAGTCAAGCTGTCCCAAATTTATTAAACGCATCGTTGGTTTACCTGGGGATACGGTGTGTATTCCCATATCCAGCTTGCATGAGTTTATGCAAACAAAATTGCGATCGCACTGCGACGAAGAAGGAAATTTAGTTTGGAAAGTGCCAGAAAACCATTGCTTTTTGCGTGGAGATGGACTAATTAGTATGGATTCTTTAGCAGTGGGACCAATACCTCTGTCTGCTATAACAGGTATAGCTGTATTGAAATTATTACCTCACTCTGATTTGGATAGCCTACAGCAACTGAGGGGAACTAGTGATGTTAGACGAGCTTAAACATAGACCGCGATTTCTCCTATCTATATTCCACATGCTTAAGCTGGTATGGCAAGCATATCCGACCGCTTGTATAGGGACTTTTATTATTACAATTTTTCAAGGACTAATCCCTCTAGCAAATGCTTGGGTAACTAAAGTGTTATTTGATGGATTAGCAAAATTACTGGTTGGTGGGAGAATGTCGAAAGAGCAATTAATTTGGTTGCTTGTTGTACAGGCAATGTTAATGGTTGCTACGGCAATGCTACCCAACCTGAGCAATTACCTAAATGCCGAACTCGGACGACGACTGACGGTGCTAATTCAGTCAACTGTTTACCAAAAAATAAATCGTTTTGAGGGAATCGCACATTTTGAAAATCCTAAAGTTTATGATACGATTCGTCTTGCTCAAGAAGGTGCTGAGCAAAGTTCTAAGCAGACACTGCATGTTCTCACAGAGTTAATTCAAAGTCTAGTGACTTTATTGAGTTTTGTTGGTGTCTTGTTCTCGTTCAATCTCTTTTTGGCTAACCTCGTTTTGTTTGCGGCTTTCCCTCAACTACTTGTGCAGTTGAAATTAGGACAGCAACGGTTTGGACTTGCTTTTGAACTTAGCCCCGTGGAACGTCGTAAGTTTTATTACAGCTTTTTACTTGCTGGTGTACAAGCTGCAAAGGAAGTACGCCTTTTCGGACTGGGACAATATTTTCTCCATAAACTGCTTAAATTATATAAACAGGTTCATCAAGCAGAGCGAAAACAACAACAACGGGAGTTACGTTGGGAGTTGGGCTTAAGTATTTTTTCTAGTGTTGTAGCGAGTATAGCCTTTATTATGGTAGTGCTTGCTGCATTTAGTAGAAAGCTTACGTTAGGTGATATTACCTTATATGTAAGTGCGGTTAGTTCGGTTCAAGATGCTTTAAGTCAATTTATTTCTGGAGTTGCTGGTATTAATGAGAGTATACTTTTCCATTCCTATTACCAAGACTTATTAGCATTACCACCTGCATTACCTGTTCAATCGGTTACACAGTTGGTGCCAAAACTCTCATCTGGGTTAGAATTGCGTCATGTTTCTTTTCGTTATAGCGAACAGCAACCCTGGATATTACGCGATGTCAATTTAAAGATTCCTGCTGGTAGTTGTTTGGCTTTGGTGGGACTTAATGGTGCTGGGAAAACCACCTTAGTTAAGTTACTAACTCGGTTATATGACCCATCTGAAGGACAGATTTTGTGGGATGGAATTGATATTCGCGAATTTCAACCGAGTGAATATCGTCAAAGAATTGGTACTATTTTCCAGGACTTTATGCGATATGATTTGACAGTGCGCGAGAATATAGGTTTAGGGAATTTAGCTAAAATTGATGATATTACTTGCATACAGCAAGCGGCACAACAAGCAAGCATTCATGATGATATTATGCGTTTACCCCAAGGTTATGAGACCGAGTTAAGCCGGATGTTTGCTGAGGAAGAGCAGGGTATTGATTTGTCAGGGGGTCAATGGCAAAGGGTGGCAACTGCTCGCATGTTTTCCCGTTCTGCGGATTTACTTATTTTAGATGAACCAACTGCAGCGTTGGATGCTCAGGCTGAATATGAACTTTATAGTCATTTTGCTCAACTCATGCTAGAACGTACTGGTGTTTTAATTTCACATCGCTTTAGCACTGTGCGAATGGCTGATACGATTGCTGTTTTACAAGATGGACGAATTATAGAATACGGTACACATGAGGCGCTTATAAATAATCAAGGTACATATGCAAAGTTATACAACATGCAAGCAGAATCTTATGTAAGTTCGCCTACTTTAAAGGATTTACGAAAACTATAGGTAGTGCAAGCATCTTGCTTGCTACTTGAGGCGGGCCGGACAGCTTGCTGCTTGAGGCAGGCATCTTGCTTGCTACTTGAGGCAGGCATCTTGCTTGCTACTTGAGGCGGCATCTTGCTTGCTACTTGAGGCGGCATCTTGCTTGCTACTTGAGGCGGCATCTTGCTTGCTACTTGAGGCGGCATCTTGCTTGCTACTTGAGGCGGCATCTTGCTTGCTACTTGAGGCGGGCAAGATGCCCGCACTACAATTTTACTTATTGATGGTTATTAAAATATAACTAAAATTAAAAAAACATAACTCTGAAAGTTACGTCTTTATAAAAAACTGTAAAGCCTTGTTTTATTAGTTTTCATATTTTAAATTTATAGTAATGGATAAAAAATTAGCGAATAGCTACAAAAAAAAATATATGAAACGCTGGTTTTGTGGATTTTCATCACAAATTGATAGTTCTTTCGTAAACCTCCCTAAACCACTTAATGGGGAAATGCTTTGGGACGGAGCGAATCCTTTTTGGGTATGTGGTTCTTGGGGAAAACCGCAAATCATCACAATTTTTGAAGAGTCTGTTCGACTAGCTATAATTGGTACTTGTTTAGCACCTTATGAGACTTTAGTTGAATTATTCCAAAATGCTGTTAAAAAGCACGACTATAGCCGACTGATGAGATTGCCCGGTAACTATAACCTGATTGTTCAAGAGGAGGCTGACACCTATGTTTTTGTAGATGTGGCTGGACTTAGACCAGTATTCTATACAGAGTATGATTCTTGTATTGTTTACTCTTCCTTGGGTGTTCCCCTACAACAATTAATTAAAGCGGAAGTAGATTTGTGCTGGCTTGCAAATTCTTTGGTGGGTATTACAGCACAAAACCTAGTGCAAAATCGCTCTCCTTTTAGTAATGTACAAATGATTCCCCCTGGTCATTACTTACAAATATCCTCAGGTAAACCGACTTGTAAACGGTATTGGAATGCACCACCCGAATACACTAGCTTGGATGAGGCATCTGAACAGTTGCGCGAACAGTTATTAACTGCTGTCGAAGGTAGAGTTAGTTTATATGGCAACGTAACTAGTGATTTGAGTGGTGGTTTTGATTCAACCAGTTTGGCTTTAATAGCAGCTAAGAGCCTTGCAAAAGAGGGTGAGAAGTTGCACACAATCACTATTAATGGTAGTTCGTCTACAGAATCTGAAGATGTTAGATGGGCTAAACATGCAGCTAGTCTTTACCCAAACATTTCATCAAGGATTATTGAGAGTCACGAGTATCCAGGAGAGCTTAGTAACTTAGATTCAATCCCTCTTACAGATGCACCAGACGGAGCCACGCTTTCTCTGGGTTTAATTAGCTATTCAATGGGAATTGTCAAATCGAAAGGGTCGAAACTTCATATGAGTGGAGAGGGTGGAGACCCAGTGCTAAGTTCGCATCCTTCGTATCTAGCAGATTTATTAAGACGTGGACAGGTAGGAGCATTTTTTCAACATGCATATGGGTGGTCACGAATCAACAAATTGTCACCAACAGCATTAATGAGTAGTGCTGCAAAACTAAGTATTACTTCATATCGTCAGTGGCTGCGTCAACAAGCTAGAAAACTTATGACTGGAGATTTCTATCAGTCGTTTAGAAGCCGACTACCTATAAATACAGTTATAGGATGGCATCATGCTTTAAATCCTGCTACATGGTACACAAAAAGTTCTATAAATTTAGTTGCATCAGAGCTAACTAGGTGGGCAACAGTCGCAACTCCCTTGGCTAAATCTCCTGGAGAACATAACTCTATAGCTCTAATACAAGGGACTGGATTCAGCAGCCTAGCTCAACAGCAAGTAGCTTCCATCTATGATGTGAATTTAGAATTTCCCTTTTTTGATACTTTGGTAATTGATGCTTGTCTCTCAGCAAAACCGGAGGAGCGAACAAATCCATCTACATATAAACCGCTCCTCTCTAAAGCACTTGAACGGGATTTGCCGTCTAGTATTTTTACACGAACTACCAAAGGCGATTATACAACTGGTGAATTTGTTGGACTCCAAAAAAATCTACCTAAAATAAATGAGTTGTTTCAGACCTCTGTGTTGGCTGATATGGATTTAATTAATATCAAAGAGCTTCGTGGTTACATAACGCAGTTGGGTATGGGACTTACTGCTGGTTCGTTCCATTTTAATCAGACGCTCGCAATTGAACTTTGGCTACGTCAGGTGCTGGATGCTAAGAATTGTTTTTGGGAACATTCGACGGAAAAAATTCATAATACCCCTTAGCTCAAATATTACCCCCTCCCCCCTGAGGGGGGCTACGAAAAAAACAGAAATATTGCTGACTTTTGATTAAACGAAATATTTATCGTAAATTGTAGCCCCCCTCCTCGCTTGCGGGGAGGGGGGTTGGGGGGTGGGGTTTGCTTTGACTGGAACGAGAAATATGTTTGCGCTTCTGTTGTAAGTAGTGATTGGTCTGTTTACTTACCTTGCATCTAAAGGTTTGTACATCGCTCGCCAATGGTTAAAAGCGAGCGATATGAGTTGTCAATTAGAAGAAGATTCTCCGTCTATTAAATACTAACTCGCGGTTTCCTCCAACATTAAACGCCAATGTTGTTTCAATTGCGTCACCGACTTTAATTACTTGGGGTTGTTTGTATTGTTTCTTGTTGTTCATTGTTGTGTCTCCTAGTTATTACTAACTTGAGTTAAATTTCCTTGAAAAGCTAGAAAACAAAATTTATCTGTTTGTTTTTCTAACTAATTTAAATATACAAATAAAACATGAATAAAACAAGGATTAAATATGTTTTAAAAAGACATAATCTCCTTAGTTTCGTATTGTTTTTTTTTCATAAAATAATTTTGGTAAAACGACTAAAAAGCATATTTACAAAGACTTACTCTTTATGTATTAAGTTTTGTAACGAATAGTAGAATTTGTGGTGTTTTGAGTCGAGAAGTAAACAGAGATTAATCAAAATATGAGATGCAAACAACCTTTAAGTCTAGTAATACAAGCTCAACAAGGAGAAGTCGTTGTGGAAAATCTTGGTCAGTATTTAACATCTTTTCAGCGGAAACTTTTACTCAAGAACTTAGAATCTGATTTACCTCCAGAGTACTGTCGTCGTATTGAAATTATGCTGCTAGCTGATGCTGGTGAATCTCAGACAGCAATTTGTAAAGTTTTGGGATGCTCTCCAGAAACTGCGCGATACTGGATTTTAATGGCACAAGTAGGTAATATTCATTATTGGCATGACCGCAAAATTGGACGACCCAAAACTATTAATGAGGAGTATCTAAATCGCTTGAAAGAACTAGCAAGCAATAGTCCACGTGAGTATGGCTATCCATTTAAACGCTGGACAGCACAATGGTTAGCAAAGCATTTAGTACAAGAGATGGGAATTAAGGTGAGTAGTACCCATATCAATCGTCTACTTAGGGAAATGGGGCTTTCTCTTAGATGCAGAAGCGATACCAATAATTTAGCTGGAAATATTGCTGGGAATATAGCTGAAAATATTCAAAATTCAGGGATTGAAATTATAGATTTACCGGTTTCTTCTGTACCTAATGGTTCATCGAAAGAACTTATTTGCTGCACTTAATTGGAGTTTGCCAGAAGCTATCTGGTGTAACGCTCGGTGCAGTTGCAGTCAGTATCACTTGGCCATTTTTAGTTACTACCCATCCTTGCGCTTCTACTATCTCCTTTGGTGTGGAGCTAACTTTTTGCGTATTATTACTTAAGCTAGAGATATTATTTTGCTCTGGTTTGGTAGTAACTAAATCTACAGCAACAGCATCCTCCTCAATAGCTTCATTAATACCAGGTGGTAATCCACCACGACCTGTGATAATAAATTCGCTTTGCGCTACATCTGCATCAACTTGACACCCTTGTGCAATTTGAGTGTCTACTGGTTCGATGGGTAAGTTAACTAATTCTCTGCTGGGGTCGATACCAAGGGTATTGGTAGTTACTACACCACTTAAGGAGGGGTTGGTGCGTGAAATTGCTGTGATGTCACTACTCGGAAGTCTTGCAGGATTAAGCTTGTCAGGGTCTTTCGTGAGCAATAAAGTTTCGAGTTCAGTCAAACTACGTGCGGTTAACCCAAAAATTCCTTGAGCTGTAATTTCGACTCTTCCCCCCCTACCTGTATAAGCATTAGCAGCAATATCGTTATTTTCATCAGGAACAGCGACAACAAAGCCATCAGGGGAATTAATAGTTATGTTGCCACCATTCCCAGCATCTTGCGTAATACCTGCTGTTGCGGATATCTGACTATTGCGACGTAACAACAATAAGTCTTGCACTTGTAGCATTATATTCCCACCCTCAACAGACCTTGCTCTAGCGTTGAGAGTTGCTTTATTATCTAACAGTATAGAACTGGCTACAATCTCTAGGTTTCCTGCTTTCTGAGAGCCTAAAGTACTGTTGACGCCAACTTCCGCACTGTTCTGGATAATCAGTTCTCCGGTAGTAATTTTTAGGTCACCAGTAAAACCATCATTTTCAGTTCGATTTGTCAACCGACTAGCAATGAATCCAGTTTGAATTGTGATAAATCCTCTCACTTCTACGGAATTAGGAGCATTTACAGTTAGATTTCCCCCATTTCCTGTGCTTTTAAACGTAACACCAGCGGATACCTGTCCTCCCTTTTCGATAACTAGCGAATTAGTATTAATTGTCATATTTCCAGCATTTCCAGACCCTTCTGTGCGAGTAGTCAAGCGGCTAGGAATTGCAGCGGTATTATCAGGTGTTAAGATAAATCCAGTCACTTTTACAAATTCAGAAGCATTTATTGTCAGGCTTCCCCCCGCTCCTTTACTCTCTGAATTACTACCAGCTAGCACCTGTCCTCCATCTTCAATAAGTAACTTAGAAGTGTTAAGTGTCATCTTCCCTGCTGGTTTATCTCCCCCAATCTGAGTTGCTAACTGGCTGCGGTTATCTTCGATATATCCCGACCCTCCAACCACCTTAATAGAATCAGAAGCATATACGCTTAGGTTCCCCCCTGCTCCTGCACTATTAAAAGTAGAACCTGTTGACACTCGTCCACCATCCTGGATAATTAAGGAATTAGCATTAATAGTCATATCTCCAGCATTTCCACCACCCTGAGTACGAGTAGTCAAACGGCTAAGTTCTTTACCATCTGTTGATGTTCCACTAACAATTACGGAATTTGCCGCGCTTACAGTCAGATTTCCCCCATTCCCGCGACTTCCAGGACTAGTTCCGGTAGATATCTCTGCTCCCTTCTCGATAACTAATTCAGGGCTTGTAATTTTCATTTCTCCAGCAGTTCCAACACCCTCAGTACGAGTTGTCAAGCGGCTAACAACTTCACCGTTTGCTGATACCCCACTAACAACTACGGAATTTGCAGCTTTTACAGTTAGAGTACCCCCATTTCCTGTACTTTGACGACCATAGTTACCACTGGATACTTGTGCTCCCTTTTCTATAATTAATTTAGGAGCAGTAATTTTCATCTCTCCGGCATTTCCACCCCCCTCAGTACGAGTAGTCAAGCGGCTAAAGTCTATTGGATTAGTTGATTCTCCACTCACTACTACTCCCTCAGAAGCATTTACGCTTAAATTCCCTCCTGTTCCCAAACCCAATGTCTTAGCTGCGATTTGGGAACCATTAGCAATTTCTACAAGCTTACCCTGGACTTGAATATTACCACCACTATTACCGCTAGCATCTACAACAGACCGCTGAGAAAGTTTGATGTTACCAAAATTTGGGACATCCTCATATCCCAAAGTATAGCCATCGTTCGTTGGGGTTAGTCGAACTAAACCATTAACAGCTACACTCCCTAACTCGATGCGTCCTTCTCTCGCAGTTATTTTGCCACCATTAAAGCTGACATCACCACCCACGAGTGCTATCGTTTTACCGGGAGACACAGCTAGACCAACGTTTTCACGATTAATTACTTGAGACTGATTAATAATGCTTCCCGTACTCCCCCCATATTGCAAGCCAATGGGAACACTCACCGTCAGTAAGGGTTTATTTTGAGGAAGTGTTGCACTAAATTCTGTTCCGTCAGCAAATTTTAGACTATTTGCCGTACTACCAATAAACGAACCACCGATATCTAATCTGGCTCCTTGACCAAAAACAATTCCATTGGGGTTAATCAAAAATAAATTAGCTTGACCATCGGCTTTAATTAATCCATCAATATTCGATATTGACCCACCCGTTACCCTAGTAATAATATTTTGGATGTTATCCGCATTACGAAAGTAAACTGTACTATTATTAGGAACAGAAAATTCGCTAAAGCTGTGAAATAAGTTACCCCCTGCTGATGTTCCTTCGGTAATATTTCTAATATTTCCTTGGATATTAATTTTGGAATTAATAGGTAAAGTCCCATCTGGAGTTATTTGAGCAAATGCACTATTAATACAAGTAAGTATTCCGTTTAATGTTAATAAACTTACCAGTGCTAACTTTATCTTCTTACTTTGAGCCATCTAATGACATAGCTATAAATTTTCCACTGACCTATTTAACATTATAAAAAAAATACTTACACAAGTTTCTTTCTATATATTACAAAATTTACAATTATATTACTTAACCAAAACAATAGCATTACCCATAAAACAGCAATCACAAATCTAAGGCTACCCATGCTGAGTTCGGTATTTATAACCATCAGCTTTTGAACTGACCATAATTGCCAAATTCTCAAAGCTGTATAAAGACTTCCTACTGTCACCACAATAGTTTGAAAGAATAACCGACTTAAGATGTACTCGCTTAAAAGCTGGACAAATACAACGAAAAAATATAGTGAGAAAAATAAACGTAGTTCTGATACCTGAAAAAAGATTAAAAAAGTTAATGCTGGAAGTACTATCCCAAAGACGGTGGCTAAAGCTAACCAGATTTTGAGGAGTTTGTACTCCGATTCACTGTAATTAAAATATTGTTTGATTGGTGCTGCACCCTGAAGTTCCAACCTTCCAGCCAGAAAAATAACTAGGGTTGTAAGTGCAATAACTGCGAGTGTTATTTCCCAAGAAAAAGTAGAATCAATTAAAAACTGCATAATAAATATCCTTATTCTCTCAACTAAGGTCTTTTTGCAAAAACATCTGTTATCCTGAATAAAAAATCTGGAAAATTGGGGTTGTAAGTTAAAGCTCTTGCAACTAGTGGGGATGCGATTAAAATTAGAATTGCTGTGCCAAAAACCAATCCCGAAATATTACTAATCAATAAGAATAATAGCCAACTTGGAACCGTCAATCCAACTAATATTAACGTTGTACGTCTTGCTAAATCATATTGTAATAAGCGGAGCGATAACCAACAGCCTATTATTTCTCCTAACGCAGCACCACACATTAAAAGAAACAACAGAGGTGCTGTAAATTTTTCTCTGTCACTCAAAGCAATTTGACTAAGATATGCTCCAGAGATGAAAAGGACAATAAATGTTAATAGCGATGCTCCACAAAGCGCTCCTAATAAAGTAACCAAATAGCCTCTTCCTGTGAGTGGTGTATGCATATCTTCTTGGTTATAGTTGAATTTATGAGCGAATGACACTCTCAACAGTAAGCTAATTAGAGATAGTGCAATACTTTTCCTGGCTTGAACCTCCTTGATTATTGCTGCTGCTAACATAGGCTAGCATTTGTTTTTACTAAGTTTATCTATCTTGCAACACTCATCTTTGGTTTAATGTACCGTATTCCTAAACACGACGAACTCAGTCATAAGTATGAAGATAAGTTACGTCAGATATAATTTAGGTCTTCTCTCAAAAATATAATAAAATAATATGTAATCACTACACTCATACTGAAAAAAGTATATGAGCGCTGAACAGACAACTTTAGAAGTGCTTAGTAACATGTATACCACAAGCCAGCCAGCCAGCCAGTCAGCCAGCCAGCCAGTCAGCCAGCCAGCCAGCCAGCCAGTGACTAAAGTCACTGTCTAAAAGCTGAAGTCCTCTAAAAGAGGACTGAATAATATATCAAAAACAAATAAAGAGGACTGAATAATACATCAAAAACAAATGTTTTATAAGATTTAAGATATTCCCAAAAACCTTATTTCTCATTAGCCCTCTTTAGAGGACTTTAGCTTTTAGACAGTGACTTTAGTCACTGGCTGGCTGGCTGGCTGGCTTGTGGTGTACATGATGTCTTAATATTTTATTTATGAAAATCCTCTTACAAAAGAGATAATTTAGCCCTTCCGGAGAGGTAAATTATATGTTTATTATCTACTTCTGAAGGCTGAAATCATTTGACTAAATATTCTTACTTAAGCTACTTGCCATTTTTTAAGTAATAAATAATGTTACCTATATAACTAATGGTTCCCTATTAAACTGCTTAATTTGGTACATCGAAGTCATATTTTTTTTTAGTTGTTAAAATTATTAATACCATGCAATAGGAACTATTAAACATTCTTCATCTATTTCAGAGTTACTAGACAGAATGAACTTTATATCATTAAACAATCGGTATCACATTATACGTAACTTGGGAAAAGGTGGGTTTGGTGAAACGTTTCTAGCGGAAGACACTCATTTACCCTCCCGTCGTATTTGTGTAGTTAAGCAACTGAAACCAGCTACGAAAAATCCACAAACTTACGATTTGATTAAACAACGATTTAGTAGAGAAGCTGCGATTTTAGAAGAACTGAGTCAAGGTAATGAGCAAATACCTAAGTTGTACGCATATTTTGCTGAGAATGAAAATTTTTACTTAGTTCAGGAATGGATTGAAGGTTTTACTCTAAGTCAAAAATTCCTACGTAAAGGTAGTGAGAGTGAGACTTTTGTTACTAATTTACTGATGAGTCTTTTGCCTGTTTTAGATTATATTCACAAAAATGGAATTATCCACCGAGATATTAAACCCAGCAACATTATTTGGCGTCAAACCGATAGTAAACCAGTTCTAATTGATTTTGGCATTGCTAAGGAAATAATGAATAGTATTGTGAGTGACCAAAATCAATTTTCTTCTATTATTGTAGGGACTTTAGGTTTTATAGCTCCCGAACAAGCGATGGGTAAACCAGTCTATTCTAGTGATATTTATAGTTTAGGGATGACTGCAATTTATTTACTAACAGGCAAAAATCCCCATGAGTTGCAGTCTCAGCTAGAAAATGGCGAAATAGTTTGGCAGTCATACGCTGATGTTAGTAACCATTTAGCAGGTGTTTTAGACAAAGCTATTCATCCCCAAACAGAGCAGCGTTATTCAAACGCTAAGGCAATGTTAGCAGATTTGCATAATTTGTATTCTCTAAATAGAGTAGCAACATTTTCGGTTGAGACGCAAACAATTAATCCCGTAGATGTGGAAACCGCTTTAGTATCTAATTTTAATTTACAGAAACCAGTCGAAAAAAATATTTATAGTAGACAAGAATATCGCCACCGTGAGATTTTACTAAATAAAGTAAAAAATTACTGGATAAAAGGTGTTTTAGAAACTTCTTTACATGGGGTAGTATTAATTGAATTAGGTCTAGAAAATCGCTTTGATGCTTTAGACCGTCCTTGGGGTATGCTGTGGGAAACTACTGAACAAGCTCGACTACCACTTCCAAAAAATACCAAAATATTTGACTTATTTGAACAAATGGGAGTTGGTTGTTCGCTGTTAATTTTAGGTGAACCAGGTTCGGGTAAAACAATAACATTACTAGAACTTGCACGAGATTTAATTGCACAAGCAGAACAAGATATTAATCAGCCAATTCCTGTAGTGTTTAACCTTTCCGCTTGGACAAATGAAAAGATAAAAATTGCTGAATGGTTAGTGCGAGAATTAAACACAAAATATCAGGTTTCCAAAGAAATTGGCAAAAATTGGATTAAAAATCAGCAATTATTACTACTTTTAGATGGCTTGGATGAAGTAAGAAGTGACCTTCGAGACGCTTGTGTTGTTGCTATTAATGAATTTAGTCAGGAATTCGGAGAAACTAAAATAGTAGTTTGTAGCCGTATCAAAGATTATGAAGTATTGTCCCATCGTTTTCGCTTTCAAGGTGCAGTTTTTATTCAACCACTTTCTTTAGAACAAATTTTTGAATATTTCCAAAATGCAGATTCAGAATTAACTGCGCTATATAAGACTATACAAACTGATAAAACAATGCAAGAAATAGCTAAGTCTCCCTTAATGCTAAGTATTATGACTCTTGCTTATCAAGGTTTATCTGTTACAGATTTACCAAAAATGAATTTGGAAGAACGTCGTCAACATTTATTTGATAAGTATATTCAAAGAATGTTTACTCGTAGAAGTGCTAGTAATCGATATTCACACAAACAAGCTATGCATTGGCTAACTTGGGTCGCAAAAAAATTACAACATCAATCACAAACAGTGTTTATTTTAGAGAGAATACAACCTAATTTGTTAGAAACTTATTGGCAAAAATCTATTTACGTAAGTGGTATTGTACTCACTTTTTTACTTATTGCTACACCTTTAGGAATGCTTATTTTACCAATAGAAAGAGTACTGACAGTATTAATTTTCACTAAGTTATTTCTGTGGCGAATTTTTGGTTTTGGTGAAATTAATCCTGCTGAAACTCTAAAATGGTCTTGGAAGAATGCGAGAAAACATTTATTTATAGGGTTTATTGTCGGACCATTTTTCGGAATCATGTTAAAACTAACAGCAGAACTAATCAATACACCAAACGATTGGCAAGGTTTTGTAATGTATATGATGCAAGTTCCTCTAAAGGAATGGTTGCACGGTTTAGTATTTGGGTTGAGTTTAGGAACAATTTTTGTGCTTACCCGTGGGTTAACTAGTCCCAGTATCCAAACACTCACATTTCCTAACCAAGGAATTTGGCAGTCCGCAAAAAATGCTATTGTTTTTGGTTTAGCCGGATTTGGTATATTAAGTTTAGCAACTTTAACATTTTTGGGTGGTCATAGTTTTAGTTGGAGTATTTTGGGATTCTTGTTTGGGTTTGCTGCAGGTGGTGGGGAAGCTTGTATTAAACATTTTATTTTGCGTTGTATTCTTTATTATAATGGCTATATCCCCTGGAACTATGCTCATTTTCTTGATTACGCCACAGAACGCATTTTTTTACAGAAGGTGGGTGGCGGTTATATTTTTATGCATCGCTCCCTTTTGGAACATTTTGCTAAAAAGAAACTTTAGATTATTTGGTTATAACAATGTTTTTTATAAGTTAACAGGGACTATAGTACCAAATTAAATTAATAAAATAAAGGACTATAGTACCATGAATTTTACCACAAAAGGGTGAAAATAAGCAGAATAGAAGTTCTTGTTTTTAGGTGCAACCGTAAGTAGGTAATCCTATGTCTTTACTAATTTTAGTGGTCAGCGCTGATTGCGAATCTCGTCGGTTCGTTTGTTCTACTCTGGAAGAATCTGGCTATTCGGTTATTGCTGCCGAAGATGGTAAAATAGCTCTGAGAACGATTGAAGAACATCAACCCCATCTAATTGTGACTGATGTTAGTATGCCCGATATGGATGGCTATGAGCTTGTTCGTTGGTTGCGACAGCACCCCGTATTTCGTTTTTTACCTGTGATTTTTTTGATGGGTAAAGCTGATATTGAAGAAAGAATTCGAGTTTATCAGTTAGGAGGTGATGCCTATTTGTGTAAGCCCTTTGAATTTAAAGAATTGTACGCTGTTACTCGCAATTTACTAGAGCGTTCGCAGCAAATATGGCAGATAATGCAGTGGGAATTGCGTCTACAAATTCAAGAGGAAAATATTGAAAGAAGAACACTTAAAGAACCTTCAATCAATCATGGTTATTTTAGCAAAGATAAACAAAACGATTTTATAGTTACAAGTCATAAAGTCTTGTTGACTCAGAGAGAAAAAGAAGTTATGAAGCTATTATTAGATGGATTATCAAATTCCAAAATTGCTTCTTGTCTATTTCTCAGTTTGCGTACTATTGAAAAGTACGTTAGTAATTTGTTGGGAAAGACAGGGACTAATAACCGAGTTGAACTCGTACGCTTTGCTATGAAGCATAATTTGATTGATTAAAATTGACTTGTGTGCGAATGGTAGCACTTTCTATGATTTTTGCAATTCAAGACTGATAGCTAGAGTCTTTAGTCCTATTTTTGCGGATTGTAACTGGGACTAAAGTACCGGATGAAATTAGAGACATTAGAGACACAGTACGATGCGTGTTCTAGTTGGTTTTTATATGATGAAAAAGAATAATTGGATATTAGCAAACAAGTTGTGGTGATTGCTTGTGCAGGTACAATAGCGATTATTGCACTGAGTGTGTGATGTAGTTATCGATAAAGTTATTTATCGCCCTTTATCCATGACTTCAAAATCTGATATCAACTACTATGCACACTGCTCCGATGAAATTAATCTTTGTAATGCTGGGTTTTAGCTTGGTACTTTCACTTGTTAATCAAGCAGTTAAAGCTCAACCTCTGCCATCAACGAGTATTCCTGATGAAGCGATTCCTGATTATAGTCAACCTTCATCCACTCCAACGTCCAATCCACCCTCTACCGAGAAAGCTAAGCCCCGCTCTCTGGGGAACTATATTGGTGTTGGTGGTACTATTGGTGTGAGTGGTTCTGGGGAAGGGCTGAGTCATGGTGGATTGACGATAATCAACAAGAGAGACCTGAATGATTTCTTATCAGTTAGAGGTACTACCGTATTTGGTGGTGACCAAAACGACTCAACCTTAGCCTTGACTGTTAATTTTCCAGTTAGAACATCATCTGGTCAAATCCAGCTTGTTCCCTTTCTTGGAGGTGGTATGTTGGTAAGGTCACAGTCTAACTTTGAAAACATTAATATCCGGGGATTGCTGACCGCAGGAATTGATGTACCACTATCACGCAGGTTTACAGCGACAACTATGGTTAATGTTGGTTTGTTTCAGAACACCGAAGTGGGAGTGCAGTTAGGACTTGGCTATAACTTTTGAGAGACCTGATTAACATTAGACATCTCCATAAATTAATTATGCGTCGCGTGAAACCCATGTAGAGACGCGATTAATCGCGTCTCTACGTTCTTTTTCGGAGATGTCTAATTGCTAAGTTGTCAGTTGGTTACGTTAAATCTAATTCAAATCTATATTCAAGGCTGATAGCCAGAGTATTTAGTACTATTTCTGCTGCTTGCAACTAAGGCTAAAGTACTAGATGGAATTAGAGCGCTAGTACCATGTGCTTTTTGGTCATAGTTTATAGGATAGGAGCATGGAACAGAACAAAGGTTCCACGACAACAAATCAAATCAATTAGGAATCCGTCATAACATTCATGAAAACGAAGTTTATCTCTGCATTAGTTTTCGCAACAATTATTGTGGGTGTGACAGCAAATATCTCTCACGCACAATTTCCATCTCAAGGACAAGCAAATACGCGAATGCAAGGTGGTATCGAAAATATACCTGGTATGAATTTCACCAACGAACAAAAAGAAAAGCTAAAAGTCGTTGAAGCAGAAAATAAAAAACGCTTGCTCAAAATTCTCACCAATCAACAACAAGAATATGTAAAATCTGCTGTGCAAGCAGGAAGAAATCCTCAAGAAGTGATAAAGTCATTAAATTTATCCAGACAACAAAAAGAAGAACTTGAAGGTGTGCAAAAATGGAAACGCAATCAGTTGTTTAGTATCCTTACAAACGAACAAAAACAAAAATTAAAGCAAATGATTATGCAAAGACAAGGTGGTAGACTACCATTTTAATTTTGTAGATAATAATTTTTTAATCTATTAGCAGACAACAGCAACCCTAACAATAAGAGCATAGGGAGATGTCATAATATTCCTGATGTTATGTCTTTATCTCCCTATCTCAAGAATGCAAGTAAATCACATTATACCAAGATTATATAATCACAAAGATGGGAATAGTAGAAAATATATGGTAGCTTTTATTTCTCCTTTTTCTATATATTTGTAATTTTATATTTCACATTTTTGAGGAATTTATAGTTTTTAATTATGAAAATGGACATAGAAAAGCCGACTAACAATTCGGCGAAAATATTTATTGATATCCACAAAAAAAATATCAGTAATTGGTTACGTAAACTTTTATTTTGGGCTTTAATAGCAGGTCTGGGTTTAACCGCATTTCGCTTTTTAGTTATGAACCCAGGACAAAAACCTCAAACTCAACTTCCCACTCAAACAGTTGCAAGACAAAATTTAAGTATTACCGTTACTGCTAATGGAAAAATTGAAGCTGAACGTTCAATTAATGTGAGTCCTAAAAATGCAGGTATAATTAAAAGTTTATTAGCAAAGGAAGGCGATTTTATTAAAAAAGGACAAATCATTGCCTACATGGATGATTCTAATTTACAAGGACAACTTACCCAAGCAAAAGCAGGAATTGCATCAGCAGAAGCTAACTTACAAAAATTAATTGCTGGAAATCGTCCTGAAGATATAGCTCAATCCCAAGCACAGCTAGAAGAAGCACAAGCAAATCTTAAAAAACTAATTGCAGGCAACCGACCTCAAGATATAGCGCAGGCAGAAGCAAGATTAAATAAAGCAAAAGCAACACTAAACCAAGCAGAATCAGATTTAAAACGCTATCAAGAATTATTGAATGCAGGTGCAATTTCTCGCCAAAATTTTAGTACCTATCAAACAAATAGAGACACTGCATTAGCACTGGTTCAGGAAGCAGAACAAGCATTAAAATTACAGCAAACAGGTTCCCGTAGCGAAGATATTGAACAAGCACGGGCAAAAGTCAAACAATTACAGCAATCTTATAATTTAATCAAAGCTGGTGCAAGAAAAGAAGACATTGAGCAAGCCCGCTCACAAGTTAATTCCGCACGAGGTTCTTTGCAAACAATTCTCGCTCAAATTAATGATACGGTAATTCGCGCCCCCTTTGATGGAGTCGTAACAAAAAAATATGCTGACCCCGGTTCTTTTGTGACTCCAAATTCTGGTGCTGGTTCGAGTTCTTCTAGTCTTTCTTCTTCAATTTTATCTTTAACTGCGAATAATCAAGTAGTTGCAAATATCTCGGAATCAAAATTAGCCAAGGTGAGTATCGGTCAACCTTTAAAAATTAAGACTGATGCATATCCAAGTCAAGTTTTTTTAGGAAGAGTTTCGCAAATTGCAGCAGACGCTACAGTCGAACAAAACGTGACTAGTTTTGAAGTCAAAGGAGCAATTACTTCTAATAATAAAAATCTTTTACGTTCGGGAATGAATATAGAAGTTGAATTTGCAGTTGGTCAGCAGGAAAATGCTTTAGTAGTTCCTACAGTTGCAGTTGTTCGCGAACAAAGAGGAACAGGTGTATATGTTTTAGATAAAGAGAATCAAGCGATTTTCGTTCCAATAAAAATAGGAATTACAACTAATAATAAGACTGAAGTTAAGTCAGGATTAAATGGAAATGAAAGAGTTTTACTAACTTTACCAGAAGAAAATAAATCCAAATCTCAACCAAAAGGTTTATTTTCACCACCAAGACCTGAGAGTTAGTTGAAAAGTATCAACTATCAAGTTAAAAAAAGTAAGACATATAGAGTAAAATATATATAGACAATGAAATTAAATAATCATAAACACTATAATTCCATTTCATCCCTAGAAATACTATCAATGGCAACCGCATCTTTGTGGAGTAATAAATTACGTACAGGGTTAACCATGTTAGGGATGATAATTGGTATTTCTTCCGTAATTGCAATTACTGCCATTGGACAAGGAGTGCAAAAGTCAACTGAAAAACAAATTGAAAGTTTAGGTTCAGATGTATTGCAAGTTTTAGCCGGTGAAGCTAAAGGTGGAAATGTCAGCAAAGGTTTAGGTTCAACTAGTACCTTAACTTGGGAAGATGCTAAAGCAATTGCCAGCGAAGCACCCTCGGCAAAAGTCGTTTCTGCGTACTTACAAAGTAAAGCTCAAGTCGTTTACGAAGGAGAAAATGCCTCCACAACAGTATATGGTACAGATTTAAATTATCCCGAAGCTCGAAGTACTTTCCCTGAGACAGGTAGATATTTTAATCGCGAAGAATTAGATACTTCTGCACAAGTTGCGGTAATTGCTCCTACGGTGAAGAGGAAATTATTTGGCGAAAATACTAACCCGGTTGGGTCAAAAATTCGGATTCAGGGAGAAATATATGAAGTCATCGGAGTTACGGAAGTAAAAGGTTCCCAAGGTCCGATGGATAGGGATGACGCTGTTTATATTCCCCTGACAACTATGTCAGCAAGAATTGTCGGAAATAATTCATTGTTTGGGATTTCTGTAAATGGAATTTATGTTAAATATGGTAAGAAAGAAGAAATAAAAGCCGCAGAATTTCAAATCACTAATTTATTGCGGTCGCGTCACGATATCCAACCTCCCGAAGCCGATGATTTTCGGGTAACAAATCAAGCTGATATATTAAAGACTTTAACCACTGTCGTTGGTTTATTGACTACTATGGTAACTGCGATTGCCGCAATTTCTTTGATAGTCGGTGGAATTGGAATTGCTAATATTATGTTAGTTTCAGTAGTGGAAAGAACGCGAGAAATTGGCATTCGTAAAGCAGTTGGTGCAACAAGATTGGCAATTCTTAAGCAATTTTTAATTGAAGCAATTGTGATTTCTTGTATTGGTGGTGCGATTGGTATTGTTGGAGGAATTGTTATTGCTTTTGGTGCTGCAACAGCTTTTCAATTTCCTTTTGTTGTTTCTTCCATTTCGATTATTTCGGCATTTGGTTTGTCGGGTGGTGTGGGACTGATTGCTGGGGTAATTCCAGCAAGAAATGCTGCTAATCTAGACCCAATAGCAGCTTTGCGTAGCGATTAGTCAATTATAACTATTATACTAACTATTTATTTAAAATATCTCAAACGATTTGACTATATTTATTAATATAGCAATCCTAAATCATTTGTCAAAAATCATAATAAAAGCGTAGTGCGGGCATCTTGCCCGCTTCTAGTAGCAAGCAAGATGCTTGCACTACCAAAAATTTATGCCTAAGCGCTCCGCTCCACTCCACTTCGTGAACGGCACGCTGGCACTAACATGAAAAGTCAAATGTATAGGGATTATCCCTAGTGAATACACCTAATTTATAGAGAGCAAACACGATATACATTAGCTGTTTGTTTTTCTACTATATTAATAGCTCGATATTCTAAATATTGAGATGTTAGCTCCACTTCAAGAGGTTTAAAACAATGTCACACGACATCACAAAATCTGAATTGTTTGTTGAATTATCCGAACAGGATCAAGAGCTTGTTGCTGGTGGTTTTGGTCCATCTAGAAAATTCGGTCGTCCTCCTATTGGTCCTGGTCCCATTGGTCGTCCTCCTGTTGGTCCTGGTGTCATTGGAAAAGTTTTAGGTGAGAAAACACCTTTTGGTGATGGTGAAGGATTCAAAGGATTCGATGGTTCTCCATTCGATTATGACCATGACTAGTGATAACTATTGCTAGTAATTTGCTTGGAATTGATAAGCCAATCATTAATCATTTTTTTGGCTGATTAGCCAAATTGTATAAGTTGAGCGCTCAATTTATACAATTTTTATGAAGACTGGCTTAACAAATAATTTGTCATCACCTTGATTTAGTGAGATGGAAATAAAGCCATCAGATGACAACCCCCTTGAGGTTTGCTAGTGATATAAAATTGACCTCCAAGGGCAGAAGTTCTTTCTTGCATTCCCTTTAGTCCAAATCCTGTGGTATTTTCTTTCGGGTCAAAGCCAATACCATTATCTTCTACCCGCAAGCAAAATGAATCTGTGGTTGCTTGGATATCAATTTTTACCTCTGTTGCCTTGCTATGCTTAGAAATATTTGTCAAAGCTTCCTGAATAATGCGGTAAACCGTCCCGTTTAATTCATGGGGAATCGATAAGTTACCACGTAAGGAGTAATCAGGAGTAATTTGCATTCTACTTTGGAAATCTACTATTAAAAGTTTAATTGCAGCATCCAAAGATTTACCCTGTAAAGGGTCAGAATGTAATGTTGCTACCGAATAGCGAACTTCTTGTAAGACATTAGCACTAAGTTGTCGGGCTTCTAATAAAAAACCTTTGGCTTTTTCTAAGTTTGATTCTAAATATACTAATGCATTTTCAAGTTGAATACTTTGTGCTGTTAATGAATGTCCTAAAGCATCATGTATTTCGCGAGCAATACGGTTACGTTCCTGAAGTGTTGCTTGGTCTTCGATACGAAGAGCATATTCCCGTAAACGTTCGTGAGCAAGAGCAAGTTGTTGGCGACTTTGCAATTCTGCGAACAATGCATTCACTAAAAGTAAAACAAATATCAAGACCAAGCTGAATAACAAAACAAAATTTAATTTGGCAATCCAGACAATATCGTTAATATTACCTCCCTGTAACATTTCTGGTGGTGGTGGTGTTTTAAGGGGTATCTTGATTGCATTTATAGTAAAAACACAACAGACCCAAACGAAACAAGCAACTAGCACACTTCCAGTAAATTGCAATATTAAAATACTACGAATTACGACAATCAGCAACAAACCCGGTGCAAAACCAATACCAAAGCCCGCTCCAATATTTGCAAATACAATTAATAATAATTCCACTAATATATAGATTAACTTTGATAGTTGATTACCGTTTGGTAATCTTAAACCCATTGCCCCAAAAATACTAATGCTTAAAATTAATAAGGTGGGATTAATATTATTATAGGCTTCCATATGACGTGAGGGAGGTAAATTCATTATGATTATGGATATGCCAAACAGAATCCACTCCATATATAACAATAAACGTAGTGGATGCTGCTCAAGTTTTATATTTCTTTTTAATCTCAGAGCTATATTCATACTAATTACCAGTTGTTCAGGGATATGTACTTAAATTTTCTTATCTTAATATAGCAGGACTCACAGAAAGCTCCCTTAAGAAGGCAAGTCACATCAATTCAAAATTCAAAATTCAAAATTCAAAATTGCAATTAGTGGGCCCCTAATTCAAATCTATATTTAAGTATAATTGCTAGAGCCTTTAGTACTATTTTTGTAGCTTGTAAATAGGACTAAGATACCGGATGAAATTAGAGACACAGTACCATGCGTGTTCTATTTTAGTTTTATATTATGAAAACATGGAACAAACAAGAAAAGGTTCCTACACAAAAACATTCAGGAGTTTCAATGAAATTCAAGTTTATACCAGGATTAATTCTCGTTGCAGCAGCTATTACTACGACTGCATCTGCAATACATGCACAGTTGCCACCAAATCCAGGACAGTTTCCAGCAAGACAAGGTTTCCCAGTTAGACCACCAGATTTTAAGGAGCTTAACCTAACCGAAGAGCAAAAAGACAGACTGAAAGAAGTTCAAGAAGAGATTCAAAGTTCAATTAATGAAATACTGACAACAGAGCAAAGAGATACTCTAAAACAAGCTGTTGAAGCAGGTAAAAAACCACCAGAAGTCTTGCAGTCAATGAGTTTATCTGACGAGCAAAAGCAGAAAATTCAGGAAGTTATGGAATCGAAAAAGCAAAAAATGTCTGAGATTCTCACCACCGAACAAAAACAACAATTACGCGAGCGTATGGGGGGAAAACACAATGGAAGAAATATTCCATCAGGTTTCGGTAGATTTCCTAATGGTAATACACCAGTTAGTATTCCACCGCAGAGCTAAAAATCCAGTTTTAAATTAGTCTGCAATACTTTTGGACTAACCAACGTAGAGACGCGATTAATCGCGTCTCTACATTCATTTTTGGAGATTTTTTATTTATAAGTCCCTTATTCTGGAAATAATATTACTAAAAATAATTATTAACGTCAAGAGTAGAGCAAGCTAGTGTATATACGTAATTTATAGAGAGTAAACACGATATACATTAGCTGTTTATTTTTCTATTCTATATATATAGCTGGATGTCCAGAATATCCAGTAATAAACGCAACTTCAAGAGGTTTACAACAATGTCACACGAAATCATGAAATCTGAATTATTTGTTGAATTATCTGAGCAAGAAGAAGAGCTTATTGCTGGTGGTTGTGGTCAATCTAAAAGACCTCTAGCTTTAGGTGCTGTTCCTTTCGCTCCTGTTCCTTTTGGCCCACCTCCTTTTGGTCCTGGTGCAATTAAAAAAGGTTTAGGTGGAAAAATGCCTTTCGGTCCAGGTTCTCTCAAGGAAGGTTTGGGTGATAAAGGGTTCGATGGTTTTCCATTCAATAACAGTGATGAATAGCAATAATTATTGCTAGTAGTTTCCTTCAAACTGATAAGCCAGTTATCACTCGTTTTTCTCTCTGAGTAGCCATGTTGTGTGAGTTGAGCGCTCAATTTATATCTACAGGCTACCTAAAATTTATTCCAGAGATTATTCCAGAGATTTACCTGCTAGTGCTCATTTTGCATAGTCTTTTTGTCTGCCTCAATGCAAAGCGTGAGAACATTACAAATAAGTAAGTCTCTGGAATTTTAGCAACCGTTGACCAACTTGATTACAAGCATGGGGTATTAATTGCGTAGACCTCTGGTCTTCCCGTAGGGTATTGCGAATTGTTTAATAAGTTTATGGTAAGTAAAATAGACCCAAAATCGCTACCTTTAGTAACACCGGATGAGTTTATTCCCCCTATTAGTCGATTGATAATATCATCCGGAGTGGTTCTAATTGTTATTTTTAGTGCAGCAGCTATACTGTCTACAATCCTTAAATATCACGTTACAGTCAAAGCATCCGCAAATATTCGTCCTGTGGGTGAATTGCGCTTGATTCAGGCAACAACAGAAGGAGTCATTCACAGTATTACAGCCAAAGAAAATCAAGTTGTCAAAAAGGGTGAAGCACTCGCTTATATCGATGATTCTCAACTTCAGACCAAAAAGACCCAATTAGAAGGAAACATACAAGAAAGTCGTCTACAGTTGGCTAAAATTCAAGACCAGATTAGCTCCCTAAATCTTCAAATTCAGGCTGAGACTAAATTAATTGACCGCTCCGTAGCCTCGGCTGAAGCTGAACTTCGACTACAAACGCGCAATTATCAAGACAAAAAATCGATAGTTCGCTCAGAAGTGGAACAAGCCCAGGTTTCTTTATTATTAGCTAAGGACGAGATGCAAAGATATCAGCAATTAGCGAATACTGGTGCGATTGCTCTATTGCAAGTTAAGCAAAAAGAACAAGCTTTTCAAGCGGCTCAAATCAATCTCAAACAAGCGCAAACTAGCCTTAATCCTAGTAATGCAGAGATAGCAATCGCAAATGAAAAGATTGCTCAAGAAAAGGCACGAGGTCTAGCAACCATAGCTACTTTGAAAAAAGAACAAGAAAACTTACAAAGTAGACAAATTGAAGTCCAGAATAAGCTCAAAAGCGATATAAAATCTCTTCAACAAACATATGTCGAATTAAGCAAAACAATTATTCGCTCTCCTGCTGATGGCACAATCCTCACACTGGAACTGCGAAACACTGGTCAAGTCGTGCGGGCCGGAGAAGCTATCGCCCAAATTGCCCCTGGTGATGGTGCATTGATAGTTAAAGCTTATGTGGCAGGTCAGGATATTGTCAAGGTAAAACCGGGACAACAGGTGCAGATGAGAGTTTCCGCATGTCCCTATCCAGAATATGGCACTCTCAAAGGCGTTGTCAAAGCAGTTGCACCAGACACTCTAGCCTCAAACTTGGCTGATAAGTCAGCTAATAATAAAGTTAATACATCAGTATCATCACTTTCCTATGAGGTAATAATTCAGCCCCAAACCAAATTTGTTGGAGTCGGTAATCGCATTTGTCAACTCAAAGCCGGAATGGAGTCCCAGGCTGATATCATTTCTTATCGGGAAACAGTATTCCAATTTATTCTCAGAAAATTCAAAGTACTCACAGAGCCATGAAAGGAATTCAAGCAGGTTATCAATGTGTCTTGCAAGCAAGTGAAGAAGACTGTGGGGCAGCCTGTTTAGCGTCTATTTGTAAGTACTATGGACGGATGTTAAGCATCAATCGCAGTCGGGATGCAGTCGGGACTGGACAATTAGGAACAACACTACTGGGTTTAAAGCGCGGGTCTGAATCTTTAGGTTTTAATACCCGCTCAGTTAAAGCTTCACACGAAGTTATAGATAAAATCAAAGAAATTCCATTACCAGCAGTAATTCATTGGCAAGGCTATCACTGGGTTGTTTTATACGGAAAACGAGGTAACAAATACATTGTTGCTGACCCAGCTGTGGGTATCCGCTATCTCAACAAAACAGAATTGATGGCTGGTTGGAATGGGATTATGCTGTTGTTGCAGCCAGACCCACAGCAATTTTCGCAACAAAGTGAAGAAGCTTCTTCTGTCGGCTTTGCACGCTTTTTCCAGAGGATTTTGCCATATCGCCTAATCTTAGCAGAAGCTTTAGCAATCAATATTGTTTTGGGCCTACTTTCTTTAACTAGTCCGTTTTTGATTCAAATTCTTACAGATGACGTACTTGTAAGGGGGGATACCCAGTTATTAACTGTTATGGTGGTTGCAATTTCGGTAACGAGTATATTTAGTAGTATTATGCAGTTGCTAGAAACTACCATGATTGCTCATTTTGGGCAACGCTTGCAGTTAGGACTAGTCTTAGAATTTGGACGCAAACTTCTTCACCTACCTTTAAACTACTTTGAAGCTCGTCGCAGTGGTGAAATCACCAGTCGATTGCGCGATATCAATGAAGTTAATCAATTAGTTTCCCAGGTTGTAGCTCGTCTACCCAGCCAATTGTTTGTGGCACTAATTTCTTTTAGCTTCATGCTCTTCTCTAGTTGGAAGCTGACACTAGCAGTCATCGCGATCGCAATTTTGATGACGGTATCAACTTTGCCTTTATTACCGATTTTGCAACAAAAAACTCGTAGCCTCTTAATCTTATCGGCCGAAAACCAAGGTGTTCTGGTAGAAACCTTTAAAGGCGCACTGGTAATGAAAACCACTGCTGCGGCTCCCCAATTTTGGGAGGAATTTCAAAGCCGTTTCGGTCGTCTTGCTAATTTAACATTCAGCACAATCAGGATTACAATTATTAATAATACTTTAGCTCAACTCCTCAGTAGCCTTGGCAGTGTGGCTTTACTGGGATTTGGCAGTATTTTAGTCATCCAAAATGAATTAAGCATTGGTCAAATGCTGGCGTTTAACTCTATGCAGGGTAATGTTGTAGGCTTAATTAGCTCGTTGATTGGCTTAACAGATGAATATTTTCGCACCCAAACAGCAGTCAAGCGGATTCTAGAAGTTATAGATGCTAGCCCAGAATCTATTGGAGATACTCAAAAGCCATTTGCTCAAATTCCTAGTAATACAGATATCTGTTGTAGCAATCTTAGCTTCCACCATGCTGGTAGAGTTGACTTACTAGAAAATTTTTCGGTTAATTTACCTGGAGGTAAAGTAATCGCTTTAATCGGTCATTCAGGTTGCGGTAAAAGCACTTTAGCTAAATTGATGGCAGGTTTATACCAACCGCAATCAGGAAACATCCGTATTGGTATGTATAATTTGCAAGACCTCTCACTCGATAGCTTACGAAGGCAAATAGTACTTGTGCCCCAGGAACCTCATTTCTGGAGTCGCTCAATCATGGAAAACTTTCGCTTGGGTAATCCTGAGATATGTTTTGAGCAGATTGTTGCAGCATGTCAAATAGCGGATGCGGATAGCTTTATCAGTCAACTCCCTAACAAATATCAAACTGTTTTAGGGGAATTTGGGGCAAATCTATCTGGGGGACAACGACAAAGATTAGCGATTGCGAGAGCAATTGTCAACGACCCACCTGTACTGATTTTAGATGAAGCCACATCTGGACTAGACCCCGTCAGCGAATTTAAAGTTTTAGACCAGCTTTTAGATTCCCGTAAGGAAAAAACAACAATTATGATAGCCCATCGTCCCAGCGTTATTGAACGAGCAGATTGGATTGTGCTGATGGACAAAGGCCAACTAAAAATTCAAGGTTCTCTGTCAGCTTTGCGAGTGCAACCAGGAGAACATTTAAAATTTTTCTTGCCATAGTTGTTTGTGTAAAAGCTTGTTTCTTCTATATTTTCGTCCTATAAAATCGTGCGAAAATTTAGGTGTTATCGTGTAGCTAATTTCATCTAGTACTTTAGCCCTAATTACAAACAGCGAAAATAGGACTAAAGACTCTGGCTATCAGCATTCAACATAGATTTTAATTAGATTCAAGACCATGATTCATGCCGTGGTTATTAATGGATAGACATAATTCATAATATGTAGCTAGCAATATTTAGCTAACTTGATAGTATTGGATAATTGAGATATAGCATATACAATAATTGTTAAGTAACTATCTTGATGACAAAATACTGTTTATTATAGTTGAATTATGTCAATCCTTTTGTAGAATCTGACTTTTTACTTAACAAACAGTTCAAATTATAACTGTTGTAAAATAAAATCACACTGATAGCACTTTTTCAATGATAATTTATATGAATATAGCTCTGAAATTAAAAAGGAATATAAAACTTGAGCAGCATCCCCTTCGTTTATTATTATATTTGGAGTGGATTCTTTTTGGTATATCCATAATTGTAATGAATTTTCCTCCGCGAGATGATTTGAGAAGTCCTCATCCTGTTAATCCCATCTTATTACTTTTGAGTATTACCATTTTTGGGCTGATGGGTTTAAGGCTGCCAAATGGTAATCGACTATCAAAGTTAATCTATACATTAGTACAGTTCTTATTAATTTTATTCGCAAACATTGGAGCTGGTATTGGCACAGGCTTTTCGCCCGGTTTGCTGCTAATTTTAGTGATTCGTAGTATTTTAATATTTCAAGTTCCTGGAATCTTGCTAGTTGCTTGTTTAGTTTGGATATGTTTTATTTTTACTTTAAATACAATCACGATTTCAACTGACGCACTACCAGCATCAGTAGCTTTACGTGAAGGAAATATTCACAATATTATCTGGATTGTCAAATTGAATTTCGTAATGTTATTCAGCTTAGTCTTAATATTTGTCCTACTTTTAGTTAACGCATTGTTTGCAGAATTACAAAGTCGTCAACAACTTGTTCTTGCTCACGAACGTTTACGGGAATATGCTCTTCGTATCGAAGACCAAGCAACATTGCAAGAACGTAACCGCATTTCTCGCGAAATACATGATGCTTTAGGACATTCCTTAACAGTACAAAGTATTCAACTTGAAAATGCATTAGTATATTTAGATTCAAACTTAGAAAAAGCCAAAGGTTTTTTATTAGAAGCCCGACAACTTAGTGCTAGTATTTTACAAGAAGTTCGCTATTCGGTTGCAACATTGCGTTCCGACCCTTTGCAGGGTAAATCTTTGGATGCTGCAATTAAACTTTTAATTATAGATTTTCAAAGTAGAATGCAAATTACTCCTAATTACTCCTTGCGTGGTATATTATCAACTCCCCACGAATTAAACAGGACAATTTACCGGATTGTCCAGGAAGCTTTGACAAATATATCTAAGCATAGTAAAGCAACGGAGGTCAAAATTGATATACAGGCAACCAAAGATTCGTTTTGTTTGCGCGTAGAAGATAATGGTATAGGGTTTGACACTAAGCAAAATACTACAGGATTTGGGATAAAGGGAATGCGGGAAAGAACTTTTGACCTTGGAGGTCAATTTTATATCACTAGCAAACCTCAAGGGGGCTGTCATATTATGGCTTTATTTCCATTATCGAGGGTAGAGTCATGATTCGCGTTCTGTTGGTAGATGACCAAATAATTATTCGGCAGGGAATAAAAAGCTTATTAGAGTCTCAATCTGATTTTGAAATAGTGGGAGATGTGGAAAATGGCAAGGAAGCCATAGCCCAAGTCGAAATCCTACAACCCGATGTTGTATTAATGGATGTGCGAATGCCGATAATGGATGGGGTTGCTGCAACCGGAGTAATTTGCCAACAGTTTCCAAATGTCAAAGTATTAATTTTAACGACCTTCGATGATGATGAGTACGTTTCTCAAGCAATGCGATTAGGTGCAAAAGGCTATTTACTCAAAGACACACCCCTTGAACCTTTAGTTAATGCTATTAGGTCGGTTTATGCTGGACATACGCATTTGGGACCGGGATTGCTACAGAAAATTATTACCCCTATATCCGATTCTATTCCCTCAAGCACGCCTCCAGTACCACTTGAGTTTGCAGAACTTACTCCCAGAGAAAAAGATGTTTTACGCTTGATAGCATTAGGTGCCAATAACCGTGAAATAGCCCAGTCTTTATTTATTGCAGAACGCACCGTCAAAAATCATGTTACTAATATTTTAATGCGGTTAAATTTACGCGACCGGACTCAAGCTGCAATTTTAGCAAATACATTTTTGCAGTTTTTGGATGATGATAATTTGAACTCGATTGATTTTCTGCGACCAAATTGAGTGGTGACAATATAGTACATGAAAACTACTTAAGCCCGACAATATTTACATTACTGCTACCTAATGACTGCTGTAATGGCAACAATGCTGAACCTTTGCGAGATGTTAACTTATTTGAAACACCAGAACCTGCTGGTGCTATATTCCTGTCTTTTGGCTAGTTGGTGCAGCTTGATTGATTTTGTTTGCTACGATTATGTAAAAAGCAAAAAAGATATGATAATTATGGAAGCAATTTTTTGGACTGTAGAAGAAGTCGCTCAAAGAGCAAAACAGTTTTACGAAAATGGTATTCACCAAGAAGTTGAATTTGGCGATAATATAGGGAAAATGATTGTGATAGATGCTGAGACGGGCGAATACGGAATTGATGAAACAGGTGCAGAAAGTGCGTTGAGGTTAAAACAGAAGCGACCACTGGCTAGGTTGTTTACTATGCGGGTTGGTTATGATGCAGCAGTCAGCTTTGGTGGTGTTCCTTTGAAGCGTATAGTCAGATGATTTACGGAAGATTGATTGACGGTAAACCGACAGTTTCTGTAGTTTTTCGTTTACCTGCACAACCAGATTTTTCCATGAGTTTTGTTCTTGATACTAGGTTCAACGACTATCTGACCTTACCACCACAAGCAGTCAATGCGATGAGCCTTCCTTTATATTCCACGATATCGGCAATATTAGCCGACGGTAACGAGACTTTATTACCTGTACATGTGGCAACAATTATCTGGGACAACGTAGAAAAAGTAGTTCCAGTTTTAGCTTCTGGTTACAAGCCTTTATTTTGATTTATAGAGAGTGTCATAAGTATCGTGGCTACATGATTTGCTTGACTTGGGCTTTCTAAGCGTTTTAGTTACGTACGCTTTACATACTATAGTATCATGCTGCGAAATAAACGAAATAAGCAAAATAAGCAAAATAAGCGAAGCAAGAGAAGACCAGTCAGAGTGCAACTGTGCAAGGCCATCTTTATTTCGACAGTTACAGAGAATCACATCCTTTAGATAGGGATAAATATTTTTGTTTTAAATTATCATCAACATCGTTAAGTGAGCGATGAAGTGTCATTAAAACAGAGATGTCCCAAATTGCGGAAATCTCGTAGTTTTGTAGTTGATATAAAATTAATACTTATAAATAGTCAATTTATGGAAAAACTACCTAACCAAAAAACCATCTGGGGTCAAATTAGCACCAATAGCCTAGTTCGCTTTCTACTATTTTTTGCTTGTGGTTGGATATTAATACAACTTTTTTGGTATTTCGAGTATGTGATTTTTGTGTTTACTTTTGCAGCAATCTTAGCACTTACTCTTAATTATCCCGTGCGTTATCTAGAAAAATTTTTGGGACGTGGTGCTGCTTTATGTACTGTTATTGTTTTTAGTTTATTAACAATCATTTCTGTAGTCGTAGCGACAGGAGTGTCTCTGGCTAATCAATTTCAACAATTAACAGGATTAATTTTACAAGTTTTGAGTTCTACAAACAATCCACTTACCCAATTAGAAAAAGCATTAGCATCTAGAAATATTCAAATAGATTTAGACGCAGTACAAGCACAAATTCGCGATTGGTTCGCATCGGGTTTTAATTTTGTTTTAGGCTCTTTACCCACTATTCTAGAAAATTACGTTACATTCATTATTATTCTTGTTATTGCCTTTTTTATGTTGGCTGATGGAGAAAAAATCTGGCAATTTATTTTGAAAATGATTCCGCTTCATCAACGCAGTCGATTTGCAACCGCTATTCAGAAAAACTTTATCGGTTTCTTAACAGGTCAATTTATTATCTCATTTATCCTCAGCGTTGCTACTTTTCTTGTTTTTATTCTTTTTAATGTTCCATTCCCGTTTCTGCTAGCTGTGACTGTGGGACTTTTTGACTTGATTCCTGGTATCGGAGCTACATTAGGAGTTAGCTTAGTTTGTTTAATTATTTTATTACAAAGTGGCTGGGTTGTTGCCCTAAAAGTATTGATTAGCTGTATAGTTCTGCAACAGATTCAAGACAATTTAGTTGCACCTCGTGTGATGCAAAGTACTGTGCATTTAAATCCCGTTGTGGTATTTTTTGCGTTGTTAGTTGGTACGAGGGTCGCTGGACTTTTGGGAGTATTTCTTTCGATACCCATTGCTGGAATAATTGTCAGCTTGTTGGGAGCTAAAGAAATGCAATCTGGCTAGAAAGTCTGTGAACTAAAACTAACCATATAAGTGAAAAACAAAAATTTCTATTTCAAAATACATCAAAACTAGAAAAAGTGTTTTTATATACTTTTAATTTCAAGTGTTATTACTTATATATTCGTCAGAGTGTTGCTTTAATGGCAGCGATAGCGACTTAAACATCCTTACACGTGTAGTAATTGCAGTTACCGACCACAGTCCTGCTATTAATTGCGGGCGCCTTTTCACTCGCAACGGGAGCAGCGCTGCGTGGAAATTATAATAAGCTAATAAGGTGGTTGAAAATTACACTTGAAGAGCTTTGGCAGCATTCGCCCAAAATAATCGCGAGCAAGTAGGTAACACGGCAAAAAATATGCGTCCAAACGTTGACCAAGAGAAGATAGAAAGACTTATGCAAGCTTTGGGTAGGGAAGCGAAGGGTTCAGGTTGCATTTATTTTACAGGTGGCGCCAGTGCCTTGCTGATTGGATGGCGTAGTTCCACGGTTGATGTTGATATTCGTCTAGACCCTGAACCCCCAGGGATTTTTCAAGCAATTGCTCAACTTAAACAAGAATTAAACATCAATATCGAACTGGCTTCTCCCCAGGATTTTTTACCTCCTCTTCCTGGTTGGCGCGACAGAAGTGTATTTATTGGCAAACAAGGTAAAATATTATTTTATCATTACGACTTTACAGCCCAAGCACTTTCTAAACTATCCAGAGGCTATGAGCGGGACCGAAACGATGTTCAAGCTATGTACGAGCAGAGGTTATTTTCTTTAAAAGAGTTGCGTGATTGCTTTGAAGCCATTGCACCTGAATTAGTTCGGTTCCCCTCTCTGGACTCTGATGTGTTTAGAAGCAGGGTCGAAAACTTTATCGAGCGAAATAAAGGTCAATTATAGGAGGTTCAACCATGAATTTAAAGGAGTTGCCAGGGGCAGATTTTATCTTACCAGGAATAGACGACCTTCACAATGGCAAGACAAATACAGTTGGAGCGCTGTTAATTGCGATTGCAGCAACGCGCCTAACCGAAGCTGGTTTAGATTTTCCCAGAGAGCGCTTAGCAAAAGAGCCTGAACTAACGTTGTATGCTCGTCTTCAACACGAACAAGATGATGCTTACTCTTACTACAATGCTTTGTTAAGAAGCCTCAATAGCTTTTGCAATGCACTTGAACTCATCAATAAATATAGGGCGTCTAACATATAAGTAAAAAATTTAGCGAAGTGGCGCCTTTAAACGGCATCTGCTTTTACCAAAATTAAGTTTATCCGGAATGAGAACCATTGAATCAAAGAGATTATGATGCCAGTTAATCCATCATTATACATGAGCTTAAGACAAAAATTACTTAAAGAGGAAATTACAAAATAGTAGTAATCTAAAAAATGACCGTGCTACTAGTAATAGGGGTGGAAGTCTGGCAAATAAAGGATTTTATCAGTGCAACTGGGGGTGCGATTTGGTGGTGCATCCTCCGTGGTACTGGTGGTGTTTTGTGTATTCGCTGAAAAGAGTAAGTAGGTAGGCGTAAAAAAGTGCAACTAGATTAAGAAATGTAAATCGCTTAAAACCTTATTTTTGAAAGCAAAGTTAGCAGAAATCGATGCTGCTACTCAGTCAGCATTACAAGAAGGATTCAAAAATCATTATATTGGCTTAGCTAATTCATATAATGATGGATACATGAAATCAAAGGAAGCAGAGGAAAGACAAATAGGTATTTTCTTCTGTCGATTGGAGTATGAGAACATAAATTTATTAACTCACACTCTATATTTGTATGAATTATTGCATTTAGTGTCGCTTACATAACCGCATAATCAGTCATTTCCCGCATGTAAGGAGGATAAAATCCTAATACAATATCTTGTTTCGGCACACCTAACTCAACTAAATCAACGGCGATATCATGCTCTGTTGAATTGTTAAAAATCCATACCTTTTCATTCCGAATATCTAGATGTATTGTACAATGATGCACCCATCGTTGATGATGCCAACCAAAATGTACAATTTGATAATGATTTCGTTGCGTATCGAAAATAGTTTCAACTTCAAATTCACCATAAGCAGGTTTAGTTTGAGCATAACTTATTAGTAGTTCTTGTACTATTTGCTGATAGTGTATCAATTTATTCATTGGACAATCTCCTCAATATATCAGCTATCGGAAAGCTCACCTGAAGTAGTGAGTGGTGAGTGTTTCTTCAATTTTAGGAGCTTATAAAGTTATTTTTGTGTAAAAACCTTCATCTGCGAGTAGGTATGCTGGACGCTGCATTAAATTGTTCACATACTTATATAAAATATCATCTGAATTCAACATTTGTAGTTTGAGTGCCCAAAGTAAAACTCCTCCAACCACAATATCAGCAGCGGTAAATTGATTTTCCACTAAATAATCATTATTAAGCAGCACATTTCTGAGTGGTTCAGCAACACGATTGAACCACTGCAAGGACTCAGTAGTAGTCATGCAAGAGCGTAGTTGAGCAGGGAGTATTTTTTCTGGAAGATTAGGTAAAACTGCGAACATAAAGTGTTCAACGGGTGGTTCGAGTGTTACCGATGCGTAAAATAGCCATTGGTAATAGTAAGCGCGTGCTTGTTGTGAAGGTGCAGGCGCCAATCCTTTCTCTAAATATTTATCCGCAAGGTAAGTACAAATAGCGGTCGATTCAAAAATTGTTACTTCGGAATCAACAAGAACAGGAACTTTACGATGTGGATGTAGCTCTTGATACTCTGGTTCTTGAGTCATTTTCATGTCAACGTTTACAAGTTCGTAGGTAATTCCTAATTCTTCTAAAAGCCAACGAGGACGGACTGCTCTGGTTGTGGGAATGTAATAAAGCTTCATCTTCTTTGAACTGATACTACATATTTTATTTTTCGCTTAAAACGTTGCAAATAATATTAAAATAATCCTAATTTTTTACACTAAGTAATTTAAGTCAAGTTGCTTAACTTGTATCTTAAGTTGCTTAACTTGCCTTGTTTCAATATTAATGATTATCAAAAAATGATAGATTATAATTTAGATGTATGAAATAATGAGAATGAGGATTTCTTCAATAAAGCGCATAACATATTCACAAATTAATTAAATAAATGATTCGCTTAAATCGCTATCAATGGATTGTTCTAATTGTTGCTTGGTTTGGTTGGGGATTCGGTGTTTTTGCTGCTTTGCTATTTAACTATGTGGCGCCAAACTGCATATCAACTCTGTTGGGTTTAACCCTAGGAACCCCAGAAGCTAAAGCCGCAACGCTTTTTTGGACTGGTCTTTTAGCCTCAATTTTATTATGCGGTTGGGGAATTGGAGGAGTAATTTTTGGTCAAGTGGCTGACCGCATTGGACGACGCAAAACTTTAATTGTTACCATTCTTTTGTATGCGTTAGGAAGTGCAGCCTGTGCGTTCGCTCCTAATATTTGGTGGTTAATATTGTGTAGATTTATTACCAGCCTAGGAGTTGGTGGAGAATGGGCAGCAGGTGCCGCACTAGTCGCAGAAGTAGTACCCGAAAAAACACGAGTGGAATCAGGCGCATTATTATACACATCCGCTCCTGCAGGATTATTTTTAGCAACTTTTGTCAATTACCAAATCGCAGGGGTCTTACTTCCCGGAAATCCAGAAATATCTTGGCGCTATGTATTTTTATCAGGCTTAATAAGTGTAATTCTCGCTGCGATTGTACCTATTTTAATTAAAGAACCAGAGCGCTGGCAAAATACACAAAGAAACGTAACCCCCGCAAAAATAAGTGAACTTTTCAGCCGTCAAAACTTACCTTTAACAGTCAGCGGTTTTTTAATGGCTCTAGCAGCATTACTAACTTGGTGGAGTTGTAACGCATTTATTCCCGTTATTGCCACAGGTTTTGCTCAAACTGTAGCAAGCGCTCAAAACTTAGATAAATTAGCGACTTCCACTTTAGTTGAAGAGTGGAAAACCTTAGCTACCAATTCCTTTAACTTAGGTGGTCTCGTGGGTACATTACTAACAGTACCTCTTTCAAAATATGTAGGAAGGAAAAAAATGTTTATGGCATATTTTATCCTTTCTTCCTTTTGCATCATGATAACTTTTGGGCTACCTTTACCTGGACTTGTCCGACTTTATATGTATTTTGCTATTGGTCTAAGTGTGTTTGGCGTATTTGGTAGCTTTACATATTACTTACCCGAACTTTTTTCTACAAGACTTCGTGCCACAGGCTCTGGTTTCTGCTATAACTTTGGTAGATTATTTGCTGCTGCAGGACCATTTTTGGTTGGTTCAATAGCATCATCTGGAAGCAATGCATTAAATAGTGCTGTCGAAACACTTTTTTGGACTGGCTTTATTCCCCTTTTAGGGTTAGCTTTTATGCCTTGGGTTGTAGAAACAAAAGGTAAAATATTATTAGACTAAAAAAGCTTAATTTATACCACAAACCAGCGATTAAAACAGGTGTCTAAAAGCTAAAGTCCTCGTCATAGGACTAATAATAGGGTTTCTAGAGCTTGTCTCTATAGGCTGAAGACAGCAACCTATCTTAATCAAGGCTTTAACATCATTGGCACAGCACGAAAACATGCCAAAATTAACGGGTTTTATATTGACGAAATCATGATTGAGCGATTTTTATAAAAAGAATTAACTGCTGCCTGACCAGTATAATTAGCACCTGCACAATCATCAGCACCTAAATATTCTAGTTCAAACACAAGCTCTTGGCGATTCTCAAGAGACAAAATTTTTGTTCTATTATTATATTTTAATCCAGCATCGTCACATCTTTGTTACACTGCTTAAGCTGTCTAAGGGGTGGTGACATAATCATCAGACCCCTAACAATTTCTTCCGGGGTCGCAGTACCCGCTTCTACTTTGGGTGCGATAGTCATAAGTTCCAAAGCCAAATCTGTAGGAATTCCCCATTCCTCAAGGCTTCTCAATTCTAAAATATCAATACCTTTTTCTAGTCCTTCTAAATATTCTTCAACGGTAACACCGTAGTCTCTAATTTCCGACATAAATATAATCCTTGCTTGACTATTTAGACAATATATTATTACTTGCTGTCAAACAATCATCACAGTAACATTTTATTACATTAAATGTCTATTACAAGGGGATAATATCAAGTTACCAGATTGATATTAAGATTTATTTGCAGCTTTATTGACTCTCTCCGGACTAAAGTAATGTAGTTATAACTCCTGTACTTATTCACCTTTTTCTAAGTTTTGCGATTCAATAGCAAAATACTCCGTAATACTAAAATCGTTAATAGCAACTTTAATTCTAAAACTTTTTCCTGTTGGACAGGTAAATCGTTTTAATTGAATAAAGTTATCTTGGTCACGAGACACTAATTCTTGAATAGGCTCTCCAGATTGAGAAATTAAGCTGAGTTTAATGTTATTTGGTAAGTAAATTTGTCCGTTTGCTGGATGTAACTGAACTCGAATACCAACTTTTTGTTCTTGCTCCTGTGTTAAACCAAGCAGTAGTGCGACAGATTGATTACCAAGTTGCATCCCTAAATCAATCAGCTTGACTCGCTCCACAAAAACACCTGTAACATTTGCGTCACGCTGTCTAAAGGCAAAAGCGAAATTCTTAGACTCAGAGTTGATAATTGTATTAATAGATTGCCATCCTGTCTCGAAAGTATTTTGTAACCAATTACTAAGGTTGGTAATGGGAATAGTACTTTTACTAGTAACTAAGCTACTTATATATTTGCTATTACGTTTGCAATATAGTTGCTGACGCCATTCATCATTCTCTATTAGTGATGCCCATTTTTCAAATGGTATATCAAATTGTAAGCGGGGAGAATAAATAGATGAGTTTCCTAGAATCTGTAATAATTCTTGAACTTCGACTTCAGATAAAGTAGGCAATTCTAAAATAGATGCTTGCATTTCAAGTTGCTGTATCACCTCCATGACGGTAAGATTTACAGTCAATTTTTCTATTGCTATCGAGTAATTACGCTCCTTTTCATTATATTTGCCTTCATACTTGAGTTGACGATGAGTCGTAAATCCACAAACTTCAAGCCAAGAATCATCAGCCATCTCTATATGAATCTGAATTGCCAAGTAAAAATCACCTGCAAATTTAGGAATATCTACCCACTCTTGGGATACAGATAACTCTTCTAAATCTGAAGTTTCGCTAGGAATTAAAATGATTCGCTTATGAGAGAACAAAATTGCTGCACCGTTCATTACTTCCCAAATACTGGGTAAGCTTTCCTTATTAGGTACAATTGCATGATATGTAGATTCTTCGTCAAAGCATTGTTGAAGCCAATCGAAAAAGGAATACAAGCAAAGATGGTTGAGGTAAGCATTATAACGTGAAAGTGTATTAGAATGTTTTTGGGCTTCTTGCCAAGCTCGCTGTCTTTCTACGGCTGAAATTTTCAACCTCAATTGGTTGGAGGTAGTATTTGAGTGGTGTGAATCAAACATTTTTTTAACCTACTGGTTGCCTTAATTGCCAAAGTTGTAAAGATTTTTCTAGAGATTTTTCTAGAACAGCGTTTAATATTTCTACATGGTGCTGATTAAGACGCCAAATAATATCCAAATCGTGACAAGCTGATTTTACTACATCTCCGTACACCTTTAGTAAACATAATTTTATGTATTGATGAATTTGCTTTTCTATTTCTTTAATTAAAGCTATTTCTAACTTAACTTGAATTGTTATTAAAAATGCTGTAAAGGCTTTCTCTTGCATATTAAATTTATCTCCTATTATTTTTTTATCTATTTTTTGTCCGTAACAGAGTCTTAACACTTCTTTTTCGTTTTCATCTAATTTTTTAATAGCTTCAACTAAAGCAATATCAATTAAATTAGAATAATCTGGAGTTCGGTAATTGCGAACTAGCCAGCCATTTACATATTGCGAAACCCATTGGTTAGGTTGGCTTAATTCAGATAAAGTTTTTAAAAGTTTTGATTCGACTGTTTTCAAGCGAGAAGCAATAGTCCCTTGAGTAACTTGAAATTTATCTGCTATGTTTACTTGATTTAAACCCAACCCGTAATAAAGTATTAGTATTTTTTGTTGGTCTATTTTTAAAGTTAGTAACCGTTGCTTTAAAGCTGTTTCAGTTTCTTTGGCTATCCCTATTTCTGTTTGGTCACTTAATAAATTTGATTCCGAAATTTCTTCATTACTCAAAGATTCAATTTCATGTCCTTTTTGTTGTAGAAATTCCAGGGAAACGCTTGGTATGATGGATTTTGGGTAATTTTGTAATGCCTTAATACAGGTTTCTATCCAAGATTTTAATTGCTCGACTGTAATTTGTCCACCAGCAGAAACTTCGTGAGGTGCCCAGACTAGCGATTTCTCGGTATTATAATAATTAGCGACCTCCTGAAAATCAGCATCATCAGGTTCTGGATAGGTTTGTCCTTTTTCATAAGCAGGATTTTGAAGTTTATTCATTTGGTAAACTTGTTTAAAATATTTACGTGCAAATAAAAATTTAGAAATATTAGGTTCATATATACCACTTCTACTTAATGCTTCTTTAAGTTCTTTCTCGCTTTTTTGTGAGAATAGTCTCCACTTAGAAAACTTACTCACAGATGTTCTATCTTTAATATTGTTGACTAAAACTTTAGTGATATAAGCATCTAAAGGAGAACTCATAGAATCATACTTAGCTAAGATTTTTCTAAATTTATCATGGTCATAAATTAAGCATCTAGCTAAAAATATAAACTCTTCCCAAGATTGAGTTCTATCATCTTTCCAAACTTGAAAAGCAGCATGGTAGCAACTTTCTTCACAGTAAACAGTTAAGTGTTCCCATGCTTTTTTAACTCGATTGGCTGGTTCCCAACTTTCTTGAGGTGGTAGCTCTTTAAGTGCTATATCTATCCAAAACTGAACTAACTCCCTGATGTTGTCTTGCTGGTTAAACAAATAAATAAATTTTTCATGCTGACTTTTATATAACTCCAAATTACGCCTTAAATTAGTTTCAGATTTCCATTGAATAGTTGAGTAAGCCTTATCGCTCCCAACGTTTATATATTGATAAAATTTTTCTTGTATGCCTCGACAGGGAAGTTTTGGTGCTTGGCTGAACATGTTAACCTCTGTGCGCGTCAGTCAAATGGAAATTTACAGTAAGATGCACGCCTGTTTGTATATAATTTATCTGTACAGCAGATAACATCATTCTTTCTACCAGGAAGAATTAATAATTTATGTAGTATAGATAACATATCCCCAAGCAGTGAACAACAGAAACCATAGTTTTTCATTATATTAAGTCTCAATACCTCCATTTACTTAGTTGGTTAGCTCCTAGTTGTTTTATTGATTTTTCTGGTTGTTGTATGAAGTTTTGTCTAAACTATTACAGTTTATTTGTACCAAAAATAAATGCTTTACAATTAAAGTAGCTAATAAAACCTTTAGTAATATAAAATACTTTATTGTTTAAGCTCTGGCATCTGCCGTGAAATGAGTAAGCTAGTTCTCTTAAATTTGGGTAGAGGTACTTTACAAGAAGGGTTCCCCTCTGTAACCGTTCAACTGAAGGAAGAAGGGAATGATAAAAGCAGTCAATTCAACGGTAGTTTACCAGCTGCTTCAAATATCCTTCATCTTTATCACCGTTGGCAATTACTCTACGATTTACTGTATCAGGCTAAGTCTATTTATGTAGGTTTACGTCAGCTGAGGCAAAACGACTCCGATATTCAATTCAATGAGGATGATGTCACTCATGTTTCAGAAGTAGATTTTTATAATATATGTCAAGAGTTGCAAAAGCAGATTGACAACTGGTTAGATTTTGAGGATTTTCGCCACATTGACCGTCAATTAAGATTACGGTTAACTCCTGATGAAGAAATTCGCTTTATTATTCAAACTCAAGATAATAATTTGAGAAATATTCCTTGGCATATTTGGCGTTTTTTTAGAGATTACCAAAAATCGGAAATAGCTTTAAGTTCTATTGAATTTGAATCAGTTTTAAATGTTAAAAAAACTATTAAACGAGTTAGAATACTGGCAATTTTGGGAGATAGTACAGGAATTGATGTTAATGCCGATAAAAAGTTATTGTCCGCTTTAGCAGATGCTCAAACTGTATTTTTAGTAGAACCGTCTCGTCAAGAATTAGACGAGAAGCTCTGGGATAAACAAGGATGGGATATTTTATTTTTTGCTGGACATAGTTCGAGTCAAGATTATGATGAAACAGGGTATATATATGTAAATTCTACAGAGAAAGTTGAAATTTCTCAGTTAAAGAATGCTTTAAAAAAAGCCAGACAATGTGGGTTGCAATTAGCAATTTTTAACTCTTGTGATGGATTGGGGTTAGCACAACAACTCGATGATTTACATATTCCCCAAATAATCATTATGCGAGAACCAGTTCCAGATAAAGTTGCACAGGAGTTTCTCAAATATTTTCTTAGCTCATTTTCCAATGAGGAATCATTATATTTAGCGTTTAGGGAAGCTAGAGAAAAATTACAAGGTTTAGAAAGCAACTTTCCTGGTGCTAGTTGGCTACCTGTACTTTTTCAAAATCCGGCAGAAATATCCCCAACTTGGAAAAGTTTACAAGGTAAGAAAACAAAAAATAATCAGCATTTATTTAAGTCAAAACATAAATCGATACTAAACTTTTCAACAGTTTTGATTACTAGCTTTACAATTACAAGTTTAATAATGGGTGCTCGTTGGTTGGGAATATTGCAACAGTGGGAATTAAAAGCATACGACCACTTGATGATAGTAAGGTTGCAGGAAGAACCTGACGCACGTATTTTGGTAGTAGGAATAAAAGATGAAGATTTACAACTACCTGAACAACGACTGAGAAGAAAAAACACACAACTTTCAGATGAAGCTTTAGAAAAACTACTAAAAAAATTATATTTTTATAACTCAAAATTGATTGGATTGGATGTTATTAGAGATTTTCCAGTTGATGATAAATATAAGGACTTAAAAGTACGCTTAAAAAATAGCGACGACCGTATTTACGGAGGATGTTATATCGGAGATACTGAGAAAAATAACTCATTTTTACCACCACCGGAAATAAAAAAAAATTATCTTGGCTTTATGGATGTTTTAGCAGAAAATTCAGATGGTGATGTTTTACCAGAGCAAGAAAATGCTGTGGTTCGTCGTCATCTTTTATCACGAGATTTACATCCCACATCTGTTTGTAAGTTAGATACCGCTCTTAGTTTACTACTTGCATCTGATTACTTGCAGCAAAAAGGCTTTAATATCAAAATAAATGGAAATTGGCAGATAGGCAATGTAGTTTTTCATCGTTTGCAAATACCTACGGGTGGTTATCAAAAAGCCGATATGTGGGGAAACCAGATATTACTAAATTACCGCTCTTATCGTTCTCCAAATAAAATTGTTGATATAGTTTCGCTCACAGATGTACTTAGAGGAAAAATTAATCCAGAGTTATTAAAAGATAGAATAGTACTGGTAGGAGTGATGACTTCAAAAAGCGAAGATAGACATCGTACCCCTTATAATCAAACATCTTCACCAAAACAAGATATGCCGGGAGTGATTCTACAAGCGCAAATGCTTAGTCAAATACTAAGTGCTGTTTTAGACAAGCGACCCTTAATATGGGTATTGCCCTTTTGGGGAGAATTCTTATGGGTTTGGAGTTGGTCTATTGTCTCTGGGGTTTTGGTTTGGCGTCGGAACTCGATATATTACTTAATAATTTCAACCACAGTTGTTTGTATAGTTTTGTATAGTATTTGTTTTGCTTTATTTCAGCCTAGTATTAGTTGTTGGATACCTTTAGTTCCTCCTATTTTTGCGTTAGCAATCACCGAGGGAACATTGGTAGTATTTATATTAGTCAATAAAAGTAAAAATCTAACAACAACTTAAATATATGCTAAAAATAAACTTTTACGGACTTGTTCTAGCTGTAAATTTGATACTGATTAGCTTTGTACCTGTACAGGCACAATCTATCATAAATAAAGCGACGCCAAATTCTCAATCATCTACACCTCGCACAAACTCAAGCAAGAAGAAAATAGTTTTTGTTAAACCCCGTCCCGGTCAAGGAGCACCACGAGGAACGAAACCAGCGGGAAGTCGTAGTTGTTTAATAGCTGATACTTTGCCTTTTACTCCGTTGCTTCCTGTTACTAAATATGCAGACAATACTCAATTAGCTTGGAGTTTAACAACTCAAGAACGTCCCAGGTTCTGGTTTTACGTACCTTTTTCAGCTTCTACAACTAAAGAAGCTAAGTTTTCTCTGAGAAATCAGTTAGGTGAAGTGATATACGAAACTCCTGTAAAATTGAATCAAATACCAGGAGTTATCAGTATTTCCCTTCCTGATACTAAAGAACCATTGGAAATAAACAAGTGGTATCAATCTTACTTATTTATTTCAACCTCTTGTCCAAATAGCTATAAAATCGAAAAGAAAGAAGCTTCTGGATGGGTAAAACGCCAAGATATAACATTAGAACAAAAAAACTTGCTAGATAAAACCAACTTATCTTTGGAAAAAGCGACTTTTTATGCCAAAAATGGTTTTTGGAACGATGCTATAACAATTTTAGGTGAGTTGCGTCGCAATGGGTTGCAAAATCACGAATGGAAGGAGTTACTAGAATCACAAGGATTCTATAATATTGCTACAGAACCCATCTTAGGAGAATAGCCTTGGAGGGGAGTGGGGAGTGGGGAGTGGGGAGTGGGGAGTGGGGAGTAGGGGGTGGGGAGTCAATACTGCTCGGTTAAGGATTTTTGTAGGTTGGGTTGAGGGACGTATGCCTTTATGGGCACGCTTATAGAACGCAAAGCGTCTCGAAGAGATAACCCAACAAATACAACGTTTCGGTTGGGTTATCTTTTATCGGACGCTGCGCGAACGCAAAGCCTCAACCCAACCTACAACCAACTACCTATTAAAATGAAAGGTGCCCAATAATAAGGTTTTTTGTACTCCTGGTTATCTTGTTTAAGAAAATCCAGTTGTGCGCGTCTCAATGCTTCGGCTTTACTTACTTTGTTTGTGGCTAATTCTTGATAAAATTTACCCATTAATAAAGCGGTAGAATAATCATTTACTTGCCATAATGAAGCTACAGCGCTACGTGCTCCTGCTTGTATTGATACACCCGCAATTCCTAAAACCGCACGTTTGTCTCCGGTTGCAGTATTGCAAGCGCTTAGTACAAGTAACTCAATAGCATCTGGTCTTAATTCTTCTCGACTACGCAACCACTGCTTTAAATCATTAAGTTTAATTTTTTCATTTCTATGTCCTAAGATAAACGTTTCATTTGGGTCAGAACTAAATTGACCGTGGCTTGCGATATGAACTATAGAGAAAGCTTCAGAGTTTAAATTATTTTCTAAATTTTTTTTAGTAAAATTCTGGTTATATAATTCTTTATTTTCTTGAATAGTTGATTCAATTTTATCCAATTCTTTTCTCACATGTTCCAATTCTTCAAAATTTTTACTTTTTTCACTCAAGCCAGCAGTTAAAACCTTCAACTTTGTTATTTTTTTAAGCTCGAACAATTGCAAAGTAGGGCTTAGTGCAATATTATATTTCTCGATTAAGCAATTTTTACCATCATATAAGGCTGCGATTGGCAAATCTCTTAAAACACCATCTAGAACAAAAATTAAAGTTTCAATTTTGTTACTTTTTAAATAACTCTCAGCATGACCTAGCAAATGATTATAAATTATTTTTAATGATGGTATCTGATTAGCATAGAATTTTTCACTGATACCATCACTAATTTCTTTTATCTTGCTTTCTATTTCGGTTTCCGTAATATAAGATGTATATTTAATAAGTTCTTTTTTATCAGGTAACTTGAGAATAATTTCAATTCTATCTGGTAAAATAATTGGGTAAATAATTGCTGCGTTTGTGGCTTTTGTATCTACTTCGTTATCAATATTTACACTAGCTTTTAGACAAGCAACACGCAAAAAATTATTAAGTTCTGCTAACTGTAGAGATTCAATTACTTTTCTCGCTTTAATCAAATTATCTTGCTCCTTACCTCGTAACAGTAAACTAACATATTCCCGATACACTGGTTCTACTTTCTCTCGAAAAGAAAATTGTACATCAGTATTAATTGCAACTAAATCATTACGAAGTGAGTCAAGCGTTTCTATTGCTAAACCGTAAGTTTTGATAGCCTCTTGAAAATTACCTAATTTATTTTCTAATCTTCCTAATTGCCATTGCCACTGATAAGCTATATCTTTATTATCAACTGATGCACTTATTGCCAAAGCTTGCTCAGTTATTTTCTTTGCATCATTTAACTGTCCAGCTTTTTCGTATACCTCACCGTAGCTGCCTAAAGCATAAGATTCTGCGCGTTTATCTCCTAACTCTCTAGCTAGAATGACTGCTTCTTTTGTATATGAATAGGCAAGTTTTTGAAATCGTTTTCTTTCTTTTTCGTTATTAGTTATTTCCGACAAATTTTTTGCCAAATTAATTCGGTTATAAATAGCTGCTCTACTATTAGGTATTTGAGGTATTAAAGACTGTATTTGGTTTAATAAGCCATCCGAATTATTTAAATCAGCTTCAGATAATAGATTCCCTTTATTTTCGTTTACTAACAGGCTTAGCTGATTTAACATTGCTTGCAAACGAATAGAAGGTAAAGTTGATGTAATTTGAATTGCTTTTTGATAATTTTTTATTGCTTCTTTTGTATATAATTCTGTCTTTTCTGTATTAAAATTTTCACCTACAGCGAGTAAATTATCTCTTCGTCCACGAAATGTGTTTCCTAGGTGAAAATAGGCATTACTTTGGATTTTATTAATTTGTAATTTATCCGCTAATTGAATACTTTGCTTTAAAAATAATTCTGATTTCTCAAAATCACCAACAAGCCGATGTATATTCCCCAAACTCATAAATCCTATGGCTTTTACATGAGAATCAGGTAAATTTTCGAGACTTTCTTTAACTGACCCTAAAATTTTATTCGCTTGCCATAAATTTCCTAATGCTTGAAAAGCTTGAGCTTGATTGATACGATTACGAACTAAAGCTGATTTATCATCAAGCCGCATATAAATATTAGCAGCTTCCTTCCAAATATTTATGGCTATATCAGCTTTACCTTGCACAAATTTTAATCGTCCTTGAACATCTAAAGCTTGAGCAAGAATTTGTGCCTGATTTTCTAGTATAGATGAGTTTTGATTTTGTAATAACTTCAGGCTTTTTATTATAAATTTTTCTGCATTTTGCAAATCTCCAAATTGTTGACACGCTAAAGATAAGTTGCTAAGTGTGATTGCTTCGTTCAATCTGTCACCTGTAGTTCTGAACTCAATTTCTGCTTGTTTTAATAATTCTATTGAATCTTTATACTTTCCTAGTTGATAAAGCTCTTGTCCCTTCTGCAATCGACTAGTTGCATTGGTATTAATCACTTTTTCGTTTGCGAACGCAGGAAATATTGTTATACACAAAAATATAGATACAATAATTATATGTAAAAATTTGCTACTTTTCATAATTTTAGATTTGTGGTGGTATATAAAAAATTATTTAAATATCATGACGTTCAATCAGGCAACTTGCTTGATAGATTTTATTTGTAATGAGATGGGATAATATCACTCTCCATCCAAAAAGTAAAGTTGTCTACTTTACATATATAATTCGTTACATTACAGCTATGGGAAGGTAAATAAAACACATTTTGTCTCACGCAAAGACGCAAAGACGCAAAGAAGAGTATTTTAAGTGTGGTCTAAATACATGAAAACTGCTGTAAAAGCCCATTCAGCAAGAGTTATGATGTAAAAGTCATTTGTTTAACAAAAAAATTTTGAAGAAATCAATAAACCAATTAAGCATAAACTAATAAAGTAGATGTAGAGTTAAATACCAAAGCTTATTCAGGTGCATTACTAATAGTTCAAAGCGTTTAAGTGTAACAAAAATTATGTATAAGACAGATGCATAGAACAAACGTTTTACTTTCCCAACTCTTAGTAACTAGTGTTTTAATATCTACCAATAGCCGTGCTTTTGCGGAGATAGTGCCCGACAATACACTTGGTGCAGAAACTTCACGCATTAGACAAAATAACTCTATTAATGATTTAAATATAGAAGGTGGTACTCAACGGGGCAGTAATCTTTTTCATAGTTTCTCTCAATTTAATATTAATAATGGACAAAGTGTTTATTTTAACAATCCTATTGGAGTGCAAAATATCTTAACACGGGTAACAGGTGGTCAAATATCAAACATATTGGGTACGTTAGGGGTTAATGGTAGCGCGAATTTATTTTTAATTAATCCTAGTGGGATTGTATTTGGTGAAAATGCACGCTTAGATATAGGTGGTTCTTTTATTGCTAGCAGTGCTAGTAATATCAAGTTTCTCGACGGTAGCGAATTTAACGCAAGCTTGACACAAGAAAAACCATTGTTGACAATATCTGTTCCTGTAGGATTGGGTATGGGAAACAACCCAGGAGAAATAAAAGTTTTAGGGCCGGGGTCGGGAGTTGCTTATGAATATGACAAAAACAAACCTCGTTTTCCAACTGACAGTAGCGTTGTGGGACTTGAAGTGAAACCAGAGAAAACTTTAGCATTGCTGGGGGGCAATGTCATTATTAATGGTGGTGTTATTCGCTCACCAGCAGGCCGTATTGAAATTGGAAGTGTTGCTAGTAATGCACAAGTGAGTCTTGTTCCTGTTATAGAAGGTTGGCAACTAGGTTATGAAACAGTCCCTAATTTTGCCGACATCCAAATATCAGATAAAGCATTTATAAGTGGTACTGGTGTCGGTGGAGCTTACATTTCTCTTAGAGGAAGAAACATTAATTTGAGCAACGAATCATTCTTAATTGCTAATACGAAAGGTGACCGCAACGGTGGAGAAGTTCGCATTGTCGGAGAATCAATTACTCTTAATCAAGCTGACGTAAGCAATCACACGTTTAATAGTGGAAATGCTGAGAAAATAGAACTTTTTGCTAAAAAATCCATTCTATTGGAAAATAATGCTGGTGTCGGTAGCCATACAACAGCAAATGGAGATGCTGGAGAAATTATAGTATCAGCCGATTCTATTACTATTAATAAACAAAGTGGTATGGGCAGCAATACCTATGGTAAGGGAACAGGTCGGGGAGGAAGATTTTTTATTAAAGCAAATTCCATGTTATTAGACAATTCTGGTTTTGCTGCTATGTCTGATAGTAGGGGCAACGCTGGAGTTATAGATATTACAACTGGTAGTTTAGAATTTCGTAATACGTCTGGTATCGATACTAGCTCATATAGTTCAGGTAATGGCGGAAAAATAAATATTAGAACAAACTCTTTGTTGCTAGAAAATAATGTCGGATTAGCTAGTAACGTCGGAGAAAATAGTACAGGGAAAGCAGGAGAAATCAATATAATAGCAGACTCTTTGGTATTGAGAAATAATGTAGGGATAAATAGTGATACTCAGGGAGCAGGAGATGCAGGCAAAATCAACATCAGTTCAAATTATCTACTAATGGAGGATACTACTGGTATTACCACTCAGTCTTTTGGTCGCGGAGAAGCTGGAGTAATTATTCTTAATGTTGGTGATATGATAGTTCGTAATACCTCTGGTTTGTCTAGTAATGCAAATGGTTCCGGGAATGGTGGACAAGTTAATATTACTGCAAATTCTTTACTAATTGAAAATAATTCCGGATTTAGTAATGGTAAGGGAGACAGAGGAGGTAGAGCAGGAGATTTTAATATTAATGTTAAAAACTCTTTTGTTTTACGAAATACTTCAGGCATTGGTACTGATACTTGGGGTTCAGCAGCAGCAGGACAAATTAATGTAACAGCTGATTATTTTGAAGTTAGTAATTCAAGTGGTATTCATGCGGAAACTAAGAGTAGCGGGAATGCAGGAAACTTGAGAGTACAAGCAAGAAACTTGCTTATTAACAATGGAAGCTTTAGAGTTACAAGTGCAGGCTCAGGCAGAGCTGGTACATTGAATGTTGTGGCAGATAATATGCTGCTTAATGATGGTAAAATTATAGCGACAAGTACCTCAGGTAATGGTGGCAACTTAAAATTAGATGTTGCTTCTTTATTACAGTTAAGCAACGAAAGTCGGATATCGACCACCGCAGGCGCAGCGGGTGCTGGTGGAGATGGGGGTAATATTACCATCTATGCTCCCAATGCTTTTATTGTTGGTGTACCAAATGGAAATAGCGATATTACTGCCAATGCATACAATGGTAGAGGTGGCAATGTAAGAATTAATACTGCTGGTGTCTTTGGTATGGAAGTGCGTAGCCGAGAAAACTTAGAGAGGCTTTTAGGAAACAGTAATTCAACTCAACTAGACCCATATTTGCCGCAGACAAACGATATTACCGCAATTTCTCAGGAAAATCCGTCTCTCAATGGTTTAGTAACTATCAATACACCTTATGTTAAACCTAATAGTGATTTAATTAACCTGCCCTTAGTGCCAGTTGATACAAAAATATCTCAAGGTTGCTATGGTACAAATCAATCCCAAAGTCGATTTGTTAACATTGGTCGTTCAGGTTTACCTCCAAGCCCTATAGATTATATTGATGGTGACATCGTGGATGTAGATTGGGTTGCTATTAAACCAAGGGGAGGTAAATCTAGTCAAGAAAATCCTTCCGTCCTTTCCGCAAGCAAGGTGATGGCAAATTCAACTCCAGAGGAAATTGTAGAAGCTACGGGTTGGGTAGTAAACGATAAAGGAATTGTTATGCTCGTAGCTAATTTAAACCCTGATGGATATAGTTATTGGCAAAATCCAAACGTAAATTCATGTGTAAAATCAGTAAACAAATAGTAGTCTACTGAACCGAAATATCTTCATATTTTATTTAAGTATGAACTTTTATTTAAACATCAACAAATAATATTTATGAGATAGCATAAACCAATAAAGTAAATGTAGGTTTAAATACCCAAACTTATTCAGGTGCATTACTAATGGTTCAAGGTATTTAAGTATAACAAAAATCACATATAGAACAAATGCATAGAACAACAGTTTTACTTTCCCAACTTTTAGTAACTAGTGTTTTTATATTTACCAGTAACCGTGCTTTTGCGGAGCTAATCCCTGACAATACTCTCGGTGCGGAAGCTTCACGCATTAGACAAATTAATTCTATTAATGATTTAAATATAGAAGGTGGTGCTCAACGGGGTAGTAACCTTTTTCATAGTTTTTCTCAGTTTAATATTAACAATGGGCAAAGTGTTTATTTTAACAATCCCACTGGAGTACAAAATATCTTAACACGGGTAACAGGTGGTCAAATATCAAATATATTGGGGACGTTGGGGGTTAATGGTAGTGCGAATTTATTTTTAATTAATCCTAGTGGGATTGTATTTGGTGAAAATGCACGCTTAGATATAGGTGGTTCGTTTATTGCTAGCAGTGCTAGTAATATCAAGTTTTTAGATGGGAGCGAATTTAACGCAAGCTTGACGCAAGAAAAACCATTGTTGACAATATCTGTTCCTGTGGGTTTGGGTATGGGAAGCAACCCAGGAGAAATTAAAGTTTTAGGTCCGGGGTCGGGAATTCCTTATGAATATAGCAAAGACCAACCTCGCTCTCAAATTGACAGTAGTGCAGTGGGATTTGCAGTGAAACCAGAGAAAACTTTGGCACTTCTAGGAGGTAATGTAATTATTAATGGTGGTGTTGTTCGCTCACCTGCGGGACGTATTGAAATTGGTAGTGTTGGTAGTAATGCAGAAGTAAGCCTTACTCCTGTTACAGAAGGTTGGAAATTGGGTTATGAAAAAACTTCTAATTTTGCCGATATCCAAATATCAGAGAAAGCATTTGTTACTGCTGCTGGTATCGGTGGGGGTCACATTTCTCTCAGAGGAAGGAATATTAATCTAAACAATGAATCAGTTTTAATTACTGATACAAAAGGCAATCGCAACGGTGCAGGAATTAGCATTGTCGGAGAATCAATAGCTCTAAATAAGACCGACATCAGCAATAACACCTTTGATAGTGGAAGTGCGGGAAAAATAGAACTTTTTGCTGACAAATCAATTCAGCTTGAAAATTATGCAGCTGTCGGTAGCCATACAACAGGAAAGGGTGATGCTGGAGAAATTATAGTATCAGCCGATTCTATTACTTTTAAAAAAGAAAGCGGTATGGGCAGCAATACCTATAGTGAGACAGGTCGGGGAGGAAGATTTTTGATTAAAGCAAATTCCTTCTTATTAGAAAATCGTGCTGGTTTTGCTGCTAGGTCTTTTAGTGGAGGTAACGCTTCTGGTATAGATATCATAGCTGGCAAATTAGAATTACGTAATGTGGCTGGTATAAATACTACGACAGAAAGTTCAGGTAATAGCGGACAAATCAATATTACGACAAACTCTTTGTTGCTAGAAAATAATGCAGGATTGAATAGTAACGCAAGTAAAAATAGTACAGGAAAAGCTGGAGAAATTAATATTGTCACGGATTCTTTGGTATTAAGAGATAATGTAGGAATAAGTAGCGAAACTTTTGGAACGGGAGAAGCTGGTAAAATAAATATTCGTGGAAATTCTCTACTTATAGAACAAAAAGCAGGAATAAATAGTAATGCTAAAGATGGTAGCACAGGTCAAGCGGGAGAAATAAATATTGTTGCAGACTCTTTGATATTACGTAATTATTCAAGCATAAAAAGCCAAGCACCCAATGCAAGGGATGCTGGAAAAATCGATATTACTGCAACTTCCTTTATTATCAAAGATAACGCAGAGGTTCGTAGCGATACCTCCGCAACTTCTTCAGGTAAAGCAGGAATTATAAATGTCAAAAGTAATTCATTACTAATAGAGGATTCTGCTGGGATTAATAATCAGTCTTCTGGTCGCGGAGATGCAGGAGTAATTAATCTTAATATTGGTGATATGATAGTTCGCAATCGCTCTGGTTTGTCAAGTAATACAAATGCTTCCGGAAATGGCGGACAAGTTAATGTCACTACAAATTCTTTATTAATTGAAAATTACTCTGGATTTAATAATGGAACTTTGAACAATGCAGGTAGAGGTGGAGATTTTAATATTCACGTTAAAAACTCTTTTGTTTTGCGAAATGTTTCAGGTATTCGCACTGATACTTTTGGTCTAGGAGAAGCAGGACAAATTAACTTAACAGCTGATTATTTTGAAGTTAGTAATTTAAGTGGAATTCGTGCAATAACTAATAGTAGTGGTAATGCAGGAAACTTAAGAGTACAAGCAAGAAACTTGATTATTAACAATGACAGCAGCTTTAGAGTTACAAGTGCTGGCTCAGGCAGAGCTGGTACATTGAATGTTGTGGCAGATAATATCCAGCTTAATGATGGCCAAATTTTTGCGACAACAACTGTCTCAGGTAATGGTGGCAACTTAACATTAGATGTTGCTTCTTTATTACAGTTAAGCAACAAAAGTCAGATATCGACCACAGCAGGAACTGCAGGTGCTGGTGGAGACGGTGGTAATATTACCATCAATGCTGCCAATGCTTTTATTGTTGGTGTACCGAATGGAAATAGCGATATTACTGCCAATGCATTCAATGGTAGAGGTGGCAATGTCATAATTAATACTGCTGGTGTCTTTGGTATGGAAGTGCGTAGTCGAGAAAACTTAGAGAGGCTTTTAGGAAACAGTAATTCAACTCAACTCAACCCAAAGTTGCTACAGACAAACGATATCACCGCAATTTCTCAGCAAAATCCGTCTCTCAGTGGTTTAGTAACTATCAATACACCTTATATTAAACCTAATAATGATTTAGCGAATCTGCCCTCAGTGCCAGTTGATACAAAAATATCTCAAGGTTGCTATGGCGCAAATCAATCCCAAAGTCGATTTGTTAACATCGGTCGTTCCGGTTTACCTCCTAGTCCTCTAGATTATATTGATGGTGACATCGTGGATGTAGATTGGGTTGCTATTAAACCAAGCGAAGGTAAATCTAGTCAAGAAAATCCTCCCGTCCTTTCTGCAAGCAAGGTGATGGCAAATTCAACCCCAGAAGAAATTGTAGAAGCTACGGGTTGGGTAGTAAACGAGAAAGGAATTGTTATGCTAGTAGCTAATTTAAACTCTGATGGTCATAGTTCTTGGCAAAACCCAAATGTAAATTCATGTGTAAAATGAGTAAATAAATAGTAGTCTAACAAATCTAAATATCTCTATATTTTATTTAAGCATCAACGAATAATACTAATGAGATAAGTTGTTTCATATCTCAGCTACATAATACAAAATTATCATAAATGAATATAATATGTTTTTTTATTTAGAACTTATTGAGAAATTCGATTGAATCACATATTCTATTTATAGAAAAAGAAAAGACAAATTCAAGTCTAATCCCATCCCAACCGAAAAAACATTTACTCAGTTAAATTTAAGGAGAAATACAATGTCTAACATCGACATTGCTAGCGCTTGGAAAGATGAAGAATATCGTAATAGCTTGACTAAAGAACAACGTTCTCAGTTGCCTGAAAACCCCGCAGAAATTATTGAACTAGCAGATGAATAAATGGAAACTTTGACAGGTGCTGGTAAAGGAAAACGTGACAATACCAGCGGTTCAAAGGGTTGCAATACAAATCGAATTCCTTGCATTGTAACTACAGTAGAATTTTTATATCTTATCGAAGCGTTAATTACAAAAGCTTTAGACCAACTACATAAGGAAGTACAGGCATTAATTAAGACGCAACAAAATCTACCTTTTGACCCTAATATAATTGAATCCATCTTAATTGCTAGTCTACCACTCCTCGAACCTGACCCAGTTCGCTTTTTTGCCCAACCTGATGACCAAGAAAAGATTGCTGGAGTTAGCCGTTTTCTCAAGCGTGTCTCTCCTTATAGTCTCATTTTATGGGATTTAAAATACTTCCTTTTTATTTACATTTCGCAATCAGGAATCTCAATAAAAAGACTATAAGCAAACCAATAAAGTATATGAAGGCATTGAGTCAAGATATGTGTTTTTTTCTGCAAAATGGTCTAAAAGCCCTAATCTGCCTTTTATTCTTCATATCAACTTTTCATCTGATGTTCTCAACGATAACCTCTAAAATATATCAGGAAAAAATTAATGAGAAAGGCTTTCATTGTTGATAATAAACCCTCAGCTTGTTCTACTCAAGCTTTAAAACTAGTGGATAACAAATCTGTATCTCCTTCCGATTCCCTACTGAATCAAGTCTTTGAGTTTATTAATAATAACTATCATCAAGCAATAACCCTTTGTAATGTAGCTCAAGCGGTTGGTTACTCCGCAGCCTACCTAACAGACTTAGTGCGACGACAGACGGGAAAAACAGTCAACCATTGGATTGTTGAGCGTCGAATGAGAACTGCACGCACTTTACTGCTAGAAACCAACCAAAGTGCGAATCAGATTGCTGTGATGGTTGGTTATCAGAATGAGGGACATTTTTTTCGCCAATTTCGCCAGCATCACGGAACTACTCCCCAAAACTGGAGAAAAGCAATGCTCTGAAGTCACCATAGATACAGAAACGAAAAAATTACGTACCCATAATAAACCTCACGCAAAGACGCCAAGACGCAAAGAATTTAAGAGTATTCTATTAGTATTCTAGACATCTCCGAAAAAGAATATAGAGACCGTAAATTGACGGTCTCTACAAGGTTTTCCAGAAGTACCCTTAAAGGTACTAGCAAAATTAAGGCAAAGCTCACATCCTAAAAAGACAATATTGAATTGAGGTACTCAACACAAGATTAATGTTGCTCGCTTAAAAATATTCCTCACATGCGAGGTGATACTATAAATGTTCTAGTATCACTCTACACCTTTTAATCCATTTGATGTAGGTAGTTGATGATGGCTACTTAGTTCGTTATGCTATAGGTTTAGCGCTTATATTAAGCAAAGATTAAATTCTCACAAAATAATTATACTTTGCTTTATATTGGACTTAGTGTTATTTCTTAAATATTTAGGTCAATAGTAAACAGTAATTGTACTGGAGTTTAACCTCTGACGATATGTCCCCCCTAAACGTTGCTATGTATTGATTTGACCGAAATATGTAGAAAAAGATAAGTCCATTATTATCAATAATACTTATCTGTTTATAGTGTGACTAAAATAACATCAGACGCATCTACAAAATCTACTGCCTGAGTGACAATTCTTATTTATTCCTCTTCTCATTATTAATGTGCTGTTTACGTAATCTGCCTTTTATCCTTCATATCAACTCTTCATCTGATGTTCTCAACGATAACCTCTAAAATATATCAGGAAAAAATTAATGAGAAAAACTTTCATTGTTGATAATGAGAGTAAAGAGAGCTATATCCTCTTAAAATACTTAGGAGTAACAGCTTTAAAGGCTCCCAACACAGAAACTAATTTTGTTCTTGCACAAGAGGTAGCAGAATTATTGGCGAATAATTATGTAGCTTGTGAGATTCAAATGTCAGAAGTTAATAATTGCGGTTTCATTAGAATGCTTTATCAAGGTTCTGTTATAGTTAAAATCCCCTTCCATTTTATTAATGTCAAAACAAGCCAATTGGAAAAGTTCCAAGATACAGATTTGACAATGGGTAATGATTTCAACAAGCATTCTGAGCCAGAGATAACACTCTCCGAGATGTCTGATTTAAAAAATCTTCACATCTATGCTACTCAATTAGAAAAATCAAGTCTTCTCAAATCTCAGCACTCACCCTCAGCTTCTTCTACTCAAACTTCAAAATCAGTAGATAACAAATCTGTATTTCCTTCCGATTCCCTACTGAATCAAGTCTTTGAGTTTATTAATAATAACTATCATCAAGCAATCACCCTTTGTAATGTAGCTCAAGCGGTTGGTTACTCCGCAGCCTACCTAACAGACTTAGTGCGACGACAGACGGGAAAAACAGTCAACCATTGGATTATTGAGCGCCGAATGACAGCTGCACGCACTTTACTGCTAGAAACCAACCAAAGTGCGAATCAGATTGCTGTGATGGTTGGTTATCAGCATGAGGGACATTTTTTTCGCCAATTTCGCCAGCATCACGGAACTACTCCCCAAAACTGGAGAAAAAAGCAACGCTCTGAAGTCACCATAGATACAGAAACGAAAAAATTGCGAGTATCCTGAAAAAATTGTGCATTGTACTTAGAACTGCTTTTTCCTAAGCTGCTAGATACCAATAGGAGAACAATATTATGTTTATTGAAAGAGCAAAAGCTTTTTATCAAAGAGATAAGTACAGATAATAATACTAGTCGGTTAAGCCCTTTTGTGGTATGACACAGAACGAAATATCAAGGGTTTCAACCCAAGGTGATTTCCTTAACCGAGCAGTATTGTTACAAATGAAGCTTGATAGCAGGTAAAGAATTTTTCTGTAATCTGTAATATTTTAAATGAATGAAGACTTTACATCGGTTACTTTATCCACCTGCTTGGTCGATTGCAGCCAAACTTTCGGCAGCATTGTTTGCAGTTGCAATCATACCCATGAGCTTCACTGCCTGTTACAACCTGCGACAGAGCTTGGAAAGTCTGAAAGCTGGCGAATATCGCAAGCTAGAATTGTTAGCCACCAGTACTGCCAGTCGGCTTGACCAACTGATTATCGATACTCAAAGGTTGATAATCCAAGTAAGTAGCGACCGCAATGTAGTGGATTTTCTGACTGCAACCAAGACTCTCGAGCGCGAAGCTTTCCGTTCCGACTTGCAACGCCATTTAGAAAACGTCTTCCAGTCTAATCCAGACTTCGATGCTGTGTTTTTGATAGATGCAGAAGGTAAATGTATTGCTTCCACAGATTCCAAATTCGTTGGTCAAAATTACGCCTTTCGCGAATACTTTCGCAAAAGCATCCAGGGAAAAGCTCACGTATCTAGTCTTTTGGTGGGTCAAACTACTAAACGACCCGGGCTTTTTCTCTCTCATCCGGTTCGGTCTGACAAGGGTAAGATTGTGGGAGTATCGGTACTCAAAATCAAAGGAGAAGATATTTGGAGGATTGTTAATGCATTGCAAGTGGATTTCCATAGCTATGCTTTCCTGATTGACCAACAGGGGATAGTTATTAGCCATCCCAACGAGTCCCTCCTTTACCACAAACTTGTTCCTTTGCCTGTAATGGTGGGAGCAAAAGAAGCAGGTCATATCAGCTATCGCTTTCAAGGCGAACAGATGTATCGCATAGTTGGCTTTGCACCTTTGGAAGTCCAACCTTGGGTATTGGGAGTTAGCAAACCTAACGCGGAGTTTGCCGCTCCTTTTGTTCGGTTAGTTTGGCAACATGGAAGTAGCGTAATAGTTGTAAGTGGAATTACGGCAGTTGTAGCTTTGTTATTAGCACGGAGTATTTCTCGACCAATTCGCAAGCTGACAGCCGCAGCCCAAGCACTGGAAGAAGATAATTTCAATCCAGAAACATTGACTGATGTGTCTCGCACTCAAGATGATGTTGGACAGTTGGTGCGGGTTTTTCAGCACATGGCTGTTGAGGTGAAGGCAAGAGAGCAAAAATTAAAGCAACAGGTAATTAACTTAAAGATTGAAATTGATGAAACAAAAAGAGTCACTGAAGTTGCGGAAATTACTGAAAACGAACATTTTAGACAGTTGCAGCAAAAAATCCAGAAGCTCAAACAGCAAACACTAAGCACAGAGCAGACGGAAACAGAGTATTTTGAGCGATTGCATACCAAAGTGCAATCTCTGAAGGAGCGAACGCTAAGTAAGTAATCAATTAATATTTTCAAATATTTCAAATAAATACTATCAAATAAAATTATATTTATGTCATTTGAGGATGAACTGATATCGCGGGAGGAGGTACTTCTTGGTTTACCCGCCAGAAGAGCTTCGACATTACTGTTTTTGATAGAGAGTCGAACAGCCCAGATAGTAGCACGTTCGCAGGTGGAATTTTCTCTTACAGAACAAACTGCTTTCGAGCGGGATATAGCTTTTTTAGAAGCTTTTGCTTTGGGAAATGCACCACCGCTCCACCCCAGCATCCAACATTTAGAACATCACGCTCCATCTTGGGCTTCTCTTGTCCCTGCAAATCCCAGATTGAAAGCCGCTATTGCTCACGCTCTCAAACAAAAATATACCTTCACCTACGAGGTTGTACCAAATATCCGCGCTGCTTTGGGTTTGGATGACAAGGCTGTTCAAGTAGCTTACTCCCGTCTTTACAGGACGCAACTAGTCAAAATATTTGCATCTAAATTATCTTTAATTGAACAACTGCGGTGGATTGTTGCAGCTATTGCTCAAAAACTAGAGTCTCTACCACCATTCTGGCTGGCTTCTATAATTACAGTTGCCCTAGGTCTTCCCCAAGCCTTTTTAGCCTTACCTATTGCGGTTGCTAACATCGGTCCTTTAGCGACAGTAGTTTTTTTAGTCATTATCGGCACCATCAATATCCTGACTATGGTTTGTATGGCAGAGGCTGTTGGACGTAGTGGCGATTTTCGTTATGGTAATTCTTTTATCAAGCAATTAGTATCCAATTACTTAGGTAATGTAGGCTCTTTTATACTTTCCATTGCTGTTAGTATCCGTGTTTTTCTGATAGCCTTGGCTTGTTACATCGGTTTGTCAACTACAATGGCAAACTTTACCCACATTAACGCCACACTATGGGCAGGATTGCTTTTTTGTGCAGGATTATACTTGCTAACCAGAAAATCACTTAAGTTTACTGTTGTCTTAATGGTATTTTTGGCAGCAATTAACGTGAGTTTGCTGTTGATACTTTCGCTACTGGCATTTTCTCACCTGCAACTGGAGAATCTATTATATATAAACTTACCTTTTCTCCAGGGCAATACTTTCCAACCTCATATACTACAACAATTTCTGGGTGTGAGTCTCATGCTTTACTTCGGACATGTTTATGTCGGAGAGTGTGCAAAACTGATACTCCCTCGCGACCCCAGCGCCTCATCACTAATTTGGGGTAGTATGGCGGGAACTGCTTTTTTAACTGTTCTTTTCTGTGTTTGGGTGTTAGCAGTCAACGGGGCTGTTCCGCCCCACTTGCTTGTTGGACAGTCAGGTACTGTTATAGAGCCTTTGGCGGTGCAAGTTGGTTCTGCTGTCACTGTTTTGGGAACTGTATTAGTCATCCTACTATTAGGAATGGCTTGGCTGCGTAGTTCTAGCCTCCTGCTGAACTTAGCGCGAGAGTGGTTGCCAGTTCAACCTCAAACTTTATTGGTGTTACCACGCAATTCTTCGACATTGATATTGCAGCCTCGCGGGAATCCTAATTCTATCCCCCGTATTGGTTTAACTTACTTAGGACTATCAGAGATTGATACGAGGTTTCAGGGAAGTTCTCTATACCAGGAGCCAAAATTTCGTCTAGATATCCAATTGGAGGGTAAAATCCACCATGTAGAAATAACGGTTAATCAACATTGGGATATTAAAGAACTAATTGAGCAGATACCAGAACTAGGTCACGGTCGCTTAGTACTAAAAATCAGGTCAGTAAACCATGATAGTGTCTGTTTGCAAGTCATATCCTCAATGGTTCTTACCTATCAAGGAGAGTTAAAGGTAAATACAGACCAGGCTAAGAATCCGAGTCAGAATCAAGGGTTGGGTATAACTGGGATTGCAAAATTGTGGGCAACCCTGCGACAAAAACGTCACTCTTTCCTAACTTTCAGTCCGTTATTGTTAGTATTTTTGCTCACTGAATGGCTTTTTTTTGCAGGGACACAATCGTTTAGTGGCATACTTGCATTTGCTGGTGTAATTGGTAACAGTATTGTGGGGGGATTTTTCCCGATTATTTTGTTAGTTTCCAGTCGCCGTAAGGGAGAAATAGTACCGGGAGTTGTTTTCCCGTTGCTTAACCACCCTGTTTTGCTCGCAAGCATATATACTATATTTTTAAGTATTTTATTTATCCACGGCTTGTTCATCTGGTCAAATCCGATGGCGCGTTGCAGTGCTTTGTGTGTTGCTTTACTTTCTCTAGGAGCAACCTTTTTCATGAAGCGCTATGGAGCCTTTGCTTCCCGTGTGGTGGTAGAATTGCGAACAGAACAGCAGCAAGACAAAAATCCCATTTTCAAAATCACAGCCAGCGGGCGGTCGCAAACAGCAGAAATCTGTTTGGGATATGCTTTATGTGAACAATATCACCAAGCTTCTAGCATCGAGATTTCATCATTGGAGTCATTGCATTACGCTATCTTCCGCCTAGCGAGCAAGCGAGAAAAAGAACTGAGAATATGGGCACATGGTAACAACAGCAAGTTTGACACCAAAGTAATGCCCGTACTTGTAGAAGTAGAGAATGGAAACAAAAAAATGCAGTTTGATTTGAGATTATCTAATGGAAAAATTTTACTACCCATTGAAAGCGATAACTGTTTCTTAAAATTCATATTCCCCAACTCTCCCATTCATTGTGAACTCAGCAAATAACCCCCTATCAACAAAGCAATAAATACGAGGTAATCCATGACACAAGTACTAGCTGTTCACTCCTTCCGAGGTGGCACTGGAAAATCAAACTTCATAGCCAACCTAGCTGCTACAATGGCGCGTCAAGGGAAACGGATAGCAATAATCGATACTGATATCCAATCTCCCGGTATTCATGTTCTTTTTGGTCTCAGCGAAGCAAAAATAAACTATTCCCTCAACGATTATTTATGGGGACGCTGTAATATCAAAGACACTGCCCATGACGTTAGCTACACTCTCATGACAGAAGATACTGATACTATTAATGGTAAACTTTACTTAATACCCTCTAGTATCAAAGCTGCTGAAATTGCCAGGATATTACGTGAAGGATACGACGTAGTGCGATTGAATGATGGTTTTCAAGAACTTGGTCGCTGTTTGAATCTCGACTATTTGTTAATTGACACCCACCCTGGTTTGAATGAAGAAACTTTACTCTCCATTGGTATCTCTAATGTTTTAGTTGTCATCCTGCGTCCAGACAGTCAAGATTTTCAAGGAACAGCCGTCACCGTGGATGTGGCTCGTAAGTTGAAGGTTCCAAAAATGTTTTTGGTCGTCAATAAAGTTTTACCAGCCTTTGATTTTGCCGATTTGCAAAAACAGGTGGAAACTACCTATCAAGCATCAGTCGCAGGAATTTTACCCCTTTCTGAAGAAATGGTACAACTAGGTAGCAAAGGGATTTTCTGTCTGCTCTATCCCGAACATCCTATAAATCATGTTATTACAGGAATTGCGGAGCAAATTGTTAATGCAGTTTGATATTTGACCGATATTTAATGTTTAACATAAGTCATCTCAACAAAATATAGGATGGTAATTATGACAGAAGTTCTCCTGAAGGAATTAAGTAACAGTGATATCAAGTGGATAAATTCTACAGGTCGTTGTCAAGAAATAAATCCTGGTACTGTGCTTATCCAAGAAGGTAAAACAGACGATTATCTACATATCCTTCTAGATGGAATGTTAAAAGTTAGTATATCCCAAGCTGATAAAAGCCCTTTGGCTCGTGCTTTTGCTGCAATAGAAGAAAGTGAAAATTCAGGTTTAGAAATTGCCAGATTATCAAGTGGTGAGCTAGTAGGAGAAATCCCCTTTGTCAATTATCTGACAAAGACTACAAGTGTTAGTGCTGTAGAAAAATCTTTGGTAATGTCAATTCCCAAACAGGAATTAGCTGAAAAGTTACAGCAAGATGTCAGCTTTGCAGCGCGGTTTTATCGAGCCGTTGCTATCTTGTTTTCCGACAGACTACAAAACATTATCAACCAACTTGGTCGGAGAAATTTCACTCCAAGTCAGCAAATTAGGGATGTACTAAGTGTTTTGGGAGACCTACATGATAGTGATATCGACTGGCTCATGGCTGCGGGAACTCCCCAAAAAATTGCTGCTCACAACGTACTTATCCATCAAGGAGGAGCGGTGGATGGGCTGTATATTCTTTTAGGTGGAACAATGTCTTTGTTTGTATCAGAGGTTGAAGGCAATCCCTTGGCGCGTGTTTTTGCAGCGATAGAGGAAATTGAAATTCCTGGTAGAGAAATTGCGAGAATATCAAAAGGTGAAATTATCGGAGAAACATCCTTGATTGACGGTTATTTACCCTTGGGGACTGTTAAGGCTGTTGAAGATTCCTTGGTGTTATCTATTCCCCGACCGCAACTAGCTGCAAAATTACAGCAGGATATGGGTTTTGCTTCGCGGTTTTATCGGGCGATCGCAACTCTGCTTTCTAATCGATTGCAAGGAATTTACAGTCAGCTTGGTTACGGTAGGAGAGTTTACCGTAAGGGTCAGCCTTTGGATGAAAAGGTTGAATATGAGGATGAATTGGATTTAAATGTTTTAGATAGGATGGCGTTAGCTGGAAAAAAATTTGATTGGATGCAAGAAAGGTTGACTAAGCCCTCTATGTAAAGTGTGAGTTAGGGCAAATGTATTTAAAATTTACAGATTAAATTAGGCATAATAAATAAATATAAAAAAGCGAGTTTTTATCGAAAAAAAATGCATTGTTTGGTTTCTTTTACTTGTTAATATACTCAATAGACACTCCAAAACTAATAACGAGGTAAACATAAATGTCTAATCAACCATCTAATCAACCATCTAATGAAGGAACGAGAGAAGACTTTCAAACTAAGATAATTATAAAAGCTTGGCAAGATGAGAATTTTAAGCAGGAATTGCTCAGCAATCCTAAAGCTGTTTTTGAAAGAGAATCTGGAATCAAAGCACCAGATGGTATGCAAGTGACTATATTAGAAGAGTCACCATTACATTACTACATGGTTTTGCCAGTTAAGCCTAGTTGTGATGAATCAGAAGAGTTGTCTGAAGAGGCTCTGGAAGCTATTGCAGGAGGTTGGTATTTTGTTCGCAGTGGTGAAGGTGCTTGGGTAGCTGGTTCAGGGGGAAGTGCTTGCTAAGGTGGCTGCGATTGTCGCTTTAACTCACAGTTACTTTAATTAACATCCACGAGTGGTGTCGCATGGGTCAAAGTACTACGTTGCTGATACATCTCGTGGTGTAATTTTTCTTTTACACTTTATGATTGGAGGTTAAATAATGACTGTAAATACTAAATTATCAAAAGTAGAAGATATAAGTTTAAATAATAAAAGCAACCAGCAGATATCAATAGAAGAAACTAAAGAAAAATTAGATAAAAATGTTCATTTCAAAATACTTAAAATCAAACGCTTTTATGAAAGATGGATGGCAGACTCAAATTTTAGAGACCAGTTACCTAGCAATCCTACTCAAGTTATTGAGCTATATAATTTAGAAATAGAACCTGAAGAGGTAAGACCAATTTGGGACAAAGATTTCGCAGACAAATTTGATAATGATACAATACCATCAGAATATGTTTACTACAAGCATTTTAGAGATATTTACTTAAACAAAACAAAACCATTTTATCGCGATATTTCTCTAGAAAATGACCAATTTGAAATCTGGAGAGAGCGACAGATTGCTAGAACTGTCAGCCAATTTCATCCACAACATCATGATGCTATTGGCCATATTCCTGTATGTTTTGAATTGAGCAAGGGATGTTCAGTAGGTTGTTGGTTTTGTGGAGTTTCTGCACCTCGTCTAGAAGATATTTTTGTATACAACAAAGAAAATGCACAGTTGTGGCAAGATGTGCTTAAGTTAATCAAAGATACAGTCGGAGCTTCTGCTGGTCAAGGTTTTTGTTATTGGGCAACTGACCCGCTTGATAATCCAGATTATGAAAAATTTTGTACTGATTTTCATGAAATACTTGGGGTCTTCCCACAAACAACAACAGCCCAAGCCTGGAAACAACCACAAAGGGTTCGCTCTTTATTGAAATTATCTGAGAAAAAAGGATTTACAAGGAATCGTTTTTCTATTCTGTCTTTGAAAATATTGAATCAAATTCATGAGCAATTCAGTGTTGAAGAACTAGCTCATGTCGATTTAGTTTTCCAAAACCCTGGTGCTTTATCAAGTAAAGCAGAAGCTGGTAGAGCAAGAGAAAAATCTCAAAAAACATCCAATGTTTTAGCTACTTCTGACACATCATTACAAGAAAGTATAGCTTGTGTAACAGGATTTTTATTCAACATGGTTGAAAAAACTGTTAAACTTATAAGCCCTTGTCCTGCAAATGAAGAGTATCCTAATGGTTATATAATTTTTGAGCAAGGTAATTTTTGTGACATAAAAGAATTAAAAAATATTTTGGAAAAAATGATTGCAAATCATATGGATTTATCCTTAAGGGATAATGATATTATTTGCTTCAGGTCGGATATGGTATACGAAAGAATATCAAGCGGTTTTAAACTATCTGCCAGATATTTGACTCGTAATTTTAACGTTAGGCCTTACTTGCAAGATGTGGCTGATTTCATATGCAAAGGAAATCAACCAGTGGGGCAAATTATTGCCTTTTCCCAAACACTAGGAATATCACGTGCTGAAACACTATATTTTCTCACTACTTTGTTTAACAAAGGAGTTTTTGAGATAAATTACAATTTTCTCGAAAATTCATAACTAGGTAGACACAATTAAAACTAACGCGATAACAATGTTAGCTCGAAAGCCCAACCTATTCCGCAAAAAATCTCTAGAACGTCTTTCCTCCCCTGAAAGACTAGACCAACTCATGCAGGTAGTCAGTCCCAAAAGCTGGCTACCTCTAGTTGCTTTAGGTTCCCTAGCAGGAGTTGCCATCCTCTGGAGCATATACGGACGCATCCCCATCACAGTCCAAGGTCAAGGAGTACTAATTTACCCCAGCAAAGTTTTACCCTTACAATCAAAAAGCGCAGGACAACTACAAACTCTCAATATCAAAGTTGGTGATATTGTGAAAAAAGGGCAAATTTTAGCAACAATAGACCAAACAGAACTGCAAAAACAACTGCAACAACAACGCACAAAACTATCAGAATTACAAGCACAAGACCAAGCAGCCAGTTCGCTCCAAGGACAAGGAAGCACGCAAGAAAAAAAGACTCTTGAACAGCAACGCCAAAATGCTCTTAAACGCATACAAGAATTACAAATCCTAGCCCCTGACTTCCAACATAAAAGCCGCGAATCAATTCAAAAACAACGCTTGCAAATTCAACAAAGAATTACAGAACTAGAAACTTTAGCTCCTACTCTCCAACAAAAAAGTCGCGAATCGCTGCAAAAACAACGTCAAAGTTTGCAGGGACAAATTAACACAGCTAAAGCCCAACTTCCCGTTCTTAAAAGTAGAATAGAAAAACGCCAACCTTTATTGCAACAGGGAGCAATTACTCAAGATGCTTTGCTGCAAGTAGAACAAGAATATCTTAAAAAACAGGAAGAAGTTGCTCAATTAGAAACTCAACTGACAGAATTGGGGGTTAAAGAAACTGACATACAAGAAAAGCATATTAATACTATTAATGAAATTTCTAAAAACCGAGCCGAATTACAAAAACTAGAACTAGAAGAAAATAATTACCGAGAAACTTATTTAAAAAATTTAAATGAAATTGCCAAACTGCGTGCTGATTTAAAAGATTTCGATAGCCGAGAAGCCAATCTTGCAAAACAAAGCTTACAAGATTCAACTACTAGAAAAAATCAAATTCAAGAAGTTCAGCGAGAGATTGCCAAACTAGAGTTACAACTACAAAATAACAGCCAAATTATCAGCCAACAAGCTGGACGTATTTTAGAACTGACTGTAACATCAGGACAGGTTATCAATGCAGGAACTCGTCTGGGGACAATTGATGCAGAAGACTCATCTAGAAAATTAGTTGGTGTCGCTTATTTTTCGGTTGGGGATGGGAAAAAAATTCAATCAGGTATGACCATCCAAATGACACCCCAAACAGTCAAACGGGAACGATTTGGCGGTATTGTGGGTAATGTAACTAATGTTTCCCAATTTCCAATCACTAAAGAAGCAGCTGCATCGGAAGTCGGGAATGCGGATATTGTTGCAAGTTTGGTTTCCCAAAAGCAGGAAGGACTTATGCAAGTATTTGCGAACCTAGAGTTAGATCCAAATACCCCCAGTGGCTACAAATGGTCTTCTTCCACCGGGCCGCAAACAAAAATCTCTCCCGGAACTACTACTGTTGTACGAGTCAAAGTGGAAGAACGCGCTCCCATCACGTTTATTTTACCAATCTTGAGGGAACACAGTGGTATCTACTAATCCAACCATAACAGCACCAATTAATCCTTGGCAGTATTTGCAAACACTAGTCTCTGGCAAAAGCAGACGACGAGTAAAAACTCCTACTGTTTTACAAATGGAAGCGGTGGAATGCGGTGCGGCTGCTTTAGGAATTATTCTTGGTTACTACCGTCGAATTGTACCCTTAACTGAACTGCGTCGGGAGTGCGGTGTCTCCCGCGATGGTAGCAAAGCATCTAATATGTTAAAAGCTGCCAAAAGTTACGGACTTGAAGCAAAAGGGTTTAAAAAGGAACTTAAGCAACTGCAAGACCTTCCTCCTCCTTATATAGTCTTCTGGAACTTCAACCATTTCCTTGTTGTAGAGGGGTTTGGTACAAAACGAGTTTATCTCAATGACCCCGCTACTGGACCGCGTACTGTGTCACTCCAAGAATTTGACGAGGGGTACACTGGGATTGTACTTGTAATGCAACCAAGTACGGAGTTTATCAAAGATGGTCGCAAACCCAGTATTGTTCTCTCCTTATGGGAACGGTTGAGAGTAGCTTTTGGTGCTTTAGTTTACTGCCTAGTTGCGGGTTTTTTCTTAACCTTGGTTGGGCTAGCAGTGCCTGTTTTCACCCAGGTGTTTGTAGATGATATTCTCATCGAGCAAAGGCTGGACTGGCTGCGTCCCCTGCTTTTGGGGATGGCAATTACAGCTATATTCCAAGGAGCATTAACACTACTGCGGTTGAGGTATCTACGTCGGCTCAAAATTAAGCTTGCTATTGCCATGTCCAGCCGCTTTCTCTGGCATATTCTGCGCTTACCAGCGAGTTTTTATGCCCAACGCTTTGCTGGAGAAATTAGTAACCGCACTACCATCAATGATGAAGTTGCTAATGTCCTTTCAGGAAAATTGGCAAGCACCATTATTGATACAGTTATGGTGATTTTTTATGCCTTAGTCATGGCGCAATATGACTGGGTATTGACCTCAATTATAGTTATTTTTGCTGCTATAAATATCTTCACATTACAGTGGATTTCCCGACAGCGCGTAGATGCAAATCAGCGATTGATGCAGGAGTATGGTAAAACAGCAGGCGTTTCCATAGCTGCTCTCCAAAGTATAGAAACCCTAAAAGCATCAGGTTTGGAGTCAGATTTCTTTTCTCAATGGTCGGGTTATTATACCAAGGCGATTAACTCGCAGCAAGAACTAGGTGCAACAAACCAGATATTCTCTGTATTACCCATATTCCTATCAACTCTTTCCTCAATGTTGTTATTAATAGTTGGTGGATTGCGGGTGATGGATGGACACCTGAGCATTGGAATGTTGATAGCCTTTCAAAGTTTAATGCACAACTTTCAAGAACCCGTTAACAATCTTGTCAACTTCGGTACAACCCTACAAGAGTTGGAAGGTAATTTAGTACGCTTGGATGATGTGCTGGATAACCCTATTGAGAGAAGTGGGGGAAATGGGGGAGTGGGGGAAAACAATTCTTCATTATCCATTTCCCAATCCAAATTACAGGGGTATGTCGAATTGCGAGATGTTACATTTGGCTACAGTCGCCTAGAAGCCCCACTCATAGAAAATTTTAACTTGTTAATTAAACCAGGACAGAGAGTTGCGTTGGTAGGTGGGAGTGGTTCTGGGAAATCCACCGTCGCCAAACTAGTCAGCGGACTTTATCAACCTTGGGCGGGGGAAATTCTGTTTGATAGTATACCCAGAGTCCAGATTTCCCAGCATTTGCTCGCCAATTCTGTTGCAATGGTAGAGCAAGATATCCTATTGTTTGGCGGAACTGTTAGAGATAATTTAACCCTTTGGGATTCTACAGTTTCAGATAACAGCTTGATGAGAGCTTGTAAAGATGCAGCTATTGAAGATGTTGTTCTTTCTATGTCTTCTGGTTTTGATGCTGAATTGATAGAGGGTGCTGCTAATTTAAGTGGGGGACAGCGACAGCGGTTAGAAATTGCTCGTGCTTTAGTTAATAACCCTTCTATTCTGGTTATGGATGAAGCTACTAGCGCTTTAGATGCAGAAACAGAAAAAATTATTGATGAGAACCTGCGGCGACGGGGTTGCACTTGTATTATTGTGGCACACCGTTTAAGTACTATTCGGGATTGCGATGAAATTATTGTCCTGGAAAGAGGAAAGGTGGTACAACAAGGTACTCATCAAGAATTGGGGCAAGTTGAGGGTGTTTATTCCAAATTAATTAGTAATTCCTAATTCCCCATTCCCAATTCCCTAATTATAGTGAGGTGACAATGCGCGGACAAATATACCAAGTCAACGGTAATGAACCAATACTTTTAAATGACCCTTCTCTTGTTTGGGTGGTTCAATCTGGCTCTATGGCACTGTTCGCGGTCACTATGAGTGATGGTGTAATAGAAGGTACTCGTCGTTATCTGTATAGCATAAATCCTGGTGAAGCTCTGTTTGGAACTGCTAGTCAACAGCGTCAAATTTTAGCTGTACCGATAGGTGAGACAGAATTACTACAGCTAAATCAGGAATATTTCAGAGATTTAATCGCTAATGGGGATTTTAGGGCAAAGATTTTGGTCGAATCTTGGCTCAAGCAAGTTGGTAATTTATTCTCTCAAGTCACCACTCCTACTATTCAAGTTAAAACAGAGGGACGCGGACGATTTTCCCTGAACAACGGGCAAACTTTTCAACCAGACGCAGATGTTGTTAGTTGGTTGCAAATAAAAGAAGGTACTGTAAACTTTCTGGGGTTTGAGCAACTGACTCTCACAGCTTCCACACCAACTTTTCCCCTCAGCGATAAACTGTGGCTCTGTGCTGTTGATTCAGTTCAATTTGCCACTATTACCACTTCAGAAATTGATAATCCAGATATAATTCTCACAGGAATATCCCAGCTTAATCATAAAATTCTACATTGCATTGACATTTTAGACCATCAAGAAGCTGAAGCCGAACTAATTCGCTTGCATTCGAGGCAGCGTCTAAACCGTGAAGTAACAGCGGAGGCTCTCGGAGAACTAGCATCAACCCTCAATTCCCAAGGGGTAGATTTTTTCACCGAAGGTACACCATTACTAGTTGCGGCGGGTGCGGTGGGAAGAGTTATGGGGATAAAAATTCGTCCCCCTGCTCGTTCGGAAAATCTCAAGCGGGTAAAAGACCCATTGGAAGCGATTGTCCGAGCTTCCCGAATTCGGATGCGGCAAGTGCTGTTGCGAGATAATTGGTGGGAAAAGGAATGCGGTCCGTTGGTCGCTTACACTCAAGACAATCGACCAGTTGCGCTAATACCAGTTTCTGCTACCGCCTACGAAATATATTACCCAGTGGAACATACCCGCACTAGAGTGAATGAGGGGATAGCTTCAACACTTTCTCCCGTAGCTTATATGTTTTATCGGTCTTTACCGGAACAAGCATTTAAGGCTTTAATTTTATTCCAATTCGCTTTGAAAGGACGTGCTAGGGATATATTTACAATTTTATTCACTGGTATTGCTGTGACATTGTTAGGAATGTTCACTCCTCAAGCCACAGCAATTATTATGGATAATGCCATACCAGATAGCAATAAGGGATTATTATTGCAAATAGCCTTAGGACTGCTGGTTGCTACTTTTGGTACAGCTTTATTGCAAATGGCTCAGGGGTTTGCTCTGCTGCGAATAGAAACGACGGGCGATGCTTCTACTCAGGCTGCAACTTGGGACAGACTGCTCAACTTACCAGTATCATTTTTTCGTAAATATACCACAGGAGACCTACTTTCCCGTGTAACTTCTGTAAGTGCAATCCGCAGGCAGTTAGGTGGTAGAACCCTATTAAATCTCTTCAGCAGTTTATTTACACTGTTTTATTTAGGTCAATTATTTTACTACAATTCCAAACTGGCCTTAGTCGCTGTTGCGGCTGCTATCATCACCCTGAGCGTTACGACAATTTCCGCTTTGCTTCTTGTGCGTAAGGTACGCCCCCTGTTGGAATTGCGGGGAAATATTTTTGGACAGACAGTGCAGCTAATTAACGGTATTTCTAAGCTGCATATTGCTGGGGCCCAGGAACGCGCTTTTGCTTTCTGGAGTAAAAACTACAGCCAACAAATTAAGCTGGAATTAAGTACGCAACAAGTAGAAGATGCGGTGGCGTTGTTCAATACCGTCATGCCGATGGTTACAAATGGTGTACTTTTCTGGTTTACCCTAAAATTGCTTGAAGAATCGAAGAATTCAGGAACTATTGGTTTGTCTCTTGGGACTTTTTTAGCATTCAACGCCGCTTTTGGCAATTTTATCCAAGGAACCACAAACCTCAGCAACACTGTAACTGAAGTTTTACAAGTAGTTCCTCAATGGAAACGCACGCAGCCAATTTTGAGCAGCGTACCGGAGGTCAACCTCAACAAAGCTGACCCTGGTAAACTCCAAGGTCGAATTGTCGTAGACCATGTTACCTTCCGCTACCGCCAAGATGGACAAGTAACATTAGATGATGTCTGTCTTCATGCAGAACCAGGAGAATTTATTGCTCTAGTTGGCAATTCTGGAAGCGGTAAATCCACTCTATTACGATTGCTGTTGGGGTTTGAAACTCCAGAATCTGGTGGAATTTACTACGATGGTCAAGACCTATCTGGATTAGATGTCAATGCAGTCCGCCGTCAGTTGGGTGTTGTCTTGCAAAATAGCCAGTTATCCTCTGCTTCGATTTTCCAGAATATTGCCGCCGGCGCGACTATTACCCTGGAGGAAGCCTGGGAAGCCGCTCGGATGTCTGGTTTTGCTGATGATATTACCAATATGCCCATGCAAATGCATACCGTAGTCAGTGAAGGTGGTGGAAATATTTCTGGGGGACAACGCCAGCGTCTGCTGATTGCTCGCGCACTCGCACTCAAACCCCGCATTTTACTCTTTGATGAGGCTACTAGTGCTTTAGATAACAGAACTCAGGCAATTGTCACTGAAAGCTTGAATAAACTGCAAGTCACTCGGATTGCGATCGCTCACCGATTAAGTACAATCCGCAATGCTCACCGTATTTATGTACTGCAATCAGGTCGGATTCTACAGCAGGGTAATTTTGAGGAACTTGCTTCCGTGGATGGGTTATTTGCTCAGTTAATGGCTCGACAAATGACATAATTAGCCCATCAAGATATAGTTCCAATCGTTGCATTTTGGAATTCTGTATTACCTTGTAGAGACGCGAAATTTCGCGTCTCTACATTGTTTTTCGGAGATGTCTAATATTTTACATGTGTGTCAGGCATCCTGCTTGACCAATCACAAAAATCCAAAATCCAAAATGGTATTAATTACTTCGGTTAGGCATCGAAGAAATTTGAATTGTTAGATGGATTAAATCCAAGTACCTTGGTAATTGTGAATCCCAAATCACAAATTCACTAAATCAAAAACAAAAGGAACAGAACAATGTCTAACGAACAATTAATGCAAAATGAACTCGAAAAAGCGATTTCCTCAGTAGATAACGTTACAACCTACGAATTATCTAATGAAGAATTAAACGACATCTCTGGTGGTGTTACGAGAAGAGTGTGCGTCGTAAGGAGCAATATAGGCTCAAGACAAACTCGTGTATGTCTTAGACGCTCTCGTCGTTTTCAAGGAAATGATTTAGACTAAGGCTTTTTCACTCCATATTTATCATTCGAGTGCTAAATGCCTAAATACTGCAATACAGTTTGTTTAATGAGCAAAAAATAAATTGCTTATAAGAGTCAAGATTTTTGATTTACTAGGAAAGTATTGTAGTATATTTTCTTCATAAATGACCACTTAGCAACTATTAATTACTTCGGTCAGACATCGAAGAAATTTGAATTGTTAGATGGGTTAAAGCTAAGTACCTTAGTAATTGTGAATCCCAAATCACAAATTCACTAAATCAAAAACAAAAGGAACAGAACAATGTCTAACGAACAATTAATGCAAAATGAACTCGAAAAAGCGATTTCCTCAGTAGATAACGTTACAACCTACGAATTATCTAATGAAGAATTAAACGACATCTCTGGTGGTGTTACGAGAAGAGTGTGCGTCGTAAGGAGCAATATAGGCTCAAGACAAACTCGTGTATGTCTTAGACGCTCTCGTCGTTTTCAAGGAAATGATTTAGACTAAGGCTTTTTCACTCCATATTTATCATTCGAGTGCTAAATGCCTAAATACTGCAATACAGTTTGTTTAATGAGCAAAAAATAAATTGCTTATAAGAGTCAAGATTTTTGATTTACCAGGAAAGTATTGTAGTATATTTTATACCTGGTTTATTAAATGAACCAGGTTTTTAGATATTTAGTAGCACAACCTTAAGAATACAGCTTCACTTAATCAAAACAAAAGGAAACAAAACAATGTCTAACGAACAATTAATGCAAAATGAACTCGAAAAAGCGATTTCGCCAGTAGATAACGTTACAATCGACGAATTATCTAATGAAGAATTAAACAATATCTCTGGTGGTTTTAAGAGACAATCGTGCGTCCGAACGAGCGCTATACCAGGACTAGTACGTCGTGTATGTGCTAGACGCTCTCGTCGTTTTCAAGGAAGTGATTTAGACTAAGGCTTTTTCACTCCATATTTATCATTCGAGTGCTAAATGCCTAAATACTGCAATACAGTTTGTTTAATGAGCAAAAAATAAATTGCTTATAAGAGTCAAGATTTTTGATTTACTAGGAAAGTATTGTAGTATATTTTATACCTGGTTTATTAAATGAACCAGGTTCTTAGATATTTAGTAGCACAACCTTAAGAATACAGCTTCACTTAATCAAAACAAAAGGAAACAAAACAATGTCTAACGAACAATTAATGCAAAATAAACTCGAAAAAGCGATTTCGTCATTAGATGACGTTACAACCGATGAATTATCTAATGAAGAATTAAACGACATCTCTGGTGGTGTTACGGTAAGATTTGAAGGCTTTAGACGACGTCGTCAATGTGTTAGACGCTCTCGTCGTTTTCAAGGAAATGATTTAGACTAAGGCTTTTTCACTCCAGATTTTTTATTCAAGTGTTAAATACCTAAATACTGTAATACAGTTTGTTTAAAGAGAAAAAATTCAACAGCTTATAAAGCCAAGATTTTTTACTTAACCGAAAAGGATTGCACTGAACTTGAAACCTGATTTATTTAATAAACCAGGTTTTTAGATGTTTTATAGAACAACTATATATTAATTACTCTGGTCAGACATCGAAAGAATATGAATTGTTAGATGGATTCGATGTAACTATATTGGTAATTGTGAGGCGAACCTCACCAATTCACTTAATTAAAACAAAAGGAAACAAAACAATGTCTAACGAACAATTAATGCAAAACGAACTAGCAACAGCTATTATAGGTGTAGCTGAAGTCGCAACATATGAATTATCTGATGAAGAATTAAAATTAGTTGCAGGTGGTTATTCAAGAACAATTTGCATCAACAAAAGCAGAGTAGAAGGAAGACAACGGGTTTGTTATCGCCGTTCTCGTCGCTATGATGGAGGTGATTTAGAATAAGGCTTCTTTTAACAACCTTGTAACTAATTTCATGAAATATCCCACCCTGTACAGGATGGGGTAGTTCACTATCTGGTTTTATTCCCAGAGCAATACAGAAGGAAGCAACTCTGGATGCGCTAGTCTTAGCAACTGATAACCAATACCTGCGGCGCCTTGAAAGAATGCAGGGTTAAAAATGTCATTATTGAGGTCAGGGAATAAATAATAATTTCCAATTTTTTTGGCTCTTACTACAATAAATGCAGCCTGTTTTTGAGCGATGTCAAAAAGTTCGGGAGATGATAGCTTACACGCACCAACTAGTAGTGCTTCTATTCTGCCAAAGTTACCGCAGCAAAGATGGTCTAGCTTTGGAAAACCGAACTTCTTAGTAGTATCAATGGCAACTGCAATTTCTTGACGAATTTCTGGGTCGTCAAGTACAGATAGACAACCTAAGCGTCCTAAAGCAATGCCAGGGGCACCGTGACACCAACTAGTCATAAAATTATCGTCTTGCAAGTCAACTTCGGTGTCTGCCCAATTTCCAGTTTTCGGAGAAAATAAACTACGTTCGTAAGATATTGCTTCCAAAGCTGCTTCTTTGAAAGATGTTTGTTGCGTTACTTTGAACAATTGTAACAAAGCATAGGCAATACCAGCGGCGCCATGCGAATATCCACTCTCTAATAGCGACTCTGAGTTAGTCCAAACTCTTAATCCTAAATCGCTTTGAGTTCTGTTATTTAGCAAATGATGACCACAGTTGACCGCTTGCTCCAAAATTACTGGGTCTGCTTTGGCGTTGTACAAGCTTAGTAACCCTAGTATCGCTCCAGCGGCGCCATTTACTAAATCAAACTTATCATCACTTTCTATTATTTCCTTGGTTATTAAAGTCGCAGTAATACTCGCAAGGTCTAAAAGTTTAGGTTCATCTAGCAATTCACTAATTTTGACTAGTGTATAAATAATAGAGCCATGACCGTTACCTGCACCTATATCACTTTGGCTAAATATTGGATAATCATTTGAGTTTTCTGGAGATAGCAAAGATTCTGTCAGTTCATGTAAAGCGCCTATTGCTAAGTCTTTAAATTCTGTATCTTTAGTGATTTTTGCTACTGCTGCTAAAAATAAAGCTATACCACAAAAACCGTCATATAAACTTTCGCTAATAGGTTGAAGTTGGTATCGTTGAGCGTCAGGATTATAATCCATACCAATCCAAGAGACACTACCGTTGGCAGCATGAATAGCTCGTTGCTGAATATATGTGGCTATTTTTAGCGCTTCTTGCACTAACTCAACTTGTGTTAACTCATATTTTGCATCTGGGTTGAAAGCAGTTTTAGAACCAGTAGATGCTATATTGTTTCTACCCTGAGCAATGCGTAATTGAAAAGAACTGCGAATAATTGAGACTTGTAATGCTAAATCATCATCATTCATCTGCTGGAGACGAGAAATCATTCGGTCATAACCAGATTCCTTGAAATATCCAGTGACTTTGAAATTATTAAGCATTAAAGCATCACTGTTAGAGTCAGTGACAAAGTATGGAATATCCATCTGTTCCATAGCTTCTAGCTCAAAAGCCAAAAGCGACCAAGCAGGGGGTTTTTCATCAACTACCAGCATTGCTCGACTTAATACATCAAGTTTAATGCTGTAATCTATACCATGCTGTAAAGATTTCGGTTGTTGCGCTTTTTCTAAGACATCAGCGTAAAGCTGAGTATTGCGAAACAAAAACCGTATTTTCTGATTAGCTAAAGGCAATAGTGGACTATCTGAAGCTAAAAGTGCTTGGCGGCTTTTAGATAGCAATTGATACATCGTCTCAAAGCCATCTATAATTTCGTTAACATAGTGGTTTGGAGAAACTACAGCATCATTCAGGAGAACTGTATTCGCTTGAACTGACATCGTGCCAGTCTCATACTCCATTATCATATCATCAGTATTTATGTTTTTCCATTTGTGCTTGCTCTGAGAAACTTCCTGCTCCTCAACTCCCCCTAAACCACTATCATCGATTGCATTACCTTGTGAATCAAACTCCCATCTTGGTAGTAATCCCGTTCTAATTACAGAACTTGTAACCAATTTACTGGCTAAATATTGCGCTCCCCTTTTTTCTTCCATTGTCGGGTCAATATCACAAGCATCAGGTTGTAAAAGAGTTTCCAAATCTATCATCACCGGATGTTCGCCATTGGCAATTAGATTTTCTTGATGGAAATCTGTAGCTTGGAGTATGTAGAGTAAACACAAAAGCATCCCTGAACGCTGGTAGTATCGCTGCACTGCTTGTTCTGAGTCACAGGGTAAATGCTCTACATACTCCATCCAACCATGAGTTTTACAATCGATAACTTTGATAATTTTAAAAGGTATTTGGATAGATAAAGTATTGCACCAGTTCAGAAGTTCAAAATAAGCAACTTCCAACCCTAAACCCCTAGGTTTGTATATAAGTTTAAATCCAGAAGCAAAGGTTAAAGCCATTACTGAACGTCCTTGATTGTGTGGGTCAGAAAGATTAAGTTTTACTGCAACTAGTTGACTTATGTCTTCTTGGAAAGTTTGCTGAATCATTGGTAAATCTGACGCTAACCGTTGCAGGAATTCAGCTTTCTCCTCTACCCAAAAATTTATTGCTGTTCCTACTAATCTAGCTAAAACACTATATTTCTGGAAAAACGATGTTAGCTTATCTGCTGCCAGGTTTTGAACGAAGATGTTATACTGCGAATCAAAGTTTGTCTTTTGTTGGGATGATATAAGTGTATAAGTAGAAGATTTCAAAGCTTTGAATTCAGAAAACTCAAATTCTAAAGTTTTGGAACAAAGTATAGCCAATTTAACTAGAAGCTGTCGTTCCATACTGACATAATAAGCTTCTGATGGCAGATAAGAACAAGTATTGAGTAGTGTATTTAGTTTCTGCCGAGCTACGAAAACAAAAGGTAGATAAAGTGATTCAAAAGGAATTGCTTTTTCGGTATCAAGGCATTGAGAAGAACTTGTACAAGCTTCCCAGTCCGTATTAAAAACCTCTTGTAAAGTTTTAGCCCAAGCAGGAAAATATTCTGTAGCAAGACGAACTTCTCCAAGAAGAGTAGCGACCGCATCAGAATTTACATCATCCCAAACAAGACGTTTAGCAAACTTTTCGATATTACCTTTTGCTGCTCCCTGACTCCAAACTCGCCAACGGGAGCTAACCAACTGAGTATCTACTTTTGCTGTATTAGGAACAAATTGATTGCTCAACCTTTCTCTTAAAGTACTAGCTTTCTCAACTATTGTGATTAATTCTTGCTGCGATACTTTCATGTAATATAACTCCTAACAATTAAAATTTTGGTTTTATTGACATTTATCCATGCTAATAAAGCTTACAAAAATTTTAGAGCGCAGTAGTTTGATTGTCTATCTGAAATACTTTGATATTACTAACAATTTTTTTGCTCTACTCAGGAATAAAATTAAGTGAATATAGTTGAATCAAAGTCGATTTTCTTTGCGCCAAACTTGAGGAGTCACTTTAAAGCTGAGGCGAAACTGGCGAAAGAAGCACGTCACATACTGATAGCCGATAGCTTCTGCAATTTGCTCAATTGACTGGTCAGTTTCCGAGAGCAACCTGCACGCTTCTATCATTCGGCGATGGGTTATCCAGCGATATAACGACTGTCCTGTTTGGCGACGCATTAAATCGGTTAAATAAGTTGGAGAATAACCGACAGCTTTCGCGATATCATCAACTTTAATTTGTTGGTGATAGTTTACTTCAATGAATTCAAAGACCTGATTCACTTGCGGGCATGAATGATGCATCTGAAAATCTTTTATCTTGCTGATTTCAGATGTTGATTCTTGATGTTGTTGGCTTGCGGTATCAATTAAGTTATTAATTTGTTCAACAGAACTTTGTAGGTTTTGTAAACACTCTTGCTTTTTGTCTTCACTCCAATGATTACAATGTGTTTTGAGTAAGTCAGTTGATTTGATAATAGCTTTTAAATGAGAACGTAATTTTTGAGTAAGCTGATGTTCAAAATCAGGTATATTTTTCATAATTTTGCTTTGCTGGACAAAAGAGCGCATTTCTATTTCTACTAATTGACTAAACATGAAGTAACTCCTGAGTTTGATGAAAGCTTGATGCAAAAAAGAAGTAATTTGTAAAAGGAAACAGGGAACTCTTAACAGGGAACAGGGTAGGCGTATGGTGTGGGCTTTGACCCACATCAAAAGCGCGAACACCAAAATTTGGTGGGGGACTCAGACCCCTGCGATTTTCATGACGAAGGAGAACGGGGAACAGTCAGGAACGAACTGTTCCCTGTTAAAAGTTCCCTTCTAGTTGACAAAGATTACGTTTTTACAGACTCAACTATAGGCTGGTTTGACTGATTATTTTTTCGTTTGAGGTTAATAGCAAGTATATATGCTGATGAAATTATGTAATCTCCTTTGATGAAATTCTGACCTTATATTGAAATATGGGTGTTGACTCGAACAAATTATGCACTTGCTGCTTACAGTGCTTACATTTTAATTCCTAAAGAAGGTCAAATATGACACAATGAGCGAGTCTCAATGTTAGATGCAAGGTATGTATAACAAAGGGTTTGCTTAATTTAATTATGTATAATAAAGAACTGTTGATTATTGATTTATTTGCGAAAAGTCTTCCTCAAATCCTTTTGGTCAATTATGGCTTCCTGGGTGATTCTTTTCCCCCATTTTTTGAGGGGATACAAATTTTGCATTAATATACTTATAATATGTGCAAGCAAATAAATTAATAGTAAAAATGAGCTTACTTAATAAAGCCATAACATCAGTCGCAGCTGTAGCAATAGGTATCATCGGTTGTTGTGTAGTTACGGCAGAAGCATCAACACTTAGACTAGGGCAAAATTCTAACAGTACTGGACTGACTGTCACTCAAGGCGATGCGGCAATGCGTGCAGACAAAGCAAGGCAGAAGTTTAATGTCGATGGTCGCGGTATACTAATAGGTGTAATTTCAGACAGCTTCAATAACTTAGGCGGCGCCCAAACAGATATCGCAAACGGTGACTTGCCGTCAGATATTAAAGTCCTACAAGATTTTCCAAGAGGGGGGGAGGATGAGGCCCGTGCTTTGATGCAAATTATTCATGATGTAGCTCCAGGCGCCAAATTTGCATTCCACGTACCAACGACATTGACAACTGATAGTCCGACAGTAACAAGGGATTATGCAGATGCGATTCGCAAACTAGCAGACGCAGGAGCGAGGATTATTGTATCTGATATAGGTGACCCATTTGACTCAATGTTTCAAGATGGAATCGTCGCCCAGACTATCGATAGCATAGCGTTTAGACCAGGAAACACCGGAGTTTCTTTTTTTGCTTCTGCTGGTAATGAAGGTCGGCAAAGTTACGAAAGTGCATTTAGTAGCAGTGGTATCAAGAACCCGCTAAACGGAGGAGAATTCCATGATTTTGACCCAGGTGCAGGAGTCGATACTTTTCAAAAGTTGAGAATTCCTCAAGGTGCTTTATCTAATTTCTTTTTTCAATGGGACTCTCCTTTCGCTTCCTTAGGTAGTAAAGGGTCTAATAACGACCTTGATATTTTCTTATATGACAGTAGCGGTACTAAAGTATTAGCTCAAAGTACAAATTCTAATATTGGCGACAACCCAGCAGAATACTTTTCATTCTTCAACGACGGACCGACACAAGAATTTAACTTAGCAATTTCCAAAAAAGATGGTCCAATGCCTAATTTGATGAAATACATCGTAGGAGGAGGAGGAGGTAGAGAGTTTAAGATCGAAGAATATGACACAAAGAGCAGCACTGCCTTTGGGTATAGCAACGCTTCAGGAGCTATGGCAGTAGGAGCTGTTTCGTACCAAGAGACACCTGAATTTGGTGTAAACCCAGCACGCAAAAGATTTTTCTCTTCAACGGGATGCGTACCAATTCTATTTGATACTAGCGGCAACCGTTTAGGTACGCCCGAATGTCGAAAAAAACCTGGAATTATGGCGCCAGACAGGGTAAATAACACATTTTTTGGAGATGATAACGAGGAAGACCCAGACAATTTTCCAAATTTTTCTGGAACCTCAGCAGCAGCTCCTCATGTTGCGGCAGTAGCAGCTTTGATGCTTCAGATGAATCCGAATTTATCTCCTACCCAAGTCTATTCAATATTGCAACAGACAGCTTCCGATATGGACGACCCAAGTACCCCTGGATTTGACCGAGGTTTTGATTTTGGTACAGGTTATGGATTTATCAATGCGGAACTGGCAGTTTCACAAGCTCAGACAAAGATTCCCGAACCATCTTTACTGTTAGGGATATTAATAGTAGGGTGCCTCACTCGTTTCGCTCGAATTCAAAATTAAATTTAGCGGTCTTTCCCTTGCAGAATTAGCACGTAATCTCAGGCAAACGGAAAGGTATTTTACAAACATAAAAAAAGGTAGTGTCGCTATACTTTGCACGGGAAAAGATTGCGCTTTTGAACCCAAGGTTTGTAGCTGGAGTATCGTTCTTGGCTGAATCAAAAAAGGTCATTCTCCCACTGCTACCCAGTTAACACCATTAAACTTCGGGTCAAAAAAATTATTATTAACAGTTTGCCAAACCTCATCAAAAATCTTTACCTGGGGTTGTGCCAGGGTTGGCAGTAATGGTGAAATCAAGCAAACCAGCATCACAACAACAATAACCAGGAAATATGCGGCTATTTGCTGTGGGTGAGTTGAAAATTGAAATCGCTTCATTGTCAGAAATGTATACGCACAGCCTAACACCTCTAATTTGACCCCAACCCTTGAATTATAGTTTCCCTTAGTTTTCTTAAATTTGGACGAATTCAACATCGTAATCATTTTATTGTAAATAAATATTACAGTTAGAGCTTCGGGAGTTTACTAACTTGCACATGAATGATATGCAAACGTTGTCGAAGTCGTAAAAATGTAAGGCTAAATTAATTTCTGAAATTTTTTTTCCAATGCTGCATAAATTTATTGAGCTTACCCCTAACAATCATCAAGAAGGGAGGAAAGCAAATCAAAACCTTTCAAACTTCTAATCAGGACATCATAACTCAGGAGAAAAAATCATGTCATCTCAATTGAAGAATCAACACACCAATATTGCAGAATTATCAGAAGAAGATTTATCTGTAGTTAGTGGAGGTTGTCATCAGCATTACAAAAAACCAAATTGCAAACCTTATTACAATCCCTGCTGCTCTCCCAAGCCTAAACATCCTAAGTACAATTGTCACTAAGTAAGTCAAGGGTTTTACTTCCCCTCAAATTTACCGGTATCTCCGCAAATAATGCATAAATCGATTTCCCTTACCCCTAACAAGTAAACATCAGCGATAAAGGGAAATCACAAACTTCTCAACATTCACACTTCATAAAATCAGGAGAAAAAATCATGTCATCTCAAGTGAACAACCAACAAACCAATATTGCAGAACTGTCAGAAGAAGATTTATCTGTAGTTAACGGAGGTTGTCATCACCATTACAAAAAACCAAATTGCAAACCTTATTACAATCCCTGCTGCTCTCCCAAGCCTAAACATCCTAAGTACAATTGTCACTAAGTAAGTCAAGGGTTTTACTTCCCATCAAATTTATCCATATCTTCGCAAATAATGCATAAATTGATTTCCCTTACCCCTAACAAGTAAACATCAGCGATAAAGGGAAATCACAAACTTCTCAACATTCACACTTCATAAAATCAGGAGAAAAAATCATGTCATCTCAAGTGAACAACCAACAAACCAATA
>JAHHIC010000066.1 GCA_019359035.1 Scytonematopsis contorta HA4267-MV1 | reverse complement strand
TTATCTGTAGTTAACGGAGGTTGTCATCACCATTACAAAAAACCAAATTGCAAACCTTATTACAATCCCTGCTGCTCTCCCAAGCCTAAACATCCTAAGTACAATTGTCACTAAGTAAGTCAAGGGTAAAACTATAAGCATTGTAAATAATAAATCATGTGCTCCCAAACTTGGGGGTGCATTTTTTGTTGTGTTGCGAAGCTATTCAAACTGCATAAGTTGATTTCACTGACACCTATTTAAATTACTGCATCTATTTAATATGACGAAAATCGTTATCTATCTAAAGACAGATATTTGTTACAAATATTTTCTTTCAATAGATTTTCATAACCAGCTATGGCAAATTTGTTCTATCCCCATATGGGTTTAACGTGAGACTGAAGTTCTCCTAATTATCGGATATTTTCCGCTTGCTCTGCATAAACCAATTCAGTTCCCCCCTAATAATTACACATAACAGAGGACACAATATATCCAATAATGACCATTTAATAACGAATACCAATAACCGCTTATGACAAAAAAATCAATGTAAATTAACAAACCGAAACATAACTTAAACGTGAGAGGGGCAAAGCATGACAGACATTCTACTGAGAGAACTGAGTAATGACGATATAGACTGGATGTTAGGAACAGGTGAAACAAAAGAAATTTCCGCAAATACTGTTATTTTTGAGCAAGGAACACCTGTTAAAGCATTTTATATTCTATTGGATGGAACTTTATCTGTTTATGCAGTTCCCATAGCAAATCGCTCATCAGATGAATGTCAACTTTTTCAGCTATCAAGTGGGGAAATGGTAGGAGAATTTCCTCTCTTAAAAAATAGTTATTCCACTACTAATGTCAAAGCCATAGAAAAATCTTCAATATTGTCAGTCCCTCTGTGGAACTTAGGAGTAAAATTACAAAAAGATATTAATTTTGCAGCCCATCTTTATCGAGCAATTGCAATATTACTTGCCGACAGACTTAATAAAATAATTAATCAATATGGTAAAACTGTTGGTCAAAATACAGCCCAGATAGCTCAATACCAACAGCGAAAAATGTTCTTTATTTTCGCAGAATTACAAGACAGCGACATCGATTGGTTCGTAGGAGCAGGAACATTAGAAAAAATTTCCGCAGGTACAGTAATCATCAACGCAGGAAGACCAGCCGATGCACTACATATTTTGCTAGATGGTAAACTTGGACTCACCGCTTGCGAAGATAATATAAACCCTTGGATGCGAGCAAAAACTCAATCACAAAACCAAGAAACCCAACCAAACACATTTGCCATCATATCAAAAGGCGATATTTTCGGTGAAACACACTTTGTAGAAGCTAGCCCCCCTTCCATAAAAATCAAAGCTTTGGTAAACTCCTTAGTATTATCAATACCCCGATGGCGACTAGCAGCAAAACTATTACATGATATTGGTTTTGCAATACGTTTCTATCGAGTTCTAGGAATCTTATTTGCAGACAAACAACAAGCAGTAATTAGCCAAATAATTAGCCACAGCGATTACAACAAACCTCAATACAACGCAAATAAATTCCTAGATGAAGACAACAACCTAGAGAACGAACTAAGTGCAGACACCTTATTACAAATGTCTCTAGCCGCAAACAGATTTGACTGGATGTTAAAAAAAATTCAACAAGGATAACCCCTGATTCACCCCTCTTCCTTCGCGTCTTTTTACTTTGCGTGAGCACCCAATATCATAATCCCCATTACCAACCAAGGAAAAACTAAAATGGTTTCGCAAAATACTAAACTTTTCAGAAAAAAAGCCCTAGCACGCTCCAACTCTCCAGAACGCTTAGACCAACTAATGCAAGTAGTCAGCCCCATGAACTGGCTACCTTTAACAGCCTTCGCTTGCTTAGTAGGAACCGTCGGTGTTTGGAGCGTTGTCGGTCGCATACCAATAACCGTTACCGGACAAGGAGTACTAGTCTACCCCAGTAACGTAATGCCTTTTCAATCCCCATCAGCAGGACAACTATCACAATTAAATGTGTCAGAAGGACAAAAAGTCAAAAAAGGACAAGTCATAGCCACCATTAGCCAAGTCGAACTCAAAAACCAATTGCAGCAGCAACGTAGCAAACTAGCACAACTACAAGCTCAAAATCAGAACGCAAACTCCTTGCAAACTTCGCGAACTCAACAGGATTTAATAAGTATTGCTCAACAACGTCAAACTTTACAAGTACGTCTCCAACAAGCTCAAAGCTTAACTCCAGTACTTAGAGACCAAGACTCAAACGCTCTTAAACAACAACGTTTAAGCTTAGAACTAACCCGTCAACAAACTGCAAGCTTAACTCCGACTCTTAAAACTAGATTAGAACGGGTTCAAAAACTTAAAGAAGAAGGTGCTATTTCTCTTGATTTACTTTTACAATCAACACAAGCTTACCAAGAAAATATCAGACAAATCTCCAATATTGACGTTCAAATAAAAGAACTGGGTGTCAAACAAGTGCAAATAGAAAAATCTTATCGAGATAATCTCAGCCAAATTAACGAAATCAACAATCAGTTACGCGAACTAGCAGCCAAAGAAAAAGGTCTCTCCGAGCAAAATTTCCAAACATCAATTAACAGACAAAACGAAATTCAAGAAGTCACCCGCAATATTCGTCAGTTAGAAGTACAGTTAAATGAAAACAGCCAAATTGTCAGTCCTTATGATGGACGTATTTTAGAACTTACCGCATCCAACGGACAAGTAGTTACTCAAGGGACTCGCATTGCTACCATCCAAGCAGAAGACAAATCCGCTAAATTAATGGGTCTGACTTTCTTCCCTGTTGGTGAGGGTAAAAAAGTTCTTCATAACATGAAAGTACAAATTACACCCTCCACAGTAGAACGAGAGCGCTTCGGAGGAATTGTTGGAAAAGTTACCGATGTTTCACGCTTCCCAATCTCCAAAGAAAGTGCGCTCAAAGTTATAGGAAATGAAGAAGTTGTCCAAAGTTTAATGGCTCAAGGACCACAAATTCAAGTTTATACTGAGCTACAACCAGACCAAGCAACCTTCAGTAAATACCGTTGGTCATCTTCTAAAGGACCCAATCAACAAGTTACCCCCGGAACCACCACCTCCGTTCAAGTCACCATCGAAGAAAGAGCACCCATTAATTTTGTCTTCCCCTTCCTCAAGTCTTTAACAGGTGTCAACTAGTACCCCTCATTAACCCACGGAGGTGGGTTTTCCTTGTGTAGCCGCGAATTCCATTCGCCGGGGTTGATTATATTGGATTATGGCGTTTTACAAGCATGTTTTCAAAATTACTACAAATTCTTCAGGGTTTCTTTAATTCCTCCTCAACACCTTCCCCATTGCAACAAATAGGGAACCAAGGTATTCTGACTAAAATTTCTAACGCGATACCGCTGTTTAAAAAAGTACAAGAATTTTTAGTTGATAGAGGCTTTCGTCCTCGTACTCCAACCCTTTTACAAATGGAAGCCGTCGAATGTGGTGCTGCGGCTTTGGGTATAATACTAAGCTACTTTAGTCGAATTGTACCACTTGCTCAATTGCGTCAGGATTGCGGAGTATCGCGAGATGGAAGTAAAGCTGCTAATATTTTGAGTGCAGGCAGAAGTTATGGATTAATCGCTAAAGGTTTAAAAGTAGAGATAGAAGCACTGCAACAAGTATCATGTCCTTATATCGTTTTTTGGAACTTTAATCACTTTTTGGTAGTAGAAGGTTTTGGTTCCAATAAAGTTTACTTAAATGACCCTGCAACCGGACCACGCTCTGTATCTTGGCAAGAATTTGACGAAGCTTATACAGGTGTGCTGCTTGTTTTCAAACCAGGCCCGGAGTTTAAAAAAGGTGGTAGCAAACCCAGCCTTATTTTGGCGTTGTGGTCAAGGTTAAAAGGGTCTTTTGGAGTACTAATTTACTGTATTGTTGCTGGATTTTTGCTGGTAATTCCGGGATTAATAACACCTGTATTTTCCCAAATTTTTGTAGATAATATTTTAGTTCAAGGTAAACAGGAGTGGTTGCGTCCGTTGGTATTGGGGATGGTATTTACTGCTATTGTGAACGGTTTTTTGACCTTAATCCAGTTGCAGTTTCTCCGACGGATGAAAATGAAGCTTTCTGTGAGCATGTCCAGTCGTTTTTTATGGCATATTTTACGTTTACCAGTTAGCTTTTATGCTCAAAGATTTTCCGGAGAAATCAGTAGCCGTATTGGACTCAATGATAAATTAGCTGCTTTGCTTTCTGGAAAAATAGCCACAACGGCAATTGCTGCGGTAATGGTAATTTTTTATGCAATTGTCATGCTGCAATATGACATGATACTAACAGGTATCGGTATTGTTTTTGTCGCCATAAATATTATTGTTTTACAATTAGTATCTAGATGGCGTGTAGATGTCAACATGAGATTAATGCAGGAACAAGGAAAAGTCAGCGGGGTGGCAATTTCTGGTCTGCAAAGTATGGAAACTTTGAAAGCATCAGGTTTAGAGTCTGATTTTTTTGCACGTTGGGCAGGTTATTATGCTAAATCTACTAATGCTCAGCAAGAAATGGATATAAGCAATCAAGCGTTGGGAGTATTACCTTTATTTTTAAATGCAATTACCACGATGTTGGTGTTAGTTATTGGTGGGATGCGGGTGATGAGTGGTAATATGACTATTGGAATGTTGGTAGCCTTCGAGAGTTTGATGAGCAGTTTTATGGAACCTGTACAGAATCTCACAAATCTTGGTAGCGACCTGCAAGAAATGGAAGGTACTCTGACTCGTTTGGATGACGTTTTGCAAAATCCTATAGATTCACAGTTAGAAGTAGAAGCAATCGACGAAACCAGTTTTAGGTCGGGAGCAAGAAGCCAAAATTTAAAAGAATTAAACTCCTCATCTTTTTCACTAGCCTCATCTTTTTCCTCTTTATCTGTTTTACACAAGCTACAGGGGTATGTGACATTAGAAAATATCACTTTTGGTTACAACAAAGTGGGTCAACCTTTGATTTCTGACTTTAATCTTCATGTGAAACCAGGACAACGGGTTGCTTTGATTGGTGGAAGTGGTTCGGGTAAGTCTACCGTAGCTAAATTAATTTGTGGGTTGTATGAACCTTGGTCGGGGGAAATTTTGTTTGATGGTAAACCTCGTTCTGCGATTCCCCGTCATATATTAATAAATTCTATTGCAATGGTGGAACAGGAAATTTTACTCTTTGCTGGTAGTATTCGAGATAATTTAACACTTTGGGATGTTACTGTTCCTGACCATGCTTTGATATCCGCTTGTCAAGATGCTGCAATTTGGGATGTTGTTCAAGCTTTACCTGGGGGATTAAATGGTAGTCTTTTAGAAGGTGCAACTAATTTAAGCGGAGGACAGCGACAACGTTTAGAAATTGCTCGTGCTTTGGTTAATAACCCTTCTATTTTGTTAATGGATGAGGCTACAAGCGCTTTGGATACTGAGACCGAAAAAATTATTGACCAAAGGCTTCGTCAGCGTGGGTGTAGCTGTATTATTGTTGCTCACCGTCTCAGTACTATCCGCGATTGCGATGAAATTATTGTTTTAGAACAAGGTCAGGTTGTACAACGAGGTACTCATGAAGAATTACTACAAGAAGAGGGACATTATTTAGAACTAATTCACAGCGAAGGAGGAGCTATAGAAGAATAATTTGTAGGTTGGTGTCGAGGAACGAGACCCAACATTAAATAAGCGTAGAGGTATAACAGTAAATTGTTGGGTTTCGTTCCTCAACCCAACCTACATTTAGGGTTATAAATTTATGTATATTCAAAATAATATTCAAAATCAAAATGTTCCAAGTGAATACTATAAATTTAAAGGAAACGAACCTTTATTACTTAATAATCCACAAGATGTTTGGTTAATAAAGTCTGGTTCAATGTCATTGTTTGCAATCACTGTAAAAAATGGTGTTCCAGAAGGTAAGCGACGCTACTTATTTAATACCGCACCAGGAGAAGCAATGTTCTCCATAGCAGCAGAACATCAGGGTGGAGTCAGACAAATTTTAGCTATTTCTTTAGAAGAAACTGAATTAATAAGATTATCTAGACAAGATTTTGAACATCTTTTAGCTACTAAAGCAGGTTATGCAGTCGAACGTTTAGAGCGTTGGGTGCATCAACTTGGTTCGACTTTAGCGCAAAAGATTCCTGCTCATAATTTTAGTGTTGCGGAACCAGGAATGCAGTTTTCGGCTTTAGCTAGTGGGGAAATATATCAACCTGACCCCGATACTGTTTCTTGGGTACGACTTCAACATGGTAATGCAAAATTAATGGGATTTTTGGAACTACTTTTGGAACCGGCTTCGGGGATGATTCCTATGAGTGGTTCGATGTGGTTGGAAGCGGAAGATATGGTTGAGTTGGAAAATCTTAGCACTTCTGATATTAGTGAACCTGATACTTTAATGGTGAGTTTGGGTCAATTACAAATAGATTTTCTCAAAGCGATTGATTTAATCAAAAAAGAAGAAAATCGTCAAGAATTACGCAGATTTGAAGAAAGGAAGCAACTCAATCGTCAGGTAATGGATGATACCTTAGGTGAGTTGACTGCGGTTGTACAACAAGGAAGACAAAGTTTTATCCCCCAAGAAGCAGCGAGCGGTTCTGAGGATAAGGCTTTGTTAATTGCTGCTGGTGCTGTGGGACGTGCTCAAGGTATCACAATTCGTCCTCCTGCAAAATCGGAAGACCTTTCCCGGTGTCAAGACCCAATCGAAGCTGTTGCTCGTGCTTCTAAGGTGCGGATGCGACGATTACAGTTAGTAGATGGTTGGTGGAAAAAAGATAGCGGCCCGTTGTTGGGGTTTACTTTGGATGATGAAAATCCGGTGGCTCTTTTACCGTTGTCGGGTAATCGTTATGAGATTTTTAATCCTTTGCTGAACATGCGTGTTCCTGTAAATAGAAGGACAGCTGCAACGCTTTCTCCCCTGGCTTACATGTTTTACCGACCTTTACCAGATAAAAAGGGCTTAAATACTTTTGATTTGCTAAAGTTTGCTATTAGGGGTCATGGTAAAGACTTAGTTATTATTTTATTAACTGGGGTTGCAGTAACTTTGTTGGGGATGGTAACACCTCAAGCTACTGCTATTTTGATGGACCACGCTATCCCCAATGGTGACCAGAGTATGTTGCTGCAAATTGCTTTAGCTTTAACTGCTACTGCTTTTGGGGAAACAATCTTCCAATTGGCTCAAGGTGTAGCCACAATGAGACTGGAAACAGTTGCCGATTCTTCCACGTCTCCTGCGGTGTGGGATAGATTATTAAGATTAAAAACATCTTTTTTCCGTAGTTATTCCATCGGTGACCTGGAATCTCGCGTATCTTCCGTCTCTGAAATTCGCGAGAAGCTTAGCGGAACAGTTCTCAAAAGCATTTTTTCCGGTCTTTTTGCTTTCCTCAATTTAGGGTTGCTAATGTATTACAACTTACCCTTGGCTGCGATCGCATTTCTTGCAGCTGGGGTAAATATATTAGTCACCTTTGTTTCCGGTGTCCTCACTTTGCGTCGGGTACGTCCGATGTTGGAAATACAAGGTGAAATATTAGGTGTAATGGTGCAGCTAATTAACGGGGTCGCAAAACTAAGAGTTGCAGGAGCGGAGGAGCGTGCTTTTGCTTATTGGGGTAAACAATACACCACTCAACTTAAATTAATGTTGAGCAGCCAAAGTATTGAAGATATGCTGACCGTTGTCAATAAAATTTTACCAACTTTAACAACTTGCTTACTATTCTTGGTTGCCACAAACTCAATGCAACAAAGTCAGCAAGCAGGAGCGACAGGTCAAGCCATATCTATAGGTACATTTCTAGCGTTTAATGCGGCTTTTGGGACTTTTATTGGTGGTGTCACCAGCTTGAGTACTACACTTGTTGAAGTTTTGGAAGTTTTACCTTTGTGGAAACGCATAACCCCAATTTTAGAAGCTGAGCCAGAATCCGATACTACTAAAGCTGACCCAGGTAGACTCCAGGGTCGAATTGCCGTCAGACATGTAAATTTCCGCTATAAAGAAGATGGCCCGTTGAACTTAAATGATGTCAGCATCAAAGCTGAACCAGGAGAATTTATTGCTTTGGTTGGAACTAGCGGAAGCGGTAAATCAACGCTGTTTCGCTTGCTACTGGGTTTTGAGACTCCAGAGTCTGGGGGGGTTTATTACGATGGACAGGAGTTAGCCAGCTTAGATGTTAATGCTGTACGCAGACAATTGGGGGTTGTTTTGCAAAATAGCCGCTTAATGTCAGCTTCTATTTTAGAAAATATATCCAGTGGTGCTTTAGTTACTACTGATGAAGCATGGGAAGCGGCCTATATGGCTGGTTTTGCTGAAGATATCGAAGGGATGCCGATGGGTATGCATACGGTGGTCAGCGAGGGAGGAGGTAATCTTTCTGGTGGACAAAGACAACGGCTGTTAATCGCTAGAGCCTTGGTATTAAAGCCTCGGGTATTGTTGTTTGATGAGGCTACTAGTGCTTTGGACAACAAAACTCAAGCTATTGTGAGCGAAAGTCTTGACCAACTCCAGGTAACGCGAATTGTTATTGCTCATAGACTCAGCACTATTCGTAATGCTGACCGTATTTATGTGCTTGATAACGGTAATGTTATACAGCAGGGTAGCTTTGCACAACTCGCTAGCCAACCGGGATTGTTTGCTCAGCTTGTTGAGAGACAGAAAGTTTAGATGGTGTTTATAAATCAAATCTTAAGCTTCATTAATGCCAAAAGCCAGGGAATAAATTCCCTGTCTGAAAGCTAAAGTCCTCTGTAAGAGGACTATAAATAAGAAAATTTTTGCTAAAACACTTATTTTGTAAAAATATATCGCGGTTCCCGTCCTAGTGAGGTATATTTTTAAAGCTGCTTATTTTATTAGAAAAGGTTAATGTGTACCTCAGTAGCCGAAGAAAGGCTATATATATTTTTAAAATATTATTTAGTCCTCTTAAGAGGACTTCAGCTTTTAGACAGGGAATTTATTCCCTGGCTCAAACTGTGCTTTTTATGAATTTTTTCATACTATTGGTGTAGACTGGTCGAAAATGAGAGGTTGGTGGGAAACTAGTAAGTATTGTGGTTATTGGTGGTCTTTGGAAGAATTAGCTATTGTCACTCCCAAACCTAAAAAAATTTATTTGGATGCAGAAGGCCGATTACACGGTGAAGGAGTCCCCGCTATTATTTATAAAGGATTTAATGTATATGCCTATCATGGTGTGATGTTTCCAGAAAGGTGCGTCTCTATCGTGCTAAATTTACTAGCCAATGGAATGAGTCATGAAGAAGCAATGCATGAATATGACCTCACGGAAGAGCAAATTGCAGCCGCACTTGCGTATGCAGCGAAACCTGTTGCAAGTGCAGAAGTCATTGACTGTAATTGAAATTTAAACACCTATTTACAAACTTCTTGCGAGTAACAGATTATAAAAGGATGTAGCGGATAGCAGAATCACGAATCCCATCGTTAATCCATCCGTTACATCCGTAGTTTTATCGGTTGCCAAAGCGAGTTAACAATTCTTCACGCGATAACTCTAGCAATAAAGGAGTAAATTCCTCTGGAGGCAATATTAACAAAGCCTCAATAACCCCTCTTAATGATTCATCTAAGAAACCAAACCTAGCTCGCAGTAAATTTTCTATAACAGCTTGACGCTCTCTTAGTCGCGTCTGCTCAACTTCAGCCAGTCTTTGCTCATAGAGCACAGTTGTTTCATCTCTCCCTTTTTGCTCTCCCTTTTGTTCAGCTTCAGCCAGTCTTTGCAAGTAAATTGGTGACAACCGCATAATTAACCCCCTATCCTCCTCGTCAATATCCTCTTTTAATTCTAAAGTAATCCTCAAACTCGATAGTACATTGAGTGCTTTCGAGCGTAAAGGATTACCGGTTGGAAGTGCTTCTAATTGGTCAATGGCTTTTCGCTGCACTTCACCTCTACCCAAAAGCCTTAACCAAAGTGTCTCCTCAGATACACTACAAAAAATGTGAAAATATAAATAAGTATTTTATATTTGGATTAAATAATACCATGTATTCACAATCATCTAAAACAGTTGAGAAAAAAATCCTTGCTATCGTTCACTCACAAAATACTAACACTGGTCGTGTTGGTCGGATAATTAAGGAAAAAGGATATAATCTTGATATCAGATGTCCTCGTCTTGGAGAAGATTTACCTACGACAATGGAAAATCATGATGCTGTAGTCATCTTCGGAGGACCGATAAGTGTAAATGATAGCAAAACTCTACCATTTATCCAAACAGAACTTGATTGGATTCCAGTATGTCTTGATGCTCAAAAACCATTCCTTGGTATCTGTCTTGGTGCTCAGTTATTAGCTCACGTATTAGGTGCAACAATATTACCACACCCTCAAAATGTAGTAGAAATTGGTTATTTTCCAATTAAACCAACAGTAATTGAACAAAATTGTTTCCAGAATCCTTTTTATGTATATCATTGGCATCGTGAGGGATTCAATCTACCAAAAAGTGCTGTTTTACTAGCAGAAGGTGAAACATTTACAAACCAAGCTTTCCGCTACGGTAAAAATTCCTATGGATTGCAGTTTCATCCAGAAGTAACGGAAGAAATTATTAATGCGTGGACTAATGGAGAACAAAAAGATTACTGGGTGAATCTTAAAGGCGCTCAATCATATCCTCATCAAATGAAAATGCACTCTCTTCATGATAAAATGATGGAAGATTGGTTCAATAATTTTTTTGATATGTGGATACAAGTTAGCTAAATTATTGAGGATTGTTCAAGTAAATCATAATTCACATGTCTATAGTGTTTACTCCACACATTACACAGATTCATGTACATTGCCTTATAGTACTTTTGAACTGCCAAGGTAGTTTATTTTTTGATATCAACACAGCTAATGCCGTTTTACTTTAACTGTGAAACATATACAAGATGTAGAGACCGTATTAATACGGTCTCTACCTAATCTACTTGTATCAGGCTTTTCGTGAAACGGTATAAGAGATTGTACAAATAACTACAATTAATTTTGCATCAACTACTATTGAAATTGGAAGTTTTAGACAAAAAACTCCACATAAAAAGTAATCTATTCTACTTCAATATAGAAATGTTTAGGTTTAATTAGCAATAGGAGACAAAAACAAAGCTGACAAGAATATGTATTTAGTAGAAATACCCCAGCAAATATTTGGTATTATTAATCGTCGAGGTATTGAAACCATTGAACCGAGAGCTTTTGGTTTAACATTTATTACAGCCTTAGCTTTTGCAATGATTCATATGTTCTCAGGGCAAATCCACAAGTTTTTACACAAGCAAGAACACAAAGTTACTTCCTTCAGTGGAGGAATGGCCATTGCTTATGTTTTTATGCACTTAATCGACAAATTGGGCAAAGCAGATAAAGTTATCGGAAAAACTAGTTTTAGTTTACTTTGTTTAATGGGTTTTCTATTATTTTATGGGTTAGAATATTTATCCTATCAAATTCTTAAAGATGAAAAATATCACAATAACTTATCGTTTAGCGTTGAGTTAGCATTTACAGGAATTTATAATTTTCTCATAATTTATGCGATTCCAAAACAATTTCAACAGTACGGTTATCCTGCATTTCTTTATATACTAGCAATGGGATTACATTTACTCAGTCATGACCTTATTTTTGCCGAAGAATATAGCACAGCGTTTCATTCTTGGGGAAGATATGTATTAGTTAGCGCTGTCGCTTGTGGTTTTTTTGTTGATGCGTTCAACCCACAATCAAATCAATATATCTCAGATGGACTGATGGCTATCCTCGCTGGGTCTTTATTATTTAATATTTTTAAAGAGGAAGTTCCCTCTCCAAAAAATTCTAATTTTCTTTGGTTTTCTGGTGGAGTTTTACTCTACACAGTTTTGATGTTCTTTCTCAATCAGAAGTGATTATGACTAAGCTTGTGGGGTGGGTATCGCAAGTGCAGTTAAGATATACTCAACAAACCCACAATCTGCTATATGAATGAATCCCCTTAACAATCAGTGATAGTTAAGGGGATTCGTACATTGTTTGAATCTTTGGTTTACTTAAATCTTCATCTTGAATTGCGATAGCTATAGATAGTTAATGTTCTCCCTTTAGCAAGTAGCTGCATTAGACTCTAAATTGCGATTGAAAGAAGAATTTTCTGAAAGACCTTCATGAATATAACTTGCTCCAATTTCTTGAGCTGCTTGAACCATCGCTTCAAAGCTCCCATCCTCGAATAGCTGCTCATAAGCCTTGTAGTAGTGTGACTGAATTGTTGTATCAGCATTAGAAGATTCGCAGTATTGCTGATGGGATTTTTTAATCTGTCCGATTAGCTCTTCTAAATTGTCTTTTCGACTGTAGTAAGGCAAATCCTCGACATAGGCAATAAAGAACAAGAATCGAAATATCCTGGGAAGAAGCCGAAAGACAAAAGCAGCCAATGCAGGTAGATGATTTGTACTCGGACTTAACTTAGGTGCAAAATTACCCATCTCAATGATGTGTCCCTCTCGTAAAGGTGTAATCATAAAGACGAGACTTGCTTGTTGTTTCGGACCAACGGTAAAGCATAGTGGTCCATTAAACCCAGCTTCAAATTCAGTCAAACCTGAGATTAACTTGACTACCATATTCACTCTTGCGGAAAACTGGTCATGTTTGACACTAACCACCTTGCCAGTTTTTGCACCAAGCAGAGTTATGCTGTGTAGGGGAATATGCTGAGGTGAGAGGGAATGCTGTAGTTGGGAAACGTAGCTTACCTTGGGGAGATAAGCCCTTGCACCAAATTGGATTTTACCCTTTGTTTTCAGGTATTCCGCAGTTTCAGTTAACACAGGAAATGTTTCCCCTAGGTCATCAAGTAATCGCTGAAAGACAAAGTTCTTAAGACTTGGCTCATTCCAAGCAACCAACTTTATGTCCTGTGCAATCTTAAATGTGTTGGTCACAATTTTGAAATGATCCATAAATTCTTAACCCAAAGTTAACCATATATAGCGTTCTCCGCAATAATGTGGTTTGACACTGGTTGTAAGCAACGTTAGAGTGATACAAAATCACTATTGCTCTAAGTATTTTCCTCAGAAATGAAAGTATAATACGTCGTTTAGTACTGCGAGAAATAGCTTTTTAGCGAGCGGATTGTTCTTTAATCATTTTCTACCCCTTGACAAAATAATCTACCTAATTTATGACCCAATAAGTCAAACACAAAGAGTAGTCAGTGAAAAAGACAATAAAATTCTTGCTAGAGTTACTTCCCAAGAAGGAATACCTAGCTCAGTATGAAATTACAAAAGAACAAATTGCAGCGGCACTTGCGTACGCTGCAGAACTTGTTGCCAATACGGAAGTAATACCTTTGGGGGCTTAAATTTTGAATTTTCTTGTTGATGAAAATATGCTTATGATGTGGTTGCAGAAGACATTTTGCTAACAAACTCTTTTACTGTAGTTGGCTTAATATTCGGATAACGACGATTATCAAGCGGCTCTAACTTTCCTTTCCTCGAAACCAAAGTATAGTGATACTGTTCTGCTAGATATTCAAAGTGAGATTTCGCAGTTGTTCTTGTCTTCTCAATCCAAATTTTCAAATCTTCGACAGTTCCCAGTTGTTGCTCAATCAGTTTTTTATTACTGACTTTTTCATAAGTAGCAAGAATTTCTTTCATTGTAATTACATCACCAGCGACCCTCATTACTTGATTTTCCATTGCTGGGTCTGCAATAGCTTCAGCTAAATACTTAGCTGTATCATCCATAGTGGTTAAATCACAAGGCGTTTCACCATCACCCCAATAGGAAAAAATGCCTTTATCAAAATCAAATAATTTACCCCAAGGTGAAAACTGGACTTCGGTGAATGCACCATTGAGTACAATTGTGTAACCAAGATTACTGTTAATTAAACGTTCTGCAAATGCTCGACGGAGGTTTAAATTATAGTTATCACCCCAAGCAATTTTGAAAATATCGACAGCATAGTCTGATGGAACAAATCGTTTAACGCCACTTTTTATAGCAGCTTCCATTAAATTACTTTGCCCACTAATGATAATTTCAGACTCATCATCATCCCGAACGCCTTTTACTCCTGAAACAACTACTTCTACTCCACTACATGCTTTTTCCAAACTTTCCGAATCAAATAAAGTCCCCTCTGTGAAACTAACACCGAGTGCAATTAAATCAGCTAGCTTTTGCTTTTTGCGCTCATCATCAAGAGTTCCTGGTCTAACAAATCCTCTTACATCCATCTCACCTTTTTGAATGATTGCCGTCGCAATTTTTTTGCCAAGTGTACCAGAGATGCCTACAACTAAAACAATTGGTTTTGTCATGAGTTTTTCTCAGATGTGTTTAAAATGTACATGCTTCGGGTTTGCATTCACCTTACATCGGTAACATCTTACCCATCAACCTTTCAAGTCCTTTTGGGTCTTCCAGTAGCTGTGCAGCCATTTGAGTTGCTTGCTCTCCAGGATAAACATCCTCAATCTCATCAATAACAGCTTGAAGCGCAGCCTTGGCAACTTCTGCAGGAGACACCTTGGGAGGGGGAAAAGCTTGACTCATTCCAGTATCAACGGTTCCCGGCATCACCCCAATCACCAGGGTTCCTTGGGCAGCCAACTCCGCTCGAATAGCCTGCGTCATTGATAGGGTTGCAGCCTTAGAAGCACAATAAGAAGCATTCATTGGGAGATTGACTTTTGCCAAAATCGTCAGCATATTCACAATCGCTCCACCTCCGTTAGCTTTTAGAATCGGAGCAAATTCACGACACATTGACAATGCACCAAAATAATTAACTTCCATTTCAGCTCTCGCACTAGATAAATCTGTAGCTGAAATAAATCCCTTTAGTAAGCCGATACCAGCATTGTTAATCAGCAAAGTCACATCAGAACATTTATTAGCTGCTGCTTTGACTGATTGTTCGTCCGTAACATCCAATTGAATAGGAATTATGCGTTGAGAATCAATTGCTACTATCTTGCTCAGTGAATCAGGATTACGTGCCCCCGCGTAAATTCTTTCTACACCTTCATTTCGCAATGCTTCCACATAGTTTTGACCAATTCCACCATTAGCACCTGTAACTAATGCAACTGCGCCTTTGATTTGCACTGGATTTCTCCTATTTGATTAGAATAATTGGGAATTACACATTTTTCAGCCTATACTCTCATTGCACTTTTGAGAAGTACTTACTTTTTTGTAAGCTTTTAAGTTTCAGATAGGAGCATTAAATGTCAGAAAGGCAAACAGAAGGAACGGAATTTGTACAAACAACATTAAAAGTTTTGGGTGGAAAATGGAAAATCTTGATTTTATGGCATCTCAAAGATGACGCAAAACGCTTCAGCGAACTTAAGCAACTAATTCCTGGAATCAGCGAAAAAATGTTGGTTCAACAACTTCGAGAGTTGGAGCGTGATGGAGTTGTTAAACGAAATGTTTACTCTCAGATACCACTGAAAGTTAGCTATTCATTTTCAGAATACGGTAGAAGCCTTCATCCTGTATTGAAAGCCCTTTGTGATTGGGGACAAGAACATTTGAATCAAAATATTGACCCTAGTCCTCATTCCTTACTATAGTCTGGTTGCCATAAGGAGCAATGGGACTTTACACACCAGTCTCACAACAATTATTCGCTGATAACAATAGCCTTGAAACCTATGTATAAATATTGAAAACTATGGGTAGTACAGGACTCGAACCTGTGACATCCTGCTTGTAAGGCAGGCGCTCTACCAACTGAGCTAACCACCCGTCTTTAATTCGCGAGAGACTGTTTTTGTCCCACAAGAAATAATATTAGCAAAGAATTTCTAATCGCGCTAGTATTTTTGAAAAATTATTTTTTCATCCTCACCACCTACCCAAAATGCCCTCAGGAAACACCCATGACCGCATTACTCTGTGGGCTTTGCCCGTCGTCACCGGAGTCACGTTTTGGCAAACCCAAAGCGGCAACCTGACTTTACTCGTTGCAGGGGGTTACTTATTTGGGGGATTGATGTTCGGTCCCGACCTAGATATTTACTCCAAGCAGTTTCAGCGTTGGGGATGGTTACGTTGGATTTGGCTTCCTTATCAAAAAAGTTTGCGACATCGTTCTTTCTTATCTCACGGCCCGATTATTGGCACAACCCTGCGAGTTATTTATTTTGGCTGTGCGATCGCAATTTTAGGAGTAGTGATTTTGGCGATTGTAGAAAAGCTGTGGAACGTGACTTTAAATTGGTATGGCTTAGGGGAAGACGTTAATAAAACAGTCACACGCTACGGAGCAGAATTCCTGGCATTATTTTTGGGACTAGAACTAGGTGCAATGAGTCACTCCCTTAGCGACTGGAGTGGTTCAGCATATAAACGCTTCAAAAAAAAAGGGATTGCCGGAATACTTAATAATGGCAAAATGAAGAAACGTAAAGTAACAAGGAAAAGTCGTCAAGTAAAACCAACGACAAAAGCAGTTAGACCCAGAAAACCCCGCTGACTTTTCATGTTATTTGGAAAAAAATACGAAGAACCTAACCCCCTAACCCCCTTCCCTATGAGGGAAGGGGGGAGAAGATTTACCATTTTTAAACTTGATACAAACCTTCATATTATCTTTTTATCTTTTATTTCCCCCCCTTCCCTCGGAGGGAAGGGGGGTAGGGGGGTTAGGTCTGCTGTAAAGTTATTTTTTAACCCCAAAGAACACACAGGGCAAAGAATTTTATGGAATCCAAGCAAATCCCGGTAAACAACGAAGCCTTAGCAGCATTACAAGAGCTAATTAACGTAGTAGCAAAATTACGTAATCCCGATGGTGGTTGTCCGTGGGATTTAGAACAAACACCACAAACCCTAACCCCATATGTAATAGAAGAAGCTTACGAAGTAGTAGACGCAATCAAGAGCGGAGACAAAAAAGCAATTTGCGAAGAACTAGGAGATTTATTGCTGCAAGTTGTTCTACAAGCACAAATAGCAGGTGAACACCAACAATTTACATTAAAAGAAGTAGCAGAAGGAATTTCCGAAAAATTAATTCGTCGTCATCCCCACGTATTTGGAGATGTATCCGTGCAGAGCGTAGACGAAGTGCGGCAAAATTGGGAGCAAATAAAAGCAGTAGAAAAAGGAGAACCAGCCCCAGAAAATCAAAAACTCACCAGCAAACTAAGTAGTTATGCACGTAAGCTACCACCACTGACAGCAGCCATGAAGATTTCTCAAAAAGCAGCAGAAGCAGGCTTTGAATGGGAAAATATAGATGGAGTCTGGGATAAAGTCCGCGAAGAACTACAGGAATTTCAACATGCGTTAGCCCACGAAACACCATCTGAACAACAAGCAGAACTAGGAGACCTATTCTTTTCCTTAATTCAAATAGCCCGTTGGTATAAGCTCGACCCCAGCGAAGGTCTACAGGGAACAAACCAGCGATTTATTCAAAGACTACAAAAAATGGAAATATTCGCAGACCGTCCCCTCAACGATTACACCTTAGATGAATTAGAACAACTCTGGCAAAAAGCAAAAACCGAATTATCCAAATAAACGCAGAATTATCATATTCAATTTCCCCCTTCCCTAGCAGGGAAGGGGGTTAGGGGGTTAGGTCTCTTAGCTATTTATTTGAGTACCAACAAGAACAAACCAAAAAGAATCATCCCACCACCAAAAACAAACGACCAGAAACGGTGATAACTATTAACAACAGTACCGTTATCACTTTCCAGTTGAATTAAATCCATCCAAGGAGCAACACCCCGACGGAACCAACCCACCGATTTAACTTCAGCACCAATTAAACTATTAACTCGTTTCATTCCAAACAAGAAATTACCAATCGGACCAAAACGAGAAGCATAGTGTAAATAAAGCATTCCACTGCGGTCTTGAATTTTCAGGTCAGAACCAAATTTATAACCAGCATCACCTCGTCCGATGAGCGTACCTTCCAGTTTTGCAGGTTGTCCACGTAGAGGACTAGCATATGGGTCAGACATTAACGTCAACACATCCGTTGCCGGAGCTTGATTATAATTGGGATACATAATAAAAGCTTTGACTATCACACCTATCCCTAAACCAACAAACGGTAAACCCATAGCCATACCTGTAGCTGCGGTATGGGAAGCAGCCAAGACGAAGCCCATCACTAAACCAGCAAAAAAGCCAATAGTTTCAGCACCATACAGCACTAAATCTAAGAAAAAGCTTCCATATAATTTACTTTTACTTAAATTCTTACCTTCACCAATAACTCTTCCCATATCGAATTCCGTTGGTAAACCCAACTGTTCCGCATAGGTACTGAGTGCCCGTACTCGTTTCCCAGTCAGAGGGTGAGTAGAATTTAACTCCATCCACCAACCCCAGGGGTTAAACATATCCCACAAAAAGACGCGACCAATTTTTTCTGGATTGGAAGCGATGCGGTAAGCAGTACCAGTTGATGCAGCAGCTTTAGGGTCATAAATACCCAAAGCGCGAGTACCTTCGATTAAACGACTGGGTTCTTGACTCCGTGAACCTTCTTCCAAAATACCGTAAGCGATTTTTACTAAAGCGCGGGAGAGTGCATTGGGGTTTCCAGTAGTTTCCGCAGCAAAATGGTCAGCGAAGTATTCCCGCGTACGAGATAAGTACAGCACCAAGTAAGTACCAACCAGGTAAAATACATAGGCAACCATTGCTGCAGATTGCGCTGCATCTTTAGCTTTGCTGCTACCACCTCCACGTCCCAACCTATTAGCTGTAGTGTAAACCAAGTAGCAAATTTGCACCAAAGTTGATGCTACAGTCATTACCGCAAAGTCCCAGTGGACGATATGTCCTAATTCATGGGCATAAACAGTAGCAATTTCCTCATCATCCAAATATGTGAAAAGTCCCTGACTGACCACTAAACGGGCTGTATTAGGTAGAGAGCCGTAAGTAAAAGCAGTAGGGTTTTCGTCGTCAATAATACCTACTTTAGGAATTTTCAGATTTTTTTGCTGACAGACCCGACGAATCACTCTGGCTGTCTCTGGACTCTTGATTTCAATCTCCGACATATCAACCCAACGGGTTTTATATAACCAGTTCTGGGTTAAGTCCATTAAAAACGGCGACAGGAAAAACATCGCAGTATTGAAAACTAGCGTAATGGCAACGGCTATAGCAAATCCATTAGTGGGAGTGTCGCTACTGCTGATAAACACCACACCCAACATCAGAACCAGGACCATGCCAAACAGCAAACTCAGAGTCACACCAGACGCCAAAACCAAGCTTCCACCCACACCCCCCATTGCTAGTTTCACACCTGCAGTAGCAGCACGACCAGTTTTTTGAATCGCGCTAGACGGGGTGGGATTTTTCGCAGCTAGTGTTTGAAGCGCTTGTTGTGCCCAGTTTCGGACTTCTTCGTTATAGCAGGAAATTAACTGGTTACACAGTTCAAAAGCTCTTTCATTTTGTCCTGTGGCTCGATACGCTTTTACCAGCCACATTTGAGCCGTTAAATAGTCAGAGGAAGTCCTATCATCACAAGTGCGGCAAAATTCTTCCAGGAATTCAACCGCATCTTGATAACGTTTTTCTTGATAGGCTTCTAATCCAGATTGCAGTGACATAAGGATGTGCCTTTGTTTTCGATTTATTATCGAGGTGTACCTGTCGATATGTACTAAATAAATTCAGCGTCCGTCACTGCTTTTTCGCAAAAATTCATATGTACATACCTAAAACTGTATGTTTGACATTTTTTTACATATCTTTATATTTCCCAACATATTTTCGTAAAATACCCAATGTAGAGACGTGACATGTCACGTCTCTTGTGGAATACACATAACATTCCACATTATTTACGAAAACTAACAGCCCATATTTTCAGAACATTTGCTTAGTTCAAACCAAGTGCGGTCACCAACTTGACCATCAGCAGTTAAACCAGAACGTGTTTGCAAAGCTTTAACAGCAGTTTCTGTTGTAGCACCGAAATCGCCATCAACTTTGCCTGTGTATACACCAGCAACTACTAGTCTTTGTTGAGCTTTTTTGACTAAATCACCTTTGCTAACTCTTTTGAGAACAGGCATATCAACAGGTGCGCCTTTGTACAGCGCTCTCCAGCTTTTATCAGCAACAATACCATCAACTAAGAGAAATACTTGGTTTTGAAAAGCCTTAACAGCAGTCTCTGTGCCTGCACCAAAATCGCCATCAGTAAACTTAGACTCTTCTCCAAATTGACCAGATAAGGAATAAGCGCCATATCTATATAAAAGTGTTTGCAATTCTTTAACAGCAGCGCCTTTAGAACCTTTTTTCAATACAGGCTTGTTGAGATTAGCAGCAGCAGATTGTATATCAATGGAGGATGTCATTTGTGTGGTTCCTTTTGTTAATTATTTTGTAACTGCGGAATAAGTTTTTGTAATTGCAGCTACAAAACTATTCCAAAGGATTTCAGACAAAATCCTCTTAATTTTGACAAGAGTACCCTTAGGGGTAATACGTGAGTAAATAATAACTAAGCAAACCACATCCTCAAACGATTTATGATAAAATTCTCAAAATGAAAAATCGACATTAGTGCTATCTCAGAGACGCGATTTATCGCGTCTCTACATATTTCTTGGCATCCTTGGCGTTCTTGGCAGTTCGTTTAATTAGATTTAACTATGCTCAGACAAATAGACAAAAACATTTGGGTAGCAGAACAACCTTTAAAATATTGGGGAATAGAAGTGGGAACGCGAATGACCATAATTCGCTTAATAACCAACCAACTAATCGTAATTTCTCCCATTCAAGTAGATAAAGCTACAATTGACCAGCTAGATGAAATTGGTAAAGTTAGTTACATCATCGCTCCCAATCTTTACCACCATCTTTTTGTCTCAGAATTCAAATCACTTTATCCACAAGCAAAACTTTGGGTTCCACCAAAATTTAACTTGAAAAAGCCCAATATACCCGCAGATAAAATAATCGTCGAAGACAAGGGTAATATTTTAGAAGAAGTTGACTATTTGTTATTTGATGGATTTAAAATTTTTGATTTAAGCGGACCATCAATACTAAACGAATTCGTCTTTTTTCATCGCGCTAGCCAGACTCTAATATTAACAGACACAGCTTTTCATTTTGACGATACATTTTCTTTCAAAACGCGGTTAGCTGCAAAATTTATGGGAGCTTACAGCAAACTCAGCCCATCTATTTTTGAAAAATTGGCAATCAATGAAAAAGAAAAAGTGAAAAAATCAGCCCAAAAGCTACTGGAGTGGAACTTTCAGCGAGTAATTATGGCTCATGGTACTATTGTTGAAAGAGATGGCAAGAAAATGCTCAAAGAAGGATATGAGCAGTTTTTGGGCACGTCTTTATAATTAAACTGAGGATTATTCATAACGTAAACCAAGGACTAAAGTCCCTGTCTAAAAGCTAAAGTCCTCTTTTAGAGGACTGATAAGAAGGTTTCTGAGTTTTAATAATTGTTTTGTAAATAACTGTTAAGATAAGTTGTTTATTTAACTACTATTTACGATGCCAACAACTGCTGAATTTTACTGTGCCTACTGCGGTGAACCAAATACAACTTTTATTGACATAAGTGCTGGTTCACAGCAATCTTACGTAGAGGATTGTCAAGTTTGCTGTCGTCCCAATATTCTTTACGTGCGTATCGATGAAGATACTCTTGATGTTGAAATAGATACTGAGTACGAAGGTTAATTTTAAGTAGATAAACTACATTGTTTTGATTGTGTAACATTTCTTCAAATATGACCCTTAGCCCTATTTTCCAAAGCTAAGATATTAAGGGCTACAACTTTACTACAAAAAAATTACAAAAACCGTATTTACGTTAGTGGTAGTTGGTTAAGTTTATATTTGAGGAAATTTTTTTATGAGTAACGCTATTAACCCTATAAAACCAAACTCATCAGGATTGTATGCTAAAACCAATGGTGAGGAGTTGGCTTTCCCCCTCAAGCATACAGATGTAAAAGCGAAAATAGCTGGAAATGTGTCACGAATAGAGGTGACACAGACTTTTGAAAATCAATTTACAAAACTTTTAGAAGCGGTTTATGTCTTCCCCTTACCAGATGAAGCAGCAGTGGATGACATGGAAATCAAAATTGGAGACCGCATTATCAAGGGAAGTGTTAAAAAAAGGGAAGAAGCACAAGAAATTTATGAACAAGCAAAAAAACAGGGACGTACAGCAGGGTTACTGGAACAAGAACGTGACAATATTTTTACCCAGTCGCTAGCAAATATTCTTCCCGGAGAGCAGATTGATGTGACAATTCGATACACCGACAGCTTGAAATTTGAGGGGGGGAATTATGAATTTGTTTTCCCTATGGTGGTAGGAACGAGGTATATTCCTGGTCAGCAAATAGATGATAGTGGGGATACAGACCAAGTTCCTGATGCTTCCCGAATTACTCCAGACGTAATTCCACCAAACATGCGCTCTGGACATGATATTAATGTGGCTGTAGAAATTGATGCTGGGTTGCCAATTAAGAGTGTTAATTCTCCCTCACATAAATTAGAAGTTGAATACGAAGGGCAAATAGTATTAGTAAAATTGAGTGATTCAGATACAATTCCTAATAAAGATTTAATTTTACGCTATCAAATTGCTGCCGATAAACCTCAATCAACAGTATTAACTCAAGCAGACTCACGCGGTGGACATTTTGCTATTTATTTAATCCCTGCTTTGGAATATAGCACAGAGGAAATTGTTCCAAAAGATGTCATATTTCTGGTAGATTCTTCTGGTTCACAAATGGGTGAACCAATCCAACAATGTCAGGAATTAATGCGACGGTTTATTAATGGATTAAATCCTAACGATACTTTTACGATTATTGATTTTTCACACAGGGTTAGGAATTTATCTTCTACACCATTAGAAAATACTTCAGAAAATCGCGCACAAGCAATTAAATATATTAATAATATCAAAGCTGGTGGTGCAACAGAAATGCTCGGTGGTATTTGTGCTGCACTAAATGTCCCAGCATCAAAAGGACGTTTGCGGAGTATTGTGTTGCTAACTGATGGTTATATTGGTAATGAAAATGAAATTTTAGCGTAAGTTCAAAAGAAATTAAAACCAGGAAATCGTCTACATAGTTTTGGTGCTGGTAGTTCGGTTAATCACTTTTTAATCAATCGTATTGCTGAAGTTGGAAGAGGTATATCTACAATAATTCGTCATGATGAGCCGACTGAGAAAGTTGTAGAAAAATTCTTTCAAAAAATTAATAATCCCGTGCTGACAAATATTGAAGTTAAATGTAAATGTGATGGGGAAGCACCTGTAATTTATCCAGGAATACTTCCAGATTTATTTGCAGAACAACCGTTAGTAATATTTGGACGTAAGCAAGATAGAAACCCAGTTGTTTTTAATATTAAAGGTGTTGCGGCTTCCAATAAACCTTATGAAAATACTTTTGAGCTAGATTTTCAAGGAGCAGGAAACCCTGGAATTGCTCAATTGTGGGGACGTGCTAAAATTAAAGACCTGATGAATCAGATGTTTAGTTATGAAACTAAAAGCGGAGTTGAAGCGGTAACGGAGACTGCATTAAACTATCAATTATTGTCGCAATATACTGCTTTTGTTGCTGTTAGCGAAGAGGTACGAGTAACTCCAGAAGGGGAAAGTATCACTGTACAAGTGCCTGTTGAAATGCCAGAAGGGGTAAGTCGTCAGGGAATTTTTGGAGAGCCTGAAGAAAAAGTACGCGGTGCTATGGGAGGGATGATGATGCTATCAGCGTTACCGTCTCCTGCTCCGCAAGCGTCTTATTTTCCGGAACGCACACGTGGGTTAGCAAAAGCGGCATCACCTCAAACGGCACCTGATTATGACGAAGATTCTTTCGACAGTCTTTGGGATGCTTTGCCCACAAAAGAGTCAGATGAACCACAGACTAGCAATTGCAACCTGAAAATTATTAGTGCTACTGGGGAGCAAGCTTTGATTGATTCCCTAACTCAATATTTACAACAGCAAAATTTCTCTTGTCAGTCTCAAGGAGAAATTGTTCTTGAACTGATTGTAAATAATGGTCCTGTGGGAAGGATAATGGTGGATGAGGATGCCTCAACTTTGAAAGATGCAACGTTGATTGATTTAATTAAGAAATATCTGATTAAATGGCCAACACCGAAATCAGCTTCTGGTAAAGTTAGTATTACTTTACAAGTGGGGTCATAAGGACTAGCAAATAAAAATCCTCAATTTAATTTTGTGGGTTAATTTATTTTGTGGGTTAATTTTGTGGGATGGGCTTCCAGCCCGTCCATTAGCAAGGACAAGGGCAAGGGCGGGCAAGGATGCCCACCCCACAAGATGTAGAAAATTTTCACTTTCAGTAAACCACAATGTTTTGGGGATAAAAGTAAAAATAAGGATTCCAGCCACCGCAAAAAGTTTTATGGATTTGTAGATTAGGAGATAATAAGTGCTTGATTTAAACAATGCTCTCAATCGAATTATGAATTGGTTACAGCAGCATAAGCCAGAATATGCAGAATCTTTTCTCCCAGGGCTAAAAGATAATCGTGCGATTGCTCCTTTAAATAAAGCTTTACATGACGATGATATAGAAGTTAGAGCAAAAGCTCTCAATTCACTATTTAATTTTAAAGTTATAGACTCTTTAATTAATGCATTAGAAGATGAGTCGGAGTACATCCGCGAACAAGCCGTGAGAGATTTAGGCGAACTTAAAGATTTATTAGCCGTTGAACCTTTATCTCGACTTTTGGAAGATTCTGCATTTATGGTTAGGGAGGCTGCTAAAAAATCTTTAGCACAACTCTCTCAATAAAAGCGAATATTCTATGATGGTATGACACCTTTAAATTATGGTGGTAAGTTGCCCTATGGTAGCATTAACTGATGCTTTAGAAAGAATTATGAATTGGCTAAGAGAAAATCAGGCAGATTATGCTAATTCCTTTGCAACAGGTTTAAAATATGACGAGATTTTCTCCTATGAAGAAGAACTAGGATTTAAGCTACCCGGAGAAATTTATGAGCTTTACCAATGGAGAAATGGAACAGAAGAAGATGCTAAAGCATTATGTTTTCCCACAATGCAGTTTTTGCCTATGAATAGAGCTATTGAATATAGTCAAGGATGTAACGAATATATTGAAAGTGGAAAAGAATCTGTAAAAGAGTTAAGTGAATGGTATGACACCAGTCCTCTGTTTGCGTTCATAGAAGATAATGGTAATTTTTGTGGTATTCCTCTTATTAATCATCAAAAAGAAAAATCGCCAGTAGTCGTCCTTGGAGAAGGGGAAATGCCCTATATTTTTTATACAAGTCTCACTGATATGATGTTTACATTAGCAGAGTGCTATGAAACAGGAGCGTACTACTTGAAGTACGAAGGATACGTTTGCTCAGATGAATACCAAGAGGCTCAAGTCTTACGTAAATATAATGCTGATATCAGTGAAAGAGCACTTTTAGCTTTTCAATCTTTGCTTGTACAGCCATTAGACTTTTCAGATAAGAAATTGCTTGAACAAGTTGCTGAACTGGCCATAGTTATTGGTAGATTCAAAGACCCAAGAGGTGTTGATTTATTATTATCATCGTCACAAAAATGGAGTAAACAAAAAGGTCTTTATAGGGATGGAGTTTATTTTTGGGTAGTAAAGGCTTTGGGTGAAATGTTTGATGTCAGGGTGTTGAAAGCATTGGATAATGCATTAAAGGATAATTCCCCTTTTGTTAGAGAAGAAGCCGAAAAAGCTTTATCGAAGATAAAAGAGTATTTATAAATAAAATATATTGTGCCCTCAATAGCTAAGCTTTATACAATAACATGATAGAAAATTTTGATTGGCAAAACCTAATAAGGCAACGAGTTATTAAAGAAATGCAATTAAGGGGTACAGAAAGTAATATAAAGTTATCTCCTGAAATTTTTCAATCAAGATATTTTAGCTATCCCTGTGCTACTGAAGAGCAAATTGTAAGTGCGGAAGCAAGATTAGGTGTGACATTTCCCTACTCATACCGGGAGTTTTTAAAAGTTACTAATGGTTTTCGTTGTCCTAACGGACTAATATTATTGTCCACAGAAGAAGTTGATTGGTTTTGTGTTAATCATCAAATGTGGATAGACATCTGGACAGAAAACATTGAAGACACACCATCTGTCTCCGATGAATTATATTTTAACTATTGGCAAGAACAAAGCTGTTGTGATTTGCGTAAAGAATACATGCAAACAGCTATCCAAATTAGCAATACCTTTGATGGCTTTATTTATTTACTTAACCCACAAGTCGTTACGAATGATGGCGAGTGGGAAGCTTGGGATTTTGGAAATAAATACCCTGGTGCTAAAAGATATAAGTCTTTTTGGGAAATGATGCGATTTGAATTATTAAAAAATAATTAATCTTAGCGGACAATAATTAATAGTGTCTAATCAACAATTATCGTAAAATCATCAAGTTGAAATTAATATATTAAAATATATTGATTTGCTTGAACAATTTCGGTAAGTCTTTATGAGTAAGCAGCAAGACAAGGATAATAATATTGCCTTTCTAGTTCAAACGCTACACAATAGTCAAGACAATAAGGCTATAAAGCTAGCTGCTTCTGATTTGGGTAATTTGGGTGCTGGTAGTTTAGATGCAATTAACGCTTTAATTTACCTAGTACGTACCACATTAGATGAACCAACGCGCTGGGTAGGAATTCAAAGCTTGGGTAAAATTGGAATCGGTAATAACGATGTTATCCAAACTTTGATTGAGCAATTAACCACTGCTCGAATGCCTACAAGTAAAGTTGCAGCCCAAAATTTAGCAAAAATAACTGTTAATCATCAGCAGACTATTATTAACTTAAGTAACTTAGCACGAGCTAATTATAATGAAGTAACCCGCCAATCGATAGCGTATATATTAGGTCGTATCGGCAAAAACGATAACGATTCTATCAATACATTAATTTATTTGATACATAATAGCTCTGATGAATACACCCGCTATCAGTCTGCTCAAAATTTGGGACGTATTGAAAATGGTAGCCAAAACATAATAGACGCGCTAACTCATCTAGTGCGAACAGGAGAAAATAATTATACAATAAATACTGCGATGACAATTTTAGAGCGTATTGCGACTGGCAATAGGCAAGCGATACAAGACCTAACTGATATTTTACAACAAAGCTACATAGACGATGATACTCGCAGGCTGATAACTTATCGCATAGGAAAAATTGACACTTCGAGTCCAGAGAATATCGAATCTTCAATTCACGAGCAAACGACAATCGAGGGCTGTTATCTCTTGTAATACCAATGTAACCGTCTTTTTCAGTGATGTCTATTGAGTGCGATCGCGATTGATATTGCGGGAAATGCCACCACCAAGAAACTAACAATCAAGTACTCGCTTCCCCATTTTTGTTATCTCCCGACTTTAATGTACTAGACCTATCCACTTTTAGAGCTTTGAGTCATATCCGAAATAAAAGCTTCAAGCTCAGCTATTGAATATTGGGTTTGCCTTTTGGAATACAAAAAGTTAGCGAAAGCAGTCGATATTTGGGCAAAATAAAATGCTGGTTTATACTGTCGCTCTAAGTCTTTCCGTTTCTTTTTGCGCTCTGCTTTCGGTAATTCATATGTAGAACTACGAAACTTTAATAATTGATACTCGTATTCTGCCTGTGATTTAACGAGAATATTTGAATCCTGCCGTAATTGCTCAACACACCTTAATTTGCTTTGAAACCATTGAGAATGCACACGCGCATCGTCACTAACAAATTCAGATAAGACATCAATAACTGCCCATCGAGTTATGTAAACCTGGCTACTTATCATCGAGTCAAGAAGTGCCCAGAAGTTTTCGGCTCCAAGCCAACCCATTTCACCAATTAGTCTAGGTAGCAGGATTGGGTCAATGTCCCGAAATTCATTAAAGGCTTGATTTAATACTGAGACACTGTTGTAACTGCAAGTCTTGCCTAATGCGTACACTACTTGCTCACGAGTAAAATGGCTTGGAGAAAAAAGAAGCTGTTCAAGAGTTTTGACAATTGAAGACTCTGAATAACCTTTTACAAACTTCTCACAATCAGGATGTCGAGAGCTAGAAAGTACCAAATCTTGAATAAAAAGACAAGTTGAACTGACTATTTCATTATCCTCTGATTGCAAAAGTTGATTGATGATATCGCATAGTTCTGTGTCAGATACCGAGTTAACAATTGTTGCTAAATAATCGACATCATGCAGGGAATCAAGGTAATGTAAGATTTTGGTTGCTATCATTTCCACGTTAAAAAATGACTATGCTCCACAATATCATTATGTTTGATGGCAGAATAATTATGAAGAAAATGCCTTAAACAATTCATTTACCCAGCATGAAGTTAGGTTGAGGGTACATTATCATGTGCCTAGAAACTAAAAGTGTAAGTTTATGTACCACATAGCCTTTTTCACTGACTATCGACCACTATTAGTAGAAAAACTAAATTCTTTTCTGAAAAATAATCTTTCTGACGTTTGGATTTGCGAGGGTCAACAAGAAAGTCGGTTACAATCTCTAGACGACTTACCAACATCAAGAGGCTATTGGTATTCTCAACCTTGGTATATACACGGTTCGCGTCTGAATAAATGTGACACTCAAAACTTCCCAAGCATTCCTGTGTATACTAATCCTCAGTACAAAACTTCATTTGAAAAAATTGATGCTGCGCTAAATTGGCTTTCAACTTATTATTCATGGTCTATTTTCCCTTGGGCTGGGCCCAAAAGATTTTTAAGCTTTGGCTTTTTATCAAGAGAGCGCAGTCTCCATGACCAGTTTATCAATGCCTCCTTTACTCCATTAAATGTGGGAGAAAAATTTAATAATGCTTACCCATATAATACGCTTGTTTCAAGTTATGAAGTAACTACTAATTTTAGTCAGTTAATCAAAGCCATACTTTTCAATGGTTACTATAAAACAGCTTGGCGACTTTGGGATATTTGTAAGTGTGATGTGACACCACCGTGGTTAATTACTGACTTATTATTTGATGATGATATATTCTCTGTCTTTTCATGGGAGGAAGCTAAATATGAATTCATTCAGTCCTTGACTTTGACTATAAAGCCAGAGCGACCATTAGGTGTTTATCAGCCACTTGATAGAAAATCTTTTGAATCTATGTGTAGGTTATCTACCCAAGAGCCAGATACATTTATTTATGTTCCTCAGGATACAAATTTAGAGAAACTAAAAACTTTACTTATAAAAACTGAAAACAACCATAGCTATTCTGACCTAGTTTATCTCCAGGAAATTCTTGGAGTTACTAAATGGTTTTACGGGTTAGACAGAGATAGAGTTGACTATGGAAATTCGATATTTGTTGCTCAAAATAACACAAAGTTGCAACAATTTAATGGAATTAATGAAGATGACGATTATTGTTTACTTGCATCTTTTTAGTAAGTCTATATTTATATTGTGAGAAAACATGCATATGGTAATTGACAGGTGACAGTTGTAGCAGCTAATAAATTAAGTTATTCTAAAGGAGCAGAAGCATTTAAAGGTTTAATGGGACAACGTATTTATAAACCATGAGTCAAAGGACTAGAAATCCACAATTACGCAGCCTCATTATAAGGTCATTAATTGTTCTTACAGTTATTGTTTGGATATCATCATTCATACAATTATCCTTTTTCAGTCAAATACTTTCATCTAAGTCACTCCAGAAGATTGGTTATCTATGGGGTGGCGGGTTGATAATAGATGTAATGAACGTGCTATATTTCACATTGCCTGGTTTAGTGACTGGAAAAACGGCTTCCCATATTCCTATTTCGTTACTGCTTTATCTTCCGTCTATCATTTTTTATGGTCAGCCATGTATTTTTCTAATGACTGGACAGCCAGTTTTTATCCAAAGTACTTTAAAAGTTATTGAATTTTGGCTAATTATGTTATTTCATCTAATTTGCTCTATCGCCTTACCTAAATATATTGAAGATTGTATTACACATCGTCGTAAGTAAATTATTGTAAGCCAACTATGAGGGGAGTAAGTAGCTGTAATGAGCTGCAAACAAGAACACTTAAAACTGTGAACAAGTAAAATTTGAAACCGCATTTTAAGTCCTGGAAAATTATGCTCAAACACGGCTGATATAATATATTAGAATTATTCGTTGTGTTCAACTATGGTATTTGTACTTTAGTTCAAGTGCAGCACAAAAGCTGTTGAGACTATTTAATAAAGCATTGTAGTAGGGGTACGCATCATCGCGTTCGTTTTGAAGATGAGCGTACAAAACTAGTTCTGGTTCGGGAGCTAGAGATACTTTCGGATATCCAAGCCAGCTGAGCGTAGACGTGTGGACGCTATTGCAATTAATAGCGACCCGACAGTATTATTTTTGCCGTTGAGAAGGTCGTCCAGTCCAGGTAAGATTAACTCCGCTCCTGGCAATTCATTTAGCTCCATTAGTCATTACTCCCCGGTATATTAGAACAACGCTCGATAAATTGGTAGTTAAATAGCTATGATAAATTGCATAAGCCACTATATATAGCAGTTCTTGTGGGGTGGGCATCCTTGCCCGCCCTTGCATACTTCACCAAAGCAGGAACCGCTACAAGTATTTTCCTCAACCCAAATAAGCCTTTCTAACTCGCTCATCAGTAATTAATTCTGAAGCCGCACCACTTAAAGTAATCGAACCCGCTTCTAAAACATATCCCCTATCAGCGATTTTTAATGCTAAATTCGCGTTTTGTTCTACCAATAAAATAGTCACCCCAGTTTCACGCAAATTTTCAATAATCATAAAAATTTCCTTCACAATTGCAGGAGCTAAACCTAAACTTGGCTCATCTAAAAGTAAAAGTTTAGGTCTACTCATCAAAGCGCGTGCAATAGCTAACATTTGTTGCTCACCACCGCTGAGGGTTCCAGCTAATTGATTGCGTCTTTCTGCTAAGCGCGGAAATAATTCAAATTGACGTTTAATATCAGCTTTTATCTGAGTTTGATTGGAGTGGATAAAAGCACCCAAAAGTAAATTATCATATATTGTTTGTCGAGCTAACACCCGTCTTCCTTCGGGAGAATGAGCAATACCCAGTTTAACGATTTCGTGAGGTTGACGACGGGTAATATTATGTCCGTGGTAGATAATGTTACCACTTTTAGAATTGACTATTTTGGAAATTGCTCGCAGGGTGGTTGTTTTTCCTGCTCCGTTTGCTCCAATTAAGGTGACTACTTCGCCGCTGTTAATATATAAGTTAATATCTTTTAGTGCTTGAATAGCACCGTAGTTGACACAAAGATTTTTGATTTCTAAAATTACGAATTCTGTTTTCATAAACTAATGCTGTTAACTGTTGACTGTTGGTTGTTGACTGTTGAGATAATTTATTCGTTACCTAGATATGCTTCGATGACTGCGGGGTTATTTTTTACTATTTCTGGTTTGTCTAAAGTTATTAATTCTCCAAAGTTTAAGACGGCTATTCTGTTACATAATCCCATGACTAATGGTACGTTATGTTCAATTAAAACTATTGTTAGGTCGAAATAATTACGGATTTTATTAATAAATTGGCTTAGTTCTTGTTTTTCACTAGGATTCATTCCTGCTGCTGGTTCGTCTAATAGTAAAATTTTGGGTTTTAGTGCTAGAGCGCGGGCAATTTCTAAGCGTCTTTGGTCACCGTATGCAAAGTTTCTTGCTTTTTCTTCAGCACGGTCAATTAAGCCAACAAGTTCTAGTAATTCTAATGCTTCTTTCTTAGTTTTCTGTTCTTCATCAGGAGCGGGAGGTATAGCGAATAATCCTTTTATCATACTGCTATTAGTATGTAAATGGCGTCCGATGATAACGTTTTCTAATGCTGATATTTCTCCAAATAAGCGAATATTTTGAAATGTACGAGCAATGCCTAAAGCTGCTATTTTATGAGATGGTTTTTGGGAAATTTCTTTGCCTTGATAAAGTAAATTTCCGCTAGATGGAGGAATAAACCCTGTAATCAAATTAAATAGGGTTGTTTTCCCTGCTCCGTTGGGACCGATAAGTCCAAATATTTCGTCTTTATATACAGTAAATGAGACATTGTTTACTGCGACTAGTCCACCAAAACGTCGAGTCAGGTTTTTTGCTTCTAGTACTATGTTTGGCTGAGAATCAGTAATATTTTCCGACATAATTCGTATAATTATTTGTAGTGCGAGCATCTTGCTCGCTATTGGGTAGTGCGAGCATCTTGCTCGCTATTGGGTAGTGCGAGCATCTTGCTCGCTATTGGATAGTGCGAGCATCTTGCTCGCTATTGGGTATTTAATCAGCAAAACGCGAGCGAGACGCTCGCACTACAATTGATAAAACTACAATTATTATTTTGCCTTATAATTTTTTTTAGAAAATTTTTTAAATAAATCAGGAGTTACTAAACCTTGAGGGAAGAAAATTGTACCGATGACTATCAGTATTCCAAAAATAATTAGTCTTCCGTCGCGCAAAAAGTTTCCTAACCAGATAGGTAAACCACCTGTGTCAGCTAAGCCTCTTAATACTTCTGGTAAAGCAGTAAAAACCATTCCTCCTACAACAGAGCCTAAAAAAGTTTTAGAACCACCAATCAGTACAAATGTCAAGTAGACTATACTAGCGTCAAAAGTACCTTGACGAGTGTTCCAAGTATTCAAAAAATGGGCACTAATAGCACCAATCATTCCTGCTAAAATTGCTCCGAGAGTAAATGCTAAAACTTTGTAATATGTTGGGTTAATCCCCATTGCTCCTGCAGCTAGTTCATCTTCGCGAATAGCTATAAATGCTCTACCGACTCGAATGCGTTCTAAGCGGTAAAACAGAACCATACTAATTATTAGTAATGGTAAAGCAATCCATAAATATCCAATAGATGTATCAAATGGTTGAGGTATACCAAAAATTCCCACTGCACCACCTGTAATTTCTAAGTTTAGGCATACAACTCTTAATACTTCTACGAAGGCAATTGTTGCGATGGCTAAATATATTCCTTTTAGTCTTAAAGCTGGTATTCCTACTGCTAGCCCTAATAAGCCAGAAATTACACCAGCTATTAACATTTCTAGTAGTAAAAAAGGGACGGGGAATGAGCCACTGCTGGAAGGAAAAACTTTGGTGGAAAGAATTGCGGCTGTATATCCACCTAATGCGTAGAAGCCGGGACTTGCTAGGGATAATTGTCCTGCCATTAATGGTAAGTATAAGGATAATCCCATTAATGCTCCTAATACCATTGCGACTATTAAAGAACCGTATGTTGCTATAAATTCATTCATTTTTTTACGAACCGCCAAGGAGCCAAGGAGCCAAGAAGGAAGAGAGAAGAGGAAGAAGGAAGTACTTTTCTTTGTTAAACTTTTTGTATGAATTTACGTCCTAGTAAACCCTGTGGTCTAACTAATAACATAATAAACAATATTCCGAAGGAAACTGCGTCTTTATATCCAGAATATTCGCTTGGTACTAATGCTTCTATTACTCCAATAACTAAACCTCCTAAAACTGCACCGGGAATACTTCCTAATCCACCTAAAACTATTACGGCTAGTCCTCTTAGTCCAAAGGCTATACCAAAATAGGGGCCTGCAATACTGACGCTGGAAGCAAGTAAACTTCCTGCCATTCCTGCTAAGAAGCTACTGATAAAAAAGGTGAGTACAATAAATTTATCAGAGTTTATTCCTAGTAAGCTGGCTGTGGTTGCGTCCTCAGCGATTGCCTGCATTGCTTTACCATATTTTGTACTATTAATAAAGTAGGTGAGTATTGCTACTACTATCATTGATATGGCAAAAATTATTAATTGTACTGTACGAATTGGTATGGGATTTTCTAGGGTTCCAAAATTAATTGCTGTAGGTAAATTGCCGTAAGTATTTGCGGGAAAGTTGTAGTTTTCTGCTCCTACTAAATATTGAATTAAATTTACAATTATTAGCCCTACACCTAAGCTAGAAACTACTGTTAGTAAAGGGTCGGAACCTTTAAGACGCAAAGGTAAAAATGCAATGCGTTCGATTATTACACCAATACATCCAGCGATGGTACTTGCTAAAATTAAGGCTATGGGAAATGGTAGTTGTACTGGTAAGGAGGCATTAGCCAGTACCCCACTAAATCCAAAGGCTCCACCCATAAGAGCATAGGTAAAATAGGCTCCTAAGGTAAAGACAGCACCGTGGGCTAAGTTAATTATTCCTAAAATTGAATACACTAAAGTGTATCCAAGGGCAAACATAGCGTAGGTGCTACCAATGGATAAACCATTAAGAATTTGTTGCAAAAATAAAGATATATTCACCTAATTTGAATCTAGAACCTACTTCACAAAAACAAATTTACCAGTACTTCCATCTTGACTCATTTTTATTTGAGCAACATAGAAATCTTTTTGTACAACTTCACCAATTGGTGTGAAAGATATTTCTCCCAAAGGTGTATCATACTTCCCTGTTAATAGCTGCTTATTTAATTCTGTTCGCAGTTGTCCTAGGGGAAGTTTATTAATTTTGCTTTTGCTATCTAAAGCTTTGAGCGCTTCTACATATACTTGTACTGCAGTAAAAGCTTGACCGCTAAATTGGGGGGGTTCTGATTTAAACTGATTTTGAAAAGCTTGACGGAACGTTTTGTTAATTTCTGATGGATGTTCGGGACTGTAAGCCTGTGCTACTAATACACCATCACATAATGCTTTACAAACTTTAAATATATTGGAAGTATTCATCCCATTTCCCCCAACAATTATACCTTTGTAACCTAGCTCCCGCAGTTGTCTAACTAGGTTTCCTCCGTCTGCAGCTAAACCGGATGTGATTATTAAGTCGGGTTTTAAGTTTAAAGCATTGGTCGCTTGAGCTTGAAAATCAGTGTCAGTAGTTTGGAATTTTTGTACTGTTACTAGTTCTAGATTTGAGTCTTTAACTGTTTTTTGGAAAATTTCTGTTTCCGATTTACTAAAGGCGTCATTTTGAGCGAAGAAAACAGCCACTTTTTTAATTTTGGGGTTTTGTTTGAGTGCTGCTTTGACTGAGTTGGGAGCTACGATAGAACTTGGTGCGGAAACACGCGCAACATAATCGCCTATTTCAGGGATTCCTTTGGCTGTGTTAGATGCACCAATCACCGGAACTTTAGCTCTTTCGGCAAAAGGATTAGCACCGAATGCTTGCTGTGATAGGGTTGGACCGACGATACCCACAACTTTATCTTTGTTAATTAATGTTTGGAAAGCGTTAATTGCTCCTGCTTCGTCTCCTCCTGTGTCTTGTAAGACTAATTTAATGGGAGTGCCGTTAATACCGCCTTTATCATTAAAGTATTTTTCGGCAATTTTGACACCAGAAATTCCGTCTTGACCTAATAAGGCTACGTTGCTTGTTTGTGCGAAAGCTATTCCAATGGGAATCGGCCCTGATACTGTCCCTGTGGAACTGTTGGATGTATCAGTCGTAGTACCATTATTTGTACTGTTTGTACCACTGTTTCCACCACCGCAGGCTGTAAGGATTACAGCGCAAGTGGTAAACAGCGCAGCTAGTATAGTTTTATTTTTTTTCATAAATAGACCAACTTAAAGTAGTAAGGTTTTCCAAAGATATTATTTTGCCATGTGCTCTCGTTGCAAGCTAAGCATATAACCTCAAAGCATAGCTGGTAAAGGTTAAGTCCGCTTGTTTTTTGGAAAATAACCTGTTACTAGATGCTTAATTGAACATGTTTACACAGATTTAAGGGATTTTTAAGAAATAAATTCTTCGGGTATTTACTTGCTTGACACAGACCTAACTTCCAATCCCTTTCACCTAGCTACAAGGAAGGGGTCTATGATTCCTTAAAAGGTTTAAATATTTTCATAAATGCAAGTAATAATGCAAGCTGATATCAGAAATTTCAATTCGGGTGTGGCAAAAATATTAAGAACTATTTTTTTGAACTGGAAACCTATGACACCTCAGGAATTTTTAGAAAATTTGGCATCAGCAAAAACAGACTCGGAAAAAATCGTGGTTTTTGCGCGATACTTAGATACTACTGCGCTGGATAATGCTACAAGTAGTAGGTGGAGAAATCTTTCTTATAGTAACGAAATTCAAATGTCACTGAATAATGTTGCTTTTCATCTGGAGGAACTTGCTGAGTCAGAAGAGTAACCCGAACCTAACGACTCCATACATTTATTAAAAATTACTAGCAAAATGGTAAGTATATCCTTTTTGCTAGAACATATGAATGCTTTAGAAATACATCAAATGCAATTACCCGACGTGCAACTTGCATTGGATTGGGCTTTGTTAGAGGGATGGAACCCTGGTATTAATGATGCGAGGGCTTTTTATGCTGCTGACAAGGCTGGATTTTTTATCGGAAAATTGAATGAAAAACCAGTAGGTTGTGTTTCAATAGTTTGTTATGATGCGACTTTTGCATTTATTGGACTGTACATTGTCAAACCAGAATACCGAGGACAAGGATATGGTACACAAATTTGGCAAAATGCTTGGCAAAAAATGAATGAAAGACTCGATTTAAATCGATGCAGTGTAGGTTTAGATGGAGTTGTTGAAAGAGAGAAAACTTATCGCGATATTGGTTTCATTCCAGCATATCGCCATATTCGCCATGTTTACGAGTCTAATGATTCTGGTGTTGTGCCAGACTCAGTAGTGCCGCTATCTACTATACCCTTTACCGAAATTTTGAGTTATGACGAACAGTTGTTTCCCACTAGTCGTCCTCAGTTTCTCGAACCTTGGATTAACGTACCAAATGGGTATGCTTATGGAGTAGTGGAATCTGGTAAGTTAAAAGGCTATGGTGTTATACGTCCTTGCTATAAGGGTTTTAAAATTGGTCCATTATTTGGTGATTCTCCTGAAATTGCGGAGTGTCTTTTTCAAGCACTAACAACCCATGCTGCACAACAGCCTGTATTTATCGATATACCCGATATTAATCCTGCAATTTCTGAGTTGACTCAGCGCTATCAATTGCAACCAGTATTCACCTGCGTGCGTATGTACTGTTACCAGACACCATCGATTGATATTAACCGTATATTTGGTGTAACAACTTTGGAGTTAGGCTAAAGAAATTAAACAGTAACCTATAAAATTGAATAATCGCAGTTTGGTGCTTCTCGATGACTAACGTGGAAATTACAGACCAGTTAAAGAAAGCTTCTGAGGACTTACTCTGGATGAGTGAGTCGGAGTACCCGTTTGAGGTTTTCTTATGGGAAGATAAAGCACCTGTAACACCTGAAAAAGTTATTATTTCTACTGGTCATTCCCCAGGTATTTTTATTCAAACTACCACGGTTGATGATTTTTTTTGCTGGGCTTGCTCTGAGGAAGATTGGCACGGAGAAGAAGAAAAAGCTACTGTCTCTAAGTTTAAAACACTGGTGGATATTATTAAGTCAAGTTTAGCCAATCTCCAGGTGTATCAGTTAGGAACTGTTGAAATTGATGTTTATATAGTGGGTACAACTCCTGAAGGTAATTTAGCTGGGTTGTCCACTAAGGCTGTGGAGACTTAAGGCATTATGCCAGAAAGCCAGCGACTAAAGTCACTGTCTGATAGCTAAAGTCCTCTAAAGAGGACTAATGATAATCTTTATGGAGTTTAGTGTTTTTTCTAAATACTCTTTTATAGGGTGTCTATAAAATAATGATTAAGTTCTAGAAACTCTATTATCAGTCCTCTTTTAGAGGACTTTAGCTTTTAGACAGCGATTTTAATCGCTGGCTTGTGGCATAAATTAAGCTTTATATTTTATTTATAAACATCCTCTGCCTCTAATATAAGTACAAACCTAAAATTCATCCGTAAATATTACGTCAGTGATTGTAAAATTTTCTTAAACAATAAGTAAATATATTGTCTTCGCAAATCGCGACTATAATACGGGCTAATAGAAGTGGACATTATCTGTGAAAACCTGAGAAAACCTGACAGATGCTAGCTTGATACTTAAATTTTAGGTAACTTTTTATGCCTTATTTTTCACACCAAATTTTTCACACCAATCAGCCTGAGAATAATATTATTACCTGCTTTCGCAACTTGATAAGTGATTAATAAATTTCGCTCATATCCATTCTCTGCTTTGGGAATGTAAACATTTACAGGTAATAGCAAACGACTTTCAGTTAGCTGTAAGGATTTGGAATCATTTTCTAAATTAAAAACTAACTTTTTTTGGTTAGCTTGGTAAGCTACACTATCATTTTTAGCTAAATACGCACGGGCATCTTTCACTAATCTATCTAATACATTTACTTGAACGCCATTAACGTTAGCTAAAGACACAGCTTGTGGTTCCCATTTACGCTGATGAGTAAATAATACAAGTTGGGAATTTGCACTCCAGTGTACAAAATAACTACCATGATTTTGGCTAGGGAAATATTGGCAATTGCGGAGTGTAGTAATAATTTTATTAGTTTTTATATCAACTAAATAATTCTCAACTTTGTCAAGGTTATCAGTTGGTTCTATTTCGCTAGAATTTCTAGTTCTACCAGGAATTCCCCATGCAATAGCATATTGTCGATTAGGAGAATTTGTATCCGACAATAGTTGATACTTGGATGATTTATTGGATGATTGTTGCTGTGAGGGTAGTGTTTGCGCGTTAGTTTTTTCTACTTTGGACGTGGACAATAAGGTAAAAGCGGAAAATGCTACGCAGGAAAAGGCGATAAAACTTCTTAATAAAACTACCGATTTTATCTTTTTATTTATTCTACGTTTAGAAATATTATGCATCACAACTTACTTCAATTTATTAAACCATAATAATTTATTTTTATTAAAATAATAAATGATGCAAACCAAAATTCAATGTTGTCACATGCAAAGTTGGTAGCGAGGTAGCAAATGATGACTGATGATTATAAATTTGATGATATTTTCGAGCGTTTGAATGAGCTAACTTTAGATGTCACTAATCTTAAAATTCAAACAAGCACTATTGGTACGACTCAATTAACTATATCTCAGTTATTAACTCTAACAACTGGGTTGACATCCGATATGAGGCAAGTGAAAGCTGATATCAGAGAATTAAAAGGTAACGCGAGGAATCAAGATGCGAGTATTGAGGAAATCTTGCGTTTACTGCGTTTAAGAAACAGTGGTGATAATTGATAAGGTTAGTAGGGAGGAGAACCAGAAATATTCGGGTTTATTCCATACAATATAGCCCCACACTTAATATTTGTCGATTAAGGGAAATTTACACTTGTAGAGACGTGACATGTCACGTCTCTACATTATTTTGGTAGTCTTTCAAACAGGTTACAACTGTTCCTTAGGGATTTCCTCACGAGACTCTATAACCAACCGCATAGTTTCAATCACTAAATCCCGTAAATCCCGATTAAAAGGAATTACCCCATTAAACCCAAACCAACGGTCAAAAATAGCAACATAACGTTTATCTTCCGCCAAAAACCCTTGCATAAAGCGGATAAGACTAAAGTTTACAGAATTAAGAAACTTGGAGTTATTCTCCGGAACCATACAAGCAATCCCTTCTCGTGTCAGGGGTCTGTCTGGAACTATTTTAAAATCGCTTGCGTTTTTAGCTGTATGCATCCACCCTTCCAAGAGAACACCATCGGAAGCAAGAGCATCAATTTTTCCCTCCTGTAGCGCTGTATATCCCTGTGCTCGGTCTCTGACATATACTATCTGCGCTTTTGGCTGCTGCTTTCTAATCGCCTTTTCATTTGTAGTTTGGCGTAATACACCCACCCTTTTACCAGCTAAAGACTCAGGAGTACCCAAATTACTGTCTTTTTTCACCAGTAGCTGAGTCCCAGTCACGTTATAACTCACAGAAAAATCTACGACTTTATCCCGTTCCCAAGTAAAACTGCTTGCGTCGCAAACAATATCCACTTCATTTTGAACAATTTTGGGTATTCGCTCTTTGGGAGCAAGTCCGACTAGCTTTAACTGAATTTTTCTACCTAGTTCCTTTTCTAGGTCACCTTTAATAAGATTCAGCATATCCACTGAATAACCCAGCAACTTGCCATTTTTGTCAGCATAGGCAAAAGGAATAGCATCTCGGCTAGTACCCGCAGTCAATACACCAGTAAGAGCAACTTTTTGCATCACCGTTTCAGCAAATGCTGCACCAGGTAAACTTGCAGCAAAAGCTAAACTCAACAAAGCGACCGCACATTTTTTATACATGTTCACTCCTCGAATCACAGGTAAACCACAAAGGTTCGTAGTTGGGCTGAAGCCCCAAGGTTCGTAGTTGGGCTTTAGCCCTCAATTTTTATCTGTCGTGGCGCTAAAGCGCAACTACAAACCTAAGAAATTTTACTCGTAAAGTATATGGCAATAGAATACAAAAAAATAGTTGGACTTTTTAGCCCAACCCACAAAACATTTCAAAAACTAACAAAGAAGAAAAAATTAACCTTTTTTCTTCTTCCTTTTTATATTGCACGAGAGAATTTTTGTTCCCGCTTAGGACTGCGGTTATCAAAAATAACAGCAATATTTCTCACCAGCAGCCTACCGATTTCGGTAATATTTATTTGTTTTGAAAATAAATTCACTAGTCCATCGGCTTCCAATAATTTCAAAGTTTGGAGTTCAGCAGAAAAATAATCATCAAAGCCGATACCGTACTTAGCTTCGATATCTTCTTTCTCAAGCCTACCACCAGCCATGATGCACATAATAACATCACGTCGAATCATGTCATCTTGGTTAAGTGTGAAACCCTTACAAATAGGTAAAATACCAGAATCAATTGCTTGATAATAATCTTTCAATTTCTTATGGTTTTGGGCATAGGCTTCTTGTAACATACTAATAGATGTTGCACCAAAACCGATAAGTTCTGCTTGAGCATTGGTTGTATAACCTTGGAAATTGCGCCATAATGTGCCATTTTGCTGAGCAATTGCTAACTCGTCATCGAATTTAGCAAAGTGGTCCATACCAATAAATAAATACTGGTTAGTGGTAAGCTCATCAATTGTCATTTGGATAATATCTAACTTTTCCTGTGGTGTAGGTAAGGTGTCTTGGGAAATATTTTTTTGCACTGGTTTTACCCAAGGAACATAAGCAAAGTTAAATACCGCAATCCTGTCTGGGTCAAGTTCTATGGTTTTTTTCACTGTCTTCTGAAAGCTATGAAGAGTTTGATACGGTAAACCATAAATAAGGTCTACATTTACACTTTCAAACTCAGCTTTTCTAATCCATTCCATCACATTAAACAACATTTCTTCAGGTTGCACCCTGTTAACTGCTGCTTGGACTTGGGGATTAAAGTCTTGAATGCCAAAACTAATGCGGTTAAATCCAATATCCCGCAAGAAAAAAATGTAATCTTTATCTACATAACGTGGATTAATTTCGATGGAAATTTCTGCATTTGAGTCTATGTTGAAATTACTAGTTATATTTTTCAACAAATGTTCTACTTGTGTTGTATTCAAGTAGTTAGGAGTTCCACCACCCCAGTGAATTTGGCTAACCTTTCTAGAAGTATCAAGCAATAAAGCTGTTTGTTTGATATCTCTGACTAAATATTCCAGATAAGGAATAGCAATATCTTTGTTATTTGAAATTACCACATTGCAGCCGCAAAAATAACAAGCACTTTGGCAAAAAGGTATATGAAAATACAAAGAAAGAGGAGATTGCCGTTCGTTGGAAGTAGAAATTGCATCCCGAAAGTCTTGTTGAGTGAAACTTTCGGATAATTCAGTAGCAGGGGGGTAGCTAGTATATCGTGGTGTCGGTGTGTCGTACTTTTTGATGAGATTTACATCAAAGTTGACACCAGGTGCTTGAAAAACCATTTAATTGCTTCCAAATGAATAAGGGTAAATGGGGAGTGGGGAATGGGGAATGGGAAATGTGTAGTTGGGGACTGCTGACTGAATATAGTGGCTTTCAGTTGAGTGAAACACAAAATCTTACTCCCCTTCCCTTATAGGGAAGGGGTTGGGGGTTAGGTCAGTCAACCTTCAAGTGTGAGCTAATTCCGTACTTCCAGGAGTTTGGGTGCTGGTTAATGCCTTAAACGTAGATTCACCGATTGATTGAATTAAGCTGCTATCTAATTCTTGAGCTGCTTGCATATTTAAACGGAAAGCATTGTTTGCTTCCGCTACTATTCTGTCTTCAGTCGCTTCGTCTATTGATACGGAGTCTAATGCTTGACGATATTTATCTTTGAATGCTTTTTTGTCTGGTATTTGCTCAAAATGATAAAAAGAAATCCCTTGATTTCCTTCTAGTTTCAAAGCTGTTTGCGCGATTTTGGCAAACATTTGTCCACCAGATAAATCACCCATGTAACGTGTGTAAGCATGTGCAATTAATAACTCTGGTGCATTGTTGGATATTTCCTGAATGCGGTAAATGTATGCTTGGGTTGCAGGTGAAGGTGTAATTAATTTTTGCCAGTCGCTACCATAGTAATATTCTAAGTCTTTTTCTAAACTGCCTTTGCGGTTGAGTTCGGAGAAATACATTTTACTCACCACGGAGTGTCCTTGATGACGTTGTAATGCAGTTTCCATTTCGCTGTAGACGAAATACAAGTTACTCAAAGCTTTTGCGAAGCTGTCTTTGGTAACGACTCCTTTAAGGAAACATTTTACAAATCCCACATTCTCTGCTGCGGTGTGGGCTTTTTGTGTTCCTGTACGCAGTTTAACGGCTAAATTGCTGCTCATTAGTTAGTCCCTAATTTTCTTACTTGTTTTTTAAGGGGTGGTTTTTTTGTTGGACTTACGCAGCATTTACAAGATTCGGCTTTAACGATAATTGCAGAACTTCCCTATTTCTATTCTAAAGACTGGTTTTCCCCTCGTTCTGCTCAGCGATGTAGATTTGCACCACAATTATTTAACTACTAATCGTAGTGTGGCTATAGCTCTATTCAAATTTCTTAACAAAGCAAGTAATATCAAGCTATTCCTATATTAAATTTTCACTTGCTTTTGTTTATTATCATACAAGGCAAATTTACTAACTTTTGATAGTATAAATATTTCATTCTTTTTAATTAAATCTCCAGTGCAAACAATAGCTAATCTTTCCGCATAAGCTAACTGTGCAAGTTGGTACTCTTCTTCACTTAGTTTTACCTGCCGATAAAAGTTGTTTATGGCTGCGTCACAAGTGGTACGCAATGGCGATTTCTAAAACTAGAAGCACAAGTCGTAACAATAGATTTCAATGATTACCCCTTACCTCCTATCGAACAAATTTTGGGGTTTTTAGTTTGGATGATAAAAGAAGGTTGATAGCGTGATAATATGGTTATCAAATTTTTATAGATAAAGCGGGGTGTTAAAAACCACGACTTTTTTCTACAAATAGCATTTTTAATAGACTTAGCAGGACTTGTGTTTCTTCTTGCTCGCTTAATTTATCGAATACTCTGATGGTATATTGTCGTAAAAAGAACGAAGGCTCTCTCTCTAATCGCATAATAACCGAACCATTAGCGTTTATCACTAAATAAGTTGGATAAAAAACAAACCCTCTCAACGTCCCAATTAATGGAATTTCTGTAAACAGGCTGCCAGCAAGTTGTTGCCAAGTATTATTCCCTTGAATCGTAAAATTTATGGTTTCGCTGTCAAAAACGTAGTAATGTGGTTTCCACAACGATTTGTTACGTTCAACTGCACCAATGGAAACCCCATTTTCATCTGTAAAATCAAAGCGTAAAGAAGAATTCGTTGCTTGCTCTGTTTTAATATAATATAGGGGTCGAGTACACGCCGTATCGGCAAAAATTATAATTGCTTCTTGGTGTTGAGCAAATTCTTGTTTAACGTAAAACTGTAAATTATCGCGATTATCAACAACAGATAATCCAGAATTTGACAAATCAAAATTTATTTGCAGAGGATAATGCATACGTTAGCATAACTAAGAGAAATCTATCTATATCATTCCCATTTGCCATACTTGGCTAACATTTCTCAAAAATTTATGCTTCAAATCTTTTAGGGTTGATATCGCAGGGACTTTGAACCGACACTTTCGACTGTATATTTAAAGAAGGTCGCAAGCACAAATAAACTAAAGGACTAAATAAAGGTACTAATTAACTTGGTAAAAATACTGTGGGTGTAGTAGCTCCAAGCTAATAAGGGAGTACTTTGACTGGATTCTTCTCCAAAGCCTTGTTATACATAGATTTCAATAAATCTATATTGCGGCGATCGCACTCCTGCAAAAATAATATATCTCAGTGAAATAACTGGGTTTGGTGAATTCAATATGTCTGTAAATAGACATTTAGCAAGAAAGGATATAGTAAAAAAAATATCAGTAATAGAAAATTTTTCTGTTAAGAGAGTAAAGTTACGGAGCATTTGTCTGATGTTTTAGGCTAAAATAATGGTTCTGATGCTAAATAATTAAATTAAGCTAAGAAAAGGGAATCTCGCCAAAAATATAAGGCGTCTTTGTATTAAATCATGCGTAAATCCTAAATTTGTTAGAGACAAAATTATTACTGATACTCGCATGGTTACCTCTGAATACACTGCACAACCTGAATTACTCAAGCCGGGTGTGAAAGCACCTGTCAAGGAAACATTATTAACACCCCGCTTTTACATTACCGACTTTGACGCTGTAGCATCCATGGATTTGTCGGCGAATGACGAAGAATTAAAAGCGATAGTGGCGGAGCTAAAAGCTGATTATAACCGTCATCATTTCGTGCGGGATGATAATTTTCAGCAGTCTTGGAAAAATTTAGATAAACAGAAGCGTCTGGTTTTTGTTGACTTTTTAGAACGTTCTTGCACTTCGGAATTTTCTGGTTTTCTATTGTTTAAAGAGTTGTCTAGAAAACTTAAAGATAGAAATCCTTTGCTTGCTGAAGCTTTTAGCTATATGGCACGAGATGAAGCACGTCACGCTGGATTTTTGAATAAAGCTATGGCGGACTTTAGTCTATCACTTGATTTGAATTTCCTAACTAAAAACCGAACTTACACGTTTTTCCCCCCAGAATGGATTATTTACACAGTTTATCTGTCGGAGAAAATTGGTTACTGGCGTTACATATTAATGTATCGTCACTTGGAAAAACACCCCGAACTGCAATTTTATCCGCTGTTCCGCTATTTCGATAGTTGGTGTCAGGACGAAAACCGACATGGTGATTTCTTTGATGCGCTACTACGTTCACAACCAGAATTATGGGATAACTGGAAAGCGCGGTTGTGGGTTCGCTTCTTTTTGTTGACGGTGTTTGTGACTCACACTTTGACGGTAATTGAACGAGGAGATTTTTATTACGCAATTGGTATTGACCCGTTTGAGTACAACACGAAAGTAATTAAAAAGACTAATGAGACTGCGGCTAAAGCTTTTCCTGTGATTTTAGATACTAATCATCCAGAATTTTTTGGACGGGTGATGAAGTGCTCTGACTCTAATCTCAAAATGGCTGCGATGGCTAATAGTAAATGCCCGAAATTCGTTAAAATGTTTCGTAGGATACCGCATTTTATTGCAATACTATGGCAAATGCTTCGGTTGTTTTTGATTCCACCCGTTGATGCGGAAATATTGCGCTCCGAAGTGCGTTAATATTTCTGATAACCCTGTAGAGACGTTACATGTAACGTCTCTTAACTGTTGAATTTTATTGAATTTTAAGATTGTGGTTCTGGTCACTATGAAAATAAGGGACTTGCAAATTTAAAAATATCCCATTATTTTTTGTAAGTCTCTAAGATAAAATTTTGACGTCAGTCTGGAAAAATAGAACATGCACAAAATCCTCTTTTGTGTCGATTACGTAATACAGTTTATGCTTTTACCCCAGTAGAATTACTATTAAAGCAGTTAGTAATTTTTTCTAAATTTGAACTAGAAATTCATAAAGAAACTCCATACCCTGTATAAGGACGCTTATAGGGTGGATGCAAACCCAAAATAATGTCTTCCTTTGCTACACCCATCTCCACCAACTATTGAGACAAATCAGCCTCAGTCTGTAATTGCTTAAGCATTAAGAAAACATTTTCCGATTTATTCTTCTTGATTTCCGAATATCGATTTCAAATCACGTCTACCACTGACAACTCTGACAATTTCGATACCATCATCGGTAATTTGATAGAAAATGATATACCCACCAAGTGGAATTCCTCGCAAGTCTGGACGGAGGTTTTCATCCTTTCGTCCTATACTGGGAAAATTAGCGAGTTGTTTGCACTTGTGGTTAAATTCTCGTAGCAAACGCTCACCAGCTTCTACATTTTCTTGTGCGAAATATTCAGAGATGTCCCGTAAATCACGGGAAGCTGGTAGTGAAATAATATATTGGCTCATTTTTGAGACTCTTTCACCTGTTGCAAATCTGTTAAGAGTTGATTCACAAAGGTCTCACCATCAATTCCTTCACCTCGCTCAAGTGATGCGATGCCTTCATCAAGCTTTTCTTTGGTTTCCTCAACCCATACTTGATACGAATAGCTCTCTTGTTCAAGCAGATGCAAAGCGGCTTGAATGACATCGCCTATAGTGTTAAATTTGCCTGTCGCAAGCAAATCTTGAACTATTTTTTCTTGCTCTGATGTTAATGTAATACTCATGTTTAGCCTAGCTTGCTCACCTTTTCTATTTTGATTTAAATCTTAACAGCCGCAGTTTGCATCCGTTATTTTTTAATCCCTTCAATAATGCTGATTGGTGATGGGGTGGGGATGATATTCGTTAATTCAAATCCCCCTTTAGCAAAGAGTTCTTGAAATTCTTCCGCTGTTCTTTCCCGTCCACCGCTAGTCATCAATAGCATTTCAATGTCTAGGAATTTGCCTATAGAGGGTTGGTTAGCACCTGGAATAACGGTCTCAATAACCAAAAGTTTGCCATTATCTATTATAGCATCAGCATTTACATTTAGAGATTTTGCTAGCTCTGATGCACTTTTGCTGCCATCTTTCAGTAAATCAGCTACTCCCACTTTCGCAGCCACATAAATTGATTGGCTTACCCAGGCACTGGTTATCATTTGCATGAGAATTTCTTGTGGAGGTAGCTGATGAGCTTGATTTGGGGGTTGGATTGCTGACATAATAATTTTTCTCAAATATCTCTATCTATACTATTTATGAATTCCTGAAGTAATTAAGTAAGAAACTGCTATTACTTATACTACGAGTGAATTTTTAGTTGACTAATGTTTTTTATTTTTTAAATATTAAAAAATAACATTTCGTAATATTTACAAAGTGCAATAATTATCGAAAAGTGAATCCTGCCAGCATCATCTGCTGCGGCAAGTTGGTTGCTAAAAATTCTTTAAGAAACTTCCAAATAAAAAAATATCCAATCACTTATTGTAGTGCGAGCATCTTGCTCGTTTGTTGTCGGTAGCGAGCCAATACTGCTCGGTTAAGAGATTTTCTAGGTTGGGTTGAGGCTTTGCGTTCGCGTAGCGTGCCGCTTCGGCATAACCCAACAAAGTCCGCTACAACTACGAAATAGCAACTGTATATATCAAGTGTTAGTGATGATGATGAATATCATGGTGATAGTGGGGATGGCTGTGAGAAATCAGAGCGTGTTTGTGAACGTGGATATGAGGTTCAACTAACAATATACCCTCATCATGTTCGTGTTGATGATGCTCGTCATGAATATGCTCGTGTTCGTGCAAAAGTGGATAATGTTCGTGTTCATGCTCGTGTGTATGTTCGTGAAGACCTGGATAAATTGTAATTTGCACTACTACCAGCAAAGCTAAACCTATCAAAGCACCATAGAAAAACTCAACTTCCGGAAAATGACTTCCCAACCAACCAGCCAAAGGGTAAGATATTACCCACCACAAATGACTCCAGGCAAAATGAGCACCGTAAACTCGTCCTTGAGCATCAGTAGGAATGCGGTCTGCTATTAAGGTTTGTGTCGGTAAGTTGACCAAATTTTGACCCATTCCCGCCAACAACCATAAAATCATTAAAACTGCTAGATTTGCGTAATTTGCAGGCAGCAAAGCAAGGGTGATAAGTCCTGCACCAAATAACACAAGAGTTGTTCGAGCAAAGCGTTGTCCAGCAGTCCCAACAACCACAGCACTCATAGTCGCCCCAATCCCAAAAGCAGCCATAACCCAACCATATTGGACATTTCCTAGTTTCAAAACCCCTTGGACGTAGCCAACAGTATTAACCAAAATCTGTGCTCCAGCTATGGATGCAACTAACTGCATAAAGAGTGCATAGCGTATGTAAACATCATTAAATAAGCTAGTTGTACCGTTTTTGATATCGCGCCAAGTTCTACCTCGCGTACTTAATGACTGTTGCTTTGATTCAACTCTTAGTTGACCAGGTAGCATAAAAATTAATACTGCCGCAATCATAAAACTCAGCGCATCCAAAAAGAAAACCTGTCTCGCACCAATTAAAGCTGCAACACTTCCAGCAATACCAGGGCCAAGAACTCCAAGTAGTTGATAGGTGGCGCTAGATAAGGCGATTGCTTGTGCGTAATCATTTTCTCCCGTCACCAAGGGAATCGTTGCTTGATAAGTTGGTGTAAAAAAGGCGTTAAAAATATTCAGCGCAAATATTAAGGTATATATTTGCCATATCTGGGTGACAAAAGGTAGCAATCCCACAATTGTCATACGGCTAAGGTGAGTTACTACCATGATTTTTTTGCGGTCAAAGCGGTCAGCAATAGCACCTGCTAGAGGTGCAAGCAACACAAACGCTGTGACACGCAAAGTTAAAGCGCCTGAAAGTACAACTGCGGAATCTTCTCCAGCCAATTCAAAAGCTACCAAAGCTAAACCCACCCAAGTTAGTGCATCACCCAAAAGACTTGTGGTTTGAGCCGTGTAAAGTCTAGCAAATACCGGGTTTCTTAAACTACGGAGCAAGGTAAAAGTATTCATTATCGGGGAGCATAGTTATTTAAGCTTTGACTAGCATAAGTTTAGCAAACAAGGGGAGAGGGGGGATACTTTTGTGACATCAAATAAGTCACCAATAAGTAATCAACTATTTTTTGCGACTTTCTGCTAGCGATTGATTATATTCGGCAGCTTCTGCAGTTTTTATGAAATCTATTTTTGATTTCTTACTTCCTATCTCTTTTTGAACTTGTCTTGCAGCTTTTTCAATTTCTTGTATCGAGGTGGCAAAAAAATGTTTGTTAACGTTGATTTTATTCCATCGCTTGCTATCTAACTTTTGGTAAAGCATCTCTGCAAATTTGGGAGCATCTTCGCAAAAAATCATTCCATGAAGGTCTGAAGGAAAAGGAACACAATCACCTTGTAGCTTACGCAATATTTCTTCTTTATTAATTTTGTATGTAACGCCAATAAAAAATTTTTTTGTACCAAAAGAACCAACATTTGACGTTATATATACATATCCTGGCCTCGTCATATTTGCATAATACTCCATTTCTTTTTCTTGATTTTTAGCAATTTTATATTGAGATTTTATTGCTTCTACTTTTTTTCTTAAAGATATTTTTGTCTCTTCACTTGTAGCTGCTTTTAATTCTAGTTTTGCTTTTTCTAAGTCTTGTTCAATTTTTTTCAATTTTTCTGGAAAATTTTTACTCTCCTTGATTTTTTCTTTGATATTATATTGGTGTTGCCTTTCATCATAATTTTGTTTCTCAAATTGGTAAATCAACTTATATTCTTTGATTCTTATTTCTAAATATTCCTTTGCAATTTTGCATTTATATGGAAATTTATCACGATGACTATTTAATATTTCGTGTATCTGTTTATAAGAGTCTCTCATAAGTTTTTCTACTTTTTTGAAATTATTATGCTTGGTTATTGCAATGGCAGCATCACAGTCACTATTGAAAGAACGAATCATTAGCTTACCAATCAATTCAATTATCCACTTTTCCTTATAAGGAGCATTCTGTGGAATATTGTAAACAATAGTATTTCTGTCATTAAACATTTTTCTTCGTTCCCTTTGGATTTTTGTTAGACTCTCTTTATATTCTTTTTTACCCTGAAAATCATGGCTAAGTTCAATTTCAAAAAAATTAGATGATTTGATAAATTCTTCGTTTTCCAGGTTATAAATATTTTTTTGGAGCTGTATTATTTTTTGAGCTTTTTCTTGTGTTTCTATTTCAAGTTCTTTTATGACCATCTCTAGCTTCTTAATCTCTTCTCTTCTACATTCAATACCTTCATATTTAATCTCCAATTCTTTTATCTGGTGTAAACTTATTTGATATGCTCTCTTTGTTTTTGACAGCTTTTGATAAAATGCAATACAACCACTTGCTAAAACAATGAAAATAGCCGCACAAATATAAAGTGTCATATTGTTATTATGAACTGATTTTCTAAAATGTTGATACTGATTTAAATATTTAATTTTTGCCCAAAAATAAAAACTATTTCGAGATAAACGAACTAACTTATCCAATATTTTACATATCTATTTTCTAGATTGACAATATTGATATACGTTATTTTTTAGCTCTCATCTGAAGGCTGATAATAACTTTTTATCCCAGCTTATCGAAAATGTCAATTGGTTAATTAGTCTAATTAATCAGCTAATTTCATCATAAATATGATGATTAAATACAGCCGAAACATTTATCATTTACAAGTAGATATTCCACTAGACAAATGTCTCGTCACATAATATTGTCCACTAGGCAAACATGACAACAGATAAGACTTTACGCTAGACAAACACAGCAATAAACAAAACTTTCCACTAGACAAACACAACAATAAACAAGACTTTACACTGGGCAAACAAGACAACAAACAGGACTTCCCACTACAATACTGCGAAGGTTTTGAGAATTTGTAGGTTGGGTTGAGGCACGTTAACGCAGCGTCCGCTTCGGATAACCCAATAAAGGCTGTAAATGCAGAGAGTTATTGCAAGCTAATTTTGATACTATTAGTGAAATTAGAAAATTCTTAGTTACTGCCAAATTAAAATCCCGAAACTATGCAGTCTATGCAGGCATTAAAGCAACTGGGCAAGAAACTTAAAAAAGAGACTTATGTTATTTATTTGGCAAGCATTGACCCCAAAACTCCTTGGTATGGAAGACTATTGGCTGCGAGTGTTGTTGCCTATGCATTTAGTCCCATCGACTTAATTCCAGATTTCATCCCAATTTTAGGTTATCTCGACGACCTAATTATAATACCGTTGGGAATTTGGTTAGTTTTCGCGGGAGAAGTAGCAGATGTTTGAGAAGCCGGACTTGTTGTGATTGGTTTTTGCGTTGCGGACTGTTCAGTATTGTTGCACCCAGCTAAAGCGAAAAGGCTGATTAAAGAAGCGATAAGCATACTTTTAGGGCTCAACATAAATACCTCAGAATATAAGAAGTTAATTAAAATAATAAGATATTGAAAGTAAAGAAATCGGGTAGAGGCAATATCTTCTTACCGACTTTTTTACCAAGATAGTTGTATCTTAAAAGTAGTATAAATTTCGGATTTTATTCAAACACTTATTTTTACTAAGTAATTCTCATGAAACGTGCTTTTCGTAAGTATCATCGTACTATAGCTATTATCATATCTTTGCCTGTAGCTTTAACCGTACTGACGGGAATGGTTGTAACTATGGTTGGAGAGTGGGGTATCAATATTGGAATATCTCGCGGTTTCCTGTTAAGTATCCACACAGGAGAAATTTTTCACCTCCAGGCAATTTACCCCATTTTAAATGGATTAGGGTTAATTGGGCTGTTAGTAACAGGGTTAAGTATGTCTGGTTTATTTACTCAAAAAAGTCAAAAACCTAAGCAGGATTAGATTTTATAGACTTTTGCGATGAAAAAACATATTATTTTATTTTGTTGCAACTTGCATTTGTAAAAGTTTTGGTATGGTCACAAAACTATAACCTTGAGCTTTGAGCTTGCTAATAATCTGTGGTAAAGCTGCAATTGTCTGAGAACGATTATTGCCACCACCGTCATGCATCAGCACAATACCTCCAGGTTTAGCTTCCCTCATTACCCGATTTACAATTACCGGAACAGAAGGATGGCTGTAATCGATAGAGTCTGCTGACCACATGACAATTGTGTAATTATGTTTTTTAGCATAGTCAGCAACACAGTTAGTCATTATTCCTCCAGGTGGTCGGAATAAAGTTGTTTTAATATTCGTAGTTTTATATATTAAATCAGCCGTAGTTTCGATTTCTTTTCCAGCGGTTTGTTCATCCATCCGATGATAAAAATGATGCCATGTATGATTACCAATTGCATGTCCTTCGTCGGCAATTAGTTTTCCCTGTTGCGGAAAATTTGCCAAAGAGTCACCAAGCATAAAAAATGTTGCTTTAACGTTATTTCGCTTGAGAATCTTTAGGATTGAGTCTGTATTTTTTCGCCAAGGCCCATCATCAAAAGAAAGAGCAATTACTTTGTTATTGGGGTCTACCTTGCCTTCTTTGATAACTGCTCCATGGTAATACATACCATCAACCACAGAAAGCCAACTCCATAACCCGCAATTATATCAGTTGGCCAGTGAACTCCTAAATATAGCCGACTAACACCAATCGCCACGATTAAAATAACTGCTAAAGTGTAAATTATTTGAGAAAACTTAGGATAAAAAGTTGCTAATAAATAAGCAACAAAACCGTATAAAACCATAGAGCCAATTGCATGACCGCTAGGAAAACTAAAAGATGTTTCAACAATCAACTGCTTCCAAAGCTGTGGACGAGTTTTAGAGAAAAATAACTTTAAACCAGTATTTAAGATGAACCCACCTAAACAAGTTAATACAAAGACCATTGCTTCTAATCTATAGCGCTGCCACCAAAGAATAGCTAAAGTTGTACCCGCAACTATTGTTACTATTGTTGGGTCACCAAGTTGAGTTACAAACAGCATTAAATTATCAAAAGTGGGATTAGCAAATTGATGCAGCCACAATAAAAATGTTTTATCAAATGTAAAAGCTTCCTTTTCTAAAACTTCTTCAGCTAGCTTACCTACAATAAACAAAATAAGCAGACAGATACCAAGTCCCGCGATACCAAGTGTGGCAATTAAGGTAATTAAGCGAGGATGTATATGACGTAACCAAAAGTGGGAAATTTTTCTGACCATAGTCAATTATCTCTTTACTCTCGGCAATGTTGAGTGAGGTACAAAGAAAAAAATGAAACTCTTGTGGGGTGGGCATCCTTGCCCGCCCTGGTATATTTAATAAAAGGGAAGAATTAGGAAACATTTATATAGTTAATTCCTTCTACCTTCTACTGCTAGTAGTAGTACTATGGCACTCACAGCAAAAATACTTCCAACAATGAAAGTTGTTTTTGGACTGATTAATACCCATAAACTACCTGCTAACAAGCTAGCAGGTAAAAGTGCTACCCCAATTGCTAAATTGATGAACCCAAAAGCAGTACCCCGCTTATTTGATGGAACTTTATCTGCTACCAACGCCAACAATACACCCTGACTCATTCCTTGGTGTAATCCATACAGTGCAAACAATCCCCAAACTTGCCAAGGTGCGGTAACAAATGCAAAGCCCAAGTATGTCAGAGCATATATCAAAAATCCTCCTACCAAAAGCCCCAAGCGTCCGATACGGTCAGACAGCAACCCTACAGGATAAGCACTGAGAGAATAGGCTACATTCATTACAAATAAAGTTAACGGTACTAGGGTCGGGGATATTCCAGTTTGCTGTGCTTGAAGCAGTAGAAATGCATCGCTGGAGTTACCTAAATTAAACAATAGCGCAATTGCAACTAGCATCCAGTAGCTCTTACCCAAACTAAGAATTTCAGACCACTGTAGTGGATTATTCTGCCTAGAACTAATTTTATTTCTGGGTTCGCGTACACCAGTTGCTAAGAGAGCTACAGCTAAAATACCAGGGAGCAACGCTAACCAAAAAACTAGACGAAAGTTCTGCCCTGAAAAATACATTAGTATAAATGCGGCGAGTGGTCCAGTGAATGCGCCAATCGTGTCTAAAGACTGACGCAAACCATAGGCAGCTCCACGATTAGCTGCGTCGGTAACATCTGCAACTATAGCATCGCGGGGAGCGACGCGAATTCCCTTACCAACACGGTCTCCAAAACGAGCTATCAAAACCCACATCGGACTAGTTGCTAATGCGAATAAAGGCTTAACCAAAGTTGATAGTCCATATCCAGCAACTGCGAGTCCCTTACGTTGTCCCAAATAATCACTCAATGCTCCTGAAAAAACTTTCAAAACGGAAGCTGTTGATTCTGCAATTCCTTCAATCCATCCTACTGTTTGCAAACTCGCTCCCAATGTTGAAACTAAGAAATTAGGCAGTACAGAATGTATCATTTCGGAACTAATGTCAGTTAACAAGCTGACAAACCCCAAAATCCAGACATTACGGGGAATGGTATTAAAAATTTTTCTTGTCACTGTTTTTGTTGCCTTGCTCGTGGTATCAGGTAATTTGCGGATGCAAGAAAGATACAGCAGATTTTAATTGAGGTAAATACAATTAGGTAAATACAATTGGGCGGGCAAGGATGCCCACCCCACAAGAGTTTGACATTAAACCTATGTACCTCATTTACCTATAAAGTGCCGTATAACTGCACTTATCATCATCACATTCGACGATAATATAAGAATCAAATTTTATTAAAAGAATCTAAATTTCTCATTCAATCTTTTTTTCCACATTTTCAGCAGCTTCTTTTGCTATGACTGCTAAGCTCTTTCCTGTTTTTACAGGTATGAAATGATATTTACTTGAGCCAATGCGTTGTGCATTATAGATACCTGCATGACCGGAAAAAATATAGCTCCCTACGCAAGCGATACTAATAAATACACCCGATTCCAAACCAAAAAGTTCAATTCCCATTAAAGTTGAGGCAATCGGTGTATTTGCAGCTCCACCAAAAACAGCAACAAATCCCATACCAGCAAGTAGTGGTGCAGGTAGCGGTAATATTAGTGACAAAGCATTACCCAATGTGGCACCAATATAAAATAGTGGGGTGACCTCCCCTCCCTTAAAACCTGCTCCCAAAGTTACAGCAGTAAAAGCCACTTTTGCCGCAAAATCCCAAGGTGGTAATTGGATTTTAAAAGCATCAACAATTGTAGGAATACCGAGTCCAATATACTTAGTAGTTCCAATTGCCCAAACAGCCAACGCGACAATTACACCACCAATTGCAGGACGTAAGGGAGGGTAGACAATTTTATTTTTAAAGATATGATTGATTTTGTGAGTCAGCTTGGCAAAAATCATTGCCACAATTCCAAAAATTGCCCCTGCAGCAAGTGCGGAAATCAGCTCGATGAAAGTAACTGTTGGTACAGCTGGTGCATGTCGATATGCTGTATGATGTAAACCCAGCATTAATGTAACGCGGTCTCCTACAATTGCTGCAACTAAACAAGGAAAAAGCGCATCATGTTGGATTATACCAATAGCTAAAACTTCCAATCCAAAAATGGTTCCAGCTAAGGGGGTTCCAAAAACTGAAGCGAATCCCCCACTTAAACCAGCCATTAACAAAATTCGTCGGTCGGCATTTTTGAAATGGAATATTTTGGTCAATCTATCAGCAAGTGAAGCCGCAATTTGCAAGGCTGTACCTTCACGACCTGCTGAACCTCCAAATAAATGAGTTAGGTCTGTCCCTAATAATACTAAAGGAGGCATCCGCAATGGAATAATTTCTTTGGGGTTATGAATTTCTTCTAATAAAAGGTTATTACCTCCTTCTACATTTCTTCCAAACCGATGATAAATCCAACCACTCAAAAATCCGGCCAAGGGTAAAAATACAATTATCCAACGATGGGATTCTCGCCAATTTGTTGACCATTCCAAAGATACTAAAAGAGCACCGGAACCTATCCCAGAAAGAATACCCACAGTAAAGGCAATTATTAACCATTTGATGAGTTGGGGTAAAGCAATTAACTGCTCTAATTGACGTAATTTTTTCATTTGATAAATCTTAATAATTTTCGTTGACTGGTATTAGTTAATTGTCACCAACTGTTCACACTAAGGAATTTCCAAAATATAAATTAGGTTCGTAGTTGCGCTTCAGCGCCTCTTCTCTTAAGAACAGAAATAAAGATTAGCGCTGAAGCGCAACTACAAGCCTCTTGATTTGTTAATCCTTTGTTGGGTTTCCCAGAACCTCAACCCAACCTACAAATATTCATCTTCAACAACAACCACGGGAACCGAGCTACATTCAATTACTGCTTGTGAAACTGAACCAAGAAGTACCTGGGAAAAAGGTTGATGTCCGCGTTTTCCCATGACAATTTCTGATACTTGATAATCAATCGCTGCTTTTATAATTTCTTCTGGGACAGAACCCGTTAAGGTGACAAACTTATATCTAATATCTGAAAGCAATTGCTCAGTTGATAAACGCAATTGTTCTACAGCTTCAGGTTGTGCAACATTTATAATGTGCAACACAATTACTTCCGCATCACTGCGACGAGCTAATGCAGCAGTTTTTGTTAATACTTGGGTAGATATAGGTGAAGTATCAACCGCAGCTAATAATATTACACGAGTAGACACTGTTACTTTCGTCGGGTCAACTTCCCCACGTTGTAATAACTTCGGAGCAAAAACAGGTATTGCCCAAGCTCCTAAAGGTGCGGTTGCTAAAATCGAAAGGGCTGCAACTGCCAAAATTGTATCTCCTCCCTCAATTCCACGAGCTAAAGGAATTGCTCCAATTGCGGCTTGTACTGTAGCTTTAGCTGAATTTCCTGGTAAGAGAAAAAGCCGTTCTCGCCAATTCCAATTACTCCCTAAAGTTGAAAGATACCAGCCTATCATCCGACCAATTAGTGTACCAACCGCTAGAATAAAAAGTCCAGGTAATAAAATATTAACTAATACTTTTAGTTGAATGCTTGCTCCTAATAATACAAACAAAAATATTTCCGCGACAATCCACAAATTATCAAATCCTAATCGCAATCTTCTGGCTAAGGGTGCATCTAATTCAATTAGGAAAAATCCCATTGCCATGACTGCTAAATACCCGGAATAATAAGCCCAGTATTGAGGTAAAATTACCAAAAATAGAGCGATACAAGCCGCAATTAATATATCTTGTACAGCGTTTTGCGTCCACTTTTGTTGTGCTAACAACCACACTAGTAAACGAGCAGCAAGGTAACCAATTACAAGCCCTAAAACAATCTCTCGCAACATTTGGATAGGTAAAAACTGCCATGCTGTTAATGTTAATCCCCCTGGTAGGATAATTTTTTGAGCATTGCCTTGTGCTAAAAAATCTACTAACAAACCGAAAACTAAAAGCAGTAGCACATCCGAAAGAGCGCTTCCAGTTAAAATAGCATCGGGAATACCTTTAGTAACTCCCCACCCCAAACTTTTTAGCCGTAACATCCCTGGAACAATCACTGCTGGAGATTCTGCCCCAATAATACAGCCAAGCAGTAAACCTGTAGTGAAATCGAATTTAAATAGCGGTATTGCAACCAATGCGATTGCGATTGCTTCAAAAGTCGCTGGCAAAAATCCTAACCTTAGCGCAACCGTCCCCTGCTGTTTGAGCTTTTCTCGGTCTAAACCCAGTCCTGCTTTCATTAAAATAATCATTACTGCTACAGTTCGCAAACTGTCGGCAGTTGCCAGAACTTCTGGATGGATAATTTTAGCCACTTGCGGTCCAAGCAATATGCCCGCTAAAATCATACCAATCAGCGGGGGAGCGCCCAAACGTCGCGCAATCTGACCGACAAAAAAGCCCGTTAATAAAATCCAAATTACACTTTCTAGCATTACACGACTCTCGAAATAACTGTTATAGAGAGACTTGGAGCAAGAGAGTCAGGTAATGCTTAGACATACTCCTACTCTCCAGCTACAAGCTGCGAAAAGTAGGAGCCATTAGCCTTTTTTTTAGCCAAGGCGGTTACGGCGAGCTCCATCGCCAATTTAACTATTTTACATCTTTACTTCAAAATATTCCCAAAATTTGATAGCTAATAGTAGCGCTGGGTTGTCCCAGTAAAAAATTTCATTCACCCCCTTGACTCTCCACTCTACTGGAGAATTCAAAATAGTATTAGTTATTAAAAAAAGGCAATTAGACATGACACTTCAACTAAAAGTGAGCAACATGGCTTGTTCTGCTTGTGGCGAAACCATTACAGAAGCGATAAAGGCTGTTGACCCTAATGCTGAGGTTCAAACTGACCCGAAAACAAAGTTAGTTAACGTTGAAACCCAAGCATCCGAAGTTGCAATTAAACAAGCAATTACTACTGCTGGTTATTCGGTTGCATGAGATTAAATTTTTCCTTCTTGAGAATTAATCTTGCGTTGCTGAATTTAGATATGCAATTGGACAATCCGTATTGTAGTGTCAGCGACGCTTTAATACTCATACACTAAGGAGCAACAAGAATGGAGAACACGACTTTAAAGCTACGTGGAATGAGTTGTGCCTCTTGTGCTAAAAGCATTGAAGAAGCAATTAGTTCTGTAAACGGTGTAAATGAGTGTATTGTCAATTTTGGTGCAGAGCTAGCAACAGTAAAATATGACTCAAGACAAACTAATGTAACCGCTATCCAAAAAGCTGTAGATGAGGCTGGTTATTCTGCTTATCTATTGCAAGAGCAAAATCCAACCGCTAAGGAGGATGAAGCCGAAAAACGCAGACAATCAAGAGAAACTAATGAATTAACCCGTAAAGTAGTTGTATCAAGTATTCTCAGTGGAATAATTGTCATAGGTTCTATACCAATGATGACAGGGTTGCCAGTACCTTTTATCCCCATGTGGTTACATAACCCTTGGCTACAACTAGTGTTAACAATCCCCATACAATTTTGGTGTGGTTTGTCTTTCTATAGCAATGCGTGGAAGGCTTTTAAACGTCATGCAGCAACTATGGATACTCTTGTCGCATTAGGAACTAGTACAGCATTTATTTATTCGCTGTTTCCCACCTTTTTTCCCAGCTTTTTTATCTCTCAGGGTTTAAGACCAGATGTATATTATGAAGCTTCCTCTGTTATTATTGCCTTGATTTTACTAGGAAAGCTTCTAGAAAGTCGTGCAAAAAAACAAACTGGAGAAGCTATTCGTAAGCTTATCGGTTTGCAAGCAAAAACTGCATGTTTAATCCGCGACGGAAAAGAAATTGATATCCCAATCGAAGAGGTGCAAATTGGAGATGTAATATTAGTTCGTCCCGGAGAGAAAATTCCTGTTGATGGTGAAGTAGTTGATGGCACATCGACTATTGATGAATCTATGGTCACAGGAGAAAGTGTACCTATCAAAAAACTGCCCGGTGATGAAGTAATTGGCGCTACTATTAACAAAACTGGGAGCTTTAAATTTAAAGCAACGCGAGTAGGAAAAGATACTGTCCTCGCGCAGATAGTCCAGCTTGTACAACAGGCTCAAGCTAGCAGAGCGCCCATTCAAAGATTGGCAGACCAAGTAACTGGCTGGTTTGTACCTGCGGTAATTGCTGCAGCACTCCTAACTTTCGTCATTTGGTTTAATGTGATGGGTAATCTGACCCTTGCTTTGATTACCACAGTGGGAGTTTTGATTATCGCTTGTCCTTGTGCGCTGGGTTTAGCAACTCCCACATCAGTAATGGTAGGAACGGGAAAAGGTGCAGAAAACGGTATTTTAATTAAAGGTGCTGATAGCTTAGAACTAGCGCACAAAATTAAAACAATTGTTCTAGATAAAACCGGAACTATTACTCAAGGAAAACCTACTGTTACTGATTTTATTACCACTGAGGGCACTGCAAACAGTAATGAAATTAAATTACTACAACTAGCTGCATCACTTGAACGCAACTCAGAACACCCCCTAGCGGAAGCAGTTGTGAGATATGCCCAAACCCAAAATGTAGAGACGTTACATGTAACGTCTCTACAGGTGAAAAATTTTGAAGCAATTGCAGGTAGTGGTGTAGAAGGTGTTGTTGATAACCGCCTAGTACAAATTGGTACACAACGCTGGATGTCTGAATTAGATTTAGAAACTCAAGCTTTGCTAAAAGAAAAAGAACGCTTAGAATACCTCGGTAAAACTGTAATTTACATCGCAGTAGACTGTAAAATTCAAGGATTAATGGGTATTTCCGATGCAGTTAAACCAACATCTACCCAAGCAATAAAAGCATTGCAAAAACTTGGCTTAGAAGTAGTAATGCTCACAGGAGATAATCAACGTACCGCAGAAACTATTGCTCGCGAAGTTGGTATAAAGCGAGTGTTAGCAGAAGTTCGTCCCAACCAAAAAGCCGATACTATTAAAACATTACAAAGCGAAGGAAAAATTGTGGCGATGGTTGGTGATGGTATCAATGATGCCCCAGCACTAGCTCAAGCTGATGTAGGAATTGCCATTGGAACGGGTACAGATGTAGCAATTGCCGCTAGTGACATTACCCTTATCTCTGGTGATTTACAAGGTGTAGTGACAGCGATTCAACTTAGCCACGCAACAATTCGCAACATTCGTCAAAATTTATTTTTCGCCTTCATTTACAACGTTGCGGGAATCCCGATTGCGGCTGGTATTCTATTTCCTATTTTCGGCTGGTTACTTAATCCAATTATCGCGGGTGGGGCAATGGCATTTAGTTCTGTTTCAGTATTAACAAATGCGCTGCGTCTACGTAATTTCCGGCCTAAGAGAATTGCATAAATAGGGGGCAAATATGTTAAGTAAAAAAGTAATTATTGGCAGTCTTGCAAGTTTAGGATTATTGTTCGGTGTCGCGACCAACAGAACAGTAGCACAAATTCCCCATGAAACCCATAATTATGTTACATCACAAACCAGCGAGTTTCGACGTATTGAGCAACCGCTATGGGTAAAAGGAGCAGTCACAGCCTCCGGTTTAGGTTTAATTGCTTTAGAAATATGGTGGTTTTTGTTCAGTAAACCACAATCTAAAAAAGCAGAGACAACTGAATTATATAGACAAAAATGACCAAAAACAATTCGCAATTTGCAATTTGCAATTCGCAGTTCGCAATTACTCTCCAGTGAACTAGAGGGTTTAAGATAAAGATAGGAAAGTATCATAGAGGTGTGTATTATGTTCCTCCAAGAAAAAACAAAACAAATAGGTACTGTTGCCAAAGAAAGTGGTGTACCAATTAAAACTATCCGTTATTACGAAGAACTAGGCTTACTCAAAGCATCGGGTAGGACTGAAGGTGGGTTCAGATTATTCGACTCTGATATTTTATCTCGCTTACACTTTATCAAACGCGCTCAAAGCCTTGGGTTAAGCTTATTAGAAATTAAGGATTTTTTGTCCGTTCATGACCAAGGTGATTTACCTTGCGACCATATAAAAGTTAGGTTGCAAGAAAAATTAATAGCAGTTGATAAGCAAATTCAAGAACTTCTAATTTTTAAGCAGGAGTTAGAAGGTCTTCTTTCAGGATGGGAAGTGGTGACAGAAAACTCCGAACAAGCTATTTGTCCAATTCTTGAAAGAGATTAATGCTATAATGGGCTTTCTTTACAGTCTTAGAGAGTGTTTATAAAGAGAACATTAAGCATCATTTATATTACAAGCCAGCCAGCCAGCCAGTGACTTTAGTCACTGTCTAAAAGCTGAAGTCCTCTAAAAGAGGACTGAATAATACATCAAAAACAAATATTTTACAAAATTTAAAATATTCCCAAAAATCTTATTTCTCATTAGTCCTCTAAAGAGGACTTTAGCTTTTAGACAGTGACTTTAGTCACTGGCTGGCTGGCTGGCTGGCTGGCTTGTGGTGTGTATAGTTTCTTAATATTTTATTTATAAACATCCTCTAAGAGGATATTGAAAAGTATTAATCTTGACTAAGAACCTAACCCCTAACCCCTTCCGAACATCGGGAAGGGGAACAAGAAAATATTTATTGATATTCAACCCAACAATCAAATGCCGAATATCGACCGTCAACGAGAGCATCAAGCTAACGAGCGTACTTTCCTTGCTTGGCTGCGTACTTCCATCGCATTAATTGGCTTTGGTTTTGCGATTGCTCGTTTTACTTCTCACGCAAAGGCGCAAAGACGCAAAGAAGAGTATTTTAAGTGTGGTCTAAATACATGAAAACTGCTGTAAGCAAAAATCACGTATAAAAAAACAATGCTGCCTATCTGAATTTGAGGGCAGCATTGTTAATTACAATTAAATAGATTTTTATAAATTTTAGTAAACATATCTATAAAAAAAGTCTTAATAAATTAGTTATACAAGTATCTCAAGGATGAGTAACTTTTTGTATAGGAAAGTTTTTTTTAGCCAATATTAGCTTAAAATCACTTGTAACTATTTGGTTCTAGTGGGGTTCAGCCACTGGAGGTAACGGGGAAAATCCGGTGTGAATCTGGTGCTGTCCCGCAGCTGTAATCAAGTGAGAAGTATTATTTTCCTTGTAAGTCAGAATGCCCGCCTATTAGTGAATTTTAATTAGTTAGTTTCTATGAACGCTCATCTACGAGGTATAGGTGAAAATGATACATAAAATATTTGCATACACTGCCTGCGCTAGTTCCAAAAGGCAAATTGGAAGAGATAATTTTGGGACAGTACGTAGTAAACATTTACAACCATTTCTTGGAAGTGTGCTAAATTGATTATTTAATTTTACGTACGTATTTGTCAAGTATTGCGTAGGATGGGTTAGGCGCACGATAATTCAGGGTTTGATGCGATAAATATAAGCGCCGTAACCCATCATTATCTCGCGATTAACTAAAAGTTGGGTATTTTTTATTCGGGAGCGGCCTAAAAAGTTGGGTTTCCCAAAGCTATTACGAAGCGTCGCGCTGCGCGTACCGCAAGGTCGTCCGAAGGACTTACAACCCAACCTACTAAACTTATAAGGATTAAGGAATGTTAAGTAATTTTATCATATCTAAACGAAAATCACGCTTAATCAATCTTGGCTTGATGGCATTTTTGAGCTTTTACTTAATTGTTGGTTCAGAGGCAAAAGCCCATGCAATGCACATCATGGAAGGGTTTTTACCTGTAGAGTGGGCAATTTTTTGGTGGGTGGTAGCATTGCCATTTTTTATATTAGGACTGCGTAGCCTTACTCGTATCACCCAGGAAAAACCAGAGTTAAAGTTATTGATTGCACTTGCAGGAGCTTTTGCTTTCGTACTTTCAGCATTGAAAATACCTTCAGTAACGGGTAGTTGCTCTCATCCAACAGGTACGGGATTAGGAGCAGTTTTATTTGGACCTTTAGCAATGTCAGTGTTAGGTGCTTTAGTATTAGTATTCCAAGCCTTACTTTTAGCTCATGGTGGTTTAACAACACTGGGAGCTAATGCATTTTCTATGGCAATTGTTGGACCACTTGTTGCTTTTTGGATATACCGATTAGTTCTACCAACAGGGAAACAAAAATTAGCAATATTCCTTGCCGCTTCTTTAGCTGATTTAATCACTTATGTTGTCACTTCGGTACAGTTAGCTTTAGCATTTCCGGCTGCGACAGGTGGAATTATGGCTTCATTTATTAAATTTGCTGGTATTTTTGCTATAACTCAGATACCCTTAGCAATCAGTGAAGGATTGCTGACTGTTTTAGTATGGAATTGGCTCTCTAGTTACGGTCGTCAAGAATTAGAGATGCTGAATTTGATTAAAACAGAAAACTAATACTCTTAATTTTTGAGTTTTTATTCCTAAGTATGTGAGTTTATAAATACTTTACTCTTAATTATTCACAAAAATCAGGAGCGAATGACAAATGGCAAACAAAAAATCTAATAATTGGTTATTAATATTAGGAGTAGTTGTATTAGCAGTGCTACCACTATTATTTGTTAAAGGTGAATATGGTGGTTCTGACGATAAAGCCAAGCAAGCGATTACAGAATTACATCCTCAATATAAACCTTGGTTTAATTCACTAATAGAATTACCAAGTGCAGAAGTTGCAAGTTTACTGTTTGCGGTTCAAGCTGGATTGGGTGCTGGTGTCATTGGTTATGTAATAGGACTATATAAGGGACGTAGCGAACAGCAGCAAAAAGATGAAAATTCAGATAGACACACTCGCATACACTAATCACTTGCGTTGGTTGCCTGCGGAATATAAATTAATATTTGCAAGCACCCTTTTTGTGATTACATTTTTTTCTCATCCACCAGTACAAATATTAATTACTGTATGGATGAGTATTTGGACTGTTATATACGCAAAAATTCCAGCTAGAACTTATTTTTCTTTAATTTATTTCGCGCTTTTTTTTTGGTTTAGTAGTTTGTTGGCTTTAGCTATCAACGGAGTTAATATTACCGATTTAAATCAGGTACAAAATGATTCTTTAACTGGTTTTAATTTAGGTAATTTTTATTTATATATCAGTCACAAAGGGGTTATTCAAGGACTAATAATTTTAGCGCGTTCTCTGGCTTCACTTTCCTGTCTATATTTTGTCATGTTTACTGTTCCCTTTACTGAGCTTTTACAAGTTTTGCGTCGTATTGGGCTACCAGAAATTTTAACTGAGCTTTTATTATTAATGTACCGCTTTATTTTTATTTTGCTTAACACTGCTGGGGAACTATTGACAGCGCAACAATCACGTTTCGGCTATCGTAATTTCAAAAGTAGTATGAAAAGTTTGGGGTTATTAGTTGGACAATTATTTCAGCGAACAATACAGAATTATCATCAACTTTCCTTAAGTGTTGAATCACGGGGCTTTAATGGACATTTTCGGGTTTGGTATCCTTCTCGACATAAACCATCTACAAGATATGCGACAGAAGCAATTGTTGGTTGCGGTATATTAATAGGGTTAGAATTATTCAATAAAATTATTTAACATAATTATTCAAAAATGCAAGAATATTTACTGGAGTTTGAAGAGGTTGACTATACCTATATTAATGCAAAAAATAAGGTTTTACATGGATTAACCCTAAGGATACCCAAAGGTAAAAAGTGCGCTTTAATTGGTCAAAATGGCTGCGGTAAAACTACTTTTTTTTTATTAAGCAATGGACTTTATAAACCACAAAGTGGTAAAATCATATGGCAAGGTAAAGCTTTAGATTATAATCGCAAATCTTTAATGCAGCTGCGTCAAAAAGTTGGTTTAATATTTCAAGACCCAGAACAGCAATTAGTCGCTTCTACTGTTGAGGAAGATATTTCTTACGGGTTATGTAACTTAGGCTTACCAGAGACAGAAATAAAAGCACGAGTTGAGCAAGCTTTGGTTGAATTTGGATTAACGGAACTGGCACAAAGACCTGTACATCATATGAGCTTGGGACAGAAAAAAAGAGTTTCTATCGCTGATGTGATGGTGCTACAACCTGAACTGCTTTTACTCGATGAGCCAACAGCTTATTTAGATAAGTTACATACTCGTAACTTAATGGCAACATTGAAAAAAATTCATGGGTCGGGGACAACTATATTAATGGCGTCCCATGACCTCGATTTAATTTATCGGTGGGCTGATTGGGTATTTGTAATGGATAGTGGAAGGCTTGTTTTAGAAGGAAAGCCACAGTTCGTATTTAATCAACGTCAACTTATGGATGAGCTACAATTAGAAATTCCTTTGATACATGATATGTTATCTACTCTTCAATTAACTGATGAGAAAGCTATTTTGGAAATCTTGAAACAGCAAATATCAAATCAATTTCAAGGCTTTTAAAATCTGTCTTCAGGTAATGATATAGCGGGTGAACCGCTGCCAGGGTATAAATTATTGGTAGTGCAAGCATCTTGCTTGCTACCTAGCAGAAGCGCATCTTGCTTGCTACCTAGCAGAAGCGCATCTTGCTTGCTACCTAGCAGAAGCGCATCTTGCTTACTACCTAGCAGAAGCGCATCTTGCTTACTACCTAGCAGAAGCGGGCAAGATGCCCGCACTACATTTTTACGTTTCGCTTCAACAAGAATGATTATATTTTTAATTATTTTATCTTATGATATTTGTTAGATAATGCAATACTTGAATACTTATTCAGATATGATATAAGATATGGAAGTAGCTTATCTAAAAAATTTCTCAAAAGTTTATGAGTAAGACACCTTCCCTAAAATCTCAGCAGTTTCAGGTCGCTGGCATGGACTGTGGAAGCTGCGCGAAGACGATTGAGGTAGGTTTACAACAGTTAAATGGGGTTGTATCTGCTTCGGTAAGCTTTACTACAGAAAAAGCTAAAGTTTCTTATGACCCAGAACAAGCAAGTGAACAAGCGATTTGCGAACGCATTAAAGCCTTGGGTTATGCTGTGGAAGCAACTCATGAACATGAACATAATCTTCCTTGTGGCTGTAACCACGACCATCACGAACAAAACTATAAGCTAGTTGAGTTCGCTGGTGCAAAAAATTTTCAAGCAAAAATTTATGGGATGGATTGCGGAAACTGTGCAAAAACCGTAGAAGTTGGTTTACGGCAACTTGTTGGTGTTTTGGATGTATCTGTCAATTTTTCAACCGAAAGACTGCAATTATCTTACAATCCATTGCTATTACAGGAAGAAGTAATTAAAGAACGTATCAAGCATTTAGGTTATACAGTCGAAGAACCGATTAAAAGTAATTCTCATACTCATCAGCATCACGAACAACATCACGAACAACAAATTCATTCAACTTCTAAACCAATACCAAAACCCGACCCCAGCAACTGGAAATTCTGGATTAACAACCGTCGTGGACAAAGCGTAATTTTGGCAGGTATTGGCTTAGTTATTGGTTTGATAGTCCAACAATTATCGTTACCTGTTTGGATAGCACGAGGATTTTATGGTGTGGGAATTATTATCGCAGGTTATCCCGTAGCGCGTGCGGGTTTGTTTGAATTGCGTATAGGTCGCGCAGACATGAATTTGTTAATGACGATTTCGGTTATCGGAGCAATTATCCTCGGTGACTGGTTTGAAGCTGCTTTAGTTGTATTTTTATTCTCCTTGGGTAGCACGCTACAGGTTTTCAGTTTTGGTCGAACCCGTAATGCTATTCGTGCCTTAATGGATTTAACTCCAGTAAATGCAACTATTAAGCGTAATGGCAAAGAAATTACTGTCTCTGTGGAAAGTGTACAAGTTGGAGAAATTTTAACTATTCGACCAGGACAGCGGATTGCATTAGATGGTGTAGTTGTTTCCGGTAGTAGTGCAGTTGACCAATCCCCAATTACCGGAGAGTCTATTCCAGAGGATAAAGAAATAGACGATACAGTTTATGCGGGGACGATGAATCAAACGGGATTTTTAGAAGTAAAAGTGACGAATCTTAGCAGTGATACAACAGTAGCTAAAATTATTAATTTGGTTGAATCTGCTCAAGAAAGCCGCGCTCCGTCACAACAATGGGTAGATAAATTTGCCGCAGTTTATACCCCAATTGTGATTTTGATTGCGCTTCTGATTGCTAGCATTCCCCCTTTGGTATTTGCCCAACCCTTAGACGTTTGGGTATATCGAGCATTGGTAATGTTGGTAATTGCTTGTCCTTGTTCGTTAGTAATTTCTACTCCAGTTTCTATTGTTAGTGCTATTGGTGCTGCAACCCGTATGGGAGTTTTATTTAAAGGTGGTCATGCTTTAGAAACAGCAGGAAAGTTACATACTTTAGCATTCGATAAAACTGGTACTATTACCCAAGGTTCTCCATTGGTACAACAAATTTATAGTTATAGTGAAACAAGCGAAACTCTTATATTACAAATAGCTGCTTCTTTAGAACAACAATCAGAACATCCTTTGGCAAAAGCAATAGTTACAACCGCTAAAAACAAAGGTATTGAGTTACAAACACCGCATAATTTTAAATCATTCCCCGGACAAGGGGTTAAGGCACATTTACATAGAAATCTAGGTGAGAAACTAAGCGAACAAACATACGTCGTTGGAAACCGTCGTTTATTTAAGCAAGTTGGTATTACTCTTTCCCATAAAGCCGAATCTTTGCTAGTGGAAATTGAATCTCATGGACAAACCCCTGTCTTGGTAGGGAGTGAAAAGGAATTTTTGGGAGTAATTGCACTAGCTGATGGGGTACGCTTGGAAGCAGGGGAAGCGGTGCGAAAACTCAAGCAAGGTGGTCTGAAGCAGTTGGTCATGCTAACAGGGGATAGAACAACAGTAGCTAAGCGAATTGCCGCAGAAGTTGGAATCGCAGAATATAAAGCAGAATTACTTCCAGAGGACAAATTAACCAAAATTCAACAACTGTGTCATGCTGGGGTTACTGGTATGGTGGGGGATGGAATAAATGATGCACCAGCTTTGGCCGCTGCGGATATTAGTTTTGCGTTAGGTACAATCGATATTGCATTGGAAACAGCAGACGTGGTGTTGGTGGGTAGCGATTTAAGAAAACTTGCTTATACTGTAGATTTGAGTCGTCGTACTGTTTCAGTAATTCAACAAAATGTTATTTTTTCACTGGTGACAAAGGGACTATTTTTGTTATTAGGTACTTTTGGTTTTGTAGGGTTAGCAGTTGCCGTTTTAGCAGACACAGGAAGTTCCCTTTTAGTAACAGCAAATGGAATGCGTTTGTTCAAAAATAGCCAGGGAATAAATTCCCTGTCTAAAAGCTGAAGTCCTCTTAAGAGGACTAAAATACTATATTAATGATAGATATTTTTAGAAAATTAGGATGTTCTCCAAAATTTTATTATTAGTCCTCTTTTAGAGGACTTTAGCTTTTAGACAGGGAATTTATTCCCTGGCTTATGGTCTACTTTTGCTTGTATTAAAATGCACCCTTTCAATGTATGTTTAATGCGTAAAAAATATTCTAACTACATTCTAACTAGGAAAAAACTGCTTAAATGTATATGCAACCGTAGCCCAAAAAGGCGTATACCAACCTTCCTTATCTACTTGCTGATAAGCTTGAGCTAAGATTTGAATTTCATCATCGCTCAATCCCTCAGTCACTTGCAAAACAGCATCAATAGCCACACGTCGCATTTCTTTGAGTTTATCGATATTAAGAGCGAGTCTTGCAATGGTAGTTTTAGCTGCTAGTTGTTTATCTAAATTATCCGTTGGTAGAATCTCCCCGAAACCAGAATATTTAAAATAATCACCACAATTAGGGTTTAAAGGTGAAATCATCAACTCTTCATCAAACCAAGCACCTTTCTTATGTCCACAATGTACAGGTTTAGTTGGTCTGACTAAATCTTCTCCTTGACAAGATGCAATCAGATTTCTGTATTCAAATGTAAGTTCTGTATAAACACTTTTTGGTCGAAAGTGTTCAATATGGCAATTTTTCCTAGTAATAGAAATCCCACAGTAACTACAAATATAACCTTGTTCTTGTAGTAGTCCTGCGTAAACATCGCTTTTGACAGATTTCGTAAACGAATTCCAATTTGGTTTTTTCTTACCCTGTGTTTTATTCCATGCAGTTAAACTACTAGGTTCTTGATTTTTGTTAATGTACTTCATTTATTTAAGATTTCCTTACGTTTAATTAGCACATCTACACGTACAAACTCAGGCTCATCCTCACCAATTGCATTCGATAAATATTGGCGTAATTCTTTTGCTTCATAAAGCTGTCCTTCCTCGATATATCTAAATAATGTTTGGAAAGCATCCTTAACTTCTTGCGGTCTTTCGGGAACATCCATCAGGTCTTCTAAAATACGATTACTATCTCTTCCAAAAGAACTTTCTGTTTGTTTAACAACGAGACCTTGCTCTTCTTTTTCTAAAATATAAATTCCTTCTGGTTGAACGTGACTAACGACTTGTGGTGAATGAGTAGAAATAATAAACTGACAATTAAGAAAAGTTTTTGTCAAAGCAGGAATAATTCTTCTTTGCCATTGCGGGTGTAAATGTAATTCAACTTCATCAATTAAAACAATACCTACCCCATGAATTGGTTCCTCAGAATCAGGATTAGCAATTGTCAAACGTCTTGCTAAATCTCCCACTATTGCTAATAAACATTTTTCTCCATCAGAAAGTTGATTAATAATTAATTCTTTCCCCTCCTTACTCACAGTCATTCGTAACGGAGAGCGACGGACTCTTAAATTATTAAACCCAGGAATTACAGAATAAATTGCTTGTCTGACAGCTTCTAATTGTGGATGAAGATAATTAGCATCATCGCGTCTCTGTTCATTTTCTAAATCTTCTAAAATTCTAAACCATTGAAAAAAGTCACTAAAGTTTATTTTAACTCCATCTAACGCTTCTTCATATGCAGATGCAGATTCAAAAATTGGCTTTCTACGAACTTTTAAAGGAATATCTATCACAGCGCGATTTACTGCGTAATAGACTATAACAGGTAAGTTTGATTCTGGATTATTTTTTAACTGATTATGAGTATCTTCAACCAGTTTTCTTAATTCTATTAAGTTACTACTGCTTTCTTTAGTACGTTTAGTCCTTACTTTAGTAAGAGACCACTTGATTTCCTCTGAATCAACTGAAATTGTAATCTCATTACTTGTCTCACTACAACCATTAGAGATATCCTCTTCCCGAAACAAACGTCCGGAAGTAGTGGGATGTTGAATGGGACTAGTAAATCGAGATAAAAGAATCGCTAAATTGTCAAGAATACTCGATTTACCAACTCCATTAATACCAATAAAAACAGTTGGTTCCGTTGGGTGAAAATCCAAAGATAAATCTCCAATTCCACGGAAAGATTTCATCACAAGATGCTTGATTTTCATGATATAAAATAAGTTAATTTTGATTGAATCCAAAAGAAACCCCGCACCCAACGTAGTAACAGATAATTACAGGATGGGGTTTTTTATGCGGATTTTAGAGGAATAATACCTTTATCAAAAACCCGATTTTTAGTATCAATACCAGTTAATTCAATTTTATCTTTGTAGACCTCATAAGTTGCAAAGCTCAAATCAGAAGTAGAATATTCAGTCCAATCATTTCTACCAACCGCACGATTACCAGCACCAGCACCACAAATTAAATAGGTAGTACCATTAATAGAGCGAGTACGTTCGTAGTGATGTTCGTGACCATTGATATAAAGTTGAACGTTGTACTTCTGAAATAAAGGAGTGAATTTTTTAATAAAATCAGGATTACTACCATAAACACCCGATGCATAAACAGGATGATGACCGAACACAATTTTCCAGGGAGCATCAGAACTACTTAATTCTTTTTCCAACCAATCTAATTGACTTTTCCAATCAGCATTAACATTCGTATCTAAGCCAAAAAATTGTACAGCATCCCGACGAAAAGTATAGTAGCGACCCTTCATATTAAAGCCAGGATATTTAAGTTGTGGCTCACCATTTGCAGTACGGATGTCATGATTCCCTAGAACAGCCTGAAACTTAACATTTTGTTTAAGTAAAGGAGCATAGGGACGTTCAAAAACAGCCTCAATTTTTTCCATCTCACCATTATTGTAAATATTATCCCCAGCCAAAATCACTAAATCATAGGGATTCTTACTATGATAATTGGTCATAGCCTTAGCGACAGAATATTGACCTTTGTCACCAGTTCCTGTATCTGCAACTGAAACGAAACGTAACAAAGATTTATTTTCGATTGGTGTTGCAGCTATATTTATATTTGCAGCTTTAACAGCCGTCTCCTGAGTATTATTACTGCTAAATTTATTAGTCAATAATCCTAAACCAATTGTGCTTAATCCACCTAGAAATAAAAATTTACGTCGTTTAATGCTCATAGCTCACCAAATATTAAATAGGTAATTCTAGCGTAAAAACTAAAAGTGATAAATTAAGTCAAGAAATAAGTACCAGTAAAAATCTATCGTATTTAAATGTTAATTGTTGCTGTATAGGTAACTTAGATGACCAAAGATAACCCAGAATCACAAAGACCTCGTAAAAATAAACGTAGAACTCAACGTTCAACTCCCCCCCCTCCTCCTCCAACTCCCCCAGCATGGTGGAAGCGCTCAATTGCTACAGTGTTGCGAGGAACAATCGGGGTATTAGAATCAACAGTAGAAAAATTAGAAACACCAACCCCACCAGGTACGGGAAGAAATTCTGGTTTTTTGAGTGGAATTTTCCGGGGAATTCGCTCGATTTTGCCTGGAAGTTGGTCAGAAAAATTATCAGATACCGCTTTAGGTGGAATTATTGCCGTAATGACGGTAGCTTTGGTCTGGACTACTTCAACACTTTTGACAAATAAATCACCCGACGTAATCGCAACAGTTCCCCCAACAACTCCCTCATCTGTAGAGAAAACAGGGGAGAAAACAACCGAGAAACCAATTCCTTCATCAGAAGAAAAAACACCTCCCACATCAGAAGAAGTTCCCACCTCAACTGAAACTCCGGAACCAGAAGATTTAACGGAAGTCACACCAACATTACCGCAAACAGAACCAGAACCTAAAGCAGAAGTCACACCAACTCCAACCTTAGAAACTACCCCATCACCAGAACCGGAAGTAGAAGTAATTCCAACACCAACTCCCACAACAACCCCAACCTTAGAACCAATCCCGGAAGCAACCCCGGAACCTGTTGTGGAATTGACACCAGAGCAAATTTTAATTGCAGCAATACAAAAGCAAGTAGGGGAAATTAGTGATAAATTTATTTCTGGATTAATAAAATCAATTCAAGCTAACTTTTCTGACAGTACTTTGACACTGATAATAAGTGACGATTGGTACAGTTTTAAAGAATCACAGCAAGATAAATTAGCCTCGCAAATACTACAACAGTCTAAAGAATTTGATTTTACTCACCTAGAAATTACTGACTCTAAAGGTAGCTTAATTGCACGTAATCCAGTTATTGGTGATGAAATGGTGATTTTTAGACGTTGACGGTTGACGGTTGACTGTTGACTGTTGATTGTTATTTTTTCTTGCAAAAATTAAACAAATATATAGTGATTTTTAATTCAATCAAATACACCTCAAAATGGTAAAGACCGAATTAATTCTGTCTCTACATACAGTTAACAGTAACCGTCAACCGTCAACCGTCAACACTAAACAGGATTATTTTATGAGCAACGAGATTAACCTTTTTACACCGCTTGCACTAGGTTCACAAACACTACAAAACCGTATTGTTATGGCACCAATGACCCGCTGTCGTGCCGACAAAGGTGGAGTTCCAAGTTCTATAAATGCCGCGTACTATGCACAAAGAGCGACTGCGGGTTTAATAGTTACCGAAGCAACACAAGTTTCCCATTTAAGTACAGCCTATGCCAATACTCCTGGTATTTTCACGCAAGAACAAATTCCTGGATGGAAATTAGTTACAGACGCAGTACATCAAAAAGGGGGGAAAATTTACTTACAATTGTGGCACGCAGGAAGAGTTGCTCATCCCCTATTGCATCCAGAAGGTGCGACTCCCGTTGCTCCTAGCGCTATTGCGGCAAAAGGTAAAGTGTATACACCATCAGGAATGCAAGCTTATGTCACACCCCATGCTTTAGATTTGGAAGAAATTCCAGAAATTGTCAATCAGTTTCGTGTAGGAGCAGAAAACGCCTTAGCTGCGGGTTTTGATGGTGTTGAACTTCATGGTGCATTTGGCTACATCATCGACCAATTTTTACAAGATAATTCCAATCAAAGAACCGACAAATATGGTGGCTCCCTAGAAAATCGCTCACGACTTCTATTAGAAATTGTTGATGCAGTCACACAAGTTTGGGGAAGTAAACGAGTAGGTATAAAACTTTCACCTAGCAATACTTACAACGATATGGCAGACTCCAACCCTGTCGAAACTTTTAGTTATGTGATAACTGCATTAAATCACTTTGACCTCGCTTATGTTCATTTAATGGAAACTACCGAAGCTGATTTACGACATGGTGGACAAAAAATTTCTACAAGTATTTTTCGTCCTCTATATAAAGGTACTTTAATAGCGAATGCAGGCTACAACAAAGAAACAGCTAACGCAGTATTAACAGAAGGAAATGCCGATTTAGTATCATTTGGTTTCTTGTTTATTGGCAATCCCGATTTACCCGAACGCTTCCGTTTAGATGCACCACTAAATCAAGCAGACACTTCCACTTTTTATGCTCCAATGTGCGACAGTCCAGCACAAAATTGTGGGTTTGAAAAAGGCTACATCGACTATCCTTTTTTAAGCATTAGTAGTTGACCCTTCACCGTTCACCGTTACTTATAGTCCTCTTACAGAGGACTTTAGCTTTTAGACAGGGATTTTAATCCCTGGCTACTGATATTATTGACTATTACCATAACTACCCACTCAAAATTAGGACTCTCCCATCCCTTTATTTAAAGCTTCAAACCTAGCTACAATCGTATCAAATTTATCATCCCATCGTTCTTGCTCGTATGTGAGAGAGACCAGTCGAGGAAATAAAGAATTTCTTCTTTGAAGTATTTCTGTTAAGATTTGCTTAGCTTTGTTGATAGTAGTTTCGCCAAAAGTTTTTTGAATATTGCGTCCAAGTAAAAAAGCAGATGCATCATCATACTTTATTACCTCCTGAGATAATTCATCAAGTAGTTCCGTAAACACACGCTCATCATCATTATATTTTTCTAGTATAAAATAAACATCTTCTAAATCCTTATTCGCTTTTCTATCATTCCAAGCAAGTAGTTTTAAAACTAAAAAGGCAGAAATATTGATGACTTTAAATTCTACCTCTTCAATTCTCCTCGATTCTGCAGTCAAAAAGGCTTCATCAAACCCAACTATGTTCATTTGATTACCATCTGACCATTGTATTTTTTGATTTGGCTGTCCAATAGCACCAAAAGGTACGATATCTACTTCTATACCAGTCGATATGTGTATAAATTTATGTGGAGTCCTGGTTGCTTGAAAACGTGAATTAACACCCTGAGTCATTTCCATACTTAAAGCTTGGAAATCTGACCAACTGTTAACTTTTACAGCAAAATCTAAATCGATTGTTTCTCGACCTGAGATTTGAAATTGGCTGTCAAAAACTAAAATTCTTGCACCTGCCCCAACTATCAACACAGATAATTGTAAGCTATCCGTAATAGTTTTCATATCCAGTAGAACTTGCTTCCTTTCATTTTCAAACTGAATCATTTTGCTGTGTATATTGTATAAATTTATTAAAAAAACGCTCTGCTGTTTCTCTTACTCTGTCGTCATTATCTAATAATAATTCCGCATGAATTAATAGTGGGTCAGCAATAGGTTCTAGCCTATTGTAACTTCCGTAATTTTGTTTACCAAATTGCTGAAGGAAAATAATTTCTCCTTGAGGACTAGGCTTTAGTTTGAGTTTTGCTGCAATCCGAGAATAACTATCATTAACATGTAACGTGCTGCTTTTCGCTATTAGATAAGGCATAGCAAGTTCTGCACCCAATTCACCACCTATTAATAAATTATCCTCTTTCGCTAACTGAATAATACTTTCTTTCATTTGTGAAAAAGTTCGTCCTAGTGCTGGTGTAAAAGTTCCAATTAACAATTTAGGACGAAGAGTCTCAACATAACCTATTTCCCAACGCTCAAAAAGTTTCATGTAGTTAGCAATCCGATAACGACCCTTTGGTTGTCGCATCAAATAGCCTAATTTGTATAAATTTTCCAGCGTATATTTTATAGTCTCTAATGTTGTTTCCGCTGCATCAGCGAGGTTTTCAAATGAAAATGTGAGAATATCCGGTTTTTTTAGTAAAATGTAGATTACTTTCAGAGTTGTAGGTGTAATTTGCCAAGAAGACAAAGATTTTGCTTTCGGACGATTTTTAGCACGGATAAGAATATATATAGGTGGATTGTTTATATATATATTGCCGAAGCTATCAATAAATTCAATATTTTCATTGATTAATTGTTCTATAGCTGAGTCGCATAGATAACGTGTAATGAGAAGAAGTTTATGTTTTAGCTTTTCTTGGAGTAGTTTAAAATAAGAAATAACAAGTTTTGCCGTATTACTAGTTACATCTAACTGAATTGTATAAGCGTAATCTGCTGAATTTTTAGGACTACAAATCGTGAGAAGTCCATCTACGTTTTGGCTACCTTCCAATAAATCCTGTGATTCTTTCACTGTTGCTTCAACTTCAGGTAATGATTGGAGATGTTTCAAACATTTTTTCAATACAGACTCTTCTTGCTTCATAATGGCTGTTGACGGTTGACTGTTGACGGTTGACGGTTGACGATTGACGGTTGACGGTTGACGGTTGACTGTTGACTGTTGACTGTAGTTTTTTCTTTAAAAATTAAACATATATATATGTATAGTAGTTTCATTTTGAAATACACCCCAAAATTGTAGAGACGCGATTTATCGCGTCTCTACAGTCAACAATCAACAGTCAACAGTCAACAATCAACAGTCAACAGTCAACAGTCAACAGTCAACAGTCAACAGATATGACACTTGCACTTGGTATGGTAGAAGTTTATGGTGTTCCCACAGCATTAGAGGTGGGAGATGCAATGTGTAAAGCTGCTCGTATAACCCTTGTTGGCTATGAAAATACCGACCTAGGTCGTTTAACAGTACTTATTCGTGGGAACGTGGGTGAAGTAAATGTCGCAGTTACAGCAGGATTAAAATCTATTGCGAAAGTAAATGGGGGAGAATTGCTTTCATATCACATTATTCCTCGTCCTCATGAAAATTTGGAATATGCTTTACCCATTCACCACTCGCAAAACGTGAATAACTTTAATTCTGATATAAATTTTCCACCACCATTGTCACCTTAACTCAAAACTTAAAACTCAAAACTCTTTTATTTCCCCCCTTCCCTAGTAGGGTAGGGGGGTAGGGGGGTAGGGGAGTTAGGTCTGTATGTTCTAATTACCTGAAAACTACTGTAAAACGGGAATCGGTTGTGCTGGTATCCACACAGTAAAAACAGACCCAACATTTACAGTCGATTCGACCTCAATTCTTCCTCGATGTAGTTCTATTAGTTGTTTAGTTAAAGCTAAACCTAACCCCGTCCCTTCATAACGACGACGATAGGGAGTATCAAGTTGATGGAATTTTTCAAACAAACGCGGTAATTGTTCTTTTAATATACCGATACCTGAATCCTCAACTTGAAAAACAGCTGTATCGTTTTCCATCCACAACCGCAGAGTGACGTTACCACCTTTTGGTGTAAATTTAACAGCGTTACTTAACAAATTCCACAAAATTTGCTGTATTCGTCTAACATCAGCTGTAAAACGGTCATGCTCACTCTTAATTTGTAAATCTAAATTTACATTTATTTCTTGAGTTTGAGCTTTTTCCAATAAAACTTTAAAACTAGTCTCAGCTATTTCTGTTAGGGAAAATTCTGTGATATTTAAAACTGCTTTACCTGCTTCTATTTGAGACAAATCGAGGATATCATTTATCATCTCTAATAAATGTTCTCCACTGTCGTGTATGGTTTGCAGGTAATCTCTTTGTCTTTCGGTTAATTCTCCAAATGACCAACGTAACAAAGTAGAAGACATGCCAATTACGTAAGTCAGAGGTGTAAGTAATTCATGGCTCATAGTGGCTAAAAACTCTGAACGTAAGCGACTTGCAGCTTCTGCAGCCATTAGTGCATCACGCAAATCCATTGTCCGTTCAATTACTCTTTGCTCTAGAGTTTGTTTTTCTTGAGTCAGGGAATGCATTAACTCGTTTTGATAAATTGCAATTGCTAGTTGTTCCCCGATAGATGTGAGCAAATTTTTTTCGTTTTCTGTCCAACTACGGGGTGTTTCGCACTGATGAGCAACTATTAAACCCCAAAGTTTATCCTCAAACATGATAGGTGCTGCTAATTTTGCTCGCACTTTAGCTTGTCTTAAAAAATCCAAAAAACAAGTTTCTAAAGCGTAAGTTTCCTCCACATCATCAACTATCAAAGTAAAACCTTGACGATATTTATCCCAATTCCGAGAATTTGGTGTAAAACAATCCGTTTCTTGATAATTTAAAACCGAAACAATCCCATCATTAGCTCGTACTTCGTAGATGACGCAGCTTTGGGGAGTTCGGAGTGGGGAGTGGGGAGTGGAGAGTGGAGAGGGGGGGAGAGGGGGAGAATTGCGAACTGCTAATTGCGAATTGCTAATTGAGAAGTCTTCTATTTTGTAAACTATTAATCTGTCTAATTCCAGAAATTCTCGGACTTGTTCGACCGCTGTTGCCATTATTAAGGACAAATCTGGTGTTTTACGGATTTGAGTCGTAACTTGATTAAAAAGTTTTTCTTGAGCAATTTGTTTTCGCAGTGCTTCTTCAGTCGTTTGCTCACGCACTATGATGTCAGCATGTGAAATATCGGAATCAGCCTTTTCTGCTGGTGCTACTTCCATTTTATCTGATTTATTTGACTGCAAAAGGCATTCCAGTAACAACAGTGTAAATTTTCCTTGAATTGTGCCATCATTTGTACGGGGAATTTGAATGTAGCGTTCGAGGTTTTGGTAAGTTGCACAATCACACACAAACAAGTCTTTCAACTGCGACATAAAATTTGCGATCGCCTCAGGGTGAAAAGTCAGTTTCGCGTTAACCAGTGCTTCCTGGTCTGCTTTCAAAAATGACTCTCCTTCCCCTAAATCCTTAGAAACTTGACTAACTGGGGGATGGAGACAACTGACTAACAAAGCACTAAAAAGGGGTGACACAAAAAGCGTGAACCTTTGGAACTCCCACTCCTGTGGTATCAAAATTCTCGCAAAAACAGCATCCGTTAGCACCAAAGCATCTTCTACTAATTCTTGCGTCTGCTGCAATAATCCCCCAAGCTGATTAAATACAGTACTAGGTAAGTTGCGATGAAAGCTCGAATCGGCAGAACTAAGCATTGTCAAGATTTGGTGAAAAAGCTGTGCAAAGGCTAAAAATTTTTGACATGTCCTAATCAAAAGCTTAAGACGGGTTATATAGGTTTATGCATCGAACAAGCACCACATCGGGAGGCTGGAATCAGTCAGGAAGCTTAGATGGAACTAACATCAGCTTAGAACAAACACCAGCACCTGTAGTCTTTTTAACATCAGCAGATACTGATATTCAAACAACAGCAGTTGCATTTTCCCAAAAATCTAACACATGGACAGAATTAAGAGTCGCCAATCTGTTGCAATTGCAGAATCAACTAAGTATTGATACTTACGCAGAACAAGTTTTAGAATTTGCTCAGGTAATTATTCTGCGTTTGTTGGGAGGGCGTTCCTACTGGTCATATGGTTTAGAAGTTGTGCAAGAGATTGTACAACGCAATGGAATAAATCTAATTGTAATACCAGGAGACGATGCTCTAGACCTAGATTTAATGTCAAATTCAACATTGCCTCAAGAAACAGCCATGAGAGTATGGCGTTACTTTAACGAAGGCGGTGTTGAAAATATAGTAAACGCCTTTAATTTTATCAGCGACCAATGCCTATCAACCACATTTAATCCCCCAGCACCCCAGGTTATTCCCCGTGTTGGGTTGTATGACTTCGGAGTGGAGAGTGGAGAGTGGGGAGTAGGGGTTCTTTTTTATCGTGCTCATTATCTTTCGGGAAACACGACTGTAATTGATGCAATTTGTCAAGCCCTGATTGAAAGAAATTTAAAGCCTGTACCAGTATTTGTATCATCCTTAAGAGAAGAGGAAGTCCAGAGGGAACTAATAGAATTTTTCCAACCCAAAGATGAGCAGCCAATATCCCTTCTACTTAATACCACCAGTTTTTCTTTAGCTCGATTAGATACAGAAAGACCTCAGTTGGAATTATGGGAAAAATTAGATGTGCCCGTTTTCCAAGTTATCCTTTCGAGTTCTGGCTTTGAGCAGTGGAAAGAGCAAAATAAAGGACTGTCACCTCGTGATATGGCAATAAATGTGGCACTTCCGGAAGTCGATGGAAGAATTATTACCCGTGCTGTATCTTTCAAAACTTCGGAAGCCAGAAATACCCAATTAGAAACCGATGTAGTCGTTTACAAACCAATCCCAGAGCGGATTCAATTTGTTGCAGATTTGGCTGCAAACTGGGTTCGTTTGCGTTCCAAAGCGCCATCCGAGCGACGTATCGCATTAATATTAGCAAATTATCCTAACCGAGATGGGCGCCTTGCCAACGGTGTAGGATTAGATACCCCCGCAAGTTGCGTAGAAATTCTCAAAGCATTGCACTTCTCTGGTTATCATTTAGAAAATTACCCCAAAAGTAGCGAAGAACTAATAGAACTTCTGACTTCAGGTATTACCAATGACCCAGAAGGAAAAAATTGGCGTCCGATTCAGCAAAGTCTTTCAGAAGAAGAGTACACCAAATACTTTATCTCCTTGCCAGAAAAAGTACAGCAGGGTATAAACGAGCGCTGGGGAAACGGATGTAAGACGGATGTAACGGATGATTGGGAGTCAAAAATCATATCCTTCTCTCAACTCTCAACTCCCCACTCCGCACTCCCCATTCCCAACTCCCAACTCCCCACTCCCAACTCCCCACTCCCAACTCCCCATTCCCCATTCCCTATTCCCGGTATTCAACTAGGTAATATTTTTGTGGGAATTCAACCAGTTAGAGGTTATGATGTAGACCCTAATTTAAATTATCATGCACCGGATTTGGAACCGACCCACGATTATTTAGCCTTTTACTACTGGGTAAAACGATGTTTTGCGGCAGACGCAGTGGTTCATGTGGGCAAACATGGTAATCTTGAATGGCTACCAGGTAAAAGCATCGCTCTTTCAAGTAATTGTTATCCAGAAGTAGCACTAGGAGCACTTCCTCACCTTTACCCGTTTATAGTTAATGACCCTGGAGAAGGTTCCCAAGCAAAGCGTCGTGCTCAAGCAGTAATTATCGACCATCTGACACCACCTTTAACCCGTGCAGAACTTTACGGAGCGCTGCAAAAATTGGAAAACCTAGTAGACGAATATTATGAAGCCGAAACTTTAGACCCCACACGTTTACCTTTAATAAGCGAGCGCATCACAGAATTAGTTCTCCAAGAAAATCTCCATCGTGACTTGGGATTAGAACTAGAACTTACCAATGCGAGTATAGAAAATCAGAGATTTCAAATCCAAAATTTTCTCAACCGAGCAGACGCTTACCTTTGTGAATTAAAAGAAGCACAAATACGTGACGGCTTACATATTTTTGGGAAATGTCCCACAGGAAGGCAACTGCGGGATTTAATAATCGCTATTGCTCGTCAACCAAACCCCAATAATCAAGGACTAACCCGCGCAATTTCCCAAGACTGGGGTTTAGACATCGACCCACTGACCGATAATTTTAGCAACTTGCTTTCCACTCAAAGCATCCAAATTTTAGCCGAAAAAACCCAAAAAACTACCCGTACCGTAGGTGATGCAGTAACCATCCTCGAAGAACATGCAATTACTCTAGTCGAAGAAATTTTAAAGCAATCCGCAATTACCGATTACCAATTACCAATTACCAATTACCAATTACCAATTACCAATTCCCTAGATTGGATAAAATTAAAACTTCTCCCAGGGCTGGAACAAACTGACCGAGAAATCATTCATTTATTACGCGGACTTGAAGGTAGATACGTAAAGAGTGCCCCTTCTGGCGCACCCACACGAGGACGCCCGGAAGTTCTGCCAACAGGTAACAACTTTTACTCTGTTGACATACGTGCCTTACCCACCGAAGTCGCTTGGGATGTAGGCAGGAAGGCGGCGGAAAATCTGATTGAATGCTATGCTCAAGAGAATGGTGAGTATCCAAAAACACTAGGATTATCTATGTGGGGAACTGCCACAATGCGGACAGGAGGAGACGATATAGCTCAGGCTTTGGCACTACTTGGGGTGCGTCCGGTCTGGGATGGAGTCGCACGGCGTGTGGTAGATTTTGAAATATTGCCAATAAGTGTACTGGGTCGTCCACGAGTGGATGTGACTTTAAGAGTCTCTGGATTTTTCCGGGATGCCTTTAAAAATTTGATAGATTTATTTGACCAAGCAGTTATAGCAGTTGCGGCACTAGACGAACATGAAGCAGATAACCCCTTAGCCGCACAAGTGTGTCAAGACACGGAATTTTATCAGCAACAAGGTTTTAGTGAAAAACAAGCCCAACAACAAGCGTGTTATCGGATTTTTAGTTCAAAAGGAGGTGCTTACGGTGCTGGACTAGGTGGGTTAATAAATTCACAAAACTGGGAGAATGATGAAGATTTAGCTCGTGCATATCTCAATTGGGGTTGTTTTGCTTACACTTCCTCAAATGAGGGAGAAGAAGAAGGAATTTTTGCCCCACTCGTATTTGAGCAGCGTTTAAAGCAAATGCAAGTGGTACTGCAAAATCAAGACAACCGCGAACATGATTTGTTAGATTCGGACGATTATTATCAATTTCAAGGTGGTTTAACATTAGCTGTACGCAGCTTGACAGGAAAAAATCCAACAACGTATTTTGGAGATAACTCTATTCCTGCAAAGCCACGAGTCCGTAAACTAAAAGAAGAAATTGCCAGAGTGTATCGCTCACGTGTAATTAATCCAAAATGGATTACTTCTTGTATGCGTCACGGTTACAAAGGTGCTTTTGAAATGGCAGCGACAGTTGACTACTTGTTCGCTTATGATGCTACTGCGAAATGTGTGGAAGACCACATGTATCAAGGAGTAGCCGAAGCGTATGTGTTTGATTCGACTGTTGCATCATTTATCGAAGAAAAAAACCCGTGGGCATTACGTGATATTGCTGAAAGGCTATTAGAATCTCATCAGCGCGGTTTATGGCAGGATGTAAATATACAAACATTGGATAACTTACGAAACTTAGTACATCAAGCCGAAGCTGCAATCGAACAAAAACAAATGGTGTAGGAAAAATCTATGGAGAATCTTGCGTATTTACATTTAGCTAGAGCCTACGAGGAGCCTTTATCGGCTGAATTACTTTCCTTGAGTAGTTTATTAAACACCTCAGGCACACCGAATTGGAAGAGGTTTTCTAGCAAAGCTTGGCGATATTTGTTACCCCTGGTTGCCACATTGGCGATTCTTAGTGTCGTTTCCAATGCCCTAGCGCTGGAAAAAGGTGACCGGGGTCCTTCTGTCCGCAGGTTACAACAGGAACTTAAAAGAGTTGGTCTTTATCAAGCTCCTATCACTCAAGTATATGATGCCACTACAGAAGCAGCCGTTCGTCGCTTCCAAAAAACTGCGGGAATGGAGGTTAATGGTGTTGCAGAAGCTGATACTGTCGAAAAATTAAGAAGCTGGAATCCCCAAAGACAAAATACCGCTAACAGAAAACCCAGCACATCAAATAGTCGCTCCGAGAATAGTATTTCAACTGCAACCAAACCTAGCAGTGAAAATACAACTACAGCACGTCGTCGAACCGAGAATAATAGTCAAACAGCGAAGAAACCAAGTGCGGAGACTACTGCTACTCGCAAAGACGATAACCCTAATGTTTTGTCTCGTGGGGATGAAGGTGAAAAAGTGAAGGTTTTGCAAGAACGATTGCGTGTTGCTGGCTTTTACTACGGTAACGCGACTGGTGTTTTTGGCCCAATTACCGAAGAAGCTGTTAAACGTTTCCAAGAAGCCTATAAGTTACGTGCTGACGGTATTGTCGGACCTGGTACAGACCGTAAATTGCCTCCTGTGGGTGTTGGATTTGGGGAAGACAGTACACCACGTCGCAGCAGTAACAATAATGCAGATAAACTCACTGTTGGTGACAGGGGTGAAGCAGTAAGACTTTTGCAGGAGCAACTAATTAAGGCCGGATATTTACAAGGAGAACCAAACGGCTATTTCGGTCCTTACACCCAAGAAGCTGTTAGACGTTTCCAAAGTGATAATTACCTTAAACCCAGTGGTATTGCGGGTCCGACCACGCGAGGTAAATTACATAGTTTAGTTAGTCCCTCATCCAAGAGCGAATTTAATGTCTTGGAAATTCAAAGACGATTACAGGAGAAAGGATTTTATAAAGGACCTCTAGATGGTACTTTAAGTGAGGAAACCAAGCGTTCTATCCGACAAGCTCAAGAGCATTATGGCATTAGCCTTAATGATGTCAGAAGCGGAAGTTTTTAGTCCTCTGCTTGGTTGAGTTGATAAATTAATTTTCTGTACGCTAAAGTCCGCATGAGCGGACTTTGTTTTGGAGATTTAGAAAATACATTGCTTCAAGATAAGCTCATAAAGGTAGTAGAGACCTTTGACATTTAGGGCAAACCGCATGAATTGTCAGTTGACAATCCAACAGGTGAAAACCTTCTTTTTGGGCAACTTTTCCACCAACTTTTAAAATGGTGTCGTTTTTAAACTCAATGGTCGAGTTACATCGGACACAAACCAAGTGATGGTGATGGTGAGGGTAAGGTTGGTTAATTTCGTAATGTTTATGCCCCTCTCCCAATTCTAATTCCCGTAAAATCCCCATACGCGCCATCAACTTTAGGGTTCGATAAATAGTTGATAGGCTGATGGCTTCCCCTTTCTCTTGCAATTGCTCGTAAAGGTCTTCGGCACTTAAGTGTTCCCCTTGCGGCAACTCCTGAAAAACGTGTAATATAACTTCTCGTTGCGGTGTTAAGCGCCAACCGCGTTCGTTCAGTTCTGCTTTTAGTGAACCAGCGGAATAGACTGTCATAGTAATTTTTCTCAACAAAGCCCGTTACTTGAGAATATAGCAAAAAAAATGACCTGTTGGCAACAACAAAAACTTATTGCGAATATTTATGAAAAAATTTGAGGAGTATCACCGAACTGAGGGGGTAAAGCCATCTAATATGCAATTCTTACGGGTACTGTATCTAAGAGAAAAAGTCTCAAAAGTTTCGCTTAAGTTAAATGCAAATTAATTGCCATAAGCGGTTGAATTCATTGGAAATAAAGGCTCGTAGTTGTTCGTTACATGTCAAAAGTCAATATGTGTTTGTTATTAAGATTACTGATGACTACTATTTATTAGCTGTTGACTGTTGGCTGTTGACTGTTGACTATAAGGCGTCAACCGTCAACCAACAACCAACAACCATTAACTGAGGGATTCTAGGTAGTCACGAATCAGGTTGCGGCGTTTTGGCTGACGCAGCTTTTGTAGGGCTTTGGATTCGATTTGACGTACTCGTTCTCGTGATAAGTCTAAAGCACGTCCAATTTCGGCTAAAGAGTACGGATGACCGTCAGCTAAACCAAAGCGCATTAAAATTACATCGCGTTCACGGGTGGTTAAATCAGATAATAAATGTTGCAAGTCGCGTTGTAACGATTCCCGCATCAGCATATCTTCTGGGGTCACACCATCGGTTTCGAGCAATTCACCTAACTCGGTGTCTTTGTCTTTACCAACTTTGGTTTCCAAAGAAACAGAACGAGGTACCCGCAATAGTACTTCCCGCACTTGTGCTGGAGTCATTTCCAACTCTACTGCTAAATCTTCCAGGGTTGGAGTCCGACCTTTTTCTTGAGCAATTTTACGCTGAGCTTTTTTGATTTTGTTCAGCTTCTCGGTAATGTGGACTGGTAGGCGAATTGTACGGCTCGAAGTTGCGATAGCGCGTGTAATACCTTGACGAATCCACCAATAAGCATAGGTACTAAAGCGATAGCCCTTAGTGGGGTCAAATTTTTCAACTGCACGTTCCAAGCCAAGAGTCCCCTCTTGAACCAAATCCAATAATTCCAAACCGCGATTTTGATACTTTTTGGCGACAGACACAACCAAACGTAGGTTAGCCTTAATCATATGTTCCTTAGATTGGAGTCCATCGCTTTGGATTTTGTCCAACTCTTCGACAGTCATTTTAGCAATCTCAGCCCAACGGCGTTTACCTTGGGAAAGAGTTTGCTTAAGTTCAAACACATCTACACCAGCATCCTTTGCCCATCTTTCCATAGAAGGGCGATGTCCTAACACAGAAGTCAAACGCTCCTGAGTTTCAACCATTCTTAAATAGGCTGCAAGTAATTCATCTTGGTCTTTTGCAGCTTTTGACAGCAGCACTCGCATCTTCAGATAGCGTTGAACTTTCTGAGCTTCCGAAACTTCCTCATCTCGTCCTAACAGACGTACCCGACCAATTTCTTGTAGGTACAAACGAACTAAATCAGTACTACGGCGGTTGGCAGTAGGAGCAAGATTAGCACGCTCTGCGGCAGCCATCCCTAGTTCTTCGATATCCTCTACAGTCAACTCGCTTTCTTCAATTTCGAGTTCTGGATCGAAGCCCTGTGATGAATGTTGGGAATCGTAGGCTGCATCTGCGTAAAAAGATGTTGCTGGCATAAAGTTGGTCTCAATGGCTCCAGGTAACAATTCGATTGCGTTCAGCTAATCAACTGATGTTAGAGTTCCCACGGTTTTGCGAAAACTAACATTTTTACAAGTTTTTTTTTGAAAAAAATGTGGATGTCTCACTTGACACTTTCTGCCATAAGTAATAGCTCTTTACTTCGCGTGAAAATACGAGCTATTAAAATCAAGTAGAATGTAAAATAGGCATAATCTTTAGCGTTTTTATCAAGAATGATGTCTTGACGCTTGCCCTGATGTCCTGGTATAAACATAGACAGGTGGAAATATGCTTATAAATTAGGATAGTCCTTTCTACATAGCTATGTAGATTATTTCCTGATGATTTTAGGAAGATTTACTAAGGCATCAAGGTGATTGTTAAGAATTGATGACTTAAATTGCTGACTGTTAATTGGTAATTGGTAATTGGTAATTGGTAATTGGTAATTGGTAATTGGTAATTGGTAATTGGTAATTGGTAATTGCTGATTCTCCATTCCCTACCTCCTACTCCCCACTCCCCATTCCCCACCCCCCACTCCCTACTCCCCATTCCCCACTCCATCAAAAATATTCCGGTTTCATATCCCGTGACATAAGTTCTTCTAATGCTTGACGGGGTGAGACTTGATTTTCTAGTAAGCGATAAATTTGTTCTGTAATTGGTACAGAAATATTTTGTTGCTGAGCACGTTGTACTAAAACTTGGGTTGTATTCACACCCTCGGCTGTTCCTTCTAGGTGAGTGAGAATTTCTGTTAGTGTTTTCCCCAAAGCCAACTGATAACCGACTTGATAATTACGACTCAAAGAACTGTTGCAAGTCGCTAGTAAATCACCCAAACCAGATAAACCATAAAAAGTTTCCATTTTTGCACCCCAATGGACTCCAACACGTACCATTTCGGTTAATCCACGGGTAACTAATGCGGCTTTGGCGTTGGTTCCAAGCTGCAAACCATCACAAACCCCAGCGGCTATTGCTATAACGTTTTTTAAGGTTCCCCCAAGTTCTACACCTAAGGGGTCATCATTAGTATAAATCCGGAAGCGATTGGATGAAAAGACTACTTGTGCTAACTGAGCAGCAGAGGCAATGTTCGAAGAGACCACGGTGGCTGCGGGTAATTGCTGTTGAATTTCTTTGGATAAATTTGGACCAGATAGTACAACTACTGGATGATTAGGAAAAATTTCTTGCCAAATTTGGGAGGGGGTACAGGTGGTTTGGGGGTCTAAACCTTTTGTTGCTGTAATAAAAATAGTTTCTTGCGAAAGGGGTAAGGATTTTATTTGGTTAACAACTTCTCTAACCCCTTTCATGGAAATCGCAGAAAGGATAATATTGGACTCTTGTAGAACTGTCGCGAGAGTTTCAGTTCCAGAACGAGACCATAAGCGTACTTGATGACCGTTTGTTGTTGCCAGGGAAGCTAGGGCTTTTCCCCACGCTCCTGCACCCAAAATACTTACATTCATCTTTTTGTCAGTTTGTAGGTTGGGTCGAGGAACGAGACCCAACAATTTTTATTAAGGACTTCCAAAATATTAATTGTTTAATAAGCAGTCCCACATTTAATTTGTATACCGAGGCGGGGCAAGGATGCCCACCCCACAAGAGTTAGACAAATTTAAATTATGTAGTTTAGATTTGGAACAGTTTATCAACGGGGTAGATATTTTGTATTTGCAAATCCCTTAATGTTGGGTTATCCGAAGCGGACGCTACGCGTTCGCGCAGCGTGCCGCTTCGGCATACGTTCCTCAACCCAACCTACATTAATTTTGAATTTTGTTCACGAAGTGGAGCGGAGCGCTTATTTTGAATTTTGAATTGTTTTAGCTCTTGGGTAGCGTTTCATTAGTTCTCGGACTTGTTCAGCATGGTAGGAGCTTCGGGTCAAGGGTGAGGAAACTACTTGTAAGAATCCGATTTCTTCTCCGTAGGCTTTCCACACTGCAAATTGGTCGGGGTGAATAAAGTCGTCTACTTTTAAGTGTTTTTGACTGGGTTGTAAGTATTGCCCAATGGTCAAAATATCACAGTCCACTTCTCGTAAGTCTCGCATGGCTTGGCGAATTTCTTCGTCTGTTTCGCCCAATCCCACCATGATACCGGATTTGGTATAAACCCAAGGTGCTCGTTCACGGGTGATTTTGAATAGTTCCATGCTGCGTTCGTAGTTACCTTGGGGACGGACGCGACGGTAGAGACGGGAGATGGTTTCGGTGTTGTGGTTGAGGACTTCGGGTTGTGCTTCTAAAATTTTTGTTAAAGCATCCCAGTTTCCACAAAGGTCAGGGATTAGTACTTCGATAGTGGTTTGGGGTGAGACTTTACGGATTTCTTCGATACAACGTCCGAATTGCGAAGCTCCCCCATCTGGTAAGTCGTCACGGTTTACGGATGTGATAACTACATGGTTTAACCGCATCCGACGTACTGCTTCCGCTAAATTTAGAGGTTCTGCTGGGTCGAGGGGTTTGGGTTTTTTCTCAAAATCTATATCGCAGTAGGGACATGCGCGGGTGCAAGCAGGCCCCATAATTAAAAAGGTGGCTGTGCCGACGTTGAAACACTCACCAATATTTGGACATGAGGCTTCTTCGCAAACGGTATTTAGTCCTAAATCCCGCAGGATTTCTTTGACGTTTCCTACGCGCTCCCACTGCGGTGCTTTTACTCGCAACCAATCTGGCTTTAAAATCACGGTCTGCTTTTACCACTATATATATAGAGTTATGGTAGCAAAGGAGGGGGAGTGGGGAGTGGGGAGTGGGGATGAGATACTTGGGAAATTCTTTATTTTACCAATTACCAATTACCAATTACCAATTACCAATTACCAATTAGCTTAAAAACAGCCCTAATTTTTGTGATATACTCGTTATGATTTACGGTTTTATGCCGGGATGTGGCGCAGCTTGGTAGCGCACTTCGTTCGGGACGAAGGGGCCGCTGGTTCGAATCCAGTCATCCCGATTCTACGATGTCGAGTCTCACATTATTTGTCGTTAGTCTCAAATTAATTTCTTAGAATCGCCTCAAGAGAACCTTCGCAAATTAGTGAATGTCGCGAAATATGTCACAACTGGTGATGTAATTTAAGGTAAAACTCCCCTCATATATGAAAACTTCAGGAGCATGATTACCCTTGAAACCCTTGAAAAATGGCTGAATGAACCCGCAGAGACAGAACGGCTAGAATTCAAAGAAGCCAAGCAACAGTACGATACAACTAAATTGTTGCGCTACTGCGTAGCGTTAGCCAATGAAGGTGGTGGATATTTGGTTTTGGGTGTAACTGATAAGCTCCCGCGTCGTGTCGTTGGTTCCCAAGCTTTTTTATCTCCAACCGACCTCAACGATATCAAATCTCGCATCGTGGACAAACTTAGATTTCGGGTAGACGCTACAGAATTGCTGCACCCTGATGGAAGAGTGCTGGTTTTTGAAGTGCCAACCCGTCCTGTCGGTCAACCATTACCGCTTGAGGGAGCCTACCTAATGAGGACTGGAGAAGATTTGATACCGATGACACCAGATGTACTCAAGAGAATTTTTGCAGAAGACAAACAAGATTGGTTTTGCCAACCTGCTCGCTCTGATGCTAGTCCTGATGATGTAATAGCTCTGCTAGATAGTCAAACATACTTTGAACTGTTAAAAATTCCCTATCCAACTACCCGTGATGCTGTCTTGGAACGATTGCAAAGCCAACATTTAATTCAACAAACAGCACATGCTTGGATAATCACAAACCTAGCTGCCATCCTTTTGGCAAAAAAACTGGATGCCTTTTCCCCTGCCTTGGCTCGTAAAGCCCCTCGTGTTGTTATCTATGAAGGTATTGATAAGCTACAAACTCATGATGACAAGACAGTAAACAAAGGATACGCTGTTGGCTTTGACGGATTAGTAGATTTTATATACTCAGCAGCGCCACAAAACCGTTTTATCGAGGAAGTTGTGCGAGAAGAAGTAAAGATGTTCCCAAAACAGGCTTTACGAGAACTTATTGCGAATGCTTTGGTACATCAGGATTTTCTCGCAACAGGTACTTCTGTAATGTTCGAGATGTATAGTGATCGCATTGAGATATCTAATCCTGGCATTCCGCCCATTAAGGTGGAGCGATTTATTGATGAATATCGCTCCCGCAATGAGCAACTTGCCGACCTCATGCGACGTTTCGGTATATGTGAAGAAAAAGGCAGTGGCATTGACAAAGTTGTAAAGGCAGTAGAAAAGTTTCAACTACCAGCACCAGATTTTCGAGTAGGTGACACACGTACTACAGCAGTGCTGTTTGCCTATCAGGATTTTGCTGACATGAGCAAAAAAGACCGAATCCGAGCTTGCTACCAGCATTGCTGCCTATTGTATGTTAACAATCAACGAATGTCTAACCAGACTTTACGGGAGAGGTTTTGTCTAAGTGAGAAAAAGACAAGACAGCTATAGCTTCTCAAATTATTGGTGATACGAAAGAAGCTGGCTGGATCAAAGCAGACGAATCTGAATCAACATCTACCCGCTATGCCCGCTATCTACCTTTTTGGGCATAAAAGTGTTTAAACGCAAATCGCTATCAGCCGCTCTCAAAACCTGAAACCCTTGTAAAACAAACAAAAAAGTGTTTAAACGCAAATCGCTATCAGTCGCTCTCAAAACCTGAAACCCTTGTAAAACAAACAAAAAAGTGTTTAAACGCAAATCGCTATCAGTCGCTCTCAAAACCTGAAACCCTTGTAAAACAAACAAAAAAGTGTTTTAACGCAAATCGCTATAAGTCGCTCTCAGAACCTGAAACCCTTGTAAAACAAACAAAAAAGTGTTTTAAGGTTAGTTCGACAGATTTTAGCTGCTAAAAGCCTTGTATATCAAGGATTATTGAAAATAAGGCTGAAAGTATCTCTCGACCTTGGAAAGTTGACAAAATACCGCGACTAATGCAGGAAAAGTTGAATGGGATTTGCAGGGCTTTGAATTGTCAACCTGGGGAATTGTTGGTATGTGAGCCAGATGATAGCGATGGTAAGGTAGTCGCTATCGTCGATGTGGTGTGATTGAGGATAGGAGAAAGTGGATTAGGATAGCTCAACTTTGGAAAAGCGATTCTGAAAGAGCTAGTTATTGCGTCACTCAAATCATCTAAAAACAAAGAAAACTGGATTCTTTATGAAACCAGTCCTCTAATCAGAAGAATTTGTTTGTGATTTGCCAGTTTTTTGTGAGTATACGTATTGTTTTTATGAATCAATGAATCATGTAGAAACGCGATATTTTCTCATAACTAAGAGTTATTTTAAGCGCGTCTCTACAATACATAGTTGTCAACAAAAACTATTCCGCGACCAGTAATTTGATGATTACTGTATCAACTGGAAGGAGTCAAAAAACTTTCTGATATCACTGACTTGAGGATTTTTATCGCTTCCAACTAAGAGCATATACAACCGTTGGTTAACAATAAAAATTCTACCCGTCAAAGTCATTCCTTCTTTTTCATCCGCAACTTAATTTCTACCCCAGGATATGAACCTACATTAATATTTTGCTGACTTAATAATTTTTTCCCATCCTTTAACATTCCTTGGACAGCAGAATCCAATAATTGATTTGAGGGAACCTGGGTCACATCATTTTTAAATTCAGCATAGCTAACCAGAAACACATTTTCTTCATGAATACTCAGATACATTTTTGTAGACTCAACACCATCATCCATCTCACTTTTATCTGGTGTTGTGTCTAAAATTTCTTCACCTGGCATGAGAATAGAGAATTTACCTTCATCTGGAGAAAATTTTTTCCATTCTGGTGCTGCTGTAATAGTATTTGATGTGGGTAATGGGGTTAGATTTAGATTTTGGCTGTTTCTTGCGTCAACTTTAGGACTATTGAATGTTGCTGCTGATACCAAAACCAAAGCTGCTAGAAGTAATTTGTTGAACTTGCTGATTGTTTGTAACATTGAATTGTTGGTTGAACTCGACAATTCAATAAAACACCAGGGATACTCGGCTTAAACCTTGAGAAGTTCGTGTAATTAACGACTTTATATTGTTTTTCTATTAACTTACTAAAAATTCTGAAAATACAGTCTATAAAGCTCGTTCCGTGGTTTTACCTCATCATTTAACAGATTTACTAAACCAAGGGCTTTTAATTTATACTTAACTGCATCGCTGAATTTTGCTGTACTGGTAGCATTGACAACTTCTTTCATTGCCGTGCCTAATTCGCTTTGTTGTGTCAAAATTAACCCCAGATGGCGCAGATGATTTCTATAAATCCCAGTTGCGGTGGGTGCGGTTTCCAGCAAATGAGTTAAGTTGACTTCCAGATGGGCTATTTTATACAAAGCTAGACGTACTAAAAAAGGATGTCCTCCTATCATTGCTTGCAATTGCTGAACTTCTATATCGCTCCATTGCAGTTGATGACGGTTTGCTAAATCTAGGACTTGTTCAGGAGTAAATTCTGGTAATTCAACTGGTAAACCCACGTTAAATGGGGATTGGTTGATGTTCATGGGTATATAAGCTTCAGTGGAATGCACTATTACCAAGCGCAGTTTTTGCCAAATTTCCTGCTGACTTCCCTCTTGATGCATAATCCGCAGAAGTCCGAAAAAGTCTTTATAAATTCCTGGGTATTCAAATAATATCTCCACCTCTTCCAGTGCCAAAGTCAAGGGTTGGTTCAGTTGGGGAAGCAGATATCGCTCGAAATAATCTTTTACAGCTACCTTAGCACCAAAGCTTTGAGCAAATTTCCAATGTGCATCTAGTTTATTTAGTAGTTCTGTACCTAAAGTTTGATTATCTTTGGACAATTCTAAAATAATGCGATCGCATAACCAGCGTAAAAATGTACTTAGGTTGCTGAAAAATTCCTTCTCCCCTAGCTCAAAGTTGATAATCACCGTTGCGTCACCTTGGTTTTTTGCTTGTTGAATAATCCTCGTTAGTAGGGAAGATTTACCCATTTTCTGGGGAGCTTTAATACAAATCAGGGAAGCGGGTTTGCGAATTTCCTCAAAACAGTACTTTTCTACAGGGGAACGTTCCACATAAAAGCTGGAAGTCAGTGCTACCAGTCCCTCTGGATATTCTAGATAGTTGGTTGGTGATGGTGGTGGAGTTGGTGAGGTGGTTAATTCCTCAAAATCGTCATTTTCTGGTTCATCTGCTTGCTTCCGGATGGGGGGAGCGGCAATACTTCGCCAATCTTCTATACCCAAAGCTGCACAAATCTTGATAAATATGGGACGGTCAACAGGTTGCATATTGATAAACTTGCTCACTGTACCTTGGGATATTTTTAACTCGTCAGCTAAATCTTGCTGACTAAGGTATTGTCCATCCAAGCGAGCTAGAATTTTGTCTTTGCATTTATTGTCGCGTATTACTACTGAGCGAGGCATGGCTAAATTATCGAAATGGCTACAAAATTTAGCTTAAAGGATAAGTGTTTCTGTAGTAAAGTCGATAACAAGTCAATGACAAGTTGATAAGTACTTGATATTCTCTGGTCTTAAATCAGGTGTCGTTGCTGTTTAATGTAACTTACTAGTACAAATCACTGTATCTTTTTTATTTTTGTGAATAAATTATGACAGCAGATTATGAGTATAAAGTTGGTGGCAGTTTACCAGAAAATGCCCCCAGTTATGTATTTAGACAAGCTGACTCGCAATTTTATCAATGGCTGAAAGCAGGGGAGTTTTGTTTTGTATTTAACTCCCGGCAAATGGGTAAAACCAGTCTGCTAAACCAAACAATGAAACGTTTGCAAGATGAAGGGTTCGCTTGTGCCAAAATTGATTTGAATGAAATCGGTAGCGATGAAAGCAACCCAGAACAATGGTATACGGGTATCGCTTATATCTTAGTGACGAAACTGAAAATTCTGGAAGCACCAGAAGAATTATTGACTTGGTGGAATGAACGCATCAATTTATCTCCTGTGCAGCGATTTGGGTTGTTTCTAGAAGAGTTAATGCTGCCAAAAGTCAATAGTAATATAATTATTTTTATTGATGAAATTGATAGTATTCTTAGTTTAAAATTCCGCTCCAATGATTTTTTTGCACTAATTAGAAGCTGCTATGAGAAGCGAACTTTAAATGCAGAATATAACCGTTTGACTTTTGCTTTGCTTGGTGTTGCTACTCCTAGCGATTTAATTGAGGATAAAAGGCGAACACCGTTTAATATTGGTCGAGCAGTTCAACTTAACGGTTTTAAAGAAGATGAAATCAAACCATTAGCAAAAGGATTGAGGGGGAAGGTAAGCAATATTCAAGAAGTGATGAAAGGGGTTTTAGGTTGGACAGGTGGGCAACCTTTTTTGACACAGAAAGTTTGTAAGTTACTGTTGCAAGAATTATCTACATATTCAGAACTTTATATCCCAGAACCTAATGCTTTAGATTGGGTGGGGAAAGTAGTGAGAGAAAAAATAATTAATAATTGGGAATCATTAGATGAACCGCCACATTTAAGAACAATACGGGAAAGGCTTGTGATTGATGATAGATTTGCTGGTAGTTTATTGGGTTTGTATCAGCAAATTTTGCAAGAGGGAGAGATTGCTGTTGATGGTAGTCCAGAAAAAATGAGGTTGCGTTTGACTGGGTTAGTGGTGGAACAGCAGGAAAAATTAAAGCTTTATAACCAAATTTATAAGAATGTTTTTGATTTAATTTGGGTTGAGACAGAGTTAGATAAATTACGTCCCTATACTGATAATTTTAATGCTTGGGAAGAGAGTGAATATGAGGATGAGTCTTGTTTATTACGAGGGGAAGATTTAGAATTTGCTCGTGTTTGGGCTGATGGGAAGAGTTTAAGCGATGCTGATTATCGGTTTTTATCTGCGAGTGTGGAAGCCGAGTTAAATCAGAAGGTTGGGGAGGCGGAAGGAAGACAAAATAAGGCTTTGGAGGAAGAGAGGAACGCGAAACAGCGCTTAACGGAGGTGGAAAGGAAGACAAATCAACGGATTAGTATTGGTTTGATTGTGCTTGCTGTCTCTATTATTGGTGCTGTTGCTGCGTTGATTTTTGCTCGCAGTGCGGAACAACAGCGAATTTTTGCAGCATCTCAATTAAATTCTACAAAGTCGGAACTAAGTTCCACAAATTTTGAACTCAGGAAAGCTAGAGAAAATATCAAGACACTAATGAAGCAAAAAGAGGAAGGACAAAAAGTACTAGAAACAGCAAATGATAAACAAAAACAGGCAGATAAATACGCTAAACAAGCGGAAAGTAAAGCTAAACAAGCAGAAAAAGTCAAAAAAGCAGCGGAAAGCCAAGCTAATCAAGCAGATGATAAATTCCGGAGAGCTAATGCTAATTTACAAACTGCAAATCAGAAAGTTGAATTCGCACAACAACAATTTCTAGCGGCAAATAAGAAGGCAAAATCAGCGGAAGAAGAAGCTAAAAATGCCAAAGGAGAACAACAAAAAGCGGAATTTTTAGCTCAAAAAGCTAGAGATGAGCTTGCATCTGCAAAAAGAAGCCTAGAAGTAGCGAAAAAACAAACGCAGGAAGCACAAAAAAAATTAGAAACAGCTAATAAAAACCTTCAACTAGCTCAAACAGCACAAGATGAAGCTCTAAAAGAATTGAAATTAGCTCAGGAAGCGACAAAACTCGAAGTGGCTGGAATCAATATTTTACGAGGATTTGAGTATCAAGAGATAGAATCCTTATTGTCATCTGTTAAGATAGGACAAAATGTTAAAAAATTATTTGGGAATCCAAAGTCATTCCAAAAATATCCAGTATTCAGTCCTTTATTATCTTTACAAAAAATAATTAATAACATTGATGAAAAAAACAAATTTGATGCAAAACAAGGTAAAGTTAAAAGTTTATCTTTGAGTCCAGATGGCAAGAAAATTGCAACAGCAGGAAGTGATGGAACAGTAAAGCTTTGGAAGGTATCTGGACATAAATTATCTGAATTCAAGGCAGATGAAGAGGGTGTTAACAGTGTTAGTTTTAGCCCAGATGGACGTAATTTGATTACAGTTGGAAAAGATAGTATTGCCAAGATTTGGGACTTGTCGGGAAAATTATTGGCTGAATTCAATCATCATCAAAAATTCATCACCAGTGTTAGTATTAGCCCAAATGAAAAGCTTCTTGCGACAGCATCAATAGATGGCACTGTAAAAATTTGGACTATTTCAGGGCAGCAATTACAAAAGTTTCATGCTCATCAATTCGTTAATTGTGTAAAATTTAGCCCAGATGGACAATCTATTGTTACAACAGGAAGTGATGATTCTAAGTTTATTTTTCGAGGGCTTTATTCAAAGATTGACAAGCGAAATTATGCGCGTTTATGGAATTTATCCGGACAAAATATAGCAGAATTCAAGGGGCATGATGATAAAATTAATAGTGTAATTTTTAGTCCAGATGGGAAAGATTTAGCAACTGCTTCAGATGATGGTACAATTAGACTATGGGATTTAGATGGCAAGGAATTAGGTAACCCTTATAAAAACGAACAAGGTGCAATTAAAGACCTCAGCTTTAGCCGAGATGGACAATATTTAGCAACAGCAGGAGAACAGGGTAGTGTAAGTATTTTAAGTATCGATAAGGATATGCCTAATCAAAGGAGGAATAATAAACCCTCGAAGGAAACTAATAATCAATCAAAAGGTGCAGTTATTGATAGGTCTTTATATTTTCATTCAGCGTTTCGACAATTAAAAAAAATTAAAGGACACAAAGGTGCTGTTAATAGTTTGAATTTTAGTCCTAAAGGAGAGCTTTTAGTCACAGCAGGAGATGATGGTACGGTAAGACTCTGGGCAATACCAAATAACAAAAAATCTCAATGGGAAAAGAACACAGCAGGAGGATATTGGGTCACTTTTAGTCCAGATGGGAAATTATTAGCGACTTCAGGTTCTGGTGGTGTTCAAATGTGGGATTTGTCGGGACGTTTATTAACTGAGTTAAAACATCAGAGTGAAATCTGGAGTGTTGTCTTTAGCCCAGATGGTAATCGTTTATTTACAGTTGGAAAAGATGGATTTATTAGGGTCTGGAATTTATCCGGGCAATTATTAGCACAATGGAAAGGTCATAAAGATAGAATTTCTTGGGTAAGTATTAGCCCAGATGGAAAGTACCTCGCAACAGCAAGCAAGGATAGTACTGCCAAACTTTGGAATTTATCAGGACAACTATTAGCTGAGTTTAATAAACACAAAGGTGGAGCATCAGCCATAATTTTTAGCCTAGATGGTAAAGGCTTAGTCACTGTAGGAGAAGATAGTTTTGTTAGAATTTGGAAATTATCTGGACAAAAGGTTTTAGAATTTAAGAGTCAACAAGGTTTCCTAACTTCGGCAAGCATTAGTCCAGATGGAAAATATATTGCAACTGCGGGAAAAGATACTCGAGTTTGGGATTTTTCTGGTCAGCAGATAGTTACGCTCGACCAGGGTTCTATTTTCAGTAACAGTTTTGTACCAGATGGACAGCGTTCTACTCAAGGAGAGGTCTTTAGCTTAAGTTTTAGTCCCGATGGACAGCTAATTGCTACAGGAGGACGTGGAATACTTCAGCTATGGCATATAAAAGGGAGACAATTAGCTGAATATACAATTCCTGGAGAACAAGGTATTAATGGCATAAGTTTCAGCCCGGATGGTAAGCTAATTACTGCTGTCGGTTCTGGTGGTACAGTTAGGGTCTGGCGCTTAGAAGGATTAGATGATTTATTAACACGCGGCTGTAACTGGTTAAAAGATTACTTCGTTACTCGCCCAGAGTTGCGTCAGGGTATTTGTCCAGAACAGATACCAGAAACACCCAAAGCATTGCACCCATAATAAATAGTTAACAAATTAACAAATATTTTGGCGATTCGCATTTTGGTTAGTTTGAGTATAGTGTGATAGTTTCAGCTTTATTTGGGTTTTAACATGGCTTAAGTTCCTAGCATCAGCCTATTTTCTCCAATAGGGCTTCATTGATAACCGTTTGATAGCCTACCCCTCGTTTTTCTGCCTCTTCTTTTGCCCAGACTATGATTTTAGGATGAAATCTGATAGAAATCGGTTCATACTTTTCCTCTTCATCCTTAGCAGGTCGTCCACGCTTTCTCGGTATAATCCCAAATTGATCCGCGATCGCATCTTTAAATTTTTGGTTTTCTTCTGGTGTAACTCGTCTTGCTCTGTCAAAAGGAAACTCAGATTCCTGACTCATATTGTTGACACTCCCTTTTTGTAGCTTTTCTCGCACTAATTATCCTTATTCGCTCACCTCGCATGGTAAAAACAACCACAACAATTGAGCCATCTTCTGCTTCACCAATTGCCCATTCTCTTTCTTCTCCCTGGGAATGGCTAGAGTCCACCGTAAACAGGAGATAGGGGTCGGCAAAAACTGTTACAGCTTCTTCGAATTGAATGCCATGTTTCAAAAAATTCGACTCAACTTTATTCTCGTCCCACTCAAAGCGCATTTATAGTATATACCAAAAATACTTGCCTTTGCTATCCTACTCATTAACCCGCATCTGTATCTGACTCAGTTCTTCCCGTACAACTCGCCGTAAAATTTCCTCTAAAGGTTCCCGACGCTGTTGTACATATTCACGCAACGCATTATTTATCAAAGTTTGATAATTTCCACCACCAGCAAGATGAACTTGTTCGCGAAACCACGTCAAAATATCATCATCCAACCGAATTGTAATCCTTGTTTTCCCTTCAGACGTTGGTTCAATTGCTCCACGTTTACCTTTACTAAAATCATACTCAGTATCCATAATTTATGTCTCTTCCTCATACTGCTGACGTTCTCTATTAGTTGCTTTACGAGCAGATATTAACCGAATACAAGTTTCGCTCCGCCACGTATAAACTACAACTATAAATCTACCTAAAGCATCCACCCCTATCGTCACAAATCGTTCTTCATCTGGGTGTTCATCCATCACAGTGATAGCAAAATCATCTGTAAATACAGACACTACATCAGCAAAGTCAATACCATGTTTTTGGCGATTGGATTGGTGTTTGATTAGTATCCCATTCATACTCCATAAACTATTATAGTATGCACAATTGTACACAGCATAATTTTTCTGTGTTTGAATAGTCAAGGTTTTGCTTTTATCTTGTTTGTCCCTTATCCCTTCTGGGAGCTTTCGCAAAGAGTAGCAATTATACTTAGGATGCTTAAATAAAAACAACTACCATTCCCGTACATTTTATGTTTACAGAATTTTTTTATTAAAGCTAAAGTTCCAGCCGTTCCAGATTGTAAAATCAAAAAATTACGCCACCAAAGCAACATCAACCAGCGTGAAAACCGACACTATCTTCTACCGCTTATTCCAAAGTTTCCCCAGCATCTTCTTTGAACTCATCAACCAACCCCCAGAAATTGCCAACACCTATCAATTTTCCTCCGTGGAAGTCAAACAACTTGCCTTCCGCATCGATGGTGTGTTTCTCCCCAAAAGTAACCTATCATCCCCTATCTACTTCGTCGAAGTCCAATTTCAACCCGATAAAAAATTCTACTCTCGTCTATTTACGGAAATCTTTCTTTACCTCGACAAAACCGAACTTACCAACAATTGGCGTGGAGTAGTCGTATATCCGAGCCGCAACATAGACATAGGGGAAACCCAAAGGTATATAGAATTACTCACATCCGGCCGAGTTACCCGCATCTACTTGGACGAATTAGACTCTACAACATCACCATCAATTGCCATTGGGACTGTTAAATTAGTAGTGGAGCCAGAATCCAGTGCTGTCAACAAAGCCAGGGAGTTAATCGACCTTGCAAAACAACAAATAGGCTCGGAAATAACCCAACGGGAATTTCTCGAATTAATAGAAACCATTATCGTCTACAAATTTCCCCAAAAAAGTCGAAAGGAGATAGAACAAATGTTTGGATTTAGCGAGTTAAAACAAACCAAAGTTTACCAAGAAGCCAAACAGGAAGGAAAAGTTGAAGGAAGACTAGAAGGGAAATTAGAAGCGGTTCCTTTAATGTTGAATTTGGGTGCAACATTAGAACAAATTGCTGAGTCTTTAGATTTGGATATTGAGTTGGTTCGGTTAGTTGCGGCAAAAGTGAATAACAACGAGGGAAAAAGGTAAGTATTAAAGTGACAGGATTTTCCTACGTACGTACTGATAGATTTATTCTAAAAAAACTAGATACTTGGTGGTTTGGTCTTGGTTTTCTGTCTGTAGGATTGTAGTAAAAGAGTTGGATGAATCTTTATGCTATTAGAGTTAAGACAATTAAGGATTCAACCGGGACAGCAACTACTACTTGAGTATGTTAGTTGGCAGCAATTTGAAAATATTTTGGAGGAATTGGGAGAACATAGGGCTGCCAGAATTTCCTTTAGTTATGGTTTTTTAGAAATTATGGTTCCCTTACCAGAACATGAAAAAGCCAAAGAAATCATTGGCGATATAGTCAAAATTTTACTCAATGAACTAAATATCAGCTATGATGCTTTAGGTTCAACCACCCTCAAAAACGAAAAAATGAGTCAGGGGGTGGAACCAGATGCCTGTTTTTACATTCAAAATCAAGCGGCAGTAATTGGTAAAAATCGCCTGGACATGAGTGTAGATCCACCTCCAGATTTAGCCATAGAAATTGATTTGACTTCTCGTACACAGTTAGATAATTACCAAGTTTTGGAAGTTCCAGAACTGTGGCGATATGGAAAACAAGGGTTACAAATTAATGTTTTAAAAAATGGAAAATATATAGAGTCAGATTTTAGTCCAACTTTTCCAGATATTCCGATAATTGAGCTAGTAAACCAATACGTCCAGCAAAGTCAAGTTGTTGGTAGCAGCCAAGCAATTCAAGCTTTGAGAAATTGGGTGCGGGATAATGTTTAATTTTGGCTTTTATTATGTAATGGGAGTCAGTTGAAGGCGTTTTCACGATTTGAGCAGCGATTTTAGAATTAGCCACAGCCATTTGTGCTTGTTGACCTAAAATTAAATCTTCTATAGCAATTCCTACTCTGGTGAGGTACACAAGGGCGGGCAGGGATGCCCACCCCACAATAATTCACTAATTTAATTATGTACCTCACTCGACTGAGAACCGCTATAATTGAGCAATTCGATTGATTAATTGCTCGTAGTTTTCCGCTGACATAATTACATAGCTAGCTTGCGATTCGCTCGTGAGGATGATTGGTTCAGTTGCAGCTTGTTCCAAAACATTGCTGTGGGGATTGTGGATATCTCCAAGGGAAAATTGGCGCATTTTACAAGCTTTCCTCAATGCTTATCAGCCTGATTATAACAAGTACACTATGCAATTATTGAATATTTTTAGCTGAGAAAAAATATTTACATTAGAGTTAAGTGTACCTTACTTAATTATGGCATAGTATATACTTTATGCTAAAGTAAATATACTATATATAATACGTAAATACAGAAGTGATTAATGATTGCGAATTTCTAGAAGGAGCCGCATTTGTACGTTTGGTTAACTGTGGACACCGAGTTACGATTACTTCCGCTTCTGAAATACATTCGTCAATATACTTAATTGAAACTGATACTCATCAGTCTGCTGTTCTCTTCAAGCATTCAAAAAAACTTAAATCACCCTGGTCTTTCACTTTTAGCAGTCAAGAGGATGATGCTTTGAAGGTTTTACATAGCAAGCACCCTAAATATTTAGTATTCATCGCTTTTATCTGCCATAAAGACGGTATATGCTGTGTATCCGAAGAACGGCTTAAGCGAGTCCTACAGTCACTAAAGGCAATGCAAGCTCAAGGTCTTCAAAAAGGTCGTCTTAATGTTCGTCGTGGTAACGGTGATAAAGGGTTGGATATGGCACGTCAAGAACCAGGGAAATGGTTTGGTTATGGTTTTGGTACAAGTAAATGGTTGACAAATGCTAAACGTGACTACCCAGATGTTCCTACACTCGTTGTGGCATATCAAAAAGGAGAGAAGAAGAAAAATTGGGATGACCAACCACTTTACTTACCAACCCTGGTTTTACCTAAAAGTAAATTTGTCTTTATGTTCAATTACTCTGATGAGATTGAAGAAACGTATAATCATGAGAATGCTGCCTAGAAAATGACCTCAACATATAGACTTTACATGTAACATTTTTACATTATTTCTTGGGTGCATTTGACATATGATATAGACAACCAAATATTAATACTCGGCAGGGAAAAATTAGCCTTGGTAGTATGTGAGCAATTTACATTTTTAATCAGCAACGCCCCATTTTAAAGATAAAATTGGAATATCGGTTAAATTTTGTGATATTTTGCATCAGGAAAAGCTGAATGGCTAAAGACCGCTTTCACGACGCAGTTAGAACGGCTCTGGAGAAAGAAGGATGGACAATTACTGCCGACCCTTATGAAATGAGCGTTGGAGATGTAGATTTTGAAATTGATTTAGCTGCAGAAATGTTAGCAGCCCAACGCGCAGAAGAAAAAATAGCAGTTGAAATCAAGGGTTTCATTGGTAGCTCAAAAGTGTCAGACTTTCACACTGCAGTTGGACAATTGATAAATTATCAATTTGCTCTTGAAGAATTTGAACCTGAGCGAAAACTTTTTCTTGCAGTACCGGAGTCTATTTATAATACTTTTTTTCAGCGTCGCTTTATAAAATCAGTGATTGAACGAACTCAAATTCAATTAGTGGTTTACGATGAAAAAAAGGAGGTTATAATCCAATGGCTGTAGAGCAATATCGTCAAATCATCCAACAGTTAATTTTAGAACGCGCTCAACGACCATTCCCAATACAAGAAATCGAAAAACAAGCAATTATCGATACTGAGCGCGACCACTATCTTTTACTACATACAGGTTGGCGCGAAAATCGTAGAACACATGGATGTAGCTTGCATATAGACATAAAAGACGGCAAAATCTGGATACAACACGACGGTACAGAAGTCGGAATTGCTACACAACTAGTCGAACTAGGTGTGCCGAAAGACGATATTGTTTTAGGGTTTCATTCTCCTTATATGCGTCAGTTTACCGAGTTTGCCACCTGCTGAGAGTAAAACAAACCTAGGGGAATCTTAAACTTTAGCCAAATTGGCAGGTCTAAAATGATTAGTACTGGTATTCTCAGTATTGTACAAAGTTTATAGACAAGTAAGCTTCTATGTTTACATCGGGTCAAGTGGTCGGCATACAAAAAATTTTGAAAGGCTTAGTATAGCAGTAGATGAATTGTTGGTTTAAAGGAAAATTTTTATGACTACTAATTTGGTAAAAAATACGACTGATAGCTTATCAACATTTAATTATTCAGTATTAGTTGAACAAAAAGAAGACGGTTATCAAGCAACAGTTTGGGGTCAACCCGATTTAGTTGTCTTTGCCCCAACACGTGAAGAAGCATTAAAAAATCTCAATGAACTTGTGAATACTCGCTTGCAAAATGTAGAAATAGTAACAGTAGTGATTGAAGCACCCAAATCAGAACATCCTTGGATGAAATTTGCTGGTATGTTTAAGGATGACCCAATGTTTGATGAGGTGCTGGCACATATAGAAGAGTATCGTCGCGAACTGGATGCAGAAACAGAAGAATACTATCGCCAAATTGATGCAAAGGAAGAAGCCAAGTGAATTTGTGGGTATTGGACACAGACCATGTCTCACTATTCCAAAATGGACATCCTAATGTGAGCAAGCGGATTAATAATACAAGTCCGGATAAAATAGCCGTCACGATTATAACATTTGAAGAGCAAGTACGTGGGAGATTTAATGTAATTAAGCAAGCTGATTCTTTAGATAAATTAGTTACAGCCTACTCTCGCCTACAAGCAACATTAAATTATTTCAACACTGTTAATGTGCTTGCTTTTACTCAGGATGCTGCTAATTGCTATGGTGAATTACTGCGTCAAAAACCTCGTGTCGGTACGCAAGATTTACGAATTGGGTCAATTGCTATCGCTAGTAATAGCATTTTAGTGACACGCAACCAGAAAGATTTTTCCCGCATACCTGGTTTACGGTTTGAGGATTGGACAATAGAGAATTAATACTCTATAACCTTTTAACCTTGAGGAATTTTAAACTTTAGCCAAATTGGCAGGTCTAAAATGATTAGTACTGGTATTCTCAGTGTTGTACAAAGTTTATAGGCAAGTAAGCTTCTATGTTTACATCGGGTCAAGTGGTCAGCATACAAAAAATTTTGAAAGGCTTTAGTATAGCAGTAGATGAATTATTGGCTTAAAGGAAAGTTTTTATGACTACTAATTTGGTAAAAAATACGACTGATAGCTTATCAACATTTAATTATTCAGTATTAGTTGAAGAAAAAGAAGACGGTTATCAAGCAACAGTTTGGGGTCAGCCAGATTTATTTGTCTCTGCCTCAACACGTGAAGAAGCGCTAAAAAACCTCAATGAACTTGTGAATACTCGCTTGCAAAATGTAGAAATAGTAACAGCAGTGATTGAAGCACCCAAATCAGAGCATCCTTGGATGAAATTTGCTGGTAAGTATAAGGATGACCCACAATTTAATGATATGTTAGCGGATATTGAGGCATATAGACGTGAACTTGATGCAGAACAAGAAGAGTATTATAGTCAGCTAGATACACAGGAAGAAAATAAGTGAGTTTGTGGATATTAGATACAGATACTCTTTCGCTTTTTCAAAGGTCATATCCGCTAGTCATTAAACGTGTGAATGCAATTTCTTCACAACATCTAGCCACTACAATTGTTACATTTGAAGAGCAGATGTATGGTAGGCTCAACCGTATAAAAAGGGCTGATTCACCAGAAGCGTTAGTATTTGCTTACACGCAATTGCGAGAAACATTAGAAGATTTTATAAGTATAAATATATTACAGTTCAATGAAGATGCAGCTAATTACTACGCTGAATTTAAGCGTCAAAAACTTCGCGTCGGTACACAGGATTTACGAATTGCGTCAATTGCTGTTGCTAATAATGCCATTTTAGTAACGCGCAACCAACGAGATTTTTCTCGCATACCTGGTTTACGGTTTGAGGATTGGACAATAGAAAATTAATACGAGATAACTTTTTAAAGAATATTACCAGCCGCGAATATTTGCTCAACAGTCAGAGATAATTCCGGAAAAGTTTGAGAAACTATTTGTTTATCACCAGTAAATTCCGTTTCTTCATACAAACCATCTTCTAATAATAAAACAGCAACTTTCGACTCTATTGGGTCTACAATCCAATATTCAGGAATCTCCAAAGCTGCATATTCAGAACGCTTATAACGATAATCTCGTTTTACTGATTCATGACTTACTACTTCTACCACCAATAAAGGAGAAGTTTGACACACTGCTGACTCATCAATTTGCTCTAAAACTTGTTGCTGAGTTAATACATACACATCTGTTAACCTTGATTTTCGCCATCCAGTTCTCACACCCGCTTCTCGGAAACATAGCCAGGGTAAACCTAAGCGTTTAATTTCTAAATCAAATTTCTGTTCAATAAATTTAGAAATCAGCAAATGTTTAAAAGTTGGTGGATTTATTAATTCTAATCTCCCATCAATCAATTCGTAACGATTATCTGTACCATCGTCGTAAGTTAAATATTCTTCAAACGTGTAAAATTTAGTACTATTCGCTGATATCATAGTAATTAAAATCTATCTTTTACTTTTATCTTAAGATACTCCCAAAAATCTTATATTTTATTAGTCCTCTTTAGAGGACTTCAGCTTTTAGACAGTGACTTTAGTCGAATGGCACTAAGAAATTATGAAACACTTGCAGGGAGAAGGGTGCAGGGGGCAGGGAGAATGGAGCAGGAGCAGGGAGAAAATTTAGATTTCACATAAATACGACTTAAAAGCTATCAAACTTTTTCTGTACTTTCTCCCTGCCTCCCCACAAGCGCTCCCTGCTCCCCGCTCCCTGCTCCCTGCTTGGTTTACAGCTTTTCTTAGTGCCATTCGACTTTAGTCACTGGCTGTGTGGCTGTGTGGCTGGGTGGCTGGCTTTGCTTTAACTGTGAAACACATACAAAATATAGAGACGACAAGAGACGACAAGAGACGACAAGAGACGCGATAAATCGCGTCTCTACATAACCTATTTGTATCAGGCTTTTACTGAAACGATTTTAGTAGCTCCGAGGTAAATCTCCCCGTGGTGGAACTTGTCCAAAATCGCTCCCTTCACCGAATCCAGCAGGCCCAGCCTCCTTAGCAAATCCGGTGTAAGCTTCCATACCGTGTTCACCGATATCCAAGCCTTCCAGTTCCTCGTGACGAGTTACTCTGATACCGAGGGTAGATTTTAACGCTATCCAAAAGATACTGCTGAGCAAAACAGTAATACCACCAACAGACATCACACCAATGAACTGGGTAATAAGCTGTCTTAAACCTCCACCAGCAAATAAACCTTTCGCAGGCCCAAGAGTTTCACCGTACCAGGAATAAACACCAGGACCGACAGCAAATAAACCGACCGCAAGAGTACCCCAAATACCACAGACTAAATGAACAGAAGTAGCTCCCACTGGGTCATCAATGCCGATTTTGTCAAAGAAAGTAACAGCGAAAACCACTATTACTCCAGCAACTAAACCGATAATAAAAGAACTAGTGATTGTTACATAGGCACAAGCTGCTGTGACTCCTACCAAACCAGCCAAGATACCGTTAATAATCATCGAAAGGTCAGGTTTGCCTAAATACAGCCAAGCTGTGATTGTCGCAGCAATTCCACCAACAGCACCCGCCATATTGGTAGTTAAGGCAATATGAGTAATTGCACCTGGGTCTGCAGCCATCACTGAACCGGGGTTAAAGCCGAACCAACCCAACCACAAAATCAAACAGCCCAAAGTTGCAATGCTCATATTGTGTCCAGGCATCGCAATGCTCTCTCCACCTTGATATTTACCAATGCGGGGGCCGAGAAATGCTGCTCCCATCAAAGCTGCCCAACCACCTGCAGAGTGAACCACTGTGGAACCTGCAAAATCCCAGAAACCTCTATCTGCAAGCCAACCAGCACCCCAAATCCAGTGTCCGGTAATTGGATAGAGAATACCTACAAGTAAGAGACTAAAGATAAGGAAGTCAACAAACTTAATCCGTTCAGCAACTGCACCAGAAACAATCGTGGCAGCAGTACCAGCAAATACCAACTGGAATAAAAATTTAGCTGCTAAGGGTACACCCGCCCAAGCCAGAGCATCAAATACCCCTTGATACGCTTTTGCTGTAGCGGGACTGTTATCTGCACCTTGGAGAAAGAACCCATTAAAGCCAATAAAGTCATTGCCATTGCCAAACATCAAGCCAAAACCAATTGCCCAAAAAGCAACGGTAGCTAGAGCAAATACAATCAAGTTTTTTGCTAAAACGTTGACAGCGTTTTTCTGGCGACAGAAGCCGGTTTCTAACATACAAAAACCAGCGTTCATAAAGAACACCAAAAAGGCAGCAACACAGACCCACAGAGTATCTAGCGCTACTTTCAGTTCCGCAGTGGTTGGGGCTGGTGCTGCGGCTGGAGTTTGTGCAACTGCGACATAACCCCAAGCCAAGACAATCAGACAAGCTAGAGGTATACAGGCTTGCCAACTTGGAGACAACTGCTTAATTAAAAGAGTTAATTGATTGACAATTGAGTTATTTTGCCTATGATTTGCAGAAGTGACAAATACTTGTTTAGTTTTTCTCTTCAATTTGTTTCTACCCATAAGTTTAAAAATCATTGTCTAAAACTTTCCTCAACAGCAGAAAAACCTCCAGCAGAAATAGGCAATATTTTTCCCCTACATTTCATCTTCCCAGACTTTACAGATATTTAATATCAAAAACCTTTAAGATATGCAACAAAGCATAAATTTATCTGGAAAAAGTTCATAATACTATCGCCTGTTGATTTATGCAGGGGAACTCACTGAGAAATTTAATAAATTGTTGATTTTTTACACAGTAAAAATCTGTAAAATTTGATACTATTTATTTTTTACGCATCAGTCAGTTGCGTTTTATGCATAGCGCTTAGCAGTCGTATAGCTTCTTAAACCTACATTTTGTGATTACAGACAAAAATTATAATAAATGATAATTTTATACAAGCAGACTCTAGCTTAATAACTTGATAACCGATGTCATCATTTACAAATAACAGTTCAACAGTAGCATTGTGAAGAAAATATAGATATCCGCAGCTATAATTTTTGGAAAAATACTGTTAGTTAAAGTAGAGTTTGTGTTTTACAATGTTTTGTTTGTTTTTTCACTCTCTTCCTCTTGGCTACCTTGGCTTCTTGGCGGTTCGTCGATAATATCTGGATAATAATAGTTATAATTTTAAAATTTAATGCCCACATACATTATTCACTTAATTGGTGGTAGATGCGTCCCAATATAAGTACTGTCCCACAGCAAAAATAATGCCTATTCATTTGCACCCTATTAACAACACCCAATTACAGCTATATTTTTGAGAGTCCCGAATCAAAAAGTCGATTATCGACTATTTCGCTGTTGCCAACCTTGCTTACGTGAAGAGCGCATTTGTTCGAGTTGAGCCTTTTGGTCGTCCGAAAGAATACCATCCATCTTGACTTTTTGTTCCTGCCTAATTAACTTAAGTTTGGCTTTCTGGTCTTCTGTCAGATTTAAGGAAGCCATGACATCCTTACGGCTTAGACGGTTTTGTCCTTGACGGCCTTGTTCCCTTGCAGCTTTTAGCTTAGCTTTTTGTTCGTCAGTAAAAACGCCTTGAACTTTTTCGCGAGTTTCCTTGTGAAGCTCACGCATTTGTTGTTTTTGCGTCTCAGAGAGGTTAAGTTTTGCCCAAGGTCCCCTATTTTTCCGAGTATTTCCCTGAGTTTGTCTTTCTCCTCTCTGTGCTAGCAACATTTGTTCGTGATTAATAGTACTAGCATTAGCAACAAACGGAACTGCGAGTACACCAACAGTAACAACGCTAGCCAATAATGGCATTAATTTTATTTTCATCATACTTAGGACGTAACTTTATTGATTATTACCCCACTAGCATAAGTATTTCCAGGAGTTAATGCCATCAGGCAAAGGTCATGGATTATACCATGACTAAAGTCATGTAAACCTTACAACTTGTGTAAGTCAGCTTGCATAAGTTGAATTTTTCGCAACTATTACATATTGGATTACATATTGAAAAAATGGCGAATGTTCTTAACCTTGTCAGACGTTCGCCATTTACTTGATACAGTTCTTTCTGAACGCGACAACGTTAGGAATTCCTTGTATTTATTACGGTACTGAACAATGCTTTGATGGACAAGGAATAGGGGATGGTGCTGACCGTTATTTACGATAAGCCATGTTTGGTGGGGAATTTGGAGCATTTATAAAGTCGGGGAGTACACTTTTTTGATGAAGATAATTGGGTGTATCAAGAACTGGCGAAAATTTTAGAAATCAGAAGAAAAAACAAAGTATTAAGTCGCGGTCGCCAATATTTACGTCCAATATCTGGAGATGGAAAAAGTTTTTCTTTACAAACAATGATTGGTGAGCAAATACGTTCTATAGTTCCTTGGTCACGTCTTTTCAGTAACAAAGAAATGCTTCTAGCAATTAATACAGACTATTATCAGCCGCAAACAGTTTGGGTAACAATTGATGACGAATTGCACAACGAAGGGGGGTTAGGTCTATCACAAAATACTTATTTTCACAGAATCATAAAAATTGTGTGTAAATCTGCCTGCGTATAAATACTTGTAGTACAATGTATTTTAATAAAAACTATTTTTATTAAAACTGTAATGACGTTAAACCCTCAGCCCCGAGGCGAAGAGTTCGCGACTAAGTTTGCCCAAGCCTGTGAGTGTTGGAATCTAGAGCAGTTGTATCAAGATTTAGCACAAGCGAAGCAGCAAGAAAGGCATTCATATCGCAAAAAATTGACTCCGGTAGAAAAAGCTTGCTTACGGGGTTTGCTATGTGGTTACAGTCCGACGGATATTGCTTACGAACTCAACCGCGAACCAAATGGATTGAGGGTCGAGCTTTCCAGGGGTTTGTATCGATATATTGAGAATTTAACGAGCGCACCCGTAAAAAATTGGAGTAATATCTCAAGACATTTAGAAAATGCGGGGTATAGAATTCACAAGAACACAATTGAAAATCTTGAAAATCTTGAGCCTACAATCCAAAATCCATTAGCGAAGCTCTCAGCAATAGCGGAGCAATCAAAAATCCAAAATCACGTTGACTGGGGAGAAGCGATTGATGTCTCAATTTTCTATGGACGTGAAGACGAACTCGCTACCCTGAGACAGTGGGTTGAACAAGATAAATGTCGCTTAATTACACTCTTAGGGATGGGTGGAATTGGCAAAACGACTTTAGCGGTGAAATTAGCTAAACAAATTCAAGGCGAATTTGATTATGTGATTTGGCGAAGTCTTCGTAATGCACCACCAATTGCAGAGCTTTTGACAGATTTGATTAATTTTTTTTATCAGCAACAGGAAAACAGTTTACCGGAAACTTTAGAAGGTAAGTTATCACGCTTAATGGAATATTTGCTCCAGAAGCGCTGCTTATTATTACTCGATAATGTGGAAACAATTATAGGTAATGGTGGTAATGGTCTGCCTTCGTCTGCGGTTAATTTTTGTCAAGAATATGAAAATTATGACCATTTATTTAGGTTAATTGGACAAACATCGCATCAAAGTTGCTTAGTTTTGACTAGTCGTGAAAAGCCTAAAGGGATTGCTATTAATGAAGGCAAAAATTTACCAGTTCGCACTTTACAAGTTAATGGTTTAACTGAGCTAGCAGCACACGAGCTTTTTGAAGATAAAGGTTTGTATGCTTCCCAAGAGCAGGAGCAATTATTAATTGAGTATTATCGAGGTCATCCTTTAGCTTTAAAGATAGTAACGACCACAACACAAGAACTATTTTATGGAGATATTTCCCAATTTATAGCAGAAGGCACGGCTATTTTTGGTGATATTTGGGAGCTTTTAGAACAACAGTTTGAGCGATTGTCTGGTTTGGAAAAGCAGATTATGTATTGGTTAGCAATTAACCGCGAGCCGACAAAGTTAGTAGAATTACGAGAAGATATTGCCCCTTTTGTATCGCAAAGAGAACTTTTGGAGGCGCTGGAGTCGTTAAAAGCTCGCTCGCTAATTGAAGTTATAAGAGATTTTAATATTAGCGCTTCTGTTTTTACACAAGCACCAGCGGTGATGGAATTTATCACAGCAAGGTTGATTGAACAAGTATACCAGGAAATTTGTAGTTTAAAATTAGAACCATTTAAATTAGAACTATTTAACTGTTGTGCTTTAATTAAGGCAACAGCAAAAGATTATACCCGTGAAGCACAAGTTCGCTTGCTTCTTCGACCAGTTATTGAAAAATTAATTCCTAGATTTAGAAATCAGGATTCACTTGTCAATCATTTTAAATCAATTCTTGCAACTTTACGCTCACAAGAGCAAGGTGGATATGCAGCGGGTAATATTATTAATTTACTGTGCGAACTCAAAGTAGATTTAAGCAACTTTGACTTTTCATCATTATTTGTTTGGCAGGCATATTTAAGAAATGTTAATTTGGCTCGTGTCAATTTTCAAAATGCTGACTTTGCCAAATCGGTTTTTACAGAAAAATTTGGTAGCGTTTTGGCTTCTTCTTTTAGTCCAAACGGTAAATTGTTAGCAACTGCTGGAGAAGGAGGTGAGATTCGTTTATGGCAAGTTGCAGATACTAAGCCAATATTGACTATCAAAGCACATATTCGTTGGGTACTTTCACTCGCTTTTAGCCCGGATGGAAAAATTTTAGCAAGCAGTAGCGATGACCGTACTGTGAAATTATGGTCAGTTGAAACAGGTGAATGTTTAAAAGTTTTTCAAGGATGTACTAATTGGATTTATACAGTCGTCTTTAGTCCAGATGGTAAAACTATTGCTGCTGTGAGTGATAACTGTACTGTAAAATTATGGGATATTAACACAGGTAAATTATTACAAAATTTGCAAGGAGACAGTCGTTACTTTGTCTCTGTAGCTTTTAGTGCAGATGGTGCAATTTTGGCAGCTGGCAGCAATGACGGAAAAATAAAACTATGGGATATCAGTACGGGTATTTGTCGTAAAACTGTACAAGCACATCAGCATACGGTTGAATCACTTGTTTTTAGTCTTGATGGTTCGATGCTTGCTAGTGGGAGTTATGACTGTACTGTGAAATTGTGGGATGTCTCAACTTTGTCCACTTTAAGAAGTTTTGAGGGGCATACACATTTAATTAGAAGAATTTCCTTAAGTCCTGATGGTACAATTATCGCCAGTTGTAGTTTTGACCGCACCGTGAAACTGTGGGATATCAAAACAGGGGTATGTGTAAGAACTCTACTTGGACATGATAGTCAAGTTTGGTCTGTGGCGTTTCATCCTCAATATCCGATGGTAGTCAGTGGTAGTGATGACCATACCGTGAAATTTTGGGATGTTACAAGCGGACAATGCTTGAAAACTTTGCAGGGTTACAATAGTTCTGTGCGTTCGCTGGCTTTTAGTGCTGTTAGCGCAGCGTCCCCGGAGGGGATTGGAAAAACCTTAGCTAGTGGTGGTGGTGACCGTACCGTAAGGTTATGGGATGTCAGTACGGGAGAGTGTCGTCAAACTTTACAGGGTGACACAAAGGTTGTGTTAGCAATTGCGTTTGGAGCAGAAGACAAAACTTTAGCTATTGGTAGTGAAACTGTTAGGCTTTGGGATGTCCGCACAGGAAAAACTATACGAACATTATCGGGACATATTAATTGGGTTTGGTCGATAGCGTTTAACCCAGAACGTAAACTTTTGGTTAGTGGTTCAGCAGACCGTACTATTAAATTATGGGATATCAGCAACGGTAAATGCTTGCAAACCTTTACAGGTCATAATAATTGGGTTTGGTCGGTGGCTTTTAGTCCGGATGATAAGACTATAGCTAGTGGAAGCGGTGATTACACAATAAAATTATGGGATGTTTTTACTGCTGGCTGTCTTTTAACTTTACAAGGACATACCAACGGGGTTTGGTCGCTGGCTTTTAGTCCAGATGGAAAAATTCTGGCTAGTGGTAGCGATGATTATACAGTTAAATTGTGGAATGTTCGCACGGGAGAATGTTTGAAAACTCTATCCGGACATAGCAACGGTGTGTGGTCTGTTGTCTTTAGTCCGGATGGGAAAACTTTAGCTACTGCTAGTGATGACTCTAGTCTGAAATTATGGGATGTTAGCACGGGAGAAGTTTTGAGAACTTTTTTGGGACATAGCGAACGTCTTTGGACTGTTGCCTTTTCTCCTGATGGTAAAATTCTTGCCAGCAGTGGTCAAGATGAAACGATAAAACTTTGGGATGTGGAAACGGGGGAGTGTTTAAAAACACTTGTGAGTGAAAGACCTTATGAAGGTATGAATATTGTTGGTGCTACGGGGTTGACTGCTGGGCAAAAAATGGCTATGAAGACACTGGGAGCGGTGACGGAAGAATAGCTGTTTTCGGTTGCATCCAATACACAGACCTAACCCCCAACCCCTTCCGAACATCGGGAAGAGAAGGGGAGTAAGATTTTGTATTGGACTCAAATGAAAACCGCTATAATTGCCGTATTTATTCCTGTTTTTTATCATTACAATTTGGCATGAAAATTAAATTGCCCTACTGCACCCTGCTAAATCAAAGGGCAATACTATTAAACATTTAGAGCAATAAACAATATTTAAAGAAGCCCAACAACACGAGCAATAATACCTGTTAATATGTTTATAAAATTGAGGATATTATTTGCCTCATCCATTTCGTTGATTGCTCTGTCTAAATTGTCAATACCTTTTTGAATTTCTGGCTCAAGCCTTTTTAACTGTGTCGCAATCTTTTCAATGAGAGCGTTTTCCAGTCTTCTGCGAGCGAGAGATAAATCAAGTACAGATTCAATAATTTTAATTTTTGTATTTTTGTCAGCACCTTCTTGCAACTTAGCTAGTACGCCAGGTGAATTAAGAAGTATTTCTAATTGGAAAATTTTTTCCACTAATTGGTCACGTCCCTGGTCAAGTAACTGAAGTTGTTCACGGACTAGTAATGACATATATTTACTCCTACTTAGTAATTACTCTTGGATTGCTTTTTTATTTTCTTCTAGAATGGCAAGGAATGAATCAATATCTTTCAGAAATTGATTTAAACTTTTTAGACTTAACTTGCCTTCAACAAAGTTTTGAAAAAGAGTTTTAAACTCTGCCATTTTCTGGCTTGCTTGTTTAATTTCTTCTGATTTTTTTCGCATGACAAGAATCTGTTTTCGCGTTTCTATCCATGAATCATCATTTGGTACTAATTCATTTTGAGTAAGAGGTATGATAACGAAACGTTCCTCACGTATTTGCTTAATAATTGCGATTTCTTTTTCTATAGAAGCACTTAAGGCTTTAAGCAATTCTTCTTGTATTGTTAGCTCAAGCATAATAGTCTGATTTCGTTTCTCAAGTTCTTCTCGAAGTAAACCACGAATTTGAGAACTTACAATTAAACTACTAATACCTGAAAACACTCCTGGATTTGTAATTAAGTCACTTTTTTGAAGTCCTTGACTAATTTTATTAATATTACCTACAATCCCTTCAACTTGTGTTTTTGCACTTTCAGGTGCTTTAGAATCTGCAAGTACAAACAGTTTCTGAAAATAAGCTTGTAACAGAAAATTATGGTTACTTATGTCTCTTAGAAGTTGTAGTCGTTTTTCATCGACTTCAGAAACTTCTTGATAGCGAGTTGCGGTGACAGTTATGTTTAATGGTTTTAATCTGCGGTCTTCTTGCAATAACTGTTCTGAACTAGCTTCAATTGTAATTTTACCAGCAGTTGTTAATAGTTCATCAACCGCTTGAGTATATTTATCACCTGTTTCTGCTAGTTTTTTATAATCATCTGTCGAACGACAACCAGTACTTACAGTAGCTACAAGTAAAAATGTTGCTACTATTCGATAAAATTTTTGATTCATATTTTGGTACTATGAAAAACTTATGTAAGTGCGTTCATTACGTTTTTAAATTCTGTTAAATCGTGACCAGTAGAAACAAAAATACGTTTCATTTTTTGGCTCCAAGTCTAAAAAATCTTAGATTTACGAACGAATTGCATCTTCGGAACTACTTGATTATTTAGTCCCGTTAAGATAAAATTTGATATTGCAATGCGCTAGCAGGGATAATTTATGCAATTATCCTCTGACTCTTTACATCTATTGACGTAAGTAACTGCGTTGGTAGATAATTAATGCCTGATGCGAATTTATAAATAAACTTTAGACAAACTACTGACCCAAAATCATCTAATAGTCATTAGTAACATCATTAGCATTTGACGTTAGTAACTCCCGTGAAGCTTTCCAGACCCCTGCGTCCAAGCAAGCTTATAGTAGTGTGTTACTCCATGACTATATAAAGTAGCTTCTCCTCCAGTTATATTTTTGGCTAAAAAGGTAATTTTTATGACTAGTTCAATTCTTAGCGTTGAAAAAGTTCCGATAGCGTAACAAAGCGATAACCTTTTCTAGAAAGTTCAGGCAGAATTGCTTCCAAAGTTAATGCTGTTCTTTCAGTCGATAAAGTTCTTCCTGGGCTTCCGTCCTCATTTCCCCGATTTTCCTTTGAGTGAGGTAATTCCACAGTATCTAGAACGTAGTAAAATCGAGGGGAGAAATAAAATCATGAAAGCGTTTCGTGCTTGGGTCGGAACAAGGATTGGAGAAATCGAAGCTCAATAAACGAAAATATATGAGTATAACTGACTCATATAATTCATAAGAACAAAAAGCAAGAAATTTAATATTAAATTTACTTTAAATATGCTCTTGGTGTTTGACCAGTCCAGCGTTTGAAAGCACGATGAAACGCACTTGGTTCAGAAAAACCTAGTAGAAACGCAACATCATGAATTGACGTATCAGGTTTTTTAAGATACCGCAGCGCTAATTCCTTACGTGTCTCATCTAAAAGCTGTTGGTATGAAGTACCTTCGGTTTGAAGTTCTCGTTGTAAATTGCGAACGCTTATAGCCAAACTACGTGCGATTTCTTCGATTGACGGTACTTCTCCCTTCAAATTATGCGTTATTTCTTTAACCACTTGGTAGCTGTAGGTATTTTCCTTATTGAGATTAGCAAGCATTTCTTGAGCATGTTGCTCAAAAGCTAAAAGCAGTGAAGAATTAGCAGTCAGGACTGACCACTCTAAACAAGCAGCATCAAAAACTAGTCGATTTTTTGATTGGGAGAAATAAACTGGTGCTTCAAAAATACGTTGATGTTCGGATATATTATCGGGACGGGGATATTGGAACCAAACTTCTCTTGGACAAAGAGGTTTACCTGTAAGTGTTTTAGCAGCAGTCAGTAAAGCCGAAAAACTTGCTTCAATTGGTTGTCGAGGTTCTTCGACTAAATAGTTTTTGAGATGATTTACAATCTCCCACTCACACAGTACTTGTCCTTGTGAAACACTATAATACATTGACACACCTTGGCTAAACAAGCACATATAGCGAGAAAGCTTGTCAAGTACCTGTCCGAACGTTTGGCAGTTGAACAATACATAGCCAACAATGCCAATAACTGACAGGTTAAATTTTTCTCCCATATGCAGACCAATATCGCCATCACCAGTCTGCTTAACAATTTCGCGCCACAAAGCTCGACTGGTTTCCCCAGAAACATAACTATCTGGCATTGTCAACAAGCTAGGGTCGATGCCAACAGCAGCACATAAGCGACTGGTATCGATACCATGTACCGCTGCTGCGTATTGTACAGAGTTACGAATCAGAGATATGGAGAAGGTTGCTTCTTTCATCTCCCGTCAAGCATTTTTCAAAATGGCACATCAAGTCAATTTTACGGCGTCGTCGGTCAACTTCTAATTAAAACAACCGAATATCTTTAAGTTATTGGAACTGCGAAAGCATCAACAACTTACACCGACAGGAGTTTTAAGAACATGACATCATATATATTAGACTCAACCAAACTTGTTTATCAATCCGGCGCAGAAGCAATTGAGAATCCAGTTACGGGAGACAGCATGATTATTTTGCAGTCAACCCACGTCATGGGTGGAAATTCTTTCACAGCTAAGTTTACCCTTCCACCAGGGTCACATGGTACACCTCTGCACTACCATAACAATCTTTTGGAAACATTTGAGGTATTGAGCGGCGCCTTGGAAATGGAATTAGGTGAAAAAGGAAATATTAAAGTTTTGCTTCCTGGAGAAGTAGTATATGTTCCTGCTGGAATGTATCACAGTTTCCGCAATAGTTCTGATTCGGAGGTAGTATTTGTATCTAGTGTACATCCGGCTGGGGAATTTGAACAATTTATTCGGGCAATGTATGGTTTAGCTATTGATGGAAAAGTTAACCCTTCTGGGATGCCAAAAAATCTCCTGCACTTTGCTTTAATAATTCAAAAAGCTGACCTTGTTATTGTTGGACTACCTGTATTTATTCAAAAAGTAATTATTGGAAGTTTAGCTGCGCTTGCTCGTTTGTTAGGAATGGAGCATTCGTTGAGTAAGTACTGGATTTAACATAATTCCAAACCATGTAGAGACGCGATTAAATCGCGTCTCCAACGACCTATTTGATGCAAAATATTAGTAAGGAAATCATGAATCGCATACAACTTTTTCGATTTACGGGAATATTATTTGTTATATTCGCAGTCTCGATTAATATTCCCTACTGGTTGTTAACTAAAAATTTTGAATACGACGATATCTTACGCCAACCTCCTGAGTACGTGCTTACTCGTTTCCATGCGGGTGGAACAGGACTTATTTTAACGTGGTTTGCTTTTGCAATATTAGCTTTACTGTTTATTCCAGCTAGTACTTTGCTGCAAAAGCTGTTGTCTCGTGAAGATACACCTTATCTGGCAACTGCAACTTTAATGGGTGTTATTTCCGGTGTGCTTCAGGCTGTTGGGTTAATGCGATGGGTATTTGTAATACCTGTGTTAGCTAAAATATATGTTAACCCAACCGCAACTGATTCGACTCGTGCTGCTGTTCTCGTTGTTTTTCAAGCTGTACATCAATATGGTGGTGTTGTAATTGGTGAACAATTAGGGCAAACGCTACTAGTTGGCTGGACAATAGGAGTAGGAATAGCAATGTTACACTCCTCCGTGTTTAAACCGTGGGTCGGGTGGATGGGTTTGGCAAGTGTTCCGCTGTGGGTTTTAGGGCAAAGTGAATTTTTTGCAACGGTTATTGAACGCGCACCAGTTTTTGAAACGACACCAATTGGGTTTATGCTGTGGGAAATTTGGCTAATTGTTGTTGGTGTTTTCTTGCTACGAACTAGCAGAGGACGCAGAGTAAGTGTAAGTTACTAGAAAATGAGAAGTTATTTCACCGACAAACTTCCACTACTCAAATTAATAGTCAAAACTTTCCCCCCAGTCCCCACCCTCACAGTCCTCCCGGAAGCATCAATCGAGGGAAGCGAAGTAATCCAAGCACCATATTTTGCCATTTCAACAATTTTCAACACCGGAACACCGATAATTTGACCCAAAGATTCAAAGTCATGTTGAAAAACTAAACGATTTTTACGATTAAGCATCATTACAGCATATTGGCTTTCAGTATTTACCCACTCATCAAACATAAGCACCTCACCCCTATCTCCCACCAGCGCATAACGAGGACCATATTTTTGAGGTAGCTTTCTTTTCCAAAGAAGCTTCCGGTTATTACTAATTACCTGAAAAAATTTCCCCTCAGCTTGAGTAGACTTCCATTTATTTAATGTAGAAATCACCAACACATAATTTTTGCTACGAGAAAAAAACTGTTGTTGCTCAGGAGGTAAAGGAATAGAATCTGTAGCTAAAGTCGCAACAAAAGATAAATCACTTATAAATTGCTCCCGAATACCAATCTTTTTTCCATCACTAAAATTATTCAGAAGTAATATCATGAACAAACCGACACCAACAATCAAACTCAAACGCATAAATTACTCCCTGACTTTTCCTCAGCATACTCAGTGACGAGTTTGGTTAGACTTTTTATTCCTATCTTTCAACTGTACACAAAGAAACAATACTCCCAAACTAATTAAACCCATTTTCATAGAAGACTCAGGAACAGAAACTACAGAATCACCCACATTAGTAGCGCGAAAAGCAAATTGGCTAGAACGGACTTGATTAATTTGAGTTAGTGTTAATTGAGACCTTCTAGTTCCATCCGGGAAAATATTATTAATAGAACTAGGTACAAGACGGTTTATTCCCGAAGTCATCAGATTTGATGGACTATTTGCATCTGTTTTAAAGTAAAAATTATTAGAATCATCAGGATGAGGTAGTCCTAGATTGTGTCCAATTTCGTGAGCCACAGTATCTATGCGATTCTGGTCAAATGTTTCACGAGCAATCGTGATTCCATTTCCACCCAAACTAGCAAGTCCATATGTAACCGTTGTTGTTGACGGGAAAACCCCATTGACAAACCACATATTCAGAACATTCTGATTCTCATACCTTCTTGTATTTAACCCAGAAATCAAAGAATTAAATTCTGAATTGCTATCAATGTTTAAAAAAGCACTGTTAAATAGTCTTCTAAAGGGTAAAAAATAAATATCTATACCAGCTTGACCCCAAATTTTATCCGTCTCAGGTTCAAAAAGCTGCGTCGGAGCACAAGTAAAACCACTATCACTACATACTTGAATAGGCTGAACAAAAACACGTCCATCAATAACCGCAGCTTCAGACTTTCCCTTATACAAACAAAAAGCAATACTAGAAAAGCTAAGGAGTAGACCCGATAAAAACCTTTTACGTTTAAGTTTCATAATAGATTTCCCTTAAGTGCTAAAAAGTACTCTAACAAAATTATTTTTTTTCGTTTTCGGATAAAAAATTTGTAGTAGCGCTTCAGTACCAAGATTCAGCTATAAAAAGCACTAAAAATAATTGAAAATTACTGAGTACAAATAACCTAAGCATAAGCATACTCATGTATAAATAAAGAATCTACAGATTAAAATAAAGCAATATATATAAATCAAAAATAGTCAAAATTATCACAGCACACTTAATGTCCAAAAATAAAAATTTTGTATAAACAGAAGCGCAAACATATTCCTCATCCCAACCAAAAGAAACCCCACCCCCAACGGTGACTCCCCGCACGCAAGGACAACAATCAAAACCGAGTAATTTGATTAACAAACACCTCAAGCTCAGTCCCAGCAGGCAAAAACCAGATACTACCCCTTGTACTCATCTCCGAAATAGCCTGTTGATTGCGGAGAGTAATTTGAGGAACCAAGCTATTTAAACCACCTTCCAAAACACCTGTCGCAATATTTGGTCTAGTATTCGTCTGGGTAATACTACTACTACCAGTAATATTAATACTGGTATCAGGACGATTAAATAATTCCGCAGCTTTACCAATTCCTCCTAACACAAATAGTCCAGCATCCATACCAGCAATAGAACGTCCTCTATCAGGATACTTATTTGCAACCAGCGGTTTACCTTGAGGAAAACGAATTTTTATCGCACCTTGTTGCAACTTGGTTTCTATTAGTTTCCCATCTTTTTGAACAATGATTGAGTTGACATCTAACTGCACCAAACCAGTATCTGTTAATCTACGTATTTGAGTTAGTAACTCTGTTCCTGGGGTTAAAACAACAGAACCATCAACAGCTTTTAATGGTTCTTTTAAACGTACAACAAACGTAGAATCATTTTTATCATTATCACTTTCAGACTTACTAGTTTCTCCAAACAAAGCTGTAGCCAAAACAGCTTTAACCGAAGTTCCCACAGCTACTGATTTATCCCTTTCCGTTTGCTCAGCAGCTTGTTGATTTCTTAGAGTAGCAAAAGGCATACTCGTCGTATCAGGTGGAGTAGTATTTAATGGACTTGCTGTTGGGTTAACTAAACTTGGTGACAAAGGATTGTTGGGAGTTGGAGTAGCTGAAGCAATGGAAGTTGGTGTAGCTGATGGTGTAGCTGTTGGTGTAGCTGTTGGTACATTAGCTCTGTTGGTTCTGGGAGAAGGAGCAGATGCAGCTTTAGATATAGGACTAGAGGTAGGTCTTGTTTGTGTTACAGTCTGTGGAACCCTAACAATACGCTCGACCGTGACAGTACGAGGGACAAAAACTGTTCTCATTTCTCCCGGTACTTTTTGAATCACAACCCTTGGTACATCTCTGGTAACAACTCGTGTTTGTATTTGTGGTTGTATTTGAGATGGGACTTGAGATATTTGAAGATTTCTATTACTTCTTGCTTGAGTAGCTATATTTGCTGGTGCAGTTTTTAATTGAAGTTGTGCATTTTTCACAGCTTTTGCTTGTTCCGCTAAAGCCAGTTTAGTTTTTAATACTTCAATTTCAGCTTCCGGTTTAAATTCATCAAGTTCCTCTACTTCTGGTTTTTTTTGCGTAACAACATTATTCTTCGGTTTCTTATTTGTTCCATTTATCATTTGCGATAAAAACGTACCAGCAACTAAAATTACTAGTAATGTGGAAGCACCAACAACAGCTACTTTAGCAAAAGGATTCGCAGACAAAGGAGCAGAAGTTTTAGCTAGATGAGGATTTTCTTCAACTAAAGTAGATTCTGTATTTTCAACAACAATTAATTCACCCCTTTCTGTTTCAGAGGTAGCAATTTCTTCTTCAAAACCAACAAGCTTAGACATCCGTTGTTCCCAATCTGGAGAGTGGGAACTAGAGTTTTCAGGTAAATTAGATGAGTTTGTCATAATATTTTATGGTTTGCTAATTGGTAACGTGTCATTGCGAGGAGGAACGACGAAGCAATCTCTTTTTTTATTAGTAATCGACAAATAGTATATATTAAACATTTTATGGGGGTTAAAGTTTTTGCGGTTGCTTTGTCGTTCCTCCTCGCAATGACAGAAAAAATCTGACTATTATCTACAAAGTTTTTGCGGTTGCTTCGTCGTTCCTCCTCGCAATGACAGAAAAAATCTGACTATTATCTACAAAGTTTTTGCGGTTGCTTCGTCGTTCCTCCTCGCAATGACAGATTAAATACATTTTTTATCTTTAATATCGCAAACATTAGAAATCTCTAATTTTGCTTCACCAAGACGAGAAACAGCAATATTTAGCGGTACTGGTGAATCAGGTAGAGAAATTCCAGACCCTTCAGTTGTTTGAATTAAAATTTGTTTATTAAACGGAACTAATTGACCATTTTGGTCAGCAGTAGTAAAAATTAAATAATGAGCAATTACTTGCACTTTCCATTTACCAGGTGCAATTTCTTCTGGTTGAGAAATTCTCCTTAAAACGAATACACTTTCGGTATTAACTATAGAAGTATTTTTTAAAGGGATTATTTGAGTAATATCAGAGATAAACTTTTGTTGGAAAGCATTAGATAAAAGTTCAGAGCCAATTTGCCAAACAGTTTCCGGAGGTTGTTTTTGTGACCAAGTAAACATTAAAGTCAATGTTTCCCCGACAAAACGACGTATTGTTTCCGGATGACGCTCTAAATATTCCTGCGAATTGACTGTTACAGTACGTCCATCCGCAAGTTGTACTAAACTTTCTGGTTGTTTACCGCTTATCTGTCGCAACATTGAAGAATGGAAAATAAGTAATAACAAAATCAAAATATTTAAAGCAAATGTTGCCACTGTAAACAGGGGTAGAATATTTCTCTGTTTTGTTTTCTGATTTAGTAACGTCATTTTTTATCCCCAACTATCTTACAAATGAGCCAGTATTTAAATTACCTCGACAGCGATTTAATTTATTTACAGAGTTATTTCCAGATTTAGTATCATAGCCATCAGTTAAACACAAATCGTGGATTTCATAAATTTCCATCTTTTGAGAACGAACACTATAAACAGCTTTTTGTAAATCCGTAATTTCTTTAGCTACAGGATGAGGAAAATTATCAACTGCTCGCACTAAAAAATCTTTATTAAAAGGAGTTAATATTTTGCGGTTATCGCTACGTCTGACTTGCACAATACTCGCAACCATTCCCACCCTCCATTTCCCCGGTGCAATTTTTTCTGGAGGATAAACCCGTTGCACAACTAAACGCGCAGTTATTACTTGACTAGAATTATTGGAATTACCCGAAAAAACTTCAGGGGGAGTAATATCCGCGATTTGTGCTAAAAAACCCTGACGAAAATCTTCCGCAAGTGCAAAACTACCGACCCAGCTAGCAGTCGGAACCTTTCTAACTAAACCTTGTGGAGTTTTGATAGATATTCCCGAATCAGCTTGAGGGTTAGTTGCTTGCTCCACAGTTTGGGGTGGAAGAGTTCCCGACCAATCAAATATGGCACCCATTGTTTTTGCCACAAACTGCCGAATTTCCTCCGGTTCTCGTTCCAACCTCTCAGAACCATCTGCCTCCCGTACATTTGTTCGCTGCACAAACGTCGGAGGTTTCCTCGTGCTAACCTGACGAATCGCAAACCCCTGGAAAATCAAGAAGAATAACGTTAGCACATGCAAACCAAAAGTCGCGATCGCAAAAATCGCAAGTAGATTCCAAGTAGATTTTTTCTTCTCTTCTAATAACCGGGTCATCCTTCCATCCTCCTAACACCAACTCCCAATTCCCCACTCCCCACTCCCAACTCCCCACTCCCCACTCCCCTCCCCCATCACACCTGCTTCCTCACCCACACAGCAGTATTGCTGATAGCATTAAATACCGCAAGTCCACCAAGAGCAGATAAAATTAGAGACATAATCGGAGCCAAAATTCCTAGAAAAATCAGGAACCATAACAAATCTGGGTCAGCATCAACATTTTGTCCTGAACCATTAACAATAACAGCAGCTGTAAAAATTGCTGCAATGTTAAAAGAAATTTTGGCAATCCCCACAGCCAAAAATCCCGTCAACCATGCAAAAATCGGCTTACCCGCAACAGGTAACAAAGAACCACCCACAGCTAAAGGTGCTAAAGCAGCAATCAGCAACATAGTTACTTCAATTAAATTTTGGAAAGCATTTTGCAAAGAAAGTAAAATATTCTTAATACTAGTTTGCACAGTCGAACCAAGAAGATAATTAAATTCCAACTCCGACACATTTCCACTAGCAACCACAATATTATTTAACTTATTTTCCAAACGGCTTATCCAAGATTGCGCTCCATATAAACTGCGATATTCTTGCCAAATAGGGTCAACTTTCTCCTTAGCTTTCAATAAACATTGAGTTTGCTGCTCACCAGTTAAAGCCTGACAAGGACGCAAAACAGCACCAGCAATTTCCTCCGCAACACTCATATTCAAAGCCTGCTGATAAGTCTTATCCACATCGGCTGTTGTGATAATTTGTTGATTAATAGTATTAATAAAATTGCGTAAACTCAAAGTCAGATTAGAAAGTAAAGTACCATTACCAGGATTAGCTAAAAGTAATACGACAATAAAAGGCCAAATTAAACCAGATAAAGGACGAGTATATTCATTATCTATTAAATCTCTTAACCATTGAGTCATAAAAACAAGTAAAGTGCCAACAGCAAAAAATATACCCAATTTCGTCAGCACACCATATATATTATTATCAGTATTATTTTGTAATAAATCTATCCACTGTTTATCCCAACCTTCAGCAATATTTTTTGCTGTAGTTGTGCCGTTATTCAGGATGTTGGTTACATCAATTTGGGCTAGGTAGTTGATTTCAAGGTTCATATTTTTAAACCTGACGCAAAGACGCAAAATAATTCAAAATTCAAAATTCAAAATTCAAAATTCAAAGTGATTACTTAATTAATTCGGTTTGAGAAGTTACTCGTAAAAGTCGTGAAACTTCTGCTGACGTATCTACTCTTTTAGCTCGATTTATTTCATCCATTTGTTGGGAAATATTAGCTAAATTTAAATTTGAATATTGCAAACTTTCATGAATCTGGGTCGTATTCCCCAGAGTTTCTCCCATAATTTTCGATTGCTCCCTTTGAATATTAATATTTTGTAACTCCAAATCAGCCAAACCTTCCCAACTCAGTTGTATAAGTTGCGATTGATTATTCATAAAAGAACTAAAAACACCAGCATCTAAAGGTACTCCACCAGTTAATTGTGATATTGGATTTGCCATAGTGATTTTTCGTTGCTGAATTTCCTTCTGAGTAGCAGCATTCCTAGCGATTACATTAATATCAAAAACAGCCTTTTGAGTATTTTGTAACTTATCCCTTAACCTATTTTGTCCATCCCGACCAAAAACACCATCAACAGAACCACGAGTAATCTGACGCTCAATTTCATTTCTGACCATCATGCTACGAACAGCAGAATTATTCTCAAACTTATCACCAAGAGAATATTGAGTCACCTGCTGCTTAATAGTACTCCCAACATTATTAGGATTAGGAACCTTAGCAGCACCAATAGAATTATTAACAGCAGTTTGCGTCTGAGACTCCAAAGGCTTCAGAGTATCAGAAGCATTATTTTTCAAATAATTCTGTAAATCATTCCCATAAAATTGAAAATTCGTCCAAACATCACCCAAATTAGCCATAGCAGGAAAAACACCCACCATAGTCAAAAAACCAGCAAACAAAACAACCCTCTTATAACCACCCAACTTATAACCAAACATAACAATCAACTCCCTCCTTCTTCCTTCTTCCCTTGGCTTTCTTGGCATCTTGGCGGTTCGTTTGAACTACCCCCCTCGTAACGAAGCAATTAACTTCCGTGCAAACCGAGAAATAGCCTCAAACTTATCCCCAAACTCCTCCATAGCCTCATTACGAGCACTCTGTTCCGAAGGATTATTAGCAACCACAGCTAACTGCTCATACCCCGGATAATACCGACAAAAAGTATAAACCCCATTATCATCCAACAACCACTGACTATAAATATCCTCCTTCTTAGGAAAAAAGCTCTCCGAAGCATTGCGGCCAATAACCTCACGAGGGTACTTTAAAATATTGACAAAACTATCAATAGCAACAGGTTGAATCCGACCAATCAAACGAGTAGTCAAATTTTGCAAAATCTTAGAAGCAGCCTTAGACTTAGCAATAGTATCCGGGTCTTGAGCCGACAAAATAACCCTAACCCCAGCCTTAGCACCATTAGCACAAAGCCTCCCAACCAAATCAGAAATTTGGTCAAACTCAAACAAAATAGGAGCCTCATCAATAAAAAATATCGAAGCAGGACTACTCAAAGCACGTCGTAAAGCAGCAGAATAAGCACTCAAAGAAAGAAGCGCAGCATCCTCACTATCAGATAAATTCCTCAGAGCAAAAACCAATAACTGTGCGTTAGTCGGGAAACTAGAAGGAGCAGAAACAGCTTGTCCTACCCGACTTTGTAACCAAAAACGCAAACGTAAATCTATCACCTCCAAAGCTTCATCAACCCTTCCCCCCACAGTTTGCAAACTCAAATGCTCTCTCGTACAAAAACTGAGAAAATCCCTCAAAGTCGGAGTCTTCTCCCAAGCTTCCGTACCAAAACCCTCACGCATAGCTACTTCATATCTTTGTTTAATACCCTCATCAGCAAAAAACGCACCCAAAGCCAAATTAATAATCGAGCGTACAGTCTGCAAAAGCAGTTGATTTTCATTGGAAGAACCCAAAACCATCGTCATCAAAGCCGATTCCAGAAACGCAGTATAATCCTGAAAACGCTCCCGTCTTTCTTCCTCACTCAACAAACGTAAATCTGGCTGTTCAAATAAATTATTCGACTCTTTAGAAATATCAAAATAAGCCCCTTGACCCTCCATGAACTCCGTATAATCAGTAAAAGTAGAAGTTCCATCAGGTTTAGGAAAATCCAAAGCAACAACAGGAATCCCCCGTGCTAAAGCTTGAGTCAAAATCCCCGAAACTAATACCGATTTACCAGCACGAGTAGTCGCAAACAAAGCTAAATTTTTATGCTGATTAAACAAATCCAAACTTACAGGAGACCCACCCTCATCAGCAACTAATTCAAAACCTTTAGTATCACCCGCTTTCGTCGTCACCAAAGGCATTAATCCCCAAACTTCCGTAGTCAAATAAAGTTGCCGACGATTAAAAGGTTTCGCTAATAAATTTTCCCAAACAATAGGCAAAGTTTGTAACCAAAGCTTCCAAGCATATTCGGTTTCTCTAATTACCCTTGCTGGACGCTGGAAACAATTTTCAATATATCTACAAGCTTCGTCTAACTTTTCGGTAGTGGGACGATGAACTAAAATTGCCATTCCCGTATAAATAGGTAAAGCACCTTCATATAATTGTTCTTGTGCAGCTACCGATTTTCTTAACTTAATTTGTGCCCCAACATCAATAGTATTACTTTTTTCTTCAGCTAATTTTGCAGTCATATTCGACTGCTTGAGTACCCGCTGCAAAGTTGTCTTCACCAACATCGGATTTGCAGGTGTTAATTCACAAAAAATTTCCGTATCTACAATTGCATCCCTAGCAATTAACTCCCACAAATAACGTAACTGAGAAGTTTTATTAGCCCATCCTCCAGGCTTTTCTAAAAAAGTCATTACCCCAACATACTGATTTTTCAGATGTACCCATCTCCGGTCAGCAACAGGTACACTAGAATCAATCAACAAAGTACTGCTATGAATATTTTCTAACAATAATTTACTACTATGTAAATCGGAATAAATTTGCTCTTTTAATCCATTTTCATCTAAATGCAATAGTTGAGGAATACTTATCGCTTCTGTAGAATTAAATCTTTTCCAAACATCTTGCCACAATTCCACCACAGTTAACGCTCTTACATCTAAACCCATTTTATTAGATAAAAGCTGCTCCCAACGACAAAAACCTTCCTTATAAGCATTGGTAATAATACTTTCAATTCGCTGATTTTCTCTTTCAGCAGCTTCACCTTTAAATTGTGACCACCAAGACTCAGCCCTACCTAAAAATTTCTCAACCCAATCATTTGCGGCAGCAGCATCAGGTTCCACTGTATATGTGACATACACCCGCAAAAATTTAGGTTTTCTCACACCCGAACGTGTTAATTGTTGAACTCTTGCACGTTCTGATGTCAATAAATATTGTATTTCTGGAGATGTCGAACCTTGAACCAAATGAGCAAGTTCTTCTTGTCGTAATTTATCGGTAGAAAAAGACCCCAAATGAAAAGTAATTCTTTCTTCACCAGGAATTTCTTTTAAACCCGCTTCAATTTGCTGACATATAGTGTTAATTTGTTCTTGGCTGAGAGTACTATGAATTCCTTTACAATCAAAACCAAAGACAAAACAAAATTTGTCTTTTTGATTACCTTTAGTTAAAATATATGCGCCAATATCTCTACTATTTAAGTTGACACGCAACATAGTAGCTAAATTTAAAGCATCTTCAAAAGGTGTTAACCTACTTTGTTGTCCTGGAACGCCTACGCTTTGTTTTCCGATTTTTGGTTTCATGATAAAATCCTAGAAAACTTTGATAACGAGCAACACCTCGCGTCCAAGTGGGAACACCGATAAATTTGCTCAAAAACCGCCAACTTCTTCCTCCTGTTAGTATCCACCAAGTTGCCATTCCCCATCCAGCAATAAGCACTGTCCACAACCATTTATCCCAGCCACTACTAAATAAACTTCCCAAAAAACCATGAATGATAAAGTAGGAAAGCAATCCTATTATCATCCAAGGAAAAATTTGGTCAGCAGGAATCGGACCGAGAGAAGGCTGAGTACCAAGAATTTGATTAACTGGACGAAATTCTTTATCGCGTTCTGAAGTCATGGAGGGGGGAGTGGGGAGTGGGGAATTGGGAGTGGGGAATTGCTTATGAGCCGATGATAAAGGATGTTAATACATCAGCAATAGTCACAGCGATAACAACTAGCAACGGAGTTCTGGCTACAACTTGCCAATCTTCATCTTGACGAACTGCGTTAATTACTCCAATTAGTGCGACTGCGACATAAAGTAAATAAAGTGCCCGCAAAACGTTAAACACTAAACCAACTGCAGCACTAGCATTATCCCCTTGAGAACCCTGAGTTAAAGTATTTTTGAAAAAGTTCTCTGCTTTCCCAAAAAATTGTGCTGCTGCTGGGTGAGCAAAATAATCTAACCAAAATAAACTTAATATTCCAGCTATCACCGTAACTTGCACGCTCATTACTGTGCTAGCGGATAAACCCATCTGCTTTCCAACTTGCTGGATGGTGACGCTAGATAAAATCCCCAACAACAGGCAAAATAAAAGTGTTGGACTTTTGACAGTGATAACACTCAAAAAAATTCCGCACGCAATTAAAAGAGGAATAAATCTCACCAAAGCTGTGCGAGAATATTCTACTGTCAATTTATAATCTGCAGATTTTTCTCTCAATTTACTGCTCAGCATTATATCCATTGTCCAGTTAATAATTTTTACAGTCGCTTGGTGTTTTCTCTGGGATTTGTTAATAAATACTTATATTCAATCTTTTGCTTGATTAGACGACAAAAGCTGTTTCTCGTCAAGCCCTGATAATACTTTTACTCCATTAGCACTTGGTAAATGTGATTTATAATACAATCATAGGTAAGATGCTATACAGTAAATTATACATCCTATAAATAATTAAGCATTGTTTAGAGTAACACATTCATTTATCTACTCTAATCCAAGGGTTTATCGCTTAGCGCGAATGATTGCCATTATCATACTGTATAAAAAAAATAGTTTTTAACATCAGTGCATTTTACAAAAGCAGTGACAAAACTTGCGTTTCCAACAAAAAAATTTTATTTGGATAAAAATGACGTGATATATGTCCTAAGTATGGTTTATTTTATTAAAACTTAAGTTAACCGGAATATAATCTTTACTTAAATTCTTATCTATACATTTTGAGATGAGGGATTTATAAACTTTATAGCCTTAAATCATTAATTGTTATAGAGGGTGCAACTCAGCAGGATTAGTAATTTAATTACCCCAATATTAAGTTAGGGAAAGCAAGCAAACAGCAGTAAAAGCTTCTTCCCTCTTCCTTCGTCTGGAAACTTACTCGCTTACAAAATCACTTTCTGAGGAGAATTTAATGTCTAAGTTGAGTCGTAGACAACTTCTGCTATTTTTTGCTGGTAGTGCTGGAGCAATTGTAGTAGACCAAATCTTAGGTGGTTTTGGTGATTTTGCTGAAGCGCAAACCGTACCTTTAAGTTTTACTCCTGTTCGTTTACCCCACCCTTTAGCAGTTTACCAACAACAAAATAGTTTTTTACCCACAGGAATTAGTACAGGAACAGTAGTCCCCAGTTCACCAGACGTAAAAATGGCTAGCTACAACGTTGTTGATGATGTTGTAGTCCCTCCAGAGTACGAACGTTACACAATTCTTGCTTGGGGTGACCGTGTTTTCCCTAGTACACAAGATTATGTAGGCTACAACTGCGACTATACAGGCTTTGTTCCCATCGCAGCTAACCAAGACGATGGTTTTCTTTGGGTGAATCACGAGTATGTTTCTTTCCCAATGACTAATACGCTTGCTGATTCAACTGATTTAGCTGCTTTTCCTACAACTTTTGAACCCGTAATTGGTAGAGCTTTACCTTCCACAGTCAATACTGAAGTGATTGGTGAGTTTCTATACAACATGGGTGGCTCTATAGTTCGTATTTCTAGCCGTAATGCTAAGCGTCGTTACAGCGTTGTCCGCGACCCTAGAAACCGACGTATTCATGGTTTATCTGGCTTAGGAATTAATAGTCAGCGTACTGATAGCTATCGAACTGTAACCTCATGGGGTACTCTTAGTTACCAACAAGGTGACCAAAACTATTTAATTGGTACTGGACCAGCAGCAACTGAAGTTTTTAGCCTCAGTTCCGATGGACTTGGTAACAAAATTATTGGTACTGCTTATAACTGTTCCGGTGGTACAACTCCTTGGGGAACTATCCTTTCTGCTGAAGAAAACTTCCAAGAAACTGTACAAGAAGCTGTCAGACCCAACGGTACTCAGACTGGTTACCTCAACTTTCCTGGTGGTTTGACTTTTGGTTTAGTTGGGGAAAAATACGGTTGGATGGTAGAAGTTGACCTCGCAGACCCCAATTGGCGTCCACGTAAGCATACCTGGTTAGGTCGTTACCGCCATGAAAACATTACCATGCGGGTGGAAGCTGGTCGTAAATTAGTTGCTTACATGGGTGACGACCGACGTGGTGGACATACTTGGAAGTTTGTGAGTAACGGAGTAGTCGCTTCACCTACTGATAAGAGCAACAGCACTTTGTTTGAAAGCGGTATTCTTTATGTTGCTCGTTTCAATCCTGATGGAACAGGTCAATGGATTCCTTTAGTTTTGAACACTCCTACTAATCCGATTGCACCTTCTGTACTTTCTTCTGTTGAATTTGCGGCTTTAGGTTCTGCACAACAAAACGGTCGCTTACCACTTCCAAGTCGGGTTATCTCAGGACAAACAACCGACGGTGGTTCCTTCAGATGCGATCGCACTAATGAAGCAACTGCATTAGCAGGTTTTCAGAACAAACGCCTATCCGATTTCTATCCTAGCCAAGGGGCAATTTTGTGCGACGCATTCCTTGCTGGTAACTTAGTTGGTGGAACTCCCACAGCACGTCCAGAAGACCTCGAAGTTCACCCCCGTACCAAAGAAGTATTTATTGCCTACACTGACGGTGCTCCTGGCGGTGACGGATACCCAGATTCCCGTATCTTCCAAGTAGCAAAATTAACTACTGCTCCTAATGCAACTCAGCAATCAGGTGGACTCTACAAAATAATTGAAGATAGCGTCGATGGTGCAGGTCTAACCTTCCGTTGGCAAAAATTAGCACAAGGTGGTGAAGCCGGTTCTGTTGGTGGTGCAGGGTTTGCTAACGTTGATAACTTAGCATTCGATTCCCAAGCAAACGTTTGGGGTGTTACCGATATGTCTACTGGTACTCACAACGGTTTTGCAACTGGCGTAAACGGAACACAAAGTACTATCAGTCACTCTGCCAGGGGGAATGTTTCCAGCTTTACTGGTGTCTTCGGTAATAACTGGTTATTTTTTATTCCCACTACAGGTCCAAACGCTGGAAGAGTAACACCCTTCGCTCAAGGGCCAGTGCGCTCGGAAATGACAGGCCCCACTTTTGTTGGAGACACGCTGATTATTGCTGTACAGCACCCTGGTGAAGATTGTCCAATTAACGACGGTACTATTTTAAGACGCAATATTGAAATGCTGGATTTGGGTGGTACTGTCTTTAACCAAGCACGCAGCGTACCTCGTGGAAGTAGCTGGCCTAGCAATATGCCCGTAGCTGATGGTGGTAAGGGTCAAGCCACAGGTGTACCTCGTCCTACGGTGATTGGTATTCGTCGTAAGAATTCTTCGGGTCGCTTTATTTAGAAGCCCCACTTAACCCCACGGAACCCCACCCCCCTTCCCCCCTCCCCGCAAGCGAGGAGGGGGGTGAAAAAATCTCTTGTTCTTAGCCCATTCCCCATTCCCCATTCCCCACTCCCTACTCCATGTAGAGGTTTGGAGAGAGGTATAATTTTTAACTTTTGTGTGAGGAGTACAAATGAAGAAGTTTGCGCTGCTGAGTTGGGTTACATTGTTATGTGTGTTTGGTTTTGCAGCTGTTCCTAGCGGTGCAAGGGCCCAAAATCCATCTGAAACAAATACAGAAACAGAAGCTACACCCGAAACAATATCTGCTGTTCAACCTCGCTTTGGCGTTCGCTACACTACCGAAGGTGCTGGTTTTGACTCTTTCTTCAATTTGGAAGGTTTTGTTCCCCTATTCCAAAACCCAGGTAAAAACGTCACTTTCTTAGAAGGACGGGTTTTGTTAGACAGCGACTCCACAATGGCTGGAAACCTGCTGTTGGGTCATAGATTTGTTAGTGAAACAGGAGACCGCATCACAGGTGGTTATGTTTCTTTCGACAGAAGAGACACAGGTAATAGCTTATTTAATCAACTTGGTGTTGGTATAGAAAGTTTGGGTAACTGGGATTTTCGTACCAATGCTTACTTACCTCTCGGTAATGCTAAAAACCAAGTTGCAGCCCCATTTTTCTCTGCAAACTCGTTATTATTACCGTTTGAGTCAGCACTCTACGGATTCGATGCAGAAGTTGGTACTAAATTAGCAAGTCTTGGTCAAGGAGATTTGCGAGGGTATGCTGGTTTATATTATTATACTGGCGACCAAATAGATTCTCTCGGTTGGAGAGCTCGTCTGGAAGCCAACCCCACCAACTTCCTCAACCTCGGTCTAACCGTACAAAATGATTCGATTTTTGATACTAGGGCTGTATTTACCGTTGGACTTAGTTTTCCTGGAAGCGGTAGCAGCGGTAGAGGTAGCTCCGAAAGAAGTCGTCTTTTAGCAAGGATGGGTGAATCAACTGACCGTCAAGTTATCATTCCTGTAGCAAATACATTTCTTGAAGCGATAAACCCAGATACAGGTGAACCTTGGAGTTTCGTCCACGTAAGTTTAGGTGGCAACAGTAACGGTACTTTTGAATCTCCCTACGCGACTATTCAACAGGGTGTAGACAATGCTAGAAATGGCGATATTGTTTACGTAAGACTGGGTAATAACGCCACAACATCTGGGTTCACTATTCCTAACAACAAGATAGTACAGATATTAACAAATGGCCCCATACAACGAATTAACACAACACAAGTCGGTCCAGTTGTACTCCCATTTTCAGGTAGGGGAGGAGCATTTGCACCAAAACTTACAGGTGTAGTAACCCTCGCAAACAACAGCATTATTTCTGGGTTTAATATTGATGGTGCTCTGGGTGGTGCTATTCAGGGAAGCAACATTAGTAACGTGACAATTCAGAATAATATTATTCAGAATTCCAATATTGACCCCAACAATACTACGAATTTAGGAAATGGTATTTTGTTAACTAATGTTACTGGCAAAGTTAATATTACCGATAACACTATTAGAAATAACACCGAAACAGCAATTTCCATTAATAACACAGCTGGTAGTGCTGAGTTAAATATTACTGGTAACACAATCAGCGACAACTTTAACTCCATCCGAGCTAATTTCTTAGGAACAGCACAAGCTACTGGTCAAATAGCAAACAACACTATTTCTAATCCAGGTATTGGTGTTGATGTAAATGTGGGTGGAAACGCCAGACTAAGCAATTTCAATATCAGCGGAAACACAATTACCGCTCCTACAGGTGGTGGGTTATTCCAAGGTATTAATTTTACCGCTGCTGAGAATGCAAATGCGACAGTTAATATCACGAATAACACTGTTTCTAATACAGAAAATACTGGTATCAACGCTGCAAGTTTCGACGATACCACAACCGTCAATCTAAATATTATAGGCAATACAGTTACCAACACTGGTGCTCAAGGTATTTATGTTGATGGTTTTAATGGAGAGAGAAACGGAAATACTGTCATTAATAAAAATACCGTCACCAGTGCTTTCAGTGAGGGTATTTACTTAGAGAATGTCAGAGGAAAGGTTGAAATTAACGATAACAAGGTTGTAAATACTCGCAACCCAGATGTTGATACTGACCTTGAATCAGGTATTTTTATTTGGAATTACAAAGGCAATATTGATTTGACAATTGCCAATAACAGAATCGAGACAAATTTTGCTGCAACCGACTACCGAGTTGACGGAATTGAATTTAACTTGTGTCGCGACGTTGACCCAATTTATCTCTCTAAACCCTGTACTTCTGCTGCAACCGCAAACGTGAACATTTTGAATAACACAATTACTCACAGTGGCAACATTGTCGGTGGTGGTGACGGTATCGACTTGAACTTAGGACAATTCGCTGACGCTAAATTTAATGTTACCGGAAACCAAATTAGCAATATTCCTGACGAAGGAATTTCTATCAATGCTGTAGCCGAATCTAAAGGACAATTTAATATCTCTAACAACACAATTAGAAACGTTGTTGATAGCGGTATCGAAGTTGACTTGTTCCTACCAGACCCGTTAATTTCCGCTGCGTCCAATTTGTTTAATCGCAGTAACACTCAGTTTACAATTACTGGCAACACCATCGATACCACCAAAAACGACGGTATCGACTTTGATATTCAAGACCAAGCTCAAAGTAAAATTACTATCGAAGGAAATACCATCAAAAATATTGGTGATGGTGAATCTGGAGACCGACCAATTCAATTAGAGACAAGTAACAGCTCTAGAATGTGTACTTCTGTTAACGGAAATACTATTTCTGGAGCAGTTAATCCTTCACGTTTGAGACCCAATGGCACTTCCACCTTGGAAGTTGTTGACTCTGCTAACCTTTCCAGCAGAAACGGTGGTGCGAATTTCGTCACAACTAGTACAACTAATCGTAATACTCCTTGTCCGTAGTTAAGGTAAAGTTACAAGAGTATATATCCTCATGATTAATCTGGAGTGGGCAATTCATTTTTTGCTCACTTTTCCATTTTTTGGGGGTCTTTGTAGGTTGGGTTGAGGAACGAAACCCAACATTTACGGTATGAAGTTGGGTTTCGTTCCTCAACCCAACCTACGAAGCCCATTTTAGAATCGCCGTATAATAATAATGGTTATCATTCCTTGAAAGAATAATTAATAAGACTGTAATCTAAACTTAAACTACTGTCGGTATGTTGTTATGTTAGTGATAGTTTCTTGGTAAACCTCAAATCTAAGGGCTTACTCCGTTTTTATTTGGTAATATTTGCGCTTTATTTTTTTAGAGGAGACTTTATCTATTTTGAATAGAGTCATTGTGCAACGTAAGGGTATCTACCGCAAATATAACTATAATAATACGTGAGTTGATTTAATTAGTGTTTGATATTTACTAATTTACCAGTCATAAAATAATTTTTGTTTATATAGCAATCCTTTAAAGGATGAGAACCCCAACCTTGTAGCAAAGACCTTTAGGTATTGATATGTCTAATGTCTACAAGGTTGTAATTTGTTAGTAACCTTTTAGAGATTGCTATTAAATCAATACTTTTTGGTTAAGGATTTAAAGCCTTTAAACTGTATCGCTTAATGTATCAACGAATGTATTGAACTTTTAATTTTTATTCGTGTGAGGAGTATTTATGAGAAGGTTGTCCGTACTGGGCTGCATTACTTTGCTATCGATAGTCGCCTTCGCTTCTACTGCAAATGCTCAAACTGAAGAAGCACCAGTTCAACAAGAAGCCCCACCTGTAGTTCAACCTCGATTTGGAGTCCGCTACACAACTGAGGGTGGAGGTTATCAACCTTTTAGCAATCTTGAAGGCTTTTTACCTATATTCCAAACCCCTGGCAACAATGTTACCTTCTTGCAAGGTAAATTGTTTTTAGACGATGATTCCAGAATGGGTGGGAACCTACTTTTAGGACATCGTTGGTACAGCGAGAAAGACAACCGTACTTTCGGTGGTTACATCTCCTACGACCAACGCAGTACAAGCGCTAAAGGGTTCAGCCAATTAGGCGTAGGTTTTGAAACTCTTGGTAACTTAGATTTTCGCGTTAATGCTTATCTCCCTCTGGCAACCAGTGAGAAGCAAATAGGAGCAAGCGCGACTGGTGTAATAATCGACCCAACAAGCAGAAATCTTTTCTTAACAGGTAGAACAAATCAGTTTCAAGTTGGTTTATCTGGTGTAGACGCAGAAGTTGGTACCAAATTAGCACAACTTGGTAGTGGTGACTTACGGGGTTATGTCGGTGGTTACTACCTCAGTGGTGGTGAATCTCGCGAAGCTTTTGGTTGGAAAACCAGATTAGAAGCTCGTCCAACTAACTTCTTAAACCTAGGTGTTTCCTTACAAGGTGATGCACTGTTTGACACCAGAGCTATTTTCACTGTTGGTTTAAGCTTCCCTGGAAGTGGTTCTACCGCAGGAAAATCTGAGCAAGGTGCTGTTTTAGCACGCATGGGTGACGGTGTAGAGCGCAACCCCATTATCCTTGTAACTAACGAAACACGAAGTGTAGCCAATGAGCCGGCTATCGACCCTGTGACAGGTTTAGCATTGAGAGTTCCCACCCCAATTGGTGCTGCTGCTCTGAATCCTACTAACTTAGCTGCTGCTCCTGCTGGCACTATTTTCTATATTAATGATGGTGGTACTAGTCCCAATTCCACTGGTTTAACTTATACCATTCCTAACGGAGTACAGTTAATATCCAGTGCTGGTTCACAGTCTGTAAATACACAACTTGGTTCATTTGCGCTTCCACTTTCCGGTACTGGAACACGTCCTACAATAACTGGTCCAGTAGCTTTCGCAGGTAGCGGTACTCTCTCTGGATTTAATATTACACCTGTAGGTAGTAGTAACAATTTAGCAGGGGTTAGCGCCAGACCATTCGGAGCTACCCAAGCTACGGTGAACATCAATAACAATACAATCACCAATAGCAACAGAGGAATTGATTTAAGCGCTATTGACAGTGCCAAGCTGACAGCGAACGTATCTGGCAACACCATTACTGGAGCAAAAGATGCTGGTATTGCGGCATTAGCATCTAATAATGGACAACTGAATCTAACTGTTGCTAATAACACAATTCAAAACACAGTCTACGACACAAGTCAACAAACAGGTGGTATTGGCGTTCGAGTAAATGCGACCGACGCATCAAAAGTACGTTTACTGCTTACTGGTAACACAATTAGAAACAACCAAAGCTTAGGAGTTTCAGTTGTAGCGTCTGGTACTTCTGATACCTCTGTTATTGCTGAATCTAATACCCTAACCAATAACAACACAATTAGCGGTGCTGAGAATCCACCTACACCCAGCGCTTTTGATGTAGCTGCTGACAGTGGTACGCCAAAAGTTTGTTTGCGCTTGAACAATAACACAGCTTCAGGCAATACATTTTCTGACTACAGCTTGTACAACGGCAATCTGAGCGGTGCAACATTCCAAGTTGAGAATACTCTGGTAACCAACACAGGTAATATTACTCAGCAAACATTTAACGGTACAAGCTTTGTCCCCGCAACTGTTGCTAGAACTGCCATCGGTTCCACAACTTTAATTAATGGTTTCTCTAGCGTAGCTAGTGGAACTTGTGCAACTCCTTAGAACTAATAATTTAAAGCTAATGTTTTCACTTCAACAATGTTTCTGCGGTTGTTTTGATAATTCAAAAATAAATCCAAGTCAGCAAAAAACACGATTGTTGTGGATAACGTTAGCTGTACTTGTGGTTTTCTTTGTGGCTGAATGGGGTATAGGTTTATGGAGTCGCAGCTTATCTTTACAAGCTGATGCTGTACATATGTTTTCAGATGTTGCGGCTATGGGTTTATCACTTATTACTAGTTGGTTAGCCCAAAGACCTGCTAAAGGTAAAGCAACATTTGGATATAACCGCGTTGAAATTTTGGCGGCTTTAATTAATGGATTAAGCTTGATTTTTATCGCTACTTTAATTAGTTGGGAAGCGATAAATAGATGGCAAAGTTCAGAACAAGGTTTAGAGCAAATTCTAGGCTTGCCAATGTTGGGTATTGCAGTGTTAGGCTTATTAATGAACTTGCTAAATATTGCTTTACTTCATCCCCACAGCCACAAAGATTTAAATTTACGGGGTGCTTTACTTCATATTATTTCCGATACTTTTAGTTCTGTGGGTGTGATTTTTGCGGCTTTAGCTATTCACTTGTGGAATTGGTTATGGGCTGATATTGCTGTCAGTCTATTGGTGGCAATTTTAACTAGTTTAAGTGCTTTACCTCTAGTCCAAGAAAGTTTAAAGATTCTTTTGGAATATGCTCCGGAATCTATTGACCCTGTGGAAGTAGAAAAATCGCTTAAATCTTATCCGGGTGTATCTGAGGTAGAAAAGCTTCACATTTGGACAATCGGTTCCCAAAAAGTGATGTTATGCGCGAATTTGGTTGTTGAGTGTGGAACCCTTGAAGAACGAGACCGTTTGTTAAGGAACTTGCAAATACATCTGAATAATTCATTTGAGATTAGCGAAGTTTCCTTACAATTAAGCAGCCGTAAATTTAAAGCGATAACCTCAATTAATCCATTATTTAACCAAAGCTTAATCTCGCTAATTTCTACCGAATCAGCTCAAACACCAGTGGATTATTCCATGTAGTATAGTACATCATCCATCAACCAAGTAATAGGAGTTAATCTGATGATGAGCTTGCTAAGAAAATACAAGAAAATACTTGTTTTATTTTTTGCGGCTTTAATGTCTGTGATATTTTTCAATACGGTTTTTGCTCAACAGCCCCAGGTAGCAAAAATTGCTTTAAATGATAACGCACCTGTAGCTATTTCTCTGCCTCACGTACGTTCAGATGATGGATTCGCAGCATCTCATTTAGAGCAGAACTTTTACCAGTAATTGGTAATTGGGAATTGGTAATTGGTAATTGGTAATTGGGAATTGGGAATTGGGAATTGGGAATTGCTTTTCTTCCATTACCCATTACCCATTACCCATTACCCATTACCCATTACCCATTACCTAATAGCTAAAACGTATTTACTCTGGAGTAATTTTGATGTTTGGATTACTAAAAAACTGCAAAAGATTTGTAGCCTTGGTGCTATCTACCCTCTTTTTTAGCTTAGGTATTTTACCAGGATGGCAACTACCTGCATATGCTGGTAACGGTGTCAACGTTATCTTAATGATTGGCGATGGTATGGGATGGGAAATGGCACGCGCTGCTGCTGTTGCCAATGGCGCTCCTATGTATACCAGTGGTAAAGGTAGTGGTTTGGCTATGCAAACCCTAACTGGCTATGGCTTGGTTACAACCTACGGTACTACTGTCAAAGGTGCTACCACATTCAGTACGGGTAACTCAGCCCTGGATGATAGTAACAGCGCAACTGGTGCAAGTCCTATTCGCAGTGGCTTTACCTTCAATCCAGCCTTTAATCCCGGTACTACTCCTAGTGGAGGTGCTACATCTGGTGGTAACTTAGTAGGCTACGACCCTACTCAAGGTGGTCTTAATCCTTGGACGCCAATTACTCCAGCTGCCGCAGGTTCCTACAACAAAGAATATATCAAGTACAGCTACCCCGACTCCGCAAATACAGCAACCACCTTGTACACAGGTGTTAAAAGCTACAACAACGCGATGGGTGTAGACATCTACGAACAGCCCGTAACAAGTATTCTGCAAAAAGCTGCCCTCGACGGTAAAGCAACAGGTCTAGTCACTTCAGTACCTATCACCCACGCTACCCCCGGAGCCGCAGTATCTTTTGTAAATAGACGTAATAAATACGACAGTAATTTGCCTATAACTGACAGTATTCTTCAGCAGGCTCTGGGCATATTTAAACCTAATGTATTGCTCGGTGGCGGTCATCCACTAGACCAGTCAAATACTACAGCAGTATCTGGTACAGCAAATTACACCTATATTCAGAATTCTACTTACACAGAACTGAAAAATAATCCCACAGGTAACCGCTACGGTTACAGATTCTTAGAGCGCGGTCCAAATGCTACTTCCACTCTATTAAGCACCGCTGCAACTCTCGACCCACAAAAAGGAGATAGACTCTTGGGTCTATATGGTGCTCGCGGTCAAGATGGTAACCTACCTGTAAGAACTGCTAATGGTGACTATGGTGATGCCACCAGCGGTACTGGTTTAGCCCAATTTTCTTTAGCGACTACTGCAAATCCTACCACCGGAATTCCTACTCCTGACATTGTTCGTCCTGTTACTTCTGGGGAAACTACCACTCAGTTCATCGCTAGAGAAAGAAATGAAAACCCTACTCTTGGTGATTTGACCCAAGCTGCACTTAACGTTTTGGGTAAAGACCCAGATGGTTTCTGGTTGATGGTTGAAGGTGGGGATGTTGACTGGGCTGCTCATGACGATAACATGGACAACCTCATCGGTAATATGCTTGCTTTTGATGAAGCTGTTCAAAGAACAATCACTTGGATTGGTAACAATGGTGGTTGGAGCAAGAACATGTTGATTATTACTGCAGACCACGACCACTATTTGACACTTAATTCAAACTTCCCCACACTTTTGGCGGCAACTGGTGCTCAAGATTTAACTTACAACAAGCACACACCCGCGACCGCAGGTTACTTCCACGGTTCTGACCCCACCGTCAAGTACGGTTGGACTAACCACTCTAACCGTCCAGTACCTGTCTACTTCCAAGGACCAGCCAATTTTATGGCTACTCTCAATGGATATGTAGGCCAGCCACATATCTATACTGATAAGCGTCCTGGTGGTCCAGTCACAAACTACAGTATTCCTGGAATTGCTGATATGGTAGACCAAAGCCAGATTTATCTGACAATGCTAAAAGCAACTACAGACCCAGCCACTGGTCCAGCTACAGGCCGTAGAACTCGATAAATCTTTCATCGAAATTCCTGTAGAGACGTGATTTTTGTAGAGACGTTACATGTAACGTCTCTACATTTTTGGAAAATTTTAGTCCTCTTTCGCTGCATCGGGTAATTACACCGTAGAATTTCCCTGTTGTTGTAAAATCATAGCTGATTCGTTGTAACAAGTCTTGCATAGGTTTTTAACGGTTCAACAAGGGGTAAAGATTATGGCGTCAATCAAAATTGGTATTATTGGTGGCAGTGGATTATACAAAATGGAGAGCCTTAAAGATATCCAGGAGGTTGTAGTAGAAACGCCATTTGGCTCTCCTTCAGATGCTATCATCACAGGTACTTTAGACGGAACAAGAGTAGCCTTTTTAGCAAGACATAATCGTAATCACACCCTCCTACCTACCGAATTACCCTTCCGTGCCAATATTTATGCAATGAAGTCTTTGGGTGTGGAATATCTGATTTCTGCTAGTGCAGTGGGTTCTTTAAAAGAAGAAGTCAAACCTTTGGATATGGTAGTCCCCGACCAATTTATCGACCGCACAAAAAATCGGGTTTCTACTTTTTTTGGGGAAGGAATAGTGGCTCACATCACTTTTGGTGACCCTGTGTGCAAAAATTTAGCTGGTGTTTTAGCGGAGTCTATTGCTAGTTTGAATCTTGCGGATGTAACGTTGCACCGTGGTGGAACTTATGTATGTATGGAAGGCCCCGCATTTTCCACCAAAGCAGAGTCAAATCTCTACCGTAGTTGGGGTGCAACGGTTATCGGTATGACAAATTTACCTGAAGCAAAGTTAGCACGGGAAGCAGAGATTGCTTATGCGACTCTAGCATTAGCAACAGATTATGACTGTTGGCATCCGGAACATGATAGCGTGACGGTAGAGATGGTGGTAAATAATTTACATCGTAATTCCGCAAATGCACAGAAAGTAATTCAAGAAGCTGTAAGACGTTTAAGCGCAAATCCACCAAGCAGTGATGCTCATTCGGCTCTGAAATATGCAATTTTGACTCCACTGGATAAGGTATCGGTGGAGACTAAGAAAAAGTTGGAATTATTGCTGAAAAAATATATTTAAAGTCTCAAGTTTTTGTGAAAGCGGGCGGGCAAGGATGCCCACCCCACAATAGAGTGTATCGGGGAAACATTGACGTGGCATATATAAGTCAATATAGTTCGTTAGCATATTAAATTATTAAGAAAAAATCAGGTGATAAAGCGTTTTTCTCAATCTGCGATATTCCCCTATTTTACTTTACTAGTATTTTTTGTTCCCTTATTGTTATTTAACGGCCAACAGCAAAGCTTAATGGCTCACGACGAAGGATACTACGCACTCCAAGCCCGTTGGATTTGGGAAAAAGGTGACTGGGTAACCGTACAATGGTGGGGGCAACCAGCTTATGACCGCACAATAGGCATTCAATGGTTAATAGCGCTGTGTTATGGGTTATTTGGCATTAACGAAACGAGCGCCAGACTACCCAGTATAATCGCTAGTATCTTTAGTATCTTCTTGACGTATAAAATTGGCTGCGTACTCACAAATCGTCGCATCGCTTGGTTAGGCTGTTTAGTATTAGCTGTAACACCTTTATGGTTGCAGTATTCACGAATGGCAGGACAAGATGCTGTGTTAGTATTTTTACAACTTTTAGGAATTTGGGCATTACTTGAAGCAGAGAACTCTCACAAATTAAACAAATTACATAGATTATTGTGGGGAATTTTAGCCGGAAGCACTTTTGGCTTAGGCTATTTAATTAAAGGATTCATGATTTTATTATTTCCCATAGCACTCCTACCCTACCTAATATCCAAACCCCACACGGTAGAGACGCGATTAATCGCGTCTCTACCCCTTACAAATCCTGGAATTTATATAGGTTTAATATTGGGAGCAATTCCCGTATTAGGCTGGTTTTGGGCTAGTTGGTTGCGTTACGGAGCTTTACCCTTTCAGCAACTTTTTGGAAAACTTTTATACTTGGGAACAGCGGACACATACAATCCGGGACCCTTATATTATTTATGGAATATTCCTGCAAATGCATTTCCTTGGCCGTTGTTTAGCTTGATTGGTGCAGCATTATTTGTTAGAAAATTAATTCAAAAATACTATAAAAAAATTAGCAATGTTAATACTTATAACCATCCTTTACTACTTTTAGGCTACCCATTAATTTTATTCTTGCTTTTAAGTATATTTAAAACCCGCACTCTCTATTATCCCTTGCAACTAATGCCCTTTATGGCACTTTTTGCGGGTTCTGCTTTAGATTGGCTAGTAAATATTTATCAACATCGTCAAAGTCGCTACCGATGGCTGGGTGCAACTTTAAGCTATAGCTTTTCTGGATTGGGTATGCTTTTAATCTTGGCTACTATTGTCATAAACTTACGAATGTTTGGTGTCAATGTGGGTGAAGATATTCGCGCTTATAGTAATATTGCACTTATTGTTGGCTCTGGTTGGTTATTACTAGGATTTTTTTGGTGGTATGGAAATAAAGGAAAGAACCTACACAAGCTTTCGCAACAATGGCTAGCTACTTGGTTAATTGTACCTTGGTTTGCCTTTGCGGGTTTAGGTTTGTGGGGATTTTTGGGAAATCGCACTCCTGGTTTCAGAACCGATTTTTCCCAACCGACAATTGCAAAAACAGTCAACGCTCATCCTATCAACTTTGTCCTCCAAGAAACCTTAAATGGAGAAGAACAAAAAACTTTGATATTACTCAGTTTCTATACACCCAAACTGGGAGGCCAATTTCAAAAACTGTCTCAATTACCCCCATCTTCCTATGTGTGGACAAGTCCAGATATTTCCCTAGATTCATCTCCAGAATACCAAATTTTAGGAACCGTCAAAGGATGGAAATTAATTCACCTAAATAATTCAAAATTCAAAATTCAAAATTCAAAAAATAACTAGCACTTAACAGTCAACCATTAACTTTAAAGAAATACAGTGAAAGACACTTATAAAGAGCAAATCCACAAATACTTTGAAAATATCGCGGAAGATTTAGATTGGTGGAGTAATAAAAATAAATACTATTATCAAGATATTGAAATACTGCATCAGTTTATTATTCATAAATGTTGTACAGTATTAGAAATTGGTTGCGGTACAGGTAATTTACTCGCAGCAATCCAACCAAGCTTAGGAGTTGGTATAGATTTTTCTAAGAATGTGATTGAAATTGCTCAATCTAAATATCCTCACTTACATTTTTTATCCTATGATGCAGAAGAATTATCCTTAGATATTTTCAAAAATACGGAAATACCAAATACCTTTGATTTCATAATTATATCGGGAGCTTTAGGATATCTTAGCGATATTCAATCTGTCTTAAATAACCTGCAAAATTTATGTAACCCCCAAACCAGAATTATTTTAGTATTTCATAACTTTTTGTGGGAGCCATTTTTAAGGATAGCCGAAAAAATTGGTCAACGTCGTCCTCAACCGCAACAAAATTGGTTGTCAATGAATGATGCAAAGAATTTATTAACTCTGACTGGATATACTCCAGTAAAAATAGGTCGTCGTTTTCTTATACCAAAAAAAATACCTATAATTTCTCAACTGATAAATCGCTATTTAATTCAACTACCAGTTATTAATCATTTAGGGCTAACAAATTATGTAGTAGCACGTCCTAATTCTTATACTCCATTAAAAAAAGAGTATAGCGTTAGTGTAATTATACCCGCACGCAACGAAGCTGGAAATATTTCTGCTGCAATAGAACGTTTACCATTGTTAGGAAAACATACCGAAGTAATTTTTATAGAAGGACATTCAACCGATAATACTTGGGAAGAAATTCAACGGATATCAGAAACTAAAAAAGCCAATTTTTCTATTAAAGCCTTCCAACAAACAGGTAAAGGAAAAGCTGATGCAGTTCGTTTAGGTTTTTCGGAAGCAACGGGAGATATTTTAATGATTTTAGATGCGGATTTAACAGTCCAACCGGAAGAACTACCACACTTTTATCAAGCAATGGCTGAGCAAAGAGGAGAATTTATTAATGGTTCTCGACTAGTATATCCCCGTTCTCTGGAAGCTATGCCTTGGTTAAATACTTTAGCGAATAAATTTTTTGCTTTAGTTTTTTCTTTTTTATTAGGACAGCAAATCAAAGATACGCTATGCGGTACAAAGGTGCTGTGGAGAAAAGATTATCAACGAATTGTTGCTAACAGAAAATACTTTGGTGATTTTGACCCCTTTGGAGATTTTGATTTACTGTTTGGTGCTGCAAAATTAAATCTACATATTGTAGAAGTACCCGTTCGTTACCAAGCACGTACTTATGGTCAATCTAATATTGCTCATTTTCGCGAAGGTTTGATTTTACTAAAAATGTGTTTGTATGCAGCACAAAAAATCAAGTTTATTTAAATTCCATTCCCTCCGGAGACACGATAAATCGTGTCTCTACCGATTACCTAATTTATACCTTAAAAACAAAAAGCTGTTTACACTACTTGATAAGCAAAGTTAAAACTTGCCCAATTTTTTACATCTAAAGCATAAATATCAGTTGAAGTGCTATTAATTTCTGTCACCCCACTAGCGTTATGCAAATCTAGTAAAACTGCTTGTACAACTTCCACTGGATTTAATAATGGTGCAATACGATGCTTCTGTGCTGCTGGATTTTTATTAATTCCCAACATCGTCAGGCTTTGGCTAAAAGGTTCGGGACTAAAAATAAGTTGCGTTTCACACCAAAGTTTTGGTGCTTGTACTATCCATTCCAAACCAGTACTAGTTTGTGGTACGACTAGATTTTCTCCTGGGGGAATTATTACATCTACTAATTTTTGTTTGCTTTCTTTACTGTTAGCTTCAATTTCCATTTGCCAAGGATAAAGAGCGCAAGCATTTTTACTACTATCTAGACATAACAACATTAAATACAGTGGACTTATGCCAGTATTTTGTACCCGGTACTGTATTTTGCTACCTATAGGAATTTGGGGAGTGGGGAGTGGGGAGTTAGGAGTGGGGAATGGAGAACTTCTTTTTGTTTCCCGTTGGAGGATGATGCGAGGTGATTTATCTTCTATTATTTCTAAAGATGCCTTTACTTTTAAGCGAGAAGAAAATTCATTTTCTGTAAGTCGCCATAATTTTGCTGCTAATAAATTTGGAAGTTTGGGTGCTAAAAGTTGTATCGCAACTTTCACGGCTTCCCCGGACGAACTTGTTGTGTTAGGAATGAGTTCGCTACTAAGGGAAAATAAACCGTAGCGAATTGGTGATGTCATTACGACTGTTCCAGAAGCAAGAGAGTTTTCTTCCCGCACTTTACCAAACAAGTAATCAGCATTTTGTTCTCCCACTATTACACTCGATACATGGGGAACCGTAGAAAATGCACTTGTCGCATCTACTCGTTCAATTCTCGCTAAACCCGTATCTATGGCAATAGTTAAATTAATATTTCGGGGTAAAACTCGTACAGACTCTTGCACAAGTTGCCCTTTTTCCAGCTTTAAAGTACCATCCAAACCATCCGAGTTCACAAATTGCGCTTTTGCCGCTAACCCAAAACGCGATCGCAAAATTATTTCGGGGAATTTGGAATCGGTAGAGACACGATTTATCGTGTCTCCAGGGGAATTAGGGGAATTAGGGGAATTAGGGGAATTAGGGGAATTAGGGGAATTAGGGGAATTAGGGGAATTAGGGAAATTGGGGACAACGGTAAATCTGGAATTAACACCCAAGTATTCCAGAACTTGCGGAGGTAGTCCCCCTAAATATAACTGTGCGGTTTTGCCTTCTTCTTCAACTAAAGTGACCGCTCCCTCAGCACTAATATTAGGTTCTGGGAGCAAATTATAACTAACCAGCGCTTTTTGTTGATTTCTCTTATCACCAGATAAAGCAGGTAGTTGTTTACCTCCTAACTGCTGTATCTTGCTACTCACACCTTCTAAACTAACTTGAATAGTAGTCGCAGGAATAACTTCCCATAAATACTGTGTTAAAGCATAGGTAAACAATCCTGCACTAAAGCCAGAAAATACAATCTCCCTTGCCATCTGACTTACATCAGAAGTAGCTGACAACACCAAATAATCTAGTGAATTACCCGTATTTAATTGCAATTGTTTTTGAAAATCAATTTCTGCCTCATCCAATATAAAACCCTCTGGCATTTTCCGAGCGCGAGTTCGCAAACCAATGGGTTGTAAATAAGAAGACATATTATAACTAGTATCTAATACCGTAACTACGCGGTCTGTTTTAAGACTCCGCAATAATAGCAATAATGTTTCTTCTAATAAATAATGAACATTTTTTTTATCTTGCGAACTACCATTTGATGGCAATAAAATATTTTGCAACGTATTAGCTGCTTCGTTCGTGATAACACTACCGTAACCGCTAAAGTGAAAAAAGACTACATCCCCAGCTTTCGTTGGCTTTACTAAATGGTCTAAAAAAGTCGTTTCAATAGCTTCTCTAGTAGCTTGTTGGTCAGTTAAAGTGAGGATATCTGACGGCTGAAAACCAAAGCGGTGAATTAATAATTCCCTTTGCAATTCCACATCCGTCAGACAACCAATTAAGGGTGTATTATATTGCGGATACTGATTAATACCCACCAGCAATGCTAATTTCCGCACATTAGTTTGTGCTAAAGCATACTGATAGCGAGCCGGAATTGTAAACAAATCAGATTCAGCAATCCCCACCGCTGCGAGAATTGAACCAATCCTTTGTAAAAAAGTTCGTCGTTTCATCCAATTCGACCCCTCACCCACAAAACAACAGCTATCAGATTAAATGGCTGAAGGCTGTTGTGTAAAGTTTTGATTTATACTGTTGTTCTGAACTTAATGTAGGTTAAGCCGTAACTGCAATACGCATTGCTTTTGCTAATTCCGCAGCGACTTCGGGACGAGAAAATTCTGGGGGTGGCAATTCACCTCGACGCAGCATTTCCCGCACTTTTGTTCCTGACAGGTGAACTCTTTCGTTAGGTTTGCTGGGACTAGTTTTGGTAGTCGCCATTTGTTCTGTACGCAAACAATAAAAAGCGTGCTCAAACATCATGGGTGTAATGCCAATTTCTTCTGGTTTAAACTCATTAAATATATATTGAGCATCATAAGTACCGTAATAGTCACCCACTCCAGCATGGTCGCGTCCCACAATAAAGTGAGTACAACCGTAGTTTTTTCTAATTAAAGCGTGGAAAATCGCCTCACGAGGACCAGCATAACGCATTGCAGCGGGGTTGATTGCTAGAATTACCCGGTCTTCGGGGTAATAATGTTCCATTAATATTTCATAACAACGCATTCGCACATCAGCAGGAATGTCATCTTCTTTTGTCGCTCCCACTAAAGGATGCAAAAACAGACCATCCACAGTTTCCAAAGCGCATTTTTGGATATATTCGTGAGCACGGTGAATAGGGTTGCGTGTTTGGAACCCGACAATAGTTCTCCAACCTTTCTCGATAAACATTTTTCGAGAAGCAGCAGGGTCTATTTGGTAAGCTGGAAAATAAGGATGCTCCGTGCGTTGTAACAACAAAACATCACCAGCCAGATTAATCGCACCCTGGTCGTACACTACCTTCACACCTGGATGTTTTTCATCGTCCGTGCGGTAGACATTAATAGCTTCGTGCTGTTTATCGTAAGAATATTTTTCTGTTAATTGCAAAACCCCAATAAATTTGCCGTCGGGGTTATCGAGACGCACTAAACTACCTTCCTTCAGAGAAGCTGCGACTTCTTCACGAACAGATAGCGTAATGGGAATAGACCACACCGTACCATTTGCAAGACGCATTTCAGTAACCACGCGATTATAATCCTGCTGATTCATAAAACCAGTCAAAGGACTAAAAGCGCCAATCGCAATCATTTGCAAATCGGACACAGCACGTTCATCCAGCTGTACACGTGGCAAAAAATCAGCTTTCGACAGAAATTCTTCACGTTGTGCGGGTGTGGCGATACGATTTATCAACTCTCCACCGTGGGGGGTGATGCCCTGTTGATTGTAACTCAAGGTAGTCCCTTTTTCCGTTAACTGCGATTTTTTAATCTTTTATTAACTTACCAGAAAATGGGGAGTGGGGAGTGGGGAATGGGGAGTGGGGAATTGGTATTCGGAGTGGGGAATTGGAGTGAGGAATGGGGAATGGGGTTCAATTACCAATCACCAATCAAGCAACACGAGTAGAAGTTTCGGTGAGAATTTGCCGTATCTGAGCATGTGTCAAATTAGGATTAGCGCTGAGCATTAAAGCTACTACACCAGCTACATGGGGTGCAGCCATTGATGTACCTGGCTTATAAGCATATTGGTTACCTGGAACAGTAGAGTAAATATTGTATCCTGGAGCCATTATGTGATTCATGCGGCTGTCAGTACCGGGTAAATTTGAGAAATCGGTAATAAAACTGTTACTATCGACAGCACCAACTGAAATTCCAAAATCGGTTGCATAACGTGCAGGATATAAAGGTAATTTGGCAAGTTCCGGGTCATCGTCTCTACTGTTCCCAGCAGCACTAACTGTAATTACGTTACGACTAGCTGCATATGCTAAAGCTTGTCGAATTTCTTCGTCTGGAGGGTAAGTTAAACTCATATTAATTACACGAGCACCGTTGTTAACAGCGTAACGTATTGCTCTTGCTAAATTTCCAGTCAGTTTATCTTGGTTATTTGATAGCCTAATAGGCATAATTTTGGCGTTGTAAGCTACTCCTGTAATTATAAATCGCAGCTTGTGTCTGAGATTACCTCAAACCTTTCTCTCGCAACAGCGTATCTACCCAAGCTACATTATCTTTAGATAGGGCAGGTACAGCCTCCTGGCTATAATTTATTACTAAATCATAGTCATAAATATCGTACACATTATTTAATAAGCCTTGTAAATCTATAAGAGGTTCTGTATCACCAGCACGTAAAGGTAGAGAAAATGCAGGAATAATATCTTGCAAATTAAAAGCATATAAATCAGCATAAGGACGATTAGAACCGCGACAAACTAAAACTCGATAATCGCTGTCAATATTATTTCCACTAAATGCCATAAGTTGACCTTTACGTAATAAATCAACTTCCACCAAATTGGTACGACTTCTTAGAACATTTTCGCGTTTTTCTTCATAAGCATCTCGTCCTTTTCCTGGACGTTTATTAGTAGGAGAAAGTATTTCTATAGTAGTAATTAATGCCTCTGTTCCTACTTCTTTAACTTCTAAATACCCTTCTCTAATGCTTATAGGCATAGGTATTTTTACTTTCAATGGTTCTGTTGAAGGTGCTGCAACAGCTATATTAGTATCCTTTGAAGAGTCCGTAGTCTGCCGACTTTTAACTATTACGTCAGGAATACCAACAAGTAAAGAATTTTCATCATTTGTTTCATACATTCGCACTTCTACAGCTACCCGGTATTTTGGACGCAGTATTGGAGATAAAAATCTAGCAATTTCACTAATTAATAAGTGGTGTAATCCAGGAAATAATTCAGGGTGTTCTAAATAAGGATTCATTCCCGGAAATGGTGTAGGCATTTTTCGACTCCTTTTTTATTTATCGAATCTGTATAGAAGGTATTAACGTAATCCTTTTTGTCGTAACAGTGTATCCAGCCAAACTACATCTTTTTCCGAAAGTTTTGATATGGGTTCTTGACTATAGTCTATAAGTAAACCATAGCCAGTTCTGTCATACAATTCATTTATCATTGTTTGTAAATCAACTACAGGCTCTAAATCTTCTTCACGTAAGGGTAGCGAAAAAGATGGAATCATATTTGGCAAATCAAAAGCATATAAATCTGCTTTAGGACGCTTATCAGTTCGACTTACTAAAATGCGATAATGACTTTGAATGTTACTATTTAAAATGGTCATTGGCTTACCATCTCGCAACAAATCAATTTCAACTAAGTTACTAAAACTACCCATTACTCGTAAACGTTTTTTTTCATAGGCTTTACGTCCTTCACCCAAACGTTTATTTTTAGGAGAAAGAATTTCAATTACTGTTATTACTTCTCGTGTGACTACATCTCGGACTTCTAAATAACTTTCCTTAATAGTTTCAGGAACAGGAACATCTACTGTCACCGCTTTTACAGGAGGTATTGCAACAGCCACATTAGTAATGTCTGGTATTGCTATATTTTGCTGACGTTGTACTGCAACATCAGGGATACCAACTAAAACCGATTCTTCATTTACAGTTTGATATACTCGGTCTTCAATATCAACTATATATTTAGGGAGCAACTGAGGAGAAAGAAAATCAGCAATAGCCACTATGAATCGCTTATGAATTTTTGACCATAATGCAGGGTTTTCTAAATAAGGATTCATTCCCGGAAATGGTGATGGCATTTCTGTAACTCCTTTTTTATTTATCTTAACCCTCCTAAAACGTAGAGACTAAACATGTTTAGTCTCTACATCTATATATTATCGGCAATTCCCAATCCCCAATTACCCAAACCTCTCAATAATCCCCCCACCCAACACCTTTTCCCCGTCATATAAAACAGCAGCTTGTCCAGGGGTAATACTAAACTGGGGTTCGTCAAATACCAACTTGACGCGCTTATTTTCCAACGGAATTACTGTCACTGGAACAGGACTAGAGCGATACCGTATTTGAACTTCTGCACGAATCGGACTTTCTGGTTCCGCTATCGAAACCCAATTTATCCTATTCACGTTACATTCAGACTTTGTTCCTTGGGTTCGGTCACCAACAATCACGCGGTTATTTGCTGCATCCAAGGCAATTACATACAAAGGTTCGGAATAAGCAACACCCAAACCTTTACGTTGTCCAATGGTGTAATGATGAACACCATCATGTTCTCCCAGGACTTTACCACTGGTATCAACAATTTCACCTTTTTTCGGAGCCAGATATTTATCTAAAAAAGCACGCATTGAGCCATTACTTTCGACTAAACATAAATCCTGACTTTCGGGCTTATCGGCAGTTTTCAAGCCATATTCTGCAGCAATACGTCTGGTATCAGTTTTATTCAATTCACCTAGGGGAAATACAGCCCCACTGAGTAAATCTTGGGATAAATCATACAAGAAATAAGACTGGTCTTTATTGCGGTCAATAGCCCGTAACAGATTGTAACGTCTAGTATCGGGATTATAATTAATGCGAGCATAGTGACCTGTCGCAATCTTATCGCAGTCAAAATTTTGACGTGCATATTGCAACATTGGACTGAACTTTACGGTAGTATTACATTGCGAGCAGGGTAACGGCGTAATGCCATCACTGTAACCAGCTACCAGGTAATCAACAATGCTTGCCTGAAAAGTTTCCCGGATATCGACAACGTGATGGGGAACACCCAGCTGTTCACAGATGTAGGCAGCATCCACCATACCCTCAGAGCAACATTGCCCTTTGCCTTTCATCAGCCAAAGGGTCAAACCAATTACTTCATAGCCCTGATGGTGGAGTATTGCTGCTGCGGCAGAACTGTCAACACCACCAGAAAGTCCAACAACGACTTTTTTCATATCCGTGTATCAAGCAAAGGCTACATACTTTTAAACTAACACTTAGTACCTACTACAACAGGTAGATAACCTATTTCGGTAGGATATTTCCCAAATCTTCTAGAAAACTTGATGATATTATGGCTAACTCAATCAAAAGTCAATCTATAATACGGAACCTTTGTACTCGTAAATCATTAATAGCATCTTGTGTATTGGCGGGATTTTTGACGCCCGTTCTTAATTATAGCTTAGTAAAAGCACAAGATAGAGGTTTCGATTTACCACCAAACGCTGAGTCGCAACCATTTCCATCACCAACTCAGGGAGGTTATTTGGGACAACCACTTCCCCAACAAAACTCCGGATATGATTTTCAAGCACCACCACAAACACAGATTTTTCAGCAAAATTATCAACAACCTCTTAGATACTCCCAGAGAAATCAAGGTTATTTTGTTTACGTTGATGGTACTTCTCGGCAATTCAGAGATATAATTGCCAGGGTAGAAAATGGGAGAATACCGACAGTAAACTACAGAGGACGTAGCGTACTTCAAGCAGGGTATTTCAGTCGGGAGCAAAATGCACGAAATCGTCAAAGGGAATTGGTACGTGCAGGTATTCCACGGGAGCGAATTATAATTTCTCTTGGGGAAAATCAAATTCCTGATAATGGTAGTGATTGGGGAGATTGGCCAGGTCAATCTAATGATGGAAGAAATCGTGATGCTTATTATGTAATTATTCCTGGTAACTCAGATAACGAATTAATCCGTATTCAACAAACAATTCGTCGTAATGCAGGGCCATCTTTAAATGGTATAGAAGTGAGAAGAAGAAATCACCCACGAGGACCTCATGTAGCTGTTGGACCATTTCCCCAAAGGCTATCAGCACAACAGTGGAATGATTATATAAGGGGGACTCTCAACCTAGGTAATGCTAGAGTTTATTACGGAAGGTAGAAAGTGGGGAGTGGGGAGTGGGGAGTGGGGAGTGGGGAGTTGGGAGTAGGAGTGGGAGATTATGTTTAATAGAGAAGAATTAATTTCTCAGGTGGTTGTTACAGCTCAGCAAATGCGTGATATTGAGGAGCGTATTTTTGCTGCTGGAATGCCTGTGGCTGCTTTAATGGAAAAGGTCGCAGGTTTAATTACAAATCGCATTCCAAAATTAATAGAACAAATACAAACATCTCCCCCCGTTTCCCACTCCCCACTCCCCACTCCCCACTCCCCACTCCCCAAACTAGGTGTTTTGGTTGGGCCGGGACATAATGGGGGTGATGCGTTAGTTGTTGCTAGGGAATTATTTTTTCGGGGATATGATGTTTGTGTTTACTCTCCTTTTTCCAAACTTAAGGAGTTAACTTCTCAGCATTTACAATATGTTCAGAGTCTGGATATCCCTTGTTATCAATCTGTCGAAGAACTACAATGCTGCGATTTATTAATTGATGGGTTATTTGGTTTTGGTTTAGAAAGAAATCTGACAGACCCTATTGCAAGTGCTATTGAGGCAATAAATCAATGGTCAAAGCCTGTTATTAGTATTGATATCCCTTCTGGTTTACACACTGATACTGGAGAAGTTTTGGGGACTGCTATCCACGCTACATATACCCTTTGTTTAGGTTTATGGAAATTGGGTCTGCTACAAGACCGTGCTTTGGAATATGTGGGGAAAGCGGAGTTAATTGATTTTGATATTCCCTTACCAGATGTGGAAGCTGTATTGGAAGGGGAAAGTAAAATTCTCCGGGTTACTAAAGCGATGGCTCTTTCCAGCCTTCCTTTACCTCGTCCAGCAGTTACCTATAAGTATAAGGAGGGACATTTACTATTAATTTGTGGTTCCCGTCGCTATGCAGGAGCTGCTATTTTAACTGGTTTAAGCGCACGTGCTTCTGGGGTCGGTATGCTTTCTATCGCTGTACCTGAGTCTATTAAACCGATAATGATTTCACATTTACCTGAAGCGTTAATTATCGGATGTCCAGAAACAGACACAGGAGCTATAAAAAATTTACAATTACCAGCCAAAACTGAACTTAACTCTTTTAGTGCAATAGCCATAGGGCCAGGTCTAACTGAGGAAGCGACACCAATTGTACAACAGGTGTTGGCTAGCAATAATCCCTTACTCCTAGATGCTGATGGGTTAAATATTTTGGCACAAATGGGAACTATCCCAACTCTGACAAAACGCTCGACTTTACAAAAAGAAAATTCCTTAACAAAGTCCCCAATAATTATTACACCCCATAGCGGTGAATTTAGACGGCTATTCCCTGGTGTACTCGACCCAGACAAAGACAGAATTAAAGCCGTACGGGAAGCTGCTGCTCAAAGTGGAGCTTTTGTATTATTAAAAGGGTCGCGTACTGCAATTGCTAATCCCCAAGGTTCAGTATGGATTATACCTGAAAGCACACCAGCATTGGCACGGGGTGGAAGTGGAGATGTATTGACTGGTTTACTAGCTGGATTATTGGCACAAGGAGCTATTAAGCAGATTCCATTAGAAAAAATAATTACCACTGCTGCTTGGTGGCACGCAGAAGCTGGAATTTTGGCAGCGCAGGAAAGAACCGAGTTAGGTGTGGATGCGTTTACTTTGACGCATTATTTAATCCGGGTAATTTCCGTTTTGCGTTAGTCGTGAGGAAATTTATTTAATACCTCACTCGTAACGCACCCAGCACCTTTAATGAAAAAACTGCCATAAAAAAACAAGGACAAGGAAGTCCTTTTTGTTGCTTTTAGGTACGGAAACGTCTTTTACGTTGTTTGTGTTTAGCAAGCGCTTTACGCTTACGTTTTTGTAAAGGAGTTTCAAAATGGCGGTGCTTTTTGAAGTCAGGGAAAATTTCCGCTTTGGATACTTCCCGTTTAAATCTACGAATGGCTGATTCAATACCTTCGTTTTCGCCTACTACGATTTGGGTCATTCTATATTCCTACTAAACTACGGTGAACTTTGTATGCAATAAAAAAGGCAGACTCCTTGTCCGCCTATTATACGACGCTTAGAGTTCGGTACTCTTATAGCAAATAAATTACTTTAGTAACGTCTGGAGGAGTATCCACCCCCACCGCTATTATTTCCTCCTCGTCTACCACCACCACCGAATGAACCACCACCGGAATCTGGTTTGGGCTTCGCTTTGTTAACTTTTAAGTTACGACCCATCCACTCAGCACCGTCAAGTGCTTCGATAGCTGCTGTTTCCTCCGCTTCCGAATCCATCTCTACAAATGCAAAACCTCTTACCCTACCAGTTTCCCGGTCTACAGGTAGTTGAACTCTTTTTACTGTGCCGTACTCATTAAAAACCCGTCTAATATCGTCCTCTTGAACTTCATAAGACAGGTTACCGACATAAATTGACATAGAACTTCTCCAAAATCAGAAAGTGTAGAGATTTCGATTCGGAGAGGTCTGTAATAGGTGTAGACAACAACAAACTTTACCAGCCGAATTCAATCATCTGTACACAACTCTAGCATAAACTGTGGCGTTTTGTGCTGAATGATAATTTATGTGTCAAATTACTGGCTTCCAATTATTATAATTTAGTCTTTTGCTCCTAGCGATTTAAATCGCATCTACACAAGTAAAATCTACCTCCATCACATTAAGATAGTGACATACAAGATACAAAAATTCTTATTCCGATTTAAATTAATCACAAGTATAAATACTAATATAAATATTATCACAGTGCGTCATAAATTGGGTAAGCTAATTGCATGGCAACATTTAATTTTGGGTTCCATCCAGAAACGATTTCCCCAAATTGTAAGTGTTTTTTTCGCAATAGCGGCTGGTAAATTTTTGGATAGTCCGCTACATCTCGTGTTATTCCCTGTGATGCTGTGATATTTCCATACTCGCAAACAATAGTAGCTTTTTGGTAGTTGCTGTTGTAAAGTTCAACATGGCAACCTGTGAGCTGTAATATCATAGCTAACTGAGTTACAGCACTTTCTAACGCTAAATGCTCATCCTTACCATTGCGGAGTTCTTCAGTTATATTTATTGCTATCTTTTCCCTATTGAGAGCCTGTTCTAATTGAACTGATTGGCTTTGAAAACGTAATTCTAATTCTTTAAGTTGACAGTGTAGTGAAGAAACCTCAAGAGATTGTTGTACTGCGATTCCCAGTTGAATTGTCAGTTGTTTTAGTAAATCACTTTCCCAGCTATGCCATTGACGTGCTTCCTGGCAATGGTGAATAATCAATAATCCCCATAAATCGGAATTAGCTAAAATTGGCACCACCATATTTGCTCGTACTTCAAATTGTGCTAATAAATCTCTATAACAGGGATGTAATCCACCTGAATAGATATCTTCCACAGCTTGGATTCGACCTTTTTTATAGGCTTCAACCTGTTTTTCACTAAAACACGAGTCTTTTACCTGACTACCCAATACTTTAGCCCAAGGTCTTGCGCTTGATTCTACTATTACTTCTCCAGACCAGTCCGCTGCAAATCTATAAATTAAAACGCGATCGCAATTCAAAAATTGTCGAACATCGTTCACAGTCTGATTCAACAAGACATCGTTGGCAGAACCCTGACGAATAGAAGTAGCAACTCTTTCCAACAGATGCTCCCTTTCCCCTTGTTTGCGGAGTGCTTCTTCCGTCTCCTTCTGCTGGTTAATGTTAGTACTGATACCAACTAAACGATAAATCCGAGATTCACTATTAAACAAAGGAGTTAAACTGGTTTTCCACCACGTCGGAACCCCTTGGAACTGCAAACACTGCTCGTAAGAAATCTTTTTACCAAAACGCACGCAATCACTATAATGCTTACGCACTTTCACCGCATCACTCAGACAAAGAATATCCTCTGGCTTTTTACCCTTAATGTCTTCAGAAAGAATACCAGTCCACTGTTCATGAGCAGGGTTAAGCGCTACATAGCAAAAGTCGCCATTTTTCAGTACATCTACAACAAATATAGACGCCTGCACCGAATCAAAAATACTGCGTAGGAATTCTTCACTACTATCATCACCCACCTCCATAACCTCTTTAAGCCTGGTTAGAGATGACTGTGCGAACTCTGTTGCGGATTCGTGTCGATTCATATTCATGCAAGACCCTGATTATGGGTATTTTAACCCTGATTGCAGTCAAAAGTATTACGAAAGCAAGGTAATCATTGCACACTAAATGCTTACTTAACTCTACCAATGGCTTTAAATACGCTCAAGCACCAACTAAAAACAGATGCCTTAGCTAATACCCATCAATTTTCTTTCTTGGAGGCAAAATACGTTAAGAAGGCATCTATGCTAGAGGCAGAGGGCAGAAGGAATCCCCATGAATAAATTTAGGGGCTTCTACTATGAAGACAAAGGGAAATTAAATTCTTACCTTCTGCCCTCTGCTAAATGCCCTCTGCCTTCTTTGGTGATTGGTGTATACCAATTTAACTTACATTTACCTTAACAAATTTTTAATAGTTTTGCATATACTTAAGTAAAAATATGTATATTAAAGTTAAAGATTACAATTTTTTATAAAGCATAGGGTAATTTTAATCTAACAACCTGTATGCATGAAAGCCAGTGAAGAAAGCGACCAGTAACCAAGTCACAGCCAAACCGAGTATTTCCGCAAAGAATATCTGAGTAATTTCATGTAAAAACATACCAATAGCAGACCCAATAGGCATTGCCACAGCCCAAACGACACAATTAACTTGTATCCACTGATACGACGAATAAGGGTATCGCTTACGAATAGCTAACCACTGTGCAAATCCAATAGCTATTCCACCCAAAGTACCTTGAATCAGGCTTTTTGAAATACGAAATAGAAAAATATCAGTACTAGGTACAACCCAACCAATAGCACCAATACCTATAACAGTAATCACAACCCAAGCGATAGGAATAGAGACCATCCACCATCCAGGAACAACACGGTATCTAAGAACAAAGGCTTGAGCAAAAGCGATAATAAATGAACCAATAGCAGCTTGTAAGATACCCACATCAGGAATTTCGCCAATTTCGATAAACGTTAAACTGAGCAGAAAAGCGCTAAAAGTGGCAAAAGTCCATGTTAATGTAAACTGCAATCGAGCGTCTAATATTTTCATGAAGCACCTTCAGTAAACAACCGACTCAAAACCCGACGACGTTTTTGTGGAGATTCCGGTGCAATATAACCCCACAAACTTTCCCAATAGAAAAAAGAGACACCGGAAAATTGGTGCTGACGTACAGTTTCCACTTGCTTTTTAATCTGTTTGATTTCCACAGGGTTACCCCACGTTCCACTAGATATTCCCACAGCGACGGGAATTTTACCCAGTGCAAATTGGACAGCAGGTTGTTGTAATTCCGTAAAAAAACTTTTAGTGTCGTCTCGATAGACCTGTAAAATCAACTCATCAACTAAACCAGTCTTCACCCAAGTATCCCAGTCTTGCAAATAATACTTATAGGCAAAATTCTGGGGATTGGGTGAAAGGGATATTTTCGCTTTGGGTTTAACAGCCTTTACTGCTCTGTTTATATCTCGCATAAAAGCAGTAATTTTATCAGAACGCCAACGCATCCACTCTGAATTATAAGGGTCATCGGGTGGAGTTTTACCTTGATGCTCTAACTGATAAAGCTTAATAGTAAAAGGGTCATAGCCAAATTGTACAGGCATTCCAAAATGGTCATCAACTTGAAAACCATTTACATTATATTTACTAACGACTTCTAAAATAAGAGATTTAATCAACTTCTGAACTTCTGGATGCAAAGGATTTAACCAAGCTTGCTTACTTATATAACGATTCCCCAAAAACTGTTTATCCAAAGCAGTTTCTTGAATAGATTTATTATTTACTCTTCCTTTTGTTAACCAATCTGGGTGTAACAAAGCCAACTCCGAATTAGGAGGAGTCATAAATCCATATTCAAACCAAGGAATAACAGTTATACCTTTTTTGGTAGAAAGTTTAATTATTTGATTTAAAACATCCTTTCCACCATGCATAAATCTTAAAAAAGGTTCACTTTCTTTACCTATCACCTTTTTTGCTACATTACTGTTGTAAAAAGTATAACCTCGATTCCAAACAACAGGATAAATAGTGTTAAAATTCAATGAGGAAAGCTGTTTTAAAGCACGTTCAATTCCCCAAGGAACAAATAACACCCCACTATTTACATTAGTTAGCCAAACGCCGCGAATTTCGTGTTTGATGGGTCTTGTAGTTTGGGATGAGACAGGAGTTGTCAAGAGTGGAAATACTGTAATACTAAGTATCAATCCCAAAAACAACAAGTATACAAAACAACGGCGTATCCAACGATTCATTTATTAGTTTAACTTATTCTTCTAGGAATATTAATAACTACAAAAATAAGTTAGTTGTCTCCGGAAGATGCCATCAAATTTTGACAAATCGAAAATAAATCATAAAACTTTAGTTAGGACTGGGCGGGCAAGGATGCCCACCCCACAAGAGTAGTGTGGAATAGTCCACAAAAATAATGTGGGGTGGGTTAATAATTAATACAGTTCTACATCTGGTGAATTTCTAGCGACTTCTATTTTTGCTCTAGCAGCTTCACCACAAGTACGAGGGGTGGGGAAAATTTTACCAGGATTGGATAAACCTTTGGGGTTAAAAACATCACGAACCCATGTCATAGTTTCTAAATCGGCTTCGCTAAACATGTCGGGCATAAAGCATTTTTTGTCAGCACCGATGCCATGTTCTCCGGAAATACTACCACCAACTTTAACACAAAGCTTAAGTATTTCTCCGCCACATTCTTCGACTTTTTCTAACGCACCAGGTAGGGAATTATCGTAAAGAATCAATGGGTGTAAATTACCATCCCCAGCATGGAAAACGTTCGCAATACGATAACCAAATTTTTCGCTTAACGCTTCAATCTCTTTCAAAACATAAGGTAACTGTGTACGTGGAATTACCCCATCCTGCACAAAATAATCCGGACTTAAATGTCCAGCAGCAGCAAAAGCAGCTTTTCTACCTTTCCATAATTTTAAACGCTGCTCTGGGTCAGAAGCAGTGGTAATATTACGAGCTCCATTTTGCTTACAAATTTCGGCAACTCGTTCTTTATTGGCTTTGACTTCAACCTCTAAACCATCAATTTCTACCAATAAAATAGAAACAGCATCGCGGGGATAACAATTCGTTTTCACAACATCTTCCACCGCATTAATACTGAGATTATCCATAATTTCCATACCACCAGGAATAATCCCCGCACTAATAATATCAGCCACACTAGCACCTGCGGCTTCAACACTATCAAAATCAGCTAAAAGTACGCAAATTGACTCAGCGGTTTTGAGAATTCGTAGCGTAATTTCTGTTGCAACACCTAAAGTTCCTTCGGAACCGACAAATAAACCAGTTAAATCATAACCGGGCATTTCTGGAATTTGCCCACCCAAATCTAAGATATCTCCTTCAGGAGTGACAATCTTGACTCCTAAAACGTGGTTAGTAGTGACCCCATATTTCAAACAATGCACCCCACCGGAATTTTCTGCCACATTGCCACCAATAGAACAGATAATTTGACTGGAAGGGTCAGGAGCATAATAAAAACCAGCCCCACTTACTGCTTGTGTTACCCAATTGTTAATTACCCCTGGTTGCACGACGACTCTTTGATTTTCTAAATCGACATTAATTATTTGCCGCATTAAAGAGGTGACAATCAAAGCGCAGTCTTCCACAGGTAAAGCACCACCCGATAAACCTGTACCGGAACCACGAGCTATAAAGGGAACATTATATTTATTAAATATTTTCACAGCTTTAGCGACTTGCTCTGTGGTTCTGGGTAACACAACTAAAGCTGGACGCTCTTTATAACTGGGTAACCCGTCACACTCATAGGTGAGCAGTTCTTCACGACGCTGGATAATGCTTTTTTTATCAAAGACTGCTTCTAATTCTTTTATTATGGGTTTCCAGTTACGCTGTTTTTTATCTTGGGTAAGCATAGGTTTTATTTATGGGTCAGCACCAGAGGCTACACAACTCTTACATATATTGTGGCACAGGGGCTGAGCAAAACTGGGAGCATAGCAACGCAAGCAGAACAATGCGCTGAATTATTAGCACAGAAATTGCGAGAAATGGGAATTGACCCAAATAGTTTGTAGATAATTTTAATTGTAGAGACGCGATAAATCGCGTCTCTACCTAATGTTCAGGTAAATATTTTCAACGAACTGGGAATTGACCCAGATAGTTTGTAGACAATTTTGATTGTAGAGACACGATTAATCGTGTCTCTACCTAATGTTCAGGTAAATATTCTCAACGAACTAGGTGATGAAAAATTAAAATAATATATAAGTATTACTGGCAAGTGGAAGAAAACTCATGATTGAGCAAGTATTGGTTGAAGATTACGATGATGATGGTTTTTATATCCCAGATGCCAACCTGCTAGTCACAGAAGATGATACACCAGTGGATAATTTTGCATCTGCCAAACAACAACGCCTGTTAGTTGCTACACTTTACAGTTCTTTACAGAATCAACTTTTTTTAGCTGAAGCCAATGTTGGTATTTATTATACAGACCTTGAGCCGCAAATTGTACCTGATTTTTTCTTGAGTTTAGATGTTCAAACACCTGAAAAATGGTGGGAGAAACAAAATCGCTGTTATATGATTTGGCGTTTTGGTAAACCCCCAGAGGTAGCAATTGAAATCGTTTCCAATAAAAAAGGAGATGAATTAGGCAAAAAGCTAGATATTTATCAGCAAATGCGAGTTAGTTATTATGTTGTATACGACCCTACTCGGCAATTGGGGGAAAAAGTATTAAACATCTATGAACTACGAGGTGCTCGTTACTTTGAAGCAACAGAAACTTGGTTAGAACAAGTCGGCTTAGGTTTAACCATTTGGTCTGGTACATTTGAAGAAAGAGACGATACTTGGTTGCGTTGGTGTGACCGGAATGGTGTAGTTTTGCCAACAGGAGATGAAAAAGCATTACAAGCAGAACAACGTGCTGATAATGCAGAACAACGGGCTGATAATGCAGAACAACGTGCTGATAATGCAGAACAACGTGCTCAATTACTAGCGGAAAGACTACGAGAAATGGGAATTGACCCAGATAGTTTGTAGGCAATTTTGATGTAGAGACGCGATAAATCGCGTCTCTACCTAATGTTCAGGTAAATATTCTCAACAAACTAGGTGATGAAAAATTAAAATAATATATAAGTATTACTGGCAAGTGGAAGAAAACTCATGATTGAGCAAGTATTGGTTGAAGATTATGATGATGATGGTTTTTATATCCCAGATGCCAACCTGCTAGTCACAGAAGATGATACACCAGTGGATAATTTTGCATCTGAAAAACAACAACGTCTCTTAGTTGGTACGCTTTACAGTTCTTTACAAAATCAACTTTTTTTAGCCGCAGCGAATGTGGGCATTTTTTATACAGACCTTGAACCGCCTATTATACCCGATGTATTCTTGAGTTTAGATGTTCAAACACCTGAAAAATGGTGGGAGAAACAAAATCGCTGTTATATGATTTGGCGTTTTGGTAAACCTCCAGAGGTCGCAATTGAAATTGTTTCCAATAAAAAAGGAGATGAATTAGGCAAAAAGCTGGATATTTATCAGCAAATGCGAGTTAGTTATTATGTTGTATACGACCCTACTCAACAATTGGGGGAAAAACAACTGCGTATTTATAAACTAAATCCGCTCCTCTATTCTGAAACTTCAGAGAACTGGTTAGAACAAGTAGGTTTAGGTTTAACTATTTGGACTGGAGAATTTGAAGGAAGGCAGGATACTTGGTTACGCTGGTGCTACGAGGATGGTACTGTTTTACCAACGGGAGACGAACGAGCATCACAAGCTGAAATCGCTACTGAGCAAGTACGTCAAGAAAAGGAAGAAGCACAGCAACGCGCTGAAGAAGCACAGCAACGCGCTGAATTATTAGCAGAAAGACTGCGAGAAATGGGAATTGACCCAGATAGTTTGTAGGCAATTTTAATTGTAGAGACGCGATAAATCGCGTCTAAACATTAGGTAGAGACGCGATTTATCGCGTCTCTACAAATTATCTATAAACTGCTGTACTCGTAACCAAACTTTTTCTAGTAAATCAGGGTTATTCACATCAAACCACTCAATTTGTGGATATGCTTTAAACCAAGTGCGCTGACGTTTGGCAAATTGTCGCGTATGCACAACTGTTAATTCTTTGGCTGTGTCTAAAGAAATTTCTCCAGCTAAATATTGCTTTATTTCTTGATACCCTAAAGTGTTCAACAAAGGTAAATCGACACCATATTTTTGGCAAAGATATTCCACTTCAGCCACCAAACCGTCAGCAATCATTTTTTCTATTCTAACTGCGATACGATTTGTTGAACTTGCGACATCGCTATCCAAACCTATTTGCAATATTGGATAACTGGGAGGATTTTCTGCTTGCAGTTCAGTAATCGGTTGACCAGTTATATAAAATACCTCTAAAGCCCTTAAAGTTCTTACCTGGTCGTTAGAATGAATTTTTTGTGTAGCTAAAGGGTCTACTGAACGCAACATATTATAAAGTTGATTTTGTCCAAGAGACTCCAACTGTGTTCTAAGTTCTAGCTGGGGAGCCACCTTGGGAATTTTCATACCCTGAACTATGGACTTTATATATAAACCTGTACCACCTACTAGGAGAGGGGGGGAGGGGGAGAGGGGGGGAGGGGGAGATAAGGGGGATGGGGGGGAGGAATAATTATTTTGAGGTTTTTTTTCGCTGTTGTTTAACAATGTTTGTGCTTGTTCTTGAAAGTCTCCCACTGTCATAGTTTCTGTTGGGTCGCAGATATCAATCAAATAATGTGTTACTAATTGTTGTTCTGTTTTTGTGGGTTTTGCTGTACCGATGTCAAATTCGCGGTACACTTGTCGGGAGTCAGCACTAATAATTCCAGTATCTAAACGCTGGGCTAACTCCAAAGCTAATCCTGATTTTCCTGTTGCTGTGGCTCCACAAATAACGATTAATTTCATTTGGTAATTGGTAATTGGTAATTGGTAATTGCCGACTCTCAACTCTCAACTCCCCACTCCCCAATTCAGAAATATACTTTCTTCCTGCCTACTAGTTGTAAATCTTTGTCATCAAAATTTTTAGATTCAATAACACGGGAAAGTAAGAATTGAGAAAATTTTAAATCTTTTATTTGAGATACTCGTTTGGAGCTATATACAGATGGAATCTCTTGAGCTAAGGTCAATAATTCCGAGCTAAAAGCTTGGAATTCCTCGGTGGTAATGAAAAAGATTACTCCTGTCTGAGACGAGAGTGTATCATTATGTGAAAATACTTTTTCTTGTCCTGCTAGCAAAGGATTTGGAGTAATGCTGTACTTTGAAAGAGCAATAGTAATTTGTCGCGCTTGTATTTCTGTAAATATATTATCAACATTTTCAGGCAACATCGGAGGTAAATTATCAATATTAATACCAACATCAGGCACAAACATAATACTAAGGGTGTGATTTAAGATAACTTCAAAAATTCCTTGATAAAGTTCAGCGACTTCAGGTTCTTCTTCCCAAGTTTGACATCTTACGGAAACGGAAAAATCATAATTTGTTGATGGTTTCATAGTGTTTAAGCTTCAAAATTAGTGAAAATAAATATAGTGGTATTTCTATAAGACGCTTTACTTCTGTACCTTTTATTTTAGCTGCTATTTTCTTCTAGCTCATAACCACCAGCATCCTGATAGCCTTGTTCCAATTTAGGTATGTCTGGAAAATATTCTTGCACCCAGGATTTACGACTGGGACTTCTACCGACTTTTAGTCCTTTGTCTTGATACAGCCCTCTCCACTCTCTAATTCCTTGAGCATGTTCTCTCAATAATTGGGTATTTGCTCCGCGTTTATGAAGCCGAAGAAATTCATCTAGACGGTTATGATATTCAGTTACAGTATTTTGCCAATTATTTAAAACACCTCCCCGGTCGCTAATGTCTTTAACTCGTCCATCGGGATACTCAATAACGCACTTGGTTGCTAGAGGTTTGTCACTAAAGCGCTCTATTAATTGTCGTACATGTCCAATTTCATGTTCTAAATCTAGAAATCTCATACCCAGACAAACATAAACTTTTTTTTCTACTTTAATAATTTCTCCTTCTGGATTTAAGACTTTTTTAACTTCCACATAAGGGTCACCATTAGTAAATTCGAGTTCAAATCCCAAATTTCTAAGCTCTGCAACAGTTTGTGCGTAGTTTGGATGGAGTTCCATTTTGACGGAACCTTCACGGATTGTATCGGGAGTGGGGTCAAGTCCTTGCTTTGCGTCTGTCTGCATCCAGCCTGCCAAAATTATAGTAAAAGTCTTTGTTTCGTTTGTGTTGCTTTCAAAGAATCGATATCAAATTCACGGTAAACTGAACAAGAATTGATGATAGCGCTAATTGCCCACTCCCCACTCCCCACTCCCCATCCCAAGTCCCGGTATAAACTTCTTTTAAAATTGCCCTACAGTCGCCGTTAAGGCTTTTGTGCTACAATTTTGGGGTGTTTTTTCTTTTTAAGCCTTCGGGCGATTTCACCCCCAATGCATCAGGAGATTCTTCATGACGAACAGTTACAGCGCTGAACAGATTCAAGTTCTGGAAGGTCTGGAACACGTCCGTAAACGACCGGGTATGTACATTGGTACAACTGGTACAAGAGGACTACATCATCTAGTTTATGAGGTAGTGGATAACTCAATTGATGAAGCTTTGGCGGGTTATTGTACTAGTGTGGAGATTGAGCTTAATCCCGATGGGTCTTGTGGGGTACAAGATAATGGTCGCGGAATTCCTGTTGATACTCATACTAAGACGGGAAAATCGGCGCTGGAAACTGTACTTACCGTGCTAGGAGCTGGTGGTAAGTTTGGTGGCGGCGGTTACAAAGTTTCTGGTGGTCTCCACGGGGTTGGTGTTTCGGTTGTTAATGCTTTGTCGGAATGGTTGGAAGTTACTGTTTGGCGTGACAAAAAAGTACATACCCAACGCTTTGAACGCGGTATTCCTCAGGCTGAATTAAAAATTCAATCTTCTAAAGAACCTGAACTTACTGGTACTGCCGTAAAATTTAAACCGGATGACCAAATTTTTAGTACTGGTACGGAATTTGATTATATTACCTTATCTGGTCGCTTACGGGAATTAGCTTATCTAAATGGCGGCGTTAAAATTACTTTTACTGATAACCGTCTAGAAGTAATTAAAAGTGAGACGCCTAAGGTTGAAACTTATGAGTACAAAGGTGGTATCCGCGAATATGTAGCCTACATGAACGTAGATAAGCAACCTCAACACGAAGAAATTATTTTCGTGCAAGGGGAACGCAGTAACGTACAGGTAGAAGTAGCGCTGCAATGGTGTAGCGATGCTTATTCTGATAACGTTTTGGGCTTTGCTAATAATATCCGTACTGTTGATGGTGGTACGCACCTCGAAGGTTTAAAGGCTGTTTTGACTCGGACGATGAATACTCTCGCCCGTAAACGAAACAAAATAAAAGAGAACGAATCTAATTTGAGTGGGGAACATGTCCGCGAGGGTTTAACTGCTGTTATTTCTGTAAAAGTTCCTGACCCTGAGTTTGAAGGACAAACTAAAACTAAGTTGGGGAATACGGAAGTAAGAGGTATCGTAGAATCCCTGGTGGGAGAAGTTCTTACTGAGTACCTGGAGTTTCATCCTGGTGTTGCTGACTCTATTTTAGATAAGGCTATTCAAGCTTTTAAAGCGGCTGAAGCTGCTCGTCACGCACGGGAGTTGGTACGACGCAAATCCGTTTTGGAATCCTCTCCTTTACCTGGTAAATTGGCTGATTGCTCTACCAGAGACCCTAGCGAATCGGAGATATATTTGGTGGAAGGGGATAGTGCTGGAGGCTGTTGTGATTTATACACGCAGATTCTACTTGCTGATGGACGTACATTAACACTCAAAGAGATTATCGAAGAGCAGGAGCAGGGAAAACAAAACTTCTGTTATACCATCAGGGAAAGCGGAAATATTGGTATAGAACCTATCCTTCATGCACGTAAAACTAAATCTAATGCAGAAGTTATCAAAGTGACGTTGGATAATGGGGAAACAATAATTTGTACCCCAGACCACCCCTTTATGTTGAGGGACGGCACTTTTAAGGCTGCTGCGTTGCTAACTCCAGAAGACTCGTTGATGCCGATACACCGCAAAGTATCTGCAAAAAATGAACGAGGTACTGGACTTGATGGCTACGAGATGGCGTGGAATCCCAAGAACGATAAGTGGATTTATACTCACTTGTTAGCGGATTTCTACAATTTGGAGCATGGTGTTTACCAAGCTGAGGATGGTAATCACAGGCATCATGTGGACTTCGATAAACGTAATAATAATCCCACCAATATCCAGCGCTTGCCTGCGGAAGCACATCTGGAATTACACCGCAAAAACGTTGAAAAAACCTTGCGTAGACCAGATGTAGTTGAAAAAATCCGTCAAGGTCATATGACTGAAGAATTTCGCGCTTTTATGAGCGAAAGGATGCGGAGAGAAGACACAAGGCAAATTCTTTCTAAGCAGGCTCAGGCACAATGGGAGGATGAAACTTACAAGGCTTACATGACGCAAAAATGGCGTGAGTTTTATGAAAATAATGAAGCTTACCGCCAAGAAAACAACGAACAGCTAAATCGTATTCAGCAAGAATATTGGAGTGATGAGGAAAATCGATTAGCGCAGTCGGAACGAGTTCGTAATTATTTTGCTAATAACCCAGAAGCACGCGAGCGGAATTCAATTCTTGCGAAAAAGCAATGGGAAGACAAGGATTTGTTAGCATGGCGAAGTGAAAAGACAAAAGAGCAATGGACTTGGGAGTTTCGTGACAAACGCCGCGAAAAACTGGAACGTACCTACTACTGGAAAACAATTGCTGCTTTGAAAGAGGTACAAATTCAAACAGGCTGGCTAGACCCTGAGGTATATGAATCCTACCGTCGGCGCTTGAAAGATAACTCCTTGTTGCGTTGGGATACCTTTTGCAAACGCTATTTTAATGACCAAGAGCTTAAAGCAAAGAAAGCTGTTACTAACTATAACCACCGAGCGGTCTCTATTGAGCGGCTAGATGGAGTGAGGGATGTTTATGACATCGAGGTGCCTAACAGCCATAATTTTGCTTTGGCAAGTGGTGTATTTATCCATAACAGCGCTAAGCAAGGACGTGACCGACGTTTTCAAGCAATTCTACCTTTGAGAGGTAAAATTCTTAACATTGAAAAGACGGACGATTCTAAAATCTATAAAAACAATGAAGTCCAATCGCTAATCACAGCACTGGGTTTGGGTGTTAAGGGTGAAGAATTTGATGTTTCTCAACTTCGGTATCATCGTATCATTATTATGACTGACGCTGACGTTGATGGGGCGCATATCCGTACGCTGTTGTTAACTTTCTTCTATCGATATCAACGAGGACTGATTGAACAAGGATATATATATATTGCTTGTCCGCCACTTTTTAAGGTGGAACGGGGTAAAAATTACCAGTATTGTTATAGCGAAAGGGAGTTAAGTCAGCATTTGGCTACCTTACCTGCGAACGCTAATTACAATATTCAACGATTCAAAGGTTTGGGTGAAATGATGCCGGAACAACTTTGGGTAACGACGATGAACCCGGAAACTCGGACACTTAAACAGGTGGAAATTGAGGATGCTGCGGAAGCTGACCGGATTTTCACGATTTTAATGGGTGATAGGGTGGCTCCTCGTCGTGAGTTTATTGAGACTTATGGGTCTAAGCTGAATCTGAATGATTTAGATATTTAAAGACGTACCAAATTAGGGAGCTAAGCTATCCCGCGTTTGAGTTGTATATTCGGGGCTTTTGAGTTGTATATTCGGGGTGGCACGGGACGTGCCACCCCACAAGATATCTGACTACTACAACAGCACTTTAATAAATCCTGCTATTTTTCGGGTTGTGTGTACGGCGTGGCTGACTTCGGAGGGGATTTCTAACTAGGGTGTATCAAACAAAATGAAAATACTAGAGGATGCTGTAATTCCAGAAGAAAAAATCACGCTTTATCTTCTAATTCCACGCATTAAAGATGATAAATCCAAATTTCTAGGTCAAGCGGGGTTTACACAAGATAACCCAGAAGAATTACTCACCGCTATCCGACAACTTGCGGCCACAGCCGAAGCTATAGAAGATAATACCAATGAGTACGGAACATTTTACATTGCAGAAGGTTATCTCCAAGGTGTAAATGGTTTTAATTTATTTGTTATAACTGTTTGGCTACAATCAAAGAATGACGGGAGTATTCGTTTTATTACTCTCAAACCTAAGAAGGAAAAATCATCATGAAATTACAATTAGAACTTTATCAATATGTTGCTCTTTGTCATGATATTCCAGAGTATAATCTCAAATTTGGAGATGTTGCTATGTTAATTGATTATGTGACACATCCTAGTGGTGGGGAAGATGGTTATGTGTTGGAAGTGTTTAATGCGGCAGGTGATTCTATCGCAGTTTTTACCGTTCCCATTTCATCTGTAGAAAAATTACCTAACGATGCCGTTCTTTCTGTGCGCTCTCTGGCAAAGATTGTATCGTAAGCTGTTACCTTTTTAAAGAGGTATAATAGATTATGCTTACAATTTTTGAGATATCAAGTTTAACTACATAAATAAATTAGTTATTTAGGCGTAATAGTGTGTTTTTAATTTACCTATGATTTATGGTAAGAACAATACAAGCACGAGAGGTTTGCCAAGGTTTGCCAGGGAATAAATTCCCTGTCTTAAAGCTAAAGTCCTCTAAAGAGGACTGGAGGAGTAAATGAATTTAATAAATATTTTTTCAAATTGGCATGAACTGTAGATGTTGAGAAATAATTATATAATACCCATGTATTCGCTGCTTAATAGTAATTATGGTGCAAACAATCCAAGCGAAGGATATTACGTTAGTAGAATTAGAAACTTTATTTGGACTACGGCTAATTCGGGATAAGCAATTTTTTAGAGAATGGCAAGATAATTTACCAGATATTACTGATTTAGAAAAACAACAATTAGACAAAGTTCAAGCTGGATATTTTAATTTACTAAGATACCCACCTATGCTTGAAAATGTGGTCAAAATGTCAGTATTAGACCCACTTTTATTTATTGGTGATTTTTATTTATCTGCGTTTTATGTGAAGTCGGAAAAATCTATAGAAATTTCCGCAGTTGATGAAGATATTCTCATCAAGGGTAGTTTGGATGCTTTGGTCTTAAAAGAACAATTCTGGGTTATGGTGATTGAATCCAAACAAGCGACTTTTTCTATAGAAGCTGGACTAGCTCAAATCATAGCTTATATGCTAGCAAACCCTTACCCAGAAAAGCCTAGTTTTGGGATGATTACCACAGGAGGAAGTTTTGTATTTCTTAAACTGGTTAAGGGAGAAACTATACAATACGCTACTTCTAAAGTTTTTGAACTCCGAAACCCTGATAACGAATTGTATGATGTTTTAAGTATTTTAAAACGCCTTAGTCTATTAGTGATTTCCTGAACTGGTTAAAAAACTAATGTGAGTTGAGATAACCTAAGTTCACTCACTCGATAAATGTAAGTACTTGGTTCTGTAAATCAAGTGGTTAATAAATTTTGTGAATAATTTTAAAGGCTGCGTTTATTATGGAGACTAAGGATAGTCATTCACTTTTGTTGAGGTGTGGAACAAAATGGATATAGGTTCATAACCCAATCAGTGAAGAAAAAATCGGAAATATTCCTATGACAGCGCTTACATTAAACCTTAATTCTCTAATTAAACTGACCAGAGAGCAGTTTTACCAATTATGTGAAGACAACCCGGATTTAAAATTAGAACGTAATGCTCAGGGAGAGTTGATTATAATGCCACCGACGGGAGGGGAAACGGGAAAAAGCAATTCTAGTATTAACGGTCAAACATGGTTATGGAACGAACAAAATCAACTAGGTGAAGTTTTTGATTCATCAACTGGATTTACTTTACCAAATGGTGCTGACCGCTCTCCAGATGTTTCGTGGGTAGAAAAATCTCGTTGGGATGCTTTGAGTAAAGAACAAAAAGAAAAATTTATTCCTTTATGTCCGGATTTTGTGATTGAGATTATGTCACCGAATGACAGTTTGACAAAAACTCAGAATAAAATGCAAGAGTATATGGAAAATGGTTGTCGTTTGGGTTGGTTGATTAACAGGAAAAAACAGGAAGTGGAAATTTATCGTCTTGGACAGGAAGTGGAAGTTTTAAAGTTACCTCAAACTATTTCTGGAGAAAATGTTTTGCCTGGTTTTGTACTTAATATGCAAAAAATTTGGGGATAACGGAGATAATTCAACTTGATAATTTTCAAATTAACCATCGCATTCATTAGCCAGAAGATGTAGGAATTTCCAACTCTCTACTCTGTGGAAATAAATTAGCTTGTTTTTCGACAATTTTATCCCAATCAATGACAGCAACCCACAGATTTTCTTCTGTAGAGTATTTAACAATTCCCTCTACTTCTAAATCTTCGCTGTAAAGTGTTAATTTTTTACCGTCATGCAACCGCAACCGTATTTTTTGATTTGCTAAATCCGTAAGGGTTCCAGTACAGTTGAGGCGTAAATGACCTTGAACGTCAGCATTATGGAAATCAACAAATACTCTTGGCTTTTCCATTTTTCTATAATTACTAAATTTATTTGACTGGATTTTTTATTGTGGGGGTTAGCAGATGACTAAAACTAACTAAAAGGTAGTATCCTAATTGTCATAAATACTGATAAATAAACTCTTTCAGTCCTCTTTCAGAGGACTTTAGCTTTAAGACAGGGAATTTATTCCCTGGCTGAATCTGGCTGAATCTGGCTGAATCTGGCTGAATTTGGCTGAATCTGGCTAAATCTGGTCAAATCTGCTTGACTCAACCCAACAAACCCGAATAGTTTTTTACTACTCATTTTACTATGGAACCTCAACCTAATGAACTGATTAACACACAAAGAGCCGCAGAAAGTAGTTCTAGCGAAGACTTATTTGTTGATATTTTTCAGGAAGCATTAGGATTCGAGCGCACCCAATTACTAATTCCTCAATATCCAGTTTCAGATATTTACAGTACAGGCAGATTTATAGACTTCGCTTTTATTTCGCGACTAGATAAATACGCATTTGAAATTGATGGAGAAGCATGGCACGCTCCTGGGGGTGCGATGGTAGACCCACAAACTTACCGCGATGAACTGTTACGTCAAAATAGCCTTGTTTATCAGGGATGGAAAGTTTACAGATGGACAGATGTTCAGCTAGCTGTAGACAAAGAGCGCATAAAAGAACAACTATTGCTTTTCCTAGAACGTGAAATTATAGAAGGAACACTCGATGGTTTTTTACCTCGTCAACAAGCAAGCGAAATTTCTCTACGCTCCCATCAAACAGACGCACTGCAACAGTTAGAAAATCTCAGAAACCAAGGCAAAACAATTGCTTTACTCACCCATGCAACAGGTACAGGTAAAACTCATATTGCCTTATCTGATGCCAAAAATATGGGACTGAGGACATTATACTTAGCTCACAGAACACCTCTTCTGTCACAAACGCAAGACAGATTTACAAAAATTTGGAGCAATGACAATTCTGCAATATATCGTCCGCGTCACCTGAAACCAAATACACAGATTGTCTTATCAACAATTCAAGCAATGGCAACATCTCTGAGCAACTTTGATAAGCGGGAGTTTGGTTATATAATTATTGATGAAGCTCATCACGCAGCAGCAGAAACTTATCGGAAAGTCATTGGTTATTTTCAAGCTAAATTTATTTTAGGACTAACTGCTACACCCGAAAGACATGATGGGCAATCTTTAACTGAGATATTTGAAAATTATGCTCATAGGCTAGATTTAGAAGATGCAATAGCTCGTGGTTTATTAGTACCAATTCGCTGTGTAAGAGTTCAGACCAACATTGATTTAACTAATATCCGTTTCAACGGAGTAGATTACCGTAGTAATGATTTAGGTAAATATCTCTTCGTTCCTAGTCGAGATGAATTAATTGCCCAGACCTATGTAAACCATGCTCTTGGAAAACAAGCAGTTTGTTTTTGTATCGATGTCGAACACTCAGAACGTATGGCTAGCGAATTTCTGCGACATGGAGTTCAAGCTGCTCATGTTTCTGGGAGAATGGGACATAACCAAAGACAAGAAATTCTTGAAGCTTATCAAACAAGAAATATTCAAGTACTGTGTGCTTGCGACATTTTAAACGAAGGTTGGGATTCCCCAGAAACAGAAGTTTTATTAATGGCACGTCCAACCCTCAGCAAAGTTGTATACGTTCAACAATTAGGACGTGGAACTCGTCCAGCTTCAGGTAAAGAATATTTATTAGTTTTTGACTTTATAGATAATACAACTCGTTATGCTCAAGCAATGAGCGCTCACCAGTTATTTGGTAAAAACAATTATCGTCCTGGTGCATTAATTGCAGCACCTCCAGAAATGATAGAACAAGAGCAACAACAAATTGCCAAAGGGGAAAAACCAGTAGTCATGCTAACCCTAAACCTCTGGGTCAATCGCTATGAACCAATTGATATTTTTCGATGGCAAGATGAAGTAAAAGAAATGTACCAAGCAAGCGAATTAGAAGCAGCATTAGGTATTGGTGAAAGTGTTGTCAGACGATGGATAGAATCCCAGCGTATCACCCCAGACCACAGTATCCAACTGGGTACACGAGTTTATCACTATTTTAAAAAGGAGCGTTTAGAAGAAATCAGAACAACCTTTAATATCGCTCCCATCACCAACGAAAACATTAAAAAACGTTTTTTTGAGTTTGTAGAACAAATGGACATGAACACATCCTACAAACCCGTTTTACTCTTAGGCTTATTAAAACTTGCTGACTCCGCAGGTCGAATCCAGATAAAAGAACTCACCACCTATTTTGGAGATTTTTACCGACAAAGACTTGAACAAGGTTTAGTACCAGAAGGTGAACGAAAACAAATGTCTCGCGTAACCGAGCTTTCAGAAAATCAAATTGAAAGCATTATGCTCGCAAAACCATTTGAAAAATTTGAGCGTCGCAAATTCGTCAACCGTCTTAAAGAAATAACCGTCCTACAATTTGAAAAATCTTTGTGGAAAAGCCTCAGTGACCAAGACAAACAACAATTGGAAAAACTAGCCTCATCAGCCTTACTAAAATACTATTCTCGTCAAAATTTTACTAAAGTTTAGCTCAAATTATCAGCCTCCAAGTTGATTCAAAAGGTAGTTAGACTTAGAACACTTAGAAAAAGTATGTGATGTGCATCTGGATTATCACTGCTTTGCGTAATGGCAGCTAATAACGAAATTGGAAATATTTACCCAATCGCAGAAGCTGGACAAATTGCGAAAAAGTATAACACCCCTTTTTTGTGTGACGCTTCCCAAGCCGTGGGGAAAATCCCTGTTAATTTTGAAGAATGGGGAATTACTTACCTAGCGATTTCTGCCCATAAATTATATGCAGCAAAAGGCTCAGGTGCGTTAATTGTAAGAAAAGGACATCACCTAAAGCCTATTTTATTTGGTGGCGGTCATCAAAAAGGGTTAAGGTCTGGAACTCTTAACGTCCCTGGTATCGTTGGTTTAGGAGAAGCTTGTCGCTTGCGGTTACTGGAAATGGAAGAAGATGAAAAAGCGATCACCAAGCTTCGAGATAAATTACAAAGCTTACTTTTCGAGAAAATTCCTGGTTTAGTAGTCAATGGTGATGTTAATTGCCGCCTAGTAGGAAATCTACATATCTCTATCCCTGATGTTCCCAACAGCGCGATTATTGCTAGAGTTCGTCACTCTCTAGCTATTTCTACGAGTTCTGCTTGCTCGTCAGGTGTCGAAACCCCTTCTCATGTTCTTACTGCAATGAATTTAACACCAGAATTAATCGAAGGAGCATTACGTATTGGTATCGGAAAATTCACAACTTTAGAAGAAATAGAATTAGCATCAGAAATTCTCTCTTCATCTGTTAGCTCAACACGCAAGGCTTTGTATTTATAAAGCAGCTATCGATATTACTTAAAAGAAAATTTAAACCTATGTAAACCATCCTCCTGGTAGACAAACTGTTTGTTTTTATATTTTATATTGATGTCGAGCACTCAGAGTGCAGGAAAAATTCCAATTTGAGTAGATACTTTGGACAGAAAGTTTGGTTATATTAGGTTAGGATTTATACAAATTGACTTTACTGATTTGTAAATTGAGCATTAAATTGAAAATATGCTCGAAAAGTTCTAAATCTATGGGTGCTGAGGATGACATTAAACAAGAACGCGAAGCTGTATTTCAGCCAGAGTTTCTAGAAGACTTAGAATATTGGGTTGACAAAGACCGAAAAATCGCACTTCGTATACTTAAAATAGTCAAAGAAACTTTACGACAACCGCTTGAAGGCATCGGTAAGCCAGAGCAGTTAAAATATGAGTATTCTGGGTGCTGGTCGCGTCGTATCAATCAAGAACATCGACTCGTTTATTTAGTTTACGATAACCGAATTGATTTTCTTAAAGCCCGATATCACTACGAATAAGATATTAAAAACTATAAAAATTAGCTGGGGATTTATTATGTCGATAAAAATTACATCAGAAGAAGCCACCAAAAATTTAGAGAGCATTTGCAATCAAGTTATTGAAAATAGCGAAGTAGTTATAATTAACCGACCAGATGGAAAAAATGTTGTATTGATTTCTGAGACGGAACTCGATAGTTTACTGGAAACCCTTTATTTACTTCGTTTTCCAGCAAATTCAACTCGCTTATTCGCAGCTTTGCAACGTGCCAAACAAAAAACTATCGAGCCTCAATCCGTTAACCAATTGTACGAAAAATTTGGCTTAGACGAGGATGATAGTGATAACGATATTGCTATTGCCAGCTAACTAAAAAAGAAGCACAATAACTTCTTCTCTTGTGGGGTGGTCTTTCTCTTGCCCCGCTCAGTTCTTAAGATGAGGAGGATTAGGGAGATGAGGGGATTAGGAAGATGAGCGAGGATGAGTGATGATGAGTGAGAATGAGTGGGATTAGGAAGATGAGTGATGATGAGTGAGGATGAGTGGGATTAGGAAGATGAGTGAGGATTAGGAAGATGAGGGGATTAGGAAGATGAGTGAGGATGAGTGATGATGAGTGAGGATGAGTGGGATTAGGAAAATGAGGGAGAAGTAATATCAAAGCTTGTGTGTAAATCGTAGCCCCCTCCCCCCCAGGGGGGAGGGGGTTGGGGGTGGGGTTTCACGTGCAGGGACGACCATACATAAACGAATATCTATTTGCTGCAAGAAATTGTGAGGGGGTTACCTTATAATCCGCAACCAGAGCAATTCTAAAAAATCTTATATCCCCATATATACTTAAGTAATAACACACAGACGGTATCAAAAATTCATAAAGATAATCAAAATCATCCCCAACCCTAGCCCAATATTTATCTAAAGAAAAAAGTAAATCCCATGATATTTATCTTATTCAATTTACGTAACCAAATAAATCTCAATCATCCAAATGTTTGCTAATAACAACCAAAAGTAATTAACTGTAAAAATCAAATTTTATCTCCACAAATCTCTATTATCCAACCGTCATTCTTCCTAAAAGAAAGACTGTAGCAACACAGATGACCAATAACAACATCCACATCAGGAGTTTTATTTAGCACATCCATAAATTTTACTTTCCCTAGAGAAAATAAAACAACATTTCGACATTTCAGACTTTCGTAAATTCACCCTCCAGAACAAATCAGAAGCACAACAACTTAGCTAAATTTACGAACCCTTCTTTAAAAGTTTCGATTTCGATTATCAATAAATTTTTTCCAAATTTTCACCAACCATCCCCCATAGATACTTTGATGGGTACAACAAAATGTAGAGACGTTACATGTAACGTCTCTACACGTCTGACAACCCACCAAAATTACCTTGGCAGACCCCCAACACCTCATGGCACAAATAAACAAACAAGGATACCATCTAAAAATAGGTAAAAAACTTGAAAGAATACTTCATTCACTTTTTACTTCTCCATATCCAGACAAATCACAAATTAATTTTCATTTTTTTATCATTTTTATGATTTACTTTAGCAAAAGTTTACTACATAGCAATATAACGAGGTTTTTTCACAGTACGTGGTCAGTATTATTTTATTCCAGTAAATAAAAAGAAGCCTATAGGACTTCATAATATAAGCTGCGAAATATCAGTTCATAATTGTAGTTAACCAACTTCAACAAAGCGATGTAACACCTTTGTTATAAAGCTTAGAAGCCCATTAGAGTATTAATTCTGATAACCATAGCCAAGAGCGAATTGTATTCTTCTCATGGATAAGTTGGGAAATTTGATTAATATTCGTTCAAATACAATGCCAAAACCTTTCTGAATTGATTAAAATATCGATGTATACAATAGAAAGAGTTTGTCAAGCTCCTTAACGGTGAAATTTCTCTACCATAAGAAACAAGTTTGGTTAGAATTAGGAAATCTCAATTAGGTTTGCGATTCCATAACCGGGCTTAATCATTTGGTCTTAAAGTATCACCCGACTGGAACTAAATGCAAACTATCGCTCACTTAATTAATTAAGTAAGTGAAAAATGTTCGTAATGTAACTTTTTAGCTTTTGAAACTGGAAATGCATTTTGTCATGGTAACCAAACACTTGTATTCGCAGCAGAAATCGGACATCTACCGATTACTTAATTGTGAAGCTAATGTGCATACCACCCCGACAGTAAAAATTTATCAGAAATTTCACTGTATGACTTCCGTTTTGCGTGTATTTTTGGTAAAACAAATTTTACCGCTCTTAAGGAATTTATGGTTACCACACAAAAAGAGTGCATTTTCTGTGAAACAGGCTACAATCGGTACAGTCTTTACTGAAACATCTCCCAAAAGCGATATTCGCAGTTTGTGGAGTAGTAAGTTTTTAAGCAAGATGAGTCTTCCTTTTGAAGACGAGTCTGTCAAAGGTTGTGTGCGAAGGCGATACCAATGGCATTGAATAAAGTAAAAAAGTTACCAGCAATTGAGGCAACTCGAAAACTCACCACTACGTGAATTTCATTGACCTATAGGAGTTTTCCGTGGGTTGACGAATTTTAGAGTCGCTATATATAAAGGAAACTCTTTTACAAAATCGACTGTCTAAGTAAATTCGCTTAACATCTACCCCGCAATGGAATGCTTGAATAGAGCAAACATACTAAATGCGGAAACATATAATCTTGGTAATTGATTCTGCAAGGAGCATGAGGAACGCGGCATGAACCAGGCTAACACCGTACTAGACAGTATTTATCAGCCTGACCTAGAGATGATTAGTGAGCCTGATATAGGTTTGGACGAACTTCTTATTCAGGAAGAAGAAGACCTACTAATCGATGATGAAGGCGAAGAAGACGAGCTTTTAGAGGCTCAGTCTGATGAGGAAGATGGCAAGTCTGGGAAGGCCGCTAAATCGCGTCGTCGAACCCAGAGCAAGAAAAAGCATTATACAGAAGATTCTATCAGGCTTTACTTGCAAGAGATAGGTCGTATTCGTTTATTGCGAGCTGACGAAGAAATTGAACTAGCACGCAAAATTGCTGACCTTCTAGAGTTAGAACGAGTACGCGAAAAACTGTCACAACAACTGTCACGAGAACCCAGAGACAGTGAATGGGCAGAGGCTGCACAAATACCTTTGCCGGCGTTCCGTTATCGTCTGCACATGGGTCGTAGGGCAAAAGACAAAATGGTTCAGTCGAACTTGCGTCTTGTAGTTTCAATTGCCAAGAAGTACATGAATCGTGGCTTGTCATTCCAAGACCTCATTCAAGAAGGTAGTCTTGGCTTGATTCGCGCTGCTGAAAAGTTTGACCACGAAAAAGGATACAAGTTCTCCACTTATGCAACTTGGTGGATTCGTCAAGCAATTACACGCGCAATTGCTGACCAATCACGCACTATCCGCCTACCGGTTCACTTGTACGAGACAATTTCTCGGATAAAGAAAACCACCAAACTATTATCTCAAGAAATGGGTCGCAAACCCACAGAAGAAGAAATCGCAACTCGCATGGAAATGACCATCGAGAAGCTGAGATTTATTGCTAAGTCTGCTCAGTTACCGATTTCTTTGGAAACTCCTATTGGTAAAGAAGAAGACTCACGATTAGGTGATTTTATTGAGTCCGATGGCGAAACACCAGAAGACCAAGTTTCCAAGAACTTATTGCGTGAAGACCTAGAAAAAGTCCTCGATAGTCTCAGTCCTCGCGAACGCGATGTATTAAGACTGCGCTATGGTTTAGACGACGGTCGGATGAAGACCCTCGAAGAAATCGGACAAATTTTCAACGTTACCCGCGAACGTATTCGTCAAATTGAAGCGAAAGCGCTCCGTAAGTTACGTCACCCCAATCGTAATAGCGTTTTGAAAGAATATATTCGTTAATCATTTTTCATTTGTCATTTGTTTAAAATTTAAAATTTTAAAAGCATTTGACAACTGACAAATAAAAAACAATACAAACAAAACCTGAAGTGGATAATAACACCTCAGGTTTTTATTTTTTTATCACTCTACGAACTAATATAAAAAATAAAACCTGAAATGTTAAATCACTTCAGGTTTCATTTTGTTTAGATTTTAAAAATTGCACTTGCTGGGGTTAGTCCAGCTTCAAAATACACTTTAACTTTTCAGCCATTTAATGCTGAACTGAATCGATAAAATAATCAACCAAGGATTAAAGAATACCCCAGAAGTGTAGGAATCCTTGACCGGAGAACAATTCAATCAAAGCAGCTGATAAAAAGCCAATCATTGCTAAACGACCGTTCCAGATTTCTGCTTGAGGTGTAAAGCCCCAACGCCAAGCGTTACGGTCTTCTACTACTGGTGTTGTTACTTTTGTTGTGCTAGAAGTCATGGTTCGCGCTCCAAACTGAATGTGTTTGCTAAGTTTTGTAACCTTATGTAAACCAATATAACAAATATTTTCAACAATGCAACACCTTTTTGTATTTTTATTAGCGCAATATCGTGTGATAACACCTACTTATGTTTACAAAAATTTAATCTAATGTTTACGGTGTGTTAAGTCTTCTCATATAGCACTGCTCGGTTACCTGTGGTAAACACAACAATGTAGAGACTAAACATGTTTAGCCTCTACTTCAATATTGTGGGGTGGGCATCCTTGCCCGCCCTTGCCCTTGCCCTTGCCCTTGCCCTTGCCCTTGCCCTTGCCCTTGCCCTTGCCCTTGCCCTTGCCCTTGCCCTTGCCCTTGCCCTTGCCCTTGCCCTTGCCCTTGCCCTTACCCTTGCCCTTGCCCTTGCCCTTGCTAGTTCTTTGCTTAAGTTCCTTGCTTATGGACGGGCTAGAAGCCCATCCCACAAGAAAAGATGGGGATTTTTTTACAATTAATAAATTTCGGAAACACTGATAATTTTCTCATCGCGGTTGAGCTTGAGAACATTAGAGCCTTTACTATCCTTATTTGAAACAGGTACTGTATCGATATTTAGGCGCATCACCCGTTCTCGATTGGTAACCAGCGCCACCTCAGCCTTTGGAGTCGCGAGTGTGATAGAAGCAACCAAGTCGGTTGGGCTATTAAATTTAATCATTTGAGCACCCAAATCACCCCGATTACCTTTTGGTAGTTGGTTGATAGGCATTTGCTTAGCGTATCCATCTTGTGTAACCAACAATAAGTTTTGATTAATCGCAGCACAAAGAGCACCAGCCATTTCTTGTTGTTTACCTAGCCGTATTCCTTGGAGACCAACTGCAGCGCGTCCCATTACGGATAATTGTTCGTCGTTTATGGTAAAACGTAACAATCGTCCACCTGATGTGGCTAAAATTAACTGTTGACCGGGTTGAGTTAATTGTGTAATCAATAATTCGTCGTCTTCTTTGAGTTTGGCTATAGTAATTCCGCGACGGGACATACCAGCAAATTCAGTTAGCGACAATCGTTTAACTCTTCCTTGCTTGCTAAGAATAATCATTTCATTGCCTTCTAAGTTTTCTGGCAATAAAAAGCGGGTTAGAATTCCTTCTTGGGTTTCTCGGGCAGCGTTGGAAAGTAAAGTAATTAATGGTGTCCCCCTGGAAGAACGTGGCGATATAACGGGAATATCCCCTATCCTTACTGGGTAAACTTTACCCCCTGTAGTTAAGACTAAGATATCTTTACCTGTGTCTGTTACTACAGTTTGATTGATAAAGTCATTATCTGGAATTCCATTGTCAACCTTAGATTTCTTGTTGGGCTGGATACGGCGTACGTATCCTCTTTGAGTAAATTCTAGTACTGCATCTTCTACGGGAGCTTCCGCTTTGGGGGTGAGAACTTTGGATTTTAATTCTTCTTCCTCTGCTCCAATTTTTGTTGCTCCTGCTCCCGTTGCTTTCTGAATGGACGTTATAGCTCCGAGAATTTTAGTCCTGCGTTCGTCACCAAATTTACGTTTTTGTGCGCGTAAATCTTTTTTGAGTACTTTGAGTAATTCTTTTCTATCGCTCAGCAAGCGTCGCAGTAGAGTAATTTGCTCGGCTAGTTCTTGGAATTCTTTTTGTAAATTTTGCTGTTCTAAGCTTGTCAAACGTCGCAACGGCATCGCTAAAATAGCATCGGCTTGCACTTCGGTTAACTCTAACTGATTTTGTAAGGTCATTTTGGCGGTGCTACCATCAGCAGAGCGACGCAAAATTTCAATCACTTGGTCTAACTGCGAGAGCGCTTTTAATAATCCTTCCAGCAAATGCGAGCGATTTTCTGCTTTGCCTAATTCGTAACTGTAACGGCGATTTAGAGTGTGTTCGCGGAAACTTAAAAATTCTAACAACAGGTTCCGCAAGCTCAACTGACGCGGTTGTCCTTCTACTATCGCGAGAAAAATTGCACCAAAGTTTGTTTGTAGTGCTGTTTGATGATAAATATTTCCTAAAACTTCTTGGGGATTAGTGTCCCGTTTCAGTTCAATTACTACTCTCATCCCCTCACGGTCACTTTCATCCCGGAGGTCAGAAATTCCTTGCAAGCGACCTTGGTTGACTAAATCAGCAACTTTTTCAATCCAAGCGGCTTTGTTTACTTGAAAGGGTAATTCCGTTATCACAATTGCAAAACGGCGTTTTGTCCCACGAGTTGGTGTTATTTCCTCTATTTGGGCAACCCCTCGCAACACAATACTACCCCGACCCGTGGTGTAGGCTTCCCGAATACCTGTGTCGCCAACTATTTCTCCCCCTGTGGGAAAATCTGGGCCTGGAATTAATTTAAATAATTCTTCGTCTGCTAAGTCTGGGTTATCGATTAAAGCAATTAACCCATCTACGACTTCCCCTAAGTTATGGGGTGGAATATTTGTTGCCATCCCCACAGCAATTCCGGCACAACCGTTAAGTAATAAAAACGGTAATTGCGCTGGTAATACTGCTGGTTCTTGCTGGGAATTGTCGAAGTTTGGGGTAAATTCCACCGTTTCTTCACCAATTTCTGACAGCATCCCCTCGTAGCTAACTGGTGAGAGCCGGGTCTCGGTATAACGCATTGCCGCTGGTGGGTCATTATCCACACTGCCAAAATTTCCATGTCCCGCTAAAAGGGGATAGCGGCTAGAAAATTCCTGTACCAATCTCACCAAAGCATCATAAACCGATTGGTCACCGTGAGGGTGATATTTACCCAATACATCCCCTACAACACGGGCGCATTTTCTGAAAGGTCTGTCGGGACTTAAGCCCAACTCATGCATCGCATAAAGAATACGCCTATGTACTGGTTTGAGACCGTCGCGCACGTCTGGTAACGCACGTCCAACAATCACACTCATGGCATATTCCAAATAAGACCTTTGCATCTCCGTGTGTAAGGCTGTTGTGATGACCTGTCCCGATGAGAGAAGGTTTAACTGTTTTGCCATGAGTTTTTTTTCCCTGAAATGTCACTACACAAAAGTGGCTGTTACTGAAGATTACAGCAATCAAAGCAAAATGAATGCAATGGTTTTCATCATAAAATACTGATGGTCAAATGATTTGCGATTTTGGATTGAGTCACTTGGATTTTTTCTATGACTTTTTTACATGGGTTTTTTCCATTTTTCTCAATTCTTTAATCTCAAATCGCTTGGTCATTCTTTCTTGGGGGGGTAGTATTATCCTTGATGACGGGGATGCACGTTGGTAAAAAAAAGGAGGCGGACCATTTTGCTAAGGTGGTATTCCCCCTTACTCCCACAAGTCAAATTCTCATGAAAACCGTTTTGATTGTAGAAGACGACCTGATTAACGCTCGCGTTTTTTCCAAAATTCTTACCAAACGCGCTGGTTTGGATGTTAAACACACTGAAAATGTGGAAGAGGTCATGCAATTTGCCCAAGCAAAAGAAGTTGACATTATTTTGATGGACGTTTCGCTCTCGCGTAGCGTTTATCAAGGGCAGTCAGTGGATGGTATCAAAATTACACAAATGTTGAAATCTGACCCACAAACTTCTTCTTTGCCTATTATTCTCGTAACAGCCCACGCTATGGAAGGCGACCGCGAGAATTTTCTTAAACAAAGTGGTGCCGATGGCTACATCTCTAAACCAGTTGTAGACCATCAACAGTTTGTTGACCAAATTGTGGCACTACTACCCAAAGATAACCCCTGATATCATTTTGGATTTTTGATTTGGGATTTTGACGAAAGAAATCTTTCTTTGTGTAAGGATTTTGCTTAATCAAATATTACACCCAAACCCAAAATGCTATGAGATTTCATAACCATCCTCAAAACCAACCCTAGGAATCATTCGCCCCTAATTAAATTTGGGCGATTGCTTCCTACACTTCCTTAGTATACAAGTACTACGAAATAGTGCTTTTAGGCAAGTAGTTTTAATGTTCCCATTAAAGATGCCACCAACATTGCCAAGTAAAGCCCCCTAATAAAAGCAATAATAAAATTCCGCAAAGCACTACTGTGTAGGCTGTTGTTGCCTTGAAGCCGGAGCTTCTGGAGTCCCTCGACGTTGCAAAGCTGATTGAATCCGAGGTTGCTGCAAGAATTTTTTAGTATCCGCTAATAGGCGATCGCCCCAGAGATTTTCTTTAAGGAAATCTAAATCAGCGTAGCGGTCATCAATACCGATTGCTTTTTCACCCAAAGCAAGACCTTGTTTTTGGTCACCCTTAGCATAAAGCGCGACAGCCAAAGCCAACATAGGTTCCGCAGCTTGTTTATCGATAGCAACAGAATCTTGCCATCTTTTAATAGCACCAGGGACATCACCTTGCTCATATAAAATTAAGCCTATGTTATTAATCGCAGGCCAGAATTTTTTATCTTGAGCAACAGCTTTATTGTATTGCGCGAGGGCTTCAGGCTTGCGACTCATCATGTAGAAAGCATTTCCCAAATCAAATAACCCCTCAGGGTCATTAGGTTTTAAGCGTAAACCAGCTTGGTAAAAAGCCGACGCTTCTTGATATTTTTTCTGATGGAAATGAGCCGAACCGAGAGCAAATTGAACGTCAGCATCCTTTGGATTGAGAGATTGTGCCTTATTTAAAGCGGTAATGGCTTTATCTAATTCTTTGGTTTGCAAATACAATCCACCCAAAAGAAACCAGACTTTATGATTTTTCGGAGCTAGTTGAGTAGCTAACCGTGCCCGTGGAACAGCTAGTTCAAACTGTTGAAACTGCCCAAGAGAAGCAGCCTCCTGTGCCAGGGTTAAGCCTTGTCTTTCCAACCGCGCAGCATCAAGTTGGAGAGTATGGGGCAAAAGTGCCTGTGCAAAAGTAGCTTTTGGGACACTCCAAAAACTAAAAGCAATTAAAAGGGATATAAAACGATTGCATTTCGGCACAATACAGCCTCTTACCACAAATCAGAGATTCTTTCAGATAGCTTAAACCATCTTTAGGTCATATGCGAACGCGGAATTTTACAGACAGGGAAATTTCTGATAAATCATCGGTTATTTGTCAAGAGTTAAATAGCTGTTGACTGAAATATTTGATATAATTTTGTATTTTTGAATGCGACCAAGGGATTGAGTAATAGCAGAGCATTATTTTTACGGGTATTAAGAAAAGCAGCACGAAATAATGAAACAACACGTGAGTAAGGGTTATCGAGTATAAAAAGGGCGGAAAACTCACCCGTTCAGGTGAAGCAAAATTACCGTTGAAAAGGCTACCATGAAAAAACATTAAATAAGTATAAGTAAATTTTTTTTAACTCTTCGGGAGTAGGGAGTGGGGAGTGGGGAATAGGGAGTGGGGAGTGGGGAGTGGGGAGTGGGGAATAAGAATTAAGTAAAAAGACGAGTTTAATTAATATTCTATTTTTCTTTCTCATCCCCTAATCTCCCTCATCCTCCTAATCTCCAGCATCTCCCACTCCCTTACTCCTCACTCCCTCACTCCCTTACTCCCCACTCCCCACTCCCTCACTCCCCTATTTATGGCTAGTTATATAAAAATTCCGGTAATTGGTAAAGTTAAAAATCCATCTCGTTGGCTAATTGGATTAATAGCTGCTGGTGTCTTGGCTGCTTCCGGCACAACAGCTTACAGAACAGTTAACCAGAGAACAAAACCAGACGATATTGCTCAGCTAACTGTCCCAGTGCAAGCCAAAAATGTCACCTTAAGAATCTCTGCTAGTGGTAAGGTAGTACCTATCCAAAGTGTTAATATTAGCCCAAAACAGCCCGGTGTCGTCACACAATTGTACGTAGAACAGGGCGATAAAGTACAACAAGGGCAAATTTTGGCACGGATGGACGCATCAGATATTGAGGCACAAATCCTACAAGCGCGTGCGAACTTAGCACAGTCTCAAGCACAATTAGCCCAAGCACGTGCGGGTAGCCGTCCCCAAGAAATAGACCAAGCTAAAGCCCGTTTAGCACAAGCACAAGAACAATTAAGAGAAGCACGGACTGGTAATCGTTCTCAAGAAATTGAACAGGCACAAGCACAGGTGGAATCAGCAAAAGCCCAACTAGACTTAGCAAGAGTGCGGGTCAAACGATTTCGGGTTACAGCAGAGCAAGGAGCTACATCACGAGACCAGTTAGACCAGTTCATCAGCGAAGAAAGAAGGGCACAAGCTGCTTTACAAGAAGCGCAAAAACGATTATCCCTTCAACAAAGTGGTAGTCGAACAGAAGATATTGCTCGACTTCAAGCAGCAGTTCAAGAAGCACAAGCGCAAGTGCGACTATTGCAAAGTGGTTCTCGTCCAGAGGAAATTGCCCAACGGGAAGCAGGGGTAAAATCTTCCCAAGCACAACTAAAATCAGCACAAATCAAACTTAACGACACAATTATTCGTGCTCCCTTTTCTGGAATTGTTACCCAAAAGTACGCGAACGCAGGGGCTTTTGTCACACCAACAACCTCCGCTTCCACCAGTGCTTCCGCAACTTCTAGCTCAATTGTCGCAGTCGCACGAGGAATAGAAATTCTGGCAAATGTCCCCGAAGCTGATATTGGTAGAGTTCGTATCGGACAACAAGTAGAAATAGTTGCCGATGCTTATCCTGACCAAATTTTTAACGGTCGTGTTCGTCTGATTGCTCCAGAAGCTGTGGTAGAACAAGGGGTAACTTCCTTTCAAATACGAATGACGATTGATACTGGCAAAGATAAATTACGGTCTGGCTTAAACGTTGATTTAACTTTCCTGGGGGATGAAGTTAATAATGCTTTGGTCGTCCCAACAGTGACAATTGTTACAGAAAAAGGTAGCACAGGAGTTTTAGTCCCAGACGCGGAAGGTAAACCGCAGTTTCGTTCTGTGACAATTGGAGCGCAAATAAAAGACCAAACTCAAATCTTAGAAGGAATAAAAGCGGGAGAAAGAATATTTATCAACCCACCCAAAGATTTTAAACGTCAGCAACAGGGTAATAATTAATATAAAAACCATTAAATAAAAAAATATGAATTTTCTCGAAAGTATACAAATGGCGGGGAAAACCCTGCTATCAAATAAATTGCGTAGTGCTCTGACAATGCTAGGAATTGTAATTGGTAATTCTTCGGTAATTGCCATGATTGGTGTTGGGGAAGGGGCACAAAATTATATCAACCAACAATTAGAATCATTGGGACCGAATGTAATATTTGTTTTACCTGGAAATCAAGAAACACAACGTATTTCTCGCGAATCACCAAAAACCCTTGTGTTGTCTGATGCTGAAGCTATCGCGACTCAAGTACCAACAGTATCGGGAGTAACTGCGGAGTTTAATAGCAGACAAGTAGTAACCTTCCGCAATCGCAACACAGATGTAAATATTATTGGGACAACACCCAGCTTTTTGGCTGTCAGAAGCTATGAAACTTCCAAAGGCAGATTTTTTACTGACATCGACATGAAGCGCAATAATCAAGTTGCGGTGTTGGGCCCAGACTTATCTGAAAAATTATTTGGTAGTACTAACCCTATTGGGCAACAATTACGGATAAAAAATAGTAGCTTTCAAGTGATTGGCATATTAGAGGGAAAAGGCTCAGGTTTGGGTGTCAACTATGATGAAGCTGCACTGATACCAATTACTACTTCCGCAAACCGCATTGTTGGGAGAACATCACCCTACGGTTTAGAATTAACCTACTTAGTTGCAGCAGCCAAAGACCCAACAACAGTTGATGCAGCAGTTTTTCAAATCTCTAATTTATTGCGCTTACGACACAAAATTATTAGCGAAGATGATTTTACTGTGCGTACGCAAAAAGACGCTCTACAAATTGTTGGTCAAATTACAGGTGCATTAACAATTTTATTAGCAGCAATAGCCGGAATATCCTTATTTGTAGGAGGTATCGGCATTATGAATATTATGCTGGTTTCCGTTACCGAACGCACCCAAGAAATCGGATTAAGAAAAGCAATAGGAGCAACAGAGCAAGATATTTTGTTACAGTTTGTAATTGAATCAGTAATTGTATCTGTCGCAGGTGGTGTAGTTGGTACAGCAGTAGGTCTTAGCGGCATCATGTTAGTAGGAGCTTTTACACCTTTACAAGCAGGAATTTCACCAGTCGCAGTTACTTTAGCCGTAAGTATTTCAGGTGCAATAGGTTTATTTTTCGGTGTCGTACCTGCACGTCGAGCAGCTAAACTCGACCCAATTGTTGCTTTGAGAAGTGCTTGAAGATGGGGAGTTGGGAGTTGGGAGTTGGGAGTGGGGAGTGGGGAGTGGGGAGTGGGGAGTGGGGACGAGAAAGACGTTTGAGCTTCTGTTGTAAGGGGTACTATCTTTATGCCATCAATAAAACAATGGTAAATATACGGAAATACTGTATAATAGCCTAATCTAGTTGTATTGAGTTTCTAAGGGTTTCCACTTGGAGGTGGGAAAAGGCAAGCAGCTGTTTTTCTTATTTGCTTTAAAATATTCCATTTTTATATCCAAACTATATCTGTTCACAAAGTTTTTTTATGCGTAGAAATTTTGAAAAACTTTTTCGTGAAGAACTTCATCAACGGAGGCAAAAGAAGAGAAAGCGTATAGTGTGGATAATTGGAGCGCTTTTGCTGATAGGGATTATTTTTAAAGGGGTTGCATATTTTTTGCACCAAAGTAATCCAAATTTTAGAATCAGCTACTTAGATTGGAGTTCAATAATACTTTTACTCAGTATTGTTGCATTGATTTGTATTTTCGGTTTAATTTTTTATCTTATTAAAAATAAGCCATCTAGAAAAAATTATGAGTCTTTGTTGCTTAAGTTACAAATACCCATATTAAGGCATATTGGAAGTATAAAGTATAAATACTTACTAGGTTACACTTTACTGTTAATAGCTATTATTTACCAAGCTAATCCACCTTTATTTACTAATCCAATTAATAATATCATAGTTAATATAATATATAAACCAAAAGCTCCTGTCTTAAATTCACCTTGGCCGTGGAAAAATAATGCAACGATTCATCCAATTATTGCCAATATGCCATCCGAGGTTGAAACGAGTATTAAATCTGTTGCGAAATATGTGGTTTCCAAGGAACCAAACCCATACTTAAGAGTTAAAGCTCTGCATGACTATGTTGTCAGTCGAACTAGTTATGATTTAGAAGTGCTAAAAACGGGAACAAGACCTGCTCAAGACGCTGAAACTGTTTTTTTTAGTCACAAAGCAGTTTGTGAGGGTTATGCAAATCTTTTCAAAGCATTGGGAAGAGCTATGGGTATTGATGTTGCTTATGTTGAAGGAACAATTCGTCGAGACTTGGTTCCTAAAGAGCTAATTTCTCAATATTTACGAGTTCTAAATTCTGATTATGATTGGACTCTCCATGCTTGGAATGCAGTTAAAATCTACGATAATTGGCAATTAGTTGATACGACTTGGGATGATGGAGATTCTTCTTATAGTGCAGATTATTTTTTGCCTCCTGCAAAGGTAATGATTATGAGTCATTTTCCTCACCAAGAGGTTTGGCAACTTTTAGACCATCCTAAAAGCAAAAATAATTTTGAAGAAAATCCAATTTTAACACCACAATTTTTTATCGAAGATTTAACACTAATTTCACCAAATAAATATCAAACAACTGTTCGGAAAACTGCTTCCATTAAAATTCAAAGTCCTCAAGGTTACAACAAAGATATTTTAGCGGCTTTTACCAAAATAAAAGAAGATAAACCTTCATTTTGGAAATTACCAGAAGCGAGTAAAGTCTCCCAAGATAAATTGCAGAAGTGCGAAAGTAAAAGAAATTTATCTGGGGAAACGCAAATTTTTTGTCAGTTCCCTAAACCAGGTAATTATCAAGTTATTGTAGTCAGTCGTGGACAAAAAGTTGACTTTATTGGTCAGCTTAAGTTTCATGCTGTTTAGGTGCTAATGATTTAATTAATAATAATGCATGTAGAAATTTTAGCAGCTCCATTAAAAGATAAACCGCTGATTCAGCAGATGATGGAGCTTTATCAATATGACATGTCGGAATTTGAAAGAAGCGACCTCAACGAGCATGGTTTGTTTGGATACCTGTACCTTGATTATTATTGGGTTGAAAAAGACCGTCATCCCTTCATTGTGCGTGTTGATGGAAAGTTAGCTGGATTTGTTTTGGTAAATCGGTACGTATACATACCGGGAAATCAATATTCAATAGGTGAGTTCTTTATTTTGCGAAAATATCGACAAAAGGGAATTGGTAAAAAGGTAGCCTTTCACGTCTTTGATTTATTCTACGGAAAATGGGAAGTACAGCAAATAATCACTAATACTACTGCTCAAAAATTCTGGAGAAGTGTGATTAGAGAATATACAGCAGGCAAATTTCAAGAAATAGTCGAGGATAATGACATATGGAAAGGAACAACTCAGTGTTTCAACAACACCGATAAAATAAAATAACCTCCAGAGGAAGGATAAATGGACTCAAAACATGTCTCATTAATCTGGAAAACCTTTTCAATCAAAGGCTTTCCACTTGCAATCGGTTGATGTTATGTTTTGAAAAATGTATTTTAAACAACAAAATTTATCAAGATATTCTCATTTTTTCCAATCTTATCCGGAATTAAAACATTGTGTAATGTATCTAAAAACTACAGCATTTATGCTGGTATCTGAATTTTTTATAGAGAGGTAAATCAAGATGGAATTACTAGCTTTATTCCTGTTGATGATGGTATTCTTCATCCACTCTCCAAAACAAGAAGAGAAGGGAGAAGAGAACAAAAAATCCGATGACGAGTATGAATTGGTAGTCGTCAAGAAGAAAAAAGAAAGCAAATAAGATAACTCCAAAAGAGAATCAACAGTAGTCCAACTACATAAGATTCTCAACAATTTCAAATGCAAAAGTCAATATACCAAGTTTGTTAGCCGATTTTTCCCTATTTAATGACTTGTTTATCAAACCTAAGTGAGTTGTGTATTTTCGCAGGTTGGGTTAAATTAGATATTTTTCACAACCTCCACCAACTCCTGTGGTTCGTGGATTAAAAAGTCAGGCTTCTCCTTAGCTAAAGCTTCTTGGGAATTAAAACCCCAAGTCACAGCAACGACTTTGATATTTGCTTTTTTAGAAGATTCGATATCTCTAGTCTCATCACCAACATAAATAACTTCTTGAGTTTTAAGTTGTTTCTGCCGTAACAAATTATTAATTATTGTAGTCTTACCAAAAATAGTTACCCCTGAATGGATAAACTCAAACAAATTATCCAATTCATTAACCTGCAAAAATTCCGTAACATTTTCTTTAGAGTTAGAAGTAATAATCCCTAACCTGTGACCATCATCTTTCAGTGCTATCAAAGCCTCTCTAATATCAGGGATTGGCTTTAAATCTTTAATTTTATTTTTTAATTCTGATTTCACCCTCTTGACTAAAAAAGGCACTTTGAAAGCCGAAATACCAGAATATTTTAAAATCTCCCGAGATGTTAAATTTCTTAATATCGATAATTCGTCACGGGAAATAGGTATATAACCAAACTGTTTGGCTAAACTATTCGTAATACTAACAAGAGCATCAACTGTATCAGCAATAGTGCCGTCAAAATCAAAAATAATTACTTTCTGGGTCATTCTTCTCTCTGGAATGCTTCAAGGTTAGCACGGGCATTCCGTCGCAACATTTCAGGCTTTATTCGCCGTAACGCCGATGCCGGAAATCTTTTATCCCACTCCTTGTCTGGCAATTGCGATAATTCTACCAGCTTGGGAGCCAGATTCTGTGGATAAGGATGAAACTCGGACACATCCGTAGCGCAGGCAAAACGTTGGTTCCACGGACAGACATCTTGACAAATATCACAACCTGCGACCCAACCTTCTAAATGGTTTGCGATATCTGAAGGTAATTTTTCTGCTCGATTTTCGATAGTGTGGTAAGCAATACAGCGGTTTGCATCAACTACAAAAGGCTGAGTAATAGCACTCGTAGGACATGCTTCTAGACAACGGGTACATGTTCCACAATGTTGTGCATGGGGTTTATCAGGTGCTAACTGTAAATTAGTCAAGACTTCACCCAAAAATACCCAAGAGCCGTACTCTCGTGTAATCACATTACCATTTTTAGCAACCCAACCAATCCCCGCTTCTTGCGCCCAAACCTTGTCTTGTACTGGTCCAGTATCTGCATAGTAACGCGCTTGGATGCTCTCTGAACTGTTATGTTTTTGGGTTTGCAACCAAGAACATAAAGCTTTAAGTTTTTTATGCATCACTTTGTGGTAATCCCTTCCCCAGGCATAACGAGAAATTTTGGCATATTCTTTGCCAGACGGACGCTGATAGGCTGTATAATAATTAAGGGCGACACAAATTATACTTCGCACCTCTGGCATCACTAGGCGAATATCTTGGCGCTTGGGGGAAGCCATCCATTCCATATCCGCATGATAACCGAGTGCTAGCCAAGCTTCCAATTGCTGTTTTTTCACTTGCATTTCTCCATCTACAGCAGCAATCCCTACCTTGTGGAACCCCAATTCTAAAGCCTTTTCCTTAATTTTGCTGCTGTTAACCAAGGTCAACTTATCCATTAATTTTAATATATTATCTCAATTTTGCCTAAAAATTGGCTTCACTATTATACATTACATAGTCAATCCCAATATTTTTACATGGTGTTTTCGTAGAAACGCGATTAATTCTTTACTTGGATAAAGATATTTAATGTAGTTCAAGTTTTCAGGAATACTTAATTAGAATGATTTAAGTTTTAAAAAATCCTCCGTCCGCAGTAAGCTTTCTATCGCTTTTTTATTTAATCTAAATTTTGTACCTAAATTTTTATGCAAAATTTTTAAAAGAGCCTCTAATTACCGCTATGTCAACCGTTAATGCTACTGTCACAGATGCTCCTCAAGAAAAAGTTACGATTGAGGGCATAAATGAAGAAAATATATTACGTTATTTTGAAACCTTAAATTCCGGTAATTTTTCAGCCACAGCAAAATTGTTTGCCGATGACGGTGTGATGCATCCACCTTTTGAATCCCATGTTGTTGGAGAAGACGCTATTGTCGCTTACTTACAAAAAGAAGCCCAAGGTATAAAAGCTTTTCCCCAACGAGGAATTATTAGTACGAAAGAATTTGACCAAATCCAAGTTGAAGTAACAGGTAAAGCAGAAACTTCTTGGTGTGGTGTTAATGTTATGTGGCTGTTTACACTTAACTCACAAAAGCAAATAGTCTACACAAGAGTTAAACTCTTAGCGTCTCCCAAAGAATTACTAAACTTGCGTAAACAGTAATTATTAGGTAATAAACTTAGCTGAGAATCTAAATGTAGAACTCATTCCCAGCCTAAGCCGGGAAAGAGGGAACACTCAACACTCAACAGTCAACAGTCAACACTAATTTTTAGATTCGGGTAATTTTGCTTCTAATTTAAGACAATTACCCCCATCAACTTGTAGCTGATATTCAACATTATCCATCAAACGTTTCATAATCAGCCAACCGTAACCACCTTCTTGTTTTTCCGTTGGTTCAGGGGGAAAATAATCAGAGATATCGTAACCATCACCGTAGTCCCAAATTTCGATAGCAAGGTCGCGGTCTTTTAGTTCTAAGCGTAATAAAACTGGCAAATTTGGTTGTTCTTTGTGGGCGTGACGTACCACATTAGAGTAGGCTTCCACTAAAGCTAAGCGTAAGCGACTTGACTGTCGTGCCCAATCAACTGATTTTTTTAGCTCTACTTCTAAACATCCTAGCAACCAGCCTTCTACTATCGCTAAAAACTTCAAGTCACTTGGTACATGAAGCTCACTTTTCATTATCTACAAAACCTCCAGTGAAAGTATAGTTTGGTCGTCTTCTTGTACTTGGCCGTCAGCCTGGATGCGAGCTAATAAACGAGTCAGAGAGAGTGGCTGTATCTCAGTTTGTAGGAGCCGCCAAAGACCGTCTTGATTCAGCATAGGATGATTAATATCCTTAGCGCCTCCCTCGGATTTAACGCAACTAGGTGTGCTATCAAAGACCTTAGCTTCAGTAATTCCATCACTGGTGATTAACAAAATATCTCCAGAATTGAGGCTTAAGCTTTCCGATTTTGCTTGCCACTGAGGCAAAATACCCAGGGGAACGCCACGTACTTTCAGATAATTAGGAATTGTTTGCGTAACCGCTGTTTTTGACCACAATAGGGGGTAAATGTGACCAGCGTTAGCGTAAACGAATTCCTTAGTGCTCGGTGTATATTTTGCTAAAACGAGGGTAATAAAGCAGTTGTTACTAACTAAGTCATCGCTAAGAGCATGGTTAAGATTTTTCATGACTATGTTCGGTTCGGCCGGAGTTTCTAAAGATAATTCCCGACGTAAAACTGAAATTGCACTAGCCATAAATAACGCGGCTGGAACTCCTTTTCCAGAAACGTCACCCACCGCTAACCACAAATCGCCTTTGGGATGGACAAAAACTTCAAAAAAGTCCCCCCCTACTTCCCGAGCAGGAAAGCAGCAAGCTTGTACCCTAGCACCTTGAACATCTGGTAAGCTTTGACGCAAGAGGTTGTTTTGGATTTGACGAGCAACTTCCAATTCCGCGTGGATTTGCTCTTGCTTTTCTTGTAAACTTTGATAAAGTTTTGCTTGCGAAAGAGCTAAGGCTGCTTGTTCGGCCACTCCTGTAATTAGCTCAATGTCCTCCGAGTCCCAAGGATGCTCGCGTCCGCGTTGATAAAGCGCAAGAACTGCTTGCAATTTTTGCTGGTACGTCAGTGGAACTACCAATTCGCAATAAGGTTTATAGTCTTCTATACCTTGATTGAGTTGACATTCCCGAGTTTCTAAGACTGCTTGAATTAGCACCGTTGGGTCAAAACAATAACTGCTTAGATTCGCGTTTGCATCTTCGTAAGAAAAATGGTCTAATGTCAACTTATCCCCTTCCACAGGTCGCAGTAAGCAGCAAGTAGCTTCAAAGCTTTCGCCAATTTTTGCTACTATTTTTTGCAGCATACTGTTGTAGTCTAATGATTCACGGATTGCAGTAGTCACAGCATTAAACAAAGATTCTCGCCGTAAAGCACGACGTAACTCTAAAGTGCGCTTTTTTAGCACTTGATAAGTATCTGCGGCTTGTTCGACGATTGCCTTAAGACGGTCAGGCTTCCAAGGTTTGGTAATATACTTAAAAACTTGACCAGAGTTAATTGCATCGACTAAATCTTCAACATCCGTAAAACCTGTGAGTAGGATACGTATAGTATCTGGGAAACGCTCAACTGTCAGACTGAGAAATTCTGTACCATTCATCTCAGGCATTCGTTGGTCAGTAATAATTACTGCCATCTCACCTGCTTGGTCTAAAATTTCCAATGCACCACGAGCATCACTCGCCTTAAATACTTGAAAATCTCTCCTAAAAGTGCGGTAGAGTAAATCTAGGTTATCAGCCTCGTCATCTACCACCATTAGTTTTAGTTTACTAGCCTCACTCTCAGTCATATTGGACTTTGCTTTTTCAATACTTTATATGACGAGATGAAGACAGGCTCATCTCACCCAACAATCAACAAATCATAGCGACACAAAATCAAACAGCAACAAGTCATCAAAATGCATTAAATTAATGCATTTTGTGAGTGCTGTTTAAAGTCGCTATACCTTTTTAGGTCAGGTTATCCCACCAAACCGGAACGCAAAGCGCGAACTGCTGCTTGGGTACGGTCATCGGCACATAGTTTGTTTAAGATATTTCGCACATGAGTCTTAACTGTTCCGACTGTTATATACAATCTTTCTGCTATGACAGCATTGCTACAACCTTCTACTATCAACTGTAATACTTCTAATTCCCTCTCTGTCAAGGTATAAGGGTCAATTGCCTCCTGATTTTCACTGGTCTCCTTAGCAATTTGCACTACAGCTTTATCCACAGCTTGGTTTGAGTCCGGCTGTGATGGATTAGCTTTTGCCTGCTGTAGTACAATTCGTGCGATAGAAGGGTCTATCCAAGCGTAGCCATTGTAAGTCACTCGAACCGCTTCCAGCAAATTTTCAAATGTATCATCTTTCATGCAGTAAGAGTCTGCCCCAGCTGCAAAAGCAGCTAAGACGGCTTCTTTATTATCCTGCAATGTCAGTATCAATACTTTAGTACTGGAATTATTGCCAACTTCAGATGACTTTAACTCTTTAGTGAGTTCGATGCCGTCTTTATCGGGTAAACCAATATCTACAATCGCAATATCTGGATGTGATGCCTTTAACATTTTTAACCCATCAGCGGCATTGGCAGCTTCTCCCACTACCTCGAATTCGGACTTTTGCATTAAAGCAGTCCGAATACCCACACGGGTTAAATCATGGTCTTCAATCAGAGCCACGCGAATTTTACTCATGGTTAACTTCCACCCGTTGCACTCAATGATTGTAAAATTGAGTTTACTAAAAACTTTTGAAATATGCTGTTTCCTGAGTTGGAAACGATTTGGTGAACCATTTGCTTATGAAGGCATTTTAATTGCTGGTTTTACTTAAAACTAGCATGTAGGAGGAGTAGTTGTGCCCAAAACAAGTTCGACTCCCTGAAAAGAATTACATTACATCAAATTTAGGCTTTTTTGTACCTTTGAGCGTAACAATTTTGGAAAATTATCAGGAAACTGCTATCTCTAGACAGAATAAGGTATAAGCCTGGTCACAACTATTGATATAATTGGATGGTAATAAAAAATACTGTTGGTTAACAAAAATATAATACAAGTAGATACTATTATTTTTAAGTAGGTATGGGACCATATAAGTCTGTGTGATTGATTCTCTAAGGTAAATTTACTGAATTTTGTTAAGTTTGGGAGTTAATCTTGGGTTTTGCTAACAGCGAGACAGACAATATATGGAACTAATTTGATAAACTATCGGTCTGGACGTTTGGTGTGAGGCGAAAGTAAAATTGGCTATGTCTATAGACAAGCAAGCGTTTTCGGTATTAAGTATGCCAGTTCATGTTGTATCTAACTATGGGGACTGGCTGCTAGAGCAACTGCAAGAGGGTAAAGGGACTCATGTGGTAACCCTAAATGCAGAAATGACGATGCAAGCGGAACAGAATGACTCTTTAGCCCAGGTAATTCAAGGTGCTGAACTAGTAGTGCCAGATGGAGCAGGGGTGGTGTTATATTTACAACTTCTGTTGCGGCAAAAAGTGCAACGTTGTCCGGGTATTGAACTAGCAGAAACACTGTTGCAAGAAATTGGGCGACGTGCAGAGGGTATAAAAGTATTTTTCTATGGGGGAGCACCCGGAGTAGCGCAAAAAGCAGCTGATTATTGGTGTTCCCAACTTCCAGGTTTGGAAGTTAGCGGTGTTCATTCTGGCTTCCACTCTCCAGAACAAGAAGAAGAATTGCGACAAACTCTAGCTCAAAGCAACCCACAAGTGATTTTTGTTGGCTTAGGAGTACCACGTCAAGAATTATGGATTGCCCAAAACCGCCATTTATGTCCCCAAGCGATTTGGGTTGGTGTCGGTGGTAGTTTTGATATTTGGTCTGGAAATAAAACTCGTGCCCCACAATGGTTGGCAAATAATAATTTGGAATGGTTATACCGATTATATAAAGAACCTTGGCGCTGGCGAAGAATGTTGTCCTTACCTGAGTTTGCAATTAAATCCTTAGTTTATCGGGGGAAGGCAGCGGGCAGAAGGCAGAAGGCACAAGGAAGCATGTAACGTCTCGATATGTAACGTCTCGATATGTAACGTCTCTACAGGGGTTTCACGCTTCGCAATTTACAAAACCGGAGCAGTATTGCAATTGGATAAGGATTGAAAAAATACAAGTAAAGTCATAAATAAAAAAATTAACTTTTATGTGAGATTCCTAAGTTTTCTTGGGAATCATTAATTTTGTATGGACTTTTTTAAACTTCACCCATTCCTAACAATTTTGCAATGCCTGTATTAACACCTAAAGAATCAGCGTCAAATAAAGTTTATATTAATGAGAGTAAAACTCAAGAAGCAAGTGGTACTAATGCCATAGTGCAATTACGTTCTGTAACAAAAAGTTACCCAAACGGTTGTCATGCATTGTTGGATATCAATTTAGAACTGACAAAAGGAGAGTTTTTATTTATCACAGGTCCCAGTGGTTCTGGAAAGTCTACTCTGCTGAAACTAATTTATGGTGAGGAGTTAGCAACTCAGGGAGAAGTTATTGTTGATGGGTATAACCTAAACACCACTAAAGGTGACCATCTATCGAAATTACGAAGACGTATTGGGATAGTATTCCAAGACTACAAACTCATTCCTCAGCGGACGGTAGCCGAAAACGTCAGTTTGGTGTTGCAAGCACAAGGTTATACCCGTAAGGAAATTCAACGACGATTAGAACCAGCTTTAAAATTGGTCGGGTTAGTAAACAAAGCCAACAGCTTTCCAGATAAACTTTCCGGGGGAGAGCAACAGCGAGTAAGTATTGCAAGAGCCATAGTCGGAACTCCACCGCTAATTTTAGCAGATGAGCCAACAGGTAACTTAGACCCAGATAATTCTTGGCAGGTAATTGACATTTTGCAAAAGTTAAACTCATTCGGAGCAACAGTAATCGTAACCACCCACGACGAAAATTTAGTCCGAAGATGTAACCAAAAAGTGCTGCAAATTCATTCGGGGAGGTGGGTAAAATAATTCGCAATTGCGAATTGCGAATTGCGAATTGCGAATTGTTAATAGACCCGTTCCTTAACTCTTGTTGGTAATGGTGCTAGGGGTATACCCGTATTAGATAGTGGTTTTTGCTCTACTTCGTACAGTTCCTCTAACATCTGTAGAGTATCGAAAGCTGCATCTCTAACAGCTTGTTCATCTTCACGACACAGTAGTAGTTTTAAACATTCGGCTACGCTGTGTTGTGCAGAATCCTCGATAGATTTGCGGCTGACTAATTTACTAATTTGACGTAAAGCAATTAATCGCTTAAGAGGGTCTTCTTCGGTCAAATTGACCAATAATTCATCTAATTGATTCTCTTGTTGGTTCTTGTAAAAGCTAACCATCTGCCAAACTAACAGAGCTAAGGTCATTAAAGTTCCAAAACCCTGTAATATCGCACCAGCAGCTATCCAATGGCTGTTAGAGTCAACCCAAATAGCAGCAGCCGTGTAAGTACTGACGGTGGCAATACCTCCGCTAATAACCGCTACAGCGAATCTACTGTTTGGACTATTGAAAAAATTATGAATTTCAGACCAACGTACCCGAACATCCCATTTGTACATTGAGTAAACTGATACCATCGCCCCAATGCCGACGCTACTTGCCAATAGCAGTTTCCAATTCCACAACAGCATAGCAATAACTATTGTCAGAAACCCTAAAGCGCTTCCCGGTTCTTGAAAACGCTTCAGACTCCGCTTTATTGTTTTACTGCTCTTTGACTTGGTTTGCGTCCAATTGGAAAGCTCGCTTTTTATTTGCTGCCAAGAAGACGAAGCCTTAACCACAGTGGTTTACCTAATAAATTACTAAAGTGAATAATTTATCTCTCAACAGTCAACACTCAACAGTCAACCTTTGATAAAAATTCCCTTACTAGGATAACTGGGTATTGGCAAAAAAAAACGATTTACTAGGATAACTTCTAACTTAAGACGAAAGTAAAATCATCCAGTGTGAACTGACCATCAAAAGCGCAGAAGGTAACGCTATGAATATTATTGGCTCTGACTGTTAATAATTTATTGGGAGGTATAGCAGAGTCTGTGTTAGCCAGATTAGCTCCCGGTAATATTTCTTGGGTAAGTAATTGACGATTGCCGTCGTAAGCGGAAAGCACTAAACGTTGAGAACTAGTTACATAGGTACTCACCGAGTGAACGGGACGTACAAAACTCGCTTCCAAAAATCCACTTTTGGGAGCTCCCATCAATACCATAAGCCCTGAATGACTTGGAAAAGCTGGATTAGAAGGCTGTATAGCTATACAATTGTGAAAAATTACGCCAAACTTCTCATACTGGTTTTTAACAGATTCAAAACACTTTAAATCTTCTAAGTTTAGACATACACAGGATAAAGCCTCCATGCTGGGAGGATTTTTTATCACAGATACGTCTTCTAATGCAGCTGAAATTACAGCTTGCTTTTGTATATTAAAATCACTAAAAACAAATTTAGTTTCTTCAGAAGCTTGTAATTTAATTTTATGAGATTGGAGACTAGCTTGCTCTGCCATCATACCCCGTTTTACCCTTTTATAAAGAAAAATAAATTTACAAATAAATTGGGAACTGTCTTTGAAGCATTAGAACAAAAGTTCTAATATTGTCTACATAAACTTTCCCAGAGATGGTAGTGTTAACAATAATAAGTAAGACTTCTGATAGACTATCACAAAATACAACTCGAATACCTCTGCCTTCAGTAATAGCCGTAATTGTCAAAACCCCCGTAGACTAAGGAAATATCAGCATTTTTACTATTAAAATTCGCAACAAAAATCACTATATCTTCATAATAATCCCAGTAGTTTCACATCTACTTAACCTAAGCCCTACTATAGGCAATGGGGCTAGTAGCTCTTCAATACAAAGGTTGTTACAGATGTTTGACTAAGCAGCCCCTTAAATTAAGCTCTTTTAGCTAAAAATTAAAAAATACTATTCTCTTAAAAAGTGAAACTCAAACTTTAATTGGCATATAGATGTTTTAATTTATACTAATTCTTTTCGCTGTCTGTAGGTAGGGTTGTAAGTCCAGAGGACGACCTTGCGGTTATGCATGGACTACTCCCACTCCCTACTCCACTCTCTACTCCCCACTCCCTACTCCCTACTCCCCACCAACGCTGATGTGAATTTGCGTGGATTGGTGACAACTAGTTCAAATTCCCAGCCAGGAAGTTGCTCAACTAATTTACTAATGCGAAGTAAATCCTCCGAACCATTTAACGAAAGTGTCTCCCGTGTACGGACTTTCGCTGCAACAACTTCACTTCCGTTCTCAGCGATTAAATCAAGAGATAATCCTGCTAATTTTGGGGGTAATTTCTCTGAAGAAGGGTAGATACTAACTGAATAACCCTTACGAAGATACTCATTAGCAAGCTGCAGTAGTCTACGGTGTTCTAGTAAAGAATTTGTATTATTCTGGAAGTTCATGATTATTAAGGTGTTCAACTATAACTGTTGACTTTTGACTGTTGACTGTTGACTGTTAACTGTTGACTGCCAAGCACTAATAATCAACAACCATAACTAAATTATGGATAAGAATACAGAGTCTAATTTTGGAAATTATAGATTGTTAATCTTTAAATTAAGGAAAAATATTGCCTGGTGAGAAAATTAATAATTGTCGCTAGCAGCATTATTATTTGCTAATCGGCCCTGTCTTCTAACTTATTTTATTAGCATAAGTGAATCCTCGTAGTATCCCACTATACCTTATATTTCTACTTTTTAAAACAAATTTTCTGGGTCTGGTGCTGCTTCAATTTTAATGTGCAAAAATTCTTCCCCCTTAGTAAAACCTTCAGCTAAAGCGGGAGTTAATCCTTTTATTCTAAAAGAAGCATTCAAATTACGCCGACGACTGATAAAATCAGTAATTTGATAGTCATCAACATAAATTAAACCATTCAATGCATCTCTAACGGGCTTTACAATATTGTCACTATCGGGGACTGATGACTCATCACCAGGTATTGCATCATAATAATGTGTAATTACAACTGTTATCAAATCGCCAATAGGTAATTTCCCTTGCCAATAAGCCTCAGCAGTCTTACGAACTTTTTCTTTCCAATCTTTCAGACGCTTGCGGTCTTTAGCTTGGTGGGAAATTGGTTTACCAATGACAACAAATTCAAATGGTATCATTTAGCAAGTTCCAAATATAAATTTTACTGGATAATTTTTAGATTAATTACTTACAGTCAAAATACTTAAAATAATCAAGAACCTTTTGATTAGAACTAAATTATGGCTTTTATCCCAGTTTTTGCATCCCTGCTTACTTTGCACCACTGAGATTTTTGTTTAAAATACTACAAACATAATTCTTTACACCTACACGCTAACATATATAACTAGAAAGCATCAACTTTTGTAAGTTTTTAGGTTTAAATTGTAAGTCGAAACACTTATCTTATAGCTATAGGTATAACAATGTAGAGAGGTTACATGTAACGTCTCTACAAGGGAAAATTTAGATTAAACAAGTGGTAAGATAATTTTAAATTCAGTACCTTTAGTAAGTTCTGAAAATAAATGAAATTCGCCTCCGTGTCTTGCAGTAATAATACGATAGCTAACTGCTAAACTTGTCTCTTTATCTGCTCTTTTTTCTACAGAAAAAGACTCTATAATTTGTTGGAGTAATTCTTGAGACATACCTGGTCCATTATCCACAAAGCGAATAACTACCCAACGGGAATCTGAAACATCTGGATTGGTAGCTTCTCGGGAAATTACTTCTGTTGTAATTTTAATTTGAGGTTTTTTACGCTTTTGTGTAGATTCTTGATTAAACTGTTGTCGTACAGCTTCGTTAATCAAAGTATCTACAGCTTGGCTTAAGATATTCATAAAGACCTGATTCAGCTGACCAAGATAGCAATGAACAGGTGGAAGTTTACCATAATTTTTGACTATTTCTATTTCACCTTTTATTCTACTATTCATTAATAAAACAATACTATCCAGACAAGCATGTAAATCTACAGGTTTACTATAAACTTCATCGATATAACAAAAATTTTGTAAACTAGAAACAAGTTTTTTTAATCTTTCTGCTCCGTTACGGATACTTAAAAGGGATTTTTTTAAATCATCTTCTAAAAATTCAAATTCCATCTCTTCTTTAAGATTTTCAATTTCTGGAAAATTTTCAGGTAAACGTCGAGAATAAGCTGCTATCAAACGAAGCAAGTCTTGACTGTATGTGGAGACATAGCTTAAGTTACCCCAGATAAAACCTACTGGGTCTAAAATCTCGTGAGCAAGTCCGTCTACCAAACGTCCTAGACTTGCCATTTTATCATTTTGAATTATTTGGGCTTGACTACGTTCGTAGCGTACTTGGGTTTCTATCCCCCGAATTTGCCAAGAAGCAATACTTAATTCTTGTACATCTAACAATCTATAGATATCCGGTGCAACTTTTACTACTATTGGTTCTCCCAAGAGTTCATGTTCTCGTCTCAATACTATTTGCATCGCGTTCAAAATTGGAGTTGTTTCAGCAAGTTCCAAAATTGGGGTACGTGCGTAACTATAAAGTACTGCTAAGGGTTGGTTGAAAAATAACTCTTGTCCGTATGGACGTATTAAAAATTCCAGCAACCGTCTTCGGGAAATCATGCCGATGTACTTTCCAGACTCCAGCAAAATAACTCCTGGCAAAATAGGGTATTTTTCCAAAACTTTGGCTAAATCCCCACCTGTATGCACTTTATGCTCTTTCTCCCCTATTTCCATAGAGAAGTTATACAAAGGCAATTCTTTAAGGGTAGAATCTAGCTCTAGGTCGCTATTGCTACCTTCTGGAAAACTTGCCTGTAAAATATCCGGACTGATTTCTTGTATCACGGGACACCCTGGACTCGAAATATATAAGTAAGGTATCCACTAACCTAACATCTCTACTCCCCATTAGCCAATTGGCAATATTATTTGAAATTCACTACCGATATTTGGTTGGGAAAATACTTGCATTTTTCCCCCATGTTTTTTTGTGACTATTTCATAGCTTATTGCTAAACCTAAACCTGTACCTTTACCCACGGGTTTAGTGGTAAAGAAATCTTCAAAAATATTTTTTTGAATTTCAGTTGGTATACCTGTACCGTTATCAGCTATTTTTATAATTATACTTTGTTCGTTTTCTTCTTCTATGAGTTGTGTGGTAATTTCAATCCAAGGTTGCCAATCTTGTGAGTTGACTTTACTTTCTATTAAGGCATCAATCGCATTACTTAAAAGGTTCATAAATACTTGGCTTAGTTGACCTGGGTAACATTTTATTTTTGGCAATTGACCATAATTTTTAATTACTTTAATACCTCGCTTTATCTGACTAGATAAAATTAGTAATGTACTGTCGATGCATTCATGTATATCTACTTTCTGACGTTTTTTGTCATCAATTCTAGAAAAATTTCGTAAACTTGTGGTTACTTGGGTTAGTCTATTGGAACTGACATTAATACTTTCTAAAATTTTCGCTAAATCTTGGATTAAAAAATCAAATTCTATTCTTTCCTTTATTTCTGTTATTTTTTCTGAAGGGTCTATACATTCTTCACCATATGCGACTATCAACTCTAATAAATTTTTAAAATAATTTGAGAGAAAATTAAAATTACCAGCAATACAGTTAACTGGATTTTTGATTTCATGAGCAACCCCTGTTACCATCTTACCCAGGCTTGTCATTTTTTCTGTTTGTATTAACAAAGACTGCGTTTTCTCTCGCAATAATTTTGTTGCTAATTCATGAATTTTATTTTGGGCAACTAGTAATCTATATACATCTAATACATAGTATTTGTTAGATTTAGATTTGACAATTATTGGTTCATAGCGCTCTTCTTGAGGACGGCTTAAAACTTTTTGGACTGCAGTAACAATTAAAGTTTCTTCTGGTAGTATGAAATTCTCTGGTTGTATGTCACTGTAAAGATTTTTAATTGATTGATTATCATAGGTATGATATTTTTTATGACTACTCATAAATTCAAAAAATCTTCTTCGCGATATCATACCTACAAACTCATCTTTTTCTATCAGTGTTATACCAGGTATTAGAGGGTTAGATTCAAATTTAGTGGCTAACAAAGAAGTTGAACAGCAAGTTTTTATTTGCATCTCACACAGTGGTAAGTCTTGAAGCCTTGCTTCTAAACTTAGACTGGGACTACAAACTTCCAGTTCTTGCGGAGAGGATAAGTCGCAACAGTCTGGATTTCCCATAATCTTCCTTGCTAAGTATAATGACTCAAAAAATATCTCATTTTTGAGAAATTGATAATAACAATATTACATAATTATTTTAATAATAAGTACAAATATTTGTACAAGTAGTTACATTAATAATAGAGATTTTATTAATTAACTAATAATTAAGAATAAATTAACATCTCTAGTTGTAGGTTGGGTTGAGGAACGTTCGCGTAGCGTCCGCTTCGGATAAACCAACATTTGCAGCTTTTGTTGGGTTTCGTTCCTCAACCCAACCTACGAATCTTTAGTCAAAAAAACCTGCTTTTACAAAAAAGCAGGTGTTAGTAAATATGGTTATTTAATGTTTATCGCAGAAAATTAGTCTAAATTCTAAGAGCTAAATGCTGCTGTTCTTACGTCATTTCTTGCCAGAACTTCTTGGAGTTCTTCGGCATCTACGGTTTCTTTTTCAACTAGCATGTCGGCTAATTGGTCGAGAATGTGTTTGTTTTCTTCCAGTACTTTTTTAGCACGGTCATAAGCTGTATCTACCAGTTTACGAACTTCTTCATCAATGGTAGAAGCGGTTTCTTCTGAGAAGTCACGCTCTGACATAATGTCGCGTCCGAGGAACATGTTACCTTGTTGGCGACCAAGGGCTACTGGTCCGAGTTTTTCACTCATACCAAATCTTGTCACCATTTGACGAGCAACACGTGCAACCTGTTGCAAGTCTCCAGATGCACCGGTGGTTACTTCTTCTTCGCCGAAGATTATTTCTTCTGCGATGCGTCCACCTAATGCTACAGACATTTGGTTTTCTAAATACGCACGGCTGTACAAACCACTGTCCATACGGTCTTCGCTGGGGGTAAACCAAGTTAAACCACCTGCTCTACCGCGAGGAATAATGCTAATTTTTTGTACTGGGTCGTAGTCAGGCATTAATGCTCCAACTAAGGCGTGACCCGCTTCGTGGTAAGCTACCAACTGTTTGCGTTTTTCGCTCATTACGCGGTCTTTCTTCTCTGGACCAGCCAACACGCGGTCGATAGCGTCGTTGATTTCATCCATCGAAATTTCAGTCAAATTCCGTCGTGCTGCCAAAATAGCTGCTTCGTTTAACAGGTTAGATAAATCCGCACCTGTGAATCCTGGTGTACGACGAGCAATTCTTTCTAAGTCCACGTCTTTGGATAATGTTTTGCCACGAGCGTGTACTGTCAGAATTTCTACACGTCCACCGTAGTCGGGACGGTCTACGACAATTTGACGGTCGAAACGACCAGGACGCAATAATGCTGCATCTAACACGTCAGGACGGTTGGTAGCGGCGATAATAATAATACCTGTGTTACCTTCAAAACCGTCCATTTCGGTAAGCAACTGGTTCAAGGTTTGTTCACGTTCGTCGTTACCACCGCCTAAACCAGCTCCACGTTGACGACCCACTGCGTCGATTTCATCGATGAATACGATACAAGGAGCGTTGGTTTTTGCTTGTTCAAATAAGTCGCGAACGCGGGAAGCACCCACACCGACAAACATTTCCACAAACTCAGAACCAGAGATGGAGAAGAATGGTACACCTGCTTCACCTGCAACTGCACGCGCTAGTAGGGTTTTACCTGTTCCAGGAGGTCCAACTAATAATACGCCTTTGGGAATTTTTGCTCCGACTGCTGTGAAACGGTCGGCGTTTTTCAGGAAGTCTACAACTTCGTTAAGTTCTAATTTGGCTTGGTCAATACCCGCAACGTCACCGAAGGTAACTTGGGTTTGAGGTTCCATTTGAACTCTCGCTTTTGATTTGCCAAAGTTCATCGCTTGACTACCCGGTCCATTTTGGGCACGACGTAGCAAGAAGAACAAACCTACGAGTAATAAGACTGGGAAGAATAGGCTGCTAACTGCCTTTACCCAAAATCCTTCGTCGGTTTGTGGCAAAACACTAATATCAACACCTTTTTTAGTTAGTGTATTAATTAATTCTGGGTCATTAACCAAGGTGACAACTTTTCTGCTGGGGTCGTCTTTGGGTTGAATAACTGCAGTTGAGCGGTCTGCACTCAAGCTGACTTTTTCTACATTACCTTTTTCAACTTCTTGAATAAATTGGCTATATCGCCATGTTTCTCTACTTGGGGGTTGTTTATCAAAAAATGCTGTCCCTAAAGCGATGACAACAATAAACAGTAGCGCGTATAGTCCCGCATTTCTCCATCTCTTATTCACCGATGCCATTCCTCCTACTTTTTTTCCCTATGCGCTTTCACGCAGTGTGCCCTTTTTTTGGGCATCGCGTCTCTAGATGAGATAGGCGTATTTAAGAATTATGTTAACTTATCTTAAGATATATCAAATTGCTACGCTTGTGGTAGTCGAAAAAACCGCCTTATTTGCTCAAAGCTACTGTGGCAGGGATTATATTCTAGCGTTTCATTAGAGTCTATGACGGTATGGATAGGAATAATTTCCACCACGCAATTACTATAGCCGAGCGCGTCAAAACTCTTGACTAGTTCTGGTGTCCAGGCTTTTTCTTGCACTTGTTGCTCTTGTAATTTTAAGTAGTTGATGAGTTGGTTTCTGATTATCCCTGGTAGTATTTTTGCTTCTATTGCTGGTGTATACCAACAACCATTACTCCATCCCCAAAGGTTACCAGTGCTTGTTTCTAACCAATTTGAGTTGGTGTCTACCAAAATTGCTTCTTCTGCTTTTATTTCAACTGTTGAATTTATAGCTCTATTCCTTGCTAACCAAGGACTTAGGTAATTTCCTGTTTTATGTTCTGGTAAACTACGAAATATTTTTTGGTGTGAAGTAGCCGATATTATTCCATTAATTTGTTTTTCTGTCAAGCTTGGCGGCAAAAATCTACCCGTTATCCATTCTCGACCATCCGGAAAAATGGTAATTCTGAGAATTGGGTAATGTTTTATGAGAATGGACGCTCCCTGACGCAGGCTTTCCCAGTTTGGTAATTGCCAGCCAAAAGTTTCTAAGCTAAAACGCAGGCGATCGCAATGTGGTTGGAAGTGAGTTAAGGGTGTGTCAAGGGAGTTGCCATAAACGCGGAGGGTAGTAAAAACAGTAGCTCCGTAGAGTAACCCTGGTTCGTCTATCGGTAATTTCAGGGTTTGGGATTGAATTAATTCACCGTTGTACCAGTATATGGGGTCGGTTTGGTTATACAAATTCTCTAACAGGCGTAGTTCATAATGAGTTATGACATTAATAAGAATACATCAAAAAAACTGATGCAAATTTCTACCAGCGAAACTTCAGATTTAATTGTTGCGGGTTTCCATGCTCTTTCTGAGCCATTACGGATTAGCGTACTAGAACTGTTGCGACAGAAGGAACTGTGTGTTTGTGACTTGTGTAATACTTTAGGAGTGAATCAGTCGAAACTGTCTTTTCATCTGAAAACCTTAAAAGAGGCTGGTTTAGTACATTCCCGTCAAGAAGGACGTTGGATTTACTATAGCCTGAATCAAGCTCAGTTTACTGTCTTAGAGCAGTATCTAGCAGAATTTCGCCACTTTGCTCCAATATTACCAGCTTCTGCTTGTGAAAATATGTAATAGTTGTTGACAAATTAATCTTTCGGCGGAAATTTAATTTGATTACCTTTTGGAGTACTAATTACTTCTCCTCCCAAAGCTTTAATTGCATCAATTGCTCTTTTTTGGGTTTTCTCGTCAACTCGATTATTTAAAACCATTGCCCAAGTAGAAATTTGAGCATATTTACTGTCAGGATTTTGAGCGAGAAAGTTAGCAGTTTGCTGGGATATACTAGCCACGGCTTTACTTTCTTCATCAGAATGATTGCTTGCCCAATCAGCAGCTTTTGCAAATGATTTTTTCGCAGCCTGAGAATCACCTAAAAACAATAGTTCATCTGTTCCTTTGTATCGCCATATATAATAAGACCTTTCAGGAACCCAAGGATTTACAGATTTCAGTCCTTGCTCAATTATTTTTATAGACCTTTCAGGCTTCCCGGCAAACAAAGACGTGCTGCTAGAAAGAGAAAAATATGCAGTTAAAAAGCGCGGGTCTTTTGTCAAAATTATCTCAAAATAGTCAGGACTAATGTGGAAACCAGTTTTGACTCTAGCTTCGTCGTCTCCAAAATATTGTAAAAAACTTAGATATGTCCAATTGGATATGATATTATCGTAGCCAAAACCCGGTATTTTTTTAAGTAATTTTAAACGAGCTTGTTCAGCTTGAACGTCTTTTTCTAAAGTTTCCTTGGTTACTGTTTGGTTGGTTCTTAAAACTGTTTGTAGTCGAGGGAATTGCAGCAAACCAATTCCTGATACACATAACAATATGAATAAAAGTTTTATCAGCGTTGGAAAAGACGCAGAGACTATTTTCGGAATCCCATTTTCTTTGGATTCCAGTATTTGTTCACTCATTTTCACCCTTGCTTGCGAAAGAACTAAGTAATGATGGTAATCAAGTTAACCAATACCGTAACTTAACTTCACAGCAAGTGGCAATTGTTTATACAAAGCGGGCTAGGTCACAAGCGAGCCAGACAATAGCCAGACAATAGCCAGACAATAGCCAGACAATAGCCAGACAATAGCCAGGGAATAAATTCCCTGTCTAAAAGCTCAAGTCCTCTGGAAGAGGACTAAAAAATACACCAAAAAAAGATATTTTTACAAAATTTAGAATATTCCCAAAAATCTCCTTTTTTATAGTCCTCTTCAGAGGACTTGAGCTTTTAGACAGGGAATTTATTCCCTGGCTTGTGTGACTTGTGTGACTTGTGTGACTTGTGTGACTTGTGTGGCTTGTGTGGCTTGTGTGGCTTGTGTGACTTGTATGACTTGTGTGGCTTGTGTGGCTTGTGTGACTTGTGTGGCTTGTGTGACTTGTGTGACTTGTGTGACTTGTGTGACTTGTGTGACTTGTTTAGCTCGTGTGGCTTGTGTAACTTGTGTAGCTCGTGTGACTTGTGTGACTTGTGTGACTTGTGTGACTTGTGTGACTTGTGTGCCTCGTGTGACTTGTGTGCCTCGTGTGACTTGTTTGACTTGTGTGGCTCGTGTGGCTTGTGTAGCTCGTGTGGCTTATGTAGCTTGTGTAGCTTGTGTGGCTTATCTACTAATGTTGCAACAACCTCCAACACTCACAACCAATAGCCCAATCTTCCTGAGTATGTATCACCAACACCCGCACCTTAGAATCAGGAGTAGCAATATCCATATCCACAGGTTTGCGAATATTTTTTTCTAAATCTAATTTCAACCCTAAAAAAGCAAAACTTTCACAAGCAGCTTGACGAATTTCCGCAGAATTTTCACCCACACCAGCAGTAAAAACCAAAGCATCCAAACCACCCAGACTAGCAAGCATAGCCCCAATATAAGAACGCAAACGATGTACATAAATATCCCAAGCCAACTGAGCGCGTTCTTTACCTTGAGAAATAGCCTGCATCACCCCACGAACATCCCCAGATTCTCCAGATATACCTAATAATCCAGACTCTTTATTAAGCAAATTATCCAATTTCTCTACTGTATAACCAGGTTGACGCAACAAATGTATTAATATGCCAGGGTCAACCGCACCGGAACGACTACCCATCATCAGCCCATCCAAAGGCGTAAATCCCATCGTAGTATCAATACTATGACCATTTTGAATAGCCGCTAACGAACAGCCATTACCTAAATGACAGGTAATTAATCGTACCTCATTTAAATCTTTACCCAATATACTAGCTGCACGTTGAGCACAATATTGGTGACTAATACCGTGAAATCCGTAGCGACGAATACCCTGTTCCACCCAATCATATGAACCGGGATAAATAGCAGCAGCATCAGGAATTTGCGAATGAAACGCAGTATCAAAAACTGCGACTTGTTTAACCGAACCTAAAACTTGCTCAATCGCTTCAATTCCTTCCAAATTTGCAGGATTATGAGCCGGAGCGAGACTACTTAACTGAGAAATTGCCTGTTTTACTTCCTCAGTAATTATGACACTTTGACGATAATCTCTTCCACCATGAACAATTCGATGTCCCACCACGTCTATTTCAGAGAAATCATTAATAACTTTGGTGGAACCTTGAGTCAACGTATCAAGTAAATCACTGATAACAGCAGAACGAGAGGAAGCAGAAACTTCTTTTTGCAGCATTCCACCTGCAACAGTTTTTACCTCAATCTCCGCGAAACCTTGATGATGCGTCCAATCGACCTTAGCGAACCAAAGAGCTTGAGGTGCAATAGAAGGAATAGTTTCACCCGTAATCTCGTACAAACAACTTTTCTGACTGCTAGAACCGGCATTAAGTACAAGTATTTTCATAATTTTTTCCTATGAATTTGCAGAAATATACGATTTTCGATTTTTGATTTTGTATTTAATATGGGGGAGGTAAACGGGAAAACCGGGGATAATCTGGAAAAACCGAGCGCAAGTTTAACAATTTCGCGGAATGCTTAAAATTGTAATTATCCAAACAAAAAAGTGAAAAATATTCAGAAAGTATCTTTAATAGTTATATTGCTGTTTGCCTTAGCTTGTCCTATACCTTTTTCATTAGCAGAAACAATTGATAATCCCACCAATAACGCTCTGAATGAAAAAAGTCCCAAAACACTAGCTCCAAGTCAAACCAGTGAAACCGAAGGAATTTTACTCGCTCAAAGAGAAAAACCAAAAGCACGTCGTTCCAGAAGAGGATTCTTTAACTTTTTCCGACGACGGGACAGAAAAACACAAACCCGCAAAAACACCAACAGACGTGGCATTATTCGCGGGTTTAGATTCAGACAACGTTCTAATAAGCGACCCGGCTTTTTTCAAAGACTTCGCTTAAGACGACAACAACGACAAACTCAGGGAAACTTACGTCGGTAAATTGTTTCTTGTTCTACCAATGAAAACACTATTCTCTTGTGGGGTGGGCATCCTTGCCCGCCCTCGTTCAACAGAGGGGCTGGGAACCGCCCTTGTTCTGTGGACGGGCTGGAAGCCTGCCCTTCTGCAACGGACGGGCTGGAAGCCTGCCCTTCTGCAACGGACGGGCTGGAAGCCTGCCCTTCTGCAACGGACGGGCTGGAAGCCTGCCCTTCTGCAACGGACGGGCTGGAAGCCCATCCCACAAGAAGTAATTAGAGCTTTTTTTCATTTGCAGGTCTTTAACATCTCTACTTTTATGCAGCAGAAACAGCTCCCAAAGTAGCCAATCGCTCAGCCAATAATTTCTCCAGGTCTTCTAAAGCTTTAGTAAAGCCTTTAATACCCTCATCTAATTTTTCAGATGCCATACGGTCTTCAGTGTGCATCTTATCGTAGGTAGCTTTATCCATTGTGATTTTTTCAATAGACATTGTTGCAGCTTTCGCAGCATCAAGTTTGCGAGGTAGTTCCCCAGTACCAGCTTGCAATTCTGATAACAAGGAAGGAGCGATAGTCAACAAATCACTACCAGCAAGTTCAGTAATTTCGCCTAGATTACGGAAGCTAGCACCCATAACTTCAGTCTTATAACCAAACTTTTTGTAGTAGTTATAAATTTTAGTTACAGAAAATACACCAGGGTCTTCCGCACTGGGGTAGCTATCGCGTCCGGTTTCCTTTTTGTACCAGTCAAGAATCCGTCCAACGAAGGGAGAAATTAAAGTCGCTCCTGCTTCAGCACAAGCAATAGCTTGGTGAAGACCGAATAACAAAGTCAAGTTACAGTGAATACCTTCTTTTTCCAGTATTTCTGCTGCACGAATACCTTCCCAAGTAGAAGCGATTTTAATTAAAATACGTTCCTTGGAAATACCAGCCTTATCATACTGGGAAATAATTTGCCGTGCTTTAGCAACAGTTGCTTCTGTATCGTAGGAAAGACGAGCATCAACTTCTGTAGAGACTCGACCGGGGATGATTTCCAAAATTTTCAAACCAAAGGAAACCGCTAAACGGTCGAAAGCTAAAGAAAGAATTTCTTTTTCTGATGCACCAGCACCTAAATCTTTTCTTGCTGTTAACAAAGTTTCATCTACAATGCCTTGATATTCAGGCATTTTTGCCGCAGCAGTAATCAAACTGGGGTTAGTTGTCGCGTCACGTGGCTTGTACTTGCCGATTGCTTGAATATCTCCTGTATCCGCAACTACAACGGTCATTTCTCGTAGTTGTTCAAGTAAATTTTTAGACATATAACACCTCGTTAAGATTCTTTTCGCAGGACTTATGTAACTTGCGTCGAATCCTTCTCCAACTTGAATTCACGATAATTGGTGAGAGGTTGCTAAATATCTTGAAATAGCAGCTAAAAGTACCTATTCCCAATTATACGTCGCCTATAAAACAAAAAGTCCTGTTTTTCGGTCTCAGCCCTATTCTAGGAGGCAAAAACCGAAATTGGCTGTGTGTTCCTATGCACTTTTGTTAAATCATTTCGTATTTTTTAAGGTTGCTAATGGGTAATTGGTAATTGGGGATTGGTAATTGGGGATTGGTAATTGGGGATTGGTAATTGGGGATTGGTAATTGGGGATTGGTTTTCTTCCATTACCCATTACCCATTACCCATTACCCATTACCCATTACCCATTACCCATTCCCAATTCTTAAATTCCGTCTTTTTGTGCCATAGATAACATTAGGTCAACTACACGGTTTGAGTAGCCCCATTCGTTATCGTACCAAGCTACTACTTTGAAGAAGTTGGAATTTAGCTCGATTCCAGCACCTGCATCAAAAATACTAGAGCTACAATCGCCTTGAAAATCTGTGGAAACTACTTCTTCATCTGTGTAACTTAAAACACCTTTAAGTGCGCTTTCACTTGCAGCTTTCATAGCAGCACAAATTTCTTTGTAACTAGTTGCTTTAGCCGTTTTAAATGTTAAATCAACCACGGAAACATCTGGGGTGGGGACGCGAAATGCCATCCCGGTTAGTTTTCCTTTTAATTCTGGCAGTACTAATGCTACTGCTTTGGCTGCACCAGTTGAGGAGGGAATTATATTTTGGGCTGCACCGCGACCACCGCGCCAATCTTTTTTGCTGGGTCCGTCTACTGTGGGTTGGGTGGCTGTCATCGCGTGAACGGTTGTCATTAATCCTTCTGTTAGACCAAAGTTGTCGTTAATTACTTTAGCTATGGGAGCAAGACAATTTGTGGTACAGCTCGCATTGGAAACAACGACATCTTTTGCTGGGTCAAAAATGTCATGGTTAACACCAACTAATAGAGTTTTTACTCTTTCTGGCTCTTTTGTTGGAGCGGAGATTATTACACGCTTTGCACCTGCTTTGATGTGATTTGCGGCTCCATCAAAATCTGTGAATAAACCAGTGGATTCAACTACATAATCTGCACCTAATTTACCCCAAGGTAATTCAGCTGGGTTGCGTACGGAAACACAAGGAATGAAGCGTCCATCAACGACGATACCATCTGGTTTAGCTTCTACAGTTCCAGAATATTTACCGTGAGTTGAATCGAATTTGAGAAGGTAGGCTAGGTTGTCTGGGGGTACAAGGTCGTTAATGCCCACAAATTCAATGTTGGGATTTTTGATGCCGGCACGAAATACTAAGCGTCCGATGCGACCAAAACCGTTAATGCCTACTTTAAGCTTAGCCAAGGTTATCCTCCTGTGTAGGGAGTGGGGAGTGGGGAATGGGGAGTGGGGAGGTGTGATTGAGTGAGGTTTTCACGCTCTTGCACTCTCCAAAATTTATTCTGACGTATTACATCGTGACAGGTTGAGCAAGGTAACACTAATTTACTTGGGTTATTTTAATAATTAGCGTGGTGAGGTTAGTTGCTAGCAAGTAAATATACTTGGTTTAGCTAAATGAGATACCAAATTTTCTTGCTATGATAAAAGCCATTGAGCATATGAGATAATTTGATAATCATGTTGCCATCACCTAATCCTGAAACCACTCTTGAACTTAAAATAAGTAAAGAACACAAAGAAAGGTTGGAAAAAGCGGCTGCAATTACAGGACTGAGTTTAAATAATTACGTTATTCATCAAGCCCTAAATGCAGCTATAGAGCATATTGAATCCTACGGGAAAATGGTATTGAGCGAACGCGATAGTGAAATATTTCTTGCAGCTTTGGAAAATCCTCCATTACCAAATGAAGCGTTGAAAGCTGCGATAAAAGAACACTGTGAAGAATATGGAAAGCTATAAGTTGAAAAATGGATGTGAAATGGATTTTTTGCCCAATAGATGGGAGTTTCATCAAAGAAAATTTTGACTGCGGTATTCCTGAGTTAAATGATTACCTTAAAAAATATGCTAGACAGAATGATAAAAAAGGCATAACAAAAACCTTTGTAGTAATCCCAGAGTCCGGTGACAAAGTTGTTGCTGGTTATTACTCAATTAGAATGAATAAAATAGAATTTGAAGTTATACCAGAGAAGTACAAAAAAGGATTACCACGTTATCCCCATAGGATGGTAAATTATGAGTCAGGGTGTTGCAGAAGAGCAAATAAAAAATTGGGATAATTTTTGTCAATATCATGTTAACTGTGATTGGTATGGTACTTGGAATACCTATGCACCTGATGGTCAGTTAATCAATTCTTTTAAATGCATCCGCAGTTTTCATCTCAACCAAGAGGGTAGTGAAATTTACCATACAAATTCTTATACTTATAGCGATGGAAAAACTGAGACAAAAAATTTTGGTCCCTACAAAAAGCCAGAAACGAGGAGTTTGTTTTTAGATAGTTGTTTTTCTTGGGGTTCTGAGAGGGTTGAAATAGGTGCTTCTTTTGCTTTTGAAACAGGCTTTAGATATGAAGAAAAGCGTTTAAGTGTGCCTGTAGTTTATGATAATGAAGGTTTTTTACAAAAAATTTTAGTGATTTCGGAAAAACTCGGTAGTTACCCAGAAGAAAGTAATGAAAAATTAAATTTACAAGCTCATTATTCGAGTGATGGCTGGCAAGGACTTGGTAAAATAATGACGCCTTATTGGATGGTATCTTCATTACAAGAAACATCTTGGGATAAAATAAAAAATTTCAGCGAAGATTATCAGCAATTAAGTTTTCCTGAGGGTGTGGTCGTAACTTGTCCGCAAAAATTGGAATCGGAAAAAGATTTTATTGCTGCGGTAGATTGGCTGATTAATCCTCACCTTTTACATCGTTGTACCCGTGTTTATGATTCGTCGCTTTTGCAAGGTGTGAGTTTAGAAATATTCAACAAGGTTGCATAATAAACAGCAGCAAAATTAAATGACTGATACCAAAAAAATCGATATTGTTATTAGTGCAAATCTATATGAGACATATCCGCTTGAGCATAAAAACTATGGCACTCGCTTAGTAGAGGAAAACACTTACAATTATTACCTATTTACAAAGTAAAATCATGTTTAGATAATGTATAATAGAGTAATCCTTATAATAATATATTGTTATGCAATATCCTCTACACACTATTTCAAAACCTGTTGTAGGACGGGAAGCTGAACATTTGGCTCGTGTTCTTCAATCAGGTGGTTATGTCGCAAACGAAGCAGCAATTGCAACAGCCAAAAGAATAGCCGCTCGTCGAAACAAGATTGCTGATGCCACAAAGCGCTAAGTTTGCTGGGGTTGATAAGCATTGGATGCGATTTCGTAAATTAGACGGAGCCAATCACCATTGTTTACAAGTATGGAAAACAGATAATACTTGGCATGATGACATTAGAGTCAAAGCTGCATTATTTTTACAAGCAAGGGATGATAAACACTGGATGAGATTTAAATATATGAAAAATGAAAAATATGACACCTTCTACGTTTGGAATGTTAAGGATATTTGGTATCACAGCCTGAGAGTTGGTGCAGCAAATAAATTAAGAGATTAAAATACAAATAATTGGGCAATATTTACGACCAAAATAAAGCAAAAAGAAGATTATGATTTAAGGGGTATAAGGAAGGGCAAGGGCGGGCAAGGATGCCCACCCCACAACAGGTTACTTACAGGAATTTTCAGGTGAATGCACCACACTTATGGTCTCTTTTTAAACTTAATACAAGCAAAATCTTATCTTTTATTTCCCCCCTTCCCTCGCAGGGAAGGGGGGTAGGGGGGTTAGGTCTGTGTAATGTTGTAATTTAATAGTGCCACTTCCAATCCCTAATTTCCGGCATATCTTCCCCGCGTTCCTCAATGTAACACTTGTGTTCAATTAACTTATCTTGCATTTTTTGTTTAACGTATGCCGCGCCATACGATGTTAGTTTTGGCACACGGTCAATCACGTCCATAACTAGATGAAAGCGGTCTAAGTCGTTCAACACCACCATATCAAAAGGAGTCGTCGTCGTTCCTTCTTCCTTATAACCCCGGACATGAAGATTATGGTGATTAGTGCGACGATAGGTGAGACGGTGTATCAACCAAGGGTAGCCATGATAAGCAAAAATAACTGGCTTGTCGGTAGTGAATATGGTGTCAAAATCTTTGTCAGACAAACCATGAGGATGTTCGCTTTGTGGCTGTAGTTTCATTAAATTCACCACATTTACCACCCGCACTTTTAACTCTGGAAATTCTTGACGCAATATATCAACCGCAGCCAAAGTTTCTAAAGTAGGAACATCTCCAGCACAAACCATAACCACATCAGGTTCTCTACCTTGGTCATTGCTAGCCCATTCCCAAATACCAATACCTTTGGTACAGTGCTTAACAGCCGCATCCATATCTAAGTATTGTAAAGCGGGCTGTTTTCCTGCAACAATCACATTAATATATTGACGACTTCTCAAACAATGGTCTGTCACTGATAACAAAGTATTCGCATCTGGTGGTAAATATACCCGAATTATCTCAGGTTTTTTATTCATTACATGGTCAATAAAACCTGGGTCTTGGTGGCTAAAACCGTTGTGGTCTTGTCGCCAAACGTGAGAAGTTAATAAGTAATTCAACGATGCAATTTGCCTACGCCAAGGAATGTGACGTGTCGTTTTTAACCATTTTGCATGTTGGTTAAACATCGAGTCCACAATATGGATAAATGCTTCATAGCAGGAAAAGAACCCGTGACGACCTGTGAGCAAATATCCCTCTAACCAACCTTGACAATTGGTTTCGCTCAGCATCTCCATAATTCGTCCATTGGGAGATAAATTTTCATCTTCTGGACGTATATCATCTATCCAAACTTTATCGGTTGCTTGCAGTACATCACCCAAACGATTAGAAGCGGTTTCATCGGGACCAAAAAGCCGGAAGTTCTTGCTTTCCAAATTCATTTTCATTATATCCCGCAGAAACTCTCCCATCTCCCGTGTTGCTTCTGCCATTACATCACCAGGTTTGGGAACAACTACCGCATAGTCCCTAAAATCTGGCATTTTTAAATCGCGCAACAATAAACCACCATTTGCGTGGGGACTGTCACCCATGCGTCGCTGACCTTTTGGTGCAAGTTCTGCTAATTCTGGAATTAATTTGCCATTTGCGTCGAAGAGTTCTTCTGGTTTATAACTCTTCATCCACTGTTCCAAAAGTTTTAAATGTTCTGGTTTTGTTGCTAACTCCCCAAAAGGTACTTGGTGACTACGCCAAAAATCCTCTGTTTTCTTACCATCAACTTCTTTTGGTCCCGTCCAACCTTTAGGACTTCTAAGGATAATCATCGGCCATTGGGGACGACTTTTAAAGCCATGTACCCGCGCTTCCCTTTGAATACTTTTAATCTCTTCAATTACAGTATCCAATGTACCAGCCATTAACTGGTGCATAATTTCCGGTTCTGAACCTTCGACAAAGTAAGGCTTGTAACCGTAACCGACAAATAAATATTCCAGTTCGTGACGACTCAGACGAGCTAATACTGTTGGGTTAGCAATTTTATAGCCGTTAAGATGCAAAACTGGCAGCACCGCACCATCATTGACAGGGTTGAGGAACTTGTTAGAATGCCAAGCTGTTGCTAATGCACCTGTTTCTGCTTCTCCGTCACCAACAACACAAGCAACTATTAAATCTGGGTTATCGAATGCAGCACCGTAAGCATGAGATACTGCATATCCCAATTCACCTCCTTCATGGATGGAACCAGGAGTTTCTGGTGCTACGTGACTGGGGATTCCACCAGGGAAAGAAAACTGTTTAAATAAGTTTTTCATCCCCATTTCGTCTTGGGAAATATTAGGGTAATATTCGCTGTATGTCCCTTCTAGATAAGTATTAGCAACTAGCGCAGGACCACCATGACCCGGACCTGCGATATAAATCATGTCTTGCTCGTATTTTTTTATTACCCGGTTGAGGTGAATATATAAAAAATTTAGACCGGGTGTTGTTCCCCAGTGACCTAAAAGTCTTGGTTTAACATGTTCTATTTTTAAAGGTTCTTTTAAAAGTGGATTGTCGAGTAAGTAAATTTGTCCTACGCTTAGGTAATTTGCAGCACGCCAATAGGCATTGATTTGACTCAGTTCGTTATCGGTTAGCGGGTTGGTTTGGGGAGAAACTGCTAACGTCATATTTTAGACTCCTTGAGTTTAAGGTTTACGGGAATAACCTGCTGGGATGTTTTACAGAAGTACTGATTAAAAGGTCATCTGAGCTTTTTGATATGTTTAGTTTCTAGCTAATGTCAATCTGAAATAATTACAAAAGATGACCTGTTGCTACGTTAGCAAACGATTTTTCTTACTGGGTATTCTTTAAGGATGATTTTTTTAGGTAAGAAGACAGAGATTTTAGCTACAAACCGCCATAACCCGGAGGTTTTCCCGCAGGGTAGGAGCCAAGTTAGCCAAGGGAAGAAAGAATTACGACGGATTAAACTTCAGGAATGCGTTGCCGAGTACAGGTGTAATGATAGGTTTTTTCAAGATTAATTGGTAAATAAAGTCCACCTTTTAAGAAGAGGGGTAAGATAGGTAGGCTATCTCCGAGTCCAAATGCTTCCTGCCATAAATCGAGGTGAGGGGTTCTATTTTTTTGAGCAATTTGATAGGCAACTGCGTACAGTCCTGCATCTAATTGGTCGATTGATAAATTCAAGCGATTCATCAACTCGTTGTGTAAGTTCGCATTCATTGTTGTGACAATATCTACAATAATTAGCCCTATTCCTTGTTGTAGATAAGTTTGACATTTAGAAGTAAACGCCGAGCGCTGCGCTGGACGGTCTTTATTGCTAGGGCTAATTAACTCTATGGCTCCTACGAGCGTCGGTCCTGCTTGAGTACTGAAGATTTGAACTTCAACGACATCTGTAGTAATTTGAATCGGCAGGGTTGCGGTAGGCGATTTCGGCGTCCATTCTACCTGTTCTGCTGTTTGTTGCTTTGAATTAACCGGAATTCGTTCGCTGAAGGCTGCTACATCGATTTCAATTCCAAATTGGGCGTTTGGTTCAGCAAAGTAGCCCTCTGGAAGAAACTGGTTCAGGTCATCAGCAAGATATGTTGACCACGCATTGTGAAAACTGTGCCAGTGGCGTCTGCTGCTTAGGGGAGGGCGAAAGTGGTCTCGAAGTCCCATTTCTTAGGCTCTGCTCGCGTTCCTTTACTAATGCAAGTGTATCATAGTTATTCGTAGCATATAATTAAGCTTTCTCAACATTTCCAGATGGAAACGGACTGTAAGTTAAGTCCAGCAATAGTTTTAAGTTTATTTTTCGATAATTTTAGCACGCGCTTTGTACGCAAGAGCCAATTATTGTTATTTTGTTGAGGGAATAATTTTTACGTCAAATCTTCGGGATTAACTCCCAACTCCCGCAATCTTTCGGTTAAAAGTTGAATTTTTCTTCTTTCTTGCTCTAAAGCTGCTTCTGCTTGTTCTGCACGCTTCCGTTCTTGTTCTAAAAGTTGAGAAATTTCAACATAAGAAAAAAACCTAGTTCCATCTGGACGATAAATTTTTAACTCATCTTCAGACAAATCAAAACGAATTCCCAATCTTGGACTGACCCAGTTTGCGATTGATGCAATTACATCTAATCCAACTTCTCCTCTTAACCAAATTCGCAGTTGATTTTTTTCTGGATTATAAATATAGTATTCTTCAACTCCATAACGGTCATAAAATAACAGCTTTTTATCCATTTCATCTTGGGAATTACTAGGAGAGAGGATTTCAAACACTACTTGTGGTGCAACTCCGGACTCTTCCCACTGTTTATATGAACCACGTTTAGCTTTTGGTCTTCCGAATACCACCATCACATCAGGAGCATAAAAAATAGTATTACGATTTTCTACCGGATACCAGAATAAATCTCCTGCAACAAAAACATTTGGGTCATTTGCATATAACCAATCCAAGTTTTGCTGAATTACCAAAATCCAACGAAACTGCTCTGTATTATTTGCCATTGGTTGTCCGTCACTATCTGGGTAGATAATTTCTTGTTGATTTAAAGGCTCAGTTTGAGAAATCATATTTTTACTGCTCTTACTCCAGGGAGGTCAAGTCTCTCTATTGTAATAAATCTGCCATTTCCCCACCCCTATTTATTTATTGTCATAATCATAACTATATTGACTTAAGTACGGTCACCTCTTTCCACGACAGCCAGGGAATAAATTCCCTGTCTAAAAGCTAAAGTCCTCTGTACACGAAGTGTTCCCGAAGGGTAGAGGACTAAAAATAGCATTTTATTTTAAGTAAAAATATTAAAAATTTTATATTTATATTAGTTTTTTATACGTAAGCTGCAAGATATCAGGTAACCCATCATGCAATTATATTTAGGTTTCTCGAAAGGTACGCATGAGTATCAACTTTCGCGCTTTTTTAACGTTTAAATTAACTGTATAATTAAACTTTCTCAACATTTCGATATGGAAACTGTAAATACAAATGAAATACTAGTAGAGTATGGTAATGAGAAGCTCCATACAATAAAACAAAATTATAGTTCTTAAACTTGTTAGCGAAACTGACCCCTCAGATGATGTAAAGCAACAAGCAAGCCAAATGTTACAAATTTATAATATTGAAGGAGAAAATAGACTATTAAAAGTTTAAGGATAACTACAATAAATTATTAATAAATAGTTGTACCCTCTTGTGGGGTGGGCATCCTTGCCCGCCCTTGTATAATCAACTGCTGTGTCTACTAATTAACTGCTAGTGGTCTAACATTTAATATCCCTAACTATTAACCTCCAACAACCCCGGAGGAGGAGTAATTTCCACACGACGATTTTCCAAATCCACCACCGGAACAATTTCTTTCACAAAAGGAATCAAAAGATTTTTTTCTTTCTTTTGTTTATTTTTTTTCTTGTTATTAATTTCCTGCTTCTCCTCCCAGGGATGCAATTTCACCTCCAACAAATCATGACCAGCAGGAATCAGGTTAACCACTGTACCGACAAACTCCCCAGACTCCTGCACAAAAACCTCCAACCCCACCAAATCCACAATATGATATTCATCCTCACCCAACTCAGGGCGATCGCTTTCCAAAACCAACAATTTACAACCGCGTAACTCCTCAGCTTGGTCGCGACTTTTCACCCCAGCCAAAGTAACAATGCACAAATTTTTACCATCAACATATCTACCACTCAGTAGCTCAACCTGCTTAGGCTGACTATAACCAGTACGTAGCAGCCAACGCATCCCAGGAACCTCAAACCGCTCCGGGAAATCGGTCTCAGGATATACCCTCAACTCCCCATGTATACCCTGAGCAGCAACAATCGTACCAATTTCTAACCAGCCTTCGGGGATGGGGGGTGGGGAGTTGAGAGTGGGGAGTGGGGATTGAGGAGATTTAGGGGAAAGATTTTCTTGTTGCTTTCCTTGTTTTCCTAGCCTTTCCTCTCTTGGTTGACTTCTTTCTTCCTTCCCCTTCATCATACTTAATACCTTCGCGTCCTTCGCATCTTCGTGGTTAAATAATTAAATCATCAAACAGCAGCAACCACCTTACTATAAACCTCAGACACCACCATAGCTAACCGACCCATAGCCTTAACAATTTCCTCATCACTTCCCGTCAAACTAATCCGCAGACATTGGGTCTTATGCTCCCAATTATCCCTCAATCCAGGGAAAAAAGTACTACCAGGGACAACAATCACACCCACCTGCTTCAGCTGCTGATAAAACTCCCAATCGTTCATCGGCAAATCCTTCAACCACAACCAAGCGAAAATAGCCCCCTCACCCCGATGCAAAAACCAAGGTAAATCCTTCGGCATAAAATCATCCAAAGCCGACTCCAACACAGTAAACTTACTTTGATAAAAAGGACGAATCACCTGCTCAGAAATATCCACCAAAGCACCAGAACTAATAGCCCTTGCAGTAATAGCTTGTCCATAACGGGAAGCATGAATACAAGCATTAGTCTGAAACGACTCCAAAACCTGAATTATCTTCTCATCCCCAATCGCAATTCCAATGCGTTCTCCCGGTAAACCAGCCTTCGACAAACTCATACAATGAACAATATTTTTCCCAAACATAGGCGTCATCTCAGTAAAATTTAACGCCGGAAAAGGACAAGCATAAGCCGAATCAATTAAGACTGGAACATTATAAACCCCAGCCATATCAGTTATTTTCCTAACCTCATCATCACTCAAAACATTGCCAGTAGGATTACAAGGACGCGAGAAAATAACACAACCAGTATTTTCGCTAATCGACAACTGACTAAAATCAGGACGATATTTAAACCGATGGTTACTAGCATCAATATCCAACGTCGGCTTATAAGCAATCAAAGCTTCTGGAACTAAAGTAACCCCACCATAACCAGTGTAATCAGGACTAAGAGGTAGAACAATTTGCCTTAACTCCCCACTATCGGTATATCCGCCAAAAGCATTTGCTGCGTAAAAATATAGAGACTGACTCCCCGGAGTAATTAAAACATTCCGCTCAGTCAGACTTAACCCGTAGCGCTGATTAAAATCATTTACAATAGCCGTAATTAACGGTGCATAACCTTGAGAAGAACCATAGCGACAAACAACCTCACCGTATTCCGCACTCTCTAACAACTCCGCAGTGCAATCGCGCCATAATTGTTCTACTTCTGGCAAAATTAAAGGATTACCCGCACTCAAATTAATAAAATCCTGTCCTGCACCAGCGCGTAAAGTTTCGATAACATCCTTCATAATTGCTCTGACACCAGTCAGACTAGACATTTGAGCGCCAATTTGGGATAGAAGAGGATTCATAATTTCTATAAAGTGCAGATGTTCAGAAAATATGAAGATAACAAAAAATATAGATAATTTACACAACAATTATAAAAAGTTATCCGGACCATTTGTTGCTATGGATGAGCCGTTTGTTATACATGGGCGGGCAAGGATGCCCACCCCACAAGAGTTAACATCTAGTTAACTGTAGACCAATAAAATGGGGGCATTTATGAAAGTTAAAGCCGCAATCGCTTACGAAGCTGGTAAACCTTTAATAATCGATACCGTTGAACTGGGAACACCTCAAGCTGGGGAAGTCCTAGTAGAAATCAAAGCCAGTGGAATTTGCCACACAGATGCTTACACCCTTTCCGGAAAAGACCCGGAAGGATTATTTCCAGCTATTTTAGGACATGAAGGCGCTGGTATCGTCGTCGAAGTAGGAAAAGATGTCAAAAGTCTCAAACCAGGAGACCATGTAATACCCTTATACACTCCCGAATGTCGCGAGTGTGAATATTGTTTAAATCCGAAAACTAACCTTTGTCAAGCAATACGAACAACTCAAGGACAAGGTTTAATGCCAGACGGAACAAGTCGCTTCTCCGTTAACGGTAAAAAAATTCATCATTATATGGGCACATCCACATTCAGTAACTTTACAGTAGTACCAGAAATAGCCCTAGCGAAAATCCGTGAAGACGCACCCTTCGACAAAGTTTGTTATATTGGTTGCGGCGTTACAACTGGTATCGGAGCAGTCATAAATACTGCAAAAGTAGAACCAGGAGCCAAAGTAATTGTGTTTGGTTTAGGGGGTATCGGTCTAAACGTCATCCAAGGAGCGCGGATGGTAGGTGCGGATATGATTGTAGGAGTTGATATTAACCCCAACAGAAAACCCCTCGCAGAAAAATTTGGCATGACCCATTTTGTCAATCCTCATGAAATTGAAGGAGATATTGTAAAGTACTTAGTAGATTTAACTAAGGGAGGTGCTGACTACACCTTTGAATGTATCGGGAATGTAAATATAATGCGTCAAGCCTTAGAATCTTGCCACAAAGGTTGGGGGGTAAGCGTAATTATTGGAGTTGCCGGAGCAGGAGAAGAAATAAGAACTCGTCCATTTCAATTAGTTACAGGTCGAATTTGGAAAGGAACAGCATTTGGTGGAGCAAGAGGACGAACTGATGTACCAAAAATTGTAGATTGGTATATGCAAGGAAAAATAAATATCGACGATTTAATAACCCATGTAATGCCAATTGAAAAAATTAATGACGCTTTCGGTTTAATGCATAAAGGAGAGTCGATTCGCTCTGTAGTACAGTTTTGAATTAGGGAGTGGTAGTGCGAGCATCTTGCTCGCTAACTGTAAGCGAAAACGAGTATGTAAGCGAAAGCGAGCATGTAAGCGAAAACGAGCATGTAAGCGAAAACGAGCATGTAAGCGAAAGCGAGCATGTAAGCGAAAACGAGCATGTAAGCGAAAACGAGCATGTAAGCGAAAGCGAGCATGTAAGCGAAAGCGAGCATGTAAGCGAAAGCGAGCATGTAAGCGAAAACGAGCATGTAAGCGAAAGCGAGCATGTAAGCGAAAACGAGCATGTAAGCGAAAACGAGCATGTAAGCGAAAACGAGCATGTAAGCGAAAACGAGCATGTAAGCGAAAACGAGCATGTAAGCGAAAACGAGCAAGATGCTCGCACAACAGCTGCTCCCAATGACCCATTACCGATTCCCCCAAATATGATTGACCCATTTCCCAATTTAGAAACGCAAAATTTAATATTAAGGAGAATAAATATATCAGACGCAGATGATGTGTTTGAGTTTTTTTCTGATAACGAGGTTTTGAAATATCATGATATTGAACCATTCACAACAGTTGAACGCACAGAAAAATTGATAAGAAATTGGCACGACAGATTTAAAAATAAACAAGGTATTCGCTGGGGTATTGCGACAAAAAGTGAGAATATTATTATAGGTACTTGTGGTTATCGCTTTTGGGGTAAACCATATTTTTGTGCAGAAGTAGGTTATGAATTAGCAAAACCCTATTGGCGACAAGGTATAATGACCGAGGTATTAAAATATATTATTCCATATGGATTTGAAAATTTGCAATTAAATAGAGTTGAAGCCACAGTAATGCTGGAAAATATTGCTTCCATGAATTTACTGACAAGCTTAGGCTTTCAAGAAGAAGGTATTTTAAGAGAATTTGGTTTTTGGAAGGGCGAATTTCATGATTTAAAAATATTTTCTATTTTGAGAAAAGATTGTCAAGAAAATACCAATTGTAAGATTTCATTTCGACAATCAGAAAGTTTTATTTAATTTTATTTAGTTTTATCAAAAATGACTAACATAAATCTTCTTTCAGAATATAAATGTTTTGGTGGAAAACTGAGTTTCTACTCCCACCCATCAGCCACCTGTAATGGGGAAATGCGTTTCGCTGTTTATCAGCCACCACAAGCACTTTCGGAACCTTTATCAAAAACTTTAGCAGAACCCTTACCCGTACTGTATTTTCTTTCTGGTCTGACCTGTACCGAAGAAAATTTCATGGTTAAAGCAGGAGCGCTGCAATATGCTGCTAAATATGGCTTTATTTTGGTGACCCCAGATACTAGCCCTAGAAATACTGGCATACCTGGTGAAAATGATGATTGGGATTTTGGTACAGGTGCTGGTTTTTATGTGGATGCAACTCAAGAACCTTGGCAAACCCACTATCGGATGTACAGTTATATAGTTGAGGAATTACCAGATTTAATTGCCCAAAATTTTCCGATAAATCCTGAAAAACAAGGCATTTTTGGTCATTCGATGGGGGGACATGGTGCGCTTGTTTGTGCAATGCGAAACCCACAAAAATATAAATCGGTTTCGGCATTTGCTCCTATTGTCGCACCAAATAATTGTCCTTGGGGGCAAAAAGCTTTTAGCGGCTACTTGGGAGAAAATAAAGAAACTTGGAGTCTTTATGACGCAACAGAATTAGTTAAACAAGTGGGATTTGGTGGTAGTCCAATCCTGATTGACCAAGGTACAGCAGATAAATTTCTCGTAAATCAATTAAAGCCAGAACTATTCGAGCAAGCTTGTAAAGAAGTAAATCAACCCTTAACCCTACGTTACCAAGAAGGCTACGACCACAGCTATTACTTTATCACCTCTTTTATCGAAGACCATTTTCGTCATCACGCAAAAGAATTGGGAGGGATATGAAAATGTGTGTAAAGATGGTTATTTGGCAAGCAGACTTTTACAAGCGTCCGCAAAAGGATGAAACAGGGCAAACATTATGGGGACTATCTATCTGTGACACAACTGGTAACTTCCAGTTTGAAGCCATCTGTCCCCAGTCAGAAGTAAATTCTAATTGGATTGCCAATAAAATCCAACAAGCAGCTGGTGGAAAATTCCCAGACAAAATTCAAGTATTTCGTTCCCAGTCCTTAAGTCTAATAGAACAAGCTGGACGCAATTTAGGGATAAAAGTAGAAGCTACCCGTCGTACTTCAGCATTAAAGCAATGGTTACAGCAGAAACAATATCCCATCGCTGTAGATAAAGCACCACCAATGCCTTTACCCGAAAAACTTTGGGGACAAGAATGGCGATTTGCGACCTTAGCAGCAGGTGATATTGCGGATGTATTTAGCGAACGTCCTATTCCCATCCTAGAAATGCCAGAAATTCTCTTACCTATAAACCTCGGTCTAGCGTCAACTACTGCTGTCCCTGGTGTGATAATTTATGGGGGAAGACAATCGATGCGTCTAGCACGGTGGTTGCAAGAAGCTGTATCTGTAGCGTTAAACTATGTTCCAGGACCACCTGATGGGTTGGTGTTAGAAGCTGGCTTAGCAGATAGATGGGTTGTTGTCACCTTTGAAGATAAAGAAGTGACAGATGCTGCTAGGTTATTTGAACAACGCAAGCAGCAAAGTCAGGGTTTACATTTTTTACTAGTGCAACCAGATGATTCTGGAATGACCTATAGTGGCTTTTGGTTGTTAAAATCAGAAGACTAATCTGTTGGCAAACAACCTACTCCTTAGATTTTTGGCGTACCTGTTTTAGCATCGCAACCAAAGTATGATGAGCATCTTCCGCATTTTCTAAAACATGGTCAAATTTAATACGGACTGGTACAGCCTTATCTTGAACCTGTGCGTCTAAATTCATACCCTCTGCGTCGATTGCCAGCATCTTGGCTGCTGACGCATCTGTCAAACCAGCATAAGCTTGAGCGTACAACAAAACAGCTTCTGCATGGTCGTCATTCATGTGGCTGCAAATACGGTCGCTCACTTGGGTGGAAAATTCATCTGACATAATAAAATCCTAATTTATCGTTTAAAACACTTACTTTTGTGAATTGTAATCTAGCTTGGTTTAACTACCTCGCTCATATCCAGAAATTTATTTTCCCAGTTATGTGTAATTACTGGTGCAGTCTTTATATAAATTACATCAATTACTGAGGATATTCTCAAGGTTAAATCCCACGCAATCTGTAAATATATTGATATCTTAGGATTAATGCTTTGCCATAAACTAAAAGTGGCAAAGTCTTATTAATTTCATAAGCTTAGCTAATTATTACCTTTATTTTCAAACAGGAAGTAGTTTATACTGAACCGACTGTAACAAAAATTTTAAGCAAAGATTATTTTAACCAAAAAACTGATGAACGAAGCTAAAGCACGCCGAATTATAATCGGGGATGTGCATGGACATTATGACGGATTAATGACATTGCTGGAGACCATTGCTCCCAGCAGTGAAGACCAAATTTATTTTTTAGGAGATTTAATTGACCGAGGTCCCCAAAGTTCTCAAGTAGTCAATTTTGTCAAAGACAGCTCCTACCCCTGTTTGTTGGGTAACCACGAACAGATGTTATTCAGTATTATTACAGAAAAAGATAATATCCCCGCATCCACTGTACAAGCGTGGTTGTATAGCGGGGGACAAGCGACATTAGCTAGTTATAAAAAAGCAACAATTCCTCACGACCATGTGGAATGGTTTGAGAGTTTGCCTACTTACCTTGATTTGGAAGATATTTGGTTAGTTCACGCTGGTGTTGACCCAGCATTACCTGTTGCAGAACAAACCGCAGACCAACTTTGCTGGGTACGCGATGAATTCCACATGATTACCGAGCCAATTTTTCCCGATAAGTTGATTATTATTGGTCATACAATTACATTTACTTTACCCGGTCTAACACCAGGAAAAATAGCACGAGGTGCTGGTTGGTTAGGTATAGATACAGGTGCTTATCACCCAAAAAGTGGTTGGTTGACGGGACTTGATGTTACCAATAGCGTAGTCTACCAAGCCAACGTTAACACATCCGAGGTTCGCGTTCTATCTTTAGAAGAAGCCACAGTTGATGTTGACTTCAACAAAATTAGGGGAGTTAGTACTAGAAGACGTAGATAAGTGGGAGTGGGGAATAAAGAGTGGGCAATTACCAATTACCAATTACCAATTACCTGCGAAGTAAAGGTTGGAGACTGGTGCGATATGTGGTATCGTCTATTCCATCACGCCTGTTGCTGGGTTGGGAATTAACCATGCTTTGTAGTCTAGTAACTCGGTCTCCTGTTGCTGGGTGGGTACTCAAAAATGCTGGAGCGGAAGACCTGCCACTTTTTGCTTGCAGTTTTTTCATAAAGGCTACCATTTCTTCCTGAGAATATCCTGCTCGTGATATTGTTCTAAACCCTCGACGGTCAGCATCAAACTCATCTTCTCGACTACGGGGACGATTTCTAAATAAATCTATACCCAATTGCACTGCCGCAGAACGGTCTAAACCGGCTACTGATAATAGACCATTTTGGACTGCTTGACGCTGCATATGCTTCAGCATATGTTTTCCGCCATTATGACCGATTTCATGGGCAATGACACTAGCTAGTTGTGCTTCATTGTCTGCTGTTTTTATTAGACCCGTATTTAAATATATAAATCCTCCCATTGTAGTAAAAGCATTAACACTTTCATCATCAACAATCTGAAAGGTATAAGGCAAATCAGGACGGTCGCTAACTGCTGCAACACGCTGACCAATTTGTTGTATATAGCTATTAACTTGAGGATTGCGGAAAAGACGAACTTCTCTGCTGGTGAGTTGTTGATTAATTTGTCCACCAAGTTCAACTTCTTGACGTTGAGACATATTAGAAAGTTGTATCACCTGGACACCCCGTAAAAGTAGAGGTAACCAGTCTATAGCACGGGATGGTAAGGCTGTTGTCAGACAAAGAGTTAAAGCGACCACCACCGAAACCATTGGATAAAACCAACGACGTCGGAAAGCTCGCAAATTTTTGCTAAAAAAGCTGCTAAAAAAGCTGCCAAAAAAGCTTTTCCAATTCATAATCGTCCGGTTTAAGGGGGCTAGTAAAGGAACTTAAGACTATTGGACGAATATCGTCCTTCCTAAGTTGCATTCTAATCTGCTTCTCTCGAAAGGCGCATATAAGTATAAGAAGTGTAAAATATCACCGTTATTTTATGCCAAGTTGTAATAAATCACAGGGACGAAAAGCAGCAGTCGTGCTAAACTGCTCGCAAAAAGTAATCTTAAATCAATTACTCTGTTTTGTTTGGGAATAATTTTCATGGCTATTTTAGATTCAAAAGGTCGCTTGTTCGGTAAATTAAATCTCCTAGATTTTGGAGCAGCAATGGTAATTCTGCTCGTGATAATTGGTATATTCTTTTTTCCTGGAGCAACAGGTTCGGTTGCTCAAGTCGGAGCTACGTCAGTACCTATCGAGGTTGACTTAGTTGTGCGTGGCTTGAACGTACGCGACATTAAGCAGATGGAAGAGCAAGGGTTTAAAACAGGTGGAAAGACAAAAGTGATTATCCGCAATCAACCCTATGGTGAGATTGGGATTAAAGATGTTAAGTCATTATCTAGAACTTTAATGGTTCCTCAACCTGATGGTTCGGTAAAAGAATTGCCAGATACCAGAAAAAATAGTTTTAGTACAGATTTACTCTTGACCTTAGAAGGTAAAGCCCAAAAGACCGAGGATGGGTTTGTTTTGGGTAATAATAAAGTAAAAATTGGTATGCCGATTGAATTAGACGGTTTTAATTATAATTTTAATGCCACCACTATCGATATCAGAATGCAAGAAAAGAAAGACAAGTAATCCGTAAATTAAAAAAATGCCGACAGCAAAAGCCCGCTTTTCTGCAAAAAAGCGGGTTTACATATTTATATTACCCATTACTAATTATCAATTACCAATTACTAATTACCCATTATGAGAGGCACGAGCAAACCACTCTTGGTATTTTGTTTTGTGTTCCTCATCTTCTACAAGAACAGTTACTCGTACTTTTTGGCATCCATGTTTTTTTTCTAGAGCAATAGCATTTAAAATTAAACTAGCTATTTTTGGAGAATCAAACTCACCACTAACACTTAAATTACTATCAAAACTATCAAAAGAATTTATATTATCCCCAGCTAATTCGGTTCTAGGTGTTTCGACTTCCCCTAAATCTATTTCTGCTAGTTGTTTATTTCCAGATGCTTCATCTCCTAAAACAACTTGTTCTACAATTAACTTTTCTCTGCGGACAGGAACTTGTACCATCCGAGTTTCAATTTCCTTGCGAAGGATTATTTCACCAACTTTACGTTTGGTGTTATTAACAACTAATCTTTCACCCAGCAAGCTAATTATATGTTGTTCAACAGTATTTTGAATATCTTGGTAATCAGTCAAATCTTGTGTATTATTCGGTGCATCATGAATATTGACATCTTGATTGAGAGATATTTCTGAAGCAGTAGGAGTACTACTATTATTTTGTGTAGCAGATGGTGAGTATTCTGACATATTTTCCATTGTAGATTTGTCCAAATCTAAGATAAATGATTTGTTGAATTCATCTATTTTTTTGATATGGTTACTAAGAAGTAAAAAACTATTCTTTTTTTCATCCTCAATAACTTCGTCAATAATAATAGATGCACCTACGTTTGACTCCAAGTCTGTCTTATAAACTAGAAAACTTAGTCTACTACTTGCATCTAAAATAACGTCTCTTACCACACCAATTAAAGAGCCATGTTTATCAAAAACGTTAAAGTTATGTACTTTATTTCTTAATTTTTCTAACAAACCATGAATACGAACTTGTCGATTAGCAGCTTTGTTATTTTCGCTTATATACGCAGTATTCATATTAAATAAAGGGAGAATAAGAGGAAAAACGGGAAGAAAGGAAAACAAGAATAAAAAAACGGCAAGAGAGGAAGAAGATAAGAATAAATAATATCCTTACTTCTTCCTCTTCCTTTATTTATTAACGTTCTTCAATGGGAAGACCAGGAGCATTTACATCCAGTTCTTCACGACGAATTGTTTCTTGACTTTCCACGGTTTCATGGTCTACAACTTTTGAAACTCTGACTTCTTCACGTACAAAAGTTTCTTTACGAATATCAGGAGTTTCTTCGTAGATTTCCACACGTGCGACTTCACCTTCACGGAAAGCAACTTCATTAGAGCTAACTGCTTGACCAACATTTGTTGGAGTGACTCTTTCAATAACTACCCGTTCTTTTTCTACAGGTACTGCAACTCGTGCGGTTTCTGTTTCTACGTGCTTACCAACAGCAACTTCACCAGTTTTGCGACGTTGTTTGTTTGCTACTAGTCTTTCTTCGTATAGTTTCAGCGTTTGGTGGTCACGCTCATTCATTTCATACAAAGAAGGTTCTTCAGCATAATTATAAGTATCGCGATTGTAGCTTGGAGTTGCGACAGGTGCTGCAGGTTCTAAAGTCGCAGATGTTTCATAAGCGTTAGTTGTAGGCTGGTAGTAAGATGCATCTGCACCTGTTCTTGCTTCCAAAGGAGCTGAAGCATCTAAAGAAGTCGATGCATCTAAATTTCCACCACGATATACACCACGTACTCGCTCTTCGTAATCATAATCAGCTACATCCCGTTCGCTAAACTCAGGTAAATCTTCAGCTTGCTGACGAGTCATACCAATAGCATATACGCGGTCAGAATTGTAATCGATACGAGCACGACCTACTGGCAACAATACTTTCTTTCCAAAAATCCAAAAACCTAGGTCTACAACCATATAACGGAAGCGACCTTCTTCATCTACTAAAACATCGCTGATGGAACCAACTTTTTCGTCACTTCCTTCTACATAAACACTCATTCCTTTAATATCGTTACCATCAAAAGCGTTACGATAATCTGTATCAAAGTCTTCTAATTTGTAAAGAGCCATAATATTTACCTACAAGGTGTTTTTGTTTATTACTTATAGATAATGTAATTAATTATTTGATGACTTTGCTCTCCCTGATGAATGAATTGTTTAAAAACAAGGGCTTTCTTAAGATAGATTTACCATCTCAGAAAATCTAAAGGTCGTATATATTACGGTCTCTAATTGATAATATATTTCCAATCGCCCATTATTAATTACCAATTACCCATTAGCAATTAGCCTATATTATGTCCTCATCTCCTTGGTTATCCTTGTTACAACAACACCGTTTCATCCCCGTTATTCGCACTTCAAACAGGTTGCGAGGATTAAAAATGGCTCATGCTGTAGCAATTGGGGGAATGCAATTCATTGAAATTACTTGGAATAGCGATGGAGCGGGGGAGTTAATTACTAAACTGCGCTCGGAATTACCTCAATGTACTATCGGTTGCGGAACTGTGTTGAATTTACTACAGATGCAACAAGCAATAGACGCTGGAGTGCAGTTTATTTTTACCCCCCATGTAGAAGCCCAAATGATTCAGACTGCAGTTAATTCAAATATTCCTATCGTTCCTGGAGCGCTAACTCCTACCGAAATCGTTACCGCATGGGGACTCGGTGCTAGCTGCGTAAAAGTTTTTCCCGTACAAGCGGTCGGAGGAGTAAACTATATTAAAAGTTTACAGGGTCCTCTAGGTCATATTCCTTTAATACCCACCGGTGGGGTGACTATAGAAAATGCTCAAGATTTTTTACAAGCCGGAGCTATCGCTGTAGGGTTAAGTAGCGATTTATTCCCCAAGCATTCTCTGGACAGTGAAAACTGGGATGTGATTACCCAAAAAGCAAAAGCTCTTCAAAAAACTTTACTTTTGACCAAAGGATAATCCGATAGTTAGGATAGAAAAATTCCAAGAAATAAAAATACTAAAATTCTATTTATTGGGAGATATCTGGGAATTATAAAAATATAGTTGAATAAATAGAAGAATCTTAGAGAAATGTAACAATGTTAACTATTAGTTAAGTCCTTAACTTCCTTATAAACTGCCAACAAACATATTAAATAGCTATTATACCATATGTTTAGTTCATCACTGTACTTAAAAAATAACTACCCCTATCATGCTTGCTTGGAAACATCTCAGGCTGAAAAAAATAAAGAAGAAATGTTTCAAAGTATGCTTGCTAATCTTCCGGGTGTAGTCTACCGATGTCGGTGTGATGAAAATTGGACAACTGAGTATATTAGTGAGGGTATTGAAGAACTTGTTGGTTATCCCGCTAGTGACTTTTTCCTAAACCGGATTCGTTCGTTTGCTAGTATTATTCATCCCGATGACCAACAACTTGTTAGCCAGATTATTGAAATAGGGATAAGGAAAAAGCAACCTTATGTTGTTGATTATCGAATTTGTCACGCAGATGGAACTATAAGATGGGTTAATGAAAGAGGGCAAGGGGTTTTTGACGAAAACGGAAATATACTCTATTTAGATGGAGTTATTTTAGATATTAATGAACGCAAACAAAGCGAAAAAAAATTTTCTCAACAGACCCAATTTTTGCAAAGCATTTGGGATGGTTTAGACTACGGCATTATGCTGCTAGATGTTTTGGATGATGGTGCAGATTTTCGTTACGTTGCTTTCAACCCTACATTAGCAAAAATTAGTCCATTACCTGTAGATACTCTTGTAGGTAAAACTATCTTAGAAAATTTAAATAAAGTATTGGAACCTCATCGAAGACGCTATAAAGAATCTGTTAATAAAGATAAAACTATTTATTTTGAAGAACAATTGCTTTTTGAGAGTAAAATTACTTGGTGGCAACAGACAATAACTCCTCTCAAGGACAACACAGGGAAAATTTCTCAGCTAGTGGTCACAATAACCGATATTACCTCCCGCAAAAATGCTGATGATATCTTACAACAAGGAAGAAATCAATTAAAGCAAAAAGCGCAAGATTTAGAAAATGCTTTAGCTGAATTACAACGTATGCAAGTGCAGCTAATTCAAAGCGAAAAAATGTCCTCTCTCGGTCAACTCGTCGCTGGAGTCGCTCACGAAATCAATAATCCAGTTAGCTTTATTCATGGTAATTTAGCTCATGCAAAAGATTATATTTATGATTTGTTTGCTTTAATCGAAAAGTATCAAAAACATTATCCTCATCCAAATTCCGAAATTCAAGAAGCAATAGAAATTATAGACTTAGATTTCGTGATGCAAGATTTACCAAAATTATTATCTTCAATGAAAGTTGGTACAGAGCGTATCAAAAAAATTGTTCTTGAACTCCGCAACTTTTCTCGTATGGATGAGTCTGAATCCAAAAAGGTAAATATTCACGAGGGAATAGACAGTACTTTAATGATTTTGCAAAATCGACTCAAAGCTGCTGTAAATTATCCTGTTATCGAGGTGATTAAGGAATATGGAAATCTTTCCTTGGTAGAGTGTTATCCGGGACAACTAAATCAAGTCTTTCTGAATATTTTAAGCAATGCTATCGAGGCTTTACGGGAGTCAACAGCAAACACCCTTGGATTAATTACAAATCCCCAAATTTCTATCCGTACTGAAATGCTTTCTTACGACCGTGTAATAATCCGCATTGCTGACAACGGATTGGGAATGCCTGAAGCTCTGAGAAAAAGAGTATTTGACCCCTTTTTCACCACTAAAGCACCCGGTAAGGGTACTGGCATGGGTTTGTCTATTTGTTACCAAATTGTAACTAAACTTCATGTTGGCAACTTTCAGTGTATTTCCTCTCCTGGGAATGGTGCGGAGTTTGTCATCGAAATTCCCATAAAAATAAGCGCATCTACTGGAGTTTAAATCTATAACTAACTACTCAACAAGTTATATAAAATTTTATCTTTTGGCAGAAAAATTGTGATTATTATAATTTTTTAAAGTCCTCTACAACTGAAGTAAAAGCTAGATGCGTATTACAGACAGTAAGACATTCAGTTGGGATATTAGCTCAGGTACAAGAGGATTAAATGGTAGGAGCAGTTAATTTATAATTATTTTATATCAAAAGCATTCCCAAAAATTTTGTTTTATAGGTAATATCCTACTTTTAGTAGTGAAATGTTTCAGGTTATACTTAGGGATGTATTTAGAATTACTTCCACCTGATTGATTTAATCGGTTGGAAAATTTGTCATTGTTTAAATTTTTTTGAGAAAAAACTCAATTGGTGAGGAGTGTATCTGCAATGAAAAACATGATTTTCCCAATGGTGGTTCCGAATTGGACGCGGCATTTAAAAGTTTTGTTTACAGTAGCTGCATTAACCTTGGGTGCTGTGACTATGGATACAAATCAAGTCTCAGCACAATCAAGAAGTCCAAGAACTCGGAGATATATCGAACAACTAAAAGAATCTAAGCAACGCTGGATTCAAGTTGACCTTTCCGACCAAAGACTAGTTGCTTGGGAAGGAAAAACACCTATTTTAAGATTCAGGGTTTCTACAGGTAAAAGAGCGACACCAACACCGACTGGCATTTATCGGATTCAAACCAAGTTGAGAAAAACTCGGATGCAAGGTCCTGGTTATAACATGGCTAATGTGCCGCATACCATGTACTACGACGGGGATTTTGGGATTCACGGAGCATACTGGCATAACCGATTTGGCACTCCTGTTAGCCGTGGTTGTGTAAATTTACGCCCAGATAACGCTAGAAGGTTGTACAGTTGGGCTGGAGTTGGTACATCAGTTGTGATTCATCGGTAGGAGAGTGGGGAGTGGGGAGTAGGGAGTGGGGAGTAGGGAGTAGGGAGTGGTGGAATAAGGGAATGAGGGAAATAAGGGGATGAGGGAAATAAGGGGGATAAGTATGATAAAGAATTTCTCTTTCCACTCCCCACTCCCCACTCCCCACTCCCCACTCCCCACTCCCCACTCCCCACTCCCCACTCCCCATTCCCCACTCCCCACTCCCCTAACTCAACTGCGCTACTAATTGATTTTCCATCAGGGTTTGGTTTGTAAGCAAATCTTCTACTGTTATTCTTAAAAGTCTTTGTTCATCTACTTGAAAGAAAATTTTTACTCTATCGCTTCCGGGATATCCTAGAGGTGATAATTTAGCTATGCTTCTTGCTCCTTCTGAGTCGTTTAGGGGTTTGACGCTGGTAGCTCCTTCTCCTAAGCGACGAGTAATTAATCTGTCTCCATCAAAATAAACTTCGGTTCCTCTGGTTTCGTCTCCAAGTTCACCCATAATTAGTTCTATACTTGGTTGGTTTTCCACGGAAGCACCTAAAAATAGTTCTACTCCTTGGGTCATTGGGTAAGGTTGTCCTGCTCGTATGATAGGATGCCAACTATGGCGATTGTTGCGTTTGTCCCAATAACGAATGCCGTAACTATGGTAAAGAAAATCTTTAATTTGTGTACCTTGAGTTAGCTGTAGCGCACCTCTAGCAATTGCTTCAAAGGGACGCTCTAAGCGTATTTTATTTTCATCAAAATATTGTCTTACCCATTTTTGCACTGCTGGAAGTTGTACTGTTCCACCTACTAGTAATACTGCGTTAATGTCGTTAACTTCAATTCCTTGACGTCGTGCTTGAATAAGTAAACTCGTCATCGAGTCATCAAGCCTTTCAAAAAAACCATGCTCTGTAAGGATTTGTTCAAAAGTATCTCGTTTTAATTCCAACTCGTAACTTTCAAAGGTTTCGTCGTTAAAATAAACTTCTCCTGCGCTTTGCTGGGTTGATAGTTGAATTTTTACCTTTTCTGCTAATCGCATTGTTAGGGGACTGACTACTAAACCCTGATTCTTAGCAAAATAATCAACTACCCAGCTATCAATATCTGTACCACCTAAATTTTGCCCAGCTTTTGCCAAAACTCTCGCGGTTTTGACTTTTTGCTTTGATTCTTCTCCTAAAGACTTATTTCCCCACTTCAATAAAAACCCTGTGGGCTTTTTGTTGGCTTGTACACTTTTATCCAACCGCACCAAAGATAAATCTAAAGTTCCACCACCAAAGTCTATTACTAATAAAATATCACTATCCGCTAATCCATAACCCAACGCTGCGGCTGTCGGTTCATCCAACATCTTCACCACATCTACTGGTAAAACTTCGCAAACTTTTCCCAACCAATGACGATACGCTTCAAAACTATCCACTGGTACTGTTAATACTAAGGAGTCTAAACCCCCTTGCATTGGTGCTAGCTGCTCAATAACAGTCCTCAGAAACCATTCCCCTACTTGCTCAAAAGTAACTGTTTGCCCATCCAACTCTGGCAAAAAACCCTGAATATCTGCACCAATACCCCGCTTAAAACTACGGAAAAATCTCTGCTCCCCCACCAAATCCAAACCGCGATCGCGAACAGCTTGTCCGACTAAAACATTCCCAAGAGCGGCATTTTCCACATAAACCAAACTGGGAATTAGAGGTGGATTCAAACTCTGCTGTACTGACAAACCTGGAATACTCACCGTTTCTGGTTCTTCTTTTGCCGCATTCCAACGTGCAATGACTGTGTTGCTAGTACCAAAATCTATTGCTATTGCCATAAATTATCAATAGTTTTGTGCCAAAACTCTAAGAATCTATTGTGTAAAATTATTTCTTACTAGCAATATTAGCGTTAATGGATGTTTTTTACTAGCCTTGCTGTGAAGGAGTTCTAAATAAGAAAACAACCGCAGTGCTATTTTTTTGACAAACTATCATCAGTAAATAGTATCAGATATAACAAATTAGCTCAAAATGCACCTTAAGATAGTGTCACTATAACTGAGGGATGTATTTCATGACGCTTTTGTCAAGTTGTTAAAATATTTATTAATATAAAGAGATATTGCTATAAAAGTAATTTCAAAATCAAGGGTCGCTATTTGTCAGGGACGAATAGGGTATTTTCGTAATTTTTTATGGAAATCTTTAATTTACCAAGGGAGAAAATTTAATGAGTAGCCCACAGCCTTCTAATTCAAAGGCATTTATCGGGAATCTCAGAAACGGTATATGGCTTTTTGGCGTTTCGTCTTGGGTATTCGGTATTACCGACAGAAGTATTGCATGTTTATCGGATGGCTATTTGTCAGCGTTAGATTTGACGCAATTATTTACAGCAGGGACATTTTTTGCCGCATGGTTGTTTCTGAAGCCAAAATCAAGAATTTAGAAAAAAATAGCTCGTACCAACCAAAGAACCCCACCCCCAACCCCCTCCCCGCACGCGGGGAGGGGGCTACGACAAATTGACAAATTAGACAGAAATAATTAATAGCATCAATTTTTAATTTTTGAGAATCTTTATGATTAATCGTAGCCCCCTCCCCGTTTACGGGGAGGGGGTTGGGGGTGGGGTTTATTGGAGGTTGGGGGTGGGGTTTATTGGGGGTTGGGGGTGAGTTTTCTTTTATTAGTACGTAACAAATGTGTAAGTTTTGTAAAATCTATATGAAAATGCGTCGAAGTTAACTTTATTAGCAGGGCAAAACCGTTGTAATTATGTAAAAGGATAATTAATGCCTAAGAGCTATTAACTTTATGGGAATGGGAATCATTTACCTAGTTGGAGAACGTATGAGTACATTTATATTATCTGCCAATTATTTAGGTAGAAATAACTATATGAGGTTAGTAGCTGATGGCTGGTGGTTGATGCCTGATAGCCTGTGATTGCTAAAAAATGTGCAAGAGTAAAGAACAATCAGAGTATTTTATATATCTTTAATTACACCTACTTGTTTTTGATCCCCATTTCGATAGAATGGCTTGACATAAACTAAATCACACAAAGTTACCCCGCTGTTAACGGCGACCCCCATGAATCAACTGAACAACGGCTTCACCATATTTCTGAGTTTGTTGGTTGAAGCGATACCTTTTTTACTGCTAGGTGTTTTATTCTCCAGTCTGCTGCTGTTCTTTGTGGACGAGCGCAAACTGGTAAAAAGAATGCCAAGAAACCCTCTTTTGGGTGCTTTCGTTGGTAGTCTGGTTGGTTTTATATTTCCAGTGTGCGAGTGTGGTAACGTACCAGTAGCAAGAAGAATGCTAATGCAGGGCTTACCGACGCCTGTAGCCATAGGTTTTTTGTTGGCAGCACCAACAATTAACCCAATAGTCATATGGTCAACATGGACAGCATTTCGTGACCAACCAGAAATAGTGGTATTGCGGGTTGTATTTTCCCTATTAATTGCCACAATAATCGGTTTTGTTTTTAGCTTTCAAAAAGATTTAACACCAATAGTACAACCGACAATAGCCCGATATATAAAATTTAACTCAGCATCTAAGCAGGACACAAAAGTGAGTGTCTCAACTCCATTAGAGAAAAAATCATTAGGCTTGTTAAAATCAGGGACTTATTTTTTGGGAGGAAAGACAGCGACCTCAAAAGTAGTAAATGCCGATGCAATGCTAGAAAGCATGACAGCACCAATAGCGAAAAAACCATTAGGCGATAGACTGCAACTAATGCTAGATAATATCGTCCAAGAAACGCGGGAATTAGGAGCCGTAATGGTGATTGGTAGTGCAATAGCAGCAGCAATCCAAGTGCTAGCACCTCGTGAGTTAATTCTCAGTTTAGGTGCAGGACCTGTAACCTCGATTTTAGGAATGTTAGTATTAGCAACCGTAGTATCAATTTGTTCTACTGTTGACTCATTCTTTGCCCTATCCTTTGCATCAGCCTTTACAAGCGGTTCATTACTAGCATTTTTAGTATTTGGTCCGATGGTTGATATTAAAGGCATTGGTTTAATGTTATCAATTTTTAAGCCAAAGGCATTAATTTATTTATTCGCGATAGCAGCGCAATTAACGTTTTTGTTTACATTATTCTTGAATTTGTACGTAATTTGAAAAATTGTTGGCTGTTGACTGCTAATTACTGACTGTTTACTGTTGACAATTTATAACTGAATTTTGGGCGATTAAATAATAATGACTGCAATAAGAAAACCAAAAAAAACTTTTGTTCCAAGAAAGTATTTACCGTGGCTAGATGTTATAGCCATTGCGACTTGGGGCATTTTAATGCTGAAATACTGTATCACTGGCAAAATATATTTATTAATTCACCGAGATTATTTTTGGTTAGTCATTTTTGGTGGTGTTAGTTTATCGCTTATAGCTTTTTTTAAGACAAAGCAACTGTTGCAGCGTCGTCGTCAACCAGAAACTTCTGATGCTGAACACATGAATGTTTTTCCTCCTGGTGTTGGTAGCTTAATACTACTAATGACTGCAATGATGGGTTTAATGATTACACCCCAAGTGTTCGCAAGTGACAAAGCGATGACACGCAGTATCACAGAATTATTAGGCCCAACACGTTCTCAACCTCAATCATTCAAGTCTTCACGTCGTCCAGAAGAACGTACCTTATTAGATTGGGTACGTACACTAAGCGTTTATCCGGAACCAGACTCATATAAAGGTCAAAAAGCAAAGATACAAGGCTTTGTAGTTCATCAATCAGAACTAAACAAAGACTTTATAATGCTATCTCAATTTGTAATTACCTGTTGTGCAGCCGATGCATATCCTATAGGTTTGCCAGTAAAAATAAAAGAAAGTCGGGACAACTACCCACCAGATACTTGGTTAGAAGTAGAAGGAAAAATGATGACGGAAACTATAGCAGGAAAACGTCATTTAGCAGTAGAAGCCACTTCCATCAAGAAAATATCACAACCGAAAAATCCTTATAGTTATTAATCGGAGTGGGAGTAGGGAGTGGGGAGGGAGGAGTTGGTAGTAGGGATTATAAATTAAGAAGTTTTGTAGTGTTTGTATTTTCCATTCCCCATTCCCCATTCCCCATTCCCCACTCCCCATTCCCAACTCCCCATTCCCCACTCCCTATTTCTGATGACCACTAAAAACTTTCCCGCTCTAAAACTAAACCAACCACTCGACCGTGTTGCAATTCTATTGATGTTAGTACTAGCTGTATTAATGGGGATATTAGTTTTCCAAGGAGATGCAGTTAAGGCTAGTGTCAGAAATTTTAGCTGGCAAAATGAAAAAATTGGGGCTGATAACAATTCTTTTAGTATGACTTTTAGCCGTCCAATGAATCCAAAAAGTGTTGAGGAAAATTTGAAAATAGACCCACCACTGGCAGGTAAAATGAGTTGGTCGGGAAGACGGATGGTTTATACATTATTAACACCAGCACCTTACGGCGAAAAATATCAAGTAAAGCTGGAAAATGCACGAGACAAATTTTCTGAGAAAGAAGGCAAAAGCCGAGCAATACAACCTTTTAAAGGCTCATTTACCACACGTGACCGAGTTCTTTTATATATCGGAGTCAACCCCGAAGACCAAGGGCAATTAATTCTTTATAATTTAAGCCAACAACAAAAAAAAGTACTGACCCCAAAAGACTTAGTAGTAATGGATTTTAAACCATATCCGAATGGGGAAAGAATTTTATTTTCAGCCAGACCAAAAAATAATACCAGCCCACTTGAGGGACAATTATATACAGTACTCACTGGTGTATCTAGCGACACTGTTAAACCGGAGGAAGATTCATCGGGTCGAATGGCTCTGATTTTGGACAACAAAGATTACCAAAACCTGAAATTTGATTTATCTCCTGATGGAGAAACTATTGTTGTCCAACGAGGCAAACGGGATAACCCCGGTGATTTTGGACTGTGGTTTATGCCAGCAAAAACAATTGATGGCTCAAAACCCACTCCTCAACGTATAAAGAGCCAACCACCAGGTGAGTTTATTATTACTCCAGATAGTAAACAAGTAGCTGTGGCTCAAGGACAAGGTGCAGCCATTTTACCTATTCAAGAAGACGGTACAAAGCCTCTGGATTTTCTGCCACAATATGGTTTGGTTCAAGCTTTTGCTAAAGATGGCTCCCAAGCCGCAATGGTAAGATTTAATACTGACTTCACACGGGAATTATTTTTAGTCTCTAACCAAGGGCCACAAAAATCACTTTTACGTACACAAGGGTCGATTCTAGATTGTCAGTTTGACCCAGCTTCCCCCACGCTTTACTGTATAGTGACGCAAGTTATTCCGGGTCAAGCATACCAAGAACAACCATATTTAGTTGCAATAGACATTAAAACAGCACAACAAAAACCTCTGTTAATGCTCCCTGCTTTACAACGAAGCGTAAAAATGAGTTTAGCACCTGATGGTCTAGCGTTGTTATTTGACCAAGTAGTACCTCTTGACCCAAATGTACCCCCACAAGGAAACGCGCTGACTACTGAAGATGGACAACCTATTACTAATAGTAGTTTGTGGTTGATGCCATTGTTGCCTGCTGACCCACAAACAACTTCAGAAAATAAACCCGAACAACTTCCTTTTGTGGGCTTTTCTCCCCTATGGCTTCCTTGAGTTAGGGAGTGGGGAGTGGGGAGTGGGAATTAGATAGTATTAGCGAGCTATCTAATTAAAGCGAGCGATAAAATTGGAGCGTAGCTATAAAATTAAAGCGAGCTATAAAATTGGGGCGTAGTTATAAAATTAAAGCTAGCTATGAAATTGGAGCGTAGCTATAAAATTAAAGCGAGCTATGAAATTGGAGCGTAGCTATAAAATTAAAGCGAGCTATAAAATTAAAGCGTAGCTATAAAATTAAAGCCAGCAAGATGCTCGCACTACTTCCGCTAAATTTTATTAACTACTCCCCACTCCCCACTCCCCACTCCCCACTCCCCACTCCCCACCCCCCACTCCCCAAATAGGTAAAACTAATTAATAAAGTATGAGTAACATATAGGCTAAATCGGTTTTCTGTTGATAAAGTAGACTTTATTAATAAACGATTTTTTTAAAACTAGTGATAATTACTTACTACTTTTTAGTTGACAAACTGGTGGGAGAAGAGTGATGCGTGAAGCCGAAAAGCCTAATAATGAAGTATTTGAGGAATCTATGAATTTGAATGATTCGCCACAAGCACAGTCGGCGAATTGTCCTTTTTATCTGGTTTCGCCTCAAAAAAGTGCAGAAGTAGGCAAAATGCCGATTTTGTTACCTGCAAGCGTTGATGAAAATGAACAAAATACTCCTTTGCAACAGTTAATTGGCGAACAACAAGCTATTTTCGACTCCCAGCAACAGCAGCAAGTATTAAGTAATATTAATGTAAATCATATTAACGAAGAACAAAATAAAACCTCATCTGATTGGGTTGCGGAACCTGATAGCCCCAAAGAATCCTTGGTTGACTCTGAATTTGAGAAGTTATTGAGTCTAAATCAAGAATTACGTTCCGCTAACAATGATTTGTATGAGCAAGTTGACCGACTAACAGCTGCGTTATCTGAGTCTGATACGGCTTTGCAATGGCAGAAAAAACGCGCTAGCGTTACAGAATCGATGCTCAACCAGCAAAATCAAGAACTGGTTGCAGCGAATTCCCAAATTCATTCACTTTTCCAACAGTTAGAAGCTGCTCTTTGCACTGTTCAAAGCCAAGAAATTTCTATCGAAAATTATAAAGGTCAGTTAGAAATTAACCAACAACGCTTAGCTCAGCTGGAACGTCAATGCTCTTTACTACAAACAAACTATAACGAGCAGTCGCATCAAGTATTGCAAGCAGAAAATACCACCAGAGAGTTACGCACCAGACTTTTGCGGCAACAACGTCAAACTTTACAATTTAAAGCGGCTTTAGAAAAATGTCTAGAGTCTCCGGTTGTAGCCAACTTTGATAATCAAAATAGCCCTACAGATAACTTAAGCGAAATAGAGATAAAAGTACGCAAGCACTCAAAAAAAGTCTGGGACGCATTTACCAAAGCAGAACCAATTCAACCTTGGTCTGTACAACCACAATTTCCAACAGAAAATCTCAGCCACCTTTTGGACGAACAATATACAATATCTTCTCCAACTCCACAAGGAGATAAATTATCTCAGCAATCAACACCTGAAGTGGCTTTTACTTCAGAAATTACTCCAGAAATTATTCCAGAAATTACTCCAGAAGTAAATTTAGAAACTAACCACAAAATTACTTCAGAAATAAATCAAGAAATCAACCCAGAAATCAATCCAGAAATCAACCCAGAAATCAACCCAGAAATCAATCCAGAAATAAATTCAGAAATAAATTCAAAAATTATTTCAGAAATTATTGCAGAAATAAATCTAGAAATTGCTCCGGAAATTGCTCCGGAAATTATTCCAGAAATTATTCCAGAAATTCATAATGAAGAAACGACTACACCCCAAATCTTTCCTCATGATTTGCAAGGACTGGATGAACAATTGGATAAAGTCATTCAGATGTTCTTTGCAGCACAACCTGCAACCACACCATCACCATCACCAAATCAAGCAAATAACCAAACAAATATAGAGGATAATCACTCTGCTCAACCAATTTGGGAAACTTTTGCAACCCATGTGGTAGATGATGAGACCCCGGAAATAAGGAAACCCACGGTAATTGATACCAATAGACAAGTAACAGAAGATTTGTGGTCAAATGAAATCTCATCAGTACCAACAGTTCAACCTTCAAAAACAGCTCAGCCAATAAATCCTTTGGATAGCTACCCAAATGATGCAAGTTCACCTTCACCTGTGGTAAATCCCAAACATCCACCCAAAAAACGAAAATCTTTGGCTTCTGTTGAACTTCCCAATTTTGGACGAAATAATTAATTCGGTTGACTGTTGGCTGTTGGCTGTCAACAGTCAACCGTCAACTAAACCGCTTCCGGTTTCTGAATTATCGCTTCTTGGGGGACATTTTCATCTTTGTCTGGCTTGCGGGGTTTGCCGATAGTAATGGCATAATTAATCACCAACAGTCGCAGCCACAATGCGGGAAAGCGTGGTTCTAACCAAGGTTGGATTCGTGGAAGAAGACGAGGGAACCATCCACCCAGAAAAGCACAAACAAGAGTATGACGAGTGAAGTTGACATAATTTCCCGTCCAGCGTAACAAGTCTTTAGTTCCGGCTAATTCCCAAATCCATATTAGTAGTGCGGGTGTTTGACGAGCAGCTTTGAGTGCTAAGCGGTTAAAAGTGAATAAATCAAATCTATCTTTGATAAAATTATCGGCAACGCATAAAGGCTCATCAGCTAACAACCCAAAGAAGTTGTTTAGCATCATGTTAATTCGTTGGGGTGGTAAAAACTTTCCTGTTGGTACCATCATTCCTTTGGAAAACATCCAAGTAACAGAGACATTACTCTGATAAGCGCGAATTCGATTTAAATCTTTAAAACTCAATAAGTCGTGTTTCAAAGCTGTATGCAAAAGTGTGGTTAACCGTTCCAAGTTGCGAACCAAGGAGCCAAAACCTGTAAACACCAAAGGAGATTGAAGAGAAGCAGCATCACCAATAGCAATTAAACGCTCAACAGCAACAGTTCTATCACTACTTCCCACGCTAAAATGCCCTGGTATGTAGCCAAAGGTAGGCTTTTTCCAAACCAATTTGTCCATATCGCACCTGCGATACTCTGGCAAAATTGTGAAAAAGTCCTCATACATTTCTAATAAAGAACCTGGATTTTTTGAATTCACTTGGTGGTAATGAAATAAATAAATGGTTAATTCTTCTCCAGAACCAGGAAATAATTCCCAAATTAATTGCCGTCCCCGTGAAATGTCCCCATGACTATAGAGAACATCTCCATAATCTGAGTCCCATACCCCTGGTTCAAATCCATGTTCTACTACTGCTCCGACAGTGGGACAAACACTATCAAAAGTACGACCACCATTTAACTGCCAAGCTATGGGGGAAGCTGTTCCCATCGCATCAACCAGCAACCTCCCTGCAACTTGTTTTTCTTCTTGGGTGGTTAAATCCTTGACTGTAATTACAATATGTGAATCGTAAATATCAGCTTTGATAAACTCTGTCTTGTCCCAAATTTCGCCGTCCTTCTCACGTAACTTTTGCCCACACATTTGCAGCCATTTATCTGATTCTAAGGCGACATTTAATACTGTGGGGGTATGTAAGATTGGCGCCCGTAGTTTGTCAGGATTATTGGCATCAAAAAACTTGTTAAACCCGTCTTTATACTCACGAGCAATAATCGATTCCACCTCAGTCCATGTTACCAAACCCAGATTAATCAAACTTTGGATTTCATCACGGGAAATATTCCATTCTCGGTTCATCCGTCCAAAGGGTAAACGCTCTATGAGCAATACTTTATACCCCAATCGCGCCATCACCGCCGCGTGGATAGAACCTAATGCCCCACCAATGTAAATTAAGTCGTATTGGGGAAGTGGGGAGTGGGGAGTGGGGAGTGGGGAGTGGGGAGTAAACACTACCTGTTTGGGTTTTGTTGGATTTCTTACACTCTCGCGCCAACGTTGTTCCCACCAATACGCACGCTTGAGGTCATATTCCCCGTTGGGCATTTTCTGGAAATATTTAACTGTTAGAGGGTAATGGGGTGCTAAAGCTTCAAAAATTGATTCTTTGGATAAATCAATTGCTGGTGGTTCCGGATATTTATGGGGAAAACTGTTTCTGATACTAGTGGTTAAGTTTTGTAAAATTTGTTTCTCTTGGGGAAAAGCTTTTTCTCCCCAGCGAAACACTTTAAGGTATGTAGTTCTTTGTACCGCCCAAACAAATACGGACAGTTCTGTTAGTTCCGTAATTGGCTTGTCGGAAATCGCTACTTCCCCTTGTGTAGTTTTACTCGTCGATTGTGGTAACCTTAGTCGAAAGCCTTCTGGCGTAAGTAATTTTTCTCCCTCCACTGGTTTAAAATCTACTTGCAGCCAGTTACGTACTGCCGCTGTATCCGGTGTGGGAATTTCCAAGTAAAGAATTTCTCTCATTTTTTCTGATAACTCCGCTCAATCTACCCATTAAGACAGATTTAATAACTGCGTAAAGTGCGGTAAACTCCGCCCTATTAGTTGATTAAAGATTCAGTAAAGAAACTTTAAGGCTTAATCAAATTTAATTTTCATCCTATATTTTTGTAAACTCACGTTATGAATTATCCCATCCCAGACAACCCTCAGGAAATGATTGCTCTTCGGCAAAAACCAGTTGATGAAGAACTAGTAGCTGCTGCAATTGCTGGAGTTGTGAAAATTGTCCGCTCTCAGGGTCAATCTTTGGAAGATTTAACCGCCCAAGTTTTAGCCGATGACTGTGTGCTAGATAAGCAGCAACGTCGATGGCTAAGTCAATTAGTGACTCAAGCTTGGGATAGTATTGGCTGACTGCTGACTGCTGACTGTTCACTGCTGACTGTTAACTTAAGGGTTGCTAATTGCAATTTGGAATTGTTAAGTTTTAAGTCAGATAATTAAGCCAAACAGTTAAGCCAGATAACCAACAAACCGACTTACCAATAGACTTACCCATCTTACCAACGCTTTTTTTTTGGTGTGAGCTTCAATATTATTTGTCCGGAGTATGCGTCTGGGATTATGATGGGAATAAATTGTGTCAAATTTGACAAGTTAATTAGAGAGTAATACTGCTGATTATTTTTGGAAATCTAACAGCAGACCATATTCTAAGCCTTCAACTACAGCTTGATAAGAAGCTTCCAATATATTGCTGGAAACACCTAGGGTTGTCCAACGTTGTTGACGACTATTACGCGATTGCACCATAGCACGAGTTTTTGCTGATGTGCCAGTGTGTCCATCGAGAATTCGCACTTTGTAATCCGACAACTCAAAATCGTTTATTTGAGGATAAGAGTTTGATAGCGCTTTGCGTAAAGCCGCGTCAAGTGCTGCAACTGGACCGTTACCCTCAGCCGCTTCTAAAATATCTTCACCCCCTACAGCAACTTTAATTGTAGCTAGAGCTTTTTTACATTCTTCCCCTTGTGCTAGGTCACAATGAACTTGAAAGCCTTTTACTTCAAAAAACACCTGACGATTTCCTAAAGCTCGTCGGATTAATAGTTCAAAACTCGCTTCTGCTCCTTCAAATTGATATCCTTCACTTTCTAGCTTTTTGAGATTTTGCAAAATTTGTCCTGTTGCTGGGTGATTTTTGTCCAAGTCGATACCAAAACACCGTGCTTTGGCAATTACATTACTAATACCAGCTTGTTCGGATATTACGATACGACGACGATTTCCTACTTTTTCTGGTGAGATATGCTCGTACGTGAGGGGATTGCGTTCTACTGCAGAAACATGTATACCTCCTTTGTGGGCAAAAGCAGAACGTCCAACAAAGGCAGAATGCTCGTCCGGTGCTAAATTTACTACTTCGCTAACAAAACGACTCGTTTCAGTGATTTGGGGTAGTTTGTCATTTTCGATGCATTGATAGCCTAGCTTTAACTGCAAATTGGGAATTACCGAGCAAAGATTAGCATTGCCACAGCGCTCTCCATAGCCATTTATTGTCCCTTGTACCATCTTTACCCCAACTGTGACTGCGACGAGGGCATTGGCTACTGCGGTATCCGCATCGTTATGAGTATGAATACCAATTTGAGTATTAATCGGCATCGCTTGGATTACATCACCAACAACCTGACTAATTTCGTGGGGTAAAGTGCCACCATTGGTATCGCAGAGTACTAGCCATTCTGCACCTGCTTGTTGAGCTGCTTTTAGAGTTTGTAGTGCGTAATTAGGATTATTTTTGTAGCCATCAAACCAGTGTTCCGCATCGTAAATCACTCGGCGACCCTGTAGACGGAGATACTCTATCGTATCCTGGATCATCTCCAAGTTTTCTGTTAAAGTGGTCTTAATACCTTCGGTGACGTGTAAATCCCAAGACTTACCAAAAATTGTCACCCAGTTGGTTTCTGCGGCAAGAATCGCCTGAAACATTGGCTCTGAAGCCGCTTTTGCATTAGGGCGTCTAGTCGAACAAAATGCTACAGCTTCCGCATGTTTGAGGGGTTCTTTTTGCAAATGCCAAAAAAATTGTACATCTTTGGGATTTGCTCCTGGCCAGCCACCTTCGATAAAGGGGATTCCCAGTCGGTCGAGTCTACGAGCAATACGTAGTTTATCTTCTATCGACACCGACAATCCCTCACGCTGAGTTCCATCCCGTAAGGTAGTGTCGTAGATCCAAATTTCGGGTGATGAATTTGCGCTCATATGGCTGGTTATAGTGAGACAACTTGCAAAGTAATGTGTAAATATACTACAGAAACTTTGTTTAATAATTTACTTTCTACTTATTGGGGAAAATAACTTAATGGAAGTTATTGCTCAAGGTAAAAGAATTAAATGTCAACATGGAGATAATCTACGCAATATTTTGTTACAAAATGGTATTGACCTTTACAACGGCAATGCTAAGGTAATAAACTGCCGGGGAATAGGCACTTGTGGAACTTGTGCTGTCGAAATAGATGGCGAAGTTTCTGAAGTGAATTGGCGCGATAAAACTCGTCGTTCCCTACCACCCCATTCTCCTACATCTAAACTACGTTTGGCTTGCCAGACTAAAGTTTTAGGTGATGTGAGAGTAACAAAATATGACGGATTTTGGGGACAAGGTTCCCAAATAGTGTGGACACCAGAAAGATAATAAGGAGAAAAATACTATGGGTAGATGGACACCGTTAATTCTTATGGCTGGAGGCTTAGCGATTTTGCTAGGTACATTGCTAGGTATTAGCTTCCCTATGGGGGGTTCACAAAACGCTAACTTGATTGGTGGCAGAAATTCCAAAGTTTTGCCCGCTAATCTTGAAAATCCTGGTGGTGGCAACAGAAATACAGCCTCCACAAATGCAGGCTCTAATAATGTTGCTCAGGGTACAGGAGAAGCATCAACAGGTAATCCTGACACTACTGCACAAAACACTGCACCTGCAGCTGGTAGCAATGATGGTGCTAACGAGCCAATTCGTGCTTTGTGGTAAAAACTAGAGTTTTCTAATTCTAAACTTCACACTTTTAAACTAGCAGACTTTGGACTGCTATTTATTAACAAACTCTGTTTTTTACAGGGTTTGTTTTTTAGTGAATTAAAAAGAACCCCACCCAATACTGCGTAGGTTTTGGATTTTTGTAAGTTGGGTTGTTCGCTGTGAATGACGAAGCGTCACGCACAGCGAACGCGAGTGCGTGTGGTTTCGGGGTAACCCAACCTACAAACTAAGTACCAACTGTGGAATTTGCATGTGTTTGTGTTATTAAATCGATAATCGCTTGTGGGGATTTATCTTCGATTACTGCTAATAAATTTATCGCTTTTGCTAATAAGCGCTCGCTATCTTCAAAAGTATTTTGACTGGGTAATATAAGCTGGATGGGATTTCCTTCATCGTCAGCAGAACCTTGAAATACTAATAAAGGCGGGTTGGGATGAGTTACTGTTTGCCAACCGTTTTGCTGGAGGTAGGCTACGACATCGGTTATTTCGAGATTATGGATTTGTAATTGTTCCGGGAAAATTTGTTTTGTCATCACCAATCCCCTGTTTTTACCTTCTCTATCAAATCTAGCAATGACTCTGGAGTTGCGAATAGTAATTTCATCAAAGTTACCGTCTACTCCATAATCGTATTCGCGGATAGAAAGATTTAAGCATGCTTTACCTGCGATAGCTCTAATATAGGCTCGACTTAACGATTCAAGAATATGTGGCTCGGTCTGCACAAGGTTATAACAGATGACGGTAATTTAGCATAATTACTCATTTTAAGACACTTCCCACCTGATTGTATATGCCAATAATATTGTCGCAATGTTGGGTTTCCGTTATTCCTAAACCCAACCGACAATTTTAACACTTCCCAGGTAGGGGACTGGGGACATATCAATAAGTCGTAAGTATAGGCTATTGTTTGTTAGTTATGAGTTAATAGTTATCTACATTATTAATGACTAGTGACTGTTAAAACTAATGGCTAACGACGTGCTGATTATAGGTGGCGGTGTTATCGGCTTAGCTGTCGCCATCGAGTTAAAATTACGGGGTGCTTCTGTAGCTATCGTCAGTCGCGACTTCCAAGAAGCTGCGGTTGTTGCTGCTGCTGGAATGATAGCACCTGATGCCGAAAAAATCCCACCCGGAGCGATGCAAGATTTGTGCTTTCGTTCTCGAACTTTATATTCTGAGTGGACGCGCAAGCTGGAAGAATTAAGTGGTATTAATACAGGATATTGGTGCTGCGGTATTTTGTCACCAGTTTATCAAGACTATGAAAAGAATGATACAGGTTCGGCTTCCTGGTTAGATAGAGAAACTATACATCAAATTCAATCCCAATTGGGAGAAGAAGTTGTAGGCGGTTGGTGGTATCCTGAAGATGCCCAGGTAGATAATCGTGCTTTATTTCGCTCGCTTAAAGCTACTGCTACTTCCTTAGGGGTTGAACTTAAAGAAGGTGTAAAAGTAGAAGGTATTCGTCAGCATCAACAACTTGTTGTCGGTGTTCAAACCAGCACCGGAATGATGACCGCTCAACATTATGTTTTAGCTGGTGGTGCTTGGTCAAGTGAGTTATTTCCTTTACCCATACGTCCTAAAAAAGGGCAAATTCTAAGCGTGCGGGTTCCAGAGTTTTTACCAGAATTACCCTTAACACGGGTGTTGTTTGGTGAAGATATTTACATCGTACCCAGACGCGACCGACGTATTATTATTGGTGCAACCGTTGAAGATGTTGGTTTTACACCCCACAATACCCCAGCAGGTATTCAAAATTTATTAAAAGCTGCAATCCGCTTATATCCCCAGTTAGAAAATTATCCCATTGAAGAATTCTGGTGGGGATTTAGACCCGCAACACCTGATGAATTACCTATTCTTGGTGATAGTCACTGTGAAAATTTAACTTTTGCAACCGGACATTACCGTAATGGTATTCTCCTTGCTCCTATCACTGCTGCTTTACTTACAGATTTAATTTGCGATAAAATATCTGACCCATTACTAGAACATTTCCATTTTTCTCGTTTCCACAACAAGTCATCTACTTTTGTAAAGTCATCTACTCCAATGCTCACACACTCTGCTAATTTTTCTTACAACTTTATTACTCAGGATAAACGAGATGTTTGTCCTGGGGAACACAACAATATTCAAGATACACCGTTGACAATTGCAGGTAAAACCTTCACTTCTCGATTGATGACGGGAACTGGCAAATACCGCAGTACTGAAGAAATGCAGCAAAGCGTTATTGAAAGTCATTGCCAAATTGTCACTGTAGCGGTACGACGGGTACAGACCAATGCTCCTGGACACGAAGGTTTAGCACAGGCACTTGACTGGAGTAAAATTTGGATGTTGCCCAATACTGCTGGTTGTAAAACTGCTGACGAAGCGATTCGGGTGGCACGCTTGGGACGAGAAATGGCAAAAATATTAGGACAGGAAGATAATAATTTCGTTAAGTTAGAAGTAATACCCGACCCTAAGTATTTACTCCCTGACCCTATTGGTACATTGCAAGCCGCTGAACAATTAGTAAAAGAGGGTTTTGCGGTGTTGCCCTATATTAATGCTGACCCTATGCTCGCTAAGCATTTAGAAGACGTTGGTTGTGCAACAGTTATGCCTTTAGCCTCACCAATTGGTTCTGGACAAGGGCTGCAAACAACAGCCAATATCAAAATTATTATTGAGAATTCAAAAATACCTGTAGTCGTTGATGCTGGTATTGGTGCCCCTTCGGAAGCTGCACAAGCAATGGAAATGGGAGCAGACGCATTACTCATAAATAGTGCGATCGCACTTGCTCGGAACCCGGCAACAATGGCACGGGCAATGAATTTGGCAGCCATAGCCGGACGTTTGGCATATCTTGCTGGTAGGATGCCTCTAAAAGATTATGCCAGTGCTTCGTCTCCTTTAAGTGGAACGATTACGAGTTAGAGGATATTTATAAAGTCGATATTACTACATGAGTGATGGGTTAAGGCGCTTTATGTAACTAAAGAGTCTCCAACTGAGTGCTACAAATGCGCCTAACCCATCCTACGTTTTTGGTTTTTGAGTTTTGATTTAAGAACAATGTAACGTTTTATCTCGGATTGTAAGAGCGTAGCTATTGTTTATGTAACATAAAAGCAACGAAATTTATAAAAGTATAAGGAATTTATAGATGCCCTATACAACAGAAGAAGGCGGACGTTTGAACAATTTCGCTCGTGAACCAAAAGTTTATCAAGCGGAGCCTTTGAGTCCAGAGCAAAAACGCAATAATATTATCTTGGCGTCTGCTGGTACAGTTTTGGTTGGCGGTTTAATAGTTGTAGCGTACGCAATTTCTCATTCTGGTTGATAAGCAAAATTTTTTGACAAAAGTTTATATTTACCAATTTCAGGTTCCCAATAAATGCGGAGCCTGCTTTTTATTTTTACTTTTAAAAATATAATATTTATTTTCTGAACATCTGTCGAAGCCCGATTAATTATGCGTAGGAACTGTATAAAATTCGTCTTTGCTGAGGTTATAACTGATACGTAATTAATTCCTAAAGATATGACTATGTTTAGAAGAGAGATTTATCCTGAGGGGAACGATGATGGATGGAAAAACATACTTATAGTCAAAACTACAGACTATATGCATCAACCCCGTAAGGGAATGTACACTGCATTTTGGCATTAATGCCGTCATGAGCATAAATGATACTCGACACCCGGATAACTCAGCTAGGAACAGACAAGTATATCATCGTTTAAAGCAAGCTCTCACGCTTGGTTTAAGACGACAAATTTTTATAGCAGTTTGTGACGATTTAAACTTAAGGAATAAGTTGGTAAGGCACTTACATGAGACTCTAGCGTATCCGCTAGGGCAAGTATTACATCAATCAAACGATGTACCATTTGATAGCACACCAGCTTACCCACGATTAGTCACCTTACGTTTAAATTTAAGTGACCCAAATCCAATAGCCCAAATCAACCAGTGGCTAAGTAATTATCCACCACCAAAAGTTGCACGAGTAAAAGACGCTCCACCACGTCCTTTACCAATTCCATCATTCCAAATAGTAGGAGCAGAGCAGCTAACAAAGCAGCCAGTTGCCGTACAGCGGTTATTTTTACATTATTTGCGATTAACCGAGCAGCATTTGAACAAAGCTGAATCGGACAGATTTTTAGACTCTAGCTTATTGATTTGGGTTCCCCGTCCCTGGCTACATGCAATCCAACAGTCTGCACCACAATTTTGGCGCAGTCGTACAGGTGTATTTATTTTTGCTGGGGAACCGACACCGACAGCACAAACCAAAACATCACCAGAAAGTTTTTCAGGTAATAGAGGTTTTGCCCCAGGTAATATAGATAGTAATATTGACGGTAGCCTAGACCAATCAATTTTTGATGAAGTAGTTACACCCAGAGAATTAGCTGAGGTTGAGACTACTGGGGATTTTAAATTTGTTGTTGAAGATTTTGATTTTCAGACAGAAGGAAAAGGGAATTTTCCACCAATACAGAGTGAAACTTCGACCTCAAAATCAGAATTAGTTAAAAATCAGCCAACAACCGATGAACCTAATAACAGGTCTAACAGACTTGAGACAAAATCCTTACCCAGTTTGCAACATGTTAATAAAGAACTCACAGAACTTGTACTAGAAACAATTAACACAGCGATTTCTACAGGTGCTATAGAAAATCAGGAAGCACAGCAAATACTTTTAGAAATTGAAAAATTACACGCACAAGCCGCTGAGTCAGAATATATAGGAGCAGCGTATCAAAAACTAGGAAATTTTTATAGACTTCAGATTGAATCCGGACAAGCGACTCTAGAAAACTTGATGGTAGCTATTTTGGCATACCAGGAAGCGATAGCGCACAATGAAATTTCCCCAGATGTACCGGATATTTTGAATGATTTGGGAACCCTTTACTGGATGCTGTACCGGACTCCACCAAATTCAGAGGAAGGTCAATCTTATATAGAACAAGGGATATCATTTTATCAGTTAGCGTTGAAATTAATTTCACCTGAAACCAACTCAGAAACCTATGCACGGGTACAAAATAATTTAGGGACAGCTTATGGTGATTTAGCTAGATTTGGTGACCCGGCAGAAAATTGGCAACAAGCGGTAGTAGCTTATAGCGAAACTTTACGTTTTAGAACCGCGCAAATGGATGCTATTAAATATGCTGCGACCCAAAATAACTTAGGTACAGCATACTGGCATTTAGCGCAACATAGTCAACCTGTTGTACATTTAAAAAAAGCAATAGCAGCTTATAAATTTGCTCTTGTTCACTATGTACCGAGTCAAGAACCACTCAAGTATGGGATGATTCAAAATAATATAGGCACAGCTTATTGGAATCTTGCTCAACACGAAAATGGTGAAGAAAATTTATTATTAGCTATCGAAGTTTATAACGAAGCATTAAAATACCGTACAGCGGCTAATGCTCCTACAGCCTGTGCTGCTACACAAAATAATTTAGGCACAGCTTATTGGCACTTGGCAAATTTACCTCAAACCACAAAAGAATTACGGCAAAAATATTTAAAATTGTGTATGGAAGCTTATGATGAGGCTCTTGCGCTTGCTCATTCTTTAACTAGTACAACTCTAAGTTTTGATGTATTTGCGACTCATAATAATTTAGGTCTTGCTCATTATCAGTTAGGAACAGACCAATATTTTCTTGTAGATAAAAAAGTTCGTTCGCAACATTTAGAAAAAGCTTTAGATAACCATTTACAAGCTTTAAATGGTGTTGCGACACAAACAGAAGCTTATCAAAATACTTTTAATTACTTGGTGAAAACAGTTCGGGCTTTCCATAGCGAGTTGGGAATACAAGGACAAAATTTAGCTTTATCTAAGCTTCCTGGTTATTTGCTACCGGATATTTTGCCTAAGTTGTAAAGAAATCCCACACCCCTCCCCAAAGAACCCCACCCCCAACCCCCTCCCCGCACGCGGGGAGGGGGCTACGATAAATGGAAACTTTTGTTGATTGATTAAACAGCAATCTCTCGCTCCCCCGTTGTTTTGTTCCCACACTCAGTGTGGGAAGGTGGAAATCGTAGCCCCCTCCCCGTTTACGGGTTGGGGGTTGGGGGTGGGGTTCTGGGGTTTGCTACTTTTACTCATCCGTTTTAATTGCTGCAAAAAGAGCAGAATAATCATCATTCGCAAACCCCCAATTCATGGCAATTTTCAAGAGAGTTCGCACCCCTTCCACACTGCTAACATTTAGACCTAAGGATTCAGCTTCTGAGAGGAACAAATCGGTGTCTTTAAATAAATATTTCGTGGGGAAATTTGGATTTTCGTAGTCATTATCCAGCATTCGCTGTAATTTCTTGTCAAAAGTCGGTGCGTAGAGAGAACTATCGCGTAAAATTTTCATAAATAGTTCTACGTCTACCCCTTGACGCTGAACAAAAGCAAGACTCATACCAAAAGCTGTTGTCAGGGAAGCAATTAATTGATTTAGTGCTAATTTTAAAGCGGCAGCACTTCCGACAGGGCCTATAAGTAGAGGCTCCGGACTAAAATATCGCAATAAGCGTAAGTTTTTACTATACTGATTAGGTTCTCCACCAACCATCACAATTAAATTACCTGTTTCAGCTTCGGGAATACTTCCCAAAACAGGAGCCTCAATATATTCTCCACCTGCCGTAATCACAGTTTCCTGAATTTCTTGGCTTTCGCTGGGAGTGATTGTTCCCATTTGGATGACAGTGCGTCCTTTGAGATAACGTAGCGAAGCATCTGATAGCAATACATTATAAATTGCTACTGTATTCGTCAACATAAGGATTACACAATCTGCAGCGCGAATTGCTTCGTAGGGTTTTGTCGCGATTTCCGCACCTAACAATTGTAATGGTTTCAACTTTTCTGGGGTGCGGTTGTAAGCAATCAGTGGTACATTTGCCTGTAACAAACGCTGCGCCATTGGTAGTCCCATTAATCCTGTCCCCAGAAATGCTACCTTCATGGTTTTCAAGTTCCCTTTTTTTGAGTTTTGAGTTAGAAATCCAAGCTTATAAATTATGAGTTATGAGTTTAAGGTTATAAGTTTTGAATTTTTAATTTTGAGTTAAGAGTTACAAATTGTAAATTTAACAATTCACACTCAAAACTCAAAACTCAAAACTCTAAATTATTAATTCTAAATTTATTAACCTCCCGCAGCAAATGTAACCATAATAATTACAGAAAATAAAATACCGGGAGTAAGTAATAGAACCAGCATCAACAATTCATGGGGAGTCATAATTATTACCTATGTAATGTCTCTGTTATAAATGTAATCATTGCTATGTGAAATTAGCGATTAAAATTGGCAATATTTATCAAGTTTTAAGGTTTCACATCTCTATTTAGCATCTACATTCCTTCTGGAACAGCAAATCCTTTCAGGGTTTGAGCTTTTTCTACCGGAGAGAGTCCTTTGCTTTGAGCTAAAACACCAAAGTTACCCAGTCCCAAGGGGTCTATTAGTTGCTGGAGTGCGTCTCGGCGTTTTAATAATTGGGGAAGGGGTAGGTTTTGGTAAGATATACCCGCGATTCGGTCACCCAAACCTAATGCCATTAAAAATAATCCTTGTTGAGTAAAACTAATTTTATCTAAACCACAGGTCTCTCCCCATCGTTCTAAAGCGGTAAAGTTTACGTGAGTTGTGATATCTTGCTGTCCAATATTGATGTAAGGGTTATTGTGACGATGATGCTGGTAGTAGCATTGTAGGGTTCCTTCGTTTCTCCTGGGGTTGTAGTAACGAGTTGCAGGATAACCGTAATCAATGGTTAACACATACCCACGTTGTAATTTGTTTGCTACGACACTTAGCCATTTAAAAGCGGTTAAGTTAATTTCACTACGATAATTGTCTGGATATTGATTTAAATCAATTTCTATTAGCTGGAAATATTCAGCGAACTGAGGTGTGGATGGTTCGGCTAAAACTTCGATAAAACCTGAGTTTTCTTGGGAGGTTAGGTCATTATTTGTTATATAAACTTCTTGGAGTTTTCCCTCTTTTATAATAAATTGATTGACTGGAAAAGCATCTACAAGTTCGTTAGAAAAAAAACAACCTGTAATAGAATTATCTAATATTTCTTCTAAGTCACACCAGGTTACAGATAAATCTTGTAGGTGTTTCTGCTGTTCCTGTTTTAAACCTAAGGATTTTTCTACAATTATATATTTTAACGCGGCATAAAAATCAGAGTATTTCTGCTGGATATACTTCAAAATATCAACTGCCAAATATCCTTGACCTGCTCCCATTTCTACAATAGAAAAAGATGTTGGTTTTTCTAAAATTTCCCATATTTCTAGAAACTGCTCGGCTAATAATTCACCAAAGTCGCAACCTAGGTGAACTGAAGTAAAAAAGTCTCCTTGTTTGCCGATATTTAACGCTTTTGTTGAATAATAGCCGTATTGACGATGATATAAGGCTATATCCATATATTCGGCAAAATTGATGCGTTTTTGGGGACTTGTTGCTATGTTACTATTAATAATTTCGATTAGGGTTTTTGAGGAATCCATAGTGTTTCGTGCTATATCCAAAAGCTACTAACAAACAAGCGAGCAAGATGCTCGCACTACATACATCCGGAAGCGAGCAAGATGCTCGCACTACATACATCTGGAAGCGAGCAAGATGCTCGCACTACATACATCTGGAAGCGAGCAAGATGCTCGCACTACATGCATCTGGAAGCGAGCAAGATGCTCGCACTACATACATCTGGAAGCGAGCAAGATGCTCGCACTACATGCATCTGGAAGCGAGCAAGATGCTCGCACTACATACATCTGGAAGCGAGCAAGATGCTCGCACTACATACATCTGGAAGCGAGCAAGATGCTCGCACTACGACGACTGTATAAAAATACAGCTGCTCTTTTATTAGGGAGCATCCCAAATGTGTAAATTTATCAAAGGTGGTGCGTAGCATTGTAGTGCGAGCATCTTGCTTGCTCGCTCGCATGTAAATGTTAGTGTTCGCTTGCATGTAAATGGTAGTGCGAGCATCTTGCTCGCTTATCGCTTGCATGTAAATGGTAGTGCGAGCATCTTGCTCGCTTATCGCTTGCATGTAAATGGTAGTGCGAGCATCTTGCTCGCTTATCGCTTGCATGTAAATGGTAGTGCGAGCATCTTGCCCACTTATCGCTTGCATGTAAATGGTAGTGCGAGCATCTTGCCCACTTATCGCTTGCATGTAAATGGTAGTGCGAGCATCTTGCTCGCTTATCACTTGCATGTAAATGGTAGTGTGAGCATCTTGCTCGCTTATCACTTGCATGTAAATGGTAGTGCGAGCATCTTGCCCACTTTTACGTAATGGTAAGCGGGACGCTCGCACTACTTTTGCAAAATTGGGATGCTTCCTTTGGTTATACCTGTAGATAAAAATATGATTTATTTATCTGTCTACAGAACCCATAATTACGTCAATGCTACCCAAGATTACTACTACGTCTGCTACTTTCATACCACGCAGTAAGCTAGGTAAAATTTGCAGGTTGTTGTAATCTGCAGGACGAATTTTAAAACGCCAAGGGAATACGTTGTCGTCACCAACCATGTAAATTCCTAATTCGCCTTTACCGCTTTCTACACGAGCGTAAAGTTCGCCTTTGGGAATTTTGAAGGAAGGAGAAACTTTTTTAGCAACAAATTGGTAGTCAAAGCCATTCCATTCGGATTTAGCTCCTTCCATCATCCGCTTAGCTTCTAAGTTTTCGTAAGGGCCACCAGGAAGTCCTTTAATTGCTTGACGAAGAATTTTTACTGATTCGCGCATTTCTCGCATCCGCACAGTATAACGGGCTAAGCAGTCTCCTGCGGTTTCCCATTGTACGTCCCAGTCGAAGTCGTCGTAACATTCGTAGTGGTCTACTTTCCGCAAGTCCCATTTAACGCCGGAAGCCCGTAACATAGGTCCAGAAAGTCCCCAGTTAATTGCTTCTTCTTTAGTGATAACGCCGATTCCTTCGATACGACGACGGAAAATAGGGTTATTGGTAACTAATTTTTCGTATTCGTCGATTTTAGGTAAGAAGTAGTCGCAGAAGTCTAGACACTTGTCTATCCAACCGTAAGGGAGGTCTGCTGCGACACCACCGACGCGCCAGTAGTTATTATTTACCATGCGGTAACCTGTTGCTGCTTCCCACAGGTCATAAATCAATTCACGTTCGCGGAATTGATAGAAGAAGGGTGTTTGTGCCCCAACGTCAGCCAGAAATGGACCAAACCACAGCAAGTGATTGGCGATGCGGTTCAACTCCAGCATGATAACGCGGATGTAGCTAGCACGTTTGGGTACGCTAACATTTGCCAATCTTTCGGGAGCGTTTACTGTGACTGCTTCGTTAAACATTCCTGCTGCGTAGTCCCAACGGCTAACATAGGGAACGTACATTACTGTGCTGCGGTTTTCCGCAATTTTTTCCATTCCCCGGTGCAGGTAACCAATTACTGGTTCACAATCAACCACATCTTCGCCATCGAGGGTGACAATTAACCGCAAAACCCCGTGCATTGATGGGTGGTGGGGTCCCATGTTTAGCACCATTGGTTCGGTGCGGGTTTCGATTCTTGCCATAATGTTCAGTGTTCTCCCGTTTGTGACGATGTAAAAATTGAACCGCGTAGATGCTGACCAGATTTCTTTTATCGGGTCTGCCAAAAACAAAGAATATCAGTTTATAGATTAATTACCTGTAATTAGGTAATTTGGAGAGTAGAGTTGGCAGGAGATGGTTTAGATGGTGATGTTTATTTTTATTGCACTTCTCTATTAATTATATGGATTTGGAGATACAGGGAATGGAGGCGCAGGAATTTTTTCATGTGCCCGTATTGAGTCGAGAGGTAATTTCTGGGTTAATATTGCGTCCTGGTGGGCATTATTTGGATGCTACTGTTGGGGGCGGTGGTCACAGTAGTTTGATTCTGGAAGCCTATCCAGATATACGCTTGACCGCTATTGACCAGGATGAAGTTGCCTTAGCTGCTGCACAAAAACGATTGGCATCTTATGGTGAACGTATCAAATTTCTTTATAGTAATTTTGCGGCTTACGAGTTCCCAGCAAAGGAATACGATGGAATTCTTGCGGACTTGGGTGTGAGTTCCCACCATTTAGACTCACCAGAGCGCGGTTTTAGTTTTCGTCACACAGCCAGTTTGGATATGCGGATGGATAAGGGACAGTCTTTAACAGCGGCTGAGATAATTAATCACTGGGATGAAGTGGAATTAGCAGATATTTTCTTTAAGTACGGAGAGGAACGCTTATCCAGACGTATTGCCAGACGTATTGTAGAAAAACGTCCGTTTAATACGACAACAGAATTAGCAGAAGCAATTGCTTATTCGGTTCCTCGTAAATATCGCTATGGGAGAATACATCCAGCTACTCGTGTTTTTCAAGCTTTGCGGATTGTGGTGAATGACGAGTTAAGGGCTTTGGAAACTTTACTAGCAAAAGCACCAGAATCTTTAGTTGATGGTGGCAGAATTGCGATTATCAGTTTCCACAGTTTAGAAGACCGATTGGTAAAAAATGCTTTTAGAAATTCTCCGATTTTAAAAATAGTCACAAAGAAACCTCTTGAAGCACAGGACGACGAAATAGTCAATAATCCGCGCGCTCGCTCAGCAAAGTTGAGAATAGCGGAGAGGATGGGGAGTAGGGAGTAGGGAGTGGGGAGTGGGGGTGGATTTGTTCTTGAAGAGGGAGGGCGTTTTTAAATAAAACATTAAATATTATTCATCCCAATACTTGTCGGTTAAGCCCAAAAACATGAAAATGCGTAGGTTGGGTTGAGGAACGAAACCCAACATTTGCGGTAGTTTGTTGGGTTTCCGTTATTCCTCAACCCAACCTACAAAAATCCTTAACCGAGCAGTATTGTTATTCATCCCACCCATAAGCCAGGGAATAAATTCCCTGTCTAAAAGCTAAAGTCCTCTGAAGAGGACTAATAAGAAACAAAATTGTTAGCAGAATATTAAACTTTTTTTTAATATTTTTTTGATGTATTGTTTAGTCCTCTTTTAGAGGACTTCAGCTTTTAGACAGGGAATTTATTCCCTGGCTTGTGGATTGTGTGTGGCTTGTGGTACGAATGACGCTTCGCTTAATATTCTCTTTATAAACATTCTCTGACCCATGAACGAAAAGCTTTCATCGCAGTATTTCGTCCTACCGTTTTACTCATTTGCAGGTACTTTGGAATTGCTTGTGCAATAGGCAATTGTGGGAAGATACGGCTGTCATCAGATTTCACATATTTACCATTAACCAACACACTAATTTCCAATTTATCCCCATTCCAGCGCCATAATTCGGGAACTCCCAGTGCTTGGTAGTTATCAAGCGGAGTACGTGAAGTGATATCTATTTCAATCGCAAGTTCGGGACTTGGGTCAACATTCAAATCGATGCGCTTTTTTCCCCGAACAGCTGCTTCGTTTTCGATATAAAAACAGTCGTCAGCTTCAACACCTGCAGACATCTGAGCATTTTTAAATGTTGTCGAAGCCAAACTAAGAAATTCGGTATCAAGTTCTTCGAGAAGAGCTTTTATGAAGTCACCGATAACTACTTTATCGTTTTCATGTTCGGGTAAAGGTGTCATTATTTCTAAAGTTCCCTGGCTGTAATTCACTCGTGAAGCGCGACGTTCTCCTAATTCTTCTAGAATGCGCTCGTACATCTGCCAGGTGACATTTTTTAATAACAACTGCTGTCCGGGAGGAACAATTATTTGCTCTAACTCTAGCAGCATAAGTAACTCCAATTAAATTTTAATAATTTGATATGCGTAAATCAGTATTACCAATATTTTACCGCTTTATTACGAATTACGAATTGATTTAATCACTCGTGGAATTTCCACACAAAAAGTAGAACCTTTACCCAACTCACTCTTAACACTTATAGTTCCCTGCATTAATTGCACCAAAGACTTAGCAATCGCAAGTCCCAAACCGATACCACCGTATTTCCGTGTGGTTGTTTGGTCTACCTGACGAAATTGCTCAAAAATCATATCCAAATCTGACTCCGAGATACCTATACCAGTATCTGTAAGCGCAATGGCAATTCTATCACTATTAACTTCCCAAACTTTTACTTCCACGCTACCAGTTTCTGTAAACTTCAAAGCATTTAGTAACAATTTAAGCAGAACTTCTTTCAGACGCACACTATCATTAACTACCAAAGGATTTTTCAGATTAACTTCTACTTGTAAATTCAAACTCTTTTCATCAGCCAATGATAAATGCTCAGTGACAGTCTTAAAAACTAAATTTCTTAAATTAAATTCTTGAATATTAAAAGATAAACGGTCTGTTTCGTTTTGAACAAAATAAAGCATATCCTCAATAATAGTCAGCAAGTGGTTGCCGTTGCTGAGAATGCGTTGTACCATCTCTGTTTGCGGTTCCGACAAACCAGAAGTACGTTGACGTAGAAGTACCTGCGACAACCCCATAATTACATTAAGAGGTGTACGAAGTTCGTGAGAAGTAGTGGATAAAAATTGTGATTTTATTTTTGCTGCTTGTAAAAGTTCTAAGTGCTGTATTTGTACTTGATGACGGGTTTTTTCCAATTCTTGATTTTGTTCTTTTAATTCTTGATTTTGTTCTTTTAATTCTTGCTTTTGTTCTTTTAATTCTTGATTTTGTTCTTTTAATTCTTTGAAATGTTTAGCATTGTTAATTGCAACTGCTGCCACATCCGTAACTGAATTTAAAAAAGTTTGTTCCAATTCATTGAATGCATAGCGATTATTCCAGCTACCGACTGCTAGCACTCCTAAACATCCAGTTGTCTCTGATTCAATTACAGTCGCGTATATTAAAGAAGAAATTCTGGAGTCTTGACTCCCAAAAAGCTGATTAACTCCTGTGAGAAAAACTATTTCTAGTAAACCATTAATAGTATTATTTTCAGAATTATTTATTTTAAATAATGAAAGACCTTCAGATGTAATACCAAAAGTAGTCTTGAGTTCTAGCTGCTGAGTTTGAGGATTTTGTAATGCAATCAGACAAAAATCAGCACCTTCGATGGCTATACAAACCTCTTCTACAATTAAGTTTAATAAATTAGGTAAATCTGTTAGTTGTTTATGAAAAAGGGACGTTAGCCTTTGGAGTTCCCTAAGTTGTTGAGGCAAAAGCGATACATTTACCTTTTGCTCTAGACTAGGTTTTTGTTGTTCGTGTAAAATGTTCATTACTTGAAGGTGATGTTCTCCTGTATCATTGCTCCGCAATTGCTCGCACCCAATTTCTACATTTTCTTTCTTACACATCCAAGAAAAAGCTCTACTTTGGGAAACTTTAGTACTGTCTTGTACACCCAATAATTTTGTAGATTCTATTGTAAATTCCACATTTTTAGCATAGTCAATAGTACTTTCTATTAGCGGACTAGCTCCTAGAGAGTAGTATTCACTGTGACAATCTTCAATAAGTTCACGATTACCTGATGGTGCATTTAGTTCGAGGAGGTTAGCACCCTTCAAATTAGAAGAAACTAGCCATTGTGTATATAAGTGGCTATTTTCGCTAACATTCGTCAACTCATTTGTTAATAAATTAGCCCAAGGCAATTTACACAAATGAAACACTTGTCTAATTTCTACCTCAAAAATACTACCGAAGTCTGCTATCTGGGATACTATCAGCAAGGGTATTGAATTTTCTTGCTTAATAATATGGTTTTCGGCGTTTTTTAGAAAAACAAATGGAGTTAAAAAAACATATTCCTGTTCTTCGATTTTGTAGATGTAGCCAAAGATAGGATTTTCTCTGTTGCTCGTGTACTCAGTTGGTAGTGTCCCCGAATTGAATTTATTTACAGCATCTCCAGCTAAAGATAGTTGATTTCTTTGTGGATATGCTATTGCTGTTATTTGATGATTAGTATTTCTCTGAGGTAGTAGCTGCAATGCCGCAATTGCTTCTTCCCAGAATAAGGCTTGGGATGATTGTAATACTAAGCCTACACTGTTAAATTGCCCTATTCTCCAATTTTTGTCTATTTCATTTGACTCCAGCAAATAAATTTTGAATATTTCTACCATTGCCGTCATTTGATTTTTTACATACTCTCATTTTTTACAGATTTTCACGCAAATTTAATACGTAATTATACCGAACTTTTATTTTTATCTTTTTGGGATTTTTCTACCCGAAAAAATATATGTAATATTTTTGTCTTTTGGCAACGGTATATTTTCGTATATAGGGTTAAGCTATGCAGATAGAAGCACGCCATTATTAAAATCGCGGATACCCAAGCAAAATCCATTAAGCTGAGTTTAATGAATTAGTGAACTATAACAATACACAAATTTAAAAATACATATTAATAGGAAATAGGTTAGATTTAACAGCTAACAATTTTCCTAACAGCGACCAAATTTAGTAACATAAAAATCACACGAATAGAACAAATAAAGCCTATTTCCCCTGATTATTCTCTGCTCACCTGATTTTACTAGCCTATTTAATAGTCAATTTTCTTAAGCCTTGTAATGTTGTGATGACTTATAATATATCTCAGAGAAAAAGATTATCATTTCTTAAGTCAAGTAAATATTTGATTTTATCGACTGAATTAATATTGTTATCTTACATCAACATTTGTAATTTTATACTTCACAACATGAGATTTATGCATAATTAGAATGCGTTTAATACATGTGTTCGACTATACTTTTGTAACTGTGCATTCCTCGTACGCATAATCCCCCATATCAATTCGCAATTATTTAAATAATTGCGAATTGGGAACTGCGAATTGCTAATTGTTTTCCCCACTCCCCACTTTTTTCATTCGTTCTGGACTACCTGTGGGAATCGACGCAATTAGTCTTTGGGTATATTCTTGTTTGGGTTGACGGTAAATATCTTCTGCTGTACCTTCTTCCACAATTTGACCCCGATTCATTACCAAAATTCTGTCGCTCATAAATTTGACGACACTTAAATCATGGGAAATAAAAATGTAAGTTAAGCCAAATTCGTCTTGCAGTTCTTTCAATAAGTTCAGCACTTGCGCTTGTACAGAAACATCCAATGCTGAAACAGATTCATCACAGATAATAAATTTAGGATTTAATGCTAAGGAACGAGCAATACAAACTCGTTGTCGTTGTCCTCCGGAAAATTGGTGTGGATAGCGATTGATTGCGTCTGCACTTAATCCCACTCGTTCCAAGAGATATGCAGCGCGTTCTTTTTGTTCTTGCTTATTTTTGCCAATGCTATGAATTATCAGTGGTTCCATAATTGCGTCTCCCACTTTCATACGTGGGTCAAGAGCGCTAAAAGGATTTTGAAAGACGATTTGCATTTCGCGACGGAGTTTTTGCAAAGCTTCTCCTTTGATGGTTGTGATATCTTTGCCCTCAAAGAAAATTTGACCACTCATTGGTTCAATCAAACGTAACAAGGTTCTACCAAGAGTGGTTTTCCCACAACCAGATTCCCCCACCAATCCCAAAGTTTCCCCTGGTTTAACATCAAAAGATACGCCATTTACCCCCATGTAATAACGTTTTGTTCTACCAAACATATTTTTGATGGGGAACCCAACCTTAAGGTCATGAACTCGTAGTAAGGGTAGCTGAGCATTGAGGCTTATTAATCTATTAACTATTGTGTCGCTGCTCACTTCTAATGGTGTTGCAGGTTGTTTTGCCTGAATTAGTAAATTACCAGTTGCTGTTTCCTCCACATTCATATAGTCGGAAACTGTAAGCAATTTTTGGGGACGACGGTTAAGACTGGGACGACAAGCGACCAAACCCTTTGTATAGGGATGTTGGGGATTATCAAAAATTTGTCGTGCATCCCCGAATTCAACTATTTTCCCTCGATACATGACCGCGACTTTATCAGCAATTTCCGAAATTAATCCTAAATCGTGGGTGATAAAAATCATTCCCATGTCGCGACGTAACTGCAATTCTCGCATCAATTCAATTATTGTTGCTTGCACGGTTACATCTAATGCGGTGGTGGGTTCATCTGCTATTAGTAACGATGGGTTACAAGAAATTGCCATCGCAATCATTACCCGTTGTAATTGTCCCCCAGAAAGTTGGTGCGGATAACGTTCTAAATAATTTTCTTTATGTTCGTTCACCAGCTTAGCTATTTTGTGTCCGTCTGGAGGTTCTTTGGAAGTTTGTTTCCAAGTTTCCAAATATTGTTCCTGTAACTGTTGGTCACTAGGAAGAAGTTTAACTTCTTGCAAACCAGCAATTGCCTTTTGACGTGCTTCCGCTTCAGTAATTTGTTGGTGGCGTAAAATTGCTTCAGTGATTTGAAAACCAATACTGTAAACCGGATTTAGGGAACTCATTGGTTCCTGGAAAATCATCGCAATATCCCCACCCCGGTACAACAGCATTTCAGATGGTGACAATCCCAGTAGACTTATTTGCCTAGCACCTTCCTGGGGACGAAACAAAATTTCTCCCTGACTTACTCTTCCTGGTGATTGCACCAAACCCATCACAGCCAAAGAAGTGACAGATTTTCCACTTCCCGACTCTCCCACTATCCCTATGGTTTCACCACGATGCAACTCAAAAGATATACCATCAACTGCTTTCACGAATTTGCCATCACCAGGAAATTCTACTTGTAAATTACGAACCTCTAGGACAGTTTCTCTCATAGGATTTTATGTGTGGGTTTTTACTTATAAATAAACTGAATTTTAACAAAACATAATTTTGTGTATGTAAATATAACACAAGAGACCTAACCCCCCTACCCCCCTTCCCTGCTAGGGAAGGGGGGAATTTAAGGTTTAAAATTACTACAAATTCACGGATTATTTTTTCGGACGTAAAATCTATTCGTTACATCTGTTAATAATCCATTACTCACTTGCAAGCTTAAGTATACAAAGGTACTAACTAATTTAGAATGGTATCTCGTCATCCTCATAATCATCACTTGCATCACTCTGTGAATTGGCTGGTGGTGGTGCAGGTTGACTAAATTTTTCTTGCGAGCGAGTATTTGTATTATTTGCTACTGGCTTATTCGCAGGACGAGATGGTTCGTAGTTAGTTTCTTCAGACCCGCTGTAAGAAGTGGGAGCATAATTTGAAGTTTGGGGTGCAGGTTGCTGATAGTTTTCTTTAGGAGCGACCCCATACTCATTATTATTTGCTGAATATCCAGTGTTTCGTTGTTGTTCGTAATTATTATTGGAATTATTGGAAAAATTATTATCGTAGGACGATACCCCAGAGTTACCTTGATATGCTGTAGCTGCTGCAGGTGTTCCCATTGAAGGTGCAGCACTAAAATCGTAACTTGTCACCAAGGGATAAATTCTTTGAAGGTTCAGTTCTGCTTGTTTTTCCTTAAAGCCTTCACGACGCTGGATAGTGTTCATACCCAAACGTCCTTCTAAAATTACCTTATCGCCCTTGTGATAATTTTGCTTAATTTCTCCTGCAATTCTTCCCCAGCCTACAACTTTTAACATGAAAGGAGGCTCCTCTTCTCGTGCTGATGGAAATTGCACCATCATTTCGGCTAGCTCCATCCCGTCTGGAGTGTAACGCTGTGTGGGTTCGTCGTAAATTTCTGCCATCAAAATGCAATTGTTCATTTCATTTGTCTCCTGGTTGGGGAATTGGGAATGGGGAATTGGGGAATGGGAGTGGGGAGTGGGGAGTGGGGAGTGGGGAATTGGGAGTGGGGAATTGGGAGTGGGGAATTGGGAGTGGGGAATGGGGAATGGGGAATGGGGAATGGGGAGTTTTTTTATCTTTAAATTTTGTTTGTGGGTTCTGATTTTTAATACATTATTTTTTATTTTGGGATAAAAACACTGCAAGGTAATCTTTATTAATGATGCTTTATGACTATTTCTACGTTGTATACAATAATCTTTAATAAATCTTAATAATCATTTAAGTAAATCCATGTTAGCAATATAAAGCTTAAGTCAGTTTTAACATAAAAAACCAAGCGATGGTCGTGAATAACGGACGCTTGCTACTTACGCCGTCGCCTGATATGTCAAAGGTTGTGTTCTGCAATCAGCAGTACAATAGTACCACGTAAATAATATTTATTCAAAATATTTTTTTGAGGCAGCTAGTTTAAAGTAAAGCTATTTGCTTTTTTATCCCTAAAGCATGTTTTTTGACTTTCCGCAAAAACCTCGACCGTGTATTATAAGCCCACTCCACATATTTATAATTTGAAGCTTAACAGTCAACAGTCAACAGTCAACAGTCAACAGCTATTACTAGAAAAACTCGTGGCCCAGGTTGCTTTAGAAAACGTCTACAAAAGTTATCCCCCTCGTAAAGGGGAAAGTACTGCTTCGTCAAGTCAGTCCTCTGCCAAAACTGGTAGTAAAACTGATTCAACTAATCATCGTTCGGATGCCGTAAATGTTTTGCGACGAATCAACCTCACTATCGCAGATGGTGAATTTATGGTTTTGGTGGGTCCCTCTGGTTGTGGGAAAAGTACTTTGCTACGGTTAATCGCTGGTTTGGAGCAATTAACGGGGGGTCAAATCTTGGTCGGTGAACGTTTAGTTAATGACTTACCCCCCAAAGAACGTGATATCGCGATGGTGTTTCAAAATTACGCTCTTTATCCTCATATGACTGTCTACGACAACATAGCATTTGGATTGAGACGTCGTTCTTTAGAAGACAGAGGAAAAAACAATTCCTCATTTCCTAACTGGGCAGAAAATATGTTGGTGGAAGCCAGCCGAAAATTGCCGAAAGGTTTGCGTTATATTTCCGACCGCGAAAAAACAGTATATGAAAGAGTACATAACGTCTCGCAGCTTTTGCAAATTGAACCACTATTAAATCGTTTACCCAAACAATTGTCGGGTGGACAACGACAACGGGTAGCTCTCGGTAGGGCTATTGCCAGAAAACCACAAGTGTTTTTGATGGATGAGCCACTTTCCAACTTAGATGCAAAACTTCGTGCCGAAACCCGTGCTCAAATAGTCAAATTACAACGTCAATTAGGGACAACTACAATTTACGTCACCCACGACCAAACGGAAGCGATGACAATGGGTGACAGAATAGCGATTATGAACTTAGGGCAAATCCAACAAGTTGCTGCACCTTTGGAACTTTATAACCGTCCTGCAAACCGTTTTGTCGCGGAGTTTATTGGTTCACCACCAATGAATTTTATTTCCGTAGAGTTTCACGCACCCTTATTGATAACTAATTCTCAATTTCGTTTCACCCTGCCAGAAATTTGGGGGAAAACGCTACAAAATTACGATGGACGAAAGCTAATTTTAGGAATTCGACCAGAACATTTAAGCGTAGGCGTTCCAGCCACAAAAAATTTTCCAGTACAAGTGGAACTAGTCGAAAACCTCGGTAACGATAGTTATATTTCCGTTCAAATAACTGATACCAATTTTCAACAAATTTCCTTTGCTTCCAACACCATCCAAGTGCGAGTGCCACCAGAAAGACAAGTGCGAGTTGGGGAACAACTGTGGTTATCCTTAACACCAGATAAACTACACTTTTTCGACCCAGAAACCGAAGAAGCAATATACCCTAAAAATCCATCGATAAATTTGCCATTTCAAAACTAAATGAACTGACCTAACCCCCAACCCCTTCCCTTACAGGGAAGGGGAGTAAGATTTTGTATTTACACTCAAACTAAAACTGTTATATCAATGGCAGTAAAAAAAGACCCCTCTCCAAACCTCTCTCGTTGTTCTTAGGTGCGTCTTAATTTCCCCCTTCCCTACAAGGGAAGGGGGGTAGGGGGGTTAGGTTTGTGTGTGAATTAAACCTCCACCACAACCGCTTCCTGTTCTCTTTCAACAAAAGATTGGACACGAGCGCGGTATTGTCTTAAGGAGTCGTCCACCCATTCGCGGTCGTTGCTGTTTGCATATAAATGTACTAATGGTTCGCTAGCGTCTGGGAGGACTAAAATCCAACTGTCGTCATAGGGTTGGCAAATTTTCACTCCATCGATTAGTTCCAGATTTTGAGCCGGATGGGTTTCTACTAAGTGTCGCATTAGGGCACCTTTTACTGTCCAGGGACAACGGACTGTATAAGTTTTGTGAATCACCCTCGGTAATTCCGAACGGACAGAGGCAATAGACCGCTCTTGGATGGTGAGCATTTCAATTAGTTTGGCTATGCAGTACATAGCATCAAATCCTGGATGTAATTGGGGAAAGATAAAACCAACATCACCGCTTCCACCTAGCACCACATTGGGATTTTTCTGACAAGCTTCCATCAACGCGGTGGGGTTAGCTTTGGTACGAATTACCTTACCATCGTGACGACGGGCTATTTGTTCCACTGCGGAAGAAGCGTGAACTGGTACTACTACTGTTCCTCTGGGATTTGAGGTTAGTATCATTTCTACCATAAGGGCCGTTAACATTTCCCCACGGATGGGAATACCTGATTCATCAACTAAAATTAGCTGTTCCCCGTTGGCAGAAACCTGAATACCAAAGTTTGCTTTTACCGCTTCGACTACATGACCTAATTGGGTCAAAAGTCCTTCTCGGTTGGTTGGGGTCATTGATGTTTTATTCAAGCTCGCATTCAACACCACTACATCCGCACCAAAATTATCTAACATTTGGGGCAACACAGCACCGGACACAGCATAAACGTAGTCAATCACGACTTTAGCGCGACTGTTACGAATTGTAGAAATATGTAGTAATTTCTCAAAAGCTGTGCAATATAGGTCTGATACTTGACTGGGGTAGGAGACATCACCCACTTCATGAAGTTGGGAACGACGCATATCTTCTTTAAAATAAGCCCCTTCAATTTTTTTCTCTAGGGCTTTAGATATATTGATTCCCTTACCATCCATGAACTCAATCAAAATATAATCGGGTCGGTCGGGGTGTACTCTTACGTGAATACCACCAGCTACACCCATTGTGGGAATGACGGTACGAGCGATGGGTATTGCTGTTGCATCGAGGTTTTGAATATCTACACCTACCGACATCAGACCAGCTATTAACGAACGAGTGACCATACGAGAAATGTTGCGTTGGTCGCGGGAAACGGTTACTTTTGAACTTGGTTTCAATGTTGAACCGTAAGCTGCTCCCAATTTGACGGCAAACTCTGGAGTAATGTCAATATTGGCTAGACCTTGGACACCTCGTTGTCCAAATAAATTTCTTTGGGCTGTATTACCCCAAATTAAATTAATGTTTAAAATCGCACCAGATTCAATTTTTTTGCTCGGCCAAACTCTTACTCCTGGGCTGATTTGAGCTTCTTCTCCCACTGTCGAAAGCGAACCAACTACAGCAGCTTCTAATACATGGGCACGGCGGTCTACACGGGTGCCACGAGAAATTACACAAGCCGACAGATTGGCTTCTTCACCGATTATTGCACCGTTCCAAAGAATTGGACGCTTGAGGTTGGCATCAGAACCAACGGTGACATTATCACCAATGACAGTACCGGATTCTAAGTGTACCCGTGCCCCAATACGGCAATTATCACCAATCACTACTTGTGGCTCAATTTTGGCAGTGGGGTCGATGTAAGTATTTTGACCAACCCAAATATTGGGGGAAGTTTCTTTATAAGCAAATTCTAGTTTTACTTTTCTTTCAAGGGCATCATACTGAGCTTCACGATAAGCATCGAGGTGTCCGACATCGCACCAATAACCATCGGCAACATAGCCGTACATTGGGTCATTTTTCGCTAGGAGTAAAGGAAATAAATCTTTAGAAAAGTCACATTCAGTATTTGCTGGTAAGTATTCTAGAACTTCTGGCTCCAAAATATAAGTACCAGTGTTGACTGTATCAGAAAAAATTTCGCTGGTAGAAGGTTTTTCTAGAAAACGGTTGATTCGACCTTCTTCGTCAGTGATGACCACCCCAAATTCAATTGGGTTGGGGACACGGGTCAAAATCAAAGTTGCTTTTGATTTTTTTCGTTTGTGAAATTCAATTGCGGCACTCAGGTCAAAATCGGTTATACTGTCCCCGCTAATAACTAAAAATGTCTCATCCAATAGCTCAGCTATATTTTTTACACAGCCCGCTGTTCCTAGAGGTTGGTCTTCTTCCACGGCATAAGTCATTTGTACGCCAAAATCGCTACCGTCCTGAAAATAGTCCCGTAAAGAGTCGGGTAAATAATGTAACGTGGCAACGACTTCGGTAATGTTATGTCGTCTGAGAAGATTGATAATATGTTCAGCAATTGGGCGATTGAGAATCGGCACCATTGGTTTTGGCAAGTCACAAGTTAAGGGACGAAGTCGCGTTCCCGAACCACCTGCCATTAGTACTGCACGCATAAATCCTCCTGAGCGGTTTGCTTGACTTCCTCGATGCTGCTAGACCCAAAAAAACAATTTGTAATTGTTCTTTATCTTTAGTGTCCTACGGAATGTGAACCTTACACACATCCGTAAGAAGCATCTCGCTAGAGAAAATAAAGTCTCAATGCGGCCACACTAACCCGTTTGTCGTCAGAAAATCAACCACGAAGATACGTTCGCGCAGCGTGCCGCTTCGGCATAGGACACGAAGAGGGAAGAGGGGAGAGGGAACATAGTTTTTTCCTAGCCAGCATAGGGGAAGCTACCTTAAACTGTAGTGGGAGGAGGTATATAAACCTTCCTGACGAAGTTACGATATTTTTTGCTCTCTGTTTCGGAGATAGTGAGCTTGTATTTTGTAGTATTTATTAACCCTATTTCAGTCAGTCACTTGCGGAGTCACTCGGAATGTCTGAATTACTCTTTGTCGGATTATTTATTGGTTATGTTTACGGAGCTTGGAAATTCTGGAAGGGGTTTGAGCGGACGACTTATAGCCGTAGTCTACCCTATCGTTTAGGTTTATCAATATTGTGGCCTGCGTTGTTGATTACTAGTAAGTCCTATCGACGAAATTTTACTAAAGCGTTGAAAGGTTCTAGGTAGTTTACGGTATCGCGTTACAAATTATGTAGAGACCGAATTAATCGCGTCTCTACAATTATTATAATTTTTTCGGTAAATTACTATTGTTTAAAATATTTACAAAAAATATACAAAGTAGTTTATTAAAAATAAATATGTGTTTAAGTATTTTTGTTGACGACAAGGATTTGGATGTATTTTATTGTTGATTTATAGATTAAATCTTTTTGAAAAACAACTTCTAGCAGCAAGTAAATAAACATCATGAATGCAAATCGTTTTCAAAAATCCACTTTTAAGTTAATTGCAGGAATTGCTTTATCTTCTTCTTTAGTTATCTTCACTTCTCAGGTAGCTAGAGCTGATAGACGTAACTTTAGAGTTATTAATAGAACCAGTGAACCAATTGTTAATTTACATGTTTCGCGTACTAATACAAATGACTGGGAAGAAGATGTCTTAGGTAGTGACGTATTAAATGCTGGTGAATCTCAAATGATAACTTTTAGTGGTTTTGGTCAGAATGAATGTTACTTTGACATTCAAGCTAAATTTGAAGATGGTGACGTTGTAGAAGAGCGTAAAGTCAATCTTTGCGAGACGGATTCTTATACATTTACGGAAAACTGAGACCATTTCACGAAACGCCTGATATAAATAAAATCTGTAGAGACGCGATTTATCGCGTCTTTATCGCCTCTTTATCGCGTCCGCCTCTTTATCGCGTCTTTATCGCCTCTTTATCGCCTCTCTGTATTTAAACTTTAGCCGCAAAATATTCATATAAAGCTATATGAGAAAATGAATAAATACCTTGTCCACGCTCTACTATTAAGCCATCTTCAACCAAAATAGATTTGAAAATTGCTTCACTATTGATTTGTGGTATATCTACTTTGTCAGAATAAGAAGGGAGATTGCTAATACAAAAATTAATTTGTTCTTTAACAAATTTTTTTGTGAACAAATATTTACCTAATTCTAATACACCTATCGCAATAAAACCTAGCAGGTATTCTTTTTGCTCTCTTGTCAATTTTGAGTAAATAGTTTTACGTTGAATACCTCGTTGTAAGTCCCATTTCCTAAAAAATATATTTGCTACTTTTTGATAAAAATCATAATTGTTTCTTTTAAAGTACCCTATATCTTCAAATTTTAAACATAGTAATACAAGTAAAAGTGGTGTTTTCGCGAATTCTTTTATTTGTGCATCGCTTTCCAGAGATTTTATAAAAATATTTGATTTACCAGATGCATTTTTAAACCAATTATCTGCAAAAATGGAAATTTGTTCATCATCAAAATCTGCTAATTCTACTTCTGTAAATTTCTCAAATAGATATTCTTGGGCTGCGAAACGAGATGTAATTATAAATTTATTCGTTGGAAAGTATTCAGAAAAATGTTGAATTTCTTTGAGAATACGAATGTTATCATCGATAGGAATTTCATCCAAACTATCGAGGAAAATAAAAAATTTTCCCTGATTTAGCAAAAGCTCAGTTACATTTGTTTTGTCTTCTCGTGGATAGTAAGATTTTTCTATAATTTTAACCACGTATTCTAATAGTCCCGGTTTATTAGTAGTCTCTGCAAATTCCCTTAAGGATATAAAAATAGGAGCAAGATGAGAATAAAAGTTATTCTCTACACATTGAAGTGCTAGATATTTCAAAAAAGTCGTTTTACCACCCCCAGCTTTACCGAAAATTATTAACTTTGAATATCTATTAACAACTTCTATTCCTGGAAAGCTTTCTGTTGACAAAAATGCGAAATTATCATATTTTTCATAGTCTTTTATAAGTTGCTCAATATCTAAACAGCGTTTAGCTGAAATTTTCTCCGAAATATAAACCGGAGTATAAATTTTATTTAACTCCATAGGCTTACTCATATCTAAAACCCGCATTGTGCTACATCGCTCTTGGATGCTGGGTTTTATTTTTTCTCTCATTTCTTTCACTAAACTGTCAATCGGCATAATATTTGCTGCATCTTCCGTATCTGTAAGCCAGAATGATGCGACAATTTCATTCCAATCTAGGTCTAGTTGCTCACAAATATCAAAAAAAATGTAGCGTTCAATAGGTTTCCCTTGAAAAAACTTATTAACGGGTTGACGACTAATTCCTAAGTCTGACGCTAACTGCTGTTGTGTGAGTGAGTGACTAATCAGTGCAGCCTTTGCTTTTGCGATACCCTCTGGTGAGACTTGGAGCGAGCGTTTGGTTTTCATATTTGACAATAAATCATACACAAGTCATACATATATTATACATAAATCACTTCTAACTCCATCCGGAAAACATACGTCTGCCTGTGAAACTAGAATTAGTTGGACATCTCTTACAGTAGTTCATCTGAATTCAATAATTTAGTTTGATAATATACTTTCTCGTTTATCCCTAAAGGTCAGATTATGGCTGCAATCACTCTCACGTCAGACGCTCCTCGGGTAAAGCCCATAACTAAAACAATCAATGGTGCTTCGGCAAAACCTGTAACTCAAAGGAGATTAGAATTAATAGCACAAGCAGTAGAAGCTCTTTATAACTTACCCGCTGAGCAAATTGAACACTTAGTCGAGCATATTCAAATGACTCCAAAGATTTCTCAAGCTCAAAGAGACTTGGCTGCTTCTTTAGGCGTTGAACCAATTAGTGAAGAAGAAAAATATAAATTAGAATCTACATCCCTAGAAAATTTTTTTGAATGGAGAAAAAAAATATTAGATGACTCACTAACTGCGCCTGAAGTAGCAAAACTAATAAATGCAAAAAGTCGTCAGACACCCCACGATAGATTTAAAAGAAATGACCTAGTTGCAGTAAAAGATGCTGGTGTCTTAAAGTTTCCACGCTGGCAATTTGACCCACAAGCGGCAGACGGGGTAATTGATGGATTGCCTGATGTACTGAAAGCGTTAAAAGTGCCTGATTTTTCCAAAATTAGTTGGTTAACCAGACCAAATCCTGCATTGGATGGATTTACACCTATAGATGCCTTAAAGCGAGGTAACAAAGATGAAGTAATTTCTCTAGCAAAAATTGTAGGAGTTCTTTAAGTACATAGTACATAAATATTATTACAATTTCATCAATTGATTATGAATCCAGTTTCTATAAGAAGCCGGGTTCTTATTTTTTTGCGAACAAAAAAGCATCAGAAATTTTACTGATTTTTTTGGATTGTTTCCGTAAAAACATCAGGATGATTTGTATCTTTAACGAAAGAAGTATTAAATACGACTTGAAACTTAGTCAGACAGGTGCATCAAGTTTTTTTTACATCCTGTCAATCAATTGAGGAGCAATATAAGGTGGTTCCAATCATCCATCCGCCACTTTCTTCTAGCGATGACCGTGCGAATCCAATATTTTACACTTTAAAAAAAGGTACAAAGCTTTTTAGAATTTACCGTTGTACCTCAGAATATTGTCCCAGTCCTCTGGATTTTCGCTATTACGGCCCTTTGAATCGCTTTGACCATCATCGAGGTGAGCCTCCTTACCTTACATATAAGGTACAGGAATCTAAACCTAGCAAAGATTCACAGCGTGGTATATCTTACTTTGGTAAAGAATTTTCCTGCTGCCTAGTAGAAGTGTTTGGAAACACAGCAGATGCTGCGTATATTACAGAAGAGTATTCCCTAGTAATTCTTAAAGCTAAAAAAGATTTAAATTTGTTGGACATACGTAATAACGGAGCAATGCGAGCTGGTGCGAACGAAGCAAGTTTGTCAAAAGTGGGTAAATATGAAGTCAGTCAAGCTTGGTCACGCTATTTTTATAACCAAACAAAGATTTATACAGAAATCCAAGGAATTATTTACTGCAATGCTCATAATAATGAAGAGTCTATTGCGCTTTACGACCGTGCAGAAAATTTATTACACTTACCCGAAGCTATTCATTTACTAACTTATGAAGAATTAAAAGTTCATATTATAAAAGTAGGAAAAAAGAATAATATAAACTTTATTTTTCCTAATGACTATAAATTAATAAATTAATATTTTTATTTTAAAGGGTTGTCTCTAAAATGCAAAATACAGAAGATAAAAATAAACAAAACAGTCAGTTAGATACAAAATCCGAGAGCAGCCAAATTAGCAAGGAAGCTATAGATTGGTTGCTTAGTCGCATCGTCGAACTTCCAAAATACTGGTTAATAATTAGTAGTCTTTTGATTGTTCTCAGTACCTGTGAAGTTAATTTAGGTAAAGAATTTTCTTTTAAATTTAAAGTCACTAATACAACAGCAGTTTTTTTAGCACTAATTTGGCTGCCATCAACACTGAAAGTTTTTGCTCTTAGTGGTGGAGCAGTGAAAACCCCAGCAGGAGAAATTAATGGTTCGGGGATGATGCCGATGTTGCAATCGATGACAGGTGATTCCCTGGGATTTTTAATTGAGCAAACTAAGCTCGCAGAAGAAGTTGCTCCACCACAACAGCAATTGGAAATGCGGCAAATACGGCATGAATGGCAAAAGGTTTATGCTTCGAGCATTCCTTTGTCAGAAACACAAAAGCAAATGGAGCGTTTGGCTGAGCGTTACAAAGAAATCAGAAATTCTATGCCATCTTCCGCACAGCGAACATTTGAGATGGAGTCAATTACTGGTAGAATGCGTGCGCTTGCTTCGGAAGTAAAGTTTTCTGTAAAGGAAATTCAAGATTTGTTACAATCTAACGACCAAGGTAAGCGATTGCTAGGACTTTCTATTGCAGAAAAGTCGGAAGACATCATTTATTTTGATTTGGTCTTAAATCTTATCAATAATTCCGAAACAGCTTTTGAGCAAACTTGTGCTTTGCGAGGGATGGAAAAAATGGTTTCTCAGCTGGATGCTCAGAAAAAAGAAGTTTTACGTTTAGTTTTACTCAAGCAACGCGATTATAATGCCGATGAAAAACGTTGGATACAACTTGGTTCTAACCGTTGGTTAATTAGCGGACGCTTATTGTCGGCATTACAGGAAAAGACGTAGGTTGGGTTGAGGAACGAAACCCAACATTTCCCCAACATTTCCCCAACATTTCCCCAACATTTCCCCAACATTTCCCCAACATTTACCTAAAACGCCTGAATCCACTCTTTTATTGCGTATTCAGTCCAAACTTGGTTTTGCCAGTACGGGTCATTTTCTACTAGCTGACGAACAGTTTCTTCGTCTGGTGCTTCATAGATGCCAAAAACTTTGGTGACATCCTTAGTCGGACCAATAGTAATTAAAACACCAGATTCTTTTTGTTTTGCGAGTCCATCAAGATGTGCTTGACGATAAGGAGCGCGTTTTTCTAGAACGTCCTCGCAATATGAACCCCACATTATGTATTTTGGCATGGTTGATTGGTAGTTGCTAATTGTTAATTGGCGATTGCTCATTTTCCCCCAACCCCAAAGAGAACCCCACCCCCAACCCCAAAGAGAACCCCACCCCCAACCCCAAAGAGAACCCCACCCCCCAACCCCCTCCCCGCAAGCGAGGAGGGGGCTACAATTCATCATACTCGCGAAAAGTAAAAATCAACTATTTCTGTCTAGGTGTTAACTCTTTTTCGTAGCCCCCTCCCCGCGTGCGGGGAGGGGGTTGGGGGTGGGGTTTTCTTTGGAGTTAGGTCAACTTCTAAGTGTCACACCAAATTTTTCGATAAGGGTATCACGAACTTTTTGATGTACTGGTTCGACTTCTGCGTCGGTGAGTGTCCGTTCACTAGCGCGGTAAATTAAGCGAAATGCTAAACTCCGTTGTCCGTCTGGGACATTTTCACCTCTATATTCGTCAAATAATTCCACGGATTCTAGTAGACCTTTTCCTGCTTTGTTTATTGCTTTTTCAATTTCGCTGACTGTTAATTTTGTCGGTGCGAAGAAAGCAATATCTCTATCTGAAGCGGGGTATGTAGAGTATGCTTTGAATTGGGGAATTAAGATATCATCTTTGTCCATCGCCTCTATAAGCACATCTAGACTAAGTTGAAATACATAGATTGATTCTGGTAAACCTCGCTCTTGCCTTAGTTGCGGATGCAATTGACCGAAGCTGCCTAGCCTCTCCCCTCCTATCCATAATGAGGCTGTACGCCCTGGATGCAAGCGCTCATCTCTTTGGTCTGGTTGATATTCTACTTGCAGACCCATGTGATTAAATACACCCTCTAAGATTCCTTTGGCTTCATACCAGGTCATCGCTTCTTCTCGTCCACTGGTTGACCACTTACTCACGGTGCGATCGCCTCCCAAAATACCGGCAACGGCATCGGCTTCTTGAAGTCCGTCTTCTTCTTGCCAAAAAATTCGCCCAACTTCAAAGCCGTTGAGAGAACCGTTTCCTTGTTCTAAGTTGTATTGAAAGGCGTCTATTAATCCAGTGATTAAATCACTTCTAAGGGCAGAATATTCTGAGAACAAAGGGTTCACTAATACTACTTTTCGGTCATCACCTGGTTTGACCAAGGAATAGTGTATTAGTTCTGTTAAACCTTCCCCTCGCAAACTACTTCTTAACTTACGGAGCATTTGCACTTCAAATGGTAAGTAACCAGGCTCTACCATTTCTTGTTCGGGTAAGGTATCGCAAAAATTATCGTAACCGTAGAGACGGGCGACTTCTTCTATTAAATCTATTTCCCGTTCTAAATCGCGATAACGGTAAGGGGGGACTTTCACCAGCCAAGTTCCCTCACCTGAAAGTGTTAATTCACATCCCAAGGCAGTCAAAGTACGTTCAACATCGATAGCTTTTAGCTCTTCCTCGTTTTCATCTACCAGAACGAATCCTAAAATTTCATTAACTCGCTCTAAACGTAACTCAATGGAACGACTCCAAGTTGATGGGTCAGGACGACGGTCGTTAATTGCTTGATTTACAATAGTACCACCAGCCAACTCAACCATCATCGATAAAGCTCGACGACAAGCGACTTCCAGAGTTGCCAAGTTTACCCCTCGCTCATATCTGGTAGAAGCTTCACTTCTTAAACCCACAGCACGGGAAGAACGGCGAACAGCGATACTATCAAACAACGCAGCTTCGAGTAAAAGATTTTGCGTACTGTCATTAACTTCGGTTTCTTCCCCACCCATAACACCCGCAAGCGCAACAGGTTTACCATTAGCGGTAATTAATAAATTTTGTGTAGAGAGATTGCGGGTTTGCCCATCCAATGTTTTGAGTGTTTCTCCAGCATCAGCGAAACGTACACCAACAGCTAAATTTTCGCTTCCAGCAACAGAAACAAGACGCTCGCGGTCAAAAGCGTGTAATGGTTGTCCCCATTCCAACAATACATAGTTAGTAATATCCACTATATTATTGATGGAGCGTGTACCAGCAGCCCTTAAACGTTGCTGTAACCATTCTGGAGATGGGCCAATTTTGACATTTTCCACCACCGTACCGAAATAAGCAGGACTTGCCTGAGTGTCATCAACTTTGATAGCTAAATTACCTTTACCTTGAGGAATTGATATTTCACCGGGTTCAGGAATGCTGAGCTTGCCACCCGTCAAGGCTGCAACTTCTCGTGCAAGACCGACCATACTTAATGCATCAGCACGGTTTGCGGTTGAGCTAACATCTAAAATGACATCATCCAAACCCAATAACGGGCGCACATCACCACCTAGAGTAATATCATTCTCCGTAAAAATATGGATGCCATCTATGTCGCTAGTTAAACCTAATTCTGACAAAGAACAAATCATCCCATTAGAAGGAACACCCCTTAATTTAGCGGGTTTAATCTTTAAATCTTTGTTTGGTAAATAAGTACCCACAGTCGCAATAGGTACAAATATATCTGCTTTGACATTAGAAGCGCCACAGACGATATTTAAAATTTCACCAGTACCGATATCGACTTGGCAAACACTTAATTTATCAGTGTTGGGGTGTTGCTCGCGTTGCAAAACTTTGCCGACCACAACGCCATCAGCCCAAGTGCGACGGTCTTCAATATCTTCTACTTCAAACCCACCTATCGTCAGGATTTTAGCTAATTCTTCTGGGCTTAATTTTATTTCTACAAGTTCCTGTAGCCATTTAAGAGAAATACGCATAAAAAGTCTTACTTGTTCTATCGGTCGTCTGAATGTTCGTATCTTTAAGGTATGGCCTTTGATGGGCAACCACCAACCTGAACATTCTACCTTTTTTGAACAGACGATACGACCCGATGGATAAGACCCGATGGATAAGACCCAGCGATTAGAAATCGCCGGGCGTAATAAATTACCAATTATCAATTACCGTTTACCAACCACCAATTATTGAATTTCTCCAGGGTGAAACATTCCCGGAGCATAGCGAAATAAAATACAACCTTTTAGCAAACCTGCTTGATATGCAAAATATTTTAACCACCAATTTAAAGTTGTTTTGTCGCGTATTTTAAAAGTAATAAGATGTAATAAAAACTTGACAGGTGCTTTAATCCATGTTGTCCAGTAAATCATTTGAGGTAAACCAAAAGGTCGGTGTCTCTTATAGAAAAGTGGCTCATACATACCCCAACGATGTTCGCGACGTAATACCCCTTTGATATCTGGACGTAAGCGAATCTGGATGATTGCGTTTGGTTCTTCTACTAGCTTTACTCCTGTACGCTGAACTTTCCAACAGTAATCACAATCTTCGTGGAATACAAGAGTTTCATCAAAACCATCTACTGCTAGATGAATTGAACGCTTTATAGCCATATTCCCACCACCTTTATATGGCAAATATGGATGGTCGAAAGTCACTCCATCACCATTCTCGACACCATAATTTTTTACCAACCAAGGTTCATTCAGCTTCAAGTATTCATTACGACCACCGACAAAATCATGACGGGAGAGTGCTTCACCCATTGCTGCAACCCAGCCTGGTTCAACTATATCATCAGCATCACAAAAAGCTAATGCTTCGGACTTTGCTGCATTCGCTCCTACATTACGAGCATGAGATGGACCTTTTTTCTTTGATGCGTCAACAATGCGTAAGTTCGGCAGATTTTTTTTATAGTTTTCTACTATATTTATTGTTTCGTCGGTGCAACCGTTGTCAGCAATAATAAGTTCCCAAGGTTCTAACCAGTTTTGATTTGCAAATGCGTCTAATTGCTCCAGAATTGTTTCAGCCGCATTGAAGCAAGGTATTATTACACTCAATTTCATAATTCTTTTTACACCGAGCTAAAAATTATCATTAAGTAGACTAGAGATAAAAATCAAAAAACAATTACCTGCAAATACCCTGATTTTTGTTTGTAGTTGCGCTTTAGCGCTAATATCATCAACAAACTCATTAATATTTCTTATGCCTAACTACTTAGTCTTAGATGTTTATATTGTATTACAATAAAAGACCAAAATCTTATATTTAAAATGAACTTTGAATAGGTTTATAAAGCAAACTTTATAAATAATTGTTGCTCATTTTTAATGTTTATTTTTTTGTCAATATTACATAGAAATTCTAAATAGATTGTAAAACTTGTGTCAATGTAGAGACGCGATATATCAGACGCGATAAATCGCGTCTCTACAACAACTGAAGAACCTAGTTATTAAACCACTTCTCTAACTGCTGGGCAAATTCTTCTCCGCTCCAGTCGTGAACGTGATAGCGAGGAAGTAGAAAACCGTTGCTACCTTTCCAGACTAAACCTTCTACCGTAGAACAAGCGCAGTCTAGTCCAGCTTGTTCTAATAGGCTAACTGTTTCGGTTGTATAGCTTCCGTATGGATAGGCAAAGCTAGTCACTGGACGGTTAAGAAGTGTTTCTAAATAAGCTTTGCTTTCCTGAATTTCTTTTAATTGAAACTCTGCTGGATGTTCTTTGAGGGATGGGTGAGTTACTGTATGAGCACCTATTTCTGTTAGCTCTCTATTTCCTAAAGCACATAATTCTTCTGGTAAAAGAGAACGGTCGTCTGGGTCTGTTACGACTTCAGAACCAACCCAAGCTTTTATTTGTTCTATAACCGGAAGTTGCGCTTCTTTGGGAAAACATTGAATTGTCTGCCAAACTGAATAGTAAAAACCAAGTCGAGATGATGGGTCACTTTCGTAAGCTCTTCTACCTTTATCGCGTTGGTAGTCATCTTGGCTGTAATTAGCGACAGTTCCTAAATCCCAGGTATGGACAGCACCATCTACTTCAATTGTCAGTTTTTCCGGTAGTTTACCTGGTTGCAAGAATAACTTTTGTAGCTCGTCCCACCAAAATCCCCGTTCTTGACCTATATGACCTGTGGCTATAAAGAAGGTCGCGGGTATGTCATAACGTTCTAATATTGGTTTGGCATTGTACAGGTTATCGGCATAACCATCATCAAAGGTGACAACAACAGAACGTCTTGGAACTTTACCCTTTTGTTGAGCTTGAGCTAATTCTCTTAGGCTGATTGGATTTGCGTATTTTCGCAATATTTCCATTTGTTCTTGAAAATTCTTTCGTGTTACATGCAGTGACCAGGGGTCCAAATCTGGTTCACCAACACGATGATACATTAAGATGACCCCTGTGGGAATAAATGGTTTTACGGCTCGACGTACTACTTGGCGTAATTTTGGATTGCTGAGTATGCTCATTCTGAAATATCTCTTATTTCGTAAAATAAAATATTTTTGTTTGATTGGCGATATTTTATGATAATAATTGATTGCAGTAAAAAAATGTCATTTCTCAAAAATAAGAAAAAACTATAATTTATATGTAATTAAGTTATTTTAAGTTGTGGAGTGTATGACTTTCACTTCTTACGTTAACCGCTTTAGGTATGATGCAATCACATTATTGAAAAATACAGACTGAATAATTTAGACTGTATGTTTATCACGATTATATAGTAGTTACCACAGTTATCAATATAGATTTTGTAAAGATTATGAAGACTTTGTATAGTTGAGGAAGAGGCTTGCTTCTTGCTTGTAGCTTCTTCCTTTTGCTTGTTTTATTCTTGCTTACAAAACAACCGATTTAACAGCCCTGATTAAGTCTTGCTTGGTGAAAGGCTTAGTTAAATAAACATCTGCCCCTTGTCGCAATCCCCAAATGCGGTCAATATCTTTATTTTTAGAGCTACAAATAATAATAGGTACTTTTTGTGTTTCTGAATTTCTCTTCAGCATACGGCAAAATTCAAATCCACTCATTCCAGGCATTACTACATCAGTTATTATGGCGTCTGGCTGATGAGTAACTACGAGATTAAATGCGTCTTTCGCATCAGAAGATTTGATAACTGTATACCCAGCATCTTGCAAAAAACTATTAATTAATTCCAGCTGAGAAGCTGTATCGTCAACTACTAAAACTGTCGTCATGTTTTTAATCCTCACCATCCTTATTTATTAAGTATGATTGTGTTTTATGGAAAATAAAAGTCTATTTAGCGTAACTTTCTTTTTTCGGCGTCGAGCATCTAGATTTGTAGTATTTTTCTGGCAAAATGTTACACGCACACACTGTAAAGACGCGATATATCGCGTCTTTACAATAATAATATGTTGTAATTTGGTAGACGCGATATATTAGACGCGATAAATCGCGTCTCTACAATAATAAGATGTTGTGAATTTGGTAGTATTTGACTCTTGACTAGCGATTAATAACTTTATAGTCATCATGCAGCTAAATGCATAAACACGGTCTTTAGTAATTCTGTGCGGTCAAATGGTTTGGTTAAATACCCTGAGGCGCCTACTAGTTTGGCTCTGACTTTATCTACTAGTCCTTTATTCCCTGTGACCATGACGATTGGGGTCTTTTTGAACATGGAGTTATTTTTGACTAACCGACATAATTCATAGCCGTCGATTCCTTCCATGTTCAAATCTAACAAAATCAAATCTGGTTTTTCTCTAATAATAGACATTACCGCTTTCAGGGGTTCGCTGATTGTCACTACAGAAAAATTTTCATCTTCTAGGAAATGACTGATTTCTTTGAGGATGGTAGGACTATCATCGACGGAAAGAATTTTGTAGAGCTTTTTCGGGGTTGCTGACGAATTAGCTGTTTTTTCTTTTGTGGTGGTAGTGCTACTCGATGTGGAAATTGTTTGAACTTTTTCTCTAACAGGAGTAGACACTCGTGATGACCTGACGGGGGTCGTTGCTGATTCAGTGTAATTACTCAACGGTTTAAGGGTGGTAGTGCTGTTTACTGTTACCACTTTATTACGTGATTCTCTAGATGCCAATTCTTTGGAGTAAGTGGGAATTTGTGTAAAGTTTTCAAATGTTCTGGGTAGTTTATCGAATGGTGGGTCTGGTTCATGTAACAAAATCGTTCCGTTGATAACGTACGGATATAAAGTTCTTGCTAGCTGTAATTCGTCTTGGTTCATGATTACGGCAAGATGACGTAAACTAAAACCTTTCATCCAGATAGCAAGATTTTCTTCTATCCCAGGTAGATTTATTCTCTGTGTTGTTGTTTTCATCCATACATATGGACGCTGAAATGGAGAGGAAAATTGTGGTGCTAGATATTTCCAAGCTTCTAATCTTTCTTGACAGTATACTAATGTTTTTTCTGTATCTAGCCGACAAATTTTTGGGAGCGTATTAGTGCCGTTTTTTAGCTCATAAGTCCCTTTGTTGATTAATAAGAATGATTCGACTACTTCTTTTACTACTTCCTGAATCAATACTGCTGTTTCGTCTGGGTTCAAGTGTTGCTCATTCACTAACCAGCATATTGCTTGATAGTCTACTGGTACTGAAAAAGTGTTTGGTTCTGGATGCAAGCTTGCTTGATTTTGCGTAGTTAAGTCATTATCAAACGTCAAGCGTAGTTGTACGCGAATTTCATTGGTGATGCTCGGAAACTGGTGGCTGAGACGGCGTAAATGTCGCTCTAGCCTATCAAAGGGTTCTACTGAATTTGTTGCATAAGTAATTTTCCCATGTTCTAAGTAAATTTTCCAGCTTACAGAATTGTTTAATACTTCTACGCAAGTAGTGTCGTGACTACTTGATAAGTGTTTTAGTAAGCTTATGGGACGCAACTGCGTAAATGTACCGTTATTCATTTATTTGGAATCTTCCTGATTGTTAGACTTAAAGTTGGTGAATGATAAATAGAAGCAAATCCTGAAATTTTTTATTTATTTTTTCTCTGAGAAAATTATTTGAAATCATGATGTATACATCTTAACAGCTAAAATTTTTACCGCAAACTGTTTGGGTAACATTTTTTTCCAGATTGTTTACTAGATTTTTAGAGAGAATTTTTCAGGCTATTTATTGTGATTTTACTAAACATTTTTGGAGATATTATTGTTAATAATTTAGATGAAATTTATGTTATTTTCCAGCATTTCTACATCAAATCTTTAAATATTTCTTGGACAAAATGTAATGTTTTGATGTATCGTAGATAATCAAAGTATAAATATTTGTATAAGCTGAGCTATATAGAGCACGCTTACTTGGGTATACCCAGTCGAGTGCTTGTGATGTCTTAAGGATAATTTTAGTAAAGCTTTATGGTTTTAGGAGGCAAAATTTTGTAACAGTTAATATTAAATTCTAATTGCTCAAACACAATTGCTATAGTCCATACGTCCTTTGAGGCTATATACTTTGAAGAAAAGGAAATAAAATTTTGGATTTTAACATAACGCAAAAAGTTATGCTTGATACATTAAAACTTGATGAAGTAGTAGAGTTCGCCGAAAATCCTGAACCTCGTTGTCCATGTGTCCTATTACTCGATACTTCTGGTTCGATGGAAGGAACGGCAATTGAAGCTTTAAATCAGGGTTTACTAAGTTTTAAAGATGAGTTAGTTAAAAACTCTTTAGCTTCACGGCGAGTTGAAGTAGCAATAGTCACATTTGATAGTACAATTAATATAGTACAGGATTTTGTAACTGCAGACCAATTTAACCCACCAATATTGACAGCTCAAGGACTGACTAATATGGGTGGGGGAATTCATAAAGCTTTGGATATGATTGCCGAGCGTAAGTCTCAGTATCGCTCAAATGGTATCGCCTATTATCGCCCCTGGGTGTTTTTAATTACCGATGGTGAACCACAAGGCGAGTTAGACCATATTGTAGAACAGGCTGCACAAAGGATACAAACTGACGAAGCGAATAAGCGTGTAGCATTCTTTACTGTTGGTGTGGAAAATGCTAACATAACTCGCCTAAGTAAAATTTCGGTACGTACTCCTTTAAAGTTGAAGGGACTAAATTTCGTTGAGATGTTTGTTTGGCTGTCCGCTAGTATGTCGGCTATTTCACATTCTCAGGTGGACGAACAGGTCGCATTACCACCCATTGGTTGGGGTTCTGTTTAGTTGTTGACTGTTGACGGTTGACGGTTAACGGTACACACTCGGTGTGAAATTCCTGTGTGAAATTATTTTATGGAACAATCAATAGTAATGCCTTATTGGCAGGTGTTAGCTGCTTCGGTATGTGGCACTAGCCATGTGAAAAATAATCTTTTGTGCCAAGATGCCCACCGCTTCTCGATATTACCTGATAATGTTTTAGTGGCTGTGGTTGCTGATGGTGCTGGGAGCGCCAGCCAAGGAAAAGTCGGTGCTATGTTAGCTACAGAAGCTGTGGTGGAACATATTTCCCTTGCTGAGATTACTTTTTCGACTTTTCGCGACGATAAATTAATTTGCTCGGTGTTGGCTGACGCGATGTTAGCTGCTCTTAAAGCTCTGGAGTCGGAAGCGTCTGCCGCTAGCTTACCTGTTTCTGATTTTGCGACAACTTTAATTATTGTAGTTGCTTCTCCCAATGTTGTGGCTGTAGCTCAGATAGGTGATGGTGCTGCTGTGGCTAAAAATAGTCAGGGTGATTTGATTGCCCTGACTTTGCCTGATATTGGCGAATATATGAATGAGACCACTTTTTTAACTTCATTTGGAGCTTTGGATACAGCCCAGGTACGGGTATGGCGTGAGGATATAGTCAATGTTGCTGTTTTTACCGACGGGCTGCAATTGTTGGCTATGAATATGGCAATTTCTGAACCACACAAGCCGTTCTTTCAACCGTTATTTGATTTTGTCACAAATGCGGAAGATAAAATGGTAGCAAGCGAGCAATTAGTGGGGTTTTTACGTTCCGATAGAATTACACAACGTACAGATGATGATTTGACCCTAATACTGGCGGCGTTACGCGGGTAGTAGGCTGTTCGTAAACTGTTCGTAAACATTATATATAGATAATTTTATCATGCAGGTACTACGTTGTCTTACCAACAAAGAAGCAACTCCCATAAATCTTACAGTCAGTTTAGGACGTGGTGGTGAAGCATGTATCTATACGATGCCTGGTGATGCCAATTTAGTGGCAAAAGTCTATCACCAGCCTTCTTTAGAACATGCCCGCAAGCTAGAAGTAATGCTAGCTCATCCTCCAGAAAATCCAACAGTAACTTTAGGGCATATTTCCATTGCTTGGCCAATGGAATTATTGCGAGCAGAAGATGGAAGTGGGAATGTAATTGGATTTTTGATGCCGCGCATTCGGGGGATGCGTCCGGTTATCGATTTTTATAATCCTAGAACTCGTCGTCAACATTGTCCATTATTTAATTATCAATATTTGGTGCGTACCGCTCGCAATTTGGCAGCAGCTTTTGCCTCTTTACATGCGAGTGGATATTGCGTTGGGGATGTAAACGAATCAAATATTTTGGTGAGCGACACAGCGTTGGTAACAATAGTAGATACCGACTCGTTTCAAGTTCGTGACCCTGAAAATCAAGCAGTTTACCGATGTCCAGTAGGCAAACCGGAGTTTACTCCCCCAGAATTACAAAATAAAATATTTGCTCAATGTGATAGAACAGTTTCCCATGACCTGTTTGGTTTAGCGGTGCTAATTTTTCAATTATTAATGGAAGGCACGCACCCATTTTCAGGGATTTATCAAGGTGCGGGGGAACCACCTACTTATGAAGCGCGAATTGCAGCGGGTCATTTTACCTACAGTCAAAAGCGGAAGGTTCCGTATATTCCTACCCCTATAGCACCACCTTGGGAAGTTTTGCATCCTTCTTTACAAAATTTATTTCTGCAGTGTTTTGAAGTCGGTCACACTAATCCCGAACAGCGTCCCAGTGCCCAAACTTGGTTGCTAGCACTGTCGGAAGCGGAAGAAGCTTTAATGAATTGCAAAGTAAACCCACAGCATCGGTATGGCAATCATCAAGAAAGTTGTCCTTGGTGCGAGCGGAGTACACGCTTAGGTGGACGCGACCCATTTCCAACACCTGAAGCAGTAGAGGCGAAAGAACATTTAAAACAAAGAGTACCAGCAAAAAGGCGTTATCGGTCTACCCGTTCACTACGACGAGTAGCCCAAACAACTCAGGGAAATAATAGACATGTTAATAATTGGCAAGCAGGAGCATTACCAAGAGTTGCGTACTATAAACCTCCCAAAAAGCCAAAAATTTATCCAGTGATTTTGTGTGTACTGGGATTTGCATTTTTGGGGTATTTGGATTTAATGGTTAAATTAACAAATCGTCCCTATACAAATGCCGAAAGCGCTTACACTCAACAAAGCTTTCTTGAGCGTAAGAAAAGTCCAGATAAAGGAACTTACGAAGAATTCTATGCACAAGGTCATGCAGCTTATACCGTACGCGACTATGAGCGAGCAATTGATAGTTTTGGTAAAGCGATACAAAAAAAACCTGAAAATGCTAGGGCTTATGTAAATCGTGCTAACGCTCGTTTTAATATTAAAGATTATGAAGGAGCGCTTGCGGATTTCAACAAAGCAATACAAATCAATCCTTCGGAAACAAAAGCATATGTAAACCGAGGGAATGTTCGCTATATGCTCGCAGAATATAGTAGCGACCCAGAACGAGAGTATCGTTTAGCAATCGAGGACTTTGATGATGCAATACGTCTCAACCCTGATGAGGTCGAAGCCTTTATCAGACGAGGTGTTGTGCGTGCCCAAATTGCTAAGTTTAGCGGTGACTCGCAACAAAATTATAAGCGAGCGATTGAGGACTTTAATTTAGCATTAAATGTTAGCCCGTCGCGAGCAGAAGCACTTTTTCAACGGGGATTAGTGCGATATCAGATTGCTCAATACAGTAGCGAGTTTGAGGCAGAGTACAGGAAGGCGATTGAGGACTTTAATAAGGCATTGCGCGTTAACTCTCAATTAGCAAAAGTATATCTGAAACGTGGTATTATCCGCTATGAACTTGCACAGTATGGCGGAAATCAATCTAAGCAATTTCATCAACAAGCCGTTGAGGATTTAAAGCAAGCCGCTAAAATATCTTTGAAGCAAGATGATATGGATAATTATCAACAGGCATTAAATAGTATTTGTATTGTTGTGGAAACTAAATGCGATACTTTATTGCCTAATTATAATTATCTGAAAAAGGGTGGCTCGTAGATTAAACCCTACTCCCAAAGAAACCTACTCCTAAAGAAACCCTACCCCCAACCCCCTCCCCGCACGCGGGGAGGGGGCTACGACTATATATACAACGGATTTCAAGTTAGCTAAGTACAATCGGGCGGGCAAGGATGCCCACCCCACAAGAGTTTTAGTCTTTAGTTGGCGTACCTCATTTATCTGCAAAATGCTGTATGTAAGCCTTTGACGACATATTACTGCAATGATAAATCAACTATTTTTGTTCTATAGTTCTATGTTCTATGTTCTGTATTCTGTGCTCTATTCTTATGATTTTGTCGTAGCCCCCTCCCCGTTAACGGGGAGTCACCGTTGGGGGTGGGTTTTCTTCGAGGGTTGGGGGTGGGGTTTCTTGGTCGGTACGTAAATCTCCCCAAATGTGTAATTAGCTCAAATTTATCATTGCAAAAATACCAAACTATTTTAAGATAATCAAAGTATCTAAATAAATCCTTAATTAGTACAAAATTATGGCAAATAATTGTATTGTAAATTACAAATAACTGCATCTAAATTTCTAGGCTTTTACTTCCCAATAGCTTTTCTAGTTTTAATTACCTAATATAAAAATCAATAAGCAACAATAGATGAGAAAAAAATAATAAGTAGATTATAAGTAATAGATGCGACAATTATACTTTAAGTAAGCAAAATTTTTGTTCTCGGTAATAATGGGGAAGACAATTGTTATATTTCCATAAAGTTTTATAAATATATTGCTATTTTTGTAATTTCCCAATGTTAAGAGAGCATGTTAACAGCTTTTTCGTTTTTTTACACGGCCAACAAATTTATTTACATCGTCTTCATACTTGCTGGTAAAAATACGGTTAACTTGTTTACTATGGAAATCTATAAAAGTATTTTCGCTTGTTGGTCATTTCTGAATTTCAGAGTAAACCAAGTATTCATCTACTAGAAATATTAAGAGGAAACTATTACATGAAAGCAGTGATTTTGGCTGGAGGACTGGGTACGCGCCTAAGTGAGGAAACAAGCGTCAGACCTAAACCAATGGTCGAAATTGGTGGCAAACCGATACTGTGGCACATAATGAAAATTTATGCATCTCACGGCATTAATGAGTTTATTATTTGTTGTGGCTATAAAGGTTATGTGATTAAAGAATACTTTGCCAATTACTTTTTACACATGTCAGATGTAACATTTGATATGCGGTTTAATCAAATGAGCGTGCATTGCGGTTATGCGGAACCTTGGCGCGTCACGTTGGTTGATACTGGTGATAATACACTGACTGGCGGACGATTAAAACGGGTAAAAGAACACGTCGGTAATGATACTTTTTGTTTCACTTATGGTGATGGTGTCAGCGATGTGAATATAACCGAGTTAATTAAATTTCATAAAGAAAGCAAAACATTAGCAACACTGACTGCAGTACAACCACCAGGACGATTTGGTGCAATTGTATTAGGACAGGAGCAAACAAAAATTTCCAGTTTCCGAGAAAAACAAGATGGTGATGGAGCTTGGATAAACGGAGGTTATTTCGTACTAGAACCATCAGTAATTGATTTTATTCAAGACGATTCAACAGTATGGGAAAAAGAACCATTAGAAAAGCTAGCGACAATGGGAGAATTGTCAGCTTACAAACATAGTGGTTTTTGGCAACCAATGGATACCTTAAGAGATAGAAAATATCTCGAAGAAATGTGGAGCGAGAACAAAGCTCCTTGGAAATCTTGGTAAAAGCAATTCGCAATTCGCAATTCGCAATTACCGTTTCCCATATCTTAGTTTCCATCGTAGTCCACAGTTAACATCTCGCAATTAGTTAAATAATTACCCAATTGCTAATTAATTGCGAATTGCGAACTGCGTTCGCGCAGCGTGCCGCTTCGGCTTACTGCGAATTGTTTTGTTACAGGGTAAAAAAGAATGTACGATTTTGCAATTATTGGTGGTGGAATTGTTGGACTCTCTACAGGGATGACTTTAGCTAAACGTTATCCTAATGCACGAATTGTTGTGCTGGAAAAAGAGAGTAAATTAGCATTTCACCAAACAGGAAACAATAGTGGTGTAATTCACTCCGGGGTTTACTATAAACCTGGGAGTTTTAAAGCAAAATTTTGCCGTGACGGTTGTCAGTCAATGGTAGATTTTTGTCAAGAACATGGTATTGACCACGAAGTTTGTGGTAAGGTTATTGTTGCTACAAAAGAAGAAGAATTACCTCGTCTAGAAAATCTTTACCAACGTGGTTTAGAAAATGGCATCCAAGTAAAAAAAATTAGTGCCGAGGAAGTCAAAGAATTTGAACCTTATGTTAAATCTGTAGGGGGAATTCGAGTTTATTCTACGGGTATTGCTAATTACAAACAGGTTTCGCAAAAATACGCTGAATTAATTCAAAAGCAAGGTGGAGAAATAAAACTCAATACTAAAGTTGAGAAAATACTTTCCAGCGGCAAAAATTATGTGTTAGAAACTAATAATGGCACATATGAAACTCGTTTCTTAATCAACTGTGCTGGATTATTCAGCGATAGAATAGCTAAGCTCGCTAATGTGAATCCTCAAGCGAAAATTGTACCGTTTCGAGGAGAATATTACGAACTTGTACCAGAAAAACGCTATTTGGTAAAAGGTTTAATTTACCCTGTTCCAAATCCACAATTTCCTTTTCTTGGCGTCCACTTTACCCGTATGATAGACACTAGCGTTCATGCTGGTCCAAATGCGGTTTTAAGTTTGAAGCGTGAAGGTTACAAGAAAACAGATTTTGACTTGCGTGATTTTGTTGAGGTAATGACCTATCCAGCTTTTTGGAAATTGGCTGCAAAACATGCAGATGAAGGAATTAAAGAAATTATTCGCTCTTTTAGCAAAGCGGCTTTTGTTAAAAGTTTGCAAGAATTGATTCCGGAAGTTACAGCATCTGATGTTGTACCAACTCATGCTGGTGTAAGGGCACAAGCTTTGATGGATAATGGCTCATTGGTGGATGATTTTTTAATTATTCATGCTGAAAATGCTGTTCACGTATGTAACGCACCTTCTCCTGCTGCCACTTCATCAATTGAAATCGGTAAGGCAATTGTTGCGGAAATTCCTGAACAATCTCATTTATTAACAACAATTAATTCATAAGGTTTAACGACAATGAAAGTATTGGTAACTGGAACAGAAGGGTATTTAGGTTCGTTATTACCTCCTCTATTATTAGAACGGGGACATGAAGTTACCGGTGTTGATACAGGTTTTTATAAAGTGGGTTGGTTGTACAACGGCACGGACTTTACTGCTAAAACCCTAAACAAAGATATCCGCAACATTACTGTGGAAGATTTGCAAGGTATCGAAGCAATTGTTCACATGGCGGAACTTTCTAACGACCCAACTGGACAACTTTCACCTAATATTACATACGATATTAATCATAAAGGCTCGCTACGTCTTGCCAAACTGGCAAAAGAAGCAGGAGTTCGTCGATTTGTTTATATGTCTTCGTGCAGTGTTTATGGTGTTGCAACCGATGGTGAGGTTACAGAAAAAACACCTGTGAACCCCCAAACAGCCTATGCGGAATGTAAAACATTTGTAGAAAGAGATGTTACCCCCCTAGCGGATGACGATTTTTCTCCTACTTTTATGCGGAACGCGACAGCTTTCGGAGCTTCTCCTCGGATGCGTTTCGATATTGTATTAAATAACTTAGCTGGGTTAGCTTGGACAACCAAAGAAATTAAAATGACCAGCGATGGTTCTCCTTGGCGTCCTTTAGTTCATGCTTTGGATATTTGCAAAGCAATCGTTTGCGCTTTGGAAGCACCTCGCGACATTGTTCACAACCAAATATTCAATGTTGGGGACACAGCTAATAACTATCGCGTCAAAGAAATTGCTGAGATTGTTGCAGAGGTCTTTCCTGGCTGTAAGCTAAGCTTTGGTGAGCAAGGTTCAGATAATCGCAGCTACAAGGTATCTTTCGAGAAAATAAATACCTTATTACCTGGCTTTAAGTCAGATTGGAACGCTGAACGTGGTGCTAAACAACTGTATGATGTGTTTAGTCAAATTGATATGACCGAAGATGTGTTTCAGGCTCGTGGTTTTACTCGTCTCAAACAGCTGGAATATCTCATTCGTACTCAGCAAATAGATAAAGATTTCTTCTGGGCAAAGAAAGGGTGATTGGTAATGGGTAATGGGTAATGGGTAATGGGTAATGGGTAATGGGTAATGGGTAAAGAGCAATTCGCAAAGAGCAATTCTCAATTCCCAATTCCCAATTCCCAATTCCCAATTCCCAATTCCCAATTAATTTTTTCATTAGGAGAATATAGCCATCATGGGTCAAGCGAAGTGTCGTTTTAGCGGTCAGCCTTTGCAGCATACTTTTGCTGATTTAGGTATGTCACCTTTAGCAAATGCTTATTTACGAGCAGAACAGTTAAATCAGGCAGAAAAGTTTTATCCTTTACATGCGTATGTTTCAGAAGAAACTTTATTAGTTCAACTAGAACAGTTTGAAACTCCTGATAATATTTTTAGTGATTACGCTTATTTCTCTTCATATTCGGAAAGTTGGCTGAAACATGCTAAAGAATACACCGATATGATTGTTGACAGGTTTGGCTTTAATGGTAGTAGCCAAGTAATTGAAATTGCTAGCAATGATGGCTATTTATTACAAAACTTTGTAACAAAGGGTATTCCAGTTTTGGGAATTGAGCCTGCTGCTAACATTGCTCAGTTTGCTCAAGAAAAAGGTATTCCTTCTTTGGTAAGGTTTTTTGGGGTACAAACTGCGAAAGAGTTAGTTTTACAAGGTACACAAGCGGACTTGTTAATTGGTAATAATGTTTTAGCGCATGTACCGGAATTAAATGATTTTATCGCTGGGTTGAAAATTATCCTCAAGCCATCTGGTATTTTGACGATGGAGTTTCCCCACATTTTGCAACTAATTGAACATAACCAATTCGATACGATTTATCACGAGCATTTCTCTTACTTCTCTTTCCTTACTGTCGAAAAGATTTTTGCCGCACATAATTTAACGTTGTTTGATGTAGAAGAGTTGCCAACACACGGTGGTTCTTTAAGAATCTACGCTAAACATGACGATGCAGAATCTCCAAAGATTAGTGAGAGAGTTGCCCAACTAAAAGCTAAAGAAGTTGCAGCGGGATTAGACCGGATTGAAACTTATGTAACTTTTGGCGAAAAAGTTAAGGAAACGAAGCGTAAGCTTTTAAGCTTTATGTTGGCTGCAAAATCGGAAGGTAAATCTATTGTTGGTTATGGTGCTCCTGCTAAAGGTAATACTTTACTCAATTACTGTGGTATCGGTACAGATTTTCTTGACTACACAGTAGACCGTAACCCTCACAAGCAAACCCTATTTTTACCTGGGACACATATTCCCATTCTTCATCCCGATAAAATTCTTGAGACCAAGCCGGATTATGTATTAATCCTACCTTGGAACTTAAAAGAAGAAATTATGGAACAAATGTCTTTTATTGGTGAATGGGGTGGGCAATTTGTAGTCCCAGTACCTGAAGTGCGAATTTATCCTGCTCCCGTTCGTGAGTTAGCACTAAAAGTTTCCTAACTGGGTATAATTTAAAGCAGCGGTGAGTTTTATTTCCGTTGCTTTCCTTGCATAATATCAATCAATTAGGATAGCATTTTATTAATTTATTTACTAGTAATTTTACAATAAAATCATCAAAAACTCTTGTAATTAAAAATCACGTTTTGTTTACTATACAGTTAGACGAATTGCTTCTGGCTACTATATATTTATATATAACTGTTAAGCTTCAGTAATATAATTTTATTTTATGAGTGAATTACTTACAATTGCTATACCAACATATAATCGAGCTGCATTGCTTGACAAGCAATTAGCTTGGTTAGCTAAAGCCATAAAAGGCTTTGAGTCAGAATGTAAAATCTTAGTATCTGATAATTGTTCTACTGACAATACTCAGGAAATCATCCAAAAGTGGCAAAATATTTTGCATGAGGTAAGCTTCGCAAATAATAAAAATAGTGAAAATATAGGTGTGATGAGAAATGTCGCATATTGTATTGAAGCGGCTGATACTAATTTTTTATGGATGATTGGTGATGATGATAAAGTTGAAGATAAGGCAGTCCCTTATGTATTCCAAAATTTGCACGAACATCCTGAGCTATCGTTGCTAACACTTAATTTTTCTTGTCGCTATGAACCGACAAACGAAATATTGTACGAGCGTGTATTTAATATTGAAAATGAAGAAGTTAATCCTGATGGTAAAGCTGTTTTCCAACGTTGCTTAAAAGAAAATCACTCTGGGATTGGTTTCTTAACTGCTCAAGTATACCGTACTGAAATAGTTCAAAAAGCGATTAGAAACTGGGAACCTTGTTTGAATAATCTCGAAGGACAAGTATATTGGGTGGGGTATTGCGCTGCTCGTGGAAGTGTAAAAATCAGCAAAGAAACCTATGTGGAAAGTGTTTTTGGCCTTAGTTACTGGATGCGCGAACCTAAAATACTCCTGAGAATGCAATACATAGATTTACCCAGTATTTACGCCAAATTAGAAGAGATTGGTTATCCCAAAAAATATTGCAGTGACTTAATTTTAAATCACTTCAGAACCAATAACTGGAAAGTATTTTTCGGTAGTTTAAGGCGTTGGCCTCTACTGACGATTAATACGATTATCCCATACCTCAATTTAGTCAGAGCATCGGTTTTGCAAATAATTTTTCCACGTCAAACTACAGAGAATACTTTGTAGTGTAAAAAATTCTCAGGTAAATAACTTGGGGATAAACTTTACATGTACAATTATCATAAGAGTATCTTTAAGTGTTTTGAAAAGAGGACTGTTATAAATTTTCCTCTGTTTTAATCATAAATCAAAACTTTTAGCGATTTTTAAGCCGGGTGCAATAATTTATACTGGGTTGATGTTGGGTTTTCTTACTCACCCAAACTGACTTATCAGGTGAAATCTCTACCTTTCAAAAAATAAAATGCAAGTTTTACAACTGAATTTGAGTGATTATTCCCTAACTGGGGGAACAGGGATTACAATGCATCGACTCCATGCAGGTATTAATAAAAAAGGCATTGAATCGAAAATATTTTGCGCTCGTAATCAATCGTCAGATAATAGTATTGCTGTTCAAAAGCGTTGTTATACAGTTAGAGCCGTCGAAGCAGTACTCAGGAAATTAGAAGTTGAATTTGGCTTAAACGATATCAGTCGAGTTATCAGTTCTCTGAATATTAGAAAACACGAAGCCTATCGCACAACGGATATCATCAATTTGCATTGTATACATGACGAATTTATTAGCTATCTTGCGCTTCCTTGGTTAACTAAAAAGCCTACAGTTTTTACTATTCATGACATGTGGGCTTTTACTGGACATTGTACTTCTAGCTATGAGTGTGAGCGTTGGAGAAGCGGTTGTGGTGAATGTCCACATTTAGAGACTCCTCCTAAAGTTAAGAAAGATAATACCCGTTTAGAATGGAATTTGAAAAATTGGGCTTATAGTCGTTCTCTATTACATGTTGTTACTCCTAGTCAATGGATTTACGATTTAGCACAAAAAAGTATGCTTCGTCGTTTTCCAATTCATTATATCCCCCACGGTCTCGATACAGAAGTTTACTATCCACACAACAAAGAACACTGTCGTTCAGTCCTAGGAATACCTTCCGGAAAAAAAGTTTTAATGTTTGGTACAACTAGTGTCAAAGATTATCGAAAAGGTGGTGATTTACTAATAAAAGCTTTACAAATGATTCCAGCATCTTTAAAATCCGAAACCGTGGTAATAACTATTGGTCACGGCAAAGTAAAATCAGAAGATATCGGGATGCCATGTTTTAATTTTGGCTATGTTGATAGCGACTCTTTTAAAGCAATCATCTATGCCGCTGCTGATATATTTATCTATCCAACTCGTAGTGATTCTTTTGGTTTAGTGTCGATGGAGAGCTTAGCTTGTGGTACACCTGTAGTCACATTTAGAGTTGGAGGGCTTACTGACACTGTTCGTCCCAACATTACAGGGCTTTTGGCAGAACCAGAAAATATTACACAGTTTCGTGATTGCATCGTCCAATTATTAGAAGATGAAAATCTGCGGGCTACGATGAGCGAAAAATGTCGTCAAATTGCTGTTAAAGAATATTCTTTGGAATTATATGCCCAAAGATATATTGATTTATATCATCAGATTTTAAAATTTTCTACTGATAAGAATCAAGTAAAATCCAACACAAATAATTAATTGTTAAAAAAATTAAGTTTTGTATGAAACTTAGGTAAAGAATGCAATTAAGTATTTCGTAATTCCAGAGAACGTTTATAAAATAAAACATCCATTCATCTTGTAATCGTAATTGTACCAGTGTAATTGTACGAGTTTCCCAAAATTACTTATGGTCATCAGTCAAAAGTCATCGGTCAACAGTAACCAGTCAACAACCAACAAATTGAGGTATTAACCTAGCCATGAAATTTACGGAAACAAAGCTAAAAGATGCATTTATCATCGATATTGAAGAAAAACACGACCATCGGGGTTTTTTCGCTCGTACTTTTTGTGCTCAAGAATTTGAAGCATATGGGTTAAAACCGGTAGTTTCTCAATGTAACTTGTCTTATAACTACAAAAAAGGTACGTTGCGAGGAATGCATTATCAAATCCCCCCAGCTGCGGAAAGTAAATTTATTCGGTGTATAAAAGGAGCAATCTACGATGTGATTATTGATATGCGTCCAGAGTCTCCAAGCTTTTTATCTCATATTGGAGTGGAACTTTCCGCAGAAAATCATCGTGGATTATATGTCCCTGAAATGTTTGCTCACGGTTATCAAGCACTCACTGATGACACAGAAATTCTGTACATGGTAGGTGAGTTTTATACTCCTGGGTATGAAAGAGGTCTGCGCTACAGCGACCCGTTTTTCAATATCGAGTGGCCTCTGGAAGTTTCAGAAATATCTGAAAAAGATTTAAATTGGCCTTTGTTTAAAAACATTCCAGTTGGTGGTGCTTACCCCTGCTAACTAGAATCATAGATTTGTAGAGACGCGATTAATCGCGTCTCTACATACCTGTGAACCTGTCCATACCTGTGAACCTGTCCATACCTGTGAACCTGTCCATACCTGTGAACCTGTCCATACCTGTGAACCTGTCCAAGATAATTTATATTTTTGCCAGACTAGCATCTTATAGTCTGAGTCATAATCAACAAACTATCTATAAAAAATGAAACAAGCAGCAAGCACTTTTTATTGTTAAATTATCATCAGCATCTTTTACTCTCTAATTATCTGATTTAACCCCCTTTCTTGATTGAAATGGGGGAAATTCAAAAACTTTATTTTCCAAATATTTCTCAGGGTATTTTTCAACCAGTAATTCCGCACCTAGGAATTATAACTAGTAAATAGTAAGCTTATATTCTCGGAGTTAAACCAATGATTATTGTAGACCGTGCATTGCAAGCTCGTGCTGAAGCTGGCAACCCTATTAAAGTCGGGATGATTGGTGCTGGTTTTATGGGTCGAGGAATAGCCAATCAAATCATTAATTCTCTTCCTGGTATGGAATTGGTGGCAATTTCCAATCGTAATATTGATTCTGCTAAACGTGCTTATGCCGAAGCTGGTATCGAAAATTACGCTGTAGCCGATTCTATCACTGAACTAGAAACTGCGATCGCAAATGGCAAATATGTAGTTACAGAAGATGCGATGCTGCTGTGTCGAGCAGATGGAATAGACGCTTTAGTGGAAGTAACGGGAGCAGTAGAGTTTGGTGCTCATGTGGTAATGGAAGCAATTGCCAATAAAAAGCACGTAATTATGATGAACGCGGAACTAGACGGTACAGTTGGTTCAATCCTAAAAGTGTATGCCGACAAAGCGGGAGTGGTTCTATCAGCGTGTGATGGAGACCAACCAGGAGTAGAGATGAATCTTTACCGATTTGTTAAAAGTATTGGCTTAACTCCATTACTGTGTGGGAACATAAAAGGACTACAAGACCCTTACCGCAACCCCACTACCCAAGAAGGTTTTGCCAAACGTTGGGGTCAAAACCCGATGATGGTAACCAGCTTTGCTGACGGGACAAAAATTTCCTTTGAACAAGCAATAGTAGCCAACGCAACAGGTCTTCGTGTTGCCAAACGAGGAATGCTAGGTTACGACTTTAACGGTCATGTTGACGAAATGACCAAAATGTATGACGTAGACCAACTCAAAGAATGGGGAGGGATTGTTGATTACGTAGTCGGGACAAAACCCGGCCCAGGGGTATTTGTGTTTGCAACTCACGACGACCCCAAACAAAGACATTACCTCAACTTATATAAATTAGGTGAAGGTCCTCTATATAGTTTTTACACACCTTATCACCTGTGTCACTTTGAAGTACCATTATCCGTAGCCCGCGCTGTCCTATTTAAAGATTACGTCCTAAGTCCCTTAGGCGCTCCCTTAGTAGATGTAGTCACCACTGCCAAAATTGACTTGAAAGCAGGAGAGACATTAGACGGGATAGGTTGTTACATGACTTACGGACAATGCGAAAACTCGGAAATCGCCCAAGAGCAAAACCTGCTACCAATGGGATTAGCCGAAGGATGCCGTCTCAAACGTGATGTTTCCAAAGACCAAGTTTTAACTTACGACGACGTAGAATTACCTACAGGTAGACTCTGTGACAAACTGCGTGCAGAACAAAATGCCTACTTCGCGTCATCAAAAACCTTAGCGGTAGCCAAGTAAAAAAAACCACGCTATAAAGCGCGTCTTCGATAAATCGCGTCTTCGATACGTAGAGACGCGATTTATCGCGTCTTTGATTTATCGCGTCTTTGATTTATCTTTGATTTATGGCGTCTTTGATTTATCGCGTCTTTGATTTATGGCGTCTTTGATTTATCGCGTCTTTGATTTATGGCGTCTTTGATTTATCGCGTCTTTGATACGTGGAGACGCGATAAATCGCGTCTCCACATGTTTCTTCTTAGTTATTTTTACTGAATCTTCATAAAGTAGGTTATGTTATAAATGAATTTTTCATATTGCCATCTGCACAAATACTAGTGAGGACTTAGGCAAAAACTTAAAAACCTGCTTCCCTGTATCCTGTAATACCATGCTTTTGAAACTGAATCGAAGCTCCGCAATGTCAGTGTTATATATATCACGTCTGCTGTGGCGTTATCATCTAAGTAGTCTTGCCGTCATATTATTAATAATTCATAAAGAATTCCAGTCATTCTTCCCAAGCCATTGAAAACACTGCTTTTGACAGGACTTTTAGGTTTGTAGAATTACCTACGTAAACCTAATTATTGTTCATTCCTACATAATAGCGATTAAATATGTAAAGCTTATGATAAAAAACATTTAAACTGTAGAAAATTTTAGTTATTAATACTAATATTGTTGGCAAAACAACAATGTGCTTTTAAGAAACTTTATCCAAGCTTTAAAAAAAATGATGAAAATGATTTAATTTCATAATTACTTTACACAGATGTAAGTTTTTGTCAGTAATTCTCCAAGACGTTGAAAAATTGTACGTACCCCATGAAAAATGTTCCACACCTCCCACTCCCCACCTCCCATTCCCCACTCCCCACTCCCCAATAATATTTAAATAGTTACATTAATAATGTCTATTTATATTTGTTCATAAAATTATCTGATTAACTGAGCTACTTTTGTATCTATTAAACCTTGAATTTTCCATTCTAAACGATAAATAATTAACAATTTCATACTGGGACTAAATCTACTAAATATACCTATTATGTCATCATGTCTAAAATCAGAGTTGCTACAGGCGCCATACTTCGGGACTTCAAACACCAAATACTTTTTAACTGGATTTTAAGGTTCAAAAGTCAACCGCTAGCAGTTAGTAATAAAAAAGCCATCGTGTTTGCTCCCCACCAAGATGACGAAACCTTTGGTTGCGGGGGTACGATTGCTCTTAAACATTCGCAAGGAGTGCCAGTAAAGGTTGTATTTTTGACTGATGGACATTTAGGTAGACCGGAATGGGTCAAACCGGAAGAAATAATTCAATTGCGACAACAGGAAGCCACGAACGCACTATCCAATTTGGGCATTGAACCATCAGCAATAAGGTTTGTGGGGGAAATAGATGGCTCATTGTCACAGCTAGAAAACGTACCACGGCAAAAATTGATAGCTAAATTGATTGAAATATTACAATCTTTTAAACCAGAGGAGATTTATGTTCCCCATAACAAAGACGGTCATCCAGACCATGAAGCTACCTATGAATTAGTGAGGAGTGCAATTGAACAAGCTAGGATTGAGGCTGAATTGTTACAATATCCAATTTGGGCATTTTGGCGAAAACCTTCGGATTCGACTCTTAAAAAACAAGATATAGCAAATGCTTACAAAGTATTTATCGGCTCCGTAAGACAACAAAAAAAACAAGCTATAGAAAATTATAAATCTCAAATTCGTGGTTTACCAGGAGTTTTAATTGATTCTTGTACCTGCGAGTATGAAATTTTCTTTAAAAGTTGAATCAATTTTAATAATTTTTGGCAAGATATAAAGCAAAACAAGTAAAAACTTTTCTTATCATCAACAGCTTCCTGAGGGTGTATCGCTAAAGCAAAAAAATAATATATTGCTCTAGAAAGATACTTACATCAAATTCTACTTATAACTGTAATAAGCATCAGTAAACTTAAAGGATGGGACATGAGAATAGCTTTAGTCCATGATTATTTAACACAAAAAGGCGGTGCAGAGCGCGTATTTGAAATACTTTGCAAACGATTTCCGACAGCGGATGTATATACTTCTTTATATGATGCAGAAAAAACTATTGATTTGGGTGAGAGATTAGTTAGAACAACTTACTTACAAAATATACCCGGTGCTAAGAAATATTTCCGGCTGATGGCGCCTTTTTATTTCCCGGCTTTCAGAGCCTTAGACCTTTCTGGGTATGATTTAATCATCAGTAGTAGTACAAGCTTTGCGAAGGCGGTAAGAAAAAAACCATCGGCACGCCACATTTGCTTTTGTCATAATATAACTCGTTTTTTGTGGGATACGGAAACCTATTTACGGGAGTACGGCGATTATAGGTACTTTGCTTCTTTAATAGAACAAGTCTTCCAATTTATGAGGAAGATAGATTTACTATACGCGCAAGAACCTGACCTTTACATTGCTAACTCCAGTATTGTTGCACGTCGTATCAAACAGACTTATCATAAACAAGCAATCGTTATAAACTACCCAATTGATACAGGTAAATTTATTTTTTCCGAAAATAAAGATGACTATTTTTTGGCATCGGCTCGAATGATAAGTTATAAACGTCTTGATATAATAATCGAAGCTTTTAATTGGTTGGGATGGCCTTTGTTGATATCAGGTGACGGACCAGAACGTGAGCGTCTACAGTCTAATGCGTTAGAAAATGTTGAGTTTGTGGGTCATGTGTCTGATTCAAAACGTACCCAGTTGTTTTCTAAAGCCAAATTTGTTATTGTGGCAGCCTTAGAAGACTACGGGTTAGTTCCGGTGGAGGCTAACGCCAGTGGAACACCTGTCATCGCTTTTGGAGCGGGAGGGGTGTTAGACACTCAAATACCTGGTAAAACCGGTGTATTCTTTAAAAGGCAAACACCAGACTCCTTGCAAGCTGCACTACTAGAAGCCAGGGAAATCTATTGGGATTATAAAAGTATCCGCAATCATGCGGTGGACAATTTTTCGGAAGAAGCGTTCTTTAACAAAGTTGAACAAGTTATTGACCAAACTTCTAGCCGAACATTATCAAACCTTCATTCGATTTGTTAGCTGAGGGATAGTAAAAGTGATTCAGACTAGTTTAAATCCCAGTTTCAATCCGGTAGTTGCTGAACCAGAACCTGGTTACGGACAACTATTCGGAATTTTATTACGCAGACTTCCTTGGTTGATAGGAGTATTAGTTCTTTCAGTTGCGGTAGCGGGGTTGATTACTCAAAGAGCAAAACCCATTTATCGAAGCTCGATGCAGTTGCTGGTAGAGCCGAACTATCAAGTTAGGAAAGATGGAGCCGCACAAACAGAACAACAACAGTTTACTGACTACACAGTAGAAATAGACACAGCAACTCAACTAAACCTGATGCTGAGTTCAAAGCTACTGCAACAGGCAGTTGATAAACTTAAATTAAATCCGAAGTATAAGAATATCACTGTTGAAGAAATTAAACAATCTTTAGTAGTAACTCAAGTTAAGGTCAAAGACGATAATAATCTACGTACAAAAATATTTAGTGTTGATTATACTTCTTCTGACCCCAAGCAGACTCAAGAAATTCTTCGGGCAATCCGGGAAGTCTATATTGATTACAATAAAACACAACAGGATGACCGCTTGAAAAAGGGTCTAAGAGTTATTAGAGAACAACTAAGAAAAGTTAGTGATGAAGTAAACACAGCTGATTCTAACTTACTAAGATTCCGTAAAGTTAATAACTTAACTGACCCTGATGCTCAGGTAAAAGAACTGGAACAACAGTTAAGTGCAGTTGTTCAAGAGCGACGTGCAACTCGTGCTCAATATGAAGAAGCTGTAGCTCGTTATAAATCTTTACAACAACAATTAAAAAGTACACCTCAAAACGCTCTAGTTGAAGCTCGCCTCAGTCAAAATACTCGTTACCAAGGACTGCTGAACGAAATTCAAAAAACCGAATTAGCATTGGCTCAAGAGCGATTGCGGTTTACAGATGAAACACCTAGTGTGAAAAAGCTATTAGAGCAACTTACTAGCCAGAAGGATTTACTACAACAAGAACAAAGAAGAACTTTAGGAGGAGAAGCAGCAAACACTAGTTCTGAACAGACCTTACAACAAGGACAAAAGAGCCAAATTGACCTGACTCTTTCCAGCCAACTGGTAGAAACACAAACAAACATTCTTGCTTTTGCTGCTCGTGACCAAGTTTTGGCTCAAAAGGAAACCGAAGCACGAACAGACCTGAAAAGATTTCCGGCTTTATTAGCAGAATATAGCCGTTTACAGCCACAAGTACAACTCACTCGTGACAGGTTGCAGCAATTATTGAAAGCGGAAGTTGTGTTGCGACAAGAACTTTCCAAAGGTGGTTTTGAATGGCAAATTGTGGAAGACCCACAATTGGGAACCTTTATGGGTCCCCACATGAAGAATAATATGTTGTTGGGAGCTGTAGTTGGTTTAATGTTGGGTGGTATCGCAGCCTTTGTGCGGGAAGCTTCTGATGATGCTGTTCGCACCACAGCCGAATTGGAGAAGCAAGTTGCTTTACCACTTTTAGGAACAACGCCAAAATTGCCTCACAGCAGGTCTAAAGATTCTGCCATCAAGTTACCATTTGGAAAGCCAGAAGTTTTGGCTCCTTGGACAGTTCAAGTGATGCAGTCTTCTCCCCGTTGGGAGTCGCTGGATTTGATATTTAAAAATATCGAACTGCTGAATAATGTTGGTAATTTAAAATCTTTGATGATTACCTCAGCGTTACCCGATGACAGTAAATCATCTTTGGCTTTGGGTTTGGCAATGAGTGCTGCTCGTTTACACAAGCGAGTGCTATTAATTGATGCGAACCTTCGTGAACCAGCTTTACACAGACAACTAAATTTACCTAACGAACAGGGACTCTCGACTCTGCTTGCAGGTGATGCTCCTCTACCGAACCAAATTAGCGTTCAGTCTTCCAGTTCCTCTTATATTGATATTTTGACTGCTGGACCACAACCTTCTGACCCTGCAAACCTGTTGAGTTCTCCACGTATGGAGCAGTTAATGGCTGGATTTGAAGAAAACTACGATTTGGTGATTTTAGACGCACCACCAGTTTTGGGTATGGTAGATGCCATGCTAGCTGCATCATCTTGTCGTAGTGTGGTGATGCTAGCCAGCATTCATAAAGTTACTCGTACTCAATTATCTCAGGCTACAGCGATGATGAGCAAATTAAATTTAATTGGGGTTGTCGCAAACGGAGTTTCTAACTCTGAAAGTACTTATATCCCATATGCACGACAACAAAGGCTTGCTTTACAAGAAGCTGTAGATAAGTAGCCCCATCGTGATATCCTTTGGTCTTACGTACAGTAGAGACGCGATTAATCAGTAGAGACGCGATTAATCAGTAGAGACGCGATTAATCGCGTCTCTACATTTTTTACTGGGTTAGCAAGAAAACAGAAAATTAAATTTTTCTTACGCTAGCATTAAATTGTGCAAGCGACATGTGAAATAATATAACAAGTTTAGAGCTATTTCTACGTATCAATATTGTTCTAAGTGATATAGCTTTAGCAACTAAGTACAGTAAAGTCAATGAAAAATATTGCCATTCCTTTACTTATTTTTCGCTCTAACTTATAGTTTTTATGTAGGTTGGTGACAGATGCGACTGATTATTTTATGACAAGTTGTAAATTTTAACAGGTAGTAAATAGAACTTATTTACTTTTTACTTTCTTCAGGGATAATACGGGAGTAAGAGCCACCTTTATATACATGAAGAAGAATTGTTATATAGTAATATTGCCCAAAAGCTTTGGCAAGGAAATACCTTACATTTCCAAACTATTTCAAACAAATTTTCTTGAGAGTCAAACTTTTATTTTCCGTATTTATAGTTAATTTAGCTTTTAATAATTGTAAAACTTAGGTAAGTTATGATTATTGATGAGTACTATTAGATAAAGGTTCTGCGTACTAACACTCTAAGGAAAATTCATCAGAACTTAACAAAGTACGAAAAATGGCGCTGGCTATTTAAAGAGTGAATAAAGAATCTGCCGAAATAGGTGCTATTGCCGAAGATTCTTATATTCTATTATATAGATAGCCTTTAACGATAGAAAAATACAATATATTTCCTAAGCTTTCTTGGATTTTATTGCATCAGCTTCATTGTTACAAATTCGATGTTATTTCTTATGAATTTCACTCTTCTTTTGGTATTAGATAAAAATATTAAAAGTCGAAAGTGAACCTTTTTATATCAAAGCGGTAATCAGCCACTGTATTAGAATGAAATAAATATGACTACATCAATAATTCCAAATTTAGAGAAAAGCCATACAGCTAAAGAGCCAAACCAAGAATCTCGGTCTTCATACTGCACTCTACATTGGCGAAGAGGGCAGCTTTTAGTTTTGCTCCCTGGGTTACAACAACAGCCGCTGATGCCTTTACTGGAGCAAAAACAATCTTTAACAGAGTGTTTAAAAAAAACACAAGCGACAAGAGTGCGTGTTGACCCAAAGTTAGGAACTGCTAAACTTTTACTTTGGGCTGATGCTTGTGAAGCAGCTTCAAAGCCAATGTTTTTACGCATACCTTCAGCTAACAAAAACCAAAAAATTGGTGTTCCACTTTTTTACTACCTGAAACGGTTAACTGAGTGGTTAGCGGCAATTGTTCTTTTCTTTTTGTTGAGTCCCTTGATGCTGACCTTAGCATTTCTACTGCGTCTCACTTCAGATAAGCCAATCTTTGTTCATCAGTGGCATGTCGGGGAACGTGGTAAAGTTTTTCGGGTTCTCAAATTCCGCACAAGCAATGTCGTTAACGATACATTTACTACAGGGCCAAGTGAGGTATCCTCTGAGGAAAATATTATAGACTCAGGACATTGGATACGTAAGTATGGTTTGCATAACCTTCCTTCCTTATGGAATGTTATTCGAGGTGAGATGAGTTTAACAGGTTCTCGTTGCTGGAGCTTAGAAGAATCTTTAACTCTAAGCTCAGAAGCACAACGACAGCTCAACAAGCTCCCAGGAGTTATGGGTTCTTGGCAAGTAGAAACCGAACCTAGCTTGCTACATCTAGATAGCCAAACCTTGTAATTTACTAGCGAGAGCGGTAATCTACCGAAGTACTAAGTCCTACTTGTATGAATTTGTTATAAATTGTATTAAATTTATCCTAAATGCATCGCTAGTAATAAAATCTAGGTATTAAAGTTAAATATAATACATTGCTTTTACTAAGTCGTTATCGCTGATGAATTTATGCTCTGGTTTTTAGTGTTATCTCGCGGTCTAAGATTTGGAAATAGTTAGAAATGACGAAGAATTTTAGATTTTAGATTTTGGATTTTAGATTTTAGATTTTGGATTAAAATAAGCCCAGGAAAGCCGCGTCCTGGGACAATCCAAAAGATGAAATCTAAAATCCAAAATTGTTTGATTCCATATAATATTTATTCAATCAGTGTAAAGTCCTCATGCTTCTTAAACGTAATAAAGAAATTTCGCATCTGCTAAAACAATTTTTTAAAGGTACAGGGTTTTGGCAAGATAATTATTTGATATTGCAAGAAATTAAAAAATTTAAAAAATATGCTGTACTAGCTTTCGTTTTTTCATCTTTTGCTTCTATTTTTGAAGGCATAACTATTGGATTTTTGCTATCTTTTTTACAAAATTTAACTACCCCCAATGCTGCTCCTGTTCACACGGGTATTGAATGGTTCGATATTTTGTTTTTAGGGGTAAATGCATCGGTAATTAATCGCCTTTACCGAGTGTGTATATTAATTTTATTAAGCATTTGGGTTACTGCTGGTTTTAATTATTTCGGTTCTGTCAACACAGAACTTGTTCAACTAAATCTTGCAGACCGATTACAAAAGCGAATTTTTGAGCAACTCCAGTCTTTACCACTGAGCTTTTTTGCGAAAAGTCGTTCGGGAGAGCTACTAAACACAATTACTACGGAAATAGAAAAACTCAAGCAGTGGTTTAGTGGTGTTTCTTTCTTGTTTACCAGAGGGTTGACAACAGTTGTTTACTTTTCCTGGATGTTTACGCTCTCTTGGCAATTGACTATTATTTCATTTATGCTGTTCGCGCTTTTAGCAGTGGGTTTGTCAACTTTAAACGCACGAACAAGAGAAGGAAGCTTTAACGTTTCCACCGCAAATGCTAATTTTACCTCAGTTGCAATAGAATTTATCAACGGAATTCGTACCGTCCAAGCATTTACAACTCAAGACTTTGAGCGTAAACGCTTTTACAAAGCCGCTAATGAACTGCTTAATTCTGCCGCTAAAGTCTCATTAATTTGGAATATGGTGAGACCTTTGGCACAAGGGTTAGCCTCTACGGTTCTTATTAGTATGCTGGCTTTGTCGTTTACTATTTTTTCTGCTAGCGGAAACTTACAAGTTGCTAGTTTGCTGACATATTTCTTTGTTCTGTTTCGCGTTGTGCCCATGATGCAGGACATCAACGGTACCAGAGCTTATCTCAGCACCTTGTATGGAGCGGCTGAAAATATTAAGAAGCTCGTGAGTACTGACGATAAGCATTATCCCACAAACGGGACTAAGAAATTTTACGGTTTAAATCGCTCTATCCAACTGGTCTCAGTCGATTTTGGCTACGAACCCAAGAATTTAGTATTAGAAAATGTGACCCTCAGCATTGAGCGAGGTAAAACAACAGCCTTAGTTGGACAGTCAGGTGCAGGTAAATCAACTTTGGTAGATTTGATTCCTCGTTTTTACGATGTCACCGATGGTCATCTTTTGATTGATGGCATTAATGTTCGCGAGTTTGATATGAACTCGTTGCGTCAGAAAATGGCTATCGTTAGTCAGGATACCTTTATTTTCAACACTTCAGTTTGGAATAATATTGCTTACGGCTCCACAAATGCAAGCGAAGCAGAAATTCGAGAAGCCGCTCGACTGGCAAATGCGCTAAACTTTGTTGAGGAAATGCCTGAAGGCTTTGATACTGTTTTAGGTGACCGTGGGGTACGGTTATCTGGAGGACAAAGGCAAAGGATTGCCATAGCTCGTGCGTTGTTGCGTGACCCAGAAATTTTGATTTTGGATGAAGCAACTAGTGCATTGGATTCGGTATCGGAAAGATTAATTCAGGAATCCATCGAAAAATTGTCTGTAGGTAGAACTGTAATTGCCATCGCTCACCGTCTTTCTACCATAGCTAAAGCCGACAAAGTCGTAGTTTTAGAAGCAGGAAGAGTTATCGAACAAGGTAATTATCAAGAACTACTAGAGCAAGAGGGTGCGCTCTGGAAATATCATCAAATGCAACATCAGGTTGGAACAACATAATTCGTAATTAGTAATTAGTAATTCGTCATTTGTTGCCACCGGACTTGTACTCCTACAGAGTGAAAAGTAAGGTAGTGAACATTCTGATTTACAATTATTAATTACGAATTACTAATTATTAATTACTGACTTAATTATGTTAAATACTGAAAACCCACAATCACAGTCAAGTCGAAATTTATCTGTAAGTAATCCAGAATCAATCACGGTAAAAAAATCTTCAGAAATAGTTTCTTTTTCAGAAATATTTGACAAAGAATCGGTATACCACTGCTCTGAGTTAGGTCTAAGTGGTGGAGGAATTGAAACTTATGTAGCTTCATTACTGAGCCACGGACAACAGGGTGTCAGTTCTCAAGTAATTAAATCGCTTAATAATATTGACCAAAGACAATTTAAGTTACTCCACGTCCACAGTCCAGAAATACTTCTACAGTTAAAAGGAGAATGTCCAGCAATCTTCACTGTACATAATCACTCAATTTATTGTCCCAGTGGAACACAGTATTTATCAGCACAAAATAAAATTTGCGAGCGTAGTTACTCTGTTTTCGGATGTATTTGGGGTAAAGCTGTAGATGGCTGTGGTAGTCGCCGACCAGTACGAGTATATAACGAATTATCAGGTGCTTATTTTCTACAACAAACTTTAAAATCAATACCAATCACCGTCATTGCTAATAGTGAATATGTACGGCAACAGTTAATGAAACATGGCATACCAGCCGAGAAAACCGTAACCCTGCGCTACGGAACCTTAGCAACCCGAACAAAAGCAGCACCTCTCACCCAAGAAGTACACAATAATAATAGAATTTTATTTGCTGGGAGAATTGTACCAGATAAAGGTTTAGAATGGTTGTTGAAAACTTTATTGCAGGTGGATAAGCATGTTCAACTTGATATAGCTGGAGAGGGTTGGGACAAACCCCGTCTAGAAAAATTGGCTAACGAATTGGGATTAACTAACCGTATTGTTTGGCACGGTTGGTGTGATACTGATAAAATGAATAAACTTTATGAGCAGTGCTTTGCTGTTATTTTCCCCAGTGTTTGGCCGGAGCCTGCTGGTTTAATAACCTTGGAAGCCTATGCTCGTTATCGTCCTGTAATCGCAAGCGCAGTTGGTGGAATCCCTGAACATGTACGCGATGGTGAAACAGGTATTCTTGTAGCAGGCAACCATATTAAACAACTAGCTGATGCCATAAATGAATTACACTCCAATTTTCATAAAAGTAAATTGATGGGTGAGAAAGGTCATAATTTTTTGACGCAAGAATTTACTATGGATGCTCATGTCAAAAAGTTAGAAATAATCTATGAACAAACTATCGATAGTTTCCATAGAATAAATAATAAATAAAAATATCAATTATTATAGAAAATAGGTTATAATTGATATTATCAAAATTAATTCTATCGGAATTAAAAACTTATTTTTTTAATTAAAAATATTTTCAGACTTTCATCTTTGCTGTCAGTCACCCGGTCTATTATAGAACCGGGTTTTTTTTCTAATAAATATTATTTTTAATGTCAAGATAAAGTAAAAACTAAAAAAATGACATAAACATTGTAGAGACGCGATTAATCGCGTCTCTACCTATTACTTCTGTAAAGACGCGATTAATCGCGTCTCTACCTATTACCCTCTGTAAAGACGCGATTAATCGCGTCTCTACCTATTACCCTCTGTAAAGACGCGATTAATCGCGTCTCTACCTATTACCTCTGTAAAGACGCGATTAATCGCGTCTCTACCTATTACCTCTGTAAAGACGCGATATATCGCGTCTCTACGTGTTTTTTTGTGCGTATACTTAATTTTTACATAGCTCTACTTTTGACTCTTGGCCATTTGATAATTAAATTTTCTGTAAAATATATGCAAAAAATTGATGAAAAAACAATATCAATATATTCTTGTCAACTAGTTGAAAGCATAATATAACAATAGCAAATTAAGTCCTGACCCTAAATCTGGCTTTTAGGGGAGAGGGATTTAAGAGCTAGAGTCAAAAAATTGGGTGTTATTTTACGTAAAAATCAATAGATTAATTTAAAAATGTTACAAAATCAGGAATATCAGCAGCCTTTAGTCAGTGTTATTACTCCCACCTATAATCGGGTAGAGTATCTCACAGAAGCTTTGGCAAGTGCGGTTAAACAAACTTATAAAAATATTGAAATAATTGTCTCTGATAATTGTAGTACAGATAATACAGAAGAGATTGTTGCATCCTTCACCGACCCACGAATTCGGTATTGGAAGCAGCCGCAAAATATGGGCATGTTTATCAATCAGATGCACGCTTTTAAAATGGCGCGTGGTAAATATGTAGCGAGCTTACATGATGATGATATTTGGAACGAGAATTTTTTAGAAAAGCTTGTTCCACCTTTAGAAGAAAATTCCGATTTGGTTTTAGCTTTTTGTGACCATTACATTATAAATCCCCAAAGTCAAATCGATAATGACGCAACTCAAATAAATACACAGGCTTATAAACGTGACCAATATACTCCTGGGGAACATAAGCCTTTTTATGAAATCGGGTTAGTAAATAAATCGATAGGAACTGCTTGTGCAGCGGTAATTAGAAATAATCCTGAATATTGGGATAAAATGCCGCAAGAAGTTGGTGGTATGTGGGATTTATTTTTAACTTATTTATGTTCTATCACAGGTGGTGGAGCTTACTATTGTCCCGATAAATTAACCAGATATCGCGAACATCCTCAAACTGATACAATGCAAAGCGGTAGTCGTAATGTTGAGGCAAAAATCCGCAAAGCTAAAAGTGAAATATTTTGCTACCACAAATTTATGGAAGATGAACGTCTCAAGCAATGGAAACCCCACTTTAAAGAAAAATGGTTAGAAGCCAATACAACCTTAGGTATTGGTTTGCTGCGAAACGAACAAACTGCACAAGCACGTCCATATCTTTGGCAAGCACTGAGCGAACAAAAATTTAATTTGCGAACTCTTACAGCCTTGACAGTTAGTTTTGCTCCCCACACCATAGCGAATAAATTATTAGGAGTAGCTAGGTAAGAGTCTCGCGTAAAGTCGCGAAGACGCAAAGTTAGACATCGTTGTCTTAAGCGCTTTTTTCTTGTTTTTTCTTCTTTCTTCGCGTTCTTCGTTCCTTCGTGGTTTATTAATTATTTAGGATAGGTATTAAGTGAAACTTTGTATAGTAACTCATAGAATTAAAAAAGGTGACGGTCAAGGAAGGGTGAATTACGAAGTAGCCCTAGAAGCATTGCGTCGAGGTCACGAATTAACTTTAGTCGCCTCAGAAATATCACCAGAACTAGAAAAAAATAGCTTAGTTAACTGGATTTCCATACCAGTAAACAACCTTCCTAGCGAATTTTTACGTAACTTTGTTTTTGCTTTAAAAAGTGCTAACTGGTTGCGTAAATATCGCTCACAAGTAGATGTAGTAAAAGTCAACGGTGCAATTACAATAGCCGCGAGCGATGTAAATGCAGTTCATTTTGTTCATACTTCCTGGCTCAGTTCATCAGTTCATATTTCCCGCACACGTCGAGATTTGTATGGTTTCTATCAGTGGCTATATACCGCGATAAATTCCTACTCAGAAAAACAGGCATTTAAAAAAGCGAAAGTCGTTATCGCTGTATCAGAAAAAGTTGCTCGAGAATTAGTTAACCTAGGAGTACCTTGTTCTCAAATTCGGGTAATTTTAAATGGGGTAGACCTGCAAGAGTTTTATCCTGATGTTGCACCAGATGTTTCACAACGGCAAAAATTAGGTCTTCCTGAAGATGTCACCTTAGGGTTATTTGCTGGGGACATTCGCACATCTCGGAAAAACCTGGACACAGTGCTTCATGCTCTGGTGAAAGCTCCCAACCTACACTTAATAGTTGTGGGAAATCCTGAGGGTAGCCCCTTTCCTCAATTAGCAAAATCATTGGGTTTAAGTGACCGGGTGCATTTTGTCGGATATCGTCGTGATATTGCTGACATTATGAGAGCGGTGGATTTATTTGTTTTTCCTTCTCGTTATGAAGCTTGTACCTTAGTATTGCTGGAAGCTTTATCTTCTGGACTGCCTGTTATTACTGCTCAGGCTACGGGAGGTGCAGAACTAGTAACATCAGAATGTGGTTTTGTTTTAAATGATACAGATGACTCCGAAGCATTAGCAACCGCTCTCAACACTTTAAGTAATGACGCTAAATTGAGACAACAAATGGGTCAAGCAGCACGAAATATTGCTCTTCAGCACAGTTGGGCAACTATGGCAGCAAGTTACATAGATTTATTTGAGGACTTGAGTAAAAATAAACTTACAAAAACTCATATCAATTCAAAATTCAAAATACCCTACGGGAAGACCCCGGTTTACAAAATTCAAAATTAAAGAAAACCAAATTCAATTTTTAATTGTTTAAGTTATCTTTATTAGTACTAAATAAAACATGCAATTAACCGTTATAATACCTACCTATCATCGCCCTCAAGACTTAGCACGTTGTTTGGGGGCACTTGCTCAGCAGTCTCGTCAACCTAACCAAATAATCGTAGTTGTAAGAGATACTGACACCCAGACTTGGAATTTTCTTGAGAGCTTCAACTCTGGTAGTTTGTCATTACAGACAGCTACAGTCAGAACACCTGGTGTAATTGCTGCAATGAATACAGGTCTTGATACTGCTACTGGGGATATTATCGCTTTTACTGATGACGACGCTGAACCGCGTACTGATTGGTTGGAACGTATAGAAAATTGCTTCTTGACTGATAATCGTATCGGTGCTGTTGGTGGTCGTGATTGGGTTTATGAAAATAACCAGCTTTTAGATGGAGCAAAAGAGGTAGTTGGAAAATTACAGTGGTGTGGGCGTGTAATTGGTAACCATCACTTAGGAGTTGGTCTAGCCCGTGAAGTCGATGTTCTTAAGGGAGTAAATGTCAGTTATCGACGTGATGCGATTGGGTCTAGTTTACGTTTTGATGAACGGATGCTGGGAACAGGAGCGCAGGTACACTTTGAGATAGCATTTTGTCTGGCTCTAAAACGAGCTGGTTGGAAGTTAATTTATGACCCACAAATAGCAGTTAATCACTACCCAGCAGTACGTTTTGATGAAGACCAGCGCTACCAATTTAATGAAATAGCGTTTATAAATGCGGTACACAACGAAACTCTAGGGTTATTAGAACATTTAAACGCATTACGAAGAATGGTGTTTATCCTTTGGGCAATATTAATAGGAACAAGAGAAGCATTAGGTTTTGTGCAATGGCTGCGTCTTTTACCTTCCCAGGGAACATTGGCTTCTAAGAAATGGCTGGCTTCAATACGCGGACGTTTTATGGGCTTGCGTACATGGCAACAATCAAGTTTGTAGGATTTTCGCGTCGAAGTGCAAATAATATTAAAGACGGGAGAGAGGCTGAGTGACTACAAAACAAATTTATTTTGATTATTCTGGTGGTTCCGGTGCTACACCAACAAAGCCTGCAACTCTTGGTTGGGCTGCTATTATAGGACTTATTTTATTTACACTTGCTTTTTATTTTGGTGGTGCAGGTGTTTTATTACGTATAGCTTTTCCAGTGGTTTCTACATTGGTTGGCTTATTTTTGTATTTTCGATACCCTCTGCTTTACCTGGGTTTTGCCTGGTGGATGTGGTTCTTAATTGCAATTCTCCGGCGTTTTATTGATTATCGCTACGGTTGGGAACCACAAGGTATAATTCTCACAGCATCTTACTTAGTATCATTAATCTCTATAATATCGTTTATTCGTTACTTACCTCAGTCAATACGCTCAGGTGGATTGCCATTTGTTGTGGCGATTTTGAGTGTCATATATGGTTTCTTTATCGGGTTAATTAATTTTCCGCCAATCGTCGTAGCCCGTACCATGCTCGATTGGTTTTCCCCAGTCGTTTTTGCTTTTCACTTATTTATCAATTGGCGAGATTACCCCCACTATCGCCGTGTTATTAAATCAGTATTCGTTTGGACTGTATTGATAACTGGGGCTTATGGTATTTTTCAATACTTGGTAGCACCTGAGTGGGACAAATTTTGGTTAGTTAGCACAAACATGACCTCCTTTGGCAATCCCAGACCACTGGAAATTCGTGTTTGGAGTACAATGCATTCTCCGGGACCCTTTGCTTTGGTAATGATGGCTGGTTTGCTGTTATTGTTTAGCAGTCAAAGTCCTATGGTTTTACCAGCTTCGATTGTTGGCTACTTATCATTTTTGCTTTCTTTAGCACGAGCTGCTTGGGGGGGTTGGGCTATAGGACTCCTAAGTATGCTAAGCAATTTAAAACCCAAGATACAAATGCGTTTGGTGATTACTGTCTTGGTGATGGTTTTGTGTGTTGTGCCATTAACAACTATCGAACCATTTTCTAAGATTATTACCGAACGCTTCGATAGTTTCAGTAATTTGGAAAATGACCAAAGCTTTCTCGACCGTTCAAATAATTACGACAGAAACCTAGCCATTGCTCTTTCCAGTGTTTTTGGAAACGGTATTGGTGGTACTTGGATAATTGATAAGGATGGTAGGCTTTTACCAATAGTCCTTGATAGTGGTATTTTAGATTCATTTTTTACTCTTGGTTGGTTTGGAGGAATATTTTATCTTGGTGCTGCGGTTATACTTTTGTATTCAGTGTTTCAAGGTTCTGAAGGACAGAGTGATTCTTTTGCTAATGCTTGTCGCTCGATTTCTTTAGCGATATTTTTCCAATTAATTTTTAGCAGCTTAATGCTTGGTCTGGCTGGGATGATTTTTTGGGGATTTTTAGCTATGGCAATGGCTGGGAAAAAATATAATCAGCACCAAAATGCTCTTATGCAACAAAGTTTCTATTATTACGGGGGTAATTTAAATAATTTGAGTCCACCTCAATCGTAAAAAAAACTCACCCCAAAAAACCACTCCCAAGCGCAAAAGAACCCCACCCCCAACCCCCTCCCCGCACGCGAGGAGGGGGCTACGATTTGATGCTCGCATTTTTCAAATTGTATTTTTTAAATGGCATTTTTCAAGCTATCGGTAATTAACTGTATCCGGGCTTGAAGTATCTGTAATTAACTATTTTGATGTACTTATTATCGTAGCCCCCTCCCCGTGTACGGGGAGGGGGTTGGGGGTGGGGTTTCATGTGCAGGAACGACTAGCTTATTTGCCAATTTTCGCTGGTAGGCTATAAACAATTACTTTGCCTTTCCAATCTTCCTCCGCGAAAACTATATATTCCCCATTTTTGCGACGAAAAGCGCGAATTCCGTAAGGTATATCAATCCAACCGCTTTCGTTAGCAACTTCTGGCCCAGGTTTAAACTGTTTTACTAAATCTCCCGTTGCCGCGTTGTAAACATAAACTTCTGCTGATTTGACTAAGATTGTGAATATGTAATTCCCAGCAGCGCTCATTGATGCCATTAAGCTTGGTGGGTCGGCTTTTGTGTCATAAGGAACTGTTATTCTAAAGCGTTCTTTCCGGTTACCTTTACTCCAATTGTCGTAGCGTGCTATTTCTGAACCAAATTTTTTACCCTCATCTTCACTCTGCGGGTTTTCGGCTGTGAAACCTGATATATACATTGTGTCGGTTTCAGAGATATACTCTAATCGCCGCATATCCGTAAAGGTTTTAGGATTTTCTTGCTTATCCATTCCTTTGTAGTTGTAAATGGGGTTACCATTCCCATCCAAACCTTGTACAGCAAAACGTCGGATACCTTTTTCTGTCCTTAAAGTTTTCCACACGTTGCCTTTGCTATCTACCCACCATCCTCCAACATAAGGATAATCTTTGCTCGTTTCATACTCGTCTTTGTCAAAGGCTCCATTTCCATTTTTGTCACGCCATATCCATTCCCCTTTTTCTGGTTGATAACGAGGCCAGTTTTCTGTAAAGTATTTTCCGTCTTCTTTTGTGTTTACAAACATTGCTGATGGAATCGCAATATAACCATCGCTACGAAGGTCAAAGCGATAAATTTGCAAAAAGCTATTATACATATCCGTCAAGAACATGAAGGGTTTGCCTTCGATACGACGGAAAAAAACCGATGTCGGTGACGTATGTAACCTTGGGTCATCAGGATACTTAAACGGGTTAACTGTGTAAGCCTTATAATTCCATTTCTTTCCAGCTGGCTTACTGTAGTCCATTTGGTAATATTCATGTTTCCCATACACAGACACCCCATCACTATTGGGGTCTGTATCGGCATTATCTACAAAATGCAAGCCCATCAATTGCCATTGTAGTTTTCCCTGAGGTGAAAATTTCCTCAAATCTGTACCACAGTTATTAAAACCATTGTTATTAACATAGATGTTTCCCTGGGAATCTGTACCGATACCGCTTATCCCGTAAAGCCTTAAATCTCCGATTTCCCCAGCTTTCCCCGCAAAAATACCACCTTTAACTCCAAATGTACCGACAATTGTTGGTTTGTTTTTCACCTCGTAGATTAATACTTGCTGGTTCGGTCCGTTTTCTCCCACCAACAATCTGCCACGATTATCCACTGCGATCGCACTTGGTTGGACGACATTAGTAACTTGCTGGGGTAACTGTTTTCCTTGTTTGGAATAATGAAAAATCTTCTGACCCTGAGGAGCGCTATCTTTTTTAGCTTGAAGAATCCATAAATTCCCCTGACGGTCAAAAACTATCTGTCCAGGTCTGGAAACAGAAAAGCTGCGTAGCTTTTTCATCGTCTGGGTATTATAAACATGAACTTGGTTAGCAGCTTCCTCACTGACATATAATTCTTTACCCCAAGTTGCTAAGCCTAAAACAGGATTTTTTTCGCTGACAATCAGCATACTCTTATCCCAACCACGTCCACCAGGAAAAGGTGCAGGCTTACCAGATAAATCGTAGCGTCTAATACAATACCATTCCTCTTTACCACGGGGATAATCCTGGTCTTTCCGGTCAACCGCACCTTGAAACATGGCAACATAAAGGTATTTACTATCAGCAGTAACGGCTTTACCACCAAGACGATTCCAACCGTGAAGGTCATCAGCTTTCGCTACCACATCACCATTTTTATATATACCAGCTTCCCTGCCACCTTCATCCCAAGTACTATTAGTATAAATTGTGCCATCAGATGAAACATACATCGCTTCAATGTAGTTTTGCACCCACTTTTCACCACCACCAAAACTATTACCTATCCATGAAGTTTTGTAAGCGCTCGCAGCATTTCCATTACCAGCAAAGTAAACTCCTATACCCCAACAAGCGAGTATTGCGGCGAACATGCATAATAAAAAGCGAAATCCTTTACGATGAAAATTTCTCATGCTAGATTATCTTGTTATAAATAATACCATATATTAGAGACGCGACATGTCACGTCTCTAAGAACAATGGTGTAGACAGCGCATAATTTATTTCTAATCTTATGTCTAGTTCTGCCTACGATATGCCGTTTACATAAACTTTATTAAAAATTGTCCAAATTTTAAATTGGGTCTAAGTATATTACAAATGCAAATGATAATAACAGTAATGTTAATTAAAAGAATGCAGGTTGTTAAGTGATTTGTTGACTGTTTACTGTTGACTGGTGGGATTGAATCTAATTCTCAACCTCTACCGTCAACACAAGCAATCCACTTTCCGTTTGGCATTAAATGAGCGTCAATATTATGCATTCCCGCACCATTCCAACCGCTACCTGTTGGTTGTAATACTAAATTTTTTTCTAAATTTTGTTCTTTATAAGTTGTAGTCGTTAATTCGGTAATTTCAAATGCTTTCACATTCGTACCATAATCAGGCACACAACCTTGAGTAAAGCGAATAATTTTATCATCCATCACTAAAACTCTACCCCCCGGTCGAGCAATTTCGGGATTTCCGCTGATAATAGGACTTTTCGGGTGTTCTTCCCAAGTGCCCAATAATTCATCAGCATAAAAAAGTCGGAGAGTTTCAGATTTATTATCAAGACTAGAGTCTGTAAATAACCACCATTTGTCCTGATAACGAAAAATAGATGAATCAATAAACAACCCATCGCTGATGATATTACCAACAAAATCCCACTGCGTGGGAAAATTAGATGCTTTGTACAACCTAATTGCATTAGCCTGATATGTCTCTGGAATCATATAATACTCATTCATCCATTCAAAAACGTATGGATAAGATAAATGAAATGGTTCCGCTAATATAATTTGTTCATATTTCCAATCAATAGCATCCTCACTTGTGGCTACAGCAATTTCACCTCGACCTGTCTTTTGATTTAACAATTCAAAAAACATATACCAACTTTGCCCAACCCTAAGCATAAAGGGGTCAGCAACAAACTCCGTTGGTACATCAGATATATCTCGACGACTCAATATAGGGTTTTTTATACTTGTAGGTGTAGCTAATCCATAAAGTGAATCACCAACATAAATACCAATCGACCATCTTGATTTTTTTGTTAAGCCACCAAAAGGTAATTTATTCGCCAAAGGTGCTGGTAAAGTATTGACTATTGCGTAGCGCAGCCCTTTAATAGTTTTCTTCAGCAACATACTGGTAATTTAGATTACATCCTAGATAAATTTAAAGTATTTATTGAATACAAAGTAACATTATTCCATACTCGCAAATTTAGGTACAGCTTCATCCCTAGCAGAAGAACAAGCAAACTCACGGTAAACCCTGATTGTATCTCGGTGAACACGATGAAGACTGAGCCATTCTAAATTGCTAGACGCTTGCTTTTTCCACCATTGTAGTTTTTCAGGATTATTCAACAACTCTTTCATAGTTATAGCCAAAACTTGACTATTTTTGGGTGGCACAAGGATACCTGCTTGACCACCATTTAAAGTTTCTGGGATACCACCAACATTAGAAGCAATTATCGCACTATCTCCAACTGTTCGCGCTTCCGCAATGGCTAAACCAAAAGACTCACTATAAGAAGCCATAACAAATATATCCGTAGATAGTAAATACTTTTGAGGTTCTCGCTGAAAACCTTCAAAATGAATTCGTTCAGCAAAAGCCGTCAAACTAGCTTGCTCCTGTAAAGATTCCAGTTCTGGTCCATCCCCAACTAAATATAAATGAGCATCCGGGAAATCTCCCGCAATAGCTGCAAAAGCTTCAATAAGTTCTCCAACACCCTTACGTCGATACATTCCCGACACAGTAACAATTGATGGATGTTTAAGATTTTCAGCTGTCCAATCTTTTTTGTGGCAATTACGAGGACTATCCAACACTCCATTAGGTACTACTCGTATTTTCTCCGTTGAGATTCCCCACTTAGAGATGGAATTTGCGACTGCTTGGCTAACTGCTATTACTCGGTCAGCTAAACCCATAATTATGGAACTACGTTGAAATTCGTTGTGTAGTGTCGAAACAACCGAATATTCATTACCAAATCTGAGACTTAAAGCTAGCACCGCTCCAGTCATCATATGTACATGAACAATATCTGGCTGAAATTTTTGCAATATCAGTCGGTAATCGACTGCTGCTTTCAGAATATTCAACGGTGTTCTTTTCTGATTCAGATGGAAGTGCTTCACCCCATAGCCAGCAAGTAATACCTCATACTCTCCACCAGCAGAAGCGAAAGCCACATCATGACCATCTTTTGCTTGCAAACAAGCTAAATCGACAGCTACGTTGATGATACCGTTTCCTATTTCTTGGACATCATTAGTGATATGTAAAATTTTCATTTGTTTTACTTAAAAAAATTACACGTGGCTGATTAAGTTAAAGACCTCGATATAGACCCAGGTATATACCTGAGAAAATACCTTTCTTTTTATTAAAGAAAATAGCTCAAAGTAAATTAAATAAAAATAGTTATCCTACTTTACCACAGTCTTATAATTAAGCAAAAATCATTTTAAAAAGCTATTTTTATGCTTTTAAATAAATTTCATTAATAGTGAATGTTGCTGCTAATTCTTTTTTGTGAAAAATATTTAAACTGCTATTAAAAGCTAAATGCACAAAAGAAAAACGTAAATTATTTTATATTTTATATAAAATAATTTGCTAGTCACTACCTATTTAAACTTACCAATAAAGGCTGCTACTTCACACTAACAATTGCTTTTTCTATAATCATTGAGTTCAAAGTATTACTTTCTGAATTGATTGTAAAGCCTCATGTATATATTTTTACAGTCATAATCTTATGATTATTATAGTAAAAACTCTATGACTAAATCAAATATTAACTGTAGTTTAAAAGCACAACTGATAGTAAAAAGATTGAATTAAGCCTTAAATAGTAAAGGTTAAGTTAATGTTCTGAATCTAAATTAAAATGTCGTATGGTTAATTTATGGTTAAGCTTAATAAATATAATCTCAATGATTTATGTTATTGCAATAGTATTGAGGTACTAAGACACCAGAATAAATTGTATAATTTCTTACATGAAGATAGTAATATTATCTAATTATAAAAAATATCATATATTGGAAGCTAATTATTTATAATTTTATAGGTACTTCTATCAACAAAATTCTATTTACAGAAACTTTATTAGAAGTTACCCATATTTTCAATTAATTTTAAGTATCTTAAGAAGGCAAATTAAAATCATTTATTGTCTCTATAGTATTGAAAAACTCAAAAATGTTAATTACTATACTAGTTTGCGTTAATATTCAGCTAGTCAAGGAGGAAAATGAGTGAACAACGAACAAACAAATTATACTTCAGATTCAAAATCTATCCTTTGTTTAGGAATAGGCTGGTTTCCCAAAACACCCGGAGGTTTAGAACGATACGTATATGAACTGACCCAAAGATTAGCACTTAATCACAAAGACAAAGTAGAATTATGTGGAGTGGGATTACCAGACTCGGCAACAGATTTACCCATAAAATTAACGAACTTAGCAGAACCAGATAGCCGAATTTGGAACAGATTGCCGGCTATTAAGAAAAAGTTTCAAAAAACCAGAGTAGAAAAACTAGATGCAATTAATTTACATTTTGCGTTATACAGTTTACCCATATTAGATATTTTACCAAAAGACGTACCAATAACCTTCAATTTTCATGGCCCTTGGGCTTCGGAAAGTCAGTCCGAGGGAATCAGTAGCTTCGTCGCTTATCTGAAAAAAACATTCATAGAAAAAAAAGTTTATAATAGATGCCAACGCTTCATAGTTCTGAGTAAAGCATTCGGAAAAATCTTACATGAAGAGTATCAAGTTCCTTGGGAAAAAATTCATATAATTCCTGGTGGGGTTGATATTGATTGGTTTAAACCAGCTATTACAAAACAAGACGCGAGAAGCAAGCTCAACTGGTCTTTGGAGCGTCCGACACTTTTCACATCACGACGTTTAGTTAATAGAGTTGGACTAGATAAATTACTCACAGCTATAGCAAAAATTAAACCACGCATTCCTGATATAATGCTGGCAATTGCGGGACGCGGACCACTGGAAGCAGCATTAAAGCAACAAGCAGAAGAATTAGAGCTGAGTAACCACGTAAAATTCTTAGGTTTTTTACCAGATGAACTATTACCCATAGCTTATCAAGCTGCGGACTTCTCTGTTATGCCCACTCAATCGTTTGAAGGATTTGGATTAGCAGTTGTCGAGTCTCTTGCTTGTGGAACTCCTATTATATGTACCCCCATTGGTGGGATGCCAGAAATTTTAGAACCCTTTTCTCCCGATTTACTTACTTCTTCCACTACAGCCACAGCTATTGCGGAGAAAATAGAACAAGCGTTTTCACAACAAATAGCCGTACCTTCAAGTGATGAATGTCGTCAGTACGCTACGCAAAATTACGACTGGGATAAAATAGCTCAACAAGTGCGACAAGTTTTGCTTGGGGAGTAGGGAGTGGGAAAAACAATTCGCAATCCGCAATCCGCAATTCGCAATTAATTTTGCAATTGGGCAATTTAAGTAATTGCGACATCTTCCTCGCTTTTGGCACTTAAAACATCAATTCCTGAAAGCATAAATGAAAATTCTTTTTTTAGACCAAAGTGGTAAACCGGGTGGTGCGGAACTCTGTTTAATAGATATCGCTAAACCCTATCGCGATTCCTGTTTGGTAGGATTATTTGCAGACGGAGCTTTTAAAAATTTACTGGAACAAAATCAAATTCCCGTACAAATCCTGACAACACAAGCAATTCAAGTTCGTAAAGAAAGCTCTTTAGCTCAGGGTTTAGGAAGTTTAGGTCAACTAATTCCTTTGATTTCTAAAGTCACTAAAATTGCCCGTGACTATGATTTTATCTACGCTAACACGCAAAAAGCCTTAGTCGTTGGTGCTCTTGCAAGTTTTTTAGCACGTCGTCCTTTAGTGTATCATTTGCATGATATTCTCTCTCCAGAGCATTTTAGTAAAACGAACCGTCGGATAGCTGTTACTTTAGCCAATAGATTTGCATCATTAGTAATTGCAAATTCTCAAGCTAGTCAAGTTGCTTTTATCGAGGCTGGAGGAAAGGCTGAAATAACAGAAGTTGTTTACAACGGCTTTGATTCCCAAGCATATCAAGTTCCGGAATCTGAAGTAGAAAAAATTAGAGAAAATCTGGAATTAGATGGTCAATTTGTTGTTGGACATTTTAGCCGTCTTGCTCCTTGGAAGGGACAACATATATTAATTGAAGCATTAGCTAATACTCCGGAAAATGTGACAGCGATTCTAGTTGGTGATGCGTTATTTGGAGAACAAAATTATGTTAAAAGTTTACATGAACAAGTTGCGAATCTTAAATTAGAAAAACGGGTTAAATTTTTAGGTTTTCGCTCGGATATTCCTCAATTAATGACAGCATGTAATTTGGTTGCTCATACTTCTACCGCAGCAGAGCCTTTTGGTCGAGTCATTGTTGAAGCTATGCTTTGCGGAACACCTGTTGTGGCTACGAAAGCTGGTGGTGCGATGGAGTTAGTTGAACCAGATGTTAATGGTTTTTTAGTGACTCCATCTGAACCCCAAGAGTTAGCAGAAGTAATTAATTCTTGTTTTTTACAACCAGAAAATTGTCATGCTTTAGCTAAGAATGCAAGAGTTAGTGCTAGTCAGCGCTTTGATGTGAGTGTTATTAATCAGCAAATTTACCATCTTCTTAAATGATTTAATCGCAAACCGCCAAGAAGCCAAGAACGCCAAGATTAATAAAATTACACACTCTTTCTTATCTTGGCTAACTTGGACTCTTGGCGGTTCGTTTATTATGCTACGCAGCTTCCCGCAATTGTGATTTCTCAGTGTTAAATTCTGGTAACGGTAGCGAAAGTTGCTCCACTTGAGCTTCCCTAGCTTGCTCTAAAACCTTAACTTCAATATTTACGCTGACCAAATAATTGCCATCATCCGCTCCCACAACTTCCGCAATTAATTTAGCTATATCTGGACGTTTTGCAGTTAGGGGGTCGCGTACAATATATTTATCCCATTCATGCTTCGCAGTGGGATTTAAACTGAGAATATAGTGCTTAATCATAGAACTCACCTTGAGTAAATATACTTGTGACTCGTCTATCAAACAATCCTTTGCGCCACACTTAACTTTGTAGACGCTACTTTTATATTTTAGTATATATATACTATATCACATAGTTTATAGTAGGCGATGACACTTCTAGATTTGCATCTCAAATGCTTGCTGTAAGCCTTGTTCACAAAAAAATATGTACTGAAACAACAATGTGATGATTTTGTCTAGTAAAAAATTAATCATTTAGGAATAGTTGAAAATACTGGTAGCAAATATCAATTTAGGAAGAAGAAGCCAGGATAACGTTGACAATACGAGTTTTAAAAGTCAAGCTAGTGCGAAGAACCACTGACTAGGAATGTGAACTTAATATGGCTCACTTTGCCAGTTATGGATTACCCTAGAAAAGTGCGTGAGGATTTTTCCATAGATTCTTCTTCGCCAAAACTAACTACATAAAGGAACAGTTTAATGACTGCAACATCTCCCCGATTAAAGCACGAGGTTAAAGACCTCGCATTAGCTCCTCTGGGAAGACAGCGCATTGAATGGGCTGGACGTGAAATGCCAGTTCTCAAACAAATTCGCGACCGTTTTGCCCAAGAAAAGCCTTTTGCTGGTATACGTTTAGTAGCTTGTTGCCACGTAACCACCGAAACTGCTCACTTAGCGATTGCATTCAAAGCTGGTGGTGCAGATGCAATCTTGATTGCTAGTAACCCTCTGTCTACTCAAGATGACACAGCCGCTAGTTTAGTTGCTGACTATGATATTCCTGTCTTTGCTATTAAGGGTGAAGATAACGACACTTATCACAGACACGTTCAAATAGCTTTAGACCACCGTCCAAACCTGATTATTGATGACGGTTGTGACGTAGTTGCGACTCTGATACAGCAACGTCAGCACCAAATCGCTGACATCATCGGTACCACAGAAGAAACCACAACGGGTATCGTGCGGTTACGCGCTATGTTGAGAGATGGCGTGTTGAAATTCCCCGCGATGAACGTTAACGATGCCGACACCAAGCATTTCTTTGATAACCGTTACGGTACTGGTCAATCCACCCTCGATGGTGTTATCCGTGCTACCAACGTTTTGTTAGCGGGTAAAACTGTTGTTGTTGCTGGTTATGGCTGGTGCGGTAAAGGTACTGCAAGTCGCGCTCGTGGACTCGGTGCTAACGTAATCGTTACCGAAATTGACCCCATCAAAGGTATTGAAGCTGTGATGGATGGTTTCCGCGTTCTGCCTATGTCTGAAGCAGCTCCTTTAGGCGACTTGTTTATTACTGTAACCGGTAGCAAGCACGTTATTCGTGGCGAACACTTCGACGTAATGAAAGACGGTGCGCTTGTTTGTAACTCCGGTCACTTTGATATCGAAATTGACCTCGTTGCTTTGGGAGACCGTGCAAAAGAAGTTAATACGGTTCGTCCTTTCACTCAAGAGTATCGTTTAAAGAATGGTAAGTCCGTTGTAGTTTTAGGCGAAGGACGTTTGATTAACCTCGCTGCTGCAGAAGGACACCCCAGTGCGGTAATGGATATGAGCTTTGCTAACCAAGCTTTGGCTGCTGAATACCTGGTGAAAAATAAAGGTAAGTTGGCTCCTGGTATCCACTCTATCCCAACCGAAGTAGACCAAAATATCGCTGAACTTAAGTTGAAAGCGATGGGAATTGAAATTGACAGCTTGACTGCTGACCAAATTAACTACAACAATTCCTGGACTACTGGAACCTAACCCCCCAACCCCCCTTCCCTGCAAGGGAAGGGGGGCTAAAACTGTATACTAAAATTTTTTAATTGATGTTTATAAATACCCGTTGTTAACCCATTAATACTAATTAATAATATTAAATATTAAATATTAAGTTGTTTTGCATATAAAAATGGATAGCTAGTAAGAATCGGGCGGGCAAGGATGCCCACCCTACAAGAAGAGAAAAAGAGAAAAAAATATTTCGTATTTTTTCGTAGCCCCCCTTCCCTCGCAGGGAAGGGGGGTTGGGGGGTTAGGTCTTTTATCCCGCAGCCACGAGTTGTTTTTTCTTGTCTTCAATCGGAGCAGAAAGCGCTTCTTCTAATTCCGCACAACCCAGCTTTTCTTCCAAAATTTTCATTACTTCTCGGCCAAAATCGTTGGGATTTCGTTGCCAAGCTTGCAAGCAAACTTCACCAAAGAAGGAGCCTAAAGGTTCGGGATTCCACAGTAATTTTTTAGCTGTCCAAGGCATCAAGCTCATGGGATTATACCCTGGTTTGAGGATATTTTCTTTGAAGGCGTATTCTTCTAAGTGAGTATGGGGTTGCAATCCAATAAAGAAAATTGCTGGTTCAACTTTATCTGCACCAAAAATACGTTCTAGTTCGCGGTGGTAAGCGATGGTTTGACGAATTGTGTCAAAGGTTTCGTCAATCACGTTAAAGGAATAATTGACGGAAACTAAGTCATTGAAACCAGCAGCTTTTAAATCACGGCAGTTTTGCAACACATTACGCAGGTTATAACCCATCCGCATTTTCCGCACTAGCTCCTGGGAACCACTGGTAATACCGATTTCAAAATAATTCATCCCTGTTTTTGCCATCAAGTCGCATAACTCTGGGGTCAAATTATCTGCACGGATATATGCTGCCCAGTTGATATCCGTCATTCCAGAATCAACTATTTTTTGTAGCAATTCCACCGCATCATCAATAAATTTTCGCGCTGGAATAAATTGGGCGTCGGTAAACCAGAATTTTCTAATCCCTCTATTATATAGTTGTCGCATTTCCGCAACGACTTCATCGGAGGGGTTAATACGTACTTGTTTCCCTTCTACTACGGTGTAAACACAATAACAACAGTTATGGGGACAACCGCGCTTAGTTTGGACACCGATGTAAAAGTCTCCCTCTTCGATGTAATAATTAAATTCCGGCCAAATGCTCTCTATATAGTCGTAGTCACAAGCAGCTTTTTCCAGTGGTGTGGGCTGTTCGTGAATCAAACGTTGACGTGGTTTACTTTCTCCCGCTACATAGCAGCGTTCATCACTAATATCTTTGCCACTTAACAATTTTTCTAGCAGGGTTTCGCCTTCGCCTATGGAAACAATTGTTCCCTGAGGTAAACTTTTGCCCAGTTGTTCGTAAAATACGCTAACAGCACCACCACCAACCACCACACGGGCATTAGAATTATAGCGACGAGCGCGGTACAAACCTCGTTTGATTAATCCTATGTTGCGCCATAATTCCACGTAGTAAGCGATGAATATTTTTAAACCACCTAATCCTCCGCGTAGTTTAATTAAGGGATTTTTCGCGTAGTAAAATTCAAAAGCATTTTGTAAAGGGTTCCCACCACGTCCACCCACTGGAGCGTAAATTTGAATATCCCGCCAAGAAAAAACTATTAATGTCGGTTTAAATTCGTCAATACAGTTATCTAGGGCGGATGCGTAATCTAAAGGTGGTACAGTCCCTAAGTCAAATATTTTTTGCTCGATGTCGGGAAATTGCTTGTGTACGTGGTCTGACAGGTAAACAACCCCAATCGGAAAAATTGGGTTACATGGGAGACGAACGTAAAGGATTTTACTTTCCATTTTCATAAATTCTTCCTTCCCTCAGACTTCTTCCCTTTAACTTTTCGTTATATAATGCTTTATGAAGAAAACTCTATATATCTTAACAATAACACCGATTTTGCTGAGAATATCAGTTTAAAAGGGTTATTCGCTAAATATAGTCAAAACTCAAGCCTGTATTCATGTTCAAGGCTAAGTATTATCGATTAAACTTTACCTTTTCTTAATCTAAGATAGTTGTCAAAGTTTTTAGAGAACAAGCAGGGGACAGTAAGGATTGTGTCCATGCAAAACAAATTGCAAAATCAGCATGAAATATTACGAAATTGTCATAATGAAAACATTACTTTAGATAGAAATATGGGAAAATATCTCAACTTGGTAGTCGCAGTTACAGCAAGTGGGGATCAGGCGATGTTAGCTTGGCGAGTGTAATGTAAAATTGTGGCGTCCAGCTCCTCCGGCAGTTATGGCTCAAATTTTAGACTCTCTACCACCTGAGCAATCTGGCAAGATTCTCTGCTGCTACGTAAATGCCACGAGCAAAATACAGGTGGCTCGCATCTCCAATGTTCCTAATTGGTATTTTGAACGGGTGGTTTTCCCTGGTCAAAGACTAGTTTTCGAGGCTCCGAGAGAATCTCTAATGGAGATTCACACGGGTATGATGGCAAGCGCTATTATTTCGGATACAATTCCGTGCGATAGGCTTGCAATCAACGAACATGGAACTTATGAACAAGTTGAGTCCAACTCAACCCAAGAAGACCCAATCAATAACATACCTATTGTTCAGGCAATTAATACAAATATCAGAGATACCACTAAACCAATTCAAATTGCTGGTTTAATGTCCAATTGATAAAAAACAAATTTATTGGTGACGGGGTAGCTGATTTGTCGGCCACCCCGTTTTGTTAATAGTAGAGACGCTATTAATCGCGTCTTTACAAGCTGAGTGTAGAGCTGTTTTTGCTTCTTCACTACCATGCCATGCCCAATGCCAAGGTTCATACATAATTCCTTGAGGATTATTTGGCGGAAATGACATTTGGAAACCATATGTTTCTGCATTCCTTTGTAGCCAAGCAAATTCTTTTGTCTTAGCGAATGATTGCTTCAACGAATTAATATCTATTGCGTATCCTGTGTGATGTTGGCTATGACCAGGGGGAGCGCTTACTTTTGCTCTTTGTGCTAAAGTTTGCTTTCGTTGTTTAGCGACGCCATAAAATAAATATTGTTGCTGACTTCTAGAGCGAAATCCTGAAACTGGTTTTAAGATAACTCCTGAACTTCTCGCTGCTTTTTGCATTTCTCCGAAGGCTTGTGCTGCTTGCATATGGAGTTTTTGCTTGTTTCCTATTAGTACTAATTGACTGCTTGATGCTTCTTGATATGGATAGTGGTTAAAACTTGTTGGTAATCCTGCACATTGCTGTTGGTCGGGGATTTGTAGGTTTGGAGTTTCTGGCTTTGGTAATTGTAAGTCTGGATTTTCTAAGTTTGGAAGTTGTAAATCTGGGAGTTGTAAGTCGGGTGTTTGTGGGTTAGATATTTGTGGGTTAGATATTTGTGGGTTAGATATTTCTGGTGTAAAATCAGCCGCTTTAACTTGGGAGTGGCTAAATATTATTACTAGAGAGCAGCTTATCAAAAAATAAATTATGCCTTGTTTTCTCATGCATTTCTCTGTTTGGCAGGTTTAATTGAAAAATAATTTTAGTTTGGTTTTATTGTTGTAACTCGATTACTTTTGTGCTATCCACAGTGGTTGCACTTATCATTAAAAAATAAGTAAATCCCCAGATTGTAAGCAGCAAAAAGCTTTGAGTTTATGAAAACTTAAAATTGCCATGAAAAAATACCTAGCGATTGATAATAAATTCGCAAGGGTGTATGTTAAAACTTATTTTTAGTAAGTGTAATACTTTTTGTGTATTATTTTTTAAACAAATGTATGTAAATATATTTAACAATTATGAGAGAAGCTTGACCTGACGTTTCTGGCAGTCTGATGAAATACATAGGGCGGTCTGGTGAAATACATAGGGCGGTCTGGTGAAGTAGACAGGACAGGGTCTGATGAAGTAGACAGGACAGGGTCTGATGAAGTAGACAGGACAGGGTCTGATGAAGTAGACAGGACAGGGCGGGCAAGGATGCCCACCCCACAAGATTTTTACTAATTTAAGTAGTACGTAAGTTAACTGAAAAATGCTATGAGCAATTAATTGTTAATTTGAAAATATTTTAATACGGTGCATCCTGTTCATAGGGAGGAGTACTTATTGGGAAAATACGATTAAATAGTGGATACAACTGACGAATATCTCTGTCTGTTCGTCGTAGCAGTACTCTATTAATTCTTTGTTCTTCTTCTAAAGCAGCATAAACGCCATATATTTCAGAATATATAACCAAATACTGACCTAAACGACGTGTAGCATTGTATCTATCACCATTTCTAGCAGCTTCTAAGAACAATTGCCAAGCTTCGTTTGAGTTACGAACTCGGCTAGGTCTGTCAATTATTCCTCTACGAATAGCTCGTTCCCAATTATTGCGATATGAGTTTCTGCCTTGATTCTCTGGTCGCAAATACTCACGATGTGATGGATTTAAAGGAATTGCATTAGCGCTCGAATTAGAGGCTAAAACAGGAACAACAGATACCAACAAGGTCAAGCAAGCGGTAGAAAGTTTATTCATAGTTGTAAGTTCTCATTACTCCAATATAAGAAGCCAAACCTTTTTCAATGAACACAAAATCAATTGATAATCGGAATGTAGAGCAACCTTTTTTCTTCACTACCATGCAATGCCATACCTACCAAATGCCAAGGTTAATATAAATACCTTGAGCTTATATAGGAGTAAATGACATTTCCAAACTGTGCATTTATACGTTATTTGCAACCAAGTAAATGCTTTTGTTTTTTCTATTTCGCAACTATATCAAATGAATTTTTCTACTGACAAGGGTGAAAAATCCCTGAACTAAGTTTCAACTTATCTGCATCTATTCTAACTGTTATTTAATATTATTTAGAGACGTTGTAAGTTTTCAATATAAAGTTTTGATTATTTTCAGCTAAGAATTACGTCACACGAATTTTAAACCAACGCTAACATATAATTAAACATTTATAGATTAAGCAAGAAGCCGTGACTGTAACTGAAAGCAATACCCCAGACTCACTATTTCGTCTTTCACCTTTAATTCGCATCACACTATTGTGTCTTTACATAGCTCTTACTGTACCGCTACCTTTTTTATCTGAGGTTACTAATTCCCCTGTCCCATCCTCGTTGCTTTGGGTTGGAATCGGTTTCGGTTTTGTGGCTCTTTATGCGGCATTATCAGAAAGAGTTATTTTAGATGATGAAGGAATTAAAGTAACTTATCCCAATTGGGTTCCGCGATTTTTCCGCAAAGGTTGGACGCTACCTTGGTCGCAAGTGAAGGAATTAAAACCCAGAACTACGGGTCAAGGTGGTTTGGTTTATTACTTTCTCAGTCAGGAAGGGAAGGCTTATTTGTTACCGATGCGTGTAGCGGGATTTGCACGTTTGGTTAGAGAAGTTCAGCAAAAAACGGGTATCGATACTAAGGATGTGTATCCTTTGGCGCAACCGTGGATGTATTTTACTTTACTATTGTTCAGTTTTCTGCTTTTACTGGTGGATGCTTGGACTATTACTACTGCTTTGGGTCAATTAGGTTAAAGAAAAAGCCTCACGCTAAGACGCTAAGAACGCTAAGAAGAAAAAAATAACCTATGCTTCGGCTAGAACAAGTTAATCTATTTACCAAGCTGGGTGTCCAAAACAAAGATAGTTTGCCGGGACACCCCATACTGCAGGATATTTCTTTTGAAGTATTAAGCGGTGAAACTGTTGCTATCGTTGGAGTGTCGGGTGCTGGTAAAACTCATTTATTTCGTTTACTTAACCGTCTAAGCGAACCCACTAGCGGTAAAATTTATTTGGAAAATCGGGAATATCGCCAAATTCCTGTTTTACAGCTACGTCAACAGGTAACATTACTTTCCCAGGAACCTAAACTTTTAGGAATGACTGTTAGAGACAGTTTAGCCTACGGGTTGGTTTTACGAGGTTTGCCAAAACAAGAAATTGCTAAGAGAACCACCAGTTGGATAGAACAACTACGAATACCCGACGATTGGTTAGGACGCACAGAGGTACAACTTTCATTCGGACAGCGACAACTCGTCTCTATTGCTCGTGCGTTAGTCATCGAACCTAAAGTTTTATTATTAGATGAACCGACCTCAGCATTAGACTTGGGTACAGCAGAAAGACTAATCAAAGTCCTGACCCAAATCGCTTCCAGTCAGCAAACAACAATTTTCATGATAAATAACAATTTGGAATTGCAACAGCAGTTTGCTACACGACTACTGCAACTCCACCAAGGACGACTGATGTTAAATCAAACAACAAATCAAACAACATCTTCCGTTAACTGGGAAAATTTGCGCGAAAGCCTCAAACAAGCAGAAGCAGAAGATGATGGGGAGTGGGGAATGGGGAGTAGGGAGTAGGAACGAATTATGTAGAGACGTTACATGTAACGTCTCTACATTTTTAGACGGAAATATCTAAATTAACTTGCTGTATTTTGAACGCACCCCACCCCCAATTCTCCATTCCCCATTCCCCACTCCCCATTCTCTACCCCGAAACCGTCCTCTGAGTCAGAGGAGAGCGATGATTATGAAATTTGTGGTTTGTGACTTTAACTTGTGACTGTTGTTGATGATTATTATTATTCACATTCAAAAGTTCAATGTTAAATCGGTAGCCAACATTACGGATAGTTTGAATTAAACTGGGTTGCCGTGGGTCTAATTCAACTTTTTTTCTGAGTGATAAAACGTGGGTGTCAATTGTACGCGGATTATCTATGGCATCGGGCCAAGCGCGACGTAATAATTCTGACCGAGATAGAGCTGTTCCCCCGGCTTGCGCTAAAACATATAACAAACTAAATTCCTGGGGAGTCAAATCAATAAACTCTCCTTGGAAACGAACGCGACGCTGAACTAAATCAATTTGCAGCGAGCCATAATCCAAATAAGCAGGTGCAACAGGTGTGCGCTTACGACGAATTAACGCTTCTGTTCGCGCTAAAAACTCTTGCATCCCAAAAGGCTTACTCAGATAATCATCAGCTCCTGCTTTCAACCCTGCAACTACATCAGCTTCGTTACTTCGAGCGGATAGCATTAAAATTAATGGCTGTTGCTGACGATGTAACCAACGACAAAATTCAATACCATCACCATCTGGTAAGTCAGCATCAAGAATCACTAACGTCGGTTGATGGCTAATGAATACTTCTCTAGCTTGATAAATGCTAGCAGCTTGATGTACCCGGTACTCCAGTTGTTGTAAGTGCCAGCCTAACAACGACCTGAGATGCGGATTTCCCTCAACGATTTCAATACAGACCGAACCCACAATGACAAGACCCCTTTGCGTCTATGAACTTCAAAGTATCAAAGCCTATGTCTTTGGTTTTGTAACCGTTGTTACCTCCATTGTTATTATATGAATAATTTTTCATAAAAATGAAGGTAATTTGTTGTGCTAATGGCTTGCTAGGTGCGGCATTGGTAATATTGTTAAATTTTTATTACAATTATGTAAAGAGACTAGTATTGTGTATTTGAAGCACAAGGTATCGGGAAGATTTAAAATTAAAACAAAATTCAAAATTGTTTGACAAATGTCTGATATTATATCTCGGATGGAGCCTATACAGTCGCCAATTATTCCGATTGTTGGGGAATTAATCCAAAAAAATCCTGGAACAATTTCTCTGGGACAAGGTGTTGTGTCTTACCCCCCACCTCAGGAAGCTATCGAAATTTTGCCAAAATTTTTAGCTGAACCAACAAATAATTTATATAAAGCAGTTGAAGGAATTCCCCCATTATTAGCAGCAATTACATTTAAATTACAAAATTTTAACAAGATAGAAATTACTGATAAAAATTGTATTGTTGTGACCGCAGGTAGTAATATGGCATTTAACAATGCTGTACTTGCTATTACCACAGTAGGGGACGAAATAATTTTAAACACACCCTATTATTTCAATCATGAAATGGCAATAAAAATGGCAGGGTGTCATCCAGTTTTAGTAGCAACAGATGAAAATTACCAACTACGTCCAGAAGCAATTTCTCAAGCAATTACAGAAAAAACTAGGGCTATAGTGACAATATCACCCAATAACCCAACAGGGGTAGTATATTCAAAAGAATCATTGTTTCATATTAATCAAATTTGCCGGGAAAGAGGAATTTATCATATTAGCGATGAAGCTTATGAATATTTTACCTACGACGGAGTAAAACATACCTCACCAGGTTCATTTGCAGACAGCAGCGAGTATACTATTTCCATATATAGCCTTTCTAAAGCTTATGGTTTTGCTAGTTGGCGTATTGGTTATATGGTAATACCAAAAAAACTACTAGTTTCTGTGAGAAAAATTCAAGATACAATTTTGATTTGTCCACCTGTAGTTTCTCAATATGCAGCGTTGGGAGCATTACAGTCCGACCCAGAATATATTAATCAAAATATTGCAGCTATTTCTCAAGTACGAGAATTAGTATTGGAATCTTTGAAAAATATAGGAGATTTTTGTACAATTGCACCCACCGCAGGAGCTTTTTACTTTTTCCTGAGAATACATACAAACATGGATACTTTTGAATTAGTCACAAAACTTATCCAAGAACATCAAGTTGCGGTCATTCCTGGTACAACATTTGGGATGGAAGATGGATGTTATTTGCGTGTTGCTTATGGAGCTTTACAACAAGAAACCGCAAAAGAAGGAATAGAAAGATTAATCAAAGGTCTAAAACGAATATTTGGAGATATGGAGACCTAACCCCCTACCCCCCTTCCCTATAAGGAAAGGGGGGGAAAGAGAAGAGAAGAATGTTCCAGTTTACATCCTTTCGGGAGCTACAAATATGGAAATTGTAAACAAAATACTAGAAATCGAAACAGAACCAGGGATAAATATTTATAATATAACTCCACAAATTGAAGAATTAATTATATCAACCTCTATTGAAAATGGTCATGTCTTAATTTTTTCGCGACACACAACAACAGCTTTAGCAATAAATGAATATGAAGTAAGATTATTAGAAGATATTAAAACTTTTTTACGTAAAATAGCACCAGAGTCAGACAAGTATTTACATAACGATTTACATCTCAGAAAAGATATTCCACCAGATGAGCCAATGAATGCTCACTCCCATCTGATGGCAATGATGCTTAATAATAGTGAGACAGTTCCCATTGTGGATAGTAAATTAGCCTTGGGAACATATCAATCAATTTTATTTTTTGAATTAGATGGACCTCGTAAGCGAACAGTTTATTGTCAGATTTATTATTGTTGACTGTTGACCGTTAACTGAATTCCTCAAAGGGAGCTTGTCCAAATAACATATTTTTATCGACAGCTGACAAAACTTTATTGTTAGCTTTTTCCCAGTCCAAACATCGACAAACTTGTTGTGCGACATCAGCACGATGAATGCTACCAACAACACTTGTATCTTCGGTTAATACCCCATTTCCGGTTGCGGCTTCCGATTTTAATCCACCAGGACGCACAATCGTATAATTAAGTCCACTTTGCATTAAATATTGTTCAGCTTTGTCTTTTTCTATCAAAACTGGTTTAAGAGTTTCTAGAGCTTGGGGTGGTAAAGCATCAACGCTATTTCCAGTACCAATCGAAGTGACCAGTATAAATTTTTTGACTCCTGCTTTGACCGCTGCGTCAATAAGATTTTTATTACCCAAGTAATCCGGTCTTACACTTTCACCAGGTAAACCACCAATTGTACTAATTACAGCATCGATAGGTTCAGCAGTTGACATCGCACTTTCGATATCAGCAGAATTCAACGCATCTCCCGAAACAACCTGCGCTCCCATCCCCTCGATATCAGCACGAGCGGTATCTGTTCTCAGAAGTGCTGTTACCTTAGTATTTTGTGCTGTGAGAAATTTTGCGATTTCCTTACCAACACCACGACTAGCACCCACTAAAAAAATGTGATTACTCATTAGCCCTTGATGATATAAATACTCATTTGATTTTATATGGAAAGTTGGGGAATAGGGAGTGGGGAGTGGGGAGTGGGTAAAATCAATTACCAATTACCAATTACCCATTACCAATTACCAATTACCAATTACCAATTACCAATTACCAATTACCAATTACCCATTACCAATTACCCATTACCAATTACCAATTACCAATTAGCCCAATAAGTATATTTTCCTAATTCTAAAGTAAGAGGCACTTTTGCTAATACTCATGTCAAAGTATTTGAATAGCCCCTTAAGAAATAAAAATGAGAAATAAAAATCATGGGTAAAAAATCACAACAAAATTTTGAACAACCAAAAGACCCTCGTGTAGCAGCGACCTCAAATATTTGGGGACTTACGGTTGCAATAATGGCAATTAGTATACCGCTTACAGGTATCACCAGAAGCCCACTTATCCCTTTAGCTGCACTGGGTGGTGCTGCTGTGGGTACAGTCGCTGTTTGGCGTTCTGATAATAAAAAATACCAGTATTCACTTCCGCAACAGCAGCAAATAGAGCTACTGGAGGAGAGAATTGCTAACCTGGAAATTATAGCTAGCGGTAATAGTGAATCAGATTTACTGATGAAAATTAAACGATTGGAAGCTAATAATCATAATGATAGTAAAAATAATAACCAGTAATTCTTATTAATCTGTATATTTTGTAGCTATTAGATGTAGTTATTGCGTATTGTTGGATTTAGTTCCTCAACCCAACCTACATTTACAGGTATGAAAAATTACTAAATGTTTATTGTATTCAGATGATTTTAAAAATTACTCAGAAATAGCTTACCTTAAGTATACAAAAGTGTGCTATAGGTATGCACATGGATTGGATTAGCTTACTCAAAGCTCAACAGGCTGATTTTATTCAGCGGGTCAAAAAAACAAGAACCTATGACTTGTCTTTACTAGAAAGTCAAGCTAGAGGTTGTCACAGTGAGATTATCGCATTTTGGGGTGATTCATTACTCCAAATGTCGGAAATTGCTCATCAGCAAGCGAAAATTGTTGCGAAAAATCCACCCCCGATTCCATCGGATTACCCTGATGATGCTGAATGGGATACACCTTTTTGCGACTATTTTCTACAGCAAGCGGAGGTTTATTTGTTTCGTGAGCAAGTTGTTGAGCGTGTAATGTCGGAACGTCTGGGTAAATTAGTAAAAAAAATCCCAGTTGATGCTGTTAGTAATATGGTTTTAGATGATGAGGGTAATTTACGAGGAGAAAGTAAATTTCCTTACTTGCTGACACTCGGTTCCAAGCTGAAAATTAAAGTTATTGTCGCAGATAGTGAAAGTTTTAATGGCATTAGAAAAGAGAGAATTAAATGGTCTGTAAATCAAGAAGACTTGAACAGTTGCCAAGTATTAATTTTTTTATGTTTGTTTTATCCTTTTACAGGTAGTCGTGGTTACGAAAAACAAGCTGTAATTGCGGGTTTTCTCCCCAGTAATCAAATTGAGCTTAATGAGCCAAAGGTTGATATTACACCAAGTAATTTGTTATATGCTGGGGGATTAAATTGGTATTTAGAATCATTAATTGCTAAAAAAGAACTACAACCTGCGCTGGATGAAGTATTAATTCCCAATAACATTGAAACTTTAGCCACAAATCATTCACTAAAAAATTTTATTGGTGATTGGGAATGTGTTCAAACCCTAAATGGTCATACTCGTGGAATTAATTGTTTGACTTTTAGTAAATGCAGAAGTGAAGGTAAAATATTATCTTTGGTAGCAAGTGGTAGTAGGGGTGAAACCAAGATATGGGATTTGACTCAGGGGGAATTAATCGGTACTTTTTCTGAATATCCTTGGATTACATCGGGACAAGTGGATGAAATAAATTCCCTTGCATTTAGTTCCGATGGACAAACTTTGGTTAGCGGTGGAGCAGATTCAACAATTAAAATTTGGCATGTGGGAGCTAACGATTTAATTGATATTTTGCACAAGCATAATGGAATGGTAAGATGCGTTGCTTTTACACCAGATGGAAGAATATTTGCAACGGGTGGTGATGACAGAAAAATTTTATTTTGGGATTTAACACAGCGTCAAGTTGTCAATACTTTATCTTTGGAAGATACAGCCGCTCATTCTCTCCTTTTTAGTCAAGATGGAAAAACTTTAGTTACAGGTAGTTATCGCAAAATTAAAGTCTGGCGTCTTTTACGTCGGTCACGTAATATAGACATAACTAATTTAGAGGGTAGTTTGCAGCATACCTTTACAGGTCACTCTCATATTGTTCGCGCTTTAGCAATGAGTGCTGATGCTAAAATTCTTGTAAGTGGTAGCCGCGATAAAACTATTAAAGTTTGGCAGTTGGAAACAGGAGAGCTAATTCATACTCTACAGGGACATAGAGACGGAGTTTATGCTGTTGCTCTGAGTCCAGATAATCAGATTATTGCCAGTGGTAGTGCTGATAAAACAGTTAAATTATGGCATCTAGAAAGCGGAGAATTACTTGGTACTTTTGCAGGTCATGCAAACACTGTGACCGCTGTTAATTTTTGTCAATCGGGTCAGACCTTGGTCAGTGCCAGTTTAGATAAAACAATCAAAATTTGGCAAAAGAAAAATTAACCACAACTTGTGTAGAGACGCGATTCATCGCGTCTGGCTACATTCCCAAATGTAGAGACGTTACATGTAACGTCTCTACACATTTAATATGAAAAACTGCCCCTATATATATAAGAGCAGTTTGACAATTGCAATTAAGGATGAAACCCAAAATCTAAAAATCTTAAGTCTCTGACTACATTACACCAAAACACTACGCGAAAGCTGTTTGTTTTAGAACCATATCCACAGGCAACTTACCACTGCGTAACCATTCTTGCATCTCAGTAGGTGCTTCAGCGGCCTTCAGGCTACCACGCAGTTCTTCTCCTTCCAGGATTTCTTTTTGTAAAAGTTCCTGTGCCATAGACTGTAACAAGTCGCGGTTTTTATCCAGAATAGACAAGGCTATATGATGAGCATTATCAACTATTTCCTTGACTTCACGGTCAATTTCTTCAGCGACTAATGGACTTATAGCACGACGGGAATTGCCATAACCTTCGATAAACTGTGATTGGCTTTTTTCAAATGCTACTGGACCAAGTTTATCGCTCATCCCATAAACAGTTACGAAACGTTCTGCTAATTCGGTTACCTTTTGGATATCGTCGCTTGCACCTGTAGAAATTTTACCAAAGATGATTTCTTCCGCAGAACGTCCACCCAACAATGTTGCAATACGTCCACGAATTTCGTCTTCTACCATCAAAAATCTATCTTCTTCGGGCATTTGTAACGTATAACCCAAAGCTCCAACCCCACGAGGTACTATCGATATTTTTTCTACTTTACCAGCTCCAGGCATCAAAGCTCCGATAATCGCGTGACCGACTTCGTGATAAGCTACGGTCTTTTTCTCAATTTCGTTGAGTACACGAGAGCGTTTTTCTAAACCTGCTATAAGTCGCTCAATCGCTTCGTTAAAATCCGCTGTTATCACAAATTCCCGGTTGTTACGTGCTGCAAGTAGTGCCGCTTCGTTAACGAGATTGGCTAAATCGGCACCTGCAAAACCTGGTGTTTTGATAGCGATAGTAGCTAATTCTACATCCGAAGACAATTTGACGTTGCGAGCGTGAACTTTGAGAATTGCTTCTCGACCAATTTTGTCTGGACGGTCTACCACAATTTGACGGTCAAAGCGTCCGGGACGACGTAATGCTTGGTCGAGAACTTCGGGACGGTTGGTTGCTGCGATAATAATTACACCAGTATTAGCGTCAAAACCGTCCATTTCGGTGAGTAACTGGTTTAGGGTTTGTTCCCGTTCGTCATTACCACCATAAAATCCACCAGCACCAGCACGAGATTTTCCTAGTGCGTCTAATTCATCAATAAAGACAATACAAGGTGCTTGTTGTTTTGCTTGTTCAAATAAATCTCGCACTCGTGCAGCACCAACACCAACAAATAATTCTATAAATTCTGAACCAGAGATACTAAAGAAAGGTACTGCTGCTTCTCCTGCAATTGCTTTCGCTAAGAGTGTTTTACCAGTTCCCGGAGGACCAACAAGTAACGCTCCTTTAGGGATTTTTGCTCCCAGTCTGGTGTATTTGTCTGCGTTTTTCAAGAAATCAACAATTTCTTCTAGTTCTGCTTTGGCTTCGTCCACCCCAGCAACATCAGCAAATTTCACACCTGTACTACCTTCCGAGTAGATACGAGCTTTACTTTTACCCACAGTCAACGCTGCTGGTCCACCACCTCCCCGATTTAGGAAAAATCCCCAAATCGCAAAGAAAATTAATGGAGGAGCTACCCAACTTATTAAAGTCCCAATCCAAGCATTTTGGTCTGGTGGTGGTGCAGAGAATTCTACTTTATTGTCGCGCAAAATCTTGGGTAAATCTAAGTCTAAGGCTACTGGGGTTGTTTGGAAAACTTTTTCTGGGGTTTTTCCTTTTAAAGTTTGATTCTCTGAAGCTTCACCTTTTAGGGTATATTGAATACGCTCATTACCAATAATAGCCTTATCAACTTTACCCGCTTGCACTGCTGCAACAAAATCACTGTAAGGAACTTGTGGTATTTCTGGTCCAAATATGTTAGGAACAAATAAATTTAGGGATAATAGTAGCGTCAGTAGAATTAGTAAACTACCGCCAAACTGTCTTTTATTCGGTGGTTTGATTTTATTTTTGTTATTTGTTTCTACTGGCATTTTATATATCCCTCCGATTTGTTTTTATACTTAATTGTCCATAAACACGAAAAGTCGTAGCAGTTTTGCTGCAATTCATATCAATCATACAAAACATACAAGTTAGTCTATTGATAACTTTTAGGAAAAATTGGAATAATAAAATTACTTAATGCTTATCTATATTTTATAGTTAATAAGTTAACAGCTATTTAAGTATTAATAACTGTAACTATAGAGTATTGAGATGCTGACTAAGTTTATTGTAGATACTGGGTCTGATGAATCTCCGTCGTGTATACACTACAAAAAATATACGTATTACCGTACTTGTTTATGGAAAATCAGTTAGGATTTATTTTCAAGGTATTTTTACTATCCTTGATACTCTCGCTGCTAATTAAGTATATTTGCCCTTTTTGGCAAATTCCAGCAACAAATACTATCGCTTTGATTTTAGTTTTGTCACCAAGTGTGATATTGTTCACAATTCTTTTTTGGCGATATCAGCAGCAGCAAAAAAACTAAAAGCCCTAAGCTGAAAGTTATTTGTACCATCACCGCTAAAATTATATAGCAATCGCTTTTTAGACTATGGGGGAGTGAGGAAATTGAAGTTAGGTCAATGGATAGGCTTAATTGCCTTAGTTCTTTCATTATATATTTTGTGGCAAATGCGCGAAGTTCTTTTGCTGATATTTGCCGCAGTTGTATTAGCCACTAGTTTAAATCGTCTAGCCAGACAGTTTCAACGCTTGGGTCTAAAGAGAGGAATTAGTGTCGCTATTTCAGTTGCACTATTTCTCGCACTCATCGTTGGTTTCTTCTGGTTGATTGTCCCCTCATTTCTCGTTCAATTTCGGGAACTTACAAAGCAGGTTCCCCAAGGTCTAGAGCGCTTAAGTATTTGGTTAGACCAATTAGAAACTCGTGTACCTACACCAGTAACACCTTACATTCCAGACATAAATAGCCTAGTTAAACAGGCTCAACCCTTTGTAAATCAAGCATTAGGAAGCTCTTTTGCCTTACTTTCTGGTTCTTTAGAAGCTGTTGTTAAAACTTTGTTAGTTCTAGTTTTAACGGGAATGTTATTAGCAGACCCACAATCATATCGAAAAGTATTTATTCGTTTATTTCCTTCTTTTTACCGACGACGAGTAGATAAAATTTTAGACGAGTGCGAAATTTCCTTGGAAGGATGGATAACGGGTGCGATGATTGCTATGGGTGTGATTGGGATGATGAGTTTAATTGGACTCTCTATTTTGCGTGTCAAATCAGCCCTTGCTCTTGCAGTATTAGCCGGATTTTTGAACCTAATACCCAACCTCGGCCCCACCATTAGCGTTGTCCCCGCAATGGCGATCGCACTTCTAGATGGGCCAGTAAAACCGCTATTAGTTTTGGGTCTATACTTCTTTATCCAACAAATGGAAGGAAACTTCATCACCCCCATAGTTATGGCCCATCAGGTCTCGCTATTACCAGCAGTGACTTTAATCTCCCAACTATTTTTCGCTTATTTTTTCGGCTTCTTAGGTTTATTTTTAGCCCTACCCCTAACAGTGGTAGCAAAAATTTGGTTCAAACAGGTGATAGTCAAAGATGTTTTAGACGAATGGGAACACAAACCTAAGACAGAAAGCGAATACGTTGTTGTCTCAAACCCATCTGAAGCAGTAAACCCAGTCACACAAACAAACGACTACGACGAAGATAGACCCACCCATTAATTTCTATCTCTATTTTTCATTTTCCACAGGTTCGTAGTTGCGCTTTAGCGCTCTTAATTTAATTATATAAAAAGAGGGGCTGAAGCCCAACTACAAACCTAAGCAAGTAATTTATATCGACGAATATCAGTTTCACTTACCACTAAACCATCCAATTTACTAATAGCCTTCGCAATATGAGGAGATTGCAAATGAGCATCCAAATCTTCATCGCTATTCCACTCCTCAACAAAAGTGAAATCAGTAGAATCAGATTGGTTTTGCAAAAGTTCATACTTAATACAACCAACTTCCTTTCTAGTCGGTGCAATTAATTCCAGCAAAACAGCCTTTAACTCATTTACTTTATCAGGTAAAGCAACAACACGAGCAACAGCACGAATAGTCATAAAAAATCAAAATTAAAAATTAATAAAAAATCAAAATTCCGAATTCAAAACTTGCTTTGCAGCCACCATATAGCGAAAAATATACTCAGTCAACTCAATATAATTGCGAGCAGCTTGCAAAGAAGACCCCCAAACAGTCACACCATGATTGCGAATAAGTAGCGCAGGAATTTTAGGTTTATTAGATTGAAATCGCTTACCAATTTCATCCGCAATATCCGACACCCGTAAATAATTTTCAAACAAAGGCATTTTGCAATTAGGATTTTCTTCCCAAACACCCAAACCTTTAAGCATTTCCAAAGGAGGCAAAGACAACCTATCACCCTGTGCTAAATTAGACACTAAATTTGCAGCCACAGAGTGAACATGGTAGCAAGCTTGGGCCTCCGGAAATAATTCATAAATAACTTGATGTATAGAAGTTTCTGCCGATGGTTTAGAAGAGGACGAAGGTTGATACACCTTACCATCAGGATACATCAGAACAAAGTCATCCAAACCTAACTCACCCTTAGGACAACCACTTGCAGTAACCCAAAAACTACCATCTGGTAAACGTCCAGAAAGATTACCCGCAGTTCCCAACATCCAACCTTGATTATAAAAATGTCGAGCAGCGCTTACGAGTTCTTCACGGGTTGCTAACTCAAAGCCACAAGCATCTAAAACTTTGTATTGCATAATTTTCAAAGCGCAATCACTTCCAATACTACACTTTCCAATACTAAACTTTCTAAGAGGATGTTTATAAATAAAATATTAAGACACCATGTACACCACAAGCCAGCCAGTCAGCCAACCAGCCAGCCAGTGACTTTAGTCACTGTCTAAAAGCTAAAGTCCTCTAAAGAGGACTAATGAGAAATAAGGTTTTTGGGAATATCTTAAATTTTATAAAATATTTGTTTTTGATATATTATATCAGTCCTCTTTTAGAGGACTTCAGCTTTTAGACAGTGACTTTAGTCACTGGCTAGCTTGCGGTATACATGGTATTTAACATTTTATTTATAAACACCCTCTAAGATTAAACTTTCCAATATCCAACTAAATAATCTCGGACTTCCAAAAAATCATTCCAAGGGACATAAGACCTCTGTCGTTCATCAAGCAACACAGCTAAACGGTCACGAGCAAAAACTAAAGGTACAGCTTGAGCCATATTCAAATCAGTAACAGAATCCCCGATAGCTATTTTCTCATTAACCGCGTAACCATCCATCACCTGTACCTTATCTACCAACTCAGTTTTACCCTCATAACCAGGTAACACTTGCAAATAGGAACCCGACTTATCAACTTTCACAGCATGAATAGCATGAATTCTTCCCAAATGTGGCTCTAAAACCACCTCAACCATTTCTCGCAGTCCACCAGAAACCACCACCAATGGGACACCTTGAAAATCCAAAAAATCCAAAAGTTCCACAAATCCAGGACGTATAAGTTTAGCACGAGTAAATTCCAGAATATCACCCATCCGGGATGAAGGAATCGACTCCAAAATTTGTTGCACACCCTCCCGTAGAGTTAACTTAAGAGCATACATCTGGGGAATCAACTTCGCAGAAAGTGAAGGTGCAAACTCCTTAAGAACTGCAACAAAAGTTTCCTCCGCAGTAATTGTGCCATCAAAATCGCAAAAAATAATTCTTTTCATTGGGAGTGGGGAGTGGGAGTGGGGAGTGGGAGTGGGAGGGGGAGTGGGGAGTGGGAGTGGGGAATTACCAATTACCAATTACCAATTACCAATTACCAATTACCAATTACCCACTCCCCATTCCCCAATTAGCAATTAGCAGTTTGCCGAAAACGAATCTCTTTACCTGTATATTCAGGAACCCAACCGTCAGTACCAATAAAGTAGCGCACTGCTTTGATACGACGATTTGGTGTCAAATAAAACCAATGTTCTGTCCCTGCTGGTACATTAATATATTCTTCTGCTTGTACTGTTAACTCCACCTGGGAGCCATCGGGACGCACAAAGCCAAAAATACCTTCACCATCAACTATGTAACGCACTTCATCATCAGCATGAGTGTGAACGCTGTCAAACTTAGCTAACATCGCATCCAAGTTTGGGACTCCTGGATGAATAACAATTAAATCACGAGACTGGTAACCTGCGTTGCGTTTGAGTTCTTCAAAGTAGCCATCTAACCCTTGAAGCACTTGCTCCTTCTCGTCATCATCTAATTTATCTTTCGCCAGTAAACTGCGTACATGATAATTATCGCCCACCCACCAGTGATTGAGTTGAATGCCTAAGGGTGCTAATTCCTGTGCAATTTCATCCAAATTCGTGAGGAGCGTTCCGTCTTCTAATTTAAGAATAGCCATAAATAGTCGCCATTAATAGTTGCCATTAAAATCTCGCGCACCAAAGATTTATTGTAGTACGTCAGAGTGGCAACACCCAACCACAATGTAGAGACGTTACATGTAACGTCTCTACACACAATGTCATACGAATCATATTTATGTTACATGATTGTAGTGGAAAATACTGAATCGACTAAAAGAAAAATATTGCTTTCGTGAAAGCTTTACCTTTCTGTTGGGAATACTAAAAAATATAAAGATAAGTTTATAAGTGGAGGTAACCTTATGCCGACAACTTTTAATACAAGTTCTAACGTACTGGACTTAAGTGCAGTAGTTAAAGCATCACAAACTCTTTCGAGTGAGACCCACTTACAGAATTTACTAGAGAAATTAATCAAAATTGTTGCAGAAAACGTTGGTGGTCAGAAAGGATTTTGGGTAACCAGAAACAACTCGGAATGGAAAATAACAGCATCATTGGGTGAATGTGGTGATTCCGATGATTTAGCTATTTCTGTGTTAAACTACGTCGAACGTACAAAGAAAAATGTTGTATTAGAAGATGCTAGACGCACAGAGCTTTTTGCTCATGACCCCTATATTATCAAAAATCAACCTTTGTCTGTTTTATGCACACCAATTGTTCATCAAAGTAACCTGACAGGTATTTTATATCTAGAAAATAACCGAGTTACAGGAGCATTTACTTCTGATAGATTAGGAATTTTGAGCTTGCTAACATCACAAGTCTCTATTTCTATAGAAAATATTATTTTATATGCTCGTGAACAAGAAAAATCACAACAATTACAAGAATCTTTATGTAAACTACAACAAACTCAAACGCAACTCGTACATACAGAAAAAATTTCTTCCTTGGGTCAATTAGTCGCAGGGGTAGCCCATGAAGTCAACAATCCAGTAAGCTTTATTAATGGTAATTTATCTCATATTAATCAATACGTTAAAGACTTAACAAAAATACTTAAATTATACCAAAAACATTTACCAGAAGCACCTGCAGAAATAGCCGATGAGATGGCTGCTATTGATTTAGAATATATGCTAGAAGATTTACCCCAAATGATAAATTCTATGCAGTTGGGTACAAGTCGCATCAAAGAAATTATGCAATCACTACGAAACTTTTCGCGTAATGACGGAGATGAAAAAAGAGCTATAAATCTTCACGAAGGAATTGATGCTACTTTAATGATATTATCTCATCGTCTCAAAGCACAACCCGAACGTCCTGCAATTGTAATTATTAAAGAATATAATAATTTACCACCAGTTGAATGTTATCCAGGACAGCTAAATCAAGTATTTATGAACCTGATAGCAAATGCTGTCGATGCATTAGATGAATCCAACGAAGGTAAAACCTATGTAGAAATTCAGAAAAATCCGAATGCAATAACTATTAATACAACGGCTAAAGAAGATTGGGTGACAATAACTATTGCTGACAACGGGCCAGGAATGAGCGAACATGTGCGAGAAAAATTATTTAATGCATTTTTTACTACCAAAGTTGAAGGAAAAGGCACAGGATTAGGTCTTTCTATTAGTCACCAAATCATTACAGAAAAACACGGTGGAACACTAGAGTGCATTTCATCAGCTGGAGAAGGAGCAAAATTTGTTATTACTATTCCGGTTAAAACAAGATATAGCTGTGCAGCGTAGAATAATAAGCGGGTTCCCATATAAGGGCAATAAGATAAGGGCAATAAGACAAGGGCGGGCAAGGATGCCCACCCCACAATATAATAACTATTCCCCACTCCCCACTCCCCACTCCCCACTCCCCTCCTATGGATAACAGACAACACGCTCCCGCAACACAAAGAAATCGAGAAGCTATTTTGGAAGTACTTTTACAGGTATTGCCCCCAACAGGTACTGCTTTAGAAGTAGCAAGTGGTACAGGTGAACATGCAGTATTTTTCGCTCCCCATCTGCTTCCTCGCAAATGGCTTCCTTCCGACCCTAACCCTACATCACGCGATAGTATTGCTGCATGGAAGGATAATTCCCCTTCATCCAATCTATTCTCACCAATCGAAATTGATGTTCGCGCTAATGTTTGGCCAGTAGAAAAAGACCCTTCACCTCAATGGTCACCCATTACAGCCATCGTCAATATAAATATGATTCACATTTCCCCCTGGTCAGCTTGTTTAGGTTTAATGGCTGGAGCTAATCGTATTCTTCCACCAGGTGGTATTCTTTATTTATACGGGCCATATAAACAATCTGGAAAACATACTGCACCAAGTAATGCAGCTTTTGATGAATCACTACGGGCACAAAATCCAGAGTGGGGTGTGCGTGATTTAGATGACGTTATTGCTGCGGCAAATAAGGAAGATTTTTCTTTCTTAAAGACTTTTCAAATGCCTGCAAATAATCTTTCGGTTGTATTTAAGCGACTTGGTGGTTAAAGGTGCTAATTTACAAATAGTTAAGGGTATAAACTTTAATTTATTTATTAGCCCAAAAAACTAACAGTGGTTAAATATCTACCTATTGATAGACGACAGGATAACCAAAGTTTTTATTCAAATAAAAGCTTTCCATTTTCTAATAACAAAAATCCGCAAAGTTGGTTACGGAAATATTTAGGAGGAACATTAAGTGCTGCAGTTTGCGGTTTTGTTTCTACAATTGCTATTGCACTACCAGGACAAGCGGCAGAAAGGATTGCTTTTTACTATAACCCGTTTGGTGAGTTCACTATTACTACTGATTCCCTAGAGAAATTTGCGAAAGAAGGCAAAATAGATGATGAGTTCGCTTTTTATGCAGGTAGGTTGCCAAAATCGCAGCTAGCGCAACTACGAGAACTTTTGCAAACTAAGTTTGAAGTGACTCCAACACTAGTTTCGCAGTTCACCTACTCACCTATCGGGGTAAATTTATTGCGACGTTTAGGTGAATTATTGCTGACCGATGCTCGATTAAACGGCTTTTACGCTATTCGCTCTGCGTTAATTTTATCTGCTGCTGACCAAGAAGGCTTAACGCTGATAAACGTTATCCGTCGTTACCCATCTGAAAATATTCGTCTCAATTTATCTGAGACTTTAGAAATTGCTGATAATTTATCAGGACTTTTAAAACGACGAGACACAATAGTCAGCACACTCAAGCAAATTGCACAAGCGGAAGCTGCACAAGAATCAAAAATAGATTTTACAAAACAGCCAGATTTACGACGTGTAGGCACTTTTAAATCACAAAAAATCTCCCTAGAGTTAGACGATACCTCTAGAAAACGTCGTTTCCCTATTGATTTATATTTACCCTCTCAACAAAAACCCTCACCTGTGATTGTCATTTCCCACGGTGTTGCAGAAAATCGTGAAACCTTTGCTTATGCAGCACAGCATTTAGCCTCTTATGGTTTTGCTGTTGCTGTTTTGGAACATCCTGGGAGCGATTCCAAAAAATTTCAGCAATATTTTTCTGGTTTAGCAGGACCACCAAGAGCAGACGAATTAATTAACCGTCCTTTGGATGTGAAATTTTTGTTAGACGAACTTCAACGTCGCTCCGAGTCTGACGAAAATTTAAAAGGAAGATTGAACTTGCAACAGATAGGAGCAATCGGACATTCCTTAGGGGGGTATACAGCTCTGACTTTAGCGGGAGGAAGATTAAATTTTTCCCAACTGAAAAAAGACTGTTTTCCCAATCGCTCCTTAAATTTATCTGTTTTCCTACAATGTCGAGGTGCAGAACTACCACCCAAAGATTACCCTTTATTCGACCCACGTATCAAAGCAGTTATGGCACTTAATCCGTTGAGCAGCACCATCATAGGAAAAACAGGATTAAGTCAAATTAAAATTCCCGTAATGTTAGTCGGTGGAAGCCAAGATATTTTTACCCCAGCAGTACCCGAACAGGTTCGTCCTTTTACCTGGTTAACACCCAGCGATAAATATCTAGCCATCATCGAAAATGGTACTCACTTCTCAGTCTCCGAAGACTTGCAGCAAAAGGAAAATATTTTACCAGTTCCCCAAAGCTTAATTGGACCCAATCCAGCAATAGCTCAAACCTACATCAAAGCACTTAGCGTCGCTTTCTTCCAAACCTACCTATCAAATCAACAAAAATATCGTCCATATTTAAGTGCATCTTACGCTCAATTTATCACTCAAGAACCATTAAACTTAAGCCTAATTAAATCATTCTCAGAAGAACAACTTACACAAATATTTAACAGCAAAAACATACCAATAACAAATTCAAACTCTCTTTCAAAAGGCTACGTACACACCAATAAATCCCTGAACTAAAGTTCGGGGGTATCTTCCTTCGTGTCCTTCGTGTTCTTCGTGGTTATAAAAACCCCTCCACTTAACCAACGTAGAGGGGTAATACCGTTATACGGATTTGAGGGATTATAAAAACTTAAGCATCTTCCATTTCCAATTGAGCTACAGTCACAGCATTAAACGCAAAAGCTGCAACCATTGGAATTGGGCACTTTAACCAATAAGTGATACCAGCCGCAAGCATAGTAGTAACAATTGCGGTTACAGACCAAAAACGTTCTTCTATAGTTTGTCCTTTTTCAGACTTAATAAATCTTAAAACTTTTTGAGGTATTGGTTCAGGCATTACCGCTCCTGGAGGAAATGCCCAATAATTATTGCAACGTTCTATAAATAAATCTGTCCAGCCATTTTCGGAACACCATTCCTCAATCCAAACATCATCATAATGTCTCATGTTAGGGTCGATAAGTCTGTTTAGCATGTTCTTTAACAACTCGATATAAAGTTATGTGTAATTTTCGGCGATATAGTTAATCTTTCAATTAACCGAGATTTACTTTAGATTCAATAATTATAAAATTATGAAACTTGTATGACATATGTCAAATGACATATCAAATAACATCGTCAGGCAAAGTTCCCTTCGCACCTATTAAACCTAACAAGATTTCTCACAATTGGACAGCTTAAGATAATAAACTTTACGTCCTTTAGCATCCGGTTACAAAAACCGATAAAAGAGCTTATTTAAAATTAAGAAATATTAAGAGAACTCGTTTACATAAAAATTAACAAGCTAAAACCATTGTATAGCAAGCTTTCCAAAAATTTAATACTTTTTATATCTTTCTAGACTTATTTGTTAACTAATGTTGCAATTGCACTAACTAAATCATCGAGGTCAACGGGTTTAGGTATATGTTTTTGAAACCCTGCGGTAATAGCATCTTCCCTGTCCGATTCTCCAGCGTATGCGGTAAGAGCTATTGCTTTCACGTTTCCTCCTTTTTGAGCAGGAAGTTGTCGAAGTTGACGCATCAGCATATACCCGTCCATATCTGGCATCCCAATATCACTAACTAAAATATCAGGAATTGAGCGTTCAAATATTTTTAAAGCATCAAGACCGGATTCTGCTGTTGTAACGACGGCATTTTCTCCCTCTAAAGCAAAAACGATAAAGTCTCGTGTGTCTGGGTTATCATCAACTACTAAAATCTTGATACCGCTCAAATCAACTTTTAATTCCGAAGATATCTCATTAGACGCCATTTCCGCATCTTTTTGAGATAGAGGAATTTGAACTGTAAAAGTAGCTCCTAGACCAATACCTGGGCTTTCGACTTTAACTGTTCCACCGTGCAATTCTACGATTTGACGTACTATGGCTAGTCCCAAACCTAGTCCACCAAATCTACGTGTGGTTCCAGTGTGTTCTTGCCGGAAATACTCGAATACATGGGGTAAAAAGTCAGTATCAATACCAATTCCTGTATCTTTAACTTGAAATTGTGCATATGTACCCACCTTCATCAAGCTAACCTCGATAGTTCCACCTTGCGAGGTAAACTTAACCGCGTTAGATAAAAGATTCCATACTACTTGTTGTAAGCGCTCTTCATCACCATTGACTATGCCAACTGACGGTGCAATTTGTATTTCAAATCGCAAAAATTTGGCTTCTGCGGCTAACCTCACAGTTTCCAGAACAGATGAAATGACAGTCTGTAAACTAACCTTGGTTATATTTAAGCTCATTTGACCGCGAATAACCCGAGAGATATCTAGCAAATCGTTAATAAGCTGAGTTTGTAACTTAGCATTGCGCTCAATAGTCTCTAAAGCATAATCAGTCTCTTCTGCGCCAAATTTTTTGCTACGAAGGAGTCTAGCCCAGCCCAAAATAGGGTTAAGTGGTGTGCGTAATTCATGGGAAAGAACTGCTAAAAAATCATCCTTGATGCGGTTAGAAATTTCAGCTTCTCTACGAGCGGCTTGTTCGCGCAGTAGCAATCTGTCTAGTTTCTCCTCGTTTGTTTTGCGCTCCTCCTCCATGCGGTGACGATGGCTAATATCGGTATGAGTGCCAACCCATTCCAAAACTTCTCCATTCTCATCTAATACTGGTACACCTCGTGCTAAGAAGTTACCGTATTCACCTTTTGCAGTCAGTACCCGCATTTCCACTTCATAAAGTTTTTGGTTCGCAACCGCATCAGACCAAACTTTAACCACGTGGTCGCGGTCGTCTGGATGAACAGCATTCAACCAACCCAACCCTTGAATTTCGCTCGCACTTTGTCCAGTTAATGCTTGCCAAGAAGGGTTCTCGTTACAAACTTCCCCTTGCTTATTGGTAATCCAAATGGCTTGAGAGGTGGCCGTAGTCAAAACGCGAAAGCGAGCTTCACTTTGCTGTAGAGCAATTTCTGTTTGCCGTTGTTTTTCTCGCACACCTGCCTCGCGAATTTCCCGTTCGATAGCCGGAATCAAACGTGCCATCCGGTCTTTAAGCACAAAATCATGGGCACCAGCTTTTAAAACTGTGACAGCGGTTACTTCGTCAATAGAACCGGAAACAACAATAAAAGGAATGTCCAACCCTTTTTCTTTAACCAAGGGTAATGCTTTGGGAGCGCCAAATCCGGGAATAACATAGTCACAAATAATAATGTCCCAGGCTTGACGGTCAAGAGCTGCCATCATATCTTTTGGGGTTTCTACCCTTTGATGGATGACATCATAATCATGCTGTCTAAGTAGATGTAACAGCAATAACATATCATCTTCTGAATCTTCAACAATTAAGACCTGTAGTTGTTTCCCCATGAGCGCTTTAGCCTTCTAGTGTAAAGTAAAATACTGCTCCCTCTCCAACCCGACTTTCAGCCCAGATTTTCCCACAATGACGATGAATAATTCGCTTGACAGTGGCTAAACCAATTCCACTTCCTTCAAATTCTGTAGCTGAATGTAGTCGTTGAAAAGGTTGAAAAAGTTTGTTCGAGTCCTTCATGTCGAAACCAACACCGTTATCGCGAATAAAAAAGACACCTGAACTTAGCTGACCATTATTTATCTGACCAAACTCAATTTGTGTACAATCGCGACTGCGTGTGTACTTCCAAGCATTAGCCAATAGGTTTTCCAGCGCAGCTCGCAATAAATTAGCATCAGCAGAAGCGGTCAGGTTGGGTGTAATTATGAACTCAGCCTGTCGAGGTTGCTCTTTCTGCAAGTCTTGCACAAGCGTCTGTACCATCGCACTTACATCAACGGTTGTTCGATGTAATTCAGAGCGACTGATTCGAGATAACCGCAACAAATCTTCGATAAGTTGCCGCATATGTTGGCTGGAAGCTTTAATGCGATTTAAATAATCTTCACTTTCTGCACTCAGACTACTATTGGCAGAATTTAGAAGCATTTGTGTAAATTGGTCAATGCGTCGTAGGGGTGAACGTAGGTCATGAGAAACAGAAGAAGAAAAACTTTCCAACTCACCATTAATTAAAGTAAGTCGTGTGGTCATTTTTTCCAAACTATTATTTTTCTGTTGTAATTCCAGCGTCCGCTCTGTGACAGTTGCTTCTAAAGTTTGAGTGTACTGTTCCAATTGTGTATTAGCAGCAGCTAGTTCAGCATTAGTTTGAGTAAGATTTTCATAAAGTTGAGCATTTTCTAAAGAAACAGCAATTTGAGCAGATAGTAACTTTAAGATTTCCAAGCGTTCAACCGTAAAAGCTCCTGTAGTTAAATTATTTTCTAAATAGAGCAAGTTTTTTATTTTTCCTTGGTGAATAATGGGAACACACAGCACAGATTTAGGTTGATTAACAACAATATATGGGTCTTTATTAAAGGTACTTTCGTGAGTCGCATCATTGAGAATGACACTTTCTCTAGTACGAAACACATAGCTGAGAATTGTTAAAGGAAGTGGTATTTCATCGAAGGAAGATAGAGAAATTATTTGATTGTTATCGATTGTAGCAGCTGCGACGACTGTAAATCCTTCTAATGCTTCGGTAATCAAAAATCCTTGCTCAGCAGCAGCATTTTCGACCACAATTGCGATTAATCGATTCAATAAATTTTTACGTACCAGTTCGCTAGCTATAGCCTGAGAAGCTTTGACAACAGTAGATAAGTCTAACCAAGCTGTACTATTTAATGATGAGGAGATAGAGATATTATTGAGACTTAGGTTAGTCTGTGGGGTTAATAAATCTGGATAACGAGTTAATAAATCTTGGGCTTTAGCTGCTGAACCCCAGCTAGTGTAAGCTAAGTAAGCATGATTTAAGTAGGCTGTGGCAATTTTGGGTTTGTTGATAGTTAAATAAAACTTTGCAGCTAATTCGTTTGCAAGAGCTTCATCCTGGATATATTGGTTATTTTTTGCAGACTGAATACTTTTATCATACATATCCATTGCTAACAGGGTTTGTCCCTTAACTCTAGCGATTTCAGCTTCCACTAACTCATATTTGTGCTGAAAATTTATCGGAGCATACTCAGCCTTTTTTCTCAAAATAGCTTGGTTTGCTTCAATTTGCTGAAATACCTGTAGCTCTTCGTAGTCGCTATTATTTAACTGGTGACAGCGAGCTAGAAGGATAAGTGAGTGATAATAATAATACTCAAAAATCATCATCATACCCACAACTGCTTCTAAATTTCTCGCTGTGGACTCAGCTTGGATTAATGCTTGGTCATAATCACCAAAATGATAAGCCAGCATCATTTTAAATAGATAAAAGCAAAAAAGTAGCGTCTGCCAATTTGCAGCTTCTACAATAGACAGCATTGTTGCTTCATCGAAACTCTCACCAGTTAATATGAGTATATTTTCTGTCTGACCGATAAAGTTCAAAACTACTTGTCTTGCTATGCGAATATAGTAAATACCTAACTCTTGCTTAGCCCAATCTACGAGTTCAACATAAGGAAGAGCCTTTTGGTTAATAATTTCTAAATTGTCACCACAAAAAAAGCTATACATTACATATTCGCTAGCACCGTATCCGATAAACTCCAGATTACCTACTTCTATCGAACGCTCGATTGAAGATTGTAAAAATTCTAATGTGGAGCGTAATGAGTTTTTGATTAAATGAATATGAGAACCGTAGACCTTTAAGACGCGAGGAACAAGAGTTTTATCATTAAATTTTTCTAGCGCTTTCAAAGACAATAGCCCAAATTCATATCCGGTTTCGCTTTGGTCAAACACGTTAGCGCATACTAACCCGAAAGCGCAGTAAGCAAACGATGACGGTATCCAGTTGCCATACTCAACTGAAAGCCGAGTCATGGTCAACATTAGAGGCATAAATAGTTGAGGTTTTGCAATATAAACAGGTCCCGGCATGGTATTTAGTATTTCCATTGCTGCCCGTTTATTCGCATCTTTCATAAGAGGTAAATTGGCTAAAACTGCTACTTCACCTGGTTGAAACGAAAGTTCTTGTCGTAATCTAGTATTGTAGTTTTCTATTTCTAAACTATCTGTGGGTATATGAATATCCAACAGTTCGAGTACATTTAACGCGGTTTGAATTGAGCCAAGCGAATCCGCTCTAGCAATTTCTAAATTAATTTTTTGCTTGTAGATACGAACCCGGTCGAGTAATGTTTTTACTTGTTGCAACGCCAAATTAATTAAAGATTGGCAACGTGCATAATTAGCATTAATACACTCTACATCTATAGCAGACTCATACAATGAGAGCGTTAATTCATAGTTAGTTTGCCAAGAGTTATCAGCTAAAAGTTCTAATCCTAAATTAAGATAATTAGTAGACGGTTCATAGGCAATTGCGGACTTTGCTTTTTGACCAGCGATTAAATTTAGTGCTGCTAACTGATTTTTTTCTTGCTGCTCAGTGATTAAATCTTTGGCATAATTTAATTGGTTAACTAATTCAAAGATATTTTCTTTTTGTTCATCTGCTGATAGTCTTTTTTGGAGTCGTTTTCCAATTTTTAGATGAGTAGCTTTGCGTTCTGCTTCTGGAATCAAACTATAAGCGGCTTGCTGAACCCGGTCATGTAGAAAACGATAACGAATTGCACTTTCCTTAAGAACAGTCGCGACGGTTTCTTCTCCTACTACCAAAGGAATTTTGTATGCATTACAAAGAGGCAAAATCAATCCGGCTTTCATCGCTAACCAAATTTCTGAAGCCGTTGTCGGTACAGATTTATTAGATATAACTGCTAGTGTTTCTAAGTCAAAACAATGACCTATACAAGCAGCAAATTTAAGCAAAGTTTGTGTATTTATAGGTAATTTTTGAATTTTGCCAATCATTAATTCAATTACATTATCCGTCACACCCAAAGTTTCGATTTGCTTTAAATCCCAAAACCAACGACCTATAGTAAAATCAAACCGGATAAGATTTATTTGCGCGAGAGATTGTAATAATTGAGTTAAAAAGAAAGGGTTTCCATCTGTTTTTTTGTAAAGAACAGTAGCTAATAATTGTGAGTTTTCTGCTTCCTGTAGTGTATCTGCTACTAATTGTTTAACATTTTCAAGACTTAACGGCTGTAGTACAATATGATTGACTATTGCTCCTGAATCTTGCAATTGTGCAATACATTGAGTTAAGGGGTGTGCTGCATTTACTTCATTATTGCGATACGCACCTAATATTAGTAAATAACCGCTATTGGAATCACTCATCAAAGTTTGGATAAATTTTAATGAAGCAAAATCAGCCCATTGTAAATCATCTAAAAATAGAACTAAAGGATGTTGTGGTTGGGCAAAAACGCGAACAAAAGCCTGAAATACACGATTAAATCTAACTTGAGCCTCAGATGCTGCTAATGTCGGTAGAGGTGTTTGCTTCCCAAGAATTAATTCTACTTCAGGAATTACATCAACTATGACTTGACCATTTTTCCCCAAAGCTGACTGTATTTTTGCTTTCCAAATTTCTAAATTGGTATCACTTTCAGCTAACAATTGTTGCACTAACAATCGAAATGCTTCAATCAAGGAAGAATAAGGAATATCTCGTTTAAATTGGTCAAATTTACCAGCAATAAAATAACCCCGTGCAAGTAAAATAGGCTTATGAATTTGCTGTACTAAACAAGATTTACCAACTCCAGAGTAGCCACTGACAAATAGCATTTCCACTTTAGATTTTGCATTTTCGACCCCTGCTACCCGATTAAACGCTTGCATCAAAATTTCAACTTCTGCTTCCCGTCCATACAGCTTTTGTGGGATTAGCAAATATCCAGAAGTATCATGCTGAGCAATGGTAAATTCTTCAATTTTACCTGTAGCAGTCAACTGTGCTAGACAAGCTTCTAAATCAGTCTTCACCCCAAAAGCACTTTGATAGCGGTCTTCTGCATTTTTTGCCAACAACTTCATCACTATATTGGAAACCACAACAGGGATATTTTGTCGTACTTGATGTGGTGGGATTGGTTGTTTGGCTATATGACAGTGAATCAGTTCTAAGGGGTCATTAGATTGAAACGGCAAATGACCTACAAGTAATTCGTAAAATGTCACTCCCAAAGCGTACAAGTCGCTACGGTAATCTACCACTCGATTCGTCCTTCCTGTTTGCTCTGGGGAAATATAAGGAAGGCTACCTTCTAGTAAATTGGGTGCGTTCAGATAAGGATTTTCCTTTAGTAAACGGGAAGCAATACTAAAATCAATTATTTTAATTTCCTGTTGAGGATTAATCAAAATATTTTTTAGCTTAATATCTTTATGAATAATTTGATGATGGTGAATCTCTCCTAAGATAGATGAAATTTTAATCGCAAAATTCAGAAAATCTTCTAGTAATAGTGTTTTTTCTGCAACAAATGCTTGAAGAGACTCACCGCCAAAATCTTCTAAAACCAACGCCAATCTTTGTTGATATTGTTCTAACCCATAGGTTTTAACCACACCTGGGAGCGGCAAATCAGTCAGAATTTGATATTCTTGCCTTAGGCGGGCAGTTTCTTCTACTCTAGGAAAATCAGCTTTGAGTGTTTTTATGATTAAACTTTGATGGTCACTTTCTCTAAGGCAGCGGTATACAATTGTTTTTTCGCCAGAGTAAAGTATTTTTCCAAGTCTATAACCGGGAAGGGCAATCATTGTATTTTGGTTCAGATAAACATATTTACAGTGCTTAGATTTCCTTTATCGAAACAGGCAATTTATTTTAATTTTTTGTACACAAATTTTGTAGTATTGCAAACCAATCTATAAAATAAATGGTTTATTATTACCATATTATATGGCGTTTTTAGTAAGACTTAATTATTATATAAAACTGATATCAAAGCAGTTATATCTTGAGATAGAATTTCTTTTTTTAAAAGTAATATAAGTATGCGCCTGTACATAGAACCCCACCCCCAAAGAAAACCCCACCCCCAACCCCCTCCCCGCTTGCGGGGAGGGGGCTACGATTAAATTACAACTTAAAGAAATATTTTTCTATTTTGCTCGTTTAAAGAGTTCTCTCCTTAAAATCGTAGCCCCCTCCCCGTTTACGGGGAGGGGGTTGGGGGTGGGGTTCTATGGTTGGGGGTGAGGTTCTGGGGTTTTGCGGATTATCTAACAAACAGAGGCATAACCTCAGCCGCAGTCAATATTCCATAAATCCCTTTATTATGTAACTGCTTACCCGCTTTCAAATATCCAAAAGCTGGCCCGCAAACGTTAGCAGCCATACTTGTTTCGTCACCTAAAGTAAAAGTATGGGTAGAAATCCGACCTTCAAAAGTGCGTCCAGTGACTTTAACGTTAGTACTTAAAGGCTTTTTAGGATTGCGAGTATCAACAACACCCCCAACAGTAACGTTTTCACGGGAGCAAATACCAGCTAATTCCAGCATAATATCGTCCGCGTGTTCCATATTTTCCAATACTAAAATGCCATCGGTTTCATCCAGAAGCGCAGCAACTTCAACATCTGTCATTGCACTGGCAGTTTCTACGTTATAACCGGGCATATGAGCAATATCTTCGCGAATTGTGGCACGATATGCTTCCCAATTAGCAATTCCGACACCAAAAGTTATTTCAACTTTATGGACTTCCGCGTAGCTTTGAGCAGCTAAGGAAGCCGCAGCAGTTAAAAGTCCGGGGGTTGCACCACACCCAGTCATATAAGTAATTCCATTTCCAGCGAGTTCGTCTTTCATAGCTAATAACTGTTCGACCGCACTAGTACGTTTAATCGCATCAACTAGCACACCTTGCCAACCTGATTTAATAAATTGCTTAGCAACAGAAGCGATAAAGTCATTGGGTAAATTTGGTAATGCCAAAAAATATCCATCTACAGGACTACGACTTTCGATTAAATCCTGAATACTGTTAGTTGTAAGACAACCAAACGGCTCTAAATAGCCCACTGAACCTTGGGAATTATAAGTCTTGATGCAGTCTTGAGCGTTTAAACCATCTTTTTTGTAGGCGTAACCCTCTTTATCTGCCGTTGCGACTAAAATCATTTCTTGTTTCAGCGCGACTACCCTCGCTGCGGCTTGTCCCAGTCCCCCAAAACCTAGTACCCCGACCCTAATTGATGTTGCGCTGCTAGTAGAAGCTTGAATTTGCTCTGCGTTCATAATGGATTCCCGCGTTGGATAATTTCTCTCGTAGGTTGGCGTCGAGGAACGTATGCCGAAGCGGCACGCTGTGCGAACACCGCAGGTGGAGCGGAGCGCTTGACCCAACAATTTAATTACTGTGTATTCATCACAAAGTTGGGTTTCGTTCCAGAAGCCAACCTACCTTTGATATGGAAAATTTATCATATTAGCTTTTTCTAATTTTAATAATCTTAAATGCATCTAATGATAATTATTTCTGATTATTAGAATTTTTTAACATCTATCGCTTCTTGGATATATAGCGCAAATCGTTACTGCAAAAGTTTTACAAGGCAATATTGCGAATTTAAAACCCAACTTGACTTCCTAATGAAGATAAAGGTAACTTACATATAACTGGTGCAAGCACTTATAATTAGTATAACTTTTGTAAAGATTCTGAGATATATATTGTGATAGATGGCACATTTTAAACAAAGTGGCACCATCTAAATTAGGGGAAACGCTGTTTTCGGAGGGAATTTTTTTATCCTTTTGAAACCAGCAAGTAAATTTCAATCGTAAAACTGTGGTTGTCTGAGGAAGCATGGAGACGTTAGAGTTCATCATTTATCCAGATGGTCGGGTACAGGAAAAAGTAACTGGTATCATCGGTGCTTCCTGCGCTGAAGTCACAGCAGCGATTGAAGCGCAGTTGGGACTGGTGCTTAAGCAGGAGACAACTTCTGACTATTACAACGCCAATAATGTGCAGCAGCAAAATACTGCTGCTAATACGCAAACAACTTTCAGCGACTGGTAGATTTTTTAACTTAGTTCTAGATTTACTTAACCACAACAAACATGTCACACTTTAGCCAAATCAAAACCCAAATTCGTAATCTTGAATCCTTGAAAGATGCCTTAAGTGATTTAGGCGTCGATTGGAAGTCTGGACCTCGTGAAGTTAGAGGTTACCAAGGTCTAACCGAGTCTGCTGAAGTAGCTTTCGAGCAGCAAAACGGTTACGATATCGGCTTCAAATGGAACGGCAAAGAATACGAACTAGTAGCTGACTTGCAATATTGGCAACAGTCTTTGTCTGTAGATGGTTTCCTACGTCAAGTGACCCAGCGTTATGCTTACCATACAGTGGTGAAAGAAACCGCACGTGTTGGTTTCCAAGTATCAGAACAACAAAAAAATGAAGATGGTTCTATTCGCTTAGTAGTACAACGCTGGGGTGCGTAATGCATGATTTTTTGCCGTCACCGGAAGAAACAGAGAGTAATCGCTCCGGTTTAGAGCCAGAACTAGGCGGCTTTTTACGGGATGCCCCAGAAAGGTCTGGTTTAGAGCCAGAATTGGGGGGTATTCTGCGGCAAAAGGGCGTCTACGTAGACGAAATAACTTGTATTGGTTGTAAACACTGTGCCCATGTTGCCCGTAACACTTTTTATATCGAAGATGATTATGGGCGCTCTCGCGTAATTCGTCAAGATGGTGACTCAGAAGAAATTATTCAAGAAGCCATCGACACCTGTCCAGTTGATTGTATTCACTGGGTAAATTACACCGAACTCAGAAAGTTAGAAGAGGAGCGTAAATATCAGGTTATTCCGGTAGTGGGGTATCCGGTTGACCATGCTGTTGTTATTAGTCAACAGCGTCGTGAAAAACGAAGAAGAAGCCGCAAAAAATCCAGTTATTAATTTATCATTTTTTTACTTATTTATTAATAAAGGGCTAGCAATTCTACTAGCCTTTTTGTTTGAGCTAATAAAGACAACAAGCGAGCTAGAAGCTCGCACTACGTTATTTTTCTTGCAGCGAGCGAGCTAGAAGCTCGCACTACATTATTTTTCTTGCAGCGAGCGAGCTAGAAGCTCGCACTACGTTATTTTTCTTGCAGCGAGCGAGCTAGAAGCTCGCACTACTTTATTTACTAAGAAAGCTTTGAAAATTGTTGTAACGGTTTTATAAATCAAGTAAATAAATTATTTGAAAGTATCATGTTGTGAAAGCAATTTTTCCACTTTTGCCTCATCAATTCTGGCAACCATTCTTCGGCTTTCATGCATATCGCGCATAGTTTTAGCCAAAGTGAAACTAGAACCAATGGAAAAACCCAAACCCATACCCATGTAACCTTTTACCCAGTTATCCACAGGTAAATTAACCACTCCAATTGTCGTCATAGAAATAGAAAGTGCAAAAGCAGCCCATGTTTGAAAAATCCATGCAGCGCTGTCCTTTTGCGGGCCAACTTGATTCATATTTTTATACCTTGGGGATAGTTATATTATTTTGATATTTGGCTATTCCCTATTGTATAGCTCGGTATTCAGAAACAAATTAATACTGCTGCCACTTTGGCAACCGCACACGCAATATTTATATAAAATTTATTTGTCGTGAATATGAGGAAGGGGATTGCTTCGTCGTGCCTCCATTCCCGCTATAGGGTGTTTATGAAAAGAATATTAAGCACGTTCTTACCAAGCCAGCCAGTGACTAAAGTCCAATGACAAGAATAAATAATCGTAGCCCCCTCCCCGCAAGCGGGGAGGGGGTTGGGGGTGGGGTTTTCTCGTGCGTAAGTCAGTCAACTAATCCGACTCTGGAAAAGTTTGTACCTTCCCATTAGGTCTAAGAACAGCACGAATTCTCACACTTTGCCCGTTGCGGTTAGGAGAAATAAAAGACTCACCAATTAAAGGAAGACCAGTGTTATCAAGATTAGTTCGTGCAGCACGGTTAAGAGGCTCAATCCTTTGAATACTACCGTCCACATCAACTAAAATACTGTACTCAAGGGTTTCCTTTAACCCAGAAGGCGGTTGCCATTTTTTCCTTAAAAATTCCCCCGCTTCTGCGATTTGGGGAGCAGATGGTGCAGCAGATACGCGGTTACGATTTGAGGTACGACTAGATGAAGAGCGATTTGTAGAATCCGCAGATGAACCTGGGTTACGCCCTTCTCTAATTTTGGATATTAAATCATCTCGTCGTGCCGTCGGTGGAGTTTTACCAGGAGATAAAGGCTGAGTAGCAATATTTCCAGGAGAAGTTGAGCTAGCCCCAGTGAGTGGTGGAATAGCCGTACTAGCTGGAGGGATATTTTCTAGCGAAGGAATAGTACTTGCTGGTGGTACGCCTTTATTTGACGAAGCCTGACTTCCTCGTCTACCACCTGTGGATGCAGCAATATTTGGATTCGGTGGTGGTGGAATGACGATAGGTTCTGGAATTGTGGGCAATTTGCTATTAAGACCTCTGTTTGAGGCAACTGCTCCGGGTGATGCAATTGAAGGAATATTTACCCCTGGTTTGCTTCCGGGTATGTTGATAGTACCGATTCCAGGAGTTACCCCAGCGCCAAATTGTGGAGAGCCTGGGGTTAAAGTGCTATTAACACCAGGTAACTGAGGTTTTGTTGCTGTCGCGCCTGGTTGTGTGAGGTTCGCTCCCGGTACTCCTGGTGTTCCTGGTAATGTTGCGGCACCCGGAACCTGTTGAGGTACTCCTGGTGGTAGAGCGGAATTTGGGAGAGGTAAAGGTGTTCCCAGATTTGGTATTGGAGGTAGGGTATCTGGGGTTAATAAAGGTTGAGGAATTCCCTGACCAGCTCCTGGTGTTGGCTGTAGGGCTACTTGGTCTTGTTCAGCAGCAGCGGTTTGAGTTGTTCTTTGTTGCCGCATACGGTCAGCAAACTGCAAAGTTAGTGGTGTCATGCTCGCAGCTAACACCAACACTGCCGCTACTGGTGCCCATTGTGGTATTGTGGAAACACTTCTCCGGGTTGGCTGAGGTGTAGGTAACGCCATAACGTCACTGGAGTATTCATCAAGAGCAGTTGCCAAATCAAACAATTGCAGCGTGCTGAGTTTTACGAATGGTCCAGATGTTGGACTTGCGAGAGAGCCAAGAAAAAGTTTATGAGTTAAATGGTTGTTAGGTTCTAAACGAATTTCCCTATCGGGGAATGGGACAACTGAGTTATTAAGTTTTGTTTTTGATGGAGAAGAGTTATCTGATTCTTCTTCATGGGGCGTATCTGATATATTATTTGACTCTTTTTGAGTATAAAAATTTTCCCAAAAGCTATTAGGTGGTTCTTGAAGAACATTTTGCACGTAGTTTGTCACCACCGCACACAAAGCTTCTAGTTGCTCCCGGTCACCCCGAATTTCAATTCTGTCATCTTCTGGTAGTCGCGGGTCATCAAAGCGAAGCTGAAAATTCTGTAGCTTCACTACTGATTTTCCCGTCCAACGGGATAAAGGAGAGTTTTGCGCCAAGACTTCTAGCGTGCAAGTAGGTGGTGTATACCGACGAATATCAGAATTTGATAGAGGCATGACAGGAAGTGCGAGGGGACATTTGTAGGGACATTTTTAATGTGTGATTTTGGATTGGAAAATTGCTAATTGGCAATTTCGATATTGTATTTAGCCATCAGCTATTAGCCAATATTTATTAGCTTTTTCTATTAGCTATTTTTATCAGCTCTTCCCAAATCTAAAATTTTGTTGAACGGTCTAAAAGTGCTAGCCACAAACGGCGATGTCCACCAGGACTACTGTAAAACAGTAAATCAATTAGTACTTTAAGCGCCAAACGAGTGAGTGCATCTGTAGAGATTTTCTCGTCTTCTTCCATCCGCTCTTCATAGAAGTTACAGAAGGCATCGATATAATCTCCCAGTAATCCGTAGGAATGTGGCTCGCGGTTATTTTCCGCTGCTTGTTCCAACAGGTCAACTCCACGACGAATTATTTCCTGGTTTTGCTTGGCTAGGTGACAGGTAATTAGAACTAGCGAACGCGCTTCTTCGACATCGAGTTTTTTTCGTCCTCCTTGACCTTTGCGGATTGGGTTAGATTGACGCAATCGCCACAAAGCTACACGGTCGGGTACTTTTGACTCCAAATTCAAATCAGTCGCCGCTTGTAACATTGCCTCAGAACCAATGCCAGTAAGAGCTTCTAGGGCTAGCAACACTAAGTCTATTTGGGTTTTTATATTATCCCAAGCAACCGTGTTAGGGTCTGGAAGCTTAATTAAATCCTCCCACTGGGCTTTTGGTGTGGGTGAATTGGCAGCAGATTGCATAACTTTTAGCATAGGTGGTCAGGCTGGTGGGGCTGTCGCTGTTACCCATTTTGAAACCAGACTCTTAAAGCTAGCGTTTGGTTTCCACTGATTGGCTTCCCCGAACGACTAGCAAAGAACCTACAACAAGTTGTCAATTTGGTCAACAGCAAGGGTATTGTCCTACTCTAAGACTAAATCCCATTTTGTACAAAGCAATCATTTTAATATTTATTGTCTGCTATTTTAGCTACATTTGACCATTCTTTTTATTTTTCCCCGCGATTTAACTGACATTTAAGTATCATTAAATATCGGGAATTGGTAATTGGTAATGGGTAATGGGTAATGGGTAATGGGTAATTGGTAATTGGGAATTGGGAATTGGTAATTGGGTACATGGACAAAAATGCAAACACGTTACATGTAACGTCTCTACAGGTATATGTACGCAAGATTAACAAGTAAAATATTTTACACTAATCAACCATCACCCATTACCCATTACCCATTACCCATTACCCATTACCCATTACCAATTACCCATTACCAATTACCTATTACCAATTACCTCATTCAACGTGGGCTACTGTTACACCGCTACCACCGTCTGCTTGTTCTGCTACCTCTGTGCGACTAACTCTTGGATGCTGCTTCAAATAGTTGTGAACTCCCTGACGTAACTTACCTGTTCCATGTCCGTGAATAACCCATAGTGGACCATTTGCCTCCGAAATTGCTTTGTCTAAAATGATTTCCGCGTCTGCTACCCGCTTTCCGCGTAAGTCAATTGTGTTTTTGGAGGTACGAATCAATAATGCTGGCTGTGGGGGTGCTACTGGTGCTGGTGCTGGTTTGGTTTTTGCCGTTGGTTCCGGTTTTTTGCCGTCCAGAGATTCGATATCTTCCAGTTTCACCGTCATTTTCATGATTCCGAAGCGGACAGTTAATTCTCCGTCACTATCGGGTGCGGTTAATACTTCTGCTGTTTGCCCCAATTTGAAAATACGAATGCGCTCTCCAACTTTGGGAACAAATCCTTTCTTTTCTTTTGGTGGTGGTGGTGGTGCGTATTTATCAGCGATTTGGTTAATTTTCTCTGTCGCTTGTTGGGCTTCTTGAGCTGTTGAAGTTCCTTGTTGCAAACTTTTAATTACTCTGGCAATTTCACTCTTTGCTTGAGCGACTGCTTGCTGTACAGCAATTTCCTGAGAGGCTTTCAAGGCTTTTTCCCTTTCTTGGAGCGCTGTGGCTTTGTCGGAAACTTCTTTATATAAGCGCTCAGCTTCTTGTAATAATCCCTGTGCTTCTGTTGCTTTTGTTTCCTGACGACGACGTTGTGCTTCTAACCCAGCAATTACCTGGTTAACATCATCCGAAGCACCCCCTACTTTGGCTTTTGCTTGTTCCACCACTTCAGCTTTTAACCCTAAACGTCGCGCAATAGTTAACGCATTGGAACGTCCGGGAATTCCCCACAGTAAACGATAGGTTGGTGACAGTGTAGTTTCATCAAATTCTACAGACGCATTTTCAAACCTATCATCTTGGTACTTTAACGCCTTTAACTCACCAAAGTGTGTTGTTGCCATCGTCAGTTGACTATGGTCTGCCAAAAATTCCAACAAAGCTATAGCTAATGCACTACCTTCCGCAGGGTCAGTACCTGCACCGACTTCATCTAGTAAAACTAGGGACTTACCTAATTCCGCACTCCCCTCTAAAGCATTCAAAATACGACTAATGCGGCGAATATGTCCGGAGAAGGTGGATAAGCTTTGCTGTAATGATTGTTCGTCTCCAATATCGGCTAATACCTTGTCAAACCAAGGTAATTCTACTGGTTCGCGAGCTGGAACAAATAAACCGACCTTAGCCATTAATACCGCTAAGCCCAGCGTTTTTAAACTGACTGTTTTCCCCCCTGTGTTGGGTCCAGTAATTGTTACAACCTTTATTGCTGGGTCTACCAGTAAATTAACAGGTATTACAGGATGCCCTTGCTCATGGTTAAATTGCCACTCTAGTAAGGGATGGCGTAATTGCCTTAAGGTAATAAATTCGTTTTCTTGACGGTTAATAAAACGAGGAGGATTTGCTTTTAGCCAATAACCATAACGAGCTTTGGCTGTGGCAATATCTAAAGTTGTGACAATTGCTAACAAATTTTCTAAATCGGATTCTACTGCTGCGACTTGTTCAGTCAAAACCCGACGAATTCTTTCTTCTTCTGCTTGCTCGCGTCGCAGTAATTGCCGCAATTGGTTGCCTAAAGGCACAACAGAATTTGGCTCTACATATAAAGTTGAACCACTAGTTGAAGTGTCGTGAACAATTCCTAAAATAGCCTCTTTGTGAGTTACCTTTACCGGAATCACATAGCGCTCACCCCGTTGGGTAATTATTTGTTCCTGAACCGCGCTAGATTTTGCCTGCAAAATATTATGTAGTTTTTGATTGATTTGACTACGTATTTTCCGCAATTCCGTACGGATTTCATCAAGCTTTTGGCTAGCTCGGTCAGTCACTTTGCCGCGCTCGTCAATACAACGATGAATCTCCTGTTCTATTTCTGGATAAGTCCGTAAATCAGCAACCAACTGAATCAGAATAGGAAAATCAGGTTGGTCATCAATTACACGTCGTAAATTCCGCGCACCGACAAGGGTTGTAGCGATGGCTAAAAGTTCATCTCCTCCGAGAATAGATTGAATTTTAGCGCGTTCAAGGGAATCCCCAATATCTTGAATCCCTTCAAAAGAAAGACCAGTGGTTAAGCGGGTTTCAAGTTCGTAAACTTCTTTGGTTTGAGCCAGTAAATCCTCACTATCGCGTTGGGACAAGGGAATTTGTAAATCGCGACAAGATAGCGCCCCTAGCTTCGTCGCAGCAAAGGTTGAAAGGTGCTGGCAGAGGCGATGCCATTCCAGTAGTTCTAAAGTTTCTGACTCTATCAAGGCTTTATATAATATCTAAAATCGGAATAGGAATAATACATAAATGGTAACAAAGGAAGAAGGAAGAAAGTTATTGCTTTACTCGCAACTTAGAAAAAAATGTTCCAAGTAGCCTCGCAATTTGATAACCTTACTTAAATAAGTTTTGGGTACTTCTGAGCGTGGACATTCAACTTGGGCGTGGAAAAACAGCACGCAGGGCATACGGTATCGATGAAATTGCTCTCGTCCCCGGTAATAGGACACTAGACCCCAGTTTAGCTGATACCAGGTGGCGTATTGGCAATATAGAGCGGGAAATCCCGATAATTGCTAGTGCGATGGATGGCGTAGTTGATGTCCGTATGGCAGTACGTCTATCGCAGTTAGGGGCATTAGGAGTTCTGAACCTAGAGGGTATACAGACTCGTTATACGAACCCAGAGCCAATTCTAGACAAAATCGCAGCAGTTGGTAAAGAGGAATTTGTTTCCTTAATGCAAGAACTGTATGCGGAACCGATTAAACCAGAATTAATCGAACAACGAATTAAGGAGATTAAACAGCAGGGTGGTATTGCGGCAGTAAGTGCCACCCCCGCAGCAGCTAGTAAATATGGTTCGGTGGTAGCAAATGCTGGAGCAGAATTATTTTTTGTACAAGCAACAGTGGTATCTACAGACCACGTATCACCAGATTCGATAGTACCACTAGATTTGGCGAAATTTTGCCAAGAAATGCCAATGCCAGTGGCATTAGGGAACTGCGTAACCTACGAAGTCACCCTAAATCTAATGAGAGCAGGAGCATCTGCTGTATTAGTGGGGATTGGACCAGGAGCAGCCTGTACTTCCCGTGGTGTGCTAGGTGTCGGAATTCCTCAAGCAACAGCAATATCGGACTGTGCAGCAGCAAGAGAAGATTTTTATCAAGAAACAGGCAAATATGTTCCCATTATCGCCGATGGTGGATTAATCACTGGTGGGGATATATGTAAGTGTATAGCTTGTGGAGCAGATGGCGTTATGATAGGTTCACCCTTTGCCAGAGCATCTGAAGCTCCTGGAAGAGGCTATCATTGGGGGATGGCTACACCCAGTCCCGTTTTACCTCGTGGCACGCGCATTCGCGTTGGAACCACTGGTAGCCTGCAACAGATACTAACGGGTCCAGCAGGGTTAGATGACGGCACTCACAACCTCCTGGGAGCCTTAAAAACAAGCATGGGCACTTTGGGAGCCAAAGACATTCGCCAAATGCAACAAGTCGAGGTCATAATAGCTCCTTCGCTGTTAACAGAAGGAAAAGTGTATCAAAAAGCTCAACAGTTGGGTATGGGCAAATAGGGAGTGGGGAGTGGGGAGTTGGGAGTGGGGAGTGGGGACTCCTTAAAGAAATTTTTCCTATTGCTTAAACAATAAGTGGAAAAATCTTTTCTTTCGCCTACAATGAGAGTAGCGGAGACGCATGTTTCCGTTCACTCCTCACACCACACTCCGCCCGGACTATATGTTCGGGCGGTTCCTTATGTATAAAAATAAATTGTAGTCTTGAAAAGAAATGTAGAATCTTCTCGAATAATGGATGGTTTTTGCTATGGTAGAATTTTCACCAAGCTCAGAAACATCATAAAAACAAAGGTTTGTAGGCATGTCAGCAGCCGCAGTTACCGATTCAAGCTTTCAGCAAGAAGTTCTGGAAAGCGTTGTTCCAGTTCTAGTAGACTTTTGGGCGCCTTGGTGCGGCCCCTGCCGGATGGTGGCCCCAGTAGTCGAAGAAATCTCTGCTCAGTATGAAGGCCAACTTAAAGTAGTTAAGGTTAATACAGATGAAAATCCGAATGTTGCAAGTCAATATGGCATCCGCAGCATCCCCACATTAATGATTTTTAAAGGTGGGCAAAAGGTTGATATGGTCGTCGGAGCCGTACCCAAAACTACATTAGCTAATACTTTGGAAAAGTATCTTTAGATACTGACTTGACTCAAAAATCTTTTGGAGTATTCTCCGAGTAAGGATTTTTCTTGAGTATTTGTCAAAAATCCAAGATATGTTCTTAAGAAGAGTGAAAATTAGACTTGCTTCGGGCTGTGCTTTTCCCTAAAGAACTCTGCTTTTTCCTGAGAGTTTTTAGGTTAAACGTACAGCCCTTATTTGATTTATTGGTTGGGTAAGTATTGTTATTGACGCTCCCTTGGATAATCTTCAACAATAAATTGAAATCTGATTGCTTAGTAGATTGCTAAATAAGCGTTTAAGTTCCTGCGGTTTTTCACTCATCTTAATAACTGCCTCAAAACCTGCTTATAAACCTAAACTTTCCAACTTCCTAAAAATATTGCCGTAGTGATACAAAGTGGGTTAAGTTTGTTATGTTACTTTTGGGGCTTTAAGGTGTTTGTTGCTTAAGTTGCATGACGTTATATAAGGGACGCAGGAGATTGCGTCTACGTAAAACAAAAATCCACGTCATAAACTTCACTCCCTGAAGGGTAAGTTGGCGACGTAAACCCGTCAACAGTACCTTGGTAGTTAATTGACCATAGGTGCTTTTTATTGCAAAAACACTGTACCTAGAGTTTGGTACTCTCAAATTAGGTTGTGCAGTATATTACAAACTGCACGCGAAAGTATGTAAATTTTTATGCCATTTTGGCGGCAGTTCTCATGACCTCATCAGCTTCCTTTGATACATTAGAGTCTCTCCAAGCGGATATTGCGGAATTAATAGAACGCTTACCGAATCACAAAAATCAGCAGTTTATTGCCCAAACACTAGCCGCTATAGTGCGTCTAGCTGGCAGCGAAATTGACCGTCTTGATTGGAAAATATTGTCGGCGTCTTTAGCAGATATGGAAAAGGGTTTCCAGCTGTTTTATAATTATCGCCATGTTCGTAAAGTTACTATTTTTGGTTCTGCTCGTCTTTCTCCACAAACTCCAGAATACCGTATGGCATCTGATTTTGGTCGTCGTGTTGCAGACCTAGGATTCATGGTGATGACAGGTGGTGGGGGCGGTATTATGCAAGCAGGACATGAAGGTGCAGGACGAGAAAACTCTTTTGGTTTAAATATTCAGTTACCTTTTGAACAGGAAGCTAATCCTGTTATTCAAGGAGACTCTAAACTAATTCACTTCAAATATTTCTTTACCCGCAAGCTGTTTCTACTCAAAGAAAGCGATGCTGTGGCTTTGTTCGCTGGTGGTTTTGGTACACAAGACGAAGCTTTTGAGTGTATGACTCTCAGTCAAACAGGAAAGTTTGGCCCTGTTCCATTGGTTTTGATTGACTCTCCTGGTGGAGATTATTGGCGTTCCTGGAGTGAGTACGTTAATAAACAGTTGGTGGAAACAGGTCTAGTCAGTCCTGAAGACCCCAGTCTTTACACAATTACAGATGACCTGGATGTGGCTTGTAATGCAATTACTAATTTTTATCAGGTATATCACTCTAGTCGTTATGTAGCTAACCAATTGGTTATTCGTCTTAAAAGTGATTTGTCCGATAATATTGTTGAACGGTTAAATATTGAATTTAGCGATATTTTAGTCAAAGGAAAAATACAAAAAAGTCAGGCTTTACCCCAAGAAAGCCAGGATGATACTTCTGAATTACCGCGTTTGCTTTTGTATTTTAATCAACGGGATTTGGGACGGTTATATCAAATGATTGCCGCTATTAACCAAATGGGGAATCCTTCCGAAGAAGATACTGCACATCCTGAGAGGAAGTAAAATTGGTTGACGGTTGACGGTTGAAGGTTGACGGTTGAAGGTTGACGGTTGACAGGTGACTGTTGACTGTTGACTATTGAAGGTTAAGTTTTATGCCCAGAGCTTTGATAATTTTTCTCTGCTTAAGATTTATATTTACTTAGGTATTCTCAGCCTTTATACTGCTTTTACAAGTTATTAAATATACGATATACTTGAATATATACAGATATCTTCTGCATATTTGGTTAATTAATTAACGAAGAGAAAAAATATAGTTCTTATCATTTTCTTTTCATTTTTCTAGACGATTTCAAAACAGGATTTCCAGCTTTCTAGAAAAATTTCAAAAAAAATCTGGAATCCACAGATTAGATATTGTAGCTACTTTGCAAGCTATACGACATATTAAAGATAAAAGGTAGATAGATATTCCCTATTATTATTTTTTCTTCATCGGTGCATCCATCCTCAGGTAGATAAAAAGTTGCAGACAAAAGCAATTACAAAAACTAGATAAAGGATATATTCCTCAAATTTGTGTTGGCTAAGCTTTTACCAAAAGGCTTTTACTGTTGATTACATGGTCGATTACAGTTCGTTTTGTAATAACTATCAACAGCTTAAATTGAAGAGAATAAAAAATATGACAATTAGAATTAATGAATTTTCCAGAGGGTTTGTAGAAGTAGAAACACCAGAAGGTTTTTATGTATCTGGAGGATTTAGATTACCACCAGAACAATTAAATCGTCTCAAACCATCTCAGCTAAGAATACCCACTATTATTAGTCAAGCTGTTAAAGAAGGTGAATTTGATATTCCTGACGAATACTCCCCTGTCTTAGCTGCTGCTAAGCTAAATTCTTCTGGTAATCCGTCATTAAATTCTATTGCTTTAATTGCCAGAGACTTAGGAAACTATTCGGTTTTAGTGGTTGCAACTGGGCAAATGGACGAAACTGACAATGATGTTGTTGTTGGTTACCGATATTTTTGGTTAGATAAAACAGTTGCATTGACCTTAGATGGTATAAAAACGCTGTTGCATTGGTGGTGGCAAAAAGGTTGTCCTTGCTTTGATATGAATCCTTTAGCTTGGGAACAGCAAACTCAGTCCAAGGAATTTTATATTGCGGAGTCTATAAGTTATGACCATCAATCTACGACAATAACAAATCCTGAATATATACCTGTACTTCTAGAAGTCCCTGAAAGTGAATTGAGTTTAGAAATACTAGAGCAATTTCATCAACAAGCACTGCAATTACATACTAGCTACGACATTCAAGGGTGGGACAGTCGCGTCCCTTGTCCCTTAGCTTGGGCTTGGAACGTGCGTTCGTTGACACATCCCGATAAATTTGCTGTAATTGCCTATACCCTTGAGGATGCCTTCGATATTATCCAACAACCGTTGCAAAACCTGAAAATTGGTCAACGGCAAATTTTAGAAAAACATCAACCAACTGAAAATACTCTCTGCGAAATTACTGGAGAAGATATGCAAAATAAAGTACCTTGTGTTTCTGTACCCTACGACGAAATCAGAAAACTCCTGATTGGTATTGCTAACAACCCAAACAACAGTAAAAAGAATGTTGAACTGCTATGTTGTTTAGAAACCTTTTCTCCTGAGATTTGGGAAAGCTGTTTCGACCAACAAACTGTAGCTCAAGTACAAGCTAATCCATTGGTAAACACAGTCAAATATAAAGCTTTGGTCACAATGCTTGTACCATCATCAGTTCCTGGATGGTTATCTTGGGTGAAAGCACAAAAAAATTCTCAAGAGTCTTTAACTTTCCAAGAAGAAATTTGGGAGACCAGTCAACAAAATAAAAATGCCAGGGAAAACCTTCGTAAGCTCATCCGTGGTGGAATATCTGAACTGTTATGCCAACTAACTTTACCTGGTGTTTCTGATGATACTTATGAAAATGTTAAATGGTTGCTGGTGAAGCAACAACGGGAAAACGTATGGCACGATAGGTTTAGAAGCTATTCTAAAGATATTTTTGATAACTTACGCTCTTTGTGCTTAGAAGACCCAAACAAACAGGGAAATATCTTTTACTCTTTATTAGCGCAAACTTTAAGGGAATTAGACAAACAAGAATGGACGACTACACGTCCCGAATTTATTAGAATCGCTAAATTAATAGAAAAATATGAAAATTATGAATTAGCAGCTATTTTCTATCAGATTAGCAATGGTAGCGTTCCTCAAAACGTAAGAACCAAGATGTCAAAAATTGATGAACAATACATCACTGAATATATCCCACTGAGGAAAGCTCCTGCTAACTCATTGTTAGATAAGTTTAAACCAAAAATGTAGACCTAACCCCCCTACCCCCCTTCCCTAGGAGGGAAGGGGGGAAATAAAAAGACCAGGGAAATAAAAGACCAGGGGAAATAAAAAACCAGGGGAAATAAAAGACCAGGGAAATAAAAGACCAGGGAAATAAAAGACCAGGGAAATAAAAGACCATAAGAATAAAATATTCCCCCCTTCCCTGCGAGGGAAGGGGGGTAGGGGGGTTAGGTCTGTTTCTTTAACCCATTACCCAATTAACCAAAGTGCGAACACCAAAGCCTGTAGCACCAGGCCCGTTGTAGCCATTTTCTTTGTCTGCCCAAACTGGTCCAGCAACATCTAAATGTGCCCAAGCAGGAGTCTCTTTCACGAACTGTTTTAGGAAAAGAGAAGCTGTTATAGAACCACCAGCACGAGGCCCAGTGTTTTTCATATCGGCAATACTAGACTTTAGTCCATCAAAGTATTTCTCTTCCATCGGCATCCTCCAGAGTTTTTCTCCTGCACTGTCAGACGCTTTTTCTAGTTCTGATGCGAGTTCATCGTTGGGAGTAAACAATCCAGCAATATCTTCACCTAAAGCTACAACACAAGCTCCTGTTAAGGTCGCTAAGTCTACAATCGCTTCAACTCCCAGCTTATCAGCGAACACTAATGCATCCGCTAAAGTCAAACGACCTTCCGCATCGGTATTATTCACTTCAATAGTTTTACCATTAGAAGCTGTAAGAATATCACCCGGATGCATAGCGCGTCCGCTAATCATATTTTCTGTAACTGCGGAAATAAAGTGAACTTCTACGTCTGGCTTTAATAAACCAATAGCTTTCGCAGCTCCAAGAGTTGCAGCTGCACCACCCATGTCAATTTTCATGGTTTCGATTCCGCTACCTGCTCCTTTAATATTCAGTCCACCAGAGTCGAAGGTTAAACCTTTACCTATAATTGCGACTTTCCGCTTTGCTGTACCTTCTGGCTTATAAATCATATGAATAAATTTAGGTGGCAATTCCGATGCTTGGGCTACTCCCAAAAAAGCACCCATTCCCAATTTTTCGCACTCTTCTTTTTCCAGAATGTCTATTTGCATCCCCGTTTCTTTGGCAATATCCAAAGCGGTTTCTGCCATTGTAATTGGAGTCACCGAATTTGCTGGTGCTGCTACCAATTGTCTCGCTAAAGCAACACCAGAAGCAATTTGATTAGCGCGGGTAATTGCCGCTTCTTGCCCAGATAAACCCAGCAAATCTACTGTTTCTACCTGTACTATTTTTTCGTCAATTTCCGATTTAAAGCGATTATCTTGATATAGCGCTAGTTGCACTCCTTCAGCTAAAGCTTGGGCTGTGGCTGTTGCATCATCATTCCACAAAGGTAAATTGATACCGATAGTTTTGCACTTTTGCTTTTTGCCCAACCTCGCAATTGCGGCTGCTGCTCTACGTAGAGTATCTAGCTTAAGAGTATCTTTTTTGCCTAAACCAACTAGTATCACTTTTTTAACATGGCTAGAACCACCTATCCTGGTGAAAAAAGTGCTACCACCTTTACCCTTAAAATCTTCTTCTGCAATAACTTCTTTTAATATACCTGCTAACTTCGCATCCAAAGCTGCCAAATCACCAACTAACTCTACTCCTTCTTCAAATAAACCAATCGCTAAACAATCTCCTGTCCAGTCTAAAACAGGAGTACTACTCGCTCTAATTTCCATTTTTAGCATTCAGTGTAAAAGTTCTTGTCCTAGTATTGCTTAAAAATCGGAATTTATGGGGAACCCCCCACTCCCTATTCCCCAGTCCCCACCCCCTAACGATTCAGCAATTGTGTTATGACGGTTGTGAGTTCGTCAGGCATTACTGGTTTAGAAAGGTGTATTTGGAAACCAGCCTCAACCGCTTCGTCACGGTCTTTATCACTTGCGTAAGCGGTCAGTGCTATTGCTGGTATTTGTCCGCCTTCCTCTGGTGGTAGTTTTCTAATTTGATGAATAAAATCATACCCATCTTGTTCTGGCATCCCAATATCACTAATGAGTATATCTGGTTTTAAGGATGAAAATATTTCTAAAGCTAAGGCTACACTTTCTACGGAGGTTATAATTGCTCCTAAATCAGAAAGAGCAAAGTCTAAAAAATCCCGTGAGTCCGCATCATCATCTACTATGAGTATTTTGACACCATTTAAGGGAAATTCGGCATTAGAAAGTTGAGAATTTTGCATATTTCCTATTCCCTCTTGCCTATTTTCTAGAAGAGGAATTCTAACAGTAAAGGTTGCTCCTTGATTTTGTCCTAAGCTATCGACAGTAACGCTACCTCCATGTAATTCTGTCAGGTTACGTACAATTGCCAATCCTAGTCCTAGTCCACCATATTTACGAGTAGTACTTGCATCTTCTTGACGGAAAGATTCAAATACATAAGGAATAAAATCCTTATCTATACCAACTCCTGTATCTTTGACTTTTATTTGGGCAATGTTGTCTTTGTCATCAGTTTCATTTATTTTTACCGATTCTAGGGCTATTTCTACCTCCCCATCAGAGGGAGTAAATTTAATTGCATTTGATAACAAATTCCAAACTATTTGTTGTAATCTGTTAGCGTCACCCAGTACTTGGAATCTTGAATTATGGTTTGAATTATGATTTGAATTATTATTGGAAATACTATCGGTAGCAGAATCTAAAATCGAAAATTTTAAATCTATAGACTTTGCTTTAGCCGCTAAGCGCATAGTCTCTATAGCTGCTTCTATGGGGATAACTAAATTGGTGGGTTCTGGCTCTAATGTAAATTTCCCACGAATGATACGCGAGATATCAAGCAGGTCTTCGATAAGCTGAGTTTGCATTTGAGCATTACGCTCGATGATTTCTAAAGCTCGCTCAAAAGAAACTTCATCTACCTTACGGGTACGTAATATTTTTGCCCAACCTAAGATAGCATTTAGAGGCGATCGCAATTCGTGAGAGAGGACAGCCAAGAACTCGTCTTTGATTCTATTGAGTTTTTCTAGTTCTTCTTTTTGTTGCCTGAGTAGGACTTCAGCTTGTTTTACGTCCGTAATATCATGAGCTATACAAAGTAGTGATTCAATCGAACCATCCTGGGCAAACTCTGGTACAATTCGAGATTGGAAATAACGGTCGCTGCCATCAAGACTGGGAAACTGTGTTTCAAAGTCACTCCCAACCCCTGTATCTAAAACATTAAGTAAAACCTGCTTCCAAGGAGCATAAAATTCTTCAGGAACTCCTAACTCCAGACAATCCTTACCAATTAATGTATCTGGAGGTTTACCTGTAAGCTTTTCAATCACTGGATTTACGTATAAAATCTTTAGTTCAGTATCAAATCTACCAATAACATCTGGAGAATTTTCTACTAAAGCACGGAACTCTTGCTCTCTACGATTAAGTTCAGCTTCTGCATGTTGACGAGCGCGACGTTCTTGGGCTTCACGCAATGCTCGTTTAACAGAAGGCACAAGACGCTCTAAACGCTGTTTAAGTACGTAGTCAGTAGCCCCTTTTTTTAAAGTTTCAATTGCGACTTCTTCCCCCATCGTAGCCGTAACAAAAAGAAACGGCACATTAGGATACATTTCCTGTGCCATTTCCAAAGCACGAATACCATCAAAGCCAGGAATACTGTAATCCGAAAGAATTAAGTCAAAACCACTTTGTTGCAGCGTACTTTGGTATTCCTCACCTGTTTTTACCTGAACCAAGGAACAAGTAATATCACCTTCAGAAAGTATAGCCTCAATAAGTTCTGCATCTAACGAACTGTCTTCGAGCAAGAGAAACTTAAGTCCAGCCATCTCTGTAACTCCAATTATTTAATTCCTTGATTCATACGCGAAGGTGGCAACGAACCTGGGGGTGGTTCATTAATTATTGCCCAAAAAAGTCCTAAACCTTTAATTGCGTCAACAAATTCATGAAAATCAATGGGCTTGACCACATAAGCATTAGTACCTAGTTCATAACATTGTGCTAAGTCGCTTTCCTCACGGGAAGAAGTTAACACAACGACAGGAACGGTTCTCAAAGAACGCTCGCGTTTAAGATGTCCTAACACCTCAATACCATCAACTTTGGGAAGTTTTAAATCCAATAATACTACAACAGGATTACCTTCACGTCGAAGCCGATAAACACCACGACGATATAAATAATCTAGGGCTTCTTCACCATCACGAACGACAACTACTTCATTGCCCAAATTATTTTCTGCCAGCGAAGTAAGGATTAATTCAACATCATTAATGCTGTCCTCTACCAGGAGAATACGTTTTAATTCCATCTTCTGCAATCTCTTACTCCATTTTTCAACAGAAAGCCCTCAATACAATTCGCGAATTGCAAATTGCGAATTGTTTTCCCCACTCCCTACTCCCCACTCCCCGCTCCCCCCTCTTTAGGCAAACTAAAATAAAAAGTAGCGCCATTATCTACCTCTCCTTCAGCCCAAACTTTACCACCATGACGGTGAATAATGCGCTGCACATTGGCTAAACCAACCCCCGTACCTTCAAAATTGGGGTCACTATGTAATCTTTGAAACACACCAAATAATTTGTGAACATAGCGCATATCGAATCCAATACCATTATCTTTTATATAGAAAATAGCCTGCTGCTGCTCGTAATAACACCCAAAAGTAATCTCCGTGACAGCACGAGTTTTGCTGTATTTAAGGGCATTTTCCAATAAGTTACGTAGTACAAGACGAAGCAAAGAAGGGTCACCATTAACAGTTGCTAACTCGGATACATGCCAAATAACTTGACGGTTTTTTAATTCTAAATGCAACTCATTTTTAACCTCACTTAGTAGTATATTTATATCAGTCAATGTATAACGTAAATCGGTACGACCAATTCGTGAAAAAGCAAGCAAGTCATCAATTAATTGACCTGCTTTTTTGCTAGTGTCGATAATTGTATCGATATAACGTTTACTTGTGTCATCCAATTCGACTGATGATGAATTAAGACGTTTTTGTAATAAATCAATAAATCCGGCAATATGACGTAAAGGCGCTCGCAAATCGTGAGAAACTGAATAAGAAAAAGATTCCAACTCCTTGTTTGCAGCTTCCAATTGAGCGGTACGCTGCTGAACTCGCTCTTCTAAACTTTCGTTGAGTTTACGAATTTCTGCCTCGATACGCTTGCGACTGGTAATATCATGACCGACAGCATATATTAATCCAGATTCTATATCCGGAGTCGAATTCCAGTTTATCCATTTATAAGAACCATCTTTACAGCGGTAACGGTTCTCGAAATTGATGATATTTGACCCAGAAGCTAATGCTTCCACTTGCTTTACCGTTACCTCTTTGTCTTCGGGATGATTAAAATCGACAAACGGAGTAGACAGCAATTCTTCCTGACTATAACCAAGTATTTTTGCAAACGCGGGGTTAATCCGTTTAAAGTAACCATCAGTCCCCGAAATACACAACATATCTAGCGACAAAGTAAAGAAACGGTCGCGTTCTAACTCCGCTTGTTTGCGGTCGCTAATATTTAAAATAAAAGCTACCGACTCTTCCCGTCGTTCACCTATTAAAGCATAACCAACCAAAACATCAACTCGACTACCGTCTTTTCTAAAATATTGTTTTTCATAAGGGGTACAAGCTCCCCTAGATTGAGCTTCTGCAATATGTATATCATCTAACGGTAAATATTCTGGTGGGGTAATATCTAACCAACGTAACCTTCCTGCTTCTAGGTCATCGTGGGTATAGCCAATTATTTGTAAAAAGGCATCATTAGCTACCGAAATTCCCCCATAAACGTCACCAAAAAGAATACCAATAACATCGGAATTCAAAAACAACTGCAATCGCTCTTGGCTTTTACGGATAATTTCTTGCGTCATTTTAGTATCGTGAATATCCGTATTAGTACCAACCCATTCCACAATTTCTCCGGAATCATTTCGCATTGGTACAGCACGTGTCAATAACCAGCGATACTCACCATCAGATGCACGACGCATGCGATATTCTGTTTCGTAAACCTCACCTTGGGTTCTACACCTTTCCCATATCCCATTAATTTTTTGTAAATCTTCTGCTGGTACTAAAGATACCCAATTTTCGGCTACGGCTTCGTGGTAAGTCATGCCGCTATATTCCTGCCATTTTTGATTGGCAAACAAATATTTACCGTTCACATCTATTACGTACACCATATGAGGTATAGAATCGGCAAGAAATCGATAACGAGCTTCACTTTCCTGTAATTCTGTTTGTATTTTTATTTTTTGAGCATCAATTTTGTTGAAAAACTTAGCATGTCGCCAAATAATTACGAAGAAAATCACGCTCAATGATAACGCTAACAAGGACATTGCGAATGCGGGGTCGTAAAGATTGGCTTTTTGTCCTTGATTAATTATCCAGCCTAAAATTAATGGTATAAAAAGGGCACTAGGCAATAGCCGTCTGGCAAGTAAACCACCATACAAATCGCTAATAATAGGTTGGATATATTCTGCGTTTGGACGGCTTAATAAAATCCCTAAACAAAGTACCTCAAAAGTTAGTGCTGTATGTAATGCCATTGAGGTGGTATAAGCACTGAATTGATAGAAAACCTTCACCCCATAGGCGTAACCGATTAAAGCTTGAAGAGAAATTAAAGCGGGCAGTAAGGTGAAGAGTTGAGCTAGGAAGTGGGCAGTGGGGATTGGTCTGGAGTAGGGAGTGGGGAATTGCGAATTGTTGATGGGGGTTTTGTCTTTTAAAAATAACCATAGTGCTGCACCAAGGAACAAAAAATTTAAAGCTGTGTTCACTCCCATTCTTCCTGGATGAGAAGTTGCAGGTGATATGGGTAAATCGCGAAATAGTAATTCATCAATTCCTAAATTCCAGCCAAAAAAATATTGACTTAGAGTCAACAAAGCAATTAAGAAAACAGCTAAAGCGCATCCTTGGCTGAAGGTAACTGAAATAATTCCACTTCGGTAGTTCCGAAACTGCCTATTACTCAATAGTCCAAACAGTGCCAAACCTACCAAAATAAAGCATAAAGCAGTGTTCGCTTTCATTGCCCCCTGTCCCACTATTATGCTTTTGAGGATGGAAATGTTTAATACCCAACCTATTAATCCAAGACAGCCAGAAAACAGCACCAAAATACTCGCAATTTTTGATGCTGTTCTCAGTTGATTCAATTTAGATATTTTGCTATACATGTCTATTTATCACTCCAAAGTTACCTGACTTGTGACTGGAGTGTCGTACAATGCCTCGCTTATAAATTTATGATGCACCAACCAAATAACCGAAAGTATTACTCAAACCTAGATTAAGGCTGCACAGTTTTTTTGGGACTAACCTTTAGATAGATGATTGATTATACAATTAACTATGCACCTAAATACGGTTGACATAATCTATAAATTTGTTATGTAAAAGAATAAAGCTGCCAATAGAAGCGCCTGTCATTGCGCTCCGGAACGACGAAGCAATCTCCTTCCCCCATAACCCACAACGAATAATACATATGAATATTTAGTGGGGTTCAGAGTTGTTGGGGTTGCTTCGTCGTTCCTCCACTCCCTCTTAGGGAGCACTTCGTGAACGCAATGACAGGTAATTCAACTTGTGTGTACGCGGTAGGTAAACAGGGAGTCACCGTTGGGGGTGGGGTTTATTTATGTTTACGCGCTTGTTTTAGCTTCTATCGCATCAAGAATTCGCTTTTCTTCTGGAGTAATTTGACCATTGCTAGCTGCAATTCTGTAACACTGAGCCAGCAAAGGTATAGCAAAGTCAAGGTTAAGTTGTTGTAAAAGTGTATCTAGAGATTTGGGAGATTTTATATTTTGAGCAATAGCTTCTAAGGAATTAGAACTCAGGTGCAAAGTTTGTAATTCTGGTAAAATTTGTTCCCAAGTTTTTTCGGGATAAGTCGTGAGAATCATATGAACCAAAATTTGGTCCATGACTGCTTCTTGAGCTATAGCGGTTTCTAGATATTTTTCGCTTTCCTGCTTTAACTCTTCTAAAGTTTCTTCGGAATTTAAAGACTTTGATGCGTCTAGCTTGGCTTCATAAAATCTACAGGCTGCATAACCCAAAGAATATACCATTGTAGCGTTGGAGCTTGCACTAATAATGGCTCCAGCAAAGGGAATGTTACGCAGCAAGCCTAAACCTGCTGCTTTTAATAGTCTTCCACCACCTAAGGCTAAACCAAAAATTGCTATAACTTCACCTTTCCGTGCTGGGTCTTTGGAATCTAATCCGTAGGCACTTGCAATCTGATACACCATTTCCGACTGTAATTCTGTAGTCGCTGCCAAATCAATTGCAAAAAGTGCAGCAGCTATTCCTGGTAAAATACTAGTTGCTAAGCCAATCGAACCAGCTTTCGCAGCTTTTTCTACCATGATGCGATGGGAGATTTGGCTGGGTGATTCCGAAGGATGTTCTTGCTGTAATTTTTTGACCGCTTCTATAGCTTTTTGTAAATTAACACTATCAACAGCACCAACCAGCCAATTTAAATTTAATACTCCCGATACTTTACGGATGAGCCAATTCTCTCCTAAACGATTAGCTACTTCTCCAGCAGTATGGGTTGCTTGTTCTATAATTTTGTGGCTTTGTTTACTAGCTGCTTCCGTGACACCAGTTGCAGTTTCTACGGCAACTTTACTGTTATCGCTGGCAGATTGTCCTAAGTTACATAATGCTTGAACTATACTTTGGAAAAATCCTGGTTTATTTTCTTTAGATATAGGTACTTCTTTTACTTTTTCTTCCTGTCGGTTTACCATTTTGCATTACCTGAAAACTCTTAGTTTGTTATTATATTTCTAGCGAAATAATAGGTATTTTGGCATCCACCATTAAGAGCATTTTTTTAAAATTAATTTCTTTTTATGTAATTTTAAATCTATAAAGTGCGAATTTCATTTTTTTTCAGAATAACTAATTTCTTTCAATTCGGCTTCTAAAAAATTATTTTCTTGTAAGATATCGTAAAGATTAATATCATTTTCTAACAAACAAGCATGTCCACTATCCGGCAAAACTAAAATTTTAGCATTAGGTAGAATATCCATTAAACGTCTAACTTCTGGCACAGAGGGTAAAAGTCTATCCAGAGCACTTCCTATTAATAAAACAGGTTGCTTTAGATTACATAAATTTTCATTTTTGATATGGAATTCTTTAATTAAAGATAATCTCCAAAGAACTGTTTCCGATGGAACAGAACGCATTGTTCTGAGTAATTCTTGACGAATATCTCGTTTTATTCTTCCTAAAGCTGCTAAAAATGGTAATAAACCTAGTGCCCCAAAATCAAATAAAGATGATGGCACAATATAAATGAATTGGGATGCCCAATCATACCAAGGACGTAAATGGTAACTACTGGCTGGGTTAATTAAAATTATGCGATGAAATAAATCTGGTGCTAAAGTAGCAACTTTTTGTGCTAAGCAACCACCAAATGACTCTCCACACAAATAAACTGAACGTTGAGGATTTTTTTCTAATTCAGCCTGGATTAAACTTAGTACGTTATGGGCTAAATCGTCCCAACTTGTGAGGTCGTTACGGGGTATCGCAAAAGAGCGAACATCAAAACAAGCTTCTAAACCCTCCGTTTGACAACGCAGTAGTTCACCCGTGCCATCCATCCCTGGTAAATATACAAATAATGGATACTGCGGTCGTATAAGCTTAGGAGTTAAAAAAACAGGCTTTGGGTTAATTTTGGGTATAGTCATTAGCTGCAAGTTAGTGGTCGGTTTGGTTCTCAGTGGTATCAAGCCACTATTAATAATGATAAAGTTATACTAAGAAATTTTTCGACCTCCCTAATACTTAAAAAAACAGAACTCCACCCCAACCTAAAAACCCCACCCCCAACCCCCTCCCCGCGCGCCTACCGTGTACACACAAATATCCCCCAACCCTGTTCGTGTGGGACTACACGAACAGGGTGAGGGGGCTTTAATAGACGGGAGATTCGGGATTTTTTGAGATGTGTGTACACAGTAGGTAAACGGGGAGGGGGTTGGGGGTGGGGTTTTCTTAGTAGCAACCTTCACTTAACAAATTGGCAATTTCGCTGTGACAGTGTTGCGTTACTTCTGTCACCATGCTTCTTCCTTGTTTACCTTGATATTTTTCTCTGTGCTGTTTTGTAATCCAATATGGGTGACCAACTAGTACCGCTAGACGTTTATAAATTACCAGTGGATGCATCCCCGGTTGATTAAACAAAGGTTCTGAAGGGTCAAACAGATTTAGTAATCGTAAGGGTATGGCGCTCGTACTCATTTCTTCGATAGAGGCGATCGCAATTGGTAAAATTGTTAAATCTTCAACAGCGGCTCGTAATGCGAGATGGGCAAAGCCTCGTTGGAAATCTCCCATTGTGTTAGGTTGATTAAACTTTACCATCGGTTGTGCTCCTTCGGGAAACACGCCTACCACATGTTTTGCTCGCAACAAGATTTGTGACTGTTGAAAAAAACTATTAGAACGTTGTTCATTAACTTCTAAGGGAAAACACCCAAGTTGTCCCATGACAAATTCTCGCATAATTGGCACTTGGCTCATGTAGTGATGACACGCAAATCTAACTGGCTTATTTAAAGCTGCCATCAAAACTGGTGCATCCATAAAACTACGATGATTACTGACAACTAGTACTCTTGCATCTTGGGGAATGCGGTCTTCATAATAGCGAAAAATCTTGGTGGACAGCGCTTGCAGCAAAGAATGCGAAATATCCAGAGGAGTATTGAAATTCATGCTTATGAAGTAATAATAATTTTTTATGAATATAATTTGGTTTTCTTGATGTTATTTTCACATTTCTTTATGAACGTAAGTACTGCCTTAAGATAGAAATATCTCATGTAAATACTTATGCACAAAGTGTCACATCATAGATGAAAATAAACTAAATACCTGGTAAGCGCTGTTTCTGTAGTGTAATAAAAAGCATTCCTGAGAAATAGACAAGTATATAGCAGCTTAAGTTACTAAATCCAACATCTATGATTAGATTTGTTGAATTTAACGAATTAGAAGCAGGTAAATGCCTGATTTTAAAACTACTTAGTAAAACTACGAAGGATGAAAATGAATTTAATTCTAAAATCTATGAATCAAAGTATTATATATACAGTTATAAACTTTAGATATTCTTAAACAGCTCTACGAGAAGGAGGATTTAAGTAATTAGATAACTATTGAAAGGTTTTGAAAAATAGCCTACTCACAATCTCCTTAAATAAAAATTAGTTTTTGAGATGGGACAGCATTCAATACCACCAAAAAGCAACAATCCATAAATAAGCAAAGACAACAAGCGACATAAAAAATACTCTATGAAAAAAAAATGTAGTTTTAGCAACAAATAGTCATTGCAGCAAGTGTCACATAGGTTATCAGGAAAAAACTTTAAAGTTTATACCTTTGATAAAACAGTTGTTTAGAAAATAAATTTGTTAATATTAGGGTGTTGCTTGAAAATACGCTAGCAATATTATATAATTGCGGGGTTTTAGCTCTGAAAATAGGGCAAAAAGCAGATTTAACAAATTATTATTCATTCATTTTGCATGAACCGAGAAAATAAAGCACAAAAAACATTTGCACTGACAACGCCTTTATATTACGTAAACGATGTTCCTCATATAGGCAGCGCTTATACAACAATTGCGGCGGATGTACAAGCAAGATTTCAAAGGCTGTTGGGGAATCAAGTCCTGTTAATTACAGGAACAGACGAACACGGACAAAAAATTCAGCGTACCGCTGAGGACAAAGGACTAAAACCACAAGAGTTTTGTGATGAAATTGTGCCGAATTTTGTCACATTATGGAAACTGCTAGACGTTCAGTTTGACCGCTTTAGTCGGACTACCGCACCTCGTCACCAAGAGATAGTTAAAGAATTTTTTGACCTGGTATGGAAAAAAGGGGACATTTACTTAGGACAACAAAAAGGCTGGTACTGCGTTTCCTGTGAGGAATTTAAAGAAGAACGTGAGCTCCTATCCGGAAAACGCTGTCCGATTCATAACAACAAACAAGTGGAATGGCGAGATGAATCAAACTACTTCTTCCGTCTATCCAAATACCAAAATACATTAGAACAACTATATAAAGAACGACCGGATTTTATCCAGCCAGAAAGTCGCCGAAACGAAGTCCTTAACTTTGTCTCACAAGGCTTACAGGACTTTTCGATTTCGCGGGTAAATTTAGACTGGGGTTTTGAAATCCCAACCGACCCGAAACATACTATATATGTATGGTTTGATGCACTGTTGGGTTATGTGACAGCTTTACTAGAACCAGATGAAGAACCCACTTTAGAAAATGCCCTTGCTAAATGGTGGCCAATAAAACTACACCTGATTGGTAAAGATATTTTAAGATTTCATGCAGTTTACTGGCCTGCGATGTTAATCTCGGCTGGTTTGCCTTTGCCAGAAAAACTCTTTGGACATGGCTTTTTGACGAAAGACGGTCAAAAAATGGGAAAAAGTTCAGGAAACACCATTGACCCAGTGACGTTAGTTGAAAGCTACAGTTCCGATGCAGTTCGTTATTACTTCCTTAAGGAAATAGAATTCGGCAAGGATGGGGACTTTAATGAAGTTAGATTCATCGATGTTCTGAATGCAGATTTGGCAAACGATTTAGGGAATTTGCTAAATCGCACATTGAACATGGTGAAAAAATATTGCGGTGGCAAAATGCCGCAAGTGCAACCAAGGGATATACCTGATGATAATTCACTAAAAGCCATTGGCAACGGCTTAGGGGAAACAGTAAAAAATGCTTATGAAACACTAGCTTTTAATCGAGCCTGTAAATCTGTCCTTTCGTTAGCCCAAGCTAGCAATAAGTTTATCGATGAACAAGCCCCTTGGTCATTGTATAAACAAGGACAAATGCAAGCAGTAGAACAAGTACTGTATGCCGTTCTAGAATCAGTAAGGCTAGCTGCGTATCTGCTCTCACCAGTGATTCCAAATATCAGTAGCGATATATACCAGCAACTGGGCTTTGAGATTAACTTTAACGACCAGGTACAAACAGCAATATCAGCCCCTTTTATGACACACGCAACTTGGGGATTACTCAGCAGCGAACAGCAATTAGGGGAACCAAAACCGATATTTAAACGGATTGAACCCAAATCACTCTGATGAGGGCAAATCAAACCGGGAAATTTATTGAGCGGAAACTTAACCTTATTTATCTCTGATTCTTTCAAATTTGTCGGGGCTGAATTATTTAGCCCTGAAAGATTATCATAAGTGACTCTTTCTAGTTTGTAACAAAAAATTCATAGTATCAATTTAAACAAGGATAATAACTGAGGTATGACAACAATGTTGAATAATTTACAAGACGACTCAATATTCTCCCCGGAACAAGTACTGGAGAATAGAGGTCGGGTCGCTATATTTATAGATGGTTCAAATCTATTTTATGCAGCTTTACAGTTAGGTATAGAAATAGACTACACAAAACTGTTGTGTCGTTTAACGAGTGGGTCTAGACTTTTACGGGCTTTTTTCTACACGGGTGTAGATAGAACCAACGAGAAACAGCAGGGCTTTTTATTGTGGATGCGTCGTAATGGCTACCGAGTAATTGCGAAGGATTTGGTACAATTACCAGACGGTTCAAAGAAAGCGAACTTGGATGTAGAAATTGCTGTCGATATGATGGCGCTAGTAGATTCTTACGATACCGCTGTTTTAGTCAGCGGTGATGGTGATTTAGCTTACGCGGTAAACTCCGTAAGTTATCGTGGAGTCAGAGTAGAAGTTGTCAGCTTGCGGTCAATGACTAGCGACAGCTTAATCAATGTTAGTGACCGCTACATTGATTTGGAAGCAATAAAAGAAGATATCCAAAAAACACCCCGTCAAAGCTATCCCTATCGACCATTAGGGGGTATGAGTTTTTTGGAACAGCCAAGTCAAGCAGATAATCACCTGGAAATTCAAGAATAAACTACCTGCATAACTCGGGTGGTAATGGAGGTTTTAGATGAGACTGCTTTTTATGAGTAGTGATAGGGGAAGGCAAAAGCAAAAAAGGAAGCTATTTATCCTTTATCTTTTACCTTTCACCTTTTACCTTTTATTTGGATTATTTGGCTGTAGCAGTTCCAATCCAGAAACTCCTAAACCAACTACTTCTCCTAGTGCTGCCAAAAAGGGAACAAGTTCAACTTTTTTTGGAGGAGTTCTAGAAGAATTTGATGATACAGGACGGCCAGTTTGGAGAGTACAAGCTCAAAAAGCCGAATACACGGTGGAAAGTAAACGCGGTCAGGTGGAAAATCCCTATGGAGAACTGTATCAAGATGGCAAAGTAGTTTACCAAATCAAAGCTGATAATGCGGAGATTGAAGGGAACGCACAAAAACTTTTTCTCAAAGGGAAAATTATTGCTGTTGACCCCAAAAATGGTGTGCAACTGCGTGGTAACGAATTGGAGTGGCGTCCAAAAGAAGATTTGTTGATTGTCCGCAACCAGCTCAATGGTAATCATAAACAACTGCAAGCTGTAGCGCAAGAAGCAAGAGTTAAGACCCGTCAACAGACTGTAGAATTTATTGGTGGGGTCGTGGCTAATTCTAAGGAACCGCCATTACAAATGCGAACCGAACAATTACTTTGGCGACTGAAAGAAGAAAAATTAATTGCTTCTCGTCCCATACAAATGTTCCGCTATGCAGCAAACAACCAAATAACCGACCGAGGTAGTGGGGATTCTGCGGAAATTAATTTAAAGACAAAAGTTGCTACGGTGACTAAAAATACTCGAATAGAGTTAATTGAGCCACCAATTCAAATTACTAGTAATACAGCTAGTTGGGATTTGAAAAAAGATGTTGTAACTACAAATACACCTGTGCGCGTTTTCCACCGTACAGAAAATCTGACGGTGACCGCGAATCAAAGTAAATTAGAGATACCACAAAAAACCGTATATTTAACAGGAAACGTTTACAGTGTTGGTCAACGTCAACAGTCACTCAGGTCAGAGAGGCTCACTTGGTTTTTAGATAAAAAGTTAATTGAAGCGACTGATAATGTAATCTACCAACAAGTTGACCCTCCTTTAACTTTTAAAGGAGATAAAGCAACAGGTAATATTGAAACCCAAAACATTAGCGTTACTGGTGGTAATTCCGGTCGTAGAGTTGTGACAGAAATTATTCCTCAACCGCGACAATAGGGAGTGGGGAGTGGGGAGTGGGGAGTGGGGAATAGGGAGTGATTAATTACCAATTACCAATTACCAATTACCAATTACCAATTACCAATTACCAATTACCAATTACTAACTCCCACTTCCCACTCCCAATTCCCTACTCCCCACTCCCCATTTATCGATTAACGATTTCCATACGACTTTCTGCTCCCATCTCTGGTGACTTTTTAGGTGTAGAGTGAGGAGCGATAGCTTTGGGAAAAGAAGGACCTGCGTGTAGTTTTTTCTGTAACTCGGTTAAAAATTTATCTTGTTCTTGCCGAAATGCCATTACCTGTGGTCCGCGATTAATAATAGCAAACCAAACTAAACCCCGGTCTCTTGTAGGTAATACCCCAGCTAAAGCGCTGACATCCCGTAAAGTTCCCGTTTTAAAAGGTGTTGCTTTTGGCATTGTTCTCGCGTGGGTAGTTCCACGTGAATCATAGCCAGCTGTGGGCATCATATCTGATATGGTCATGTTATGAGGAGCTGCAATCCTTTGTAGCGCCATTATCATCGCACAAGCGGCTCTGGGGGAAATCCGATTTTCTACTCCTAGTCCAGAACCGTTGATTAATTGAATTTCTGATTGCGGTACTTTTGCTAGTTTAGCGGCTTCTGCTTGAACAACTGTATGCCCTCCTACTGCGTCTGCTAGCATTTGAGCGATATCGTTGTTACTGAAAACATTCATCTCGTTGATGATTTGTTTTACAGGCAAAGAACGATGACGTATCAGTACATTACCTGCTGGTGGTGCTGTTGCTAATTTTATATCACCTTTAATTACTACTTGTGGTTTAGGTGTTCCTTTAACCATATTAGCGAGGTGAAGCTCTACTCCTCGAGGCCAAGTAGTGTGGTTTAGTCCTTGCTTGAGTAACTGACCAGCTAGCACTGGGTTTCGTTGGAAATTAAAGGCAAAGTTTCCTGTAACGATTAAACTTCCTTTGACTTCTTTAATCCCCATTTTATTTAGAGCATTTCCTAAGGCGATGCCTTCTTCCCAAACTAACATTGGGTCGCCATTGCCAGCAATTACCAAATCACCTTTTAACACACCATTATGTATTGGTCCGGTAGCGCTAACTAAAGTTTCAAATTGAAAGTCTGGGCCTAGTATGTTGAAAGAAGCGAGGGAAGTCGCAATCTTAGTTACAGAGGCAGCCGGAAGGGGTGTAGTTCCTTGGTGATTAGCCATCAACATTGGACCAGACTGTATCCATATCCCCTGATTGGGAGTAAGTTCTGGCCCAATCAACTTAGATTTGACCAATCCTTCAAGATATTTCTGTACAGTGGTAGCCCCAACTGGATTTGGGTCAAAAGCAATAGCTAAGCTAGGGCCTGTCTGCCAAGTTAAAGCGTCTATAGCCTCCAAAGGTTTGACCTGCACCCCAGCCATTTCTAACCACAGGGTCATCAAGCCTGAACCAAACAATTCCAGCATTCTTCACTCCTATTGTGGATGCTTACCAATGTTTTTGCGCTATGATAGTATATTTAGCTGTTTTCGTGTACTGGGTAATGTTAACCGGTAATTCTTGAGAACGAAAGTGGGGCGGATAACAATTTTTAATCACCAGTAGCGACTCTTTTCTAAATGAAAGATACTTTTTCCGGCTAATTTTTCAAATTTCCCAGCAAGTAACAATAATATGCGCGAAAATATGCGCGAATATTCAGCTAAAAAGTCAGGGCAATGTTGGTTGATTATACCCGTTTCCAGTTTTTTTTCAACAAAAAATTTTGGGAATGGGGAGTGGGGAATGGGGAGTGGGGACGTTTAATGTTATGTTAGGCTTGCTGGAAAGTATATGTTGCACGAGCAGTCTTCAATAGCTTCTGGTAAAATTTGTAAGGTTTCTAAAACTGTGAGCAATGGGAACGACTAGCGTACGCATTGCAATTGATGCAATGGGAGGAGATAACGCACCTAGCGAAATCGTGGCTGGCGCACTCAGGGCACGAGAAGAGCTAGGTGTGGAAATTTTGTTGGTGGGTGACCCTGAACAAATTGAGTCAGTCCTGCCATCAAAATCTAATGTAGGGCAAGTGGAGATAATTCCTGCGACTGAAGTCATCACTATGGATGAGGAGCCTTTAAGCGCTATTCGCCGCAAACGGAAGGCTTCTATTAACGTAGCTATGGATTTGGTGAAAAAAAAGCAGGCTGATGCTGTGTTTAGTGCCGGTCATTCTGGAGCAGCAATGGCATCCGCATTACTCCGCTTGGGACGAATTGATGGTATTGACCGTCCTGCTATTGGAGCGGTTTTTCCCACCATATTAGCCAGCAAACAAGTGTTGATACTCGACGTTGGCGCCAACGTAGATTGCCGTCCCAAATTTTTAGAGCAATTTGCTGTTATGGGTTCGGTTTATAGTCAATATGTGTTGGGCGTTGAACAACCCAAAATCGGTTTATTAAATATCGGTGAAGAAGACAGCAAAGGTAACGATGCTGCTGTTAGAACTCACCAAATGTTACGGGATAATTCTCTAATTAATTTTGCTGGCAATGCCGAAGGTCGTGATGTCCTTTCTGGTCATTTTGATGTAATTGTCTGTGATGGTTTTGTGGGAAATGTATTATTAAAATTTGCCGAAGCTGTTGGGGAAGTTTTACTGCAAATCTTGCGGGAAGAATTACCTCAGGGTTTACGTGGACAAATTGGTACCGCAATTTTAAAACCAAACCTGAAACGAATTAAACAAAGGGTAGACCATGCCGAACACGGTGGTGGTTTACTGTTGGGTGTAGACGGGATTTGTATTATTGCTCATGGTAGCTCCCAAGCCCCATCGATTTTTAATGGAATTCGTATGGCTAAAGAAGCTGTGGATAACCAGGTGCTACAAAGAATTCAATCCCAGTATCAAACCCTACAGGAAAACGCTTAATAAACAATTCGCAATTCGCAATTCGCAATTCGCAATTTAATGAAGCAATTAATTACTTAATTAAAATGGCTATACAGCGTAAATTAAGGTGTAAGTCCCTTCTTTAATTCGCAGTTAGCAATTAAATAATTACTCAATTAATTGCCTGCGAACAATTGTTTAATTAACTGCGAATTGCGAACTGCGAATTGCGAATTGCTTATGATGGGAGAGAAGGTGTGGAAAATTTGGGTATAGCATTTACAGGAAGTGGTTCTGAAGTACCAGTAACTTCCATTGATAATAATGCTTTGGCTGAGTTGGTCGAAACATCGGACGAGTGGATTACCACGCGAACTGGAATTAAACAAAGAAAGTTGGCTTCCAAGAGTGAAACTTTGACATCCCTTGGTGCTGCTGCTGGTCGTCAAGCGCTTTCAGCAGCGGGGATTAATGCCTCTGATTTGGATTTAATTCTTTTGGCAACTTCCACCCCTGACGATTTATTTGGTACTGCTTGTCGTATTCAAGCCGAATTAGGTGCTACGAACGCTGTTGCTTTTGATTTAACTGCTGCTTGTTCGGGCTTCGTTTTCGGACTTGTGACCGCAGCCCAGTACATAAGAACTGGAGTTTATCAAAACGTACTTTTAATTGGAGCTGATATTCTCTCCCGTTGGGTCGATTGGCAAGACCGCAATACTTGTGTACTATTTGGCGATGGCGCAGGAGCTGTGGTCATGCAAGCAAATTCTCATGACCGACTTTTAGGATTTGAATTAAAAAGCGATGGAACGCAAAACCATTACTTAAATTTAGCTTACACAGGTGAGGAAAATGAACTTGTAAAAGAAGCTACAATTTCTCAAGGAAATTTTGCTCCCATCACCATGAACGGGAAAGAAGTTTATCGCTTTGCGGTACAAAGAGTACCAGAAGTTGTAGATAAAGCTTTATTCCATGCGAATTTAAGTGTTGATAAACTCGATTGGTTAATATTGCATCAAGCCAATCAACGCATACTTGACGCAGTTGCACAACGTTTAAATATTCCTTCATATAAAGTTATTAGTAATCTGAGCCACTACGGCAATACCTCAGCCGCTTCCATTCCTCTAGCTTTAGACGAAGCAGTAAGAAGCGGAAAAATAAAACCCGGAGACTCTATAGCAGCATCAGGGTTTGGAGCTGGTTTAACTTGGGGAGCAGCAATTTTTCAATGGGGAAGGTAATTAAGAAGGCAGAGGGCAGGAGGCAGATGGCATTTCGTAAGAAAAGGAAGAAAGACTAAAGCACTCTCTACCTTTTTTTCTGGCCACCAATTACCAATTACCAATTACCAATTACCAATTACCAATTACCAAATGACAAAAACTGCATGGGTTTTTCCCGGACAAGGTTCCCAAGCAATGGGAATGGGAATGGATTTATTAAATCTACAAATCGCTCAAGAAAAGTTTGCTCTAGCGGATGAAATTTTGGGGTGGTCTGTTGTTGATGTTTGTCAAAACGATGAAGAAAAAATATCGCGTACTCTTTACACTCAACCCTGTTTGTATGTGATAGAAAGCATTCTGGTTGATGTTTTGCTGCAACAAGGACAAAAACCAGATTTAGTTGCTGGTCATAGTTTAGGGGAATATATTGCGCTTTACACTGCTGGGGTATTTGACTGGTCTGTTGGGTTGCGTTTAGTTAAACAGCGAGCGGAACTGATGGACTCTGTTTCTGGTGGAATGATGGCTGCTTTGATGAATTTTGATAAGGAGCAGTTAGAAAGAGCTCTGGCTGAAATACCTGATGTAGTATTAGCTAATGATAATAGTGCGACACAGGTAGTAATTTCTGGTACACCGGAATCAGTACAAACAGTTATGTCTCAAGTAAAAGCGAAACGAGCTATTCCTTTGAAAGTTTCTGGAGCTTTTCATTCTCCGTTGATGGCTGCTGCTGCTGCTGAGTTTCAAAAGCTTTTAGAGGCTGTGGAATTTAAACAAGCGGCAATGCCAGTTTTGTCAAATGTGGAACCAACGCCATCACTGGAAGCCGATGTGATTAAAGAACGGTTAGTAAAACAGATGACAGGGGGTGTACGCTGGCGTGAAATCTCGCTTTTGTTGCCAGAATTAGGTATTGAGCAAGTGGTGGAGATTGGTCCAGGAAATGTTTTGACGGGGTTAATTAAACGTACTAGTCCAAATGTAGCTTTGTTAAATATCAAGAGCGGTGCGGATTTGCCTACTTAATTTCTTCTTAATTTAAATCGCGTATAAAGGAAGAAGGAAGTTCCCTCTTCTCTCTTCTCTCTTCCTTTTTTCTATGACTCCGTGCTTAAATCCTGAATGTCAATATCCTAATAACTTAGAAACAGATTTACACTGTCAAAAGTGTGGCTCGAAGTTGTTGCTAAAAGACCGATATCGTCCTATAAAGCTTTTGGGTTCTGGAGGATTCGGAAAAACTTTCTTGGGGGTGGATGAAGATAAACCTGCTAAACCTTTTTGTGCGATTAAGCAATTTTCTTTTTCTAGCGATAATCCCCAAGCATTACAAAAAGCAACAGAATTATTTAAGCGAGAAGCTGTACGTTTGGAATCTCTGGGGAATCACCCACAAATTCCTGACCTGTTAGCTTTTTCTCAACAAGATGGACAGCTTTATTTAGTACAAGAGTTTATTGAGGGTGGCACTTTAGAGCAAGAGTTACAGGAGTTAGGAGTCTACGATGAGGGTAAAATTTGGTCACTGCTGCTAGATTTATTACCTGTCCTAGAATTTGTTCATCAGCATCAAGTTATACACCGAGATATTAAGCCAGAAAATATTATCAGGGCTAAGAAAGATGATAAGCCAGTGCTGATTGATTTTGGGGTTGCTAAATTAAATACTGAAACTGCTTTGATGCAGCCCCTGACTAATCTTGGGACGATGGGTTATGCGGCTGACGAACAAATGAGAGGCAATCAAGTTTTTCCTGCAAGTGATTTATTTAGCTTGGGTGCTACTTGTATTCGCTTAATGACAGGAAAGTTTCCTTCGGAAATGTTTGATGCCTACAACGGAGTTTGGTTATGGCGTGACTTTTTACCCGAAGAGACAGTGGTGAGCGAAAATTTAGGTAAAGTTTTAGACAAGTTAATTCGCCCTCATTGTAACCAAAGATATCAGTCTGCACGGGAAGTTTTGCAAGCTATTGAATCGCTCAAAGTACCAGACACAGAAATTGGGACTACTTCCGGGGGTACAACTACTTCTAATGATGATACTATTCTGGGAATTGACCCAGAAGTTCCGTCATTTACCACAGTAAATCCTGAATCAAACCCCAAACCAGATAAAAAAGTCTCAAAGGCTACACAGGCTACTTATTGGTTGATGGGTGAAAAAGCTGGACGAGTTACAGTCACTGCATGGAAGTGGCTATGGGGAATGCCTAAGGAATGACCGAAAACAATTCCCAATTCCCAATTCCCAATTCCCAATTCCCAAGGTAAATCTAACTATTTTGTTTGCATATCTAAAAATTGGTAGAAATTGGTATTGATTATGCCGCATATATGTATTTTTGATATGTATTCTTGAAACAATAAGCAATAATTGCGAACGAAAACTAATTTTAAAATTTCATAAAAATAAGGCAAAGGTTAAGCAAAGGTTAAACAATTTATCATAAAACTTAAATCCGAAATTATACTTAGATGAGATGTTTTAGTAAAACTTGAGAAAAAAATCTGGAATGTTGCGAAAGTAATTTGTAGATTACGATAAAGCTGCAAAAATTGAGTTATACCTGTTAGATAAGCACTCAAAAAATTATACCTATTAAATTCTAGCATATGAAAAAAGTTATTTATTGGGTAATGGGAGAAAGAGCTGGTAGGACTATTGTCGGAACTTGGAACTGGCTTTGGGGAATGCCAGTGGAACAAGGTGGTAAAGTAGCGGTGCGAGTAGCCGAAGAATCGTTGGAATCGATGCAGGAATCGGTTACAAAACTCGCAGAAGCTGTTGCCATGCAGGTCGGTTCTTATGAACGAGCTAAAAAGAAATATCAGGAAAAAGTGCAGGAATTAAAAAATTTAGAGCAACAAGCAGCAACCGCTAAACGATTAGGAAATGAAGACGCTGCAAGAATGGCTATTACCAGAGTGCTTCAGATAGAGCAATTGTTACCCCAATTAGAAGCCCAAGTCAATCAAGCAGAGCAATTTGTTAATGGTTCTAAAGACAAATTAAATCGCGAACGCATGAAGCTAGAACAATATAAAGCTGACATGCAAAATATGAAAGACTTGGCTGAAGTTAATGAAGCCTTGGGTGCAATTGCTAAGGTTAATAATGAATTTAATATTGGTTCTGCTCGTTCGCAGTTTGAAGAAGCGAAAAATGCAGTTCAAGGAAAAAATTTACGCCAAAATGCGTTAGCTGAGTTGTCTGAAAATCCAGCAGAAAAGCTTCAAGCTGATATGGAAAACATGACTCTAGATGAGGAAGTTAACCGTCGCTTGGGTATGTTAGATAGTTCAAATCCCAAACAATTACCAGAATAAAAAACTCTGAGGAAGGAAACTAATATGGCTCAAAGAAGTGGTCCACCACCAATCGTTTTTATTCTGTTATTATTAGGTTTACTTGGCGGAGGTTATTGGTTCTTTATTGGAAGTAAGCAGAATCAAACTGCTAATTTACCTAATAGCACTCCACAAAATCCGACAACTCAAACTAATCCTACAGATACAACAAATACAACAAATACAGCAAATACAACAAGCACAACAAGCACAGCTTTTCCCGCTCCCACTACAGTAGCAGCAGGAACAACGGTGAGAATTGACGGTTCTACCAGCATGGTGACAATTAACGAAAATCTCAAACGAGCTTTTCAAAGTCAATTTGCAAATACCAGCGTTGTTACAAATGCAAAGGGTACTGATGTAGGAATTCAAGCTTTGTTAGCTGGTACTGTTGATGTTGCAGCAATATCTCGTCCCCTAACTGCACAAGAACAAGCTCAGGGATTGGTAGCTGTTCCTGTTGCCGCAGATGCGATTGCTATTATTATTGGTACAGGTAATCCTTTTAATGGAAATTTAACCGCCGCTCAGGTCTCAGAAATTTTTCAAGGAAAAATTAATAATTGGTCTGCTATAGGTGGTTCACCCGCTAATATTCGTGTGATTAATCGTCCTGCGGTTAGTGGAACTCATCAGGCTTTTAAAGATTTGGTGTTAAAGGGTGCTAATTTTGGTACTACACCTAATGTGACAACATTACCAAAAGATGCCACAACTCCACTAATTCAAGCTCTGGGAAATGATGGTATCGGTTATGCTACTTATACCCAGGCTAAGAAACAATCAACAGCGCGAGCTTTACCTATTGACGGGTTGATGCCTGATTCTCCCGCTTATCCTTATAAACGACAATTGTTTTATGTTTATAAGACTTCGAGTCCTGCTGTACAAGCCTTTTTGGGTTATGTTGGTTCACCGAGTGGACAACAAGCTATAGCTGCGGCTGAAAGTTAAAGAACCCTCAAAAAACTTACCCCTGAAAAAGAACCTAAAAAAACCCTAAACCCTGCAAAAGGAACCCCACCCCCAACGGTGACTCCCCGCTTGCGGGGCTACCGTGTACACACAAGTCCAATAAACCCCTTCACGCTTCGTGAGGGCTAAAAGCTGAAACCCGTTTCAACGGGTTTGAATTTGCACTCTTATCCTTTATTTCAACCCGTTTTCAACGGGTTTTAGCTTTTAGCCCTCACGAAGCGTGAAGGGGTATTTCAGGGAACTTTAGGGTTATTTCAAGACTTGTGTGTACACGGTAGGCTTGCGGGGAGGGGGCTACGATTTTGATGAGTGTTACAATATGAGCATTCCCCAACTTACAAAAAACTGCCATGATGACTCAAGTGATGGTTCAACCCTCATCGTGGGTAGATTCTGGAATAAAAATCAGCAAAGTTAGAAATTTAAATTTGTTCAAATTTTCTGACGAACTACAATCTCGCTTGGAAAAACTTTCCGAAAATAAAAAAGCTGGTATACTTACTTCGGAAGACGAAGCTGAGTTAACTGGAATCTTAGAACTCGATAGGATTTTTACTTTACTTAATGCCAAAATTATTGCTGAGTCATGACCGTTAATGATGCGACAAGAAAATTAGTTCGAGAAAGAGCAAAATTTCTTTGCGAATACTGCCATTTCTTTAGAAGAAGCAAGTGCAGCTTTGTTTGCAATTGACCATATTATCCCCCAGTCGCTTCCAGGTTCAACAGATAAGTCTGATAATCTAGCTTTGGCTTGTCAACGTTGTAATGGATACCGCTACAATTTTACAACTGGTATTGATCCAGAAACTGGAAATACAATTCTACTTTTCAATCCTCGCAAACAAAACTGGTCAGAGCATTTTATTTGGTCAGTAGATAGATTAAAAATTATTGGTATTACTGATACAGGACGAGCGACTTGTAGTCGTTTAGACTTAAATGATGAGCGTCATAATGATGGTTCGATTGTAAAAACACGCCGTATGTGGGTAAAGGGTGGTTGGCATCCACCTTTGGATGACCCACGACAAGATGGTCAAGATTAATTGGCTACCAAGATAAAATAGTAAAATTATCACCTGTAGAGACGTTACATGTAACGTCTCTACATATCGCGAATTTTCGTAGCCCCCAAACCGCTTGCGGGGAGTCACCGTTGGGGGTGGGGTTTCTTTTGGGGGTGGGGTTTTGTTGTGTAGGTGCAGAATATAAAGTAAGCTAAATAGAGTTTGAGTGGGATTATTCCTAGTGGGTAGAAATCGCGAACCGCTTATTAGTCTGGCGTTTTATAACTACTTTAAATGGTCGGTTGTTAGTCCTGTATTCCTGGTTTACTTTCAAGGCAAAATTCATGGTATTGAAAAAGTACCGAAAGAAGGGTCAGTTATAATAGTAAGTAATCATGCGAGTTACTATGACCCGCCAATAGTTGCTGCTGGTATGGGACGTCCTGTTTCTTACATGGCAAAAGCGGAGTTATTTAGTAATTCTAATTTTGGTAAATTGTTAAATATATATGGTGCTTACCCAGTTAGTCGAGGAACTGCCGACCTTTCAGCGATACGTTCTGCCTTAAAGTTTTTAGATGATGGTTGGGCTGCAGGTGTTTTCTTAGAAGGTACACGCACACCTGATGGTAAAATTACAAACCCTAAACGTGGTGCTGCATTATTAGCGGCAAAAGCAAAAGCTCCTTTGTTACCTGTTAGCATCTGGGGTTCTGAGAAAATTTTAGAAAAAGGTTCCCCAGTACCCCGCAGAGTTCCTGTGACTGTGAGAATTGGTAACTTGATTGACGCACCCACTTCCAGTGATAGGAAAGAATTAGAAGAAATAACCCTCCGTTGTGCTAAAGAAATTAACGAAATGCATGATTTGGGAAGGTAGGCTATCAACTCCTAGCACTTACTGTCAACCAACAACTAAACAGCTTTTATGACTAACGAAAATTTACGGGCTAAATTAACTGAAAACTTGGATGAGGCTGAATGGGATTGGCTTGTTCCTCATGTGCAAAAAGATACGGTGATTGTTGTATCTTCTGTATTGGATTTATTGGATGTGGGAGTCGCGATTGCAAGTGATGATATCCCTCAAGTGGAAAATTTAATTAATGAAGCCTTAATTACCAAACCTTCTGCTGAACAATTAGGGGAATGGAATCTTAATCGTAATAAACGGTTTAATGCTCTGATTGTTGAACCTTATGTGTTGGTACAGGAGAAAGTTGGGTAATAGCCCTCAACCGTCAACAGTCAACAGTCAACAGTCAACCGTCAACCCTTAGTCTTAATATCCGCTCCTGTATAACCAATTGTTACCCAAAGCAATGCTCTAACTCCATCCCGGAAGGTTTTTTCAATTGGTTCTGATTTTTTATTGGAAGGTACGGGTACTGTTTTAAAGTTTATCCCCCGGCTACCCAAAACTATATCACCGACGACTCTAGCGCGACGCATATGAAAATCTGAGGTGACTAAGTATACACTTTTTATGCCACGTCTTTCTAGGTCATCGACGATTGTGGTAAAATTTGTTACAGTGTCTACAGCATCATAGTCAAAAAATAGGCGTTTGGGGCTAACGCCAGCTTTATTAAATACTTTTTCTGTTGTTCTTTGAGGACTTCCACCACTGATTAGGATGGGTAAACTTGGATGCTTACGGGCAAAATCTGCCGTAAACTTTTCTCGCTCTAATTTTTTGGTTGACCCTCCCAACACCAAAACCGCTTCCGGTTCCACGATTTGGTTTTGCACTTCTTTGTATCCCCACCACATTACTGCTGGTAGGAACAGGAGCATAAACCGGATAGATTTTCTAGAATGCGTCTTATTCAAGGTTCTATCACTTCGGCAGCTATAGCGTTATTTGTTATCTACAAAGAATATTCATGTAGATTATCAGATTTCGGAAATATTTCAAAAAATATATCTCTAAAATCTTTAATAAATAAAATATTGGCTTGTTATATCACAGACGTATCAAGATTGTCTGTAGGTTCCGACCATTTATTGGCAAGATAATTGTATCTTGTATTGCCAATAGAAAAAAAGAGTTATTACTAGAAGCACAAAAACAATGACATTTCCCGAACAAGTATGACATCTCATCTATAATGAGTTGTAGTTAACTTTTATGGAAATGTCCAAATATGTACCACCAAGAGTGGCTGCTTCC
>JAHHIC010000065.1 GCA_019359035.1 Scytonematopsis contorta HA4267-MV1 | reverse complement strand
CAATTACCAATTACCAATTACCAATTACCAATTACCAATTACCAATTACCAATTACCAATTACCAATTACCAATTACCAATTACCAATTACCAATTACCAATTACCAATTACCAATTACCAATTACCTTTGAGCTTTGTCCAATTCAATCACTGCTCTTACTTGCAAATTCGTAAATTTGCCAGCTTTTTGAGTTGACGCAGCATCCAACCGTACATGAACTTCCACTACTCTGGAGTCAATATTACTAGAGGGGTCGCTATTAACGATATTTTGTCTTTGTATTTGCCAACCAACCCAATCTACGTTTCCTTGCAATTCACCTGGTAACGATTCGCTTAGTAACCGTACTTTTTGCCCAGGGAGTACTTTGTTAATATCACTTTGGTAAACTTCTACTACTGCGTACATTTGGTCTGTTTGACCCAGTTCCACAATTCCGTCGCTACTTACTGTTTCTCCTGCACGTGTATGAATTTTTAAAATTCTCCCAGCCCTTGGTGCTTTGACATATACTTGTGCTAATTCAGCACGAATCCTTTCTACTGATGCTTCGGCGCTTTTTACTTCTGCTTGTGCGGTAATTATATCTGTGGGTCGTACTTCTGCTGTTTGATTTAAAGTGCCTTTTGCTTGATTAATTTGTTGTTGTGTTGTGGCTATACTTTTTTCTCGGTTGGCTTTTGCTTCTTGAATTTGCTGTTGCAACGTCGCAATGCTTTTCTCGCGATTAGCTTTTGCTTCTTGAATTTGTTGTTCTAAAGTACTGATTGCTCTTGTCTGGTTGGCTTGGTTTTCTAGTACTTGTTGTGTGGAAGTTTCCGCAGATAAGCGTCTTCTATCTACTTCTTGATTAGAAATTACACCTTCTTTATATAAATTGTTATAGCGTTCTACTTCGGCTTGAGCATTACGCTTTTCTGCAGCAGCACGAGCGACTATAGCTGTTAAAACTTTTTGTTGACCTTGTAATTCTGCTTCTAAACGGTTAATTGTGGCTGCTGTTGTGGCAGTTTCTCCTCGTAATTGCGCTTCTAAACGGCCTATTTCCGCGTCTTGGGTTTTTATTTGTCCCCCTAGTTCGGCTTGAAAACGAGAAATATCTGCTTGTCTTGCTACCAATTCTCCTTGTTTTGCTCCTGCTCTTACCTGTCCCAAACGCGCTTTGGCTACTTCTACTTGCTGCAACGTTTCTTTCAATGAGGCTTCCAGACGGTCTTTATTGTCCATTATGGCAATTACTTGACCTGCCTTTACACTATCACCCTCTCTCACCAACAACTTTTCTACTCGACTACCAGCACCTGCGGCTGATGCTGGTGCGGAAATTTTTACTACTTCTTCTTTTGGTTCTAACCTTCCTAAAGCTGTTACAGTTCTAACGGAAGGTGCTTTCACTACTGGCACTACTGGCGCTTTGGTCGTCGCAACCTGATTCCGCATTACCGTAAAAATGCCCGCTCCTCCTAATGCTAGCGCTGCTATTACCGCTAAAGTCACAGGCGATCGCAATAGACCAGGTGCGGATGATGAACCTTCTTGCTTCCAGTTTTGCGTCATAGTATTTTCCTACCGTAAAATCTTTTTTTCACAAAGCCGCAAAATCAAAACTCCAAAACCCTAAAATTTTCAAGCTCTTAAGCTAACCAAACTGCGTAGTCTCTAAATGTTAAATATAATACTAGTAAAGAAACAAAAACTAAACAGTTCAGTTCTCTGTTTATATACAATAATACTAAACTAACCAGTTTAGTCAAGTCCCTAAAAAATTGCACCCAATTGCTTATGTATTACCGCAATGCTTGGAACAAAGGTGTTAGTCAGTATGTAGGGTTGGATGAGAAAATGCATAGCAAAGGAATCTTAAAAAAAATGCCACGAACCAAAATGGGAGAAGCAAATAGAGATATTTCCACAGATAAAGTGGAACAAATTTTACAAGGAGCCATGCAGGAATTTTTGAAACATGGATACGCAGGAACAAGCATGGATAAAGTAGCAAGTGGCGCGGGTGTTTCCAAAGCGACTGTGTACAGCCACTTCAGAGACAAGGAAAGACTTTTTAAAGCGTTGATAGAGAAATTAGCGCGAAAAAAATTTCAGTTAATATTTGGCACAGAACCCTTAGAAGGGGAACCCGAAGTTGTAATTCGGGATTTACCAGCCAAAGCATTAAGCGTGATGATTAATGACGAGGAATACCGAGCATTTATGCGGGTATTGGTGGGGGAATCAGGTCGTTTTCCGGAGTTAGCAGAATTTTGGGTGAGTTGCTCGATGCAACCAACAATTTTAATTCTGAGTAAATATTTAACAGCACATTCAGAACTGAAGATAGCAGACCCAGAAGCCACGGCACGTATTATGGTGGGCAGCATAGTTCATTTTATGATAATTCAGGAAACACTACACGGAAAAAATATAATGCCAATGGAGAGCGAACGTTTGACAAACTGCTTAGCAAACCTGATTCTTGGGAGTCGGACTTAGGGGGTGGGGAGTGGGGAGTGGGGAGTGGGGAGTGGAAACGATTACCAATTGCCAATTACCAATTACCAATCACCAATCACCAATTACCAATTACCAATTACCAATTACCAATTACCAATTACCAATTACCAATTACCAATTACCAATAAAATGCTGTATAATTTATAACTCAAAACCTGAAAAAGCAAGAATATAGAAATTTTGTACTTCTTTAACGAAAATCTTCATTAAGATATATAAAAATTTGTATGCTTTTATTAATAGGTCTTATATAACTCTCATAAAAATTTGTGCAGGAAGATTTTAGATTAATACTAGATTTAGTTTCAGTTCTCGCCGTCGCAGCCTGCGGTGGGCTACTTGCTGCTTTGTTGCGGCAGCCCGTCCTATTAGGATACCTGATTGGTGGGATAATCGTGGGTCCAACTGGACTGGGGGTGATTAAAGAAATTATTCAGGTGGAAACTTTAGCCCAGTTTGGGGTTGCCTTTTTGTTGTTCGCGTTGGGAGTAGAATTTTCACTTGCGGAATTAAAAAAAGTTAAAGCGATAGCTCTAGGGGGAGGAGGGCTGCAAATTGCTTTGACAATTGCGGTGACAGTTGTGGTATGTGGATTAACGGGAGCTTGGGGAGCTTTACCTGCAAAAGGAGTGTTTTTGGGGGCAATTTTGTCTTTATCTTCCACAGCAGTTGTTCTTAAATGCTTGATGGAGCGTAACGAGACAGAAACACCCCACGGACAGGTGATGCTAGGAATTTTGGTTGTCCAAGACTTGGCTTTAGGATTAATGTTAGCGGTCTTACCAGCTCTTGACCAACCACCAGAGACTATTGGGATTGCTGTTTTAACAGCATTGTTGAGAATTGGTTTATTTGCCGCAGGTGCAGTAGCGGCTGGAATTTGGGTAATACCACCTTTATTAAGACTTTTAGCAAGAACCGAAAGTCGAGAATTATTTTTACTGGGGGTAGTAGCAATATGTTTAGGTATTGCTTTGTTGACAGAATATTTGGGTCTGTCAATTGAAATGGGAGCATTTGTTGCAGGTTTGATGATTTCGGAAGTGGAGTATGCCGACCAAACCCTCACCTATGTAGAACCTCTGCGAGATATCTTTGCCAGTTTGTTCTTTGTTTCTGTTGGGATGCTCATTGACCCAGTCTTTTTGTGGAACAATCTGGAATTAATTTTGGGGCTAGTGGCGATTGTTTTCGTCGGGAAATTTCTTATCATCACACCTTTAGTCAAAATTTTCCGCTATCCGTTAAAAACAGCATTAATTGTTGGTTTAGGATTGGCTCAAATTGGGGAATTTTCCTTTGTTTTAGCTAGTAAGGGGCTGTCTTTAGGATTAGTTTCTCGCCGCATATATTTACTGATTTTAGGTACAACGGCAGTAACATTAGTCATTACTCCTTTTGTACTGCGGTTAGTACCATATTTGTTTGATTGGGCTGAATCGATGCCGTGGCTAAAACCTTATTTAGACGGGGAAGGTCAGCCATTGGATATGTCGGAAGAACTGCCAGTAAAAGACCATGTGATAGTTTGTGGCTACGGACGAGTAGGTAAAAATGTGGTCAAATTGTTGCTTGCTAATGACTTACCCGTGGTGGTTATAGACCAATCAGAAGCGAGGATACAACAGTTAAGGGAAGCGGAAGTTTCTTATGTTTACGGTAATTGCGTGAGTTTACATGTTTTAGAAACAGCAGGAATAAGTAATGCCAAAGGAATGGTAATTGCACTTCCTGACCCTATGAGTACCCGTTTATCACTAAAACGTGCGCTGCAACTAACTCCCGAATTGAATATAGTAGTTCGCGCTACTAATAATAAAAACATAGAGGCGCTTTACCAATTAGGAGCGCGAGAAGTTGTACAACCAGAATTTGAAGCTAGCCTAGAAATGGCAACCTACCTGTTAACCGATTTGGGTTTTTCTCCATCTCTAGTGCTACGGCAAATGCAGGAAATCCGTGAACGCCATTATTTGGATTTACGACCAGAGCAAACAGCATCAGAGGTTTTTCGCGACTTACAAAAAGCAACCCAAGATTTAAACAAACGTTGGTATTCTTTACCATCCAGTTCACCTTTGATTGGTATGACATTACAAGAAGCAGATATGCGCTACCTAACAGGGGTTAGTTTGATGGCAATTCGTCGAACCAGCGGAGAAGAAATTGATTATCCTAGCGCGAACACTCTATTATCTGAGGGTGATAAATTGCTAGTAGTAGGGACAGATGACGAAATAGCAGCTTTGGATGAATTTGCCAAAGGTCAAGCAGCTGTCCCAGGAGAAAACAGTGCTTGTCAGTGGGTCATGGTGCGAGGAAATTGTTCCGTGGTAGGTAAAACCCTTGCAAATTTGGATATTCCCAATCAATTTAGCGTCCAGGTGCAGGCAATACGCCGAGATGGCAAATTTATCCGTTTTCCTGAAGGTAATTTAATCTTACAAGTCAATGACCAAGTGCTGTTATGCGGAGCCTTATCCAGCCTCAGTCTGCTGGAACAATTACTCGCACCGAACATCCCTGAACCACTAGTAATCCCAATCAACAACTAACACTCAATAGCCAGCAGTTAACAGTCAGCAGTCAACAGTCAACAAACTAATTTTTAGGTTTTATATAAGCTATTGCCTGCTTCCAAACAGTTGTTTGCTGGTTGCTTTCATCCACAAGACAAACACATTGCTGGTCTTGCCACAAAATTCTGCCAATAAGTGTATCCCCAGTCATCAGCTTTAGCTCAATGCTTGAGGTTTGTTTGATAAGGTTTTGTACTTGCCGTACGCTGGGTAATGACGTGTCAAATTCAATAGTAGGCATTTTAGGTAATTGTTTATCTACAAAAGAAGTGTTTAACTACTTACAAATCCTTGATAATTCATCCTTAGAGAAATGGCAATCGAATTTACTAAGTATCACGGTCTTGGCAATGACTTTATTTTGATTGACAACCGCTCAAATGCAGAACCAGTAATCACTCCAGAGCAAGCCATCAAATTCTGCGACCGTCATTTTGGTATTGGTGCTGACGGTGTGATTTTTGCCTTACCAGGAATTCAGGATACTGATTACACAATGCGGATTTTTAATTCTGACGGTTCGGAACCAGAAATGTGTGGTAATGGGATTCGCTGCTTAGCTGGCTTTTTAGCAGATTTGGAAGGAAAAGAGGCTGGAAGTAACCAGAAATATAAAATTCATACCCTTGCTGGTCTGATTACACCTCAACTAATGCCCGACGGTCAAGTTAAAGTTGATATGGGTATACCTAAGTTATTAGCAGGAGAAATACCCACCACTTTAGTCAACTCTGACGAAAAAGTAATTAATCAACCATTAGAAGTTGCAGGAAAAACTTGGGACATTACCTGTGTGAGCATGGGTAATCCTCACTGCATAACCTTTGTGGAAGATGTTGCAGCTATTCCCCTAGAAACCATCGGTTCTCAATTTGAACACCACTCAGTTTTCCCTCAACGGACAAATACCGAATTTATCCAAGTTATGCGTCGCGACTATTTAAAAATGCGTGTTTGGGAACGGGGTGCTGGTATAACATTAGCCTGTGGAACAGGAGCTTGTGCATCTCTGGTTGCTGGAGTACTAACAGGTAACTGTGACAGACTCGCAACCGTAGAACTTCCCGGAGGCCCCTTGCAAATCGAATGGTCAGAAAGCGAAGGGCGAATTTATATGACCGGACCAGCAGAAAAAGTTTTCAGCGGTAAGTTGTAAATTGGGTAATTGGTAATTGGTAATTGGTAATTGGTAATTGGTAATTGGTAATTGGTAATTGGTAATGGGGATGAGGAAGATTCGGGAGATTGGGGAGATGAAGGAGATAAATTAAACATTAATTTTAGACTAATCTTTTTCTTCCTCATTCCATTACCCATTACCCATTACCCATTACCCATTACCCATTACCCATTACCCATTACCCATTACCCATTACCCATTACCCATTACCCACTCTTCAATGTATTTGCTGAATTTCCTCTTTTATATCCTCAAGGTCAACGAAGCAGTCTGCTACATCAATCAAAGAGTGACTTGTCATGGAGCGTAAACTGACAATTTCTAACCTTGCCCCTTTGTAAGCAACCGTGTTTGCGGCATAAGCAAGTTCACCATCTCCGCTTACTAACACTGCTGTATCGTAATGGGAAGCTAAGGTTATCATATCTACAGCCATTTCTACGTGCAAATTAGCTTTTTTGGAGCCATCAGCAAATAGAATTAAATCTTTAGTAATTACCCGATAGCCGTTACGACGCATCCAAAGCAAAAAGCCCTGTTGTTTTTCGCTTGCAGAGTCAAAGCCAGTATAAAAAAATGCACGTAATAACTGAGAATTTGGGGTTAAGCACCGAAGTAATTTGCTGTAGTCAATATCAATACCGAGTTGCATTGCTGCATAAAATAGGTTGGCACCATCTATAAAGATAGCAAGCCGACCGCGATGGTCGCATTTGAAAATATTATTACTCGGCTTGTTTAGCGTTGTGATTTCTGTATACTCAACACCCGTATCCATATATGTATTGTTTTGGTGTAATACTTTTTTATTAAACTTGTCATACTGATTTGGCTTGTTAGGGAAACTTGTTACATTCATTTATGCCACTTGTAAGATTTGTTGAAATAATAACTTGTCTTCTGGGTCTTGTGTGCTTTCTATAAATACATTTTTGACATTTTCTTTGATTAAGATTTGTCCCTGGAAGCTGGCACTAAAGTCTTGACCCATAACAAAGCCTTTCTCAGTCAGTTTTTTCACTACGGACATTGTAACTATACTTAATAATTCCTCATAAAACTCTAACTGATATAAATTTTGCATTGTCCAGTCTAGTGTATTTGAATCTAAGTCAGATAATTCAAACAATACTGTTATGAAAATTTGTGCTGTGTAATCTGCTCCTAAGGTATTATTAATTAGTTTTTCACATGATTCTAATATGTTTTTGTTATGAGCTTTCAGAATATTAATTGCGAACTCTATATTTAACTGAAATATTTGTGCATCATTACAAATTTTTCCAAATTCCAACTGCCGTTTTTCACTATTATTTTTATTTTGTAGGAGGACAGAAAAAGTGGGAAAAGTGGATAATTCTTCTAAAGTCCAATGAAAACTCCCAGTAGCAACTTTAGATAATTCAATCATCGCTGCAATAAAAATATCTAATGTATAATGATTTCCCAGCAGAGCAGCCAACATCTTGCTGCATGATTCAATCAAGGTCTTGTTCCTAGATTGTAAAACCTTGGCAACCAGTTCAACAGCGGAACCAAAAACTTCTATTTCATTCATGGTAGATATTACGATTGCTGATTTTTTGGGGGGTGCGGAATTCTGGATGCAGTGTGTAATCTTATCAACAAGCTTGCAGCCAGTTTTTTATTCTCAAATTGTTGATGCAGACCCTTAGTAGACACCCCTACGGGTATTAGCTGTACAGAAAGTGCTTCTTACATCGGTCTTGAGAGTCAAATTTGCACTTTCCAGCTAATCGCAAGCTATCTTGCCATTAACACGGCCAGTTGGCTATAACTAAAGTTTTGGGCATAGAGTAAGTTAGCCTCTATAGTTATTATAATTACAACTTAATTATGTAGAAATTGTGGAGATTTATGTACCCCAGGTTAAAAAATACTTAAGTAATTTAGCTTAGGTAAGCTGTAATCTTTTACGGAGGCGCTTTCAGGGGTTTTTTAGTGTTTATTGATTATAGCTAAAAATATTTTTAAGGAAAGATTTTCAACAAAAATTAACAATAGATGTAGAGACGCGATTAATCGCGTCTCTACTATGTATAGCTTACTCAATGTTTATATAGCGAATTGACTATTTATTTGGACATTGCTTCAATTATCGGACGTGCTAGCCAATTAAATCCTACTTTTAATTTATGTTCTAGAGTTGGCATTCGATATAAATAAGCAATACGACGTGCGAGGAATGCTAACGAGCCATCTAGTTTGATTCCTAAACCAGTCAGCGTCGCGTTGTCAATTCCTAACGCCATCATCTCTCCCAAATATTGGTAGCGGAAAGGAAGCAAGGGACGATTAGTTAAACTAGCCCAAATATTCCAAGCTGCATAATCGGCTTGTTGGAAAGCGACTTGTGCAGAACCTGGGACTTGCTGTCCGGATGCATCTAGACAATCTGCCAGGTCTCCCAATGCAAAAATTTCTGGATGGTCGGGAAGCTGTAAAGTTGGTGTGGTAGTAATTAACCCTCGTTTGTTTTGCTTGACAGATAAATTCCGTACAACCGGATTTACCCGTACCCCTACTGTCCAAATTACCAAATCTACAGGTATGGTATCGACTTGACCTTTATAGTCTAAAGAAATAGTGTCTTGAGTGATGGTATTAACTTTAGTTTCCAAATCGATAAACACACCTCGCGCTTCTAAAGCTTTGTTTGCAGCCTCGCGATTAAATTCAGGAGAGTTTCGTAAAATTTGGTCACTCAGTTCAATAAGTCTGAATCTTCCTCTATCACCAAGCCTGTCTGATAATTTACAAGCTAGCTCAACACCACTGTAACCACCACCAACAACGGCTACACGAATTTTATCGCTATCAGATTCTTCTAAAATTCTCAGCCGTTCTTCTAAACTATAAACATCAGCAATTGTACGGAACCCATAAGCGTAAGATACTGCCCCAGGTACTACATCGAGAGGAGTTTCACCACCCATTGCTAATACTAAGCGGTCGTAAGTAATATCTAGACCATCTTGTAGCTGAACGTTACGCTTATCAATATCAATTCCTGTAACTACACCTTGGTAAAAGCGTATACCTGTATTTTGCAGCAATTCTTCATAAGGTGGTGCTATTTCCCAGGTTTGCAGTTCTCGAGTTAAAAGTTCGTAAAGCAGAGGAGCAAAAAGAAAACGGTCGTTTTGGTCTATAAGAATAATTTCTGGCTTTTGGGATACTTCCCAAGGCAACTGGCTCAAGCGCAGGGCTGTGTAGAGACCACCAAAGCCTCCGCCTAGTATACAAATTCTCGTACTTTGTTGGGTCATGGGTTCGAATAAGCACTTAAGCATTGGGCTATTACAATTTAGTTTACTGATTTTTTTCAAGCATTGACCGAGTTATACATAGCAAAGGCGGATTGTTCTTAACAAAAACAAAAATAGGCGGGCAAGGATGCCCACCCCACAAGAGAGTGGAATTTATTTATTGGAAGTCCGTAAGTTAAACAAATTTGGAGTTAATTGCAATTAATTTCCACCAGAAGTAACTGCTTTATAATTTTGATGCAACTCGTCAGCTTTGATGCGCCATTTTCCATTCGGCTCTTGTTTAAATTGGTTTTTCACGCTATTCCAAGCAACCTCGCGCGCACCTTCTTCACTCATTCCATTCCCTTGGGCTGCGTTAAATGCTGCAACAAATATTTGTTGTGCGTGTTGTGGCAGTTCTTCTTTAATTTCTTGAGATAATTCCTCGATGTTGTTATAAGCCATGACAATTTTTCTCCAATCTCTACGATATGCTCAATCGTAAAAATTTAAACATCCATTTCCCTCTTTCTTGGAGTATAATTATTCTTTAATAAGATACCTTTTAGGTTGTGTTTTAATATTATCTAAACACTAACAAAAATATACTTAATCCTACCAACGAAGGTGTCAACCAATCACCCAAGTTGACATACAAAGTTTGAGTTTGACGACGATAGATTGTTTCTGCGTGAGTTTCATAAGTTTTATGTCCAGATATCCACAAAGTTTTTCCGTGTGGGTCAACAAAAGCAGATAATCCAGTATTAGTTGCCCTAGCAGCCCATCTATCAGTTTCGATTGCTCGCATGGTATCCTGAGCGTGATGTTGGGTTTGCATGGCTTCGCTATAAGGGTCATTATTAGAAGCGGTGATAATAAATTCTCCTCCCTTTGCAGCTTGGTAGCGAAATATTTCTGGGAAGGCTGATTCATAACATATTCCTACAATACCCCGTCCAAAAGGTGTTTCAAAAATTTGATTGGGTTTTCCAGGTATTTGTTTAGCTGTGACTGGTGATAAACGATTAATAATATTACCTAAAAATTCTTCAAAGGGTATATATTCTCCCAAAGGTACTAACTTATGTTTACCGTAGGTGCTAAAAATTTCACCATTGCCAGTAAACGTAAATAAACTATTTGTATAGCGACTTCCACCTTGTTCTGCAAAACCACCAATCCAAGCAACAACACCTTTTTCTTTGACTGCTGTTACTAAGGAACTATTTTTAATATCCTGAGAGAAAAAAGGCAAGGCTCCTTCTGGTGTTAATACTGCATCTACATTCTGTTTAACCAATTTTTCATATCCACTGGTGTAACCTTGAATCGCACGACGTAATCCAAAATAATCAAATTTTGTTCTGTTGGGGATATTACCTTGTACAATTCCTATTTTTAATGCTGTCTCTGGAGTTTTACTGATTGGTTGATTGTATAGTATAAAACCTGTGATGTGAACTGAGATGAATAAGGTTATAGTTAAGAAGAAATAAGAATTGACGAACCTGAAGTTTTTCTCCACACTATCTGGGTTTTTACGGTTTATCCATCCTTGGGCAATTAACCCATTCACTGCCACAATTGATGCTGTGACCGCATTTGCTCCAGAAAGTTGACCAAGATGTAAGATTACGAGATTATGCGGTGATTGAGTATAAGATAATGAACTCCACCACAAAGGACCAGTGCTCCAGACACTTTCTATAAGACACCATATTGCAGTACCAAAAATAACTTGTGTTAAAGGGAAAAGTGGTGATTTTTGTGTGGCTTGGACTGTAATTTTCATAATTAAAGCCCAAGCTGTAACTAATGCACTTCCCCAAAGTGTGATAAACGACCAACTAAAAAATGCTATAGCTATACTTCCTAACCAAGGAATTCCTAACCATGTCAGAGGATGTAGTCCGGAAATCCAAGATAAAGACACCCCATAATAACCAATTCCCCAAAGCAAGGGTAAAAGGTAAAAGCTTAAGGAGGGTAAAGAAAATAATTTGTCCTTGTTTTTGCCGTCATTTTTGACTGGAATTTCTAGCTCTAATTTAACGTCAGATTTTCTACTTTTAGTTGCCAGACTCTGCTTTGCTATAGATGTTCCATATTTAAACTTGGGAATAGGGGTAGATGTGGGATTATCTTTTTGACCAAATTGAACTACTAAAACCCATAGAGGTGCTAAAGCAAACCATGATAGAAACCAAGCGCTAACTGGAGCAACTGTAAACCCCATCAAAGTACCGCTAATTAAAGCTATGAGGTATTTAAAGTTTTGAGTTTTAAGCAATATCATTGCAAGAAAATAATAATGTTGTCATTGCGTTCAAAACTCAAAACTCAAAACCTAAAGCTATTCAGCGTCTGCTATTTCCTCACCAGTATCGGGGGGAACTATTGCTACCCCTGTAATTGCATCGTCTTCGTCGAGACGTTGTACTCTTACACCTGTCGCAGAACGAGATTGTTGAGAAATCGCATTTACAGCTTGTCGAATAATGATACCGCGACTGGTGACCATCATTATTTCTTCGTCGTTGTTAACGATACGTAGGGTTGCTAGTTTGTCTTTGGTTTTACGGTTTTTGAACTTGGTTGCCATAATTCCTTGTCCAGCTCTATTTTGCAAGCGGAACTGAGCAACTGGTACTCGTTTACCATATCCTCCCATTGTAATTACTAGTACCCAGGGACCAACACTACCGTTCTCGGTTGCTTCTGTTGATTCTTCATTTTCAGAATTTTCAACAGCCTCGACAGTTTCAACAGTTTCAACAGTCTCTTCATTTTCAATTTCTTCTACCTCGTTTTCTGAGACTGAAGTTAAGTTGTCAAGAATGGCCGCAGGCAGAATATCCATCCCTACAAGTTCATCACCTTTTTTCAGCTTCATCGATTTGACACCACGAGTTGCTCTACCTAAAGGACGCAATTGTTCATGATTGCATCGAAAATGTATTGCCATCCCATGACGAGAACCCACAAGGATACTGTCTTCTGCTCTAGCACGACGTACCCATCTTAACTGGTCGCCTTCTTCTAAGGAAATAGCTATTAAACCGTTGGAACGAATGTTACTAAACGCAGCCAATTCGGTTTTTTTGATATTACCGCCTTTGGTCAGCATTACCAGATATTCATCGCTGCTAAACTCACTGACGGGGACAATTGAGGTAATTTTTTCCTCTTTAGGAATAGGCAGCATTTGTACTATTGGCGTGCCTCTACTTGTACGAGAACCCACGGAAATTTGATAGGCTTTCAAGCAATAAACGACACCTCTGTCACTGAAGAATAATACGCTGTCGTGGTCGCAACAAGTTAGAAAATGTTCAATTGTATCGTCCTCTTTTACCTTGGCTCCAGCCTTACCTCTGGTCGCACGACTTTGGGATTCAAAGGTATTAACTGGCATCCGTTTGATGTAACCTTGCTCGGTTAGCAAAATTACAGCTTTTTCATTGGCAATGAGGTCTAGGTCGTCTAAATCTCCTTCCCCATGAGTAATTACCGTACGACGAGGTGTAGCAAACTTTGTTTTTATCAGAGTTATTTCGGCTTCAATGATTTGCAGTATCCGTTCTCGTTTTGCCAAAATATCCTGTAGGTCTGCAATTTGATTTTGCAATTCCTCATGTTCGTTACGAATTTTATCAGCTTCGAGTGCTGTTAAACGTCGCAATTGCATTTGCAAAATTGCATCCGCTTGTACTTCTGATAAACCGTAAGTTGTAATTAACTCTCCTTTAGCTGTTGGGGTATCAGCAGCACCACGGATTAGAGCAATAATCGCATCTAAATGCGCTAAAGCAATCAACAAACCCTGTAAAAGATGGTCACGCTCCTCAGCTTTTCGCAGTTCATACTGAGTTCGCCGAGTAATTGCTTCGACGCGAAAATCTAGGAAAACATGTAGAAACTGGCTCAGCCTTAAAACCTGCGGCTCACCGTTCACCAAAGCCAGCATGTTCGCGCCAAAGTTTGCTTGTAGCGGCGTTTGCTTGTAAAGGTTGTTTAATACTACACGGGGATAAGCATCGCGCTTAAGTTCGATAACAATTCGCATCCCATCGCGGTCGCTTTCATCCCGAATATCAGCAATCCCTTCAAGGCGCTTTTCGTTCACCATATCGGCGATTTTTTCAATCAGCGCAGCCTTGTTAGTTTGGTAAGGCAATTCTGTGACAATAATAGCCTCACGGTCGGGACGCCCTCGCTGTTCCACGGTCTCAATTGTTGCCACACCGCGCATAGTTATGGAGCCACGACCAGTTGTGTATGCTTCTTTAATCGCCGCAGTACCAAGTATCTGACTTCCGGTAGGAAAATCAGGACCATGAATATACTGCATCAATTGCATATCAGTAATTTCTGGGTTGTGAATCAGTGCTATTAACCCATCAATCAACTCACCTAAATTGTGTGGCGGGATGTTAGTAGCCATCCCAACTGCGATACCGGAAGAACCGTTGAGTAACAACTGGGGAATTCGCGCAGGAAGAACGGTCGGTTCTTGCTGCGAACCATCAAAGTTATCGGCAAAATCTACAGTTTCCGATTCAATGTCTTGTAATAGCGCATCGCTAGTCAAAGCTTGGAGACGGCATTCCGTATATCGCATTGCCGCAGGTGGGTCATTATCAACAGAACCAAAATTTCCATGACCATTAATTAAAGGCGACCTCATGGAAAAGTCCTGTGCCATTCGCACCAAGGCATCATAAACCGCCGTATCGCCGTGTGGGTGGTACTTACCCAAAACTTCCCCAACAACACGAGCACATTTACGGAAAGGACGGTCTGACATCAAACCCAACTCATGCATAGCGTAGAGAATACGACGATGCACAGGTTTCAGACCATCCCTGGCATCTGGTAGCGCCCTACCTACGATTACGCTCATCGCATATTCCAGGTAAGACCTAGACATCTCGTTTCTCAGATCCGTTGGGATAATCCTCTCCTGAGAGAATGTCATAGCCTAAAAAACTCCAAAAAATGTAGATTTTAGAAGGTAAATCGACAAGAAGGCGAAATTATTCCAAATTAATCTTGAATAATCGCTATTATTTGCTACAATTTTAGCACATTTTGTCTTTTTTTCGCTGACCGAATAACGGTTGACTGTTGGCTGTTAACTAATGACTGATGACTGTTGGCTGATGACTGTTGAATGATGACTGGTGACTGATGACTGACTGATGGCTGAGAAAGTGTATTATTTTGCGAAGATTTAATTTAAAGGGATGTAAATAAAGTCCCGCAGTAGTTGAAGCCAGAAAAATAAAGTCCTGTAGTAGTTGAAGCCAGCAGGATGACCGCACTACAATAACGTGTGGAATGACAACCGTCAACAGTCAACCGTCAACAAATTTATGCTGCCAGTCATCTATTCGGACGAGTTTCTTGAACATAAAACTGGATACGGACATCCAGAGAAACCTGAACGCTTGACGGCTATTACTACCGCTATAAAACAAGCGTCGTTTGCGGATTTAATTGAATGGCGTTTACCAACCCCCATTTCACAGCGTTCAGAAGTAATATCTTTTGTAGAACAAACTCACAATCAACGATACATCGATAAAGTAAAAGAAATTTCTGCAAGTGGCGGTGGTTATTTAGATTATGAAACTACTGTTTCCGAGCGGACTTACGATGTGGCATTGCTGTCTGTTAGCGCATGGCTAGATGGGATTGATATAACCCTTAACACTGGTAAACCCGCTTTTGTTCTCGCACGTCCACCAGGACATCATGCTGAAAGTGATACTGGCATGGGATTTTGTATATTTTCTAACGCTGCTATTGCTGCATTTTATGCCCTTAAACAACCAGGAATTAATCGCGTTGCTATCCTCGATTGGGATGTACATCATGGTAATGGCACTCAAGCAATAGTAGAGAGTCACTCACAAATTGTTTACTGTTCTTTACATCAATATCCCTGTTATCCAGGTACAGGTAAACATACTGAAAGAGGTTTACATAACAATGTGTTAAATTTAACTATTCCTCCAGGCAGTGATATGAGTATTTATCAACCAATTTTTGAGAAAAAAGTCATACCATTTTTAGCAAATTTTCAGCCAGATTTATTGATTGTGAGTGCGGGTTACGACGCTAACGCTGATGACCCTCTGTCGGATATTTATTTACAACCCCAAGACTATGGTTTGTTCACCGAATATTGCTTAAACATAACCCCAAAAATCATATTTGGCTTGGAGGGGGGCTACGATTTTGATTCCCTCGCTAAATCTGTAGTTGCAACCATTAAGCCTTGCTTGAGTAGGAGTGGGGAGTAGGAGTTGGGAGTAGGAGTAGTGCGAGCATCTTGCTCGCTTTATTCTTCAAAAGTAGTGCGAGCATCTTGCTCGCTTTATTCTTCAAAAGTAGTGCGAGCATCTTGCTCGCTTTATTCTTTAAAAGTAGTGCGAGCATCTTGCTCGCTTTATTCTTCAAAAGTAGTGCGAGCATCTTGCTCGCTTTATTCTTCAAAAGTAGTACGAGCATCTTGCTCGCTTTATTCTTTAAAAATTGAGAGAATTTTCAAGCACAACCGATTAGTAGTTATTTGTACTTGCGACAGTTCCATCATTTGTACCAAAAGTATTTTATCTCAGTAAGTTTACTAATTTATTCAACTTAATTAAGTTCTTTTTAGTGATGGTATTTTTCTCATAAAATTGTATTTTAGTATTTTCCTTGACAAAACACTGGTAAAAATTCATCACTTCTTTAGTAAATCAGCATCTAAATCACCAACAGAAGCAGCTAAAGTTTTGTTAAGATTTATCTGCTGGTAATTTCTCTACGGAATTCAGCGTTCACAGTATGGAGAAATTATTGGTATTAACTTATAGAGTTCATAGGGATAAACCAATGACCACCTACGTTTTTTTTGATGATGCCCTCCGTATGTTAGTCAATGCTTTCTTGATTTCAGTATTAATGCTGATAGCTGCTTCCGGTATTGGTTTAGCAGTTATAGAAACTATAGAAAAAACACCTAATCGTTAAGTTAAATTTACACATTCAACTAGTCGAAAACCTTCTTTATGTAAGTGTTCGCTTAGGAAAAATCTTGGGAACACTATAAGAACCAAAGTCTCAGACTGCATAATTACTTGGAAGTATAAAATTCAAGTAAATTTGACTGATTTGGGACGTAAACGAAGGAGATGTTTCAAATGGGTTTATTCGACAAAATTTTTAGCGTAAATAGTTCTGTTCAAGAAGCGCTAACTCCAGCTGAAGCTTTTGCGGCTATTACTATCGCTGCTATTGCGTCAGATGGCTATCTTTCAGATAAAGAAGCACGTAGTCTTTGTGCTACTCTTTCCCGGATGAAGCTGTTTAAGAACTATACCGATGATGCCATCGCTAGTATGTTTGACATGCTCCTGAATACGATTAGAAGGGAAGGTATGAATTTTGTGTTCAATACAGCAAAAGATTCTCTCAACCCAGATATGCGGGAAGCTGCTTTTGCTGTAGCCGCAGATTTGGTGTTAGCTGACGGGATGTTAGCCCAAGAAGAACGAGATTTTTTAAACGATTTGTACCAATCTCTAGGTATTTCTAGCGATACCGCAAAACAAGTAATGGATGTGATGTCTATTAAAAACAGGGGATAAGAGTTTTTTAGACTCTCAGCCTACTTCAGACTATTTCTGTCTATTGTTTTATACGGTCGCTTTATTTTCAACCTTGGCGATAGCCTATATTGCACTTTTAGCACTTACGTAAAAAAATGCGTCAATATATATTATATATGTAGAGGTAATTCATGAATTACCTCCACAGACTACGTTGGTTTGCGTAAGTTTAAGTTTTCATATTCAAACATTGTGCCAGAGGAGTTGGGGCTTCTTTGGCACTATTTATGACCACCCTGTAACCGTTTTTTGAAAACAGTCTGTGAAATTGCGAACCTTAGTAATTTATATTTTACACTAAAAAAATAAGATTAGATAGATTGTAATAAATTTTATGCTTGCGCTTTAACTATGGCTCCAGGCTAATATACCTATGCTGGATTTGAACGATTATAATCATATGCCTGGTTTCGTCTCCGTTGCTCAACTAATTGAAATTATTGATGGAATTTCTGCTAATTTAGCTGAAACTGCGTTATCCGAAGGGTTATCTAAAAAAACTATTGGTATTCAAACAGATACAAGGCTGTTACAACCAGGTACGGTTTTTTTAGCGTTTCGTGGTGAAAGGTTTGATGGACACCAGTTTGTCTCTACCGCTATCGCAAAAGGTGCTTTGGCTGCGATTGTTGATTTTGATTACCCAAATGACGAATTTCCTGTATTGCGTGTCAAAAATACTTTAGAAGCGTATCAAAAAATTGGTAGATGGTGGCGTGAACAGTTTAATATTCCTGTAATTGGGGTAACTGGTTCGGTTGGTAAAACAACTACAAAAGAAATTATTGCTGCTGTTTTGGGGACTCAGGGACAAGTTCACAAAACTTTTGCCAATTTTAATAATGAAATTGGCGTGCCGAAAACTCTTATGGAAATAACCGAAGAGCATAGTTTCGCGGTTATAGAAATGGCTATGCGGGGTCGAGGACAAATTGCTGAGCTTGCAGAAATTACTCTTCCCACTATTGGGGTGATTACAAATGTGGGCACGGCACATATTGAATTACTTGGTTCCGAAGAGGCGATCGCCGAAGCAAAATGTGAGTTATTAGCTTCTATGCCTTTGTCTAGTGTGGCTGTTCTGAATCACGATAATCCTTTATTATTGGAAACTGCGAGGAAAGTTTGGCAAGGTAAAACGGTAACCTATGGTTTTTCTACCGAGGGCGAAAAACCTGATATCCAAGGTAAGATGGTTGATAATTCGACCTTAGAAGTAGATGGAATGCGTTTTGAATTACCAATGCCTGGTCGTCATATTGCAGCAAATTTTATGGCAGCTTTGGCTGTAGCGCGGGAGTTGGGTATAGATTGGGCTAGCCTGCAATCTGGGGTTGTTGTCGATATGCCTGGGGGACGTTCGCAGCGTTATGCTCTAGATAATGATGTGGTACTTTTGGACGAGACCTATAATGCTGCACCAGAAGCAATGTTGGCTTCGCTGCAATTATTGGCTGATACTCCCGGAACTCGACGGATTGCGGTTTTGGGTGCGATGAAAGAATTAGGGGAACGCTCTCATCAGTTGCATCAACGAGTGGGTAAAACGGTACAAAAATTAAATTTGGATGCTTTGTTAGTCTTAGTAGATGGTGAGGATGCTAAGGCAATTGCTCAAAGCGCTGAGGGTGTTCCTTATGAATGTTTTAAGTCCCATGCAGATTTGACTGAGAGGTTAAAAGGTTTCATGAAATCGGGAGATAGAATTTTGTTTAAGGCTGCTCACTCTGTGGGACTTGATAAAGTTGTCAGTCAGCTCAGGGAAAAATAGAAAATAAGAAGGAAAGCTTATTTACACTAACTCCGAAACATTTATAGTGTTTTCAGTTGAGCGAGGTACTAACTAATTTAGTGAAAATATTGTGGGGTGGGCATCCTTGCCCGCCCTTCTGTATTTCACCAGACCTGAGAGCGCTATAAAAGTTTATGTGATATCGTTTTGAAATTTTACTCACACTTCTTCCAACCCATCAGAACTTGTTTTATCCCACTCTTGTCTTTCTCCTAGTTCTTCTTGCCATGCAGTTTCGTTTGCTTTTAAAGCGGCAAAACTTTTATTAGCGTCAGTTAAGAAGAGAACTCGACGATAATTTTCAATTGCTTTATCTAAAATTACCTGAATAGATTCACCTGATGCATCGGCTAATTTCTGAAGAGTTTCGCGTGTAGTCAAACTAACACTGACAGTTGATTCTGACATATTTTGGTTATGTTTAGGTCTAAATAGCATTTTAGCCTGAAAAATAGCTTTTAAGAACATAGAGACGTTACATGTAACGTCTCTACGTTATTGGGGATATCGACTATTTTTGTGGTTGGGTGTTAATAGTTAAGTCAAACTGCAACCGGAGTTCGCTGCAAAGACGCACTCAATTTCAAAGTAAATAATTCTTCAAAGGCGCATTTTTTGTAATCGAAACTCCACATTTCCAGTCCACAGTCATCATTAGGATGTGATGGAAAAAGTTGCATCCTTAATTCCCGCACTTCTGGTAAATAAGAACACTCAATTCTTTCTATCGCACCAATATGTCGTCTATCAAGTGCTGTCGCTAATCTTAAAATCGCACTCAAGTGACAAACAATTTGACGATGTTCTTTGGCTAATAAAGCGCGGAAGTTTTCGTGTTTTTTCTTGGGTGGAGATTTGCGATGATAGCGTGCGATATTAGCAATCATGTCTATTTCGCTGTCGGTGTAACCCAATAATTCACTATTTCTAATCAAATAGTAGGAGTGCTTGTGGTGAGAGTCATGGCTAATATAATGACCGCAGTTGTGTAAAATCCCTGCAACCCACAAAAGTTGTCTTTGTTCTTCACCCCAATTGTGCAGTTTTCCTCTGGTTTGGTCAAAAATGGAAAGTGCTAATTCGGCTACGTGCTCGCTATGTTTTTGATTGATGTTGTACTTCCGAGCGTGTTTAAGGACGCTTCTTTGTCTAATCGAGCTTTGAAACCGCAGTCTGTCTTCAATTAACCCGTGGGTTAACATCCAGTCAACAATGACACCTTCTCTTAGAGAACGCTCGCATACAGTGAGTGATTCAACTCCTAACAGGGTCATAGCTTCTAGTAAAATTACAGAGCCAGCCAGTATCACTTCTGCACGTCTTTCGGGCATACCAGCAATTGCGGTGCGTTCGACATTATTCATTTTTCGCAAGCGACTTACCCATTCCCGCAAGTCTTTGATACTAAATTGGTAACCATTTAGCGTAGAAGGAATAAAACCTAGTTTTTCCCTTGCGTGAATCATTGCAATTGTTTCTATTGTGCCGGAAGTTCCCACTAATCGAGGTATTTCCCCAAACTCTAAATTTGCTCGCACTTCCTCTGCGGAACGTTCTAACATTCCACGAGCATAGGCTTGTAAGTACTGAAACTCAGCTTGACTAATAGGGTCGGTGGAAATTAATTCGCTAGTTAACCGCACTGCACCAACTTTGGTACTTGTTAGACAACGGGATTCCTTACTGTCACCCAAAATTAATTCGGTAGAACCACCGCCTATATCAACAATGATATGGGGTTGGTTATGAAATTGCATCCCCGACAGTACGCCAAGATAAATTCGTCTTGCTTCCTCTTGACCGGAAATTAGATCAACTTTCAGACCTATTTCCTCTTGTATCCGATGCAAAAAATCTCTCCCATTAGGAGATTCTCTCACGGCACTGGTCGCTACTGCAATCACGCTTTCCGCTTCCAGCATTTTGGCAACTTGCTGGAAACGTCGCAAAGTAGCTATTGACTGTTCAATTATTTGTGGCTTTAAATTTCCCGTAGTAATATCACGGTCTCCAAGTCTGACGGTTTCTTTTTCCCTCGCGATGATAGTCAACGCAGGTAGGGTAGGGTCAATACGAACAACGACCATATGTAGGGAATTTGTCCCCATGTCAATTGCGGCGATGATATGCTGTTTGTCTACAGTTTGAGTCGGAACAATCCCCCTAGTCGTGGAAACTGAATTCACCATTTGGCATTTCTCTCAATGAAGGATGGAAAAAGCTGGCTCTGCCAAAGGCTCGGCACAAGTATAAAGTGGAACAAATTACCAGAGATAAAGTGGATAAGTAACTTTACCTAAAGAAAAACAATTCACCTGCTGCCAACAACGAAAGTAACTATTCGGTTGTATCCTAAATTGCCACTTCCTTTGTGATTGTACAAATAACATTTAAATAACGATATTCTAAAAATGTAAAGATGTATTAACCAAACGATAGAAGTAAATACTCACCACCTATGCTAACGACGCCAGAAACCAACAATGAACCAATGTGGGAGCGAATATTTCGGCTTTTGCGATGGAATAAGCCAGAAGGAAGGTTAATTTTAATGATTCCGGCTTTGTGGGCAGTATTTTTGGCTGCGTCCGGAAAACCACCGATTGCTTTAGTCGGAGTTATAGTTTTAGGTACTCTCGCTACCAGTGCAGCTGGATGCGTAGTTAACGATTTGTGGGACAAAGATATTGACCCCGAAGTAGAACGTACTCGTTCGCGTCCCTTAGCGTCGCGTGCTTTATCAGTCAAAGTAGGAATTGTTGTTGCTATTGTAGCTATGTTATGTGCGGCAGTTCTCGCTTTCTATCTTAACCCTCTTTCGTTCTGGTTGAGCGTTGCATCCGTGCCAGTAATTGTCTTATATCCTGGAGCAAAAAGAGTATTCCCCGTACCACAGCTAGTACTTTCTATTGCTTGGGGTTTTGCTGTACTAATTAGTTGGAGCGCAGTCACACAAAATATTTCTCAAGACACCTGGTTGTTATGGGGTGCAACAATACTTTGGACATTAGGATTTGATACCCTTTATGCAATGAGCGATAGAGAAGACGATAAAAGAATTGGGGTTAACTCTAGTGCATTATTTTTTGGAGATTATGTTTCTATAGCTGTTGGCATCTTTTTTGCAGGCACAATTGGTTTCCTCGGTTGGCTAGGTTATGTACAACATTTACATATAGCCTTTTGGATAAGTCTTGCGATTGCTGGGTTAGGTTGGACTTGGCAATGCATTAGGATACAGCAGAAAGACATACCAAGCTCAGCTTATGGGGAAATGTTCCGCCAAAACGTTTGGATTGGATTTATTGTACTCGCTGGAATGATTGCTGGATGTTTTTAGGAGGAGTGGGGAGTGGGGAGTGGGGAGTGGGGAATATTTTATTTTTCTCATTTCCTTCATCAACCTTATCAATTTCATCACCTTATCTCAAAATACTCGGAAAAATTAGGATTTTGGGTAACTGTTATTAACCCACTCCCCACTCCCTACTCCCCACTCCCCACTCCCTTATTAAAAATACCTCTAACGCTAGATACTAAAAATTTCGTATTTGGGTATATAACTAAGAACTTCTAAATATATACCTAATTAAATGAATCTATTTACAAGGACGACAGGCATTGCGTCTAAATATTTGGTTCAAATCATAATTGTAATTCTATTTACCCTTGCTGGTGTTGGTCTTGTCGGCAGGAGTTCTATTTTTAAGGAAGCATTAACAAATATCAAGGGAAATGACAAAGTAACTGACATATCCCGTTACAAAGAAGTTCGCCACAAACTTTGGTCAAATGGGTCTCAAATAAAGTATTTTCCTACAGATATTCCAAGTGACGCCACAAATGTAAGTTTGGTTTATTCAAAAGGATATCTGAAGGGAGGAAATTTTTTTCAGGTCAGATTTAAACTACCACAAGAAAAAATAAAAACATTGCATTTGTACTACCAAAAAATCGCTCAACACAAATTTCGTGGTGGTGACACAAACGACCACGTAAACAGACCAAATGGTGTGCCAACTACTTACTTTTATACTAGTGGTTCAGATTATTATACTTTCCCTGCAGTTTATGAAATATTGGTGTTAAATGCCAATAATAAGAGTGGCTTTGAGAATAAATGGATTCGTGGCGATAGTTATGGGGTTGCGATTGATGATTACGCTTCCGAAATTGTTTACTGGGCTGAAGAGTGGTAATAGCTAATGTATAGAGTAGAAGTTAAACCAACTTTTATAAACTAAGATAAACAATAATTAGTCAAAATTTAAGATTTTTTTAATATTTAGCTAACCTTCAAAAATCTCCGCAAAATTGAGTCCTATGAGGTTTATGCTGAGTTTTATGTAGTTTGATGCCAAAACGTCAGAAATTTGTAAGAATTGCAATTACAGATAAGAAAATGGAGTTTAAGTCGCGTACCATCAAAATTTCAGGATAAACTGATGTTAATAAACATAAACATCAACTACAAATAAAACAGTAAAATGTTTAATCATTTACCTGTATAAACGAATGATTTCAGGGTTTTAGCTCCTCTGAACTCAATCACTTCTTGCTGGTTTTTATTGCGAACTTGTCATCTAGAAAAATTTCACACTTCACAAATCTAGGAATCGGTACAAAAGGAATAAAAAAAACTATGAAAACTGTGGTCAATTTGACATCGCAATCAGTGGTTGGAGAGATTGAGAAAGTGTTGGATACCTACGCCTATCATCCATATCAGAAAGCATTTGCACTACCAGATTTGCGTCAAGAACTAACAGAATTTGTTTTTAGTCGCGTGCCTTGTCTTGGTAACCCCAATGAACCAGATAAAGCTTGTTTGCTAGATGAAAAATTTCCTCGTGGTGGCTTGGAGCAGAAGCTGTACCTGCAAGATTTAATTCACCAAGGCATTTTTGCAATTATGCGACAAAAGTCTGAATGGATTAGCCATTATTTATCTGAAACAGTTCACCCAGCTTGTGTACCTTCTCACTGGTTTGGCTAGACACGGGTGAGGTGGGCATCCCTTGCCCACCCTGGTATATTCCACTAAAATGTAAATCGCTATATTTAAGCTTGTTTTTTAACGCTAAACAGATTCCCTAAACCTATCAACAGTAGGATAACGCCTAAGCCTATTATGACCATAGGAGAAGACATTTTGAACAAACTAGAAGTCAGAAGTACTACACAAAGTGATACAAAAAAGCTTCTGAAAATGTAATTAAATTCTGTCACTACCTTTCTCCTGCGACTTTACTCATATTGCAATTATGTCTCTTTATTTTTAAAGGTAGAATTAATTCAGTTTTAATTTTGTGTATAGAAATGAATAAAACTTTTATGATACTTGAGTAAGTCATCAGAGAATTTACATAATTTTTGTGAAAATAAAGTTACACCTGTTGAATTATTTGGATTATTTAAATTATTTGTGGATTTTACGGTGGACTAATTAATTTTTTATAAATCTAACTTTTTTTAATATCACCTTGATTTCAAATGATGTAAGCATAGTAATTTTACTAGTGACAGCGGTATTACGTGTGAGTTATCAAAAGATTGGGAATGATTAATAGTAAAGATTTAATTGATTTCTAAATTATTTCCTCATATTTGATAAAATGTTTTACCGCAATGATTAACGAAAATAAACAGTGGTTACAGATTGCATTAAGGGTCGAAGGTTCTGTAATTAAATCAATCTATCCACAAATTATTTTTTGTGGTCTTTTTGGTGCTTTTATTTCTGTACTTTACTATTTTAAGCTACCTGTCGCTCAACCAATTTTCGGTAGCGTTATTCCCAGTATAGTTTTAGGTCTGCTATTAGTTTTCCGTACCAACACTGCTTATGATAGATTTTGGGAGGGAAGAAAAGACTGGGGTGTAATAGTAAATGATATTCGTAATTTGGCACGAAATATTTGGGTAGGAGTTGCAGAAGTTCAGCCAGGAGATAAGGAAGACAAAATTGCAGTGCTACGACTATTAGTTGCGTTTGCAGTCGCGACTAAGTTACATCTTAGAGGAGAAAATAACCTTAGTGAATTAGGAGAATTAATTTCCCCTATTAAACAAGAAAAATTAAAACTAACTAATCATGCTCCTCTAGAAATTGCCCATTGGATTGGAGATTATTTACAACAACAACATAATCATGCTCGTCTGAATAGCTATCAACTAACTGCCATGCAAGAATTATTGAACAACATGGTGAATAGTATGGGTGCTTGTGAGAGGATTTTAAGAACTCCAATACCCCCAGCTTATGCTATTCACCTGAAGCAGTTGTTATTAATTTATTGTTTGTTACTACCGTTTCAGTTTGTCAGTAATCTGGGTTGGTATACAGGATTTTTTGTAGCTTTAATTAGTTTTACATTGTTTGGAATCGAAGCGATTGGTACTGAAATTCAAAATCCTTTTGGTTACGACGCCAATGATTTACCGATTGATAATATATGTAATTCGGCGAAAGAGTATATTGAGCATTTTTTTCAGTGCCGTGAATGTGATGGTTATGTGATAAAAGAGCCTAACAAAGATTTGATATCACAGACTTAAAGACTTACAATAAATAAATTACTTAATTTTGTGGGATAGGCTTCCAGCCTGTCCATAGCAAGAGTTCGGTTTGTTTATAGCAAAAGTTCTGCTTGTTTATAGCAAGAGTTCGGTTTGTTTACAGCAAGAGTTCAGTTTGTTCATAACAAGGGCGGGCAAGGACACCCACCTCACAACAAGAGATTTTAGGATATTTTCATAATTTGGGATAATTTATGAGTCGAATAAATGGATTTATTGGTCGCCGTAGTTTTTTGAAATTGAGTGGTTTGGTTGGTGGAAGTTTAATGTGGAATATGCAACCAACTTTAGCTTCTGAAGCAAATTTAAACCCTGTAAATTCTGATGAAGCATTAAAAAGATTAATTGATGGAAATAACAGATTTTTAAGGCAAAAACGATTATACCCTGACCAATCAATCAGACGTATACATTCCGTATCTCAAGCCCAACATCCATTTGTGTCAGTACTAGGCTGTGCAGATTCGAGAGTCCCTGTAGAAATTATTTTTGACGAAGGAATTGGCGATATCTTTGATGTTAGAGTAGCAGGAAATGTTGCAAGTGACACAGCAATAGGTAGTTTGGAGTATGCTACTGCTATTTTGGGTTCTCAGTTAATTGTAGTATTAGGTCACAAAAGATGTGGTGCGGTTGCTGAAGCACTTCTGGATGAGACTGCTCCGGGGAAAATTAGTATGCTAGTTGACAAAATTAAACCAGCAGTGAAAGATATTAAAAGCAAAATTCAAAATGATAGTGATGATGCGGTGATAGCCAATATTCATTATCAAATTGCGAAATTGCATGAGAATTCAATCATCTTACCAGAACTACAGGACAAGGGTAAACTAAAAATTGTTGGTGCTCGTTATGATATTGATTCTGGTAAAGTCTTCATCGTAACGTGAAATACCTTTATTAGTATTGCTAAATCATTTGCACTAGGTGGTTTTAATTACCTGGTGCAATTTAGTCTGTCTAGGGTTATCATTCTTCTAATGTTGTCCTCACACTTTAGCCAAGGGTGACCTAATGACTCTCGAAAAAACACAATGGCTTAAATTTGCCTTTCAGGTTCAAGGTTCTGTAATTATTAGAATCTATAAACGTGTGATATGGTGTGGTCTCTTTGGTGTATTAATTTCAGCACTTTACTATTTTAAATTGCCTGTATCTCAGCCTATTTTTGGGAGTATAATCCCTAGCATCGTTTTAGGTTTATTGTTAGTTTTTAGAACAAATACTGCCTACGAACGTTTTTGGGAAGGTCGAAAAATTTGGGGAACTGTAGTAAATAATGTGAGAAATTTAGCGCGACAAATTTGGGTATCAGTTGAAGAAATTACTCCGGAAGATAGGGAGCATAAAATTACCGCACTACACTTGTTAGTAGCTTTTGCTGTTGCGACTAAATTACATTTGCGCTCAGAAGCAGTTAATAATGAATTGAAAGAATTAATACATGACGATAAATTCTTACAACTCAAAATTATGAATAATCCTCCAATTGAGGTTGCTTTTTGGATTGGAGATTATTTACAATATCAATATAGACGTAATTGCATTAATAGCTATCAACTAACAGCTTTACATGAACTATTGAATGGGATGGTGGATTGCTTAGGTGCTTGTGAGCGCATTTTGAAAACACCAATTCCTTTGGCTTATTCTATCCATTTGAAACAGTTGCTATTACTTTACTGTATTTTACTACCTTTTCAATTAGTGGAAAGTTTGCAGTGGTGGACGGGTGCGATGGTATCTTTAGTGAGCTTTACTTTGTTTGGAATTGAAGCAATTGGTTTGGAAATTGAAAATCCTTTCGGTTATGACGCCAATGATTTACCACTGGATGCAATTTGTAGTACGATGAAACGTAATATTGATGATTTAATTACTTTGACCCCTAGTTCTAATTCTTATAACAATCGTATTCATAATTCCAATTAGTTTTTAGTAGTTAGTCAAAAATAGATTGAAAGGTAGATTTTAAATAGTGCAAGTAAGCTGTACAGTCTTTTACAGCGCATATAAAAATTCTACCAAAACTTCTACGCCATTCATGAACAATCAACTGTTCGTTGCAGTTACTTTCATCGGATTTTTGACTTTAATAATCCTTGTCGGAACCTATTCCGCAACCCATAAGCAAAACACAACAGCTGATTATATTTTAGCTAGTAGAAATGTAAATCCTTGGCTTACAGCACTGTCCGCTATGTCCACTGGTCAAAGTGGCTTATTATTTTTGGGTCAAGTTGGGTTTGCTTACAAGATAGGAATTTCCTCTATTTGGTTAGTAATTGGTTGGGCTATAGGAGATTACCTTGCTTGGTTATTTTTCTTCAAAAAATTAAGGCAAATCTCTGAAGAAACCTCCTCTGATACAGTTTCTGCTTTTCTCGCACAAAAAACTTCCGGAAATCGCTGGATTTCTATTGTTTCAGCGGTTTTAATTGTTATATTTCTTGGCTCTTATGCAGCATCACAACTTGTTGCAGGAAGCAAAGCACTTAGTGTTGTCTTTGGTTGGGACTACTATTTAGGAAGTATACTTGGTGCTGTTATCGTCATAATTTACTGCTTTTCTGGTGGTGTTCGTGCCGAAATTTGGACGGACGCAGTACAAGGAGTAATTATGATTGGTTCTTTGGTGTTGCTATTGGTTGTTGCGATTGTAGATTGTGGTGGGTTAGCAGAACTTTGGACAAAACTAGCAGCAATTGACCCAAAACTAGTTAATTTAAGTCCGGCAAATCTCCCCTTTGGGTTTTTACCTTTTTTCTTTGGTTGGATAATAGCCGGGTTTGGTGTAGTGGGTCAGCCTCATATTTTGACAAGAGCTATGGCAATTGATTCTGCTGAAAACGTAAATTTAGCTCTTAATATTAAAACTGTCTGTGGTTTAGTTAACTCATTTTCAGCTATTGGTGTTGGTTTAGCAGCACGAATTCTTTTACCAGAATTAATGAGTGGAGGAGACCCAGAACTAGCATTACCTTATTTAGCACAAAATTTATTACCTTCTATGTTTGTGGGATTAATGCTCGCTGGAGTATTTGCAGCTACTATGTCAACAGCAGATTCTCAAATCCTCTGTTGTTCTGCAGCACTCACTCAAGATATTTTCCCTCAGTTTGCTAACTCTTACAAATTAGTTAAGTTGGCAACTTTAACTGTAGCAATGATAGTTTTAAGCATTGCTTTGGTAGGTGATAAAAATGTATTTTTCTTAGTTACGTTTTCTTGGTCTGCTCTTGCTTCTAGTCTGGGTCCACTATTAATAGTACGTGTTTGGCAAAAACCTATAAATACACCTGTCGCACTCATAATGATGTTTGCGGGTATGGGAACTGCTTTGCTTTGGAGTCAATTACTGAAATTCTCTAATATTGTTTACGAAGTACTTCCGGGAATGGTGGTGGGTATTCTCGTATATTTTATTTGGAGTATTTTTAATCGTAATCAATTACCGAGGAAAGGTGTAGAGGGATAAATTATTGCGTTAGGCTATTGTATACGCGCTGAGAAATTTTGGGAAAGATTTTCCAATTATCAGCATATCTTTGGTCTTCGGCAAATACAACCAAAATATAAGCCGCTCTACCATCTGGTGTTGTTATATAGGCAGCTTCTTGACGGCTACTAGAAGTTCCACCTGCTTTACCTGCAATATTTACACTTAGGGGTAAAGACTCGCTGAAATATCCTCTAATTTGGTTAAAACCTGCTTCCCCACGACCTTCTTTTTTATCCACTCTTGTTGCAACATCAATTGTTAGTAAGCTGGACATTTTTTGACTATATGCTGGGGATACTGCTTGACCGCTAAAAATTTCATATAAAAGTCTACCTGCTTGCTGGGTTGTGATGTGATTTCTAATAGGGTTACTGGGATTCCCCCGCATTTTTAAATCAGTACCTTGAGGTTCGAGAATACCTAAATAGTTGATAGGAAACAGTTTTTGATTAATATTAATGTCTTGATAATCAGCCTGCTGAAAAAAACTATTAACTTTATTTCGCTTTTGTAACCAATCTTCAAATTCCTTATCGGCTAAACTTTTCTTAGATTGAGTTTCGGTAAGTACATCAAGAACAAAGCTAGCAGAATTATTGTCCGACTTTTTTATCATCGAACTCACAGAGTCAAATAAATTAGCTTCATTTATCATGCCTCTATTAACATGAGCATAAAAATACACCATCCAAAACATTTTAGCTACACTAGCAGGAAATCTTTGTATATCCTGTTGAAACTCTGCGTATGTAGCTGTTTTAACGTCTATTAGTGTAATTGATAATGATTCCGGAGGCAATTTATTAGCCTTTATATCAGCAAGAATACCATCAACAATTGCTTGCAGTTTTTCACTTTTCTGTAGAATAGGAGCAGATTTTATATTGTAATCTAATTGGAAATTACCGGGGCTTCCCCAAGAAAAAATATTTGGAAAAGATATTGCAGGAGGTTTATTTTCTGAGGATACAGTCGGAGAAGGACTTGGTTTTAATTCCTTATTTGCGGCAATAGTTTCCGTAAGAGTAGAACTTGTCTGAGATGGAGTTTGTGAAGAATTATGATGATTTCGCCATATTACGAGTAAAGCCATCAAAGCATTAAAAAATACAATTAAAGCGATTATCCTCGCAAATTTTAGTCTAGATAGTTTGCCTGATTTTTTTTTCCGATTAGATACTCTTTTTCTAATTTTTGGTTTAACTGTAACTGGAGTGACTACTGGAGTTACTGTATAGGTAAAATCTTCTGTGCTGAAATTCGTATAACTATAATCATCTATATGATGTTCATTTATATGATGTTCATTTATATCATGCTCATTTACACTTTGATAATAGGATAACTCTGTTTCCAACTGATTAATATATTCTTGCTGACTATCTATGACATCGTAAGCTTGAGACAATCTTGCTTGCAAATCAGCAATTACGGGGCTAAGTCTATTTTTTTGGTAATTTTGAGTCACAATCCGTACCTCTTAATAGGGAGTAGGGAGTAGGGAGTAGGGAGTAGGGAGTAGGTTAAGTTAAGGCTTTGGGAAACCCAACTTGGACTTTCGCTATAGTTAAATAGCTGAGTTTTGTATAAGTATACCTGTAAGCATTATTTTTCAAACAACAGAAAAAAAGAAGTATTATTTCTTATGAAAAGCGATTAAGCAAATAAATGTTAGCTGAGTTTCAGAGATACAGAACCTAGCAGGTAAATAAGGTAAATTGTTTAATTTTGAAAATCTTGTGGGGTGGGCATCCTTGCCCGCCCGGTTATACTTAACTTCCTTGCCCGCCCGGTTATACTTAACTTCCTTGCCCGCCCGGTTATACTTAACTTCCTTGCCCGCCCGGTTATACTTAACTTCCTTGCCGCTCGATTATACTTAACTTCCTTGCCGCTCGATTATACTTAACTTCCTTGCCGCTCGATTATACTTAACTTCCTCACCCACCCGATTATACTTACTTAACTTACTTCAAATCCAACAAGCCCTCTTCTTTCAACTTAGGATTAAAGCGAACCTGCATTTGTAAACCCCGTTCCTGTAACACAGCTAAAATTTCCGCTTCAACACGTCGTGCAACATTTTTAATGATTTTAATTTTCCCCATTTCATCATGAATGGGATTTTCATAATTAGCCTGTTCTTCAACTGTCATCACCGATTTAGCGTCAATCGGATGCGTCCAAACCTCTCTTTTATCTCCATTCCCTAAAGGAACACTGCCATTTTCTTCAATCCAAGCCTTTTCCATACTTTCCAAAATAGCACGGCTAGGACGCTCAATACTTTGAACTTTCACCCAATAGCAATATTGTGGTTGACGAACCAAATGCTGCTTTAAACTTAGATAAACATCACGAGAATATCCAACAAATTGCAATACTTTTTCTTGGTCAAAAATTGCGTATACTCCTATTTTCCCCTGGAACTGTTCTGGTAATTGACCACTTTCATCAATATAAGGAACGTATTCGATACTAGCCAAAGAAGTAAAACTTGTTTCTGTCGTCATAATTTTATACAATTGTTATTTAGAGGTCTGGCGATTAAAATCACGCCTACACAAGGAAAACCCACACAGGTGGGTTTAATAAATATTTAGCATTTTTTATAAATAGCGCAAAGACGACTGGGGTTAAAAACTTTAGCTTTAAACATAAAATTGGGCGGTATATTGATGATAGCGAACTCTTCTGATTCATGATACTGCTCAAATTCTTTGGGCATTCCTTTTGGTGTATTTAAACTATAAGGGACAGGTTGAAAAAGCAGCTCTGTAAATTCCACTCTTTCGCAATTTATCTGTTGACAAATGTGACTTAAAAATGCTTTGTTCTTTAATAATTGGAATAAATCCTCCTTGGCTTGAGTGTCCAAAGTAAAATTGCCATCAAAATTGTTAATAATTTTCAGAGCCATTTGAGTTACGCGGTTTTGAGCATTTTTCTTATCAGTTCTAATCCTATATGCTAAATACCAGTCACAATACAACTTCATTCGTAAAAATTTACGTTTTCTAGCAGTGACCCTAAGAGTTTCAATCGGATGCTTGGAAACTATTTCATTAGGTACATAACTAACCACTTGTAGCTTCTGCGTACATAAGTATTAAAGTAGTGCCGGATTTATAGTGCCTTATAGTGCCTTAAAACCGAGAGATTTAGAAAAATTTAATAACTAGGTAAGTCAAAATAAATACAAGCATGTAAATATATGTATATACTTCGCATAATTCTTCCCTACTTAAGTGTTTTTATAAATGGATGTCAATTATTACTTTTAGTAAAAATTAAGAGTTGAAAAATGTCACAAAAAAGAGACGCATTTATATATATATTAGCCTTTTTAATTGCTGGGCTTAGCATGTTAGGCATTATGTTTATAATTACGCAAATGGGCGGTAACAATTTAACCACAGTTCCACCTGCTAGTAGTACTACTTCAATCCCGAATCAGCAAGATACAATTAAAATTAGTTTTGGCGATAAAAATTTAATACCCCAAGAAAGCAGTGATAAAAATTTAATATTTCAAGCAGCAAAACAAAAAGGAATAGAAGCAATGGCTGGTAGTAGATATGCTGAAGCCATTACAGAATTTGAAAAAGCTAGGAATAGCTATCAAAATTCACCAGAAACTCTTATTTATCTTAATAATGCCAGAATTGGTAGCCGAACATCCCATACTATAGCAATAGTTGCACCTATTAGTGCAGAAGCTGATTCATCTCTCAAATTATTAAGAGGAATTGCTCAAGCTCAAGATGAAATTAATAAATCTGGAGAAATAAACGGAACTCCTTTAAGGATAATAATTGCTGATGATGAAGGCAAACCAGAAATAGCTAAACAAGTAGCTTCTCAGTTAGCGAAAAAAGATGATGTTTTAGCTGTAGTCGGACATCATTCCAGTGGTTCGACTTTAGCTGCAAAAGAAATTTATGATTCCCAAAAACTGGTAGCTATTTCCAGCGTCAGCACCTCAGTTGAACTTTCTGCAAATCCTGATAATACTAAACGCTATGTTTTTCGTACGGTTCCTAGTGATGCTTTTGCGGCTAAAGCTTTAGCAAGCTATATGTTAACAACACTCAATAAGCAAAAAGCTGTTGTTTTCTATGACCCAAAAAGTGCTTATAGTAAATCTTTAAAAAATGAGTTTGTACAGGAAGTTGTTCAAAACGAAGGACAAGTTGTTGATGAAATATCACTGTCAAATGATAACTTTAATGCCTCTGATAGTGTAAATCAGGCTATCAATAGAGGAGCGCAAGTACTTATGCTAGCAGCCCCTTACGATAGAATTAATAATGCTATAAGTATAATTAACGTCAATAAGAAACGTTTAAATCTTCTTGGTGGAGACGATATTTATAATATCAAAATATTACAAGAGGCAGAAACTAGGGCTGAAGGAATGGTTTTTGGGATTGCTTGGAGTATTGATTCTAATCCCAATTCAGAATTTGTCCGCAAATCCAGAAGTATTTGGAATGCGGATGTTGACTGGAAGACAGCTATGACCTACGATGCCACCCAAGCTTTGATTACCGCGCTGAAAAAAAATCCCACCCGTAATGGAGTTCAAGAAGCATTATCTTCAGCAGAATTTCAAACCCCAGGAGTTTCTGATACCATTCGTTTTATACCTTCTTCTGGTGACCGTATTGCAAAAGTTCAACTTGTACAAATCAAAAAAATTTCTGACGGTAAAAAATCTCGTTCAGGGACAGGTTTTGATTTCGTTTTTTTACCTAAGTAAATACTAAGAGAACCCACCACTAATAACTCTTAAATTACTCTCAGATAAATAACGAACAATAAATTTTGAATTATTACCCAAAAGATGTAACCATAAAAATCGTAGCCCCCTCCCCGCAAGCGGGGAGGGGGTTGGGGGTAGGGTTCTTTCGGGGTTGGGGGTGAGGTTCTTCGGATTTTGCGGGCAATTAAATAATTACAACACCTGTAAAAGTTGCTTAATCTTACCGTCCTGACGCGGCTTGAACTTATCAGGGAAATTCAACTCAACAGTAACGCTACCATTAGCACCCTCTTCAACGTTAATAATTTCCGCAACAAGTTTACTAGGATTTGTGCTGTTAGCTTCCTCGCTCAACATTAAACCAACCAGAGGTTTAATATTTCTCATTGTCTGAAAATCGTTTTCTGCCAAATATTTATTAGCGGATACAGCTTTTTTCCCTTCCAGTTCCAACTTTAACCCCGTGACACCAAGCTCGGTTGCCACACCGGGAAAGAAATGACCATCCCAATAAAGTTGACCGTAAGCTTGTACTTGTTTGCGTACTTTTTTGCGCTCCACAACTTTCAGTTCTCGTAATGAACGAGTTAAACTAGTTGCCAAAAAGCCAAGAGACGCAAAAGGATTATCTGCGTACTCGCGTTTTTGGGAATACCACTCTTGTACATCAGAATAAATTACTAAGACTAAATTATCCTTTTGTGTTTGACTCATGTTGACAAAATCAATAGCCAAAAGGGTTTCAGTTTCACTCACAGGAGAAAGTCTTATCACTCTTGCGGTTAAAGTCGCACGAGCATTAAAATCTCCCATAATCTGAACTTCGACTTCATCTGGCAAATTAGGCCAAGATTCCAAGGAAACTAAACAACCTGTTTCCGAGATATTAATAGTTTCCCCCATGATGGTGAAGTTATCGGTGGAAATCACTACAGGAAGAACGCGCTGTAAACGGTGTGCGTCACGGATTTGTGGCTGTTCAAAACCAACTAACAAAGCGGCTACAAGTAAAATCAAGTTGAATCCTGACCACATGGTGTTTACTAACACCGCTTGCCAGTCTTCTGGACGTAAAAGTATCCAGTAGGGAACAGCCAGCAACGAGGCAATAACAAATCCCGTTACTACTACCAAGCCACGCATCGAAGTCCAATCGAAGGTGCGCTTTGTTACGTTAACCCCTTTGTCGGTTACGTTAAACGAACCAAGTTTAGGATTAATCAGCGCCATTAAGGTAACCCAACCCGCTTGGAACGCCATTGCGAACTCAAAGATTTCGTTCCAGAAAGAGAAACGAACGTGTTTGTAAATAATGTGGTTTGTGTACAGCGATAAAAGAACGTGAGGTACCGCGTAAGCTAAGGTTTCCAAACCTAAACCTGACACGGAGTTAATGCCAAACAACAAAAACAAAAACGGAGCAATAGCGTACATCAGTCGCGGATACCCATATAAAAAGTGGGATGTCGCGCTGAAATAACAAATTCTTTGAGCAAAGGTTAATTTTAGCTTTGGATTTAATAAGGGGTTTTCCAATCGCAAAATCTGCGCCATTCCCCTAGCCCAACGTACTTGCTGACCAACGTAGGAAGCAAATATTTCTGGTGCTAGACCAGCGACCATTATTTTGTCGTAGTAAACTGACTTGTAGCCTTTGGAGTGTAACCGCAAAGCTGTATGACAGTCTTCCGTTACTGTTTCAACGGCAATTCCCCCAACTTCTAAAGCATGTTCTTTTCTTATAACGGCTGCCGAACCGCAGAAAAAGGATGCGTTCCAGAAGTCGTTACCTTTTTGCAGTACTTTGTAAAATAATTCGTTACCGACAGGAATTCTGCCACTGGTTAATAAATTTCTCTCAAAGGGGTCAGGATTATAAAACCAGTGAGGTGTTTGCACAAACGACACTTTCGGGTCGAAGAAAAAACCCACCGTATGCATCAAAAATTGTCGCGATGGAATGTGGTCACAGTCCAAAATCATCACCAAATCCCCATCGGTTTTGCGAAAGGCGGTGTTGATATTACCTGCTTTAGCGTGTTCGTTACTGTCCCGCGTCATGTGGATGCAACCCAGTTCATTACACATTTCTAGCAGTTGCTGACGACGACCGCGAAATGTTTCATAACGTGGGTCGTCCGTCGCATATTTTTCGGGACGACCATCATCAAGTACATACACTTGCTTTTTGGGATAATCGCAGGCTATTGCAGCCAAGGTTGTCTTTCTTACAATCTCCACATCTTCGTTGTAGGTGGGGATGTAAATGTCAACTTTGGGCAATTCTTCAATAGGAATACCCTCAAGACTAATCGGTTTGCGTTCGCGAATTTTCAGAGTTTGGAAATATGCCAAAACTAACGTCAACATCGCGTACAACTCAGCTAGAAACAGCAAAGTACAAGCGATACCGTTAATCCAAGTATCAAAGTTGAGAGTGTAATTAGTGCGATAAAACAAATAACGTAGCGTGGTCACCAAACTCAACCACACCATGAACAGGTGATAATACTGACCAATATCAGGAGAATCTTCTTCATCATCAGCTCGGACAACCAACTGACCTAGAAGTACGAGAAAAACAGAAACCACCCCTTGTTGCCAAACTTCCAGGGGGGTAGTAATTAAGGGTACAGAAAACAATAAAAGTAGGATGACTAACCACTTGAATTGTTTAATACCAACTCGTTCCAGAGTACGGTCAAAAAAACGCGGTGTTAAGTCAATCAACCAACCACCCAAAGTGGTGCGTCGGCGATTTCTGGGATTACCAGGTGAACCAAATGAAGGAGAAGACATTTTTATTTTGAATATCGTGATTATGAAGGTAGGAAAAAGAAGGAAGAAAAAAGAAGAAAGGGATTTTGTTTATTGTTCCCTATAAATGTTTAAGTACAGAGTCTAAACATGAAGATTTGTTTATCTAAAATTAGTGTTCATTTAGGAATCCATACTAATTATTTATTTTTTCTTCCTTCTTCCTTAATTACAAGAGTTATCTTCTATCAGTAGCAGCCCTCTTGAGATATAACTGCACAATGCCATAAAGCAACAGAGATACACCTACAATACCAGCGGGTAGCAATAACCAATTATCTTGAATCATTCGCGAAGCCTTACTCAAAGGAGTGGTATTTTCGACGCGATTTGAACGGGGAGAACTTTGGAAAAATGCTAACTGAAAAGCATCTGGGTCATACCCTTTGGGGTCTTTTTTATCGCTGCTAATCAGTACCGTATCTTCTTTTAATTGGAAGAACCACGGGTCTGCATTCAGAACTTGTCGTACCTTATCTAAACCATTTTCTGTTTGTGCGGTTAAAGCCAAAACCACACGTTCACCATTCCAAGGTGAAAGAATTTGCTTAATCATCCCCTGTCCATCTTGGGGGGTTTGGACTGCAGTATCAGCATTAGCACGTAAAAATGCACCACCTAAATTTAAACCAGCAGCTTTAAAAACCTCATTAGCAAAAGGAAGCTTTTCACGAGTACCAATAACGACTAAATTATCTCCGTCACGACTTGCTTGGGGTAAGCTTTCTGGGGTGTATACATTGAGCTTGACAGAATCTCCATCATTGGTATTTCTCTGACTGAGTCTTCCTAACCGTTCGCTAAACTCTAGCATTGTCACAATGTCCGTACTTGACGGGTTTTGTGATAAGACAATTGATGTCTTTGACAAGTCTTGGGGTGCTGCAAAAGGAAAACCAAATCGCAATTTATCCAAATCCGGTAATTGCACTGAGGTTTCTCGTTTCAAATCAAAGCTAGTATCGGCATGTAATGTACCTGATAACTGTTGGTCGGGTGGGGTAACGCAGTTTTGTTTATCAAACGGTTCCCTAGCGTTCATCCGAAAATAAACTTTTAATTTGGAATCCGGTTTAATTAAGTTCGCAGGCAAATCTACCTTCAGATTTTTACGATTCTCTCCAGCTTCAGAATCTAAACGCGCACCACCAATAAAAGTATCATCAATTAATACTTCAACAGCAGAGGTTCTAGGGTTAATCTGCGGTCCATAGCTGTAAACCAAATTCATTGAACTACCGCGCAAAAACCTGTCATCAGGTAAAGCACGAAAATCAATTTCAATTGCAGGAGCACCTCCACCACGAACGGTGACATCATTAAATGGTTTTCCATCGGCTTGGGTTTTGATGTCACTAAGTGCAAAATTATTTACTTCGGGCAAATAACGTGACCACTGACGCGAAGGTGGGGTAGAGACTTCGTTAACTTTAGGAACTAATACCACCTGTCCAGTACCTAGTTTCCGCGAGCCTAATTGCGTTAAATATCTGCTGGCGTTAGCAACACCCCTAGGGCTATTACCAGTAATAATTAAAACTGGTGCTCCGGACTGTGGTTTTGTTTTGCTGAGGATTAGCACCCCAGTATCTTCTGGGACAGGTCTTTGATTTGAGTCGAGGATTTGGTTGCCGTTAAGAGTCAGAGGTAATTCTTTCTTGAATGCAGCTATTGCTGGTTGTTCTGCTGGAGTCCCAATTATGACAACTTTTTCTGATGGTTTAACATCAGCCAAATCCGCTACTGCTCTGGTTTCCATCGGTCGGAAATCAGCCATTCTACCCAAGGAAGCTTGAAAACGAGCAGCTGAAGTCAACCAGGTTTGAGTCGCTTGAGTGGGTTGCAAATAGACAACTTCGTTGGTTTCTAGACCCAGGTTGTCAAAAATAGGATATGGATAGCGACTGAAACTGAGAGGAATTTCTTGACGTTGGTAGTTAAATACAACAGCCGAATCAGGTAATATCTCTGTCCACAAATTAGGACTATTAGGGTCGCTACAACCTTCCGAATCATTTTGCTGTGCAACTACCTTGATTTCGTTGTAGTCCTGAAGCAGCTTGGGGTTAATCGCAAGCGAAGTGGTTCCCACTTGGGATTGTTTTTTATTAAGAGGTATGCTACCGATACTTGTGTCGTTAACTAATACCGTCAAGCTGGAACGATTGGCATACAGTGCCGGTGAATGTTGAAACCGGAGATTGACCTGAGCTTTGCCTACATTCCAGCCACGAGGACGGGTAAAACCGAGACGACTTTCGGAATATCGACCCCGCAAACGCAGACGGTTACCCACTATTGGGCTACGGTTAAATTCAAGTTTGAATTGTTGCTGATTCTTACTGTTAGCTACATCCAAGTCATCACTTGCTGCTTGCTTTATACGTGTTTTTCCTGTATCCGTACTATCAGCTTCCGGTATATTATTTGCTTGTGCTAATAACGTAACTTTTGATTCCGATAAATTATTTTGCTGAGGCTGTTTGTCTTGCCAAGTTGCCTTGGCACTTAACATTGAGCTTGGTAGAAGAAGAAAACAGAAAGTAACAAAAATTGCTTTCTTACTGAATTTAGAAAGAATAAAAAGATGCTTCATGGTACTGTTGATTTTGTGTGTTCTACTCGGCTCTAATTTTTTTTGTGGTTCCTATTCGTTATTAATACTTGCTGAAATATGTTATGTTTATAACTCAAAAAGGGGTAACATATTTTATACCTTTTGCAAAATCTTGAACAATATTTTTTAGGTTATTGTTAATTTTTCTGCAATAGTTCCTTACTAACAGCCTCTGCTGGTAGCAATCCTAACCAAGCTAGGTTCTGGGTATAGTATGCCGAATAGTCATCCCAAATTCCTTGCTTATATTCAGGTAAAATTTTACGCCGAAGTATTTCATTTGCTAATTTTGGCTCTATTAAACGCATGGCTACATAGAACATCGCATATTGAGATGTTGCCTCGTAATCAACTAATGATTTTCCCTGAAGGTCTATACGTGCTGGTAAGCGCGATGTTTGGCGCCAGACTTTTTGTAGATGCTTTGTAGATGTTTTTAAGTAACGCCGAGCAGGTTCTGAATCGAACCAAGCTGCGTCCAAAGCTACACGCCACCAAACTCGGTAAGCGTCAAAACTATATAAAGTTTGAATTTTACTTGATTGTGGTAAAACCTGATATTTACCTGTGGGAATGTCAAGGGCTACCCAATCGCTGGGTAAACCGACATTAGAAAGTTTAGATGAATTTTCTAATATTTCATAGCTAGATTCAACTAAACTCAACCAATCGCGTTCTTTATCCACCTGGGCAAATATGCGAAAAGCGTAAGGAGCGAGATAAGACGGATTGAGATGCAGCGTTGATGAATTTGGAACAAATGCCTCGTCCGGGCCAGGAAGCAAATATCTTTTACCTTTTGGACCAATAATTGTGGAATGTTCCCATAAATCTCGCAATTTTATTTTAGCGAGTTCTAAGTATTCTGGACGTTTCCATTTACGGTAAGCAAAAATCAACGCTGTGACGGCATCAATATCACCATCACTGGCAAAGTTTTTGTCAATCGGTCCCCAACTACCATCTGCAAGGCGTCCCCATTTCCAAGCCCACAAGCTATCCACAGATTTGCCATTTTCTTTTCTTTGCAGGTTATTTTCACCCCATTTTAAGGTACGTTCAAAGGTAGTCAAATCGTTAATTAGCACAGCTCGTAACATCGCGTAAGCTTGTCCTTCACTTGTAGAACGGTCGCTAGCTTCGTAGTCAATAACTCGCCCATCATCCTGAATAAACCGTTGACGATAACTTTGCCAAGAATCAACTAGCAAATCGCGATTGGTAGTGTTTTCAGGTAAAGCAGCTAAAAATACAGAAGCATTTTCGCCTCCAGTCAAAGTCGGATTTTCAACCACCGATATTTTATTATTTGGTGTTTGAGACTGAACTACAGAGTAACCAAAATTACACGAACACAGTCCAAGCAGACTAATGATAGCTACTATTTTTGGGAAGTGCCGCATCCTAAGAACCATAAGAGTTTTCATTGGACGGAGGGTGCATCCAGCGGAAGAAAATATAGAAGACTATCATACTTAGATAATCAAAACATTGTTACATAAGCTTTTAGGCTTTTTCTGTATTAAATACCTAGGTGAATCCCAATTTTGCAAAAATATTTGCAAAAATATTTGCGAAAATGGGACACCCCCGATAGTCTTCTATGTTTTTTCCTCTCGCTAAGTTTATTGTTCCCCTATAACTGTTCAGAATTAACTTAAGACTCCAGCTAATTCATAATTAGCGATTAGCGATTAGCGATTACCAATTACCAATTACCAATTAAGAACAAGGACCCTCTTCAGGTTTATTGTTCTCCCATGATGGCTGGAAACCCCGTCGGAGCAAAAAGTCTTCTTGGATTTGCCGCGCTTGACATGAGATTGGTGTATCTGAAACACCCTGAGCATTTGGTGAAACTTGTTGTAACTCTTGTAGCTGAACCAACGCAGTCAAAGGCTGGTCTCCAATTGCTTTTAATCCAGCAAGAGCTTGACGTGCATCCCTGTCCTCTGGCTTAATAGCTAAAACTTGCTCGTAGATTTTTTCGGCTTTCTTGAATTCTCGCTGTCGGAAGCGAACAAAGCCTAAAGTCTTAAGAGCATCCAGGTTATCTGGTTGTTGTGCCAAAACATTTTCGTAAGATTTACTTGCCAAATCCCAATCTTCAATCGCTACGGCTAATTGCCCTTGCAATTCCATTGAGTTGGAGTTGTTTGGTAAGCGAGCGAGCAATTGTCTGACCAACATTTGCGCTTGTGCGGGATTACGAGCGGCAATTACCTGCACTAAACGAGCCTGCACAGGAATATTACTTGGGTCACGTTGTGTTAAGTAATTATACAGTGGCAGTCTTTGGGGACTAGGGGGTAAAGCTCCGACCAAATCGTATAGTTCTTTCGGGTCGTTGTCTGCCCTTTGGGTTTCCAACCAATTGTTAAGAACTGTTTCTGCTTGTGCTTGAGAAATACGCTTGGCTTGGTAAGCAACTGTTGTCTGTGCCAATCGTAAGTTCAAGTTTTGTGGGTTACGAGCTAATAGCTGGTCGTAAATTGTTAATACATCGTCAAAACGACGTTGTTGCAACCTAACTCCCGCAAGCCCTCGCAATGCACCATCAGCAAGTTCATTATTTGGTCTACTGTTGAGTACTGCCAAGAAACGTTGGGCACTAGCATCCAAATTACCTTCCCTTTGCTCAATTGTGGCAGCAAGTAACTGAGATGACATATCTTTTGAGCCAGCTGGTGTACTGGTATATGCCGCTAAAGCAGCTCTCGCTCCGGGGGTATCATCACGCTGAACGTACATCTGAGCCAAGCGGTAGTACAAGAACGGTACGCTTGCACCTTCTTTGGTCTGTACAAGATTTTGATATAAGGGCAAAAATTGTGGGTCGGGATTATCAATTTCTTTTAAAGCATCAGCTAACTGTTGCAATTGCACGCGGTCGCTGGGCAAAGTTTGTACTAACGCCGCTAACCGAGTGTTTAAGTCATTTTTCTTCACCAAACCCAGTTGATTTTCTAAGGCTAACAAGCGCAATGCCACACCTTTATCATTTGGCAATTGAGTAGCTGCTCGACGATAAAGTTGTAATGCGTTTTGTTTTCCCCCAGGTAATCCACTGTAAACATCTGCCAATTCTTTGAGAAATGAACCACTTGGGTTAGGATTTTGTGTCAAAGCTTGACGGTAGAGAGCATCAACTCGCTGCACCAAAGAAGTATTACCAGTACGTCTACGAATTTCATTTAGTGCCCTAGCTAAAGGTAATACAGCTTCCGCTCTACCTTCTAAGGGGTCTAAAACTCCCAAAGCTTGAGCTTCTTGTCTGTTGTCCAGGTATGCAACAGCTAGTTCTGAACGAGCGTTGATGCCTGTGAAATCAACTGCCGCAGAACGACGTAATTGTGCTTCTAAAACCTCTATCGCTCCTCTGGCGTTACCGGTTCGGCGTAAAGCCCTTCCATATGCTACTGCAGCATTACCTGTAATAGCTCCACCCGTGGAACGGTAGCGATTAAATAATTCCAGCCCCTGTTGGACATTACCTGTATTGGTATAAGCTTCTGCGGCTTCCAACAATACTTTGGGCTGTGGGTTACTTGCTAGGACTATTTGGTAGTCGGCTCTCGATTCCGATGCTCGACCTTGGTAGTAATAAAGTAAAGCCCTCTGCGCTCTTGCTTGTAAATCGTTGGAATTTATATTTAGCAAAGTACTGAGCGCCTGAATTGCTGGCTTTTGCCACTGGGGACGAAAACCACCCAATGTACCAATAGCTCTCAACGCTTCTTGGTTATTTGGGTCAAGTTCCAGTACTTTTTGATAAGCATTCCAAGCATTTTCAAACTCACCTTGACCTTGGTAAGCTTGAGCTAATCCCAGTCTGGCACTGAGTGATTGTGGTTGTTGCCTTACCGCTTGTTGAAAAGCTTTGATGGCATCCCTGAACCACTTTTTTCTTAGTAAATTGAAACCACGTTGCGCTGCACCTGACGAAGCTCTTTGGGCTTGGGCTGGAGCTATATTTAGTAAGGGTTGTAAACTTAGCAGGCTAGTACAAAGGACTAAAGAAAAAGGAAAAAGAAAAACAGCCTTCGCATTCAGACCTTGTTCCCTTCCACCCAAACAGGGATTAGGTATGCTGTTACCTTTTTGCTTCTGATTCATCGGGCATTTCTCCCTCTTGGGGTAATATCTAAATCGGTTCTCACCCTAACACCAACAACAGTTTCATCAAAGCTGTCGCGTCCCTGAACGGTAAAACCTAATCTTAAATTAGGAAGGAATTCAAAATCGTAGAATAATTCCAACACATCTGGTTGTTCTCCGCTCCGACGCAGACGGTCGCTGGACAATCTACGTCCGTAAGCTAAACCCAGTCGGTCGTATTGGGTAAATACATCAACCAAACTAGCACCCAGCACATAAGTATCTGCACCTTGTCCCAAATCTCGGTTTTCGTAGCGACCATAGCGCCCGAAAAGACCTAGTTTCAGATTAGGGATAAAAACTTCGGCATTTAAACCGTATGCTTCTTCTCGGTCTGTCTTGATTGGACCAAATTGATTATTTCCCCTGGCAATTTGGAAGCTTTCAGGGAAACTGTCCCGAGCTCCACCATCACGGTCAGTAGCATAAGTACCGCGAATAATCGCGTTACCGTAACGAATACCCACTTCACCTGCAAATCCATCCAGGGCAAAATCACCGATTCTGTCCGAAGATGAAAACACAGCAGCTTTGGCCTCAATGTTATCTGTTACACTCCAGTTAACCAGAAGAGAGGGACGAGAAGCAATACCTGTTGCCGCTAAAGCTGGATTTGTTTGGAAAACAGGGTTGAAAAATTGAGCCGCACCGTCTTTAGCAAAACTATTACGGTCGAAATACGAAGTCAAGTCCACCTGTCCCACAACAAACCGCAAGTTAGGTAAGTTGGGCATTGAAGTTGCAAAATACAACTCGTTTATATTTAAACCTTCATTACGAGAATTATCAAAGCTACTACCTTGGCTAGTCAAATCCAAAGTCGCACCAAACAACACATTGGGAGTCAGGGGTAAAATACCACTCAATCGCGCTCTTGCTGAAGTTTCACCCTGAGTTACATACACCCCTTGAAATCTCAACTCAGGCTCTCTCAAGGCTGTGCTGTTTATAAATGGACGCTGTTGGTTATTTATTTGCTGTGGTACTTGGGTAACCGGAGCAGGAGCAGTTAATGACCCAGCTTGGGGTATTTGTGAGGGTATTTGTGTTTGGCTCATGCTCGGATTCATACCCGAATTCATACCTGGGTTCATATCCTGACCCATACCTGGAAGTGGTGGAAGCGGAGCTAATTGATTAAAAGGTGGTGCGGAAGGTGCGCTGAATTCTTGCTGTTGACTGATGAATGTTGACTGTTGATTGGTGACTGGTGGCTGTTGATTGGTGACTGGTGGCTGTTGGCTGGCTAAAAACTGATTAAACGTTTGTGGCTCAGTTGTAGCTTGCGTACTTTGATTGTTAGGTGGTTGGTTAAACGTAGCAGCAGCTGTTGCAGACGAGGGTAGGGCTGCATTTTGACTGAGTAATTGATTAAAAGTTGATGCCGCGTTGTTGCTGTTGACTACTGCAGATTCACTGGTAGAACCATTAGTTGACTCTTCAAAGCTTGGTGTAGCAGCAGAAGCAACTTCTCGTCTAGGGACTGCACCAGGTAGTACAGGTAAGGGGGCTACTTGCCTATTAGAAGCTTGACTGTTACTAGAAAATCCATTACCAGAAAATCCACCTTGAGATGATGCTAGTACGTTAGCTTGGGTATTAAGAAACTGATTAAAAGTGGGAACTGTTGCACTAGATACTTGTTGTTGTCTGTTAGTACTAGTAACTTGGTTTAGTGTGCCCTTAAGTTGGTCTCCAGTCTCGTTAGCTTGATTATCTTGTGGTGGTGGAGGTAATACCTGCTTTTGACGCAGACGTTTTCCAACAGGTGGAGGGGGAGTGGGTACGGGTACATTTTGTCCCAAACTCACCAAAGAATCCGTCGATACTGGATTAGAAGTAAATGGTTGTTCTTGGGCTTTGACGTTACCACCGGTTGCCAGCGTCCAAAAAATAGAGACTGAAGCTGTGGTAAGTAGCAAATAAAGCTTATTGAACTCTTTCCCAGTAGTAAATTTGTGACAATGCGATAGTAATTGGCTCATTCGCCTGGTTAATTATTGTAGGTAAATTATCATTCGGTAGATGTCGCCACTTTAGCAAATATTCTTTGTATTATCGACGAGAGTGTACAGTTTCTTTGTTGTCTAGTCAACTACTTAAAGAAGTAATAAAGGTTGTATTTTTTCTGGATGAATTAGGGAATAATAGGTAAAAATGTAGGCTATATGTTTCTCAATAGCGTTAAATTACTGGTTTTTTATGCTCACTGCGTATATCAAGCTTATCCTGCTACAAATAAGAAATTTATCTAGGGGTTTTTCCTTAGTAGCAATTACTTTTATACTTGTGGCTGCTTCTTTTGGATGCACACAAAAAGCACAAACTGGAGTGCAATTAGAAATTAAAAATGTACAGTCAGATAGTAGTAATGGTTTATACAACTTATCAGGTATAACAAATTTACCTGAATCAAGTAAAATTGCTATAACTGCAGTTCGTTATCTAAGTTCACCAGAAAAACAAGGGGAATCACAAAATTCAGATGTAGATATTAACCGTTCAATTTTGGCTCGCCAGATTGTGCAAGTTAAGCAAGGAAAATGGGAAAGCCAACTTAATTTATGGCAGCCAGCAACAGATGGCACATTGCAGGAAGCTTGGCAAAAAAATGATGCAAAAAAAATGATGATGGCGGATGATGAAGTTACTTTCATAGCCACCTATGACCCTAATAGTCAGTCGCTCAACTTGAATGGGGAAAAAATTGAACAACCCGCAGCAGAAATCCCTCAAGTAGAAGGAAAGTTAATTCGTTTCACTAACGAAGGGCAAAGATACGTACAAGCAAGTGTTGCCCAATCAATCAACTTGCCAAGCGGTAAAACAGTATCACCTCAACCGCAACCAGAGGATGTAAATGGTGGTTGGGGAACTAGATATCAAATTCCTGCCACACCATCAGTTTCCACAGCATCTTTTGTTGCTCCAAGCAAAGAAAAGCCAAGCACTACTGCCCCTTTGAATCCAAATCAGTTTTTGAGATAGTCCGTGATGGGATTTTATAGTATATAAATACTACTGTAGAGACGTTACATGTAACGTCTCTACAGCATGATAAACACAAAATTTACAAGGGATAATTTTTCACTATTTACAAAGCACCCCGCAAGAAGCACCTCTTTGTGACAGTTTAAATACTGTACTGTATATTTATGTTTTTAATTAAAAAAAGTAGTAACGCTTAACTGGACGCAGAAAATCATTGGCAAGCAAGTTACAGCCTAGATAACTTGCTTGATTTCCATAGCCTAAAGGTATTTAACCTCATCAGTTTTGGGAGAATCATAATAGACTTGAAATTGCTCTGAAGCTTTTACATCTGTTTGTGCTGTTTGAGGCATATGCTGCAGAGTAGTTTGCATCGCTTGCATTTGCGACATCATTTCTCTGAGTTGTTGTTGCATCTGGTCAAGTTCTGTTGGTGTTGTAGATGTTTTGTTTTCTATAACATCAGGAACAGAATTTTCTTTTCTAGAATTATTATTTGCTTGGTTATAAGCTAGAAAAGCTTGAGTAGGAGAAAAACTTGAGGCTGCGACAGAAGAGGCTTTTGTGGATGTTTTATTTATGGTAGTAGTATGTTGTGCCACCGCTACCTTAGAAGCCACGTTGTTAGATGGAGGTTCGTAAACCTTAACTGGTGTTTCCATCACAACAGGTTGAGAAACAGCTGCTGCAAAACTGTTTTGGTGGGATGCGTTTGCAAAACTAGCTTCTTCTTCTAAGAAAGCTTGAAGTCCGCTTATTTGCAGTCTTCCTTCAGAAAGCTTCAATTCTTTAAGTAATTCTTCTTTTTCCTGAATTTGTCTTTCCAAGTTGGATATTTGTTCTTCGATTTCTGATGACTTTTTGGCAGAATTTCGCCATCCACTAAAAGCAGCTACAGAAAGCCCAGCTCCTACGGTGATTGCTGTTGCAGCAGCGACGTAAGGGAAAGCGATTTCTCTGACTTTTCCGCTCAAGAATGGCTCTTGGTCTAGCTTAATGTCAATTTGCTTAGAACCCATAACGAATATAGGTGCTGTTACAGCCGCAAATACACAAGCCGATGTCATCAATGGGGGTAAAATAAATTTTCGCAGTGCAGATAGAGTCATATTTAAATATTCGATAGTTGCCAAATAAAAGACAAATACTAGATAGCCACAGCTCTAGCCACCATCCAAAAAGAATCCAGATTTTCCGGCTTTTGGAGGTTAATTGAACATGTTTCCTGCGCTGTTTCCAAAATATTATCTTTAGCGCTGATTTTCCATATACCAGTGATGAAGACCGAGTAAATTTCTTAAATTTTCTGTAAATTTAGAGACTCGCCTCACTTGTATATACCACAGCAGCGCGTCAAAAAAATAAAAGCATATAAGTAGTTACGCTAAATATTTTTATTAAGAATCCTTCAAATCTAAACCAAAAGCCTGAAAGGAACTACGGGAGCCAAATTTTAGTCAATTAGGTTAAATTTGTTGGCGTGTTCCTTGCTAACTGAAAAATAAAAATCAAATTTGTTAGTGAGAGTAAATTCATGAAGTTCAAGTAATTCCTCTGATGTGTATTTATTTTTTTGAGATTAGTAAATGAAATAAATAAAATTTCCTCTTCACAGAAAGCTCATAAAGATGAATATTAGCAAAAAAAATAGCTATTGAATGTTGTTATTCAAACGATTATCCAGGTGAAAATACTTATGCTTGATAATTTTTTCACAAACAAATTCATGCTTAAGAAGCGTCGCAAATTGTCTCAAAATTTCTCTTCAATCCAAAGAAAAAAAGAAATGGTAAAGCACTGCAAGAATAAGCCCAGAAAAATGCTTTTGATAAGGCAATTGCTCATCTTTTTCATGGCTTTCATGTTGGTGATTTTGGGTAGTTTCACCCAGTTACACTTTGGACAACGGTCATCTGCTGTTGCTGCTGTTTCTATGCAATTACCACTTTCAACCCGCCGAGCTAAAATTGTTGATGCAAAAGGTAAGCCCGTTTTATTGAGAGGTGTCAACTGGTTTGGGATAGAAACAGAAATTCATTCCCCCCACGGTTTATGGAAGCGGGATTATAAGGAGATGCTTTTGCAGATGAAAAGCTTGGGGTATAATGTTATCCGATTACCTTTTTCGTTGCAAGCTTTGCGAAGCACAAATATCCTAGGCGTTGATTTTAGGATTGGAGCAAATAAAGAATTAGAAGGAAAGCAACCTATCGAAGTAATGGACTTGGTGATTCAGGAAGCTGAACGTCAAGGGCTATTAGTTTTACTTGACTGTCACCGTCTTAGTGATAAGCAAATTGGAGAATTGTGGTATGGAGACGGTTTTACGGAACAAGACTGGCTTGATACTTGGAAAATGTTAGCTGAAAGATACAAAAATCAAGTTAACGTTATCGGTGCTGATTTAAAAAATGAGCCTCATGGAAAAGCAAGTTGGGGTACTGGTGATTTAGCTACAGATTGGCGATTAGCTGCTGAGCGTGCTGGTAAGGAAATTTTAGCGGTTGCTCCAAATTGGTTGATTGTAGTTGAGGGAACTGATGGAAATGTTCCTGGTCAAAGACTCAAAAGGCATTGGTGGGGTGGTAATTTGGAAGGTGTAAAACGTTTTCCTGTGCGCTTACCAATTCGTAATCGGGTAGTTTATTCACCTCATGAGTACGGACTTGGGGTGTCTAATATGCCTTGGTTTTCAGACCGTGCTTTTCCCAAAAATCTTCGTCCCCGTTGGGAAATAGGGTTTAATTATATAGCGCGTCAAAATATAGCTCCCGTTTTAATTGGGGAGTTTGGTGGAAGACAAGTTGATACAAAATCTATTGAGGGAATTTGGCAAAACGAGTTAGTTAAGTTTATTAGAGAGAACCGATTACATTTTGCCTACTGGAGTTGGAATCCTAATAGTGCTGACACTGGTGGTGTTTTGTTGGATGATTGGTACAGTTTTGATGTTCCTAAGCAAAAATTATTGTCGCGCTTGAGTCCTATTCAGTTTAATTCTGAGTTGGTTGCGCGATGGACGAAGCCTCCAGAAGTAGCTCAAGCACCCCCAGCAAATCAAGCAAATCAACCAAGTCAATATAATCAACAAAATCCAAATCAACAAAATCCAAATCAACAAAATCAACAAGCAATAGCAGGAAATGTAGCACAAAATCCTCCCACATCAGCAAAACCCTTTTCTGCTCAGTTGGAGGTGAATTCAAATATATACTCTGACTGGCCAAAAGGATTTTGTGTCAGTTTTAAAGTGAAAAATCCTGGTGGTGGTAAGGTCAGCAATTGGCAGCTAACATTTAATATGGCTGATGCTGAGATTAATAATTCTTGGAATGCGACTTTTAGCAAACAAGGAACCAATCAATATATTGTCACACCTGCGGATTGGGGAAAAGCAATTGAACCAAACCAAATGCGGGATATCGGTTTTTGCGCTAATAAGCGGGGTTCTAATTTTAAACCAACCCAAGTTGAAGCAAAAGGGGAAAAATAAAAGAAAAAAAACCCCACCCCATAGCATGTACGGTCTGGGGTTGAGGGTGGGGTTAACAACTAGCGATTAGATATCGTCGTCAATATCTTCCTCCTCTTCGATTTCCTCAAGCTCTTCTTCAAAATCACCGTCTTCGTCTCCTGTTAAATCTCTCAGGTCTTCGTCAGAAATTAAATCGTCATCTAAGGCCGATTTATCTGTTGTTCGAGAGCCATAAGACCCATCCACAAGACTTTGAGCGTCTAAATTATAGGAGCGAGCGGTGCGGTCATCTAATACCATATCTAGAGAGTCATCGACTTCATCTAAGACACCAGTACCCATTGCATCAACATAGTCATCGACTACACCGGTTTCTTCGTAAGCGTTAAAGCCTGTACCTGCTGGAATTAAGCGTCCGATGATTACGTTTTCTTTCAAACCACGCAACCAGTCGGATTTTCCTTCGATAGCTGCTTCGGTTAGTACCCGTGTGGTTTCTTGGAAGGATGCGGCAGAAATAAAGCTGTCTGTGTTCAATGATGCTTTGGTTATACCTAGTAATACAGGGGTGTATTGTGCCCTTGCACCACCAGTTATTGCCATTGCTTCGTTGACTTGCTCGATTTGTCGCAGTTCTACAAGTTCTCCAGGTAACATCGTTGTATCTCCACCATCATCTACCCGTACTTTTGCGGTCATCTGACGGACGATTACTTCGATATGTTTATCGGCAATGCTGATACCTTGGGATTGATAAACGAGTTGTACTTCGTTCACTAAGAAGCTTTGAACTTTTTGTAATGCAAAGGCAGCACAAGCATATTCTCCTTCATCGGAACCGAGGTTGAAGAAAACTTCTAGCAACTCATGAGGGTTCGCAGGCCCGTCAGTTAATGGCACCCCTGTATGTACCTGTGTTCCTTCTGGAACTACTAAGTTTTGTCCAGGCCCCAATGGATAGTCTGTTACTACCCCATTCGCTTCAATTACTTTGATTGCGATCGCCTCGTCGCCATCACTATAAACTACCTTAACTTCTCCCGGACGACGAGTGAGTATACAAGCTTCTTTGGGCTTACGGGCTTCTAGTAGTTCCTCAATCCGAGGCAAACCTTGAATGATGTCCCCAGTTTTAGCGCGTTCAAAGACTAATAGTACTAAGTTATCACCACGTTGTACTAAATCGCTGTCTTCTATTTGTAATACTGCACCAGGACTAACGCGGTATGGGCGTCCAGTACGTAAGGTAATAGCGTAATTTTGGTTACTCAGGGCTGAGTCGCCACCAGTTGCACCTGCGGCTAGATTTTCAACTTTTATGACTTGTCCTGATTCTTCACTAAAGACGCCTGGGGCAACTTCTGTACCTTCAACCAGTAAATCACCTTTTTTCACTGTTGGTGCGCCACTGGAGTACATTTTTATCATATCGCTATGACGCAGCACCAAACAACGGCGAATATTTTCAACGCCTTTTTTCACACCCCGTACAATACCACCTTCTTTACACAAGATTTGGGTACGAGCAACAACAGCTCCAGGAGCGATGGTTTGTCCTTCTTCAACTTCTAGATTTGTTTGGGTACTACCTTGAGTTGCGTCAGCGGTGATATCTCGACGAACAATTAATGATTCCAAAATTACTAACTGTAAGCGCTGAATTTCAGTACTTTCAGCATCTGGAACCAACTCAATATCAGCTGCGAGAGGAGAAGCATTATGGTCTTGCTCTCCATCTTGCTCAATTTCTAATACAAGCTGAGTACGCAGAAGCTCTACACCTTCAACAGACTTAACACGCTCAGAGTCTTTGAAAGGTAGTCTTTGTACCGCTCGTAATTGAATAGAACGTCCTGTTTGCTGACTAACCGAAGTAGTAGAAGGCACATCTGGCGTATCAGGCACGGCAAACTCAACCACAGAACGAGTTAACAGAGCAGGGCCTTCTGGTGTTTCCACATATTGGATATACCGCAATTCGTTTATGGCTTGTCCCAAGAGTTCCTCACCAGCTTGAACAAAGGTATTATCTTTGCTCATTACAGCTTCGGGGTCATCCACCATCAACAGCTCACCCGGTTTAATAACAACTTCTCTAAGAATGTCGTTTTTCTGGGTAACTTCGATAACACCACTGTTTTGGCAGAAAATATCTTTAACAACTTCAGTTCCAGCTTCGACGAACTGACCATCTTCCACTAACAACAGCGAAATATCTTTGTTAACTTCGTGAGTTTCTTCGGGAATCCATAGGAGAGTACCACCCTGCACTACTTCATAACCCTGCTTAGCCTTACCTTTTTTCTGAACTTCTACACCAGAGAATTTCAACATCCCCCCGGTCATAGTCCGGTAGCGGTCATCAATTAATTCAGCTACTACTTGACCATTTTGCACTTTTGTGCCGGGAGTGGCGCGTAGATTAAAGACTTGGTTATTACCAGTAGTGATTAAATAGTTATTCTTCCCTTGAGAACTTTGAGCAGTTACCTCAGCTTGGTCAAGAACCACCGACGCGGTGATAATTTCTATTTCCCGTGTTGTTTTACCAGGGGTGCTTTCAGGTAAGCGCACTTTACCACCGTGTAAAGTGGTTAGCTTGGTTTCACCTAAAACTGCATTGCTAGCTATATCCTGATTCTCGTTAACAATTAGCTCAGCACCTGGTGGTAAGTTGTATACTTCCCCAGACAAAATCCAAATCAAACCACCACGTGCGGCAGTAGTAGTTGTATTCCCTTGTCGGTCAGTCTTTTGTTCTGGTACAACATCGGCAAAAATAACTTCACCAGCTAAATCGGAGGCTACATCTTTTACCGCCTTTTCAGTGTTTATACGTGTAGTTCTACCACCGATAGCGACTTCTGCTACCAATTGACCTTTGGTAACCTTTTGTCCATCAACTACATAAAGAGTAGAACCTTGAGTAAGGCTAATTTCCTTATTACCACTTTCGGAATTTTCTAATACCAAATTCCCATTACTTTCAACGAAAAGTGCATCTTCACCGTGACGAGTGCGGTATTGTCTTGTTCGCAAACGTTTTGGTAAGCGGATAGTACCAGCAATGTCGGTACGTACCTGTTGTGCCACTTCCCCTGTGAATACACCACCTGTGTGGAAGGTACGCATGGTTAACTGAGTACCAGGTTCACCAATACTTTGGGCAGCAATAATTCCAACAGCTTCACCCAAATCTACCATTTTGGCATGTGCCAAACTCCAACCATAACAATGTTGACACACCGACCGTGCAGCTTCGCAAGTCAGAGGAGAACGGAGAAAAATTTCTTCAACCTCAGCTTTACCAATAGCCTTAGCAACTTCATCACTAATTGGCATATTGCGAGGTGCGATAACTTCTCCAGTTTTAGGATGCAGTACATCACGTTGTGGAACTCTTCCCATCAAGCGATTAGCAAGGGGAATCATTACCTTCTCCCCTTCTTTCATTGCTCTTAAGGGGATACCTCTAGTAGTACCACAATCCACTTCCCGAATAATTACATCCTGAGATACGTCAACCAAACGTCTGGTAAGATAACCAGAGTCAGCCGTCCGTAACGCTGTATCCACCAACCCTTTACGGGCACCATAAGACGAGATAATATACTCTGTTACAGTTAAACCCTCGCGGAAATTAGTTTTAATAGGTATGTCAATAATTTCCCCTTGGGGGTCAGCCATTAGTCCGCGCATTCCTACAAGCTGACGAACTTGGGAGATATTACCCCGCGCTCCGGAGAATGCCATCATATATACAGAGTTGAGCGGGTTCTTTTTCTCGAAGTGGACAACCACCTCGTCTTTGAGAGCTTCGGAAGTACCGTTCCAAGTATCAATTACTTTTTGGAAACGTTCAACTTCCGTAATTTCGCCACGTTTAAAACGAGCTTCAGCTTCAAGAATTTCAGCTTCAGCAGCGTCAAGCAATTCCCGTTTAGAAGGTGGAATCATCAAGTCATCCACACTAATGGAAACCCCAGCTTTAGTAGCATAACGGAAACCTAAAGTTTTCAATTTATCCGCGACAGCAGCAGTACGAGCAGTACCGAAATGGATAAATGCCCAAGAAATCAAATTTTGCAGTTGACCCTTGTTGACGACGCGGTTACGAAAAACAATCTTTTGTTCGTTTGTCATTTTGTCTGTTGATGATTGACTGTTGACGGTTGACGGTTGACTGTTGACGGTTGACGGTTGACGGTTGACGGTTGACGGTTGACGGTTGACGGTTGACTGTTGACGGTTGACGGGTTAATTAGTAGTCATCATTCCGCATTTTCTTTATGACAGACAATCAGCAGTCAGCAGTTAACAGTCAGCAGTCAACAAATTAGGTTGCTAACAAAGCTTCTTGAATTGCTTGGTTATAAATTACGCGACCTGGTGTTGTGCGGACATACTGGGAAATGACATCTCCTTGAGCATCTTTTCTAACACGGCGATACTTATACCAAACAGTAGAGCTACCATCTGCGTTTTCGTCTACTTTTTCTGGCTTGTTATCTGCTTCTGGACTTTCGACTTCTCCGTCAAAACGTACATAAACATAGGCGTGCAGGTGGACTTGTTGCTGCTCATAAGCCATAACTACGTCGTTTAGAGAAGCAAAATACTTTCCAGCACCGTCTTCTGGTTTTTGTGCGTAAGGATTTTCTGCGGTTAAATAATACGCTCCTAGTACCATGTCTTGGCTAGGAGTAATAATTGGTCTACCAGTAGCTGGTGACATCACGTTGTTAGAAGCCAGCATCAACAACCGCGCTTCGGCTTGAGATTCCAAGGATAACGGGACATGTACAGCCATTTGGTCTCCGTCAAAGTCAGCGTTAAAGGCTGGACATACTAACGGGTGTAACTGAATTGCTCGTCCTTCTACCAAAATCGGTTCAAATGCTTGAATCCCTAAACGGTGAAGTGTTGGAGCACGGTTCAGCATGACTGGGTGTCCGTCAATCACTTCTTCTAAAACATCCCAAACTTGGGGGTCGGAACGAGAAATTAATTTTTTAGCCGCTTTAATGTTGTTAACCATACCGCTACGAATTAAGCGGTGAATCACAAAGGGTTGAAATAGCTCGATAGCCATTTCTCTTGGCAAACCACATTGGTGAATACGTAAATTGGGTCCGACAACAATTACCGAACGACCGGAGTAGTCAACCCGTTTACCCAACAAGTTTTGACGGAAACGTCCTTGTTTACCTTCGATAATATCGGACAGAGATTTTAATGGTCTGTTATTAGCCCCAACAACTGTACGTCCACGACGACCGTTGTCGATTAATGCGTCTACAGCTTCTTGCAACATCCGCTTTTCGTTACGGACGATAATTTCTGGAGCCAAAATTTCTTGCAAACGAGCGAGACGGTTGTTACGATTAATTACCCGACGATAAAGGTCATTTAAATCGCTGGTTGCAAAACGTCCACCATCTAACTGCACCATTGGTCGCAAGTCGGGAGGAATAACGGGGATTACCGTCATTACCATCCATTCTGGTTTAGAACCAGTTGCAATAAAGTTATCAATTACCCGCAAACGTTTAATTAATTTCGCTCGCTTTTGACCTTTGGCGTTTTGAATATCTTCCCGCAGTTTTTCCGCTTCTTCTTCTAAGTTAATATCAGCAAGCAATCTTAATAAAGCTTCAGCACCAATACCAACTTCTACTTCTTGGAGTACGGAATCTTCACTGTAAATTTGGTCTTCGATTTCCAACCACTGGTCTTCTGTCAGTAGTTGTTTGTAAGTTAATGTTTCCGCATTTCCAGGGCTAAGAACTACATAAGAGTTGAAATATACTATTTGTTCTACATCCCGCAATGGCATATCCAAGAGGATGGAAATATAGCTGGGAATACCTTTGAGATACCAAACGTGGGCTACTGGTGCAGCCAATTTGATATAACCCATACGGTGACGACGTACGCGAGACTCGGTAACTTCTACGCCACAACGTTCACACACAATCCCACGGTGACGTACTCTTTTATACTTCCCGCAATGACATTCCCAATCTTTAGCTGGGCCAAAGATGCGCTCGCAGAACAAGCCATCCATCTCAGGCTTTAAAGTTCGATAGTTAATAGTTTCCGGCTTGGTAACTTCGCCAACTAGAGTACCATTAGGTAGAGTTCTTTCGCCCCATTGACGAATTCGTTCTGGCGATGCTAAGCCGATTTTAACGTAATCAAATTGGTTTGTTTGGGCTGTTCTCATTTTCTCTATTCAGTTCAGCTGACGGTTGACGGTTGACGGTTGACGGTTGATGGTTGACGGTTGATGATTGAGGGTTGAGGGTTGATGGTTGATGGTTGACGGTTGACGGTTGACGGTTGATGGTTGACGGTTGACGGTTGCGTTTTGTGAATTATCTAGTTGATGAGGTTACTTCGTAGTTATCCCATTTTCTTTATCACAGTCAGCAGTCAACAGTCAGCAGTCAACAGTCATCAGTCAACAGTCATCAGTCAACAGTCAACAATTTACTCTTCCTCTTCCATAGAGTCGCGAGTTAAAGATTCATAGGTGGGACGTGGTGGGGTACGACGGGGTGATTGGTCGGCCATCAAATCCACTTCTGCATCTTGTGTACTACCGTCTGCTAAGGTTTCTACTTTATGTACGGCAATATCTAACCCCAGCGATTGCAATTCTCGCATCAATACTTTGAAGGATTCGGGTGTTCCTGGACGAGGAATTGCTTTTCCTTTGACAATCGCGTTGAGTGCTTCGTTTCTTCCTTGCATGTCGTCGGATTTTACAGTTAGCAACTCTTGCAAAGTATAGGCTGCTCCAAAAGCTTCCAAAGCCCAAACTTCCATTTCTCCAAATCTTTGTCCACCTTGTTGGGCTTTTCCTCCCAAAGGTTGTTGGGTAACCAAGGAATATGGGCCTGTGGAACGAGCGTGAATTTTATCGTCCACTAAGTGTACAAGTTTCAGCATGTAAGCGACACCAACTGTTATAGGTTGGTCAAATGGTTCTCCGGTACGTCCGTCGTAGACCATTATTTTCCCAGGGTTGTCTGGGTTATATACCCAATCTCTGCTGGTTTCGTCTCTTGCTTCTTGCAATTTGCCGTGGACAATTTGACGCGATGTCTCTTCTCCGTACATTTCATCGAAGGGGGTCATCTTAAACCGCATACCCATGTTATAACCAGCCCAACCTAGGAGACATTCAAATACCTGTCCGACGTTCATCCGACTGGGTACACCTAAGGGGTTAAGAACAATATCTACTGGTGAACCGTCTTCTAGGTACGGCATGTCTTCTAGCGGTAATATTTTGGAAATAATCCCTTTATTACCGTGTCTTCCTGCCATTTTGTCGCCGACTTGTATCTTACGTTTCTGAGCTACATATACCCGGACTACCATGTTTGCTCCAGGTGGTAGTTCGTCACCTTGTTCTCTAGTGAATATACGTACGTCAACGACTCTACCTTTTTCTCCGTTTGGTACTCTTAACGAGTTATCGCGTACATCACGTGCTTTTTCACCGAAGATTGCTCTCAGCAATTTCTCTTCGGGGGGTTGGTCTGATTCTCCTTTAGGTGTGACTTTTCCTACCAATATGTCTCCAGATTCTACCCAAGCTCCGATACGAATAATTCCGTTTTCGTCCAGCTGTCGCAGAGCATCTTCCCCTACGTTGGGTATTTCACGAGTGATTTCTTCTGGTCCCAGTTTGGTTTGTCGTGCCTCAATTTCATATTTTTCAATGTGAATCGAGGTGTATATATCATCTTGAACCAAACGTTCGCTAATTAATATCGCGTCTTCGTAGTTGTAGCCTTCCCAAGGCATATAAGCTACTACGATATTTTGACCCAACGCTAATTCTCCACCTTCTGTAGAGGAACCGTCTGCTAATACCTGACCTGCTACGACTTTTTCGTTCATGAAAACCAGGGGTTTCTGGTTCAAACAGGTGTCTTGGTTTGAGCGTTGGTACTTGGAGATTGGGTATTCAATTTCGGGTGCGTTTGGTCTGGGACGAACACGAATTTTGGTTGCGTCTACGTAACTAACATCCCCATCGGTTCGAGATACTACCACCATCCCGGAGTCACGAGCAGCTTGAGCTTCTAAACCTGTTCCTACTAAAGGACGCTCTGGTTTGAGTAGGGGTACTGCTTGTCGTTGCATGTTTGACCCCATCAGCGCTCGGTTAGCGTCGTCATGCTCCAGAAATGGAATCATGCTTGTAGCTACTGATACGATTTGTACTGGAGATACAGCTACGTAGTCAACCTGTTCTGGGGTTGTTGTAGACCACTCTTGGCGATAACGTACGGGTACTTGGGGTCCAATAATTTTACCATTTTCATCTACGGGTGTGTCACCTGTCGCTGTACGAAGGTCATCTTCTTCGTCTGCTGTCATATACACCGGAGTCACTTCGTACATGACTTGTCCGTTTTCGCAAGGACGGAAGGGTGTTTCTAAGAACCCGTATTGATTAACGCGAGCGTGGGTGGCTAAAGAACCAATCAAACCAGCGTTGGGACCTTCTGGTGTTTCGATGGGACAAATGCGTCCGTAGTGACTGGGGTGAATATCCCGTACCGCAAACCCTGCACGTTCTCTAGTTAAACCACCAGGACCAAGTGCAGATAGACGACGTTTATGGGTCAATTCTGCTAAGGGGTTGGTTTGGTCCATGAACTGCGAAAGTTGGCTGGAACCAAAGAATTCTTTAATTGCTGCTACTAAAGGTTTGGGGTTAACCAATGATGCTGGTGTTAAAACTTCTGCGTCTGATACTGTCATCCGTTCCCGAATGATTCTTTCTAGACGGTTTAAGCCCACTCTGACTTGGTTTTGCAGCAATTCTCCGACACTTCGTACCCGGCGATTTCCTAAGTGGTCAATGTCGTCTGTACTACCAATATCAAATTCTAAGTTGATTAGGTAATCTACTGCTGCTAAGATGTCTTGAGCAGTTAATACCCGCATTGGTTCGGGAACTGTTAAGTTTAATTTTTTGTTGAGCTTATAGCGTCCTACTCTTCCCAAGTCGTAACGTTTGGGGTCAAAGAAACGCGAGTCCAGAAGTTGTTGTCCACCCAATACTGTTGGTGGTTCACCAGGACGCAGTTTACGATACAGTTCCATCAGGGCTTCTTCTTCTGAAAATTGCCCTTCTTTTTCGATGGTTTTTTGGAAATACTCTGGGTGACGTAACGCTTCAAAAATTTCGTTGTCCGACAGTCCCAAAGCTTTCAACAACACTTGTGCTGATAATTTGCGGGTTTTATCGATACGAACCCACACCAAATCATTACGGTCTGTTTCAAACTTTAGCCAAGCCCCCCTATTAGGGATTAAGCTAGCTGAATAAGTCCTTCTACCGTTTTTGTCTATTTCCGATTTGTAGTAAACCCCGGGTGACCTAACAATTTGGTTGACAATGACGCGCTCGGCACCGTTAATAATAAACGTACCCCGCTCGGTCATTAAAGGCAGGTCTCCAATAAATACTTCCTGCTCTTTAATTTCCCCGGTTTCTTTATTTATTAAGCGTGTTGGCACGTACATTTGTACAGCATAAGAACTGTCTCTACGCTTTGATTCTTCTACACTATATTTAGGCTCTTTGAGTTTGTAGTTTTGACCCAAAAAGTGTAATTCAAGTTTGCCTGTGTAGTCCGTAATTGGACTAAAGGAGTTAAGTTCTTCAATAAGCCCTTCTTCAAGAAACCAACGAAAGCTAGAACGTTGAATTTCAATCAAGTCGGGTAACAAAAAGGACTGTTCTATAATTTCGCTACTCATGGCACTACCTTATAAAATCAGGGAAGAAGAAAAAGGGAAGAGAGAAGAAGGAAGAAAGAAATCTTAGTGCGTATATTTAATGGGTTATTCAAATTAGAACCCAACATAACGCCACAAATTAGAGATTTTACTCCTAACTTGAGTTTGTCTTGTTAGATTAAAAAGAAAACAGTTTTCTTCTTCCTTCTTGCTTCTTGCTTCTTGTTTTGGCAAGAGTGTACTGACCCCTTTTAGAGGTTTTCGCATCACCAAATTCAAACGATAGGGTTGAAACCCAATTTGTTTTGTTTTCCTCACTCACATCCCCTCCAAAACGCGCATCCTTTTAACGAAGGCAGCTTTTACTAGTTGTCAAGCATCGACCATTGAATGTATCTGTGAAAACGTGATGATATCCTTAAAGTCAACCGAAGAATTTTAGGTTTTGAATTTTAAATTTTAAATTGCAGAATTTTCGCGTGACATTACGGGAGATGATGAATCATGAATAAAAATCTACAATCCAAAATCCGACCAAAATTCCAAATTATTTGACTTTAACAGCGATTTTATTTAACAATTTTCTATAATTTGACGAGACAATTTTGCTTCACTGGTACTTTGACTAGACTCTATACTTAGAATCGGTTAAATTTGAAGTTGTTGTAAAAAAAAGGGCATTGAACTATCTTGACTTCTTAAGACTGTGTTAATGTGGGTAAACTAGAGTTAGATAATAATCAAAGCCTCTAGGAGTAAGAAGATAAGTCGGATAAAGCAACTGTTCTGATGTCAAGGGCATAATTTCCTAATTTGCTCCTCTTCCATTATGGCGTAAGCAACGTTATTTGGGAGGAGTCAATCTTAGCATATTTTTGCCCTCTCATTATAATTGTTTTATTTGTTTACGCAATACCTGTATCAGACACCTGTGACTTAAGCGACAGTAGAATTTGGTAAAGTCAGCCCAAAAAGTTTGCAGGCGTTTTGAGTTGTTTGAGCAGCAATTGCCTCAACTGTTTCCCCACGTAGATTAGCGATTTGCTCAGCTACGTACTGAACGTAAGCTGGTTCGTTACGCTTTTGTCCCCGTTTGGGAACTGGAGACAAAAAAGGGCAATCTGTTTCTATAAGTAGACGCTCTTTATTGACAGTCGCAGCAGACTCTTGAATTTGCTTGGCATTTTTAAAGGTGACTGTACCGCTAAAGCTAATGTAAAAACCCAAATCGACAAACCATTGGGTTTCTTCTGGTGTTCCACCCCAACAATGCATGACACCCCGTAAGCGTTCTCCTACACTATCTTTCCATTTTTGCAGTACGCTTCTTAGTTCCGGAGCAGCATTTCGACAGTGAATAATTACAGGCAAGTCCAATTGCTCGGCTATTGCTAACTGTGCTTCAAACACCATCATTTGCTGTTGGTCATTACTGGCTTTATAAAAATCCAGCCCTGTTTCACCAATTGCCACCACTTTCGGGTCAGAATTAGCCATTGTACGGATTTCTTCTGCTGTGGTGTTAGTCCATTTGTCAGCATCGAGAGGGTGTAGTCCTACAGCGAAGCTGACTTCAGGAAAACGACGAGCAATAGCGCTGATGCTAGCGAACTCACCTGGTTCTACACAAGAATGAACCAAAGCGACTACTCCAGCAGACTGCCAACGAGAGCGTACAGCATCCATATCTGGCTGAAACAGGTCAAAGTTGAGATGAACGTGGCTGTCAATTAGTTGCATCTTCAAGTCAAATAGTCTAAATCTTGCTGTTGGCTGTTGACGGTTGACTGCTGACTGTTGACCGTTGACTGTGGACTGTCAACCGTTAACCGTCAACCGTTAGCATTAAGCTGCTGTAGTTTTTTTGAGACGTTGAGCTAATTTAGACTTTTTCCTTGCGCCATTATTGGGATGGAGAACGCCACGTTTAACAGCTTTGTCTATTTTGCTATAAGCTTCAGACATCCGTTCTTGTACCTCTTTTTCGGATTCTGGGTTAGGATTAGCTGTATGGGTCTCCAAAGCGGTGAGGTATTTTTTCATCAGCGTTTTGACGGCTGACTTATAGGATTTATTACGCAGTCGGTTACGTTCTGCGATTTTGGCGCGTTTTAAAGCTGACTTGTTGTTCGCCACAGTTACTTCCAGAAAGATGAATAATATTTAAACACACTACTAGACTTACTAATATAGCATCCTTATTGCCAATGTTAAGATAGTGCGCCAAAATCAATATATATTTTTGTAATTTTTTTGCCGTCAAACGATTTTGGATTTTTGGTTTGGATTTTGGTAAAAAAGTTCTATCCCATAGCAGTTGGTAGCTGACTTGGAAATGAGTTACAATAAATTACCTGATGGAAGCGATTATCTAACATACCGTTCACTAAATAAGCGGCATGTTTGTTGCAAAGCTAAAATTAGCGTCACAAATAAACGCTTAACCACTGGTAATTAGGCATTACAAAAGTTTTTGGGTTTAACCCCCCAGAGTCAATATGCAAAATTCCTAAAAATATTAGCTATTAAATTAGCTACTTAATCACAAAATATATACTGACACTGGGTGTATAAAAGTACTCTTTAAATGACTAACGGTTGACAGGCGAAAGAGAAAGGAGTTAGAGAAATAGAAAAACTCTCCTGAATAATCTAGTTGGCTTTCCAGTTTTAGGTAAGCTATGCTCGATTGCAAAGGATTATTATAAACCCTATCAACTTTCTCGATACAACTTTCTAAATAAATTATGTGCCGTCATTGCTAGTTTAGAGTATCAAAAAATCCAGGTTAAGCTAGAAGAAGAGAGTTAGTCATAGCGACCTTACCCGGAATACGGGGAAGAAGCAAAGCTAAATCTCAATGCGGGAATAATCTCAAGTTGGCATTTTCCTTACTCCATGCTGCGAATCATCACTCAGCAGGCAGACGTCAGAGCAGAATTGCAACGCATCTGCGAACGCACCCAAAACGAACAAGCGCTCCATCAAGAAGCCACAGTGCGGGAAATATTACAAACAGTGAAGCGTCAAGGCGACAAAGCTGTTTTGCATTATACCGCAGAATTTGACAAGAAAATCCTGAAGTCGGAAGAGTTGCGCGTGACAGGCTCGGAACTGGATGCGGCTTATCAACAGGTATCGGGCGAATTGTTGGCAGCGATAAAGTTAGCAAAACAAAAAATAGAAGCTTTTCACCGACAGCGAATTCCGAAGACTTGGGTACACTTTGACTCGGACGATGTTGTGTTGGGTAAAAAATACACACCTGTAGACCGTGCTGGGTTGTATGTGCCCGGAGGTCGTGCTGCCTATCCGAGTACGGTGTTAATGAATGCGATTCCAGCGAAAGTTGCTGGAGTACCACGCATTGTTATTGTCACGCCACCAGGAATGGGAAAATCAATTAATCCAGCAGTCTTAGTGGCAGCACAGGAGGCTGGAGTAGAGGAAATTTATCGGATTGGGGGTGCCCAAGCCATTGCCGCATTAGCCTATGGAACAGAAACAATTCCGAAAGTAAATGTCATAACAGGTCCGGGCAATATTTATGTCACTCTGGCTAAGAAGCTAGTTTATGGAACAGTGGGTATTGATTCCTTAGCGGGCCCGAGCGAAGTTTTAATTATTGCGGACGACACAGCGAATCCTGTGCATGTGGCTGCCGATTTGTTAGCTCAAGCAGAACACGACCCAATGGCAGCGGCAATTTTGTTAACTACTAGTCCGGGGTTAGCAAAAGATGTCCAAGTCGCAGTTGAGAGGCAACTTATTGACCATCCTCGACGAATAGACACAGAAAAAGCCATTGCTCATTACGGTTTAGTAGTCTTGGTGGAATCATTAGAAGCTGCGGCAGAACTGTCTAATGAATTTGCCCCAGAACACTTAGAGTTAGAAGTGGAAGACCCTTGGGCTGTGTTGCCAAATATACGTCATGCTGGTGCGATATTTTTAGGTCATTCGACACCAGAAGCAGTAGGAGATTATTTAGCTGGACCAAACCATACGTTGCCTACATCTGGTGCTGCTCGCTATGCTTCCGCATTGAGTGTAGAAACTTTCTTGAAACATTCAAGTTTGATTCAATACTCACCTACAGCACTAGACAAAGTAGCTTTTGCAATTGATGCGCTAGCGACAGCAGAGGGTTTACCTTCTCATGCGGACTCAGTTAGACGGCGAGTACAAAAAGATGACTCGCCAATTTTAGAACCTAATGAGATAGATAATTCTTAATTTTTTCCTATAGTTTTGGCGTCAGCTTACAATTTTGCCTCAAACTATACCATATAGGGAAGGGAGTGGGGAGTGGGAGTAGGGAATTGAGAATCGGAAATAGCAAATTTAAAAATATTACCCGGACTTACTTCCCCCGTAATTCCCCACCCCCCCATTCCCCAATATCCGGTAGTTGGAGACTAATGCGGTGCAAAAGACAGTTTTGGTGGCTCTTGATGATTCGCGACTTGCGGAGCGAGTGATAGAGACTGTACAAGAGTTGGTACAGCCAAAAGATTTTAATGTTGTTCTTTGTCATGTATTTCCGGCCTCCGAATCGGAGATGGAATTACCCGCAGACCGACCACATGTAGAATCGCGAGGGGTGTCGTATTTACAGGTGGAAAAACAACTCGAATCTTACCAGGCACAATTAGCGGTTAAAAGTGATATAGAACTGGTAAGTGGTAACCCAGCAGAAGAAATTATTCGTCTTGCTAATATTCACAAGGCTGATTTAATTGTTATAGGTAGCCGTGGGTTGACTGGTGTGTCACGTATTGTTAAGGGTTCGGTGAGTAGCCAAGTCGTTGAAGATGCTGCTTGCTCGGTTTTGGTAGTTAAGGAAAATAATAATAATTAATTATTAGTTATTAATAAATAAATCTAAAAAAGCCCATAGCCCCCTCCCCGTAAACACGGGTTGGGGTTTGCTTGTAGGGAAGGGGTTAGGTTCTTGGTTAAAGTTGATACTTTTCAAACATAATCTTAGATTTAGTAAGGAAAAAACTTTATATTTATTACCCAATTTGCAAACAATAGCTTTAAATTAAACTCAGAAATTTCATTGTTGATAGACACAATTGCTTTTGAAGATAATAGGTACATAGATAATAAACAAACAAACAAATTCTTTAAGCAAAGGTGGAAAAGGTGAAAAGTCAAAATGTTAATTTACTTAACGGTTTTGAAGCTACTGAATTAAGTCATGACCAAATGGAAGTAATTACAGGAGGCACAACATTTACGTTTCCTACTGTTCCAGGTGATGTGAGAATTTCTCCAGGTATGCCAGGTATTGTAATCACTTCTCCAGGTACTTTGACTTGGGTGAATCCTAACCCTGCACAAACTCCGATAACGATAGTTACAAAGTAGCTTGTAAAAGTCTTGAAAATCTTTCTGATACCTGGGCGGGCAGGGATGCCCACCCCACAAGATAAAATTGATATTAAATTACTTTTAGATACCCAATTTCCCACTCCCAACTCCCTATTCCCGACTCCCCCTTAGGGCGTTAAAAAGTTTAAATGTTCTCCCGGAATAGCTTTTAAATCTTGGGGTGTACCTTGAATTTTTAATTTACCGTTTTCCAAATATATAATCCAGTCAGCACGTTCGATAAGTCTGGGACGATGACTGATAATAATTGTTGTTTTTTCTTTTCTATAAAAAAATAGTTTATCTAAAACTTCAGCTTCTCCTACTGGGTCAAGAGCACTGGTTGATTCGTCTAAAATTAATATGGGTGGTTCGCTGACTATTGCTCTTGCTAGGGCTAGTCTTTGTTTTTGTCCACCGGAAATATTTGCTCCAAATTCTCCGAGAACAGTTTGATATTTATCTGGTAATTGAGTGATAAAATCGTCTGCACCTGCTATCTGACACGCTTGGACAATTTGTTCAAAATTGACTTGAGGGTAACAAAAACGAAAATTTTCTATTATTGAACGGCTCCAAAAGTGTGCGTCTTGGGGTAATAATACTACTTGTTGTCGTAAACATTCTAAAGATAAATCATCTTGATTATAATTACCGAATTTAATATTACCTGATTTTGATTTATATAGCCCAGTAATTATTTTAGCTAGGGTACTTTTACCACAACCAGATTTACCAATTAACGCAATTACTTTTCCTCCTGGAATTGTTACGGAAAAATCTTCCAATAACTCTACTCTACCTATGTGGTGGAAATTAAGTTTATGGCAAACAATATCAGTATCTTTTTTGATTTCTACCCAGGGTTTTTTCTCGTCGTTTTGGTCTTCTGTTTTGGTATCCAATACATCGGTGAGACGTTGAATCACAAATTGTGCGGTGATAAATTCATCAATTAGTCCGACTACTGAAGTCAAAAACTCCAGAAAATTACTGCTCATGCTGTTAAACGCCAGCAACTGTCCAACAGTTAAGGTACGATTAATTACCAAGTATGAGCCTAGCCATAGTAAGCTAATATTTGTCAGATTAAAAAGAATATTTGTAATTGTGTTGATATAAATTTCTAATTTCATCGTACCCCAACCAAGTTTGGCAAGACGACCAAAATTTTGTTGATATTCCTCCCATGCTTGACGAGAAGCTTGAGTTGATTTCAGGACGTTGATACCACGAAAGGTTTCGACTAAAAAACCTTGGTTTTCATTGGCTAGTACAATGGAAGCTTTGGTTTTTTGACGTAATGCTGGTAAAAAAAGTAGATTTACTAAGGTTAAAACTACAAAAGCCGTGAGGGAAGCAAGGCTGAGTTGCCAACTGTAGAACAACATAAATCCAACAGAGACAATAGCGACAAAAAATTGACTGGGTAAATTTAAGACTATTTGCTGGACTAGATGATTAATGGTATTTACATCACCTAAACGACTAACAACCTCCCCACTACGACGGGTTTCAAAGTAACTAAGTGGTAAGCGTAACAATTGTCGTCCATATTCTAGAATCAGCCCTAATTCTAAGCGTCGGGTAAAGTAGCCCAATAGATGAGACTGCACTAGGGTAATAACACTGCTAAATAAATTCATCGCTATTACCCCAATAGCTACGGTTGCTAAAAGCTGTGTATCACCGCGCACGAGTACGTCATCTGTCAGAATTTGGGTCAAAAAAGGAGAAGCGAGGGAAAGTAGTCCGACGCCACAATTAATGGCGATAGCCTCAGCCAAAATATAGCGATAGGGGTAAATTCTTGCTAAAAATCGTTTGAAACCGCCAATTTTATCTGATTTTTGTTGGTAAAAGTTTATTTCGTCAGGTAAAAGTAGCAGCATGACGCCATTTTCCCAGCCTGCTTTTAATTCCTGTTCGTTGAGATAGCGAATGCCTATTGCGGGGTCAGCGACTACATATTTTTTACCTTTTTTGCCATATAAAACTACCCAGTGATAACCTTTCCAATGGATGACTGCTGGTAATGGAGCTTCGTTAATTTTCTCTAAAAAATCATCTGATACCTTGATTCCTCTAGTGTGAAAGCCTATTGCCTCTGCACCACGCTTTAAACCAAGTAGGCTGGTTCCAGCTTGTCCAGTACCTACGGTCTCTCGGATGCGATTGATACTGAATGTGCGTCCGTAAAACTGAGATACTGTCGCTAGACTTGCTGCACCGCAGTCTTCTTCGTCGTGTTGAAGAACGTAGGGGTATTTTTTCATGGAATTAAACCCAATGGCGTTCTTATCTATGATTCCCCTTTTGTAACAAAAACACTCAGGGGAAACCCAGAAGTTTCTTGGTAACGGTTCGATTCTTTAAGAACATGCACCTAACTGTAGAGACGTTACATGTAACGTCTCTACATTTTGTAAATGGTACGCTATCGAAAATACCAATATAAATTTTTGGTGTTGTGAGGGAAATAATTTGGTGTGTTTCACTTAGGTTAATGCACTCTAAAAATATCACCAAAATTTACTTTATTTGCGAAATAAATCAGCAATAGTTCTGTTTGATAAAAAGCATAATATAAGCTTTATATATGTTACTTATTTTGCCACTAATAGCTTTAAATTAAATTCGGAAATTTTACCGTTGAGAAATACCAGCACAGACGAACATAATAGGCACATAAGCAAAAAACATTTTCAACGCAGTAAGGATGAAAACAATGAAAACTCAAAACTTGAATTTGCTCAACGGTTTGGAAGCAATTGAATTAACCAACGTTCAAATGGAAGTGATTACTGGAGGTAATAGCAAGCCTCCTAAGAAAAATCCTCTAGGAACATTCGGAGCCAAAGATTTTGTTGGCAAAGGAAAAATCATCAAAAAGAATTAATCAATCTGTAAAATTAATATGTCAACTAGCATGTTAATTACAGTCTTCTCTGGAAATTAAATGGAAATTTAAAATTCGGTTGCATTGCAAATAAGTAGATAGAATGAACCCTTCTAAAGTTTTTAGGAGGGTTTTTTATTTGGGTAATTGGTAATTGGTAATTGGTAATTGTCAATTGGTAATAGTTTTTATTTTTTATATTACAAAGAGAATAACCAAGCAAAATTTTTTATCTTTACTCAACATATATAAGGAGACTATATGAAGTATGTCTCTAGGTTTATTTGGGGTGATTTTGTTATATAAAGCGAAGGCTGGGGAATTCTATGAATATAAATAAAAATTTTGTAACTATCTACCAATGCTTTCTTCACAAAATTCAGAATTTATCCGTCCTGTCTCTTCTGAGGAATTTCTTCCCCCTCTGGGTGCTTGGACTACTTTAGGGGGTTTGGTAATGATTGGCACTCTCTTCGCAGGTATTGCTATTGCTGGGGTTAGTCGTTATAACGTAACAATTAAAGCAAATGCATCCGTAAGACCATCAGGGGAAATACGGTTAGTGCAAGCTGCTACGGAGGGAACGGTCAAAAATATCACGGTAAAGGAAAACCAAGTTGTGGAACAAGGGGACATTATCGCTACGATTGACAACAGCCAAGTACAAAGCAAAAAAAGTCAACTTTTAGGAAATATTCAACAAAGCCAATTGCAACTGGTGCAAATTGATGCTCAAATTAGGGCATTGTCCGGACAAATTGCGGCTGAAGTTAACCGCAGTCAGGGTGCTGTCGCTTCTGCACAGGCTGAACTAAGCCGCAATCAGCGGGAGTTTGAGGAAAAAAGGGTAACTGCGACAACGGAATTGCAAGAAGCGGAAGCGAATATAAAAATTGCTGAGGGGGAATTGCGACAGGCTAATTCTGAGTTTCAAGCAGCTCTGGCTAAGGTTAAAGCTACCGAAGCTGGATATCAAGCAGCTATTAGAAAACGCGATCGCTATCAAAGCATAGCCGAGTCAGGTTCAATTTCTCAGAATCAACTGGAAGAAGCACAACTAGAAGCAGAGCAGCAACAACAAACATTATTGTCACAAAAAGCTGCAGCGGAAAGTCAAAAACAAGTCATCCAAAAGCAACAGCAATCTATAAAAGCGGCTATCGCTAAACGTCAGCGTGCATTAGCAGCACTTAATCCCAGTAATGCAATAGTAACGATGGCTACAGAGAAAATAACTCAAGAACAAGCTACGGGTGAGGTTGGTCTAGCAAGACTGAAGCAAGAACAAAAAAGTCTACTTCAGCAAAAAATTGAAATTCAAAATCAAATTAATAATTCACAAAAAGAGCTCCAACAACTGGAGTTGGAACAGCAAAAAACAGTAATTACCAGTCCAGAATCGGGAACAGTCTTAAAGCTAGAACTGAGAAACCCCGGACAAGTAGTGCGACCTGGAGAACCCATTGCTGAAATCTTTCCCAAAAATGCCCCTTTAATAATTAAAGCGCGTATTCAAGCAGAAGAAGTGAGTAACGTGCAAGTTTGTAAAGCCGCAAAAATTGCTGACTGTCAACAAGGTAAAGTGCAAATGCGAATTTCCGCTTATCCTCATCCCGATTATGGCATTCTCAAAGGAGCAGTCAGAGCAATTACCAGCGATGTTATTTCCCCACAAAATAATACTCCTGCTCTATCCCCTGTTGCACCTTATTATGAGGTGACAATCGAACCGGAGAAAACTTATTTAGAAAAAAATAATCAGCAATATCCAATTCAACCAGGGATGGAAATAACAGCGGATATTATTTCCAAGGAAGACACCCTACTCAAATTTATTCTCCGGAAAGCAAAATTACTCACTGATTTATAAGGAAGCTACGAAGATAGCCAATTACCAATTACCAATTACCAATTACCAATCATCACTTCATCATTGGTCTAACATTTATATCTGTAACTTCTGCTGTGGGAGGTAAACTTAGAGCATTAATTACTACACTTGCAACATCTTCTGGTTGTAATAACCGTTCTGCTTTATACTGTTTACCTTCAGTCTGGCAAATTGCTGCTTGCATAGGACTAGCGGTTCGTCCGGGATATATACTCAGAACACGCACTCCATAATTATTTACTTCTGCTCTTAAACTATCGGCTATTGCTTTGAGTGCGTGCTTAGTTGCTGCATATTGCCCAACACCACCTTTAGCGGTTAAACCGGCACTGGAATTAATAAAGACAATTTGCCCTTGCCGAGATAACAACATAGGTAACAAAGTTTGCGTTACTAAATAAGGAGCGCGGACATTTGTGCGATATTGCCAGTCAAAGTCTTCCACTGGTGCTGTCTTTAATTCTCCTAACGCAATAACTCCAGCGCTGTGGATTAATATGTCAACTTGTCCAAAATCTTTTTCTAAATTGACTTTTAATTTTTGAACGTCTTCATCTTGAGCTATGTCTATCTGGTAACAAAGGATTTGGGGAGTGGGGAGTGGGGAGTTGGGAGTGGGGAGTGGGGAGTTGGGAGTGGGGAGTGGGGAGTTGGGAGTGGGAAATGGGGTATTTTCTTTTAGGCTTTCTTCAATACTGTGTTGAGTTTCTTCTAGGGTCTCTAATTTCCTTCCTAAAAGGCAAAGTTTAGCCCCTTGCTTTGCGAGTTCTATGGCTATGGCTTTTCCAATACCACTGCTAGCTCCGGTTATAACTACAACTTGGTCTTTAAATTTTGTCATGATGGTTGACTGCTGGCTGTTGACAGTTGACGGAAGAACCTCTCCCCCAACCCCTCCCCTACGAGGGGAGGAGAGTAAAATTCTTTCCCCCTTCCCTTTTAGGGAAGGGGGGTAGGGGGGTTAGGTCATTTATTTCAACAAATCAAACTCTAACAAAGTAGCTGCAGTATTCTTAATTAAATCAAACTCCAAACCAGATTTTTCAGATATATCTAATAAAGAATTTTCACCATCAGACATATTTAAAACCCACAACATAGCCATCTCCGTTTTTTTAGTATCTGTCAATCCTCCAATAGCACTATACAAACCTCTTTTACCAAGTTGTGGTTCGCATTTAGGATTTTGGTTTATGTATTTTTTATTGTGTTCTAAAATCTGTAAAACAGACAAAAATTTAGCTAATGAATCTGCAATGTATTCTGGTTGTACTAAGTCTAAATTATCTGCTGAGGTGTGATATTGCGGGTAAGTTCCATGTGGAGAACGCATGAAGCAACCTACAGGTAAATTAAATCCAGGAGAACAAAATTGTCGTTCATCATAACCGTAGGGAGAAAATTCTAAAATTTCATGTTCTGAACCAAATTCTTTTAAAACATGAATTACAGCTTTATCAATTTCGGCATTACCACGACGACTTTTTTTGTAGTGAGATTTTCCGGAGTCTCCGATACAAGTGACCACTAAACCATGTTTAATTTTATCAACATTAGCTTCATTTAAAGCTAACCAAGTAATCGAACCAATCGTTCCGGGAATAAATAAAAATCGATAAGAATATGTAAGAGAAAGTTGACTTAGATACTTCGCTAAAAATGTTCCTAAAGATATCCCAGCAATATTATCATTCGCTAAAGAAGGGTGACAAGTATGACAGGTAATTAAAACCTCATCTGTTTTTTCACCTGGAATATAATATTCTCCGTAAGTTAAATGACCATCTTCCAAAGAAGAATCGATATAAACTTCATATTCATCTTCCTCAAGTTGTAAAAATTGGTTGTATGATAAACAAAAACCCCAATTTTCCTTGTAATAAGAAGTTCTGTAGGGAACCCACTCCGGACGGTCAGGGAGAGTAAATAAATGTTGTTTTAATTCATCTAAAGATATTTTTTGATTAATCGGTATACTGTAATTAACGACGTGGAGATTACATTTTTGAAAATCAACTATTTTCTCACCTTGAGAATTTTTAATATAAGCATCTCGGATATTCCATTCTTTGGGTACAGTCCAATCAAAAACTTTAGTTCCGCTTTCGACTTCGTGTATAGTTAAAGGAATATGTTTTTCAATAAGACTTAATGTTTTCCTAACCCCATTACCTGTAATACTTCGGCATATAGGATATAATTCAGTTGTTAATTCATATATGTCCTTACTTACATCGTTAACGTTAATGTTCTTTATGATATCAGTACTCATGTGGTTTTTGCCCCTATTTAATATGACAAAAAAATTACATATTAATGATTATATGACTTGTTTTGAAATGAAAAAATTATTTACCAAAACTTCAAAAAATATTCATCAAATAATGCAATTTATCAGTTTTTAGTTGTGTTACCCAATTTCTATAGGCACGAAGACGCGATAAATCGCGTCTCTACCCATTCCCAATTCCCCATTCCCCATTCCCCACTCCCCCTATTTCTTCAAAAATTGACGTAATTTAATCAAATTAAGAGTTTGTCCGAGAGAAAGTGGCAGTACAGAAATACCTTCCAACCGAGACTGTAACCAACCTTCTCCCCAGTACCATTCATGAAAACCGTCAATCCCTTGACTTAATATCAAGCGTAAGCAGTTGGGCTTTGCAACCTCTACCTGATGGTGAATTCCCACGAGACCAATCCAGCTGGTAAACTGGAGACCGGAATGTAACTCTTCAGGCATTCCGGCAGAAAAACGTTGAGGAAACAGCCATTTTTCTAGTTGTTCCGAACGAATTAAACTGTCGCGAATGGCTGATGCTGATGCCTCTATCTCTATTCTTAGTTGAGTTTGTTGATAATTACCTAGCATTTTTTTAGTTCCTTAATTGCTGATTATTAATTACTAATTGCTCGATGTTTAACCGTCATCCGTCAACAGTTAACAGTCAACTGTCAACCGTCAACACTTACAATAGATACAGTAACGTGTTAAGAAATGTAAGGTTTTTTTCATGGCAGACCAGTTAATTCGCGCTACTGCGGCAGACGGTGGCATTCGTGCAGTAGGTGTAATCACCACACGTTTGACACAAGAAGCACGGGAGCGTCATCATTTATCTAATTTAGCAACTGCGGCACTCGGTAGAACAATGACTGCGGGTTTATTGATGGCTTCTAGTATGAAGCGACGTGGCTCTAGGGTAAATCTCCGAGTTAAAGGAGATGGTCCTTTGGGTGGTATGTTAGTAGATGCTGGGTTAGATGGAACAGTTCGTGGCTATGTCGAAAACCCCGATGTAGAATTGCCTCCCAATGCTCTAGGTAAGTACGACGTTGGTGCTGCTGTTGGTAAAGGCTTTTTGTATGTTGTGCGTGATGTTGGTTATGGCTATCCTTATTCCAGTACTGTGGAACTCGTTTCTGGAGAAATAGGGGAGGATATCGCTTATTACCTTGCAACTTCGGAACAAACTCCCTCAGCTGTGGTTTTGGGTGTGTTCGTTGGTGCGTCTGGGGTTACAGCCTCTGGTGGTTTGTTAATACAAGTTTTACCAAAAGCTGCTAGAGATGAGTCTCTTGTGGCTACTTTAGAATCGCGTTTTGCTCCTTTGTCAGGTGGATTTACTCCTCTGATGCAAACAGGCAAGTCTTTGAATGAAATTCTTCAGGATTTGTTGGGTGATATGGGACTTTTTGTTTTCCCAGAATCCCAAATGCTGCGATTTCATTGCCCTTGCTCTTTTGACAGGGTACTTGATGCTCTTAAAATATATGGAGAAGAAGAACTTAGAGATATGATTGACAAAGACAATGGCGCGGAAGCAACTTGCCATTTTTGTAATAGTGTCTACCAAGCAAGTAGCGACGACCTTCACAAATTGATTTTAAAATTAAAGTCTGAAAGTTCGGTCTCTGGCTAACGTATAAAAGTACACATTAAAATAAGGAGTTTAATGGTATCTCTGGAGATAAGATGAGTTAAAAGTGGATTTTCCTCCTTGGGAAAGCTACTATAGCAACAATTAGATTTGAAAGTTAAAACAGGTCGCTGCGAGAAAATTGTGATTTTGGTGTGAGAAATGACAGAACGGGATATTCCAGATAGTTGGTCACCAGAGCGAGTAAGGAAACCAGATGAAAGCACCAGATTATCGCGAAATTCGCAATTTGGCGAAAGCCGAACATCTGGTATCCCGCCTTCTGGTTCAAACTCCAAGACAATGAAACAGCGAAAAGATATTAATAATCAAAAATTGTCTGGAAAAACTCAGCTAGAAACAGCCACCTCTCCTCGTGGTTCAGGAAAGTTACCACGTTGGACAAAAAATTGGGCAATTTGGGCTTTTTTGCTGGCCTTAGTTCCTGGTGGTATTGGAGTTATGGCAATGGGAATACTGCTGAAATTGCCGTCAGCGCCAAATTGTCCATCGATTTTTTGGCCACTTGCGAGCGCATCAGTACGAATGCACTGCGCTCAGTTAGCGGCTTCCAAGCAGAATGTTAACGATTTGTTGCAAGCTATTGACTTAGTTAAACAACTACCAGATAATCACCCTCTTCGAGGTGAAGTTGACCGTTTTATCAAGGAATGGTCGAAAGATATTTTACGGTTGGCTGATTTGAGTTTCCAAAATGGAAAATTAGAGGAAGCGATTGCAACTGCTCGTAAAATTCCTAAAGACCTTGAAGCTTATAAATTGGTAGAAAACCAAATTACTGAGTGGCAGTCAATTTGGGCTAGGGCGGATGCAATTTTTAAAGAAGCAGAAGAAGATATGCGGCAGCAACGCTGGCAATCTAGCTTTATGACAGCTTCCAAATTGCTACGTGTTGACAATAAGTATTGGGCTAGTGTCAAGTACAACGAGCTAAATAATTTAATTACCAGGTCTCGCGAAGATGGCGAGAAGTTGGCAAAAGCTGAGGATTTAGCGAAGACTGGTGTTCCTGATAATTTAATTAAGGCTATCCAAATAGCTGAGAAGATAGATAAAAGCAGTTATGTCTACCAGAAGGCACAAGAAGCTATTCCAGGATTTGGACGCCAAATGCTGAAATTGGCAGAGGCTAAGTTAAATAGACGTAATGCTGATGAAGCTTTAGAAATTGCCAGATTAATACCCGATGCTGCCAGACTTGGCCCAGAAGCGGAAGATTTTATCACTTTAGCTGAGGCTCAAAGAAGTGCTTGGTTAGGTACTGTTTCTAGCATCGAAGCAGCAATTGCCCAAGCTCAACAGATAAATGTTTCCAGACCAAACTACCAAAAAGCGCAACAATTAATCGCTCGTTGGCAAATAGAAATTGAAGATGTTGCCCGTATTGAAAAAGCACGAGTTCTGGCTTCTGGTGGTACGGTTAATGAGTTGAACGCGGCAATCGCAGAAGCACAATTCGTTCCAGTTAGCAACCCTCGCGGGCAAGAAGCGAGACAGGAAATCGGTCGCTGGAGAGGTCAAATTGAGACTATCGAAGACCGTCCTTTCCTAGACCGGGCTGAACAAATTGCTGTTTTGGGTGATTATAACTCTTTGCAATCTGCTATTGCAGAAGCTGGTCAAATCCGTCGTGGTCGTGCTTTGTATAGAGAAGCACAACAAAAGATTTCCGCATGGACAGCAACTATCCAGCGAACAGAAGACCAACCTGTATTGGATAAAGCTAGGGAGTTAGCATCTGGTGGAAATCTTCCGGCTGCAATTGCTACCGCTAGACAAATCACAGGTGCCAGAGCGCTGAGTAGAGAAGCACAAGAAGCAATAGATGGGTGGCAAGGAGAAATTGACGCTAAACAAAATTGGGCACAAGCGCGGGAAACGTCATTAACCGGAACTTCTAGCTCTTTGGCTGAGGCGATTAGGTTGGCAAGGAGTGTACCTAGAAGTAGTCCGGAACGCAGTGAGGCTGATGCGGCTATTGACCAATGGAGTCAGCAAATTCTTGATATTGCCCGTTCCCAGAGTCAGTCTGATTTGGGTCGAGCGATTGAAACTGCTAGAAAAGTTCCCAGAGGTACGGGTGCTTATAGCGAAGCGCGTCAGCAAATTCGGGAATGGCGTCAATTGTTAAATCCGGAACCCCCTCCACAGCAGCCAATTGAGCAGCAGTCTGGGGATGGAACCTATACTACCGGACAATAAAAACTCCACCCTGGCGGTGTTTAATGTTTGAATTCCCTGCTAGCTTTTAATGCTTTTTTTTTAATTAGAAGTGGGCGGGCAGGGATGCCCACCCCACAAGAGAAGATTAAAGGGGTTTATTTTTTGGAGTTGACTAATAGGAATTGGTTAGTAAAAACGTATGCTAAATTAGTAGTTATACCACGCTGAGGTATTTGGAGATGACTGCTTTTTTAGAACATCCTTCTAGTAAAATACTGCCTTTGGAAAGCGGGGATAGAATGAATCGCTACGAATTTGAGCTGCTAACGGGAAATATGGTGCAGGTTTTAGCAATGCTACAGCAAGGTTTGAGTTCTAATGAACATGTGGAATTCGTTCAGAGTTTGTCGCAAAATTCGTGATTTTGGTACGAAGGTAGATGGTACTAACAAAAGCGGGCTTTTTTGTTGCATTGAGATGCCCCCTTTGTAGAATGTTTACTTGGAATATGTTATATTTTTTCCAACTTGGCACAATTTTTGAGTTCCTAAATGTCCAACGAACCTCCCGAACATCTACACCTACTTTCTAGCTTTGAGTTGGGATGGGATAGTTTGAACTTAATTTACGAACTAGAACCAGCAGATGAAATGCCGGAAAGCGATTTTGGTAAGCATTTGATTGTTATTGCTGAAAATGACTTTCGTGCTAGCTATATGCTTGATGGGTGTTGGCAAAATATTGATTATGCTAAAGGGGACATCAGTATTATTCCTGCAACCCGAACTTTTCCCAGAACTCAAATTGATAGGGAAGTTCCTCTGATTGAGCTTTTTTTGGAACCCTTTGTACTTACTCGTACTGCTGGAGAATATATAGATATAGATAATATTGAGTTAGTTACACATTTGCAAATCAATGACCCTTTGATTCGGCATATGGGACTTGCGCTTAAGCAAGAATTGGAAACACCAAACGGAGACTCGTTTTTTTATGCTGAGTCTATGGCTATTGCACTCTCAGCACATCTATTAAAACGCTATTGTTCCCGTCCGGTTCAGAGTCAAGAGTACATAGGTACGCTAGCCAAGTATAAGCTAAAAGAAACTGTTGATTATATTCACGAGAATTTAGACAAAAAATTAACTCTTAGTGAAATCGCTGTTGCGATAAATATGAGTCCTCATTACTTCGCGACTTTGTTTAAGCAATCTACCGGGATTACTCCTCATCAGTATGTTGTTAGATGTCGCATCGAAAAAGCAAAAAAATTACTATCTAAAAAAGAATTAAGTTTAGTAGAAATTTGTCAACAAGTCGGGTTTGAAAGCCAAAGCCATTTTACTAGAGTTTTTCGCCAACATACTACAAAGACACCCAAGGCTTATCGCGATGCTATTTTTTAAGAGCTTTGAGAGGTGATTTATAAAGTAAACATTAAGTCTATATAAATGATGGGTTACGGCGCTTCATATAACTTAAAGAGACTCCAACTATGTACTACAAATGCGCCTAACCCATCCTACGTTAATTTAACTTTTACTTTATAAATGAGTTTTGAGGAAAGGTTGAGAAGAATAGGACATTTTTCGGAAGAATAGGCAAGACAGAAAGTTGATTCATTAATAAATTAAGTATCTATATCATGGAGTAGCGATGCATGACAGGTACAAAATTTCCTTTACAAAAATGGTCTATAGTCGGATTTACAGCCTTGCTAGTGGGTGGAATGGTGGGGATAATACTGGCTGTTCATGGCATAGATGAAGAAAGTATGCGAATGATAATTAGGGCTACAGGTAGAACATCGTTAATATTATTTATTACTGCATTTATTGCGTCTTCTGTAAGAAAACTTTGGTCAAATAGTTTTACTGGGTGGTTGCTGAAAAATCGCCGTTATTTTGGTGTGTCAATGGCTGTTTCTCATACCTATCATGCTTTTGCTATTTATGGTTTATGGGTGGTGACATCTGGTGCTGCACCAAAATTTGAACCGATAAGTAGTTTTGGTTATGTTTTGTTACTTGCGATGACGATTACATCTTTTGAACGTCCGGCTGCTTTGTTAGGTAAACGCAATTGGCAGATTTTACATAAAACAGGGATGCACTTTTTTTGGCTGGGTTTGTTGTTGGAATATGCTTTTAAGGTGCATAAGTCAATATTTATTTATTCACCTTTTATATTTTTATTATTATTGGCGATGGTTTTGCGGTTGATGGCGGGTAGGACGCAGAAGAAAACGGAGGGTGTGGGATAAGTAGGTAAATGCTAATTGACAATTAAATATACGTTTATCAATAACATCCGGCGATTAAAATCGCGGCTACACAATTCAAACCCACCTGCGTGGGTTTTATTTTATGATTACTCCAATTATTTGAATATTACCCTTAAGGGTACTGTTCATGTTGGAAATTTATTTTATAAAATCGGATGATAAGTGTTTTCATTTTATGAGAAATAAAGTAAATTTACAAAGTATTGAGCATATATTTTATGATACAAGATAATCAATTACGTCAAAATATTTTACCTTTTCCAGCAAGTTTAAAACGTCGTAATAGACCGCAATTAGATGTGAAAAAACTTGATGCTGAAAAGACTTCTGTTGAACTAAATACTAGAGCTATAAAACCAGGTCTGCGTGAGCCGAAAATTGTTTCTTCTGCACATGGACAAATAAAACATATTCTTTTGTGCTATCCAACTTATGCAGATGGCGAATATAGTTACAAACAAGTATACGAAGACTTATTTGCTAAATTACCTAAAACTACTCGGTTAACAATCCTGACTCATCCCAGCGTTACTGATGATTTAAAAGAGGCTTTGACTGAAGCTCGTGCGTATCATCGTGCAACAATTGTCGAAGCTCCTGATTTTTTAAATTTTCTTGTTTGGGCTGAAGACCCATATGTTGCAGTTAAGGATGCTTCTACTTTAAATGGAACAACTTATTTAGTTGAACCGTTCACTTTTACAAGAACTGGTGATGCTTTAATTGCTGAATTAGTGGCAGATGCAACTCGTATACAAAGTATCCAATCTCCGTTATATTTTCAGGGTGGAAATGTGCTAATAGGGGATGATTTTATTTTTATTGGCGCTGACTATCCAGAAAATACAAAGAATGTGATTGAAAGATATGGTAATATTATTGTTCCTGAAAATGTAGATATAAATGAATTTGTCAAAAATTTATATTCTCAAACATTCGACCCACATCGTCAACTTTTCTATGTAGGCACAGAATTACCTGTTCCTCAATATGAGACTCGTTCAATTACTATTAATGGTGAAGAATGGACTGAAGAGATTTATCTGGGAACTGGTACAAAACAGCCAATATTCCACATAGATATGTTTATCTCTTTAGCTGGACGTAATTCTAATGGGAAATATCGTTTATTAGTTGGTTCTCCTACGGAAGCAGATAAAATTCTTGGACGTTCACCAATAGTTCATGCGATGGCTGAAATTTTTGATGATATTGCATCAAAATTGCAAAGTATGGGCTTTGAAGTGATTCGTAATCCATTACCGTTAACTTATGTAGATGCTCCTGACACTAAATACCGTACTTGGTATTTTGCGACGGCTAATAACTGCTTAGTGCAAATTGATAAACATTATGGAAATCATGTTTGGTTGCCAACATATGGTCATGGAGATTGGGAAGATTTAGTTGCGATTGATGCTCAGAATAAAAGCATTTGGGAAAGTCTAGGTTTCGTGGTTCATGAGTTAGCTGATTTTCATCCTTTTGCTCAAAATTTAGGTTCTGTTCATTGTATTAAAAAATATCTTGACCGTTAAAATCAGGTATTTAAAATCAACCAGTCAGCCAGTAATGCAGCCAGGGAATAAATTCCCTGTCTCAAAGCTCAAGTCGTCTGAAGACGACTAAATATTAACGTTCCAATATTCAATATTTCATATATTTTTCTAGTCCTCTTTAGAGGACTTCAGCTTTCAGACAGTAAGGCAGCCAGGGAATAAATTCCCTGTCTCAAAGCTCAAGTCGTCTGAAGACGACTAAATATTAACGTTCCAATATTCAATATTTCATATATTTTTCTAGTCCTCTTTAGAGGACTTCAGCTTTCAGACAGGGAATTTATTCCCTAGCTTATTTATATTTGAATGGTTTTGCTCTTACTTACAAAATATCTGTCAAGCTATTATTAGCATAACCAGTCATTTCAATATAGCCTTTAGCTTCCAGAGGTTTCCCTTCCATTTCTCCACGGAAACCAACAGCGCCTTCCCAATATATAGTAGAAATATCTAATTCTTGATTAAGCATTAACGGCTGTCCTTCCAAAGATAACCCTAATTTGGGAATATTAATTAGCCATTTTGATGGATATTTTCCACCACTTTTAGGACTTTTCCAAGTGTCCAATACTTCTATTTGCCAATCTTTAGGAGATAATGGTTGAACTTTTCCATCTGCAGCAATAAAATTACCACTAGAGAGAGGTTCTATTGTGCCATCTTCACGACGCAAAAGGTATAGCATTAAGGCTGTGTCATTATTGAGTTGTAAGGAAAACCAGTCCCAACCAATATCACCTTTGCTTAAAAAACTAGTGGAGTATTCGTGGTCTTTCCAACTTAAACCATTAACTGAAAAGTTTTCTTCTCCTACTGTGATTGTGCCTGTTGTTTTTTGTCGCACTATAGAATAATAATAAGAAGCATTTCCTGGTTCCACACCTTTGCGACTAAAACCTTTATCTCCTTGCAATACGGGTGGCAGTGTTTGTTGTAAAACTAAATCTAGGGCAACTTTATCTGTTTTTGCCTTTAATCTTACTTTTCCTTGAGCAATTTCTGATACTGACCAATCATCTAACCAGACGCCATAAGGTTCTGCTTGTGCGCCTGCAAGTTTTGCTGCACCTCTACTAAAACGTTCTTTGGGATAAAACTTATTGGCAGCAATATCACTGATGGTAAAATGAGAAAAATATACTTCATTGCTACGCAGTTGTGAGCCTGATTCTAGATTTTGAGACTCTAGTTTTGGGGTTAAGGCACGATGAAAGAAGGTTAATTCAAAACCAAAAGGGCGTCCTGTTTCGGTTTCTAAGTTACCTGTATAGTACCACCATTCGGTTTGATAATCTTTGTGGGGTCCGAGGTCGCGAGGAAAAACAATTTCTTGTGGTGCAATAGCTTGTTTAAATTCTCCTGGGGAAGAGGGAGTGTTGGCTATCCATTCGACTGTTGCTTTTCCACTCGCAGTCACTTTTTGCTGGGGGAATAAAAAGAAGGTGATGCTACCGATGAGTAGGGTGATTAGGGTAAATATGGTGAAGATTTTTTTCATTGTTTTAAGATAATATTTAAACCACGTAAACCGGAGGTTTTCCCGTAGGGTAGGGACGAAGGGCACGAAGGAAGAGGGGAGAAGAGAGATTTTTCTTCTTAGACTCTTAACTTCTTAAACTCTTAACTTCGTGCTCTTCGTCTCTACCCTACGGGAAAACCTCCGGTTTACGTGGTTGTTATTCCTGACGTACTGCTGTTGCGATGACAGTATTACCTAAACGCCAAGCTGGGTAAATTCCTGCGAGGATTGCTGCAATAACGGCAACGGCAAAGGCTTGAAGGAAGTATGCGGGTTGTAATTGCATTTGCAATGTCCAACCAAAAGAGCGAACATTAATGACATAAATTAAAATCCAAGCTAGGACGTATCCTAAAGGCATTGCTAAGACTCCTGCAATAGCCCCCATTAATCCTGTTTTAATAAAAGTCATCATCCACAGTTGTAAAGGAGTCATCCCGTTAGCACGTAAAATACCTGTTTCTCGCATTCGCTCTAGTTGTAAACTCATTAAAGCGCTGAGTACACCAATAAAAGCGACAACTATTGCTAAAAGTCGTAAAGCGTCTGTAATTGCAAAAGTACGGTCAAATATTTCTAAAGAACCGTTGCGTAAAGCTTTATTTGATTGCACAAGTAAGCTTTGTTTAACTTGAAGCAGAGCGGGAAAATCTTCTTTAATGGCTTTTGCTACCGCTTCTACATCTTCACCTTTTTTCAGGAATAAACCAATAGAAGCTACATCTTTATCCTTCCACAGGTTTACATAAATATCGTTATCCAACAAAACTGTTCCTCTATCGTTGGAGTAGTCATAAAATACTGCCAAAACAGGAAAACTACGCCATCCAATGGGGGTTTCAATGGTGATTTTTTCTGGAGGTACTTTAAGATTGCTTCTTGATAGTAATGCTTCGGAAACTATAACGCCTTTTCCTGCTGCTAAACTATCCCAAGGATTAACGTTTTTATCTCGTATCCAACTATAAGGACGTTTTCCATGAGAGACATCACCATCAGCAGAGATTAATTTTACCTGACGGTCAAATTCTTTAACTTTAGTTTCTGTTTCGTTATAAGTAACAAAATCTTCCCAGTTTCTCCAGCTTTTCATTTTCTCTACGACTTCGGGTGATAATTTACCCAAAACTCGGTTAGCTGTGGTACTGGGTGGTGTTACATAAATATCTGCTTGTAAAGTTTGGTCAAGCCATTCTATTACTGTTCCCCTAAAGGAACCAATCATGATTGATACTCCAACAATTACGGAAACAGCAACCATCAAAGCCGCAATTGCTACAGAAGTACGACTCAGGGAACGCACTATGTCTCTTGTCGCTAATCTGCCGACAACACCGAAAAAACTATTTCCGATGCTCGTCAAAGATTCCATGAAAACAACAGTAACTGGGGGTGTAAGGAAGGCTGCTGCAAGTAATATTGAAAATAAACCAGCGAAGGCGAGAATTAATCCTCCGTTTCCAATTCGCAACAAACCAACACCTAAAATGCTAAATAATCCCCATGCTGCAACTAACCAAGGTAATAAACTTCGTACCTTACTTTCTAAACTGGAACGTTGTAAAGTTGTTTGGGGTGAAGTTCGCATTGCTTCGATAGCAGGAATAACGGAAGCAAAAAGAGAGGCAAATACTCCAATTACTAAACCTTTGATTAAACTAAACTGAGAAATACTTATATTTTGGACATTAACGACAAAGTAAAAATCATTAATACTTTGGGTAATTAATCCCACAATTGCGCGTCCTAAGATAATCCCTAATCCTATTCCTAGTAAAGAACCAATTAAACTTAATATGGCGGATTCACCAAGAATAATTGTAAATAATTGACCGGGAGTTACACCCAAACAACGCAAAACTCCAAATAAGGGACGCCTTTGAATTACGCTAAAGGTGACGGTGTTGTAAATCAAAAACATGCCTACTACTAATGCTAGTAAGCTTAATGCTGTTAGGTTTAGTTCAAACGCAGCAGTCATTTGTTGCACTGCATTTTTTTGGGCTTCAGCGGTTTCTAGTTTTACCCCTGATGGTAATATTTTCTCAATTTCGCTGATTTGATTTGGCTGATTCAAAATCAAATCTATATGGCTGAGATTACCGACGCTACCTAAAATTTCTTGAGCGGAAGCAATATCAGTAAATAAAATACTACTTAATGCACTGCGAGTTACATTATTTGCGGGATTAATTAAACCCGCTACTTGAACAGTAATATCTTTACCAGCTAAATCTAAAGTAATTTTATCTCCTGCTGCAATATTATATTGCTTTGCTAAATCTTGGGGAATAATAATAGTGTTAGGCTGCGTCAAAAATGCTGTTCCACCTTCAAGATTTCCAGCGTTATTCTCAGCAAAGTAACTTCTAAATGGTGGTTCGGCAAATAAATCTACTCCTACTAAGCGTAAAGGTTGAGAACCCATTTGCTTTGCACTGACATAACCTTCAACAATCGGTGCTGCAGTCGCAGAACCTATCTCACGTCGCAATTTACTATAGACAGTTTCATCAATACCATTAGGTGAAATTGCCACTATACGGTGTGTTGTATGTCCAGTAATGGCATCGGTTGATAACTCAAAAGCTCTTTGTGCAGAACCGTTAGCTAAATCAATTGATACCATCATGGCTACACCTAAGGCTACACCCACAACGAATAGCAGGTATTGCAAAGCGTTTTTACGGATACGTCGCAATGTCAAACGCCATAACGGTTGGTTAGAAATTACTGTTTCCATTAAGCTGCAACTCCTTGAATAGAACTCTCGATAGTTGCTTCTGGAGTTTTTTCTGGGTTTTTTTCTGGAGTTACTTCTTGTAGGTGTCCGTCATTCATCCGCAATACCCGATTTGCTAATTTGGCAATTTCTGGGTTATGGGTTGCCATGATTAAAGTCTTATTGGCGTCTCTGGTTAATTCCAATAGCAATTTTAAAACTTTCTCACCAGTCTCTTCATCTAAATTTCCTGTGGGTTCATCTGCTAATAGCAACATTGGCTGATGTAATAAAGCCCTTGCAATAGCTACTCGCTGCTGCTGTCCTCCTGAAAGTTTGTCTGGGAAAGCATTACATCTGTCTCCCAACCCTACTTTTCCTAATAATTTTATTGCTGACTCTTCTAATTGTTTACCTTTTTTCCCCGATAATTCTTGGGGAAGAGTGACATTTTCTAGTACAGTTAAAGTGGGGATTAAATTAAAAAATTGGAATATAAAACCAATATTATCTCGACGAAATAGGGTACATGCACGTTCTGATAGTTCTGTGATGGCTGTGTTTTTTATGAGGACGGTTCCTTTGGTCGGCTTTTCTATACCAGCAATTAAATTTAATAGGGTGCTTTTACCGCTACCACTATGACCCAGAAGGGCGATAAATTCTCCTTCATTAAACGAAATATTAACATCATAAATTACTGTACGGTTGCTTGTCCCCTCCTGGAATTCCTTACAGAGGTTCTGGAGGGTGATTAAGGATGAGTTGGGCTGAGTCAATTTGGTATCCACCTTAAGAGTTAGTTTAAAAAACTTTACAATATAGACTAGCAGTATTAAGGGACTGTGGGGAAGTGGGTGTATTAAATTTACTCATTTTGATGTATGCCGGGGACAAGCTGTTCCTGGTTTTATATACAGTGGGGGGGAGTTGTATGTACAGTGGATGAGAGTTTTGTTTACAGTGTTTTTATTTTTACTATTTTATGCATCCACCAATTGAGCAACAAATCACTTTTTTGTATACCAATGACCTCTCTGCTTCGTCTCACTTTTATGAAAATAAGCTAGGCTTTGATTTATGGCTTGACCAAGGGACTTGCAGAATTTATAGTGTTGCTGGTTCTGGGTACTTAGGAATATGCCAAGCTAGTGAGACATCAAAACCAGCTGTAGATAAAAATAAGGGTGTAATTTTTACACTAGTGACTCAGCAAGTTGATGAATGGTTTGAATACTTAAAGGCACAAGGTATTGAGTTTGAAAAGCCACCTACGTTGAATGAGAAATACAGGATTTACCACTGTTTTTTACGCGACCCTAATGGTTATTTAATTGAGATACAGCGTTTTGAGTAATTTTGCACTTCTACTTATGCAGGACTATCGCAAAAATTGTTAAAAGGCTTGATTTAACGAACCGCCAAGAAGCCAAGAACGCCAAGATTTCGTTGAGTTTGCGTAAGTCCAATTATGCTATTGTATTTAATAACATTAACCAAACAATTTCAATATTAAGCGTTTAACGTGATGCTGATATGGAAGCCGAACGCAAAATATTGACACGAAAGTGGAATATTACTATAACAGTCTTAATGTATAAGATAAAGCTCTAGTGACAGAAAATCTGATATCTTCTGTGGGGATAGACTACACTTACCTGCGTGATTTACTTGCAGCAGGAGAATGGAGACTAGCAGATAAAGAAACAGCAAGGGTTATGCTAGCTGTCTCTGGAAGAGAAAAAGAATGTTGGCTTACAGCTGAGAACATTGACAACTTTCCTTGTGAAGACCTCCGCACAATTGACCAGTTGTGGGTCAAATATAGTAATGGACGCTTTGGTTTTTCTGTGCAGAAGCGCATTTATCTGAGTCTGGGAGGAACCAGAGATTATGACTATGGAATTTGGCAAGCCTTTGGTGGTCACGTTGGCTGGAAAAAGGAGGAGGAGTGGTTGTCTTACAAAGATATTACTTTTGACCTTGCTGCACCTCAAGCACACCTTCCCTTTTCTACAGGTTTATTGTCTCGGACGCTAAGCGTTGGCTTTCTGTGGGTTTCTTTGGATGGGGGATTTGGAGAGGGATTTTGGGAGAGGGGGATTGCAGTTCTTCTATCGCGTCGAGACTTATAAAATTTTGCGCTCTTACCACATTACGAAGAACTAAGCTTCCCTCGCAGTTCTTTAATCGCAAAGCTCGTATTACGCTCGTAAGCCATGCGGAAACATTCATCAACAATTATTTTTGGTAGATGAGAGCAAACTAAGCACACCTTTGTCGAGGAAAACAATCATTCTTGATAGTAAACTTTATGCCCTAGAAGTCTTTCATTATCTACTATTTTTTTGAACGAATCAAGATAAATATCTCTTTTATTTGACTCTTCTTCAGAAATTTCTTCTTCTATCCATCTTTTTACAAGTTCCATTGCAGCCTGATTTTTTTGTAATTGTTCTTCTGGTGTTTTTCCCATATGCTGCAAATATGATGTTAAATGATGTTTTGGTATTGTTGTCATATTTTCTCCTATATATAAACCAGTTTTATGTTTTATAATACATATTTAAATTCAAGCTATATAAATAGGACTCCAGCTAATATTGTGGGGTGGGCTGGAAGCCGCCCTGGTTTATATAAAATGTTTACATGGGAAGTAATGCTGATTGAATACAACATCTGCGGCTCAGCGCGAGACTTTTTATTCAATCAATTTTATAATTTACTAACTTAGTAGTATTTTATATTATACCCGGCGATTAGAAATCGCGGCTACACAAGGAAAACCCACCTCCGTGGGTTTAAGAAATTCACCCATCAAAATGGTAAAGTTGCTTGCTCCCACCAACATACCTCTAGAGATTGGAATTGTTCAATTTTTTCATTTCTAGCTTCCCAATCATCCCAATAAAGTTTCGGAAACCAAGAAAATACTTATTGTTTCCCTTCAGTTTTACGTTGAGTCATGATGTGATTGAATTAAAATAAACAGTAAAGCCTATTATTTTAAGAGAAAAATGAAACTCAAAGTAATCATTCATGAAGCAGAAGAAGGTGGATATTGGGCTGAAGTTCCAGCCATTCCAGGTTGTGCGACTTAAGGAGAGACGTTTGAAGAATTACTTGAAAATATTTATGAAGCGATAGAGGCTTGTCTATCAGTTGATATTGATGCTGCACAGATTAGCGAAAAATCTAAAGTGATGAAAATTGCCGTATGAACTCCATGTCTGGTAAGGAGTTAGGGAAACTATTAGAAATTGCAATCGGGCGGGCAAGGATGCCCACCCCACAAGAGTTTGGATATCAGATTGCTTGATATTAGTGTTGCACAAATAACCTAGCACCACCCATATCCGATAGTATTTGATTCATAATAAGTAAAAGCAGCAAAAGCAATAAATTAAATTATTTATATTTTGTAGTAAAATTTTCGGTAGGAGATTGACAAGTATGGAAATTGCGCCTCACATTAGCGTTGACCCAAATATTCATCATGGTAAAGTTGTAATCACTGGAACCCGTCTACCCGTCTCCATTGTGGTAGGTTCACTTGCGGGTGGTATGAGCCAAGAAGAAGTAATGCTGGAATATGAAATTACAAAAGAACAAATTAAAGCTGCGCTTGCATATGCCGCAGAGCTTGTTGCAAATACAGAAGTTATACTTTTAGGAGCTTAAATATTGAACTTTCTTGTTGATGAAAATATGCCTCGTTCTCTAGGAGCGCAAATCGCAGCTTTGGGTTTTAACGTACAAGATGTTCGTGACATTAAAAAATCCACAGTTGCAGCCTAATTAAACACAAAATTTTGAGACTTAAATCTCAATTTCTCTACTTTGCGTCTTTGCTGCTTTGCGTGAGACTATTTTTTATAGCAATTTGATAATTGATTAACCGAACAGTATTATCACTAGACTATCAGTATAAATTACGGTAGCATGACCATACCAGGAGAAAAGCCCCAAACTTACAAACCCCACCCATGCAACTTTGGCGACCCAATCAATCACTGCAAAACGGACGCTTTATTATTAAAAAAGTCTTAGGTAGCGGTGGTTTCGGTATAACTTACAGTGCTGTAGAACAGCGCACAGGTAAATTATTTGTCCTCAAAACCCTTAATCATCTACAGCAAACAAGAGCCGACTTTGAAGAGCAACAAGTAAAATTTGTGAACGAAGCCTTGCGGTTAGCTCAGTGCAGCCACCCCCATATTGTCAAAGTGCATGAAGTCATCAAAGAGGATGAATTATGGGGAATGGTAATGGAACATGTTGATGGGCAAGATTTAGCAGCTTATATTGATGAGCAGGGAAAATTATTAGAGGATGAAGCTTTAGGTTACATTAGCCAGGTCGGACAAGCTTTAGAATACGTCCACGCAAAAGGTTTTTTGCATCGAGATATCAAGCCAAATAATATTTTGTTGCGTCGGGGGACAAAAGAAGCAGTATTAATTGACTTTGGGCTAGCGCGTGAGTTTAATTTGGGTCAATTAGGTAGTATGACTAATGCGAAAACCGAGGGTTATGCACCAATTGAACAGTATGAGCGAAGAGGTAATTTTGGTGCTTATACTGATGTTTATGCTTTAGCTGGAACATTGTATAGTTTGTTGACAAAAGAAATACCCTTCCCGGCAAATTTTCGTAAAAGTGGTATACCTCTACCAGAGCCAAAGCAATTTAATTCCCGGATTAGCGATAGAGTGAATCAGGCTATTCTTAAGGGGATGGCGTTAGAACCGGAAGAACGCACAGCTACTGTGAAGGAGTGGTTAGAATTAATTAATCCACAATCGCAAAAGGCAAAACCACAAACCGAAAGTCTGGAATCTGCTGTGGGGATGGACTATACTCGATTGCGTGACTTACTAGCAGCAGGAGAATGGAGAAAAGCAGATGAAGAAACAACAAGGGTTATGCTAGCTGTTTGTGGGAGAGAACAAGAAGGTTGGCTTACAACTGACAACATTGACAACTTTCCCCGCTCAGACCTGAGCACGATTGACCAGTTGTGGGTAAAATATAGTGATAGTCGCTTTGGTTTTTCTGTGCAAAAGCGCATTTATCAAAGTCTGGGAGGAACCAGAGATTACGACAGAAAAATTTGGGAAGCGTTTGGCGACCGCGTTGCTTGGAGAAAAGGAGGAGTGTGGTTGTATTACAAGGATATTACTTTTAACCTCACGGCACCTCAGGGTCACCTCCCGGCGAGAGGGGAGGGGGAGTGGGAATGGGGAGTTAATGAGTTTGAGTTGGTTATGGGTAGGAGAGAAGAGATGAGAAGGGTGAATTTGGAGAGGATGAGGAAGAAAGAAGGAGGGTGGGAGTCTCTTCTCTCGCGTCGAGACTTGTAAAATTTAGTATATAAGGCTTACAGAATTTTGTTAATATCTGTGAACATCTAATTTTCAACGAACTCTTGCGGGTTCTGTTGCGGATTCTGGGTTTGGGATACCTGGTACTGCCCCAAGTATGGTTATCCGAGCGGTTAACTGTAGAATTTTGTAGTACGCTACCAACAAATTGAGGACTATAACAGTTCACAAAAATAAATTTTTTCAGTTTAAGAGAAAAGCCCTGAAATAAATTTCGGGCTAAAAGCTTAAACCCGTTAAAAACGGGTTGTAATTAGTATGGAGCCAGGTTTTTCGTGCCATTCGACTTTATTCCCTGCCGTGTGGGTGTTGTTTTGTTATCTCTTCTCTCGTGTCGGAACTTGTAAGATATAACATATTATTAAGGTTGAAACCTAATCATTTTCGTCTAGATATACTCCAGAACGAGTACCTATATTTATATTTCCTTGAATCAAAATATCACCCGTACTTATTTGATTAATATTAATAGTCTTATTTTCTATTTTTAATTTGTATTTACCAACTCCTAAACCTCGATGAAATGCTGGATGTACGACTAAAATTTCCAGGTTTTCAATATTAGGCAAGACAATTTTATAGCGTTCTTGTCCATCGTAGATATAAACATTCTTCTCTTGAATTCGACCACCAAAAAATCCAATAGTAAATAAAATTTGCACAATTACATTAGAATCAAGCTCACTCAACTTAGGGAACCTTTTTATCAGTAAAGGTTTTGCTTGCTCGTATCTAATATCAAATTGTTGTTTACTGAAAGATGACTCAAAGCCTTGAAAAATCGCGAGTAAATCTTTTAAAAATGGATACTGTACCTTGTATTCATTGATTAAATCATCTATCTTCCAACCCGAATAAGTAGATTCTGCTTCTAAGATATCTTCTTGAGTTATTCGAGAATGTTGTTTGTCTTGAGCAATCGATAATGCTAAATTACAAAATTGTATCACCTCACGCGGACGCTTCAGCGTTCTATCAACTATATATTTAAATGAATCTTCCTCATTAACTTTTGCATCAAATAATGTTTCCCAAACTTTATTGACTTCTTCTTCCGGCTCAAATCCTATGATATTGGCAGAAATTTTACCTCTCATTCCGATTAAGCGCTTCAAATCATTTTCGACCCAACTAATTCTTTCTTCTTCACTTCTAAGTTTATCTTTACTTGCGAAAGAAAGTTCATCCCAAATATCAGACCGGAGAAAAGCTAAGATAGTTGCTTTAGAGCTTAGTGATGAGTTAATCTTACGTATAGCGTTTAAAAGACCTATAATTAAATATGTTGATTCATTGCTAGAATCCCAGATATCATCTACTTCATCAACTAAAATAGTAATACTAGTATTTGGAAGCTTCTCCAAAATTTTTAAAATACTGCTCTCGAATTTATCCAGTAAATCAGATAAATCGTGATTGTCTACTATTTTTCTAGTTTCAACTCCAGCTTCCACTCCAAAAAGCTTGGCAGAAAATTTAGAAAATATATTTAATTTGGAAATCAACTTTTCTGGTACTGTTTTGTCTATTTCTTTATTTTCAGATAGGAATGTACGAACTTCTCTTAATTGTTGCTTCTCGTGACTATTAAGCACAGAAGATTTAAGCTCTTGAATATCAATTACATTAAATATTTCCAGAGATATTTTTACAAGAAAAACATACTTCCAACAATATTCAAATTTTTCATCCTGATTCATTGCAGTATTTTGAAACTGCTGCATTTTGGGCACAGATAAAAGTTTAGGTGTTACTAAAATAGTTCTTTTACCTTCACCTTCCAATACATTTTTCAAAGCTATACAGGTTGCGCTTTTACCTGTTCCTTTTCTTCCTGTTATTAGTAATCGTTGTCCGTTTTTTATTCGGTTGTAAAATGAAGTCTTGTAAAATACCTTACTTAAAAATCCCTGGTTTGCATCAGCTGCAGCGTCGTCTTTACCAAAGCTAACGCTGTATAAATTACTTAAGGTGTATGTCATATTTTTTCTCTATTTGCTTATAAATCATATAAATATACTTAGTCTATACTTGCAAACCTTATATGTATAAATCCGGATGTTTCAATGTAATTTCGGTGAAATTATAGCCCTGGCGATTAGAAATCGCGGCTACACAAGGAAAACCCACCTCCGTGGGTTGAAGAGTTAACAACTCATTTTAGAATTCATCAACCGAACAGTATTATCACTAGACTATCAGTATAAATTACGGTAGGATAACCATAGCAGGAGAAAAGCCCCAAACTTACAAACCCCACCCATGCAACTTTGGCGACCTAATCAACCACTGCAAAACGGACGCTTTACTATTCAAAAAGTTCTCGGTAGCGGTGGTTTCGGCATCACCTACAGTGCCGTAGAGCAGCGTACGGGTAAATTATTTGTCCTTAAAACCCTGAATCACTTGCAGCAAACAAGAGCCGACTTTGAAGAACAGCAGGTAAAATTTGTTAACGAAGCCCTACGCTTAGCTCAGTGTAGTCATCCCCATATCGTCAAAGTGCATGAAGTTATCAAAGAAGATGAACTTTGGGGAATGGTGATGGAACATATTGATGGGCAAGATTTAGCAGCTTATATAGATGAACGGGGACGATTGCCTGAGGATGAAGCGCTACGTTATATTAATCAAGTTGGACAAGCTTTAGAATACGTCCACGCAAAGGGTTTTTTACATCGAGATATCAAACCAAATAATATTTTGCTGCGTCGGGGAACAAAAGAGGCAGTTTTAATTGACTTTGGGTTAGCGCGTGAGTTTAATCTGGGGAAAGTTGGTAGTATGACTAATGCGAAAACTGAGGGTTATGCACCAATTGAACAGTATGAACGAAGAGGTAATTTTGGTGCTTATACTGATGTTTATGCTTTAGCTGGAACGTTGTATAGTTTGTTGACTGCGGAAGTACCCTTCCCAGCAAATTTTCGCAAAAGCGGTAACCTCTACCAGAGCCAAAGCAATTTAATTCCCGGATTAGCGATAGAGTGAATCAAGCTATTCTCAAGGGGATGGCGTTAGAACCGGAAGAACGCACGGCTACTGTGAAGGAATGGTTGGAATTAATTAATCCCAAATCCTCAACAGCAAAATTACAAACTGACCATCTGGAGTCTTCTGTGGGGAAGGACTACACCAAACTGCGGGACTTACTAAAAGCAGGAGAATGGAAGCAGGCAGATGAAGAAACAACACGAGTTATGCTGGCTGTCTGTGGGAGACAAAAAGAAGGTTGGCTTAAAGATGAGAACATTGACAACTTTCCCTGCTCAGACCTCCGCACGATTGACCAGTTGTGGGTAAAATATAGTAACGGTCACTTTGGTTTTTCTGTGCAAAAGCGCATTTATCAGAGTCTGGGAGGAACCAGACAGTACGACGAAAAAATTTGGGAAGCGTTTGGCGACCGCGTTGGCTGGAGAAAACAAAGAAAACAAGGTAAGTTGTGGTTGTATTACAAAGATATTACTTTTGCCCTTACAGCACCTCAGGGACACCTCCCTGTTGTGGGGGGGATCTTGTTGCGGATAGAATGGGAGGTATTCTCTTCTCTCGCGTCGAGACTTGTAAAATGTAACATATAAGGCTTACAGAATTTTGTTACGATTTGTAAACACCTTATTTTCAACGAAGCCTTGCGGGTTCTAGCTTGACCATACCTGGTACTGGTCATCTTGGTCGTCTGAGTTTTCAGAGTAGGAATTTTGTAGTACGCTACCAACAAATTGAGGATTATAACAATTGGCAAAAATAAATTTTTCAGCCACTTTTTCAATTTCCTCTTTTTTAGCTTCCCAGCTATCCTTAAAAAGTCTCAGTTCTCGATTGCTCCAATACTGCTTTACTTAGGAATGAAAATGCTTTATCGTTAAAACATATTAATAAAAATAAAAATATGGTTACTTTTAGTCCTTTAATAAGTTTTCCAACTGACGTTTCTAAGCTCAGCTATAATGTATTGATTGAAAAAGAACAAGACGGTACATTCAGTGCAGTTATGCTAGGTTTATCAGACTGTAAAAGTTCGGGAAAAACTGAAAATGAAGCTGTAGAAAAGTTACAAAAGCTGTTGCACGAGCGTTTGACTAATTCAAAAATAGTTACCTTAGAGATAGAAGCTGTTCAAGCTGAAAATCCTTGGATGAAAGTTGCAGGTATGTATAAAGACAACCCACTTTTTGACGAGGTGCTGGCTGAGATAGAAGCAGAGCGTAACAAACTGGACGGAGAAATGGAAGAGTATTATAACCAACCCGATGTATAGGATAAAGCTCAAGTGACATTTATATGGGTGCTAGATACAGACCATTTATCACTTCTCCAAAGGGAACATCCAAATGTTTTACAGCGTATCAATCAAATTAATTCTGGAAATTTAGCTATAACAGTTGTCACACTAGAAGAACAAATGAAGGGATGGCTAAATGTTATTAATAAATATAATGATAAATTTCCCCAGTCTGAAAACTTAATAATGGCTTACAAAGGATTAAGAGATGGTATTGAATACCTTAACAAGCTCAGGCTGCTGGATTTTGACCAGTCTGCCTACAATTGCTATAGAGAATTAGTTAATCAAAGAATTCGTATCGGTACAAGAGATTTACGTATTGCAGCAATAACGCTCTCTATAAAAGGTATTTTAGTTACACGCAATAATAAAGATTTCTCAAAAATCCCTAATTTACAACTAGAAGATTGGACAATTATTACATCTTCAGATTGAAATCAAGGCAGAGTTTACGAGAAAAAAAAGGTGTCAACGCTGTTTCCGATACCTGGTTCGCTGTTCCCGATACCTGGTACTGGTCATCTTGAACTAGTAGAGCAAGAATTTTGTAGTACGCTACCGACAAATTGTGGGTTGTAGCAATTGGCAAAAATACATTTTTACGCGACTTTGTTCAACTTCCTCATTTTGAGCTTCTCAGTTACGCATCGGAAGTCTCCGGAATCCAAGAGAAAACTTATTTTTTAGCCTCAATTCTACGTCTAATCATGGTGTGATTGAATTAAGATAAACAGTAAAGCCTATCATTTTAAGAGAAAAATGAAACTCAAAGTAATCATCCATGAGGCAGAAGAAGGTGGATATTGGGCTGAAGTTCCAGCCATTCCAGGTTGTGCCACTCAAGGAGAGACATTTGAAGAATTACTTGAAAATATTTATGAAGCCATAGAGGCTTGTCTATCAGTTGATATTGATGCTGCACAAATAACCGAAAAATCCAAAGTGATGGAAATTGCCGTATGAACTCCATGTCTGGTAAGGAGTTAGCGAAACTATTAGAACGCAACGGGTGGGTATTATTACGAGTTAAAGGTAGCCATCACGTCTATGTGAAATCTGGAAATCCATCTAAAATTTCTGTGCCAATTCACGGGAATAAAGACTTAAAAATAGGTTTGCTTAGAAATTTACTCAAAACTGCTGGCTTACTGGAAAATGTCTCACAAGAAAAACCTCCTGAACAAGGTGTAGATGACGTAATTGACAAACAGTCTGATGCGATTGATGTTGAGTGAAAATTATAATGTAATCACAATTATCAAACAAATTGAAGTTTCTGAGGTGAAGTAAAAAGAGTAATTGAAATCGCATATTTTTACCAAGCAGACAATTTATTTATCATTCCAGAAGTTAGCACTATAATTCCTAAAATATCTAACCAGGATTAGCAATGAGAATCAAAAATATCGAACAATCGAAATTTAATGAAATTGACAAAGTTCGACAAATCATTGTCCACAAAAATGCACGTCGATTTACATTAATTGATTTGGGTGAACAATTAGGACATTATGCTATAAGTTGCAGAAGCGATTTAATTGAACCGATTTTTGTACTATCAACACAGCAAATTCTTTGGATTGGAATTGACCAGCAACTAGTAGCACTTAATTTAAACACAGGGCATATTATTGTCAGCTTATCTTCAGTCACAAATATATTACAAATCCTAGCGGTTGATACAGTTGCTGCCGTTCTTACAGAGTCGGAATTGCTGCTTTTCAATTCAGATGGTTCAATTAGATTTATCAAAGGTTTGCCAGAATTAGGCTCGTCCATATCAATTAGCGACAGTGATGTGGAAATTCATGATATTGAAGGAGACATTTTAATAATAGATACACAAACAGGAACTTTTAAACAATCCCCGGTTGCTGCCTAAATTAAACACAAAATGTTGAGAGAGCGAATTAATTAGGTCTCTACAAGTGCTCTTTACAGACTTTATTAACCCACGGAGGTGGGTTTTCCTTGTGTAGCCGCGAATTCCATTCGCCACTGCTCTCTCAGTATAAATTACGGTAAGATAACCATACTACAAGAAAAGCTCAAGTATTTATGGTAAAACTATACCTATAAAACATCACATATATAATCCCAGATTTTACCTATGGAACGCTGGCAACCGGGCAAATCGCTACAATCCGGACGATTTATAATTGAAAAAGTCCTTGGTGGTGGTGGTTACGGCACAACCTATAGTATCCGCGAACAGCGCACTGGTAATATATTTGTCCTCAAAACCCTCAACGACAAACAACAAAGCCAAGCCAATTTTCAACAGCGACAGGTAAAATTTGTCAACGAAGCCCTGCGTTTAGCACAATGCGGTCATTCCCATATCGTCAAAGTCTATGAAGTCATCCAAGAAGATGTACTTTGGGGTATGGTGATGGAACATATTGATGGGGATGATTTAGAAGTTTACGTCCAAGAGCGTGGAACATTTTCCGAGCAAGAAGCACTAAAGTATATTGAGCAAATTGGACAAGCTTTAGAGTTTGTACACTCCAAAGGATTTTTACACCGGGATATCAAGCCGAATAATATCTTACTGCGTCGTGGGACACAAGAAGCTGTATTAATTGATTTTGGTCTAGCACGTGAATTTGTCATCGGAAAAACAAAAACAATGACAAATTCCATGACCGAAGGATATGCACCAATTGAGCAGTATGAAAACCGGGGTCATTTTGGTGCTTATACAGATGTTTATGCTTTAGCCGCGACATTTTATAATTTGCTGACAGGGGAAATGCCTTTTCCTGCACAGTTTCGCAAACACGCACAATTACCACCACCAAAGCAACTTAATCCTCGCATAAGTGACAGAGTTTCCGATGCTATTGTCAAGGGGATGGCTCTTGAACCTCAAGAGCGTCCCCAAACAGTGCGGGAATGGTTGGAATTAATTAATCCAAAATCGCAGCCAGAAAATCTACAATCTGCTGTGGGAATCGACTATACTCGACTGCGTGATTTACTTGCTGCAGGAGAATGGAGGCAAGCAGATGAAGAAACAGCACGAGTTATGCTAGCCGTCTCTGGGAGAGAAGAAAAAGGTTGCCTTGATGTTAAACATATTGATAACTTTCCCTGCAAAGACCTCCGCACGATTGACCAGTTATGGGTAAAATACAGTAATCGTCGCTTTGGCTTTTCTGTACAAAAGCGCATTTATCAGAGCCTGGGAGGAACCAGAAACTACGACGAAAAAATATGGTACGCTTTCGGCGATTGCATTGGCTGGAGAAAGAAAGGAGAGTGGTTGTATTACGAAGATATTACATTTAACCTCACAGCACCAGAAGCTCACCTCCCAAGCATCGGGGGCAGGTTCGTTCATGGGGGGAGGGGGTGGGTTGTGGTTGTCTCTTCTCTCGCGTCGAGACTTGTAAAATGTAACATATAAGGCTTACAAAATTTTTTAAAGATTTGTTAAAGCCTAACTTTCAACGAATCCTTGCGGGTTCTGGGTTTCCGATATCGGTTCGTCGTCATCTAGATTATCTGAACTAGTAGAGCAAGAATTTTGTAGTACGCTACCGACAAATTGTGGGTTGTAGCAATTGGCAAAAATAAATTTTTCTGCAACTTGCTCAATTTCCTCATTTTTAGTTTATAGCGATTCTCCTTTTGATTAAATACACCAGGGCGGGCAAGGATGCCCACCCCACAAGAGTTTCATTTTTTTCTTTGTACCTCACTTAACTGAGAATCGTTAATATACATCTCCCTGAACCAGAGAAAGGCTTTAATTTCCCTCCTTCCCTTGCAGCGAAGGGGGGTAGGGGGGTTAGGTCTGCGTGTAAATTTGTGGTCTCTAAATCTTGGACGGAGATGTCTATTGTTAAAATAAAACAGCCACAGTAAAAATACATAATATATAAAGTATAAATGTCCCCCAAAGTCACCCTTACTATCACCGAAGGCAAACTTCCCGGAAGGCAATATACCTTCGACTCTCGCACCACCTGTATAATTGGCAGAAGCCCAGAATGTAATATCCAACTACCAGACGACCCAGACCATAAAACCATCTCTCGCTATCACTGTCTTTTGGATATCAATCCACCAAATATTAGAATACGTGACTTCGGGAGTAAAAACGGTACTTACGTCAACGAGAAAAAAATTGGTCAGCGAGAATCACACCAAACACCGGAAGAAGCCGCAAAATTACAATTTCCAGAGTATGATTTGCAGCAAGATGATGAAATAAAACTTGGTAAAACTGTATTTGCAGTTAATATCCAAACTGACCCCCAGGAAATAAATATTCCTAATTATTGCCCACCAACAATTGACGGAAATCAAGAATTAACACAACCTCCAAATTTTCTAGAAACTATTAAACGCTGGTTAGGTTTAGCTGCAAATGGTAATAATAATTTAACAGTTATTCGCGGTTACAATATAATCAAACTATTAGGAAAAGGTGGTTTCGGAGAAGTTTATTTGGCACAATACAATGATTCAGGTAAGCTTATTGCCTTGAAGATAATGTTACCCGCAATCGCAGCTAACGAAAATGCTGTGCAGAGATTTTTACGAGAGACAGAAAATACTAAAGCTTTGCAGCATCCTCATGTTGTACAACTAATCGATTATGGCTTTTTTGAAGGTATTTTCTTTTTCACAATGGAATATTGCGCTGGGGGAAATGTTGCGGATTTAATGCAGCAGCAGGGAGGGAAAGCTGATAGTAAAAATTGGTGATTATGGTTTAGCTAAGGCTTTTGATTTTGCTGGTTTAAGCGGTCAAACTGCGACTGGAACTAAGGCTGGTACTCCTGTTTTTATACCGAGGCAACAGGTTCTTAATTTTAAATATACTCAGCCAGAAGTGGATGTTTGGGCTGCTGCAGCTTGTCTATATAATATGCTTACTGGGACTTATCCGCGTAATTTTACAGGTAATGATGTGTTTTTGGCGGTTTTGATGAATGACCCTGTGCCTATTCGGGAACGTGATGCAAGTATTCCTCAAAAGTTGGCTGAGGTTATAGATTTGGGGTTGGTGGAGAAGCCAGAGATTTATTTTAAGAATGCGGTAGAGTTTAAGAAGGCTCTTTTAAACCACTAAGGGACGAAGTGCGTGAAGGGAAATCCGTAGAGACGGCGATTTATCGCGTCTCTATAAGTCGAAATTATTGTGAAAAAACCTTAACCGAGCAGTATTGAGAGGGAGAGAGAAGAGAGAGTTTGGAAGGGAGCATCCCTAATTTTTCCTATTCGTCAGGGCTAATACCTAGTTGACGTAAGCGTTCTGCTAATTGTTCTGCTCGTCTTTGGGCTATGTTCGCTTTTTGTTGGACTTCTTGATTCTCCTGTTCTAGTAGTTGCTTCTGCTGTTCTAGCAATTGATACTCCTGTTCTAATTTCTTATTATCCTGTCCTAATTGTTGATTTTCTTGTCCTAATTGTTGATTTTCTTGTCCCAATAGTTGATTTTCCTGTTCTAATAGTTGGACTTGTTGCCTTATTTGTTGGAGTTGTTCTTTTGCTAAAATCAATTGTTCGTCTGAGACTGGTATTAACTCCCCCGATAGAGTGTACCATCGCAACCACAAACGTGTAATATTTTGGAACGAACCGTACCATAGTCCCAAGTTTAAGCCTAAATCAGGTATAAGTAATCGTTCTGATGTAATATCCATCGCTTCATAGCGACCATCAACTAGTTGAAAAGCTTGTAGCTCGTTGGTATAGCGGCTAAAAATTATGTAATAAGGAACTTGAAGAATCTGTTCGTATACATCCCATTTGGTCGGAGGTCTTCCTGGTTCGCTTTCGGTCTCACCTAAATCTTCATCTTCTGTACCTGGGGACAACAATTCCACAACAACAAAAGGGTTAAACTCTTCTTGCCAAGTTACATAACTTAAACGTAAGTCTTGTCCTTTATATAATCTTGGTAGCAGTCCTTTCCGGATTATTTGCAGCAATAAAACGAGTCATATCTGTCATAATTTTTACATATAATTTTCAGAGAAATTTTACAATATTCTATATATAAGTTTATCAACTTGTTTAAATAAAGCATCTTCATTTGTAGAATTATCCAACACTACATCAGCGAGCGCAGCTTTTTCAGACAAAGGCATTTGGCTATTTATACGCTCTTGCGCTTCTGAATTACTTAAATTATTGCGCTGCATTAACCTTTCAAGTTGTTTCTCTGGAGAACACCACACCACCCAGATTTCTGTAACTAACTCAGTCATTTCCGCTTCAAATAACAAAGGAACAACTAAGACCACAATGTATTTACTAGAAGCAGCAATTTCCTGAATAAATTTATCTCGTACATAAGGGTGAATTAAACTTTCTATAAAAAGTCGTTCTTCTTGATTATTAAAAATAATCTTACCTAATTTTGGACGATTAAGTTCACCATTTTCCAGTAAAATTTCTTTTCCATAGCGTTGCGATATTTTTTGTAAAATCGGTGAACCCAAAGTTACCGCTTCTCTCGAATAAATATCTGCATCAAATATAGGTAAATCGTAAGTTTTAGCCAAATAATTAGCGACCGTACTTTTACCAGTCGCGATACCTCCCGTTAAACCAATGATGCGTTTTGTCATTTTTTAGTTGATTGTTTATTGTTAACTGTTATAAAATCGTAGCCTCCTCCCCGTAGATGGGTCTACCGTGTACATATAAGTCCATAAAATCCCTGAACTAAAGTTCGGGCTAAAAGCTGAAACCCGTTGAAACGGGTTTGAATTTACACTCTTATCTTGCTTTAAACCCGTTTTTAACGGGTTTTAGCTTTTAGCCCGAACTTTAGTTCAGGGGTATTTCGTGGAGCTTTAGGACTATTTAGAGACTTGTGTGTACACGGTAGGTATACGGGATAGAGGGTTGGGGGTGGGGTTCTTTTATTCTGGATGATTTTTCACCCAATCAACTACAGCTTCAGTCAAGCCATCCAAAGTATATTCCTCAGCCTCAACATCCACACGTCCAAATAACTCTAGACAAGTTTTAGAAGTTTGTGGACCAATGGAAGCAATACAAACACCTTCCAAATATTTTGCCAGCACTTCGGAAAAATTGCCATTCGAGTCTTCTTGGGGAAATACCGTTGCTACTAACTGACAAAAAAATTGCACAGTCTTGGAACTTGCAAAAGTAATGACATCCACAACACCACTTTGCAAAGCCAACTCAGCCGTTGCAGGAATACTACTAGGACAGCAAGATTGATAAGCTGCTACCTTGGTAACCTCCGCACCTTTAGCAGTAAACTCTTTTTCTAAAAGTTCTCGTCCCCCACTTTCCACCGTGGGAAACAAGATTTTTTTATTAGCCAGTTCCTCTGGAAAAGCGGATACTAAAGAGTCTGCTACAAAATTAGGTGGAATAAAATCTGCTTGTAAACACCGCTGCTTCAAACTTTGGGCTGTTTTTTCACCCACTACAGCAATTTTCAAATTGATTAACCCACGGACATCTTTACCCAGTGCCATTAATCTTTCAAAAAAATAATCAATACCGTTGGTCGAAGTCAGAATCAACCAGTCGAACTCGCTAATCTGAGAAATCGCTTTATCTAACCCTGACCAACTCGAAGGGGGACATATCTCTAACGTCGGCATTTCAATCACGTTAGCACCTTCCGCTTGTAGGCTTAAGCAAAATTGACTCGACTGTCCAACAGAGCGTGTCACTAAAATAGTTTTTCCTGTAAGGGGAAGGGTGGAGGAGGGGGAGAAAGGCAGAGAGGGAGAGGGGGAGAGGTTGTTTGCCATAGGTTTTTACTTGGTTTTTATGGCTGTAAGTCCAAGTTCATTGTCTCATCTCATTGGATTTTGGATTGTGGATTGTGGATTGTGGGTTGTGGATTATGGGTTGTGGATTGTGGATTGTGGGTTGTGGATTATGGGTTGTGGGTTGTGGATTATGGGTTGTGGGTTGTGTGGATTGTGGGTTGTGGGTTATGGACTGTGGATTATGGATTATGGATTATGGATTATGGATTATGGATTATGGATTATGGATTTTGGATTTCGGATTTTGGATTTTGGATTTTGAGACGCGATAAATCGCGTCTCTACTGCTACGTAATTAAATTTATTTTTGCGAACTTTTTTCACTTCCATTAGGTATTTTTTTCAATAAAAAGTCATCTCTTTTTAGTCATATATAATACCTGTTAAATGATAATTGTTATATCAGAATTTACTTAATGATAAAAATTTCTAAATTAAAGTAATTATTGCATATTTATCCTATTATTAGTTTTTGTAATTAAATACTATATAGTTATATATTTTTTATTAAAAATGGCAGAAAGATATAAAGTTACCTTTCTGCCTATTTTCATCTTCTTTTTAAATTAATCGTGCTTTGAAGTTTTGTAAATCCAGTCTATCTTAATGAAATTTATCGTCACCAAGGATATTAATTGCTCAAAGTCTGAACAAATCCCAAAGTTAGACTATCTTTTGCTAAGAAATGCGATAAATGGTATGCACGCTCCTCAGTTTTAAGAAGAATCTTTTCATACAGATATCTTGTGCCACGGTCGCCTAAACTCTCAGCCTGACTGGCTTGACGACGAATTACACTAATTAAAGATTGCTCTGCTTTGAGGTCATTTTCTACCATTTGACGGCAAGAAAAAACGCCATCTATTTCTTGTTCAAAACAGCATAATTCTACTAATTTTCTTAAAGTAGCAACAGGCACACCACCTAAACCATCTAAACGCTCACCAATTTCATGAACATGGTCTAGTACTTCTTTATAACTATCATTAAAAAACTCATGGAGCGAGTAAAATTCTGCACCATCAACTACGAAATGATGCTTTTGATACTGTAAGGCAAGAGTTTGAAAACTTGCTAATACAACATTAAAACCTTCGCAAACAGGCGTAGTAACGCTCTTATCTAAAAGTATCGGGTTATCAGTAACTTCGCCAAAGCTTTGCAACAATGTAGTGGTATCAGACATGGTTTTTTTCTGTAATTTGGCAGGTTAATTTGCTGTTCATCAGCTATTTTATATTAACACCGAAAAAATTAATAGCAACCTACTAAAATGAGGAGATTTTTTAGTGGGGAGTGGGGAGTGGGAAATTGGGAATTGGGAATTGGGGGTTAAAAGTCATGAGTTTTTAGCCTTCAGTTTTTTCTCTGCCTCATCTCCCTCATCTCCCCCATTCCCCACTCCCCACTCCCCACTCCCTCTCCGTAATTCCCACATCCCCGACTTACCGAACTCACAGAGAATTGGCAAAAAATTTTTATTTGAGGCAATAAAATTAATGAGAATTCTTGGCACTTGGTGTATGCTAATAGTAGGGGCTTAAAACTTAATATTTGCAAAAAGCATAAAGTTACGCAGCAGAAAAGACTGCGAAATAGTTGAACTTTAAGGGGAATTTATCTTGAAACCGTTCCGTTCGGAAACAGAACAAAAGTACGTTGTCCTTGTAAATAGGGCTGACCGTTGGGAAGTCTTTCGACGTTTACAAGAGTTGGATATTCCCTGTTGGTGTGAAAGTGACCAACCGTTAAGCGTGGAAATTAAAGACGTTATAGCAGCAGTTCAACTTTGGAGCGTGACACGACAATTAACAATTTCGCGTCAAGACTCTATATGGATGCTGGAAAGCTGCTTACGACTTCGCGCTTAACAAAAAATTGTAGTTACAAAGGAAATAGAAGAATGAGTAAATATGACAAGTACCAAGAATCTCCTTTTTTTCTTGAGGGCAAATTCCAAGAGTTTGTCATTAAGGATGGCTATAAGATAAAAGGCTTAATTTTAGACACTACTGAAGGTGAGTGTTACGTTAAACTCGCTAAAAATTTACGCCATGCATTTGATTGGCGTTTACCAAAAGGAACTTTGCTACAAATAGTAGGTAAAAAACAGCACTGTTTAGAAAGCGGTAAAATTAAACTAAAAGCCGAGCGTGTAATCGCAGTTCCCAACGAATCCCACTCCCCACTCCCCACTCCCCACTCCCCACTCCCCACTCCCCACTCCCCACTCCCCACTCCCCACTCCCCACTCCCCATTAAGCGCTCCACAGTTTTAGTTTGTCAAAAATCTGACTGTATGAAGAAAGGTGGAAAAGCAGTCTGTCAAGCATTAGAAGCAGCTTTAAGCGAAAAAGGTTTAGAAGATTCGGTAAGCATAAAGGGTACGGGTTGCATGAAAAACTGTAAAGCTGGAGCAAATTTGGTAATGCCAGATAAAACACGATATAGCCGTGTAACAGCAGCACAAGTTCCTGAACTGGTGGAGAAACATCTTGTTCAGAAAGCAGTCAACAATAAAAAACAAGATTCAGAGGTCGCAATGCCAATGGCTGGTTTAGTGGAAGCAACCTGCGGAATTATAAGTATTTAATGAGAAATTTTATAGTAAATCAGTTGAGATAAAATTGCAAAACTATTGTATGTAGACAATAGACAATAGATAAAAAGTAGACAATAGACAATAGATAAAAAGACGTTACATGTAACGTCTCTACATTATCAATGTCTACATTGACGAATCCAGCTTATGCCGTAGTTTGCTGCTGAAGAAATCTATCACAGTCACGACCACCAACAGCACCAAAATAAAAGTAGTGGCTTTGGTATATTCAAAGCCTCTTATATATTCCACCATTTGAAAACCGATACCCCCTGCTCCTACGACACCGAGAACGGAAGCAGCACGAATATTGTATTCAAACATCCATAGTGTATAACCCAAGACCAGTGGTAAAACTTGGGGCAAAATACCATATTGAGCTATTTGTAATCTTGATGCACCAGCTACTTGCAAAGATTCTATAGAACGACGGTCAACGGACTCGATAGCTTGTTGATAGAATTTAGCAAGGTAGCCAATAGCATAAATCCCTAAAGCTAAAGTACCAGCTGGTGCCCCCAATCCGGTTGCAGCTACTAAAATTAGCCCAAGAATAATGGAAGGGACTGAACGTACAGCGTTTTGCAGTAGATTTGCTAACCATTGCAGCCAAAAAGGAGCAACATTACTTGCAGAAGCGATTGCGATGGGTACGGATAAAACTGCTCCGATAGTAGTTCCCCATAATGACATTTGTATTGTTTCAACTAACCGTTGGATGGCAATATCTAAAACTGTTAAATCGGGTGGGAACAATCTAGAGATAAAATCAGTTATGTAAGGCCAGCTGCCTTTCAATAATTCCAAATCTACACTTAAACCTCGCAATGCCCAGCTGTAAACAATAACAACTATAGCGAATACAAGTAAGCGACTAACCCAGACATAACGATTCCAAAGAGAAGTAAAATTTTTCATCTACACTGCATTTAAATCGGAAAATACGGCTTGTACTTTGCTACTAGAACCATCATAAATTACACGTCCAGCATCGAGAACAATTGCTCGCTGAGCATATTTTTCGGCCATTGCCAAATCGTGTAATACTGTAACAATGGTCATACCATTTACTGAATGTAACTCCGATAAAGTCTCCATTAACTGTCGCGAAGCAATAACATCTAAACCAGTAGTTGGTTCATCTGCTAATAAAATTTGTGGTGACTGAATTAAAGCACGAGCAATCGCGACTCTTTGTTGCTGTCCACCGCTAAGTTGAGCGGTTTTTTGATAAGCCTTATCCTTTAATCCAAATCTATCTAATATTTCTAATGCACGTCGTCTATCGTTTTTGGGAAAGCCGAGCAAAGTTTGCCAAGGAGTTTTACAAGCTAAACATCCGCACAAAACATTTTCAATTGCTGTTAACTGACGAATCAATCCACCACCCTGAAATAACATTGCCATATCACTACGAATTTTTGGCAATGTTTGCTTAGACATTGCTACACCATTAATATAAATATTTCCATTATTTATGGGCACTAGCCCAACCAGCGAACGCAACAAAGTAGATTTACCCGCACCATTGAGTCCCAACAAAGCAACAAACTCACCACGATTAATCGTACAACTAATCTGGTCAAGAATGGGACGATTCAGAGATTTAGCAAAAGCCGTTTCTAAATTCTGACAATCAATGAGAGGTTGGTTCATGGGAATGGGGAGTGGGGAGTAGGGAATGGGGAATGGGGAATGGGGAGTGGGGAGTGGGGAATGGGGAATAAGTAATGGGGAATGGGGAATAAGTAATGAGTAATGAGTAATGGAAGAAAAGCAATTACTAATTACCAATTACCAATTACCAATTACCAATTACCAATTCCCAATTCCCAATTCCCTCTAAGGTTCAATACCAGCACGCTGAAGTGCTTCAAGCATTGGTTTTACGTGAGTGTCGTGGTTTACCGGAACTAATTCTGTGGAGTTATATAAATCGCGCAATAAGCTGTTATTCTTTGACTGATTTAATTTTAGTAGAGCGGCGATGATTCTGTTACGCATTTGTCCTGAAACTCGGTCATCAATCACGATACCGTGAGCTGGTACACCTGAGATTGAATACAGTATTCGCAACCTTTGAGCTTCTTCCGCTGTGATGTATGGCGCACCTAAAGTATATTCTGAGACGGCTGCAACATCCGCTTGACCGCGTAATACAGCTTGTAATGCACCGCTGTAGCCACCACCATAGCTAACCTGACCGAAGAAATTACCCAAACGGTCGCGATTGGGAACGAGTCCACTTTTCACTAACTCACCAACAGGAACGATGAACCCTGAACCAGATGTGGGAGATGTGAAAGCGATTCTTCTACCACGTAATTGTCCCAATGCTACCCGAGCACTAGCCCCCCGCTGAGTTTTGAGAGGACTATCTTTGGGAACGACAAAAATTGAGCGATATGTGAACCGACCAGAGTAATTAGAACGTACTTCAGCTAAATACATCCGAGCATTAGCTAGTTTTTGAGCTTTGATAGCACCACGGCTATTTAAGAAAGATATCTCTGCTCTGTTTGCTCGTAATGCTTCCACTGCTGCAGTATCATCACCTACTGTTGCTTGAACTGGCATTTTCAATTCTGCTGATAGAAATGCAGCTAATCTATTGGCCTTATTTTGCAAGTCAGTAGAATCAGAACGGCTTGGTAAAACGATTCTTAATGTTGTGATAGGAGGATTTTGAGCGACCAAACCTGGCTCTTTTTGAGTCGAAGTTGGGTTCGCTATTGCTCGCATTCCAACAGAACCGAAAGCCAAACCAGCCAACGCTAGCAATCCAGCACTAACGCCTAGCAAACCTTTTTTACTCCGAGTCATTACTAATACTCCTTTGAGAAGATATCTCAAGATTTATGAAAATAACTATCAACTAGCCTGTTTAATAAAAACTTTATACTTTTGGTTTACGAAAGTCAATACTCATTACGGAGGCATCTTACAAATTTTCCAAACCCTTATCATGTCTACAAAAGCAAAGATTTAAATCTCACAAAATACTACTAATTAGGCTTCACCAAAAGGAAATAAGAGGTATGATTTTATCTATGTATAATACGTGTAGAGACGTTACATGTAACCTCTCTACATTATTACGTGGTTGCTAAAAAAACATCGGCTACATCTGTTATGTCATCCGTGGTCAGGGATAACTGCAATACATTCAATCTCTACCAGTACGTCTTTTGGCAAACGCGATACCTCAACACAGGCACGAGCAGGTGCAGTATCTTCGGAAAAATATTTCGCGTAAACAGTATTAACTGCACCGAAATTATTCATATCGGAAAGAAATACACTAGTTTTGACCACATCACTAAAAGTTGCACCTGCGGTAGTGAGGATAGCTTCGATGTTTGCCATTACTTGTTGAGTTTGCTTGGTAACGTCATCTTTGTAAACAACATCACCAAGTCTAGGGTCGATAGCGATTTGTCCAGCGACAAAAAGCATTTTTCCAGAAGCTGCTATAGCTTGGTTATAAGGTCCGACTGGTGCGGGTGCTTTGTCTGTACGAATTACTTCACGAGTCATAGATATTACTTGCGCTTGTGCTTGCGATGCTTCTTGTTTGTAGCGTTTACCATCTGGCATTATCGCACCAGTTAGGTCAGCATCTTCGATATTGGCTCCGAATATATTTGCACCAGTAAGGTCAATTATAAAGATAAAGTATACTATTAAAATGACTAAATATCTTGTGGGGTGGGCATCCTTGCCCACCCTTGATGATGGGCTACTAAAAATTTTCTAATTTGAAAGCCCCTTATAGCAAATCCGGGTCTTGTCCCAATTCTCGCAATTTTGCAGCTAAACGTTCTGCCCGTTGTCGTTCAGCTTCTGCTCGTTTTTCAGCCTGCTGACGTTGTTGGTCTAGTTCAACTGGCGTTAAAAATTTCCGACCATCTGGACGATAAATTTCAAGTGTCGTTGCTTTTAAAACAAACTTGATTTTTAAACGTGGACTAGTCCAACCATTTATATTTGTGATTTCTTTCAGATTTTTCTTTGAACGTAACCAACCAGTTAAATTATTTTTATAAGGGTCATATAGATAATATTCTTCGACGCCATATTTATCGTAAAAGCCAAGTTTTGTTTCCATTTCTTGCTTCGTGTTACTAGGTGACAAAATTTCAAATACAACCTGTGGCGCAATATTTGCTTCATTGCATTGTACGTATGAACTTCTATCACCCTTTGGTCTACCAAAAACTACCATTGTGTCGGGAGCATATTTTGTATCACCGTCGTCTTTTACCGGATACCAAAACAAATCTCCAGCGATAAATACATCAGGATTTGCAGCAAATAATATTTCTAAGCTTTCTTTAATTGTTACAATCCAACGAAACTGTACTGTATTTTCCGCCATCGGTTGACCGTCGCTTTCTGGGTAGATAACTAAATCGTTGACGGTCTCAAATTCTGTAATTTCTTGCACCATAGTGCTGCACCTCCAGGTTATATCGAGGTTTATATCCTAAGTTTAGATGCTAGATGTGGAAACCGTATTCACATAGGTATGAAAGTACTATGAAAGCCATCATTGTTATTTATTTACTGTACCAGAAGCTCAACTGACACTTTCTATCTGTTTTTCGTAACCCCTCCCTGCTTATCCATCGTGAATATTTCTAATTTAGAAGTACTTTATAACAAATCTGGGTCTTGTCCCAACTCCCGCAATTTTGCAGCCAAACGCTCCGCTCGTTGTTCAGCCTGCTGACGTTGTTGGTCTAGTTCAACTGGCGTTAAAAATTTCCGACCATCTGGACGATAAATTTCAAGTGTCGTTGCTTTTAAAACAAACTTGATTTTTAAACGTGGACTAGTCCAACCATTTATATTTGTGATTTCTTTCAGATTTTTCTTTGAACGTAACCAACCAGTTAAATTATTTTTATAAGGGTCATATAGATAATATTCTTCGACGCCATATTTATCGTAAAAGCCAAGTTTTGTTTCCATTTCTTGCTTCGTGTTACTAGGTGACAAAATTTCAAATACAACCTGTGGCGCAATATTTGCTTCATTGCATTGTACGTATGAACTTCTATCACCCTTTGGTCTACCAAAAACTACCATTGTGTCGGGAGCATATTTTGTATCACCGTCGTCTTTTACCGGATACCAAAACAAATCTCCAGCGATAAATACATCAGGATTTGCAGCAAATAATATTTCTAAGCTTTCTTTAATTGTTACAATCCAACGAAACTGTACTGTATTTTCCGCCATCGGTTGACCGTCGCTTTCTGGGTAGATAACTAAATCGTTGACGGTCTCAAATTCTGTAATTTCTCGCACCATAGTGCTGCACCTCCAGGTTATATTGAGGTTTATATCCTAAGTTTAGATGCTAGATGTGGAAACCGTATTCACATAGGTATCAAAGTACTATAAAGCCATCATTGTTATTTATTTACTGTGCCAGAAGCTCAACTGACACTGCACGGTCAAGCTAAAATCATCCAAAAATAGATATTTGTTAACATTTATTAACCTAATCTAGGACGCATTCCGTAATGACGATACCGCCAATAATCTCGTAAAATTTGGTCATGGTCAAAACATAAATTACCAGGAACACACCAAGGCTCAAAAATTCCTACACCTTTAGCATCATCTCCTGCTTTTGGTTCTCCAGTTGCAGTTGCTAAAAAGACAATACTCAGCGTATGTTTGCGGGGGTCGCGCTTGGGGTCAGAATATACGTGAAATTGTTCAATTAATTCTACCTGCAAACTGGTTTCTTCTTCAGCTTCCCTTATTGCAGCCACTTCCACTGGTTCACCGTAATCAACAAAGCCTCCAGGAATAGCCCAACCTAAGGGTATATTGTGTCGCTCAATTAATACTATCGGTCGATGAGGACGGTCTATTAATTCGATGATGATATCAACTGTTGGAGCGGGATTTCGGTAGGTCATTTTGGTTTGTTGACGGTTGACGGTTGACTGTTGGCTGTTGCCAGTGGTGAGAACCCTGACTGCGAACTACACTTCCGTGATAGATTCGATTGGATTGCTTGTTTATTTATATAGTTAATAACTTATGCCTTTTCCTAGAACCAGTGGCGTTTTGTTGCATCCGACTTGTTTTCCCAGTCGTTTTGGGATTGGGGATTTGGGTTTAGAAGCCTATCGCTTTATTGATTTTTTACGAGAAAGTTGCCAGCAATATTGGCAAGTTCTACCTTTGGGACCTGTGGGTTATGGAAATTCGCCTTATGCTAGTTATTCAGCAATGGCTGGAAATCCTTTGTTAATTAGTCCAGACAAACTGCTTGAAGCTGGTTTATTAGCAGAGGAAGATTTTGCTAATTTACCATATTTCCCCGATTACAAAGTTGATTTTGAATTAGTTGCAGCAACTAAAATACCCTTACTCAAGAAGGCTTGTGAGAATTTTCAAAGCATTGCAAAAGCATTACAAAAGACTGAATTTGCTGGTTTTTGTCAGAGTAAAGCTTACTGGTTAGACGATTATGCTTTATTTATGGCACTTAAAGACGCTAACGGGGGTACTAGTTGGCATACTTGGGAAATTGAGCTTGTGAAGCGAGACCCGAAAGCCTTAGAACAAGCAAGAGAACAATTAAGCAAAGAGATTTTGTACTATAAATTTACTCAATATGAATTTTTCCGGCAATGGTCTGAATTAAAGGCTTATGCTAATATGAGCCGTGTAGAAATTATTGGAGATATTCCAATTTACGTTGCTCAAGATAGTGCTGACGTATGGTCGCATTCCGATATTTTTTGTTTAGATGAAGAAACATTTGAACCAGCTTTAATGGCAGGTGTTCCACCAGATTATTTTAGTGAAACTGGTCAATTGTGGGGTAATCCTGTTTATGATTGGGACTCACTACAAAAACAAGATTTTAAATGGTGGGTATTACGCTTTGAAGCAATGCTGGATTATTTAGATATTATCCGCATTGACCATTTCCGAGGTTTTGAAGCTTATTGGGCTGTAGCAAAGGGTGAAGAAACAGCTATTGATGGGGAATGGTTAAAAGCACCTGGTGAAAAGTTATTTGACACAATCAAAGAAAAATTGGGTAAGCTTCCCATAATGGCAGAAGATTTAGGTGTGATTACACCAGAGGTTGAAGCTCTGCGTGATAAGTATGAATTTCCTGGGATGAAAATATTACAATTTGCTTTTGGTTCAGACCCTGGAAATCCATTTTTACCTTTTAATATTTCCCGCAATTCTGTAGTTTATACCGGGACTCATGATAACGATACAACAGTTGGTTGGTATGATGCTGCAAGTGAATGGGAAAAACAAAATTTGCAACTTTATTTAGGTTCTATAAGTCCTGATGGTGTCCACTGGGATTTAATTAGATTAGCTTTAACTTCTCACGCAAATCAAGCGATTATTCCCTTACAAGATATTTTAGGATGGGACACAAGAACGCGGATGAATTTTCCCGGTATAGCTGAAGGTAATTGGGAATGGCGTTATGGAGAAAATGTTTTAACCGAAGAATTAAGCTCTAAATTAAAAGCCCTTACCACTCTTTGTGGAAGAGTTCCACAAAAATAATTCGCAATTCGCAATAAGCCGAGGCGGCACGCTGTTCCCGAAGGACGGGAACACTCCGTGTTCGCGTAGCGTCCGCTTCGGATACGCGAACGCAATTCGCAGTTAAGCTGTTCCACATTTAATTTGCATATTATGCAGTTTAAATATGTTTTAGCTTAGCAATTAATTAAGTAATTATCCAATTGCGAATTAATTGCGAATTGCGAATTGCGAACTGCGAATTGTTTATGACCTGCTATTTGCTGCGATGGTCATTTCTTGTACTTCTCCAAGGTTACCCATTTGTTTGGGTTTATCCTCGTTGACTTTTACAAGTACACCACCAGCATTTCCAGCTTTTACGGTCAGTTCTTTTTGAGCTTTCCAGGTTTGCTGGCTTCCCTGTGGTAAAACCCCGTCATATTGGATTTTGCCGTCGGCTACAACCCGAATATAAGACGATGCTTTGAGGGTAACTCCTACCTGTACTCGCTGGTTATCCTCAATATTGCTTTTGGTAAATTGTGCGAGATGAAAGTGTGGCACATCCTCACCGGGTTTTGTTTGAACTGCTGTAGGCCCGGTTGGTGCTTTTGGCTCTTCTTGACTGTTGTTAGCTTGTAAAACTGCACCATTCAAGAATTGCGATAAACCACTTACGGAGCAAGCTATTAACCCAATGTACATTACGTAAAGATGGAAGGGACGTATTTGTCCAATTTGTACACCTTTCCAAGTCGGTTTTACGGTGTTGACTTTATTGGAACCCAGAGGAAACCCACTGGTAAACTCCGTACCATTTAAACCTAAGGCGTTAGCGTATTGTCGAGTTAAACCCTGAATGTAAATTGGTTCGGGTAGCTCACTCAACCTTCCTTCTTCAATAGCTCGCAAAAGTCGTTGGGGTACTCTGGTGTAATGAACCATTTCTTCTAACGACGACCCTCTAGACTCACGGGTGCTGCGAAGTGTCGCACCCAATTGAGCCAATACTTCGGCTCTTTGTTCGTCTAACGAAGGCATTAGCTCGCTCTTTTTTTCTTTTCTTTGTAACCACTTCATCATAGCTTTGTTGCTCTCCTTAGCCTAGCGGAATCATTAATGGGTATTTGCTCTATTTGCTTTTTGCAAAAAGCTTATTTCACTTTGTGTCAGGTGACGATAACAACCTTTTTTTAAGTTGTCTTTACCTTGTGTACTTAACTGAATTGGGCCGATAGCAGTACGATGCAACTTGATAACCGGGTAACCCAAAAGTTCTGCAACTCGGCGTATTTGACGTTTTTTTCCCTCCTTTAACACTATTTCTAAGCTTGTCTGGTTCTCTTTACCTTCGATAACGCGCACCCCTGCTGGTCTTGTTTTTTTACCGTCTAAAACTACACCATCTCGCCACATATTGAGTACTGTTTCCGAAGGTTTTCCTTTGACCAAAACATGGTACGTTTTCGCGATACTATGCCGGGGATGAGTTAGCCCATTTGTTAACTCCCCGTCGTTTGTTAGTATCAACGCTCCAGTAGAATCCGCATCTAAACGTCCCACAGGATGAATACCTGTACCCGTACGTAATTCCTCTGGCAATAAATCTAAGACTGTCTGTCTTCCTTGGGGGTCGTCGCATGTCGATACTACTCCCGCAGGTTTGTTTAGCAATAAGTATATTGGAACTGGACGTTGGGAACAAGATATGGGTTTATCATCGACTGTAATCTTATCTTTCTGTAAATCTACTTTGTCTCCTAAATGAGCTACTTCACCGTTAATTTGTACTCGATTTTGCCGAATCATTTCTTCGGCTTGCCGTCGCGAGGCAATACCCCACTGAGACAGAATTTTTTGTAACCGTACCTCCATGTGGAAATCACTTATTATTTGTACAAGGTTTAAATCAGTATAATATTTGCAAATTGTAATGGATAGACTCTAGTGTTACAGTTAATCCTTGTTTGACAACTGGACTCAAGTTAAACTCAATACCTTTTATCAAGTGTTTAAATGCAATCACAAAACTCCAAAACCAAGTCAGATAGCAAAATTCGTTTTATTACAAATTTGCTCACCACTGCTGTCAAGCTGTTCTTGAAGTCCCAAGTTAGCCACATCGAAGAGCTTTCTGTGGAAATTAAAGCTGGTGACCGTCAGCTTCTTAGTGGTGCAATCCCCCAAGTGTCCATTTTTGCAAGTAATGCCGTTTATAAAGGTATTCATGTTACACAAATTAAACTGGTGGCTGAAAATATTCGGATAAATATCGGTGGTGTACTTAAGGGTCAAGCTTTAAAGTTGCTAGACATAGTACCCGTTCAAGGTGAACTGAGTATTTCAGAAGCAGACCTAAATGCTTCCTTATCCTCCGAGTTCTTATCCAATGGAATAAATGATGCACTGGTTCAACTATTACCAGAGTCCAGCCGAAATTCCAAGTCTACTATTTGGCAAAAAATCACCCTTGGTCACAATTTAGCTACCATATGCGGTACGATGACACCCGAAACTGACCCCAAACCTATAGAAGTTTGTCTGAAGTTAAACTTACTTAGCGGACAAGAGCTACATCTGACAGTAGTCAATGGTCAATGCATTGATAATTCGTTAAATAACAATAGTATTAACGACAACTTTTATTTGGGTTCAGATGTTGATATCCAAGAATTATCCCTGTTCCCAGGTTCTTTAACTTGCCGTGGGAGAGTAAATGTCAATCCGTAATGATTAGGAATTCAATATAAAAAGTTGAGAGAATTTATATAAAATTATACATTTGCCTTTCCGAAAATGGCAATCATTAATTGCCGAGAAAAGGTAATAAAAGTGTCACAAAGTAGTAAACCAATGGCACAGTAAAAATATAGCTGTCAGTGCGGTCTAAAATACCACCGTGACCGGGAATTAACTGTCCAGAGTCTTTTACCCCCGCATCACGTTTAAGCATAGATTCAGTAAGGTCACCTAGAAGCCCACAAATACCTATGAGTGAACCAACACCAATTCCTGTAAAAGGGTACTTAGACCAATGTAAAAGATAGGAAAATAGCACGCCAATACAAACACTGGCGCAAATTCCAAAAACAGCACCTTCAACGGTTTTCTTTGGGCTGATATTTGACAGTGGTGTTTTACCAAAAAACTTACCTACTATGTAAGCACCAATATCCGCAGCCCAGATACAACAAAAAGTTAAAAATGTAGCGGTCAAACCTTGAGGCAAATGAGTGAAGTCCCACTTCATAAGAATATCTGACCAATCCTGTGGCCAGTATCCCCCTAAAGGGAGATTACTTGTAGCAACGCCATCTATTCCCCGTAATCTTACCCAATAGCTAGGTAAGTAGCCAGTGTAAAAAAGACCAAGAATTGACGCGGCAATATCAGCAATAGTCGCCATTTTTGGTTGAAACAGCAAGTAGAAACAAATAAATGTGCCCGCAATTGGCATTACCGCATCAGCTAAATTACCATCAACGGTACAAATTACTAACAAAATTTGGCTAACAAATACGGTTGTTTTAACCGTAGGAGTTATCCCTTTAGCTCGTACTAAGTTGAAATATTCCAGTTGTCCCAAAAAGACCATTACCGAAATGACGATGGTAAAGTACCACCCTCCCAACAGAGTCCCACCCAGAGCGATAGCAATCGCAACAATTCCACTAAAAATCCGAGACCAAGGCATAATTAAAAACTATGAATGATGAATGAGAAATGATGAAAAATTATGACTTGCTATTCACCATTCAATCTAGTTTCTCACCACTAAGGATAAAAATGGGGTCTTGGGAGGCAAATGTTTGAGAAAATCCTCGCGTTTCCAAACGATTGACTGCTGATTGCACAACTTCAACGTTTCGTGCTTGTAATTGAGCAAAGCTTTGGGATATCGCATACAGATTTTCTAGATTAGATGCAGTGGCTACTACTCGTCCATAATTAGGTAAATAAAGCCATACAGCTTGCAAGATATCTCCTATTCTTCTTCCCCCTTCGATGCAAACCCGATGAGGCATTTCGTTGAGTGAGTCTAAACACTCTGGAGCGCTTCCTTCTATTACTTCTACATTTTCCAATTCAAAGCTTAAGCAATTTCGACGAATGAGGTTAGCGACTTCCTCGTCTCGTTCGACAGCAATAATCCGTCCTTGTGGACACAAAAGTCCAGCCTCAACGGTAATTGTACCCGTCCCCGCGCCGATGTCCCATAACACGGAATCAGATTTTAAGCGCAGTTGAGCAAGCAATAGTAAACGAATTTCTCTTTGTGAAAAAGGAATTCCTGGTAAATGTTCAAATAACTCATCAGGAATCCCTGGAGTTATGTAAGGCCAAAGTGTTGATGGCATATTTTTATACAGTTAAAATCTTGTAGAGACGCGATTTATCGCGTCTTTTTACACAGTGGTAATCTTGTAGAGACCGAATATATTCGGTCTCTACATCATTGTAGTTAGTGCCAAATTTATTAACCTACTTAGTATTGGCAATTTTTGAAGCATTTTAATTTATTAAATTATTAAAACCATGATTAATCAAGCCATAGAAAATCGCTACTAAATTCAGCAACAGCTAGGCAAAAGCAATAATCGTAGCCCCCTCCCCGCGTGCGGGGTAGGGGGTTGGGGGTGGGGTTCCTTTTAGAGGCACGAGTTAAACAGAACAGATGCTTTTCTAAACGACTTTACAAAAACATCCATAAATTTGTACTTTGTATAACTTAAAGCAAGATAGAAAATACCCACTCTAATATAGTTAACTAAATAGTTAAGACCTTCAGGAGAAACCGATGTTTGGATTAGGATTGCCGGAAATGGGTGTAATAGCACTAGTAGCCCTACTGATTTTTGGCCCGAAAAAAATTCCCGAACTGGGAAGCGCACTAGGCAAAACCCTTCGGGGATTTAAGGAAGAGCTAAAAAATCCCAACGATGATACCAGTTCGGAAAAAGAAGATAGTTGACGGTTGACGGGTTGCTTGTTGGGGTAGGTATATAAGAAAGGGATTGCTTCGTCGTTCCTCCTCGCTGCGGACAGTTAATAGTCAACAGTCAACAGTCAACAACCAACAGTCAACAACCAACTAAATCCGATTAGCAACGGATGACTTAATGCCAACCGATGAATCGACTGGGTTCGTCGCGGTATTTTGTTGTAAAGTTTCCTCATTAACTACACCCCGAGCCTTAATTAAGTTAATTGCACGGCTAACGCTTTCTGGTAAGATAACCACTAAGCTATTATCCGGGGCACTTTCCAAGGCTTTGGTGATTGCAGTGGTTTCGTCCAAAATAGATTCGTACTGGTAGCTGCTATTTACTTGCTGGATACCTTTGACAATAAGTTCTGCGGCTGAACCTCTTGCGCGTCCCCTTGTATCGTCGTCTTCTTTAACAATAATTTTGTCAAAGATTTTGGCTGACAGTTTACCTAAAGTAACAAAGTCCTCATCACGTCGGTCACCCGGCCCACCAATAACACCGATACGCTGTCCGGTTTTCCAATTTTGGACAAAACCACCTAAAGCTTCGTAGCTGTGTGGATTATGAGCATAATCTACTAGAGCATGGTATTTGCCCAAATTGAATAAATTCATTCGTCCTGGTGTTTGACTTACCGAAGCACGGAATGTATGTAACGCATTTCTAATTTGTTCTATGGGTACGTTTTGCACGAAAGTGGCTAAACTAGCAGCCAAGGCATTAGCTATCATAAATGGCGCACGTCCACCCATAGTCAGAGGTATATTTTCTGCCCGTTCGATACGATGTGTCCAGTCGCCTTTTAATATAGACAAAAATCCATTTTCGTAAACAGCCGCAACTCCTCCTTTTTGGATATGCTGACGAACTAGTTCCGAGTTAGGATTCATACTAAAATATGCCACGTTAGCTTTAGTACGCTCTGCCATTGCCACTACTCGTTCGTCGTCAGCGTTGAGTACTGCGTAACCGTCGGGGAATACAGCTTCTGCCACTACACTCTTAAGATGCCCTAACTGGTCAATAGTATCAATATCACCTATACCTAAATGGTCAGCAGCAATATTTAAAACTACGCCCACATTAGAAGATTCAAAGGCTAAACCAGAACGCAAAATACCACCACGTGCTGTTTCTAAGACAGCGACTTCTACTGTTGGGTCTTGTAGAATTAACTGAGCGCTCTGTGGCCCTGTGTTATCGCCCACTTCAACCAAGTAATCTCCGATATACGTACCGTCAGTAGTTGTATACCCAATTACTTTGCCTGTCTGTTTAAAAATATGAGCAATAAGCCGAGTGGTGGTAGTTTTGCCGTTAGTACCAGTGATGCTAGTAATGGGGATGCGACTTGGTTTGCCACTGGGAAAGAGCATGTCTATCACAGCACCAGCAACGTTGCGGGGGGTACCATGACTAGGAGCAACGTGCATCCGGAAACCAGGAGCGGCATTGACTTCGACGATGACACCATCAGTTTCCCTTAGCGGGCGGCTGATATCCGAGGTGACAATATCAAGACCAGCGACATCCAAACCCATAATTTTTACGGCTCGTTGTGCCAGCCAAATGTTTTCTGGGTGAATTTCGTCCGTGCGGTCTACGGCAATGCCGCCAGTACTAAGGTTTGCCGTAGCCCGCAGGTAACAAAGTTCTCCTTTTGGTGGCACGCTATTGGTTGTGTAACCTTGCCTTTCTAAGAGTTGGAAGCTGGTACGGTCGAGTTCAATTTTGGTAAGAACTTTGTCGTGACCTTCACCACGTTTGGGGTCTTTGTTGGTGTGTTCAATCAGTTCGGCAATAGTAGACCTTCCATCACCAACAACGTGAGCGGGTACTCGCTCTGCGACTGCAACGACCTTACCGTTCACTACCAGCACTCGGTGGTCGCGACCCGTGTAATAGCGCTCGACAATAATCGAACGGGAAACTTGACGAGCAGCATCGTAGGCTTCTTCGGCTTCTTTCCAAGTTCTGATATCAATTGTAATCCCGCGCCCGTGGTTACCATCCAAAGGCTTAATAACTATAGGATAGCCGCCTACCTGTTCGATAGACTCTTCGAGTTCATCCATGAAGTTAATAACTGTACCTTTAGGAACGGGTATTCCTGAGGCTCCTAATATACGTTTAGTTCCTTCTTTATCACAAGCTAGTTCTACTCCCAGGATGCCAGTATTGCTGGTCATGGTAGCTTGAATCCGCTTTTGATTGACCCCGTAGCCCAATTGAATTAAAAATCGTGCTCCCAGAGTCAAGGAAGGAATGCCACGTCCTTCAGCTTCTTTTACTATTGCTTCGGTGCTGGGTCCTAAGGAAGATTCGCGTCCGAAGTCTTTTAGGTCTTGTACATCTTGTTCTAATTCGGCCAGGGGATAACGACCCCTATCGACTATACTTTGGCACAAACGTACTGCCGCACGGGCGGCATAACGACCCGCTTCTTCGTTCAGGTATTCGATAACTACCTGATATACTCCCGGATTGGAAGTTTCGCGAGTACGACCAAAGCCAACTTGCATTCCGGCTAATGATTGTAGTTCGAGGGCGACATGTTCTACCACGTGACCCATCATGGTGCCTTCGCGCACTCGCATCAAAAAGCCACCACGACAGCCTGGGGAGCAAAAATGACTTTCCAAACTAGGTAGCGCCTCAACTAATCCATCATAAAAGCCGGGGATTTGGTTGCTAGGCGTCTCGGCGAGGTCTTCTAGGTCGAGGCGCATAACTACCAGCTTGTGGCGTCGAATGCTCCAATAGTTGGGGCCGCGTAAGGTTTGGATTTTGAGGATTCTCATGTTATGGGTAGATGGAGATTCGGAACCAAAAAACTAGTTTCATACTGCTTTTGACCGCTAAACTGTGTCATAGCGAACAGTTTTTACTCCAAAATAGTGTTTTGCTGCTTTTTTCTATCTTGCGATAGAAACTGGCGGTCAATTCAGTGTAACCTCTGCTACTTAATTCCGTCAGCTAGATTTACAGTACTCAGAGGGTGGAGAGTGATACAACCTCTATTACTTAATTTTGAAAGCTGTGGAATAAATGAACTGTAATCAGAGGGTAGGGTAGTATGCCTGTATAGCAGACCTGTATAGCAAAAAGTCTGTCAGCTGGAGTAGCGGTACTCAGAGGGTAGAGCAGTACGCCTGTATAAATGGAAACGGTCGCCGTGACTGAGGATATGTAATCGTAGGTTGTGTACAGTTAGGGGTTCAGTTGCACCTACGTGAGGTTCATTAGTATGAGTAACTTTTGATGGGTCAACAATGGTGACAGTGCCTTTACCCAGCACTTGTAGCCAGCCATCGCGTTCTAACATCGCGCAAGTGTCCTCATCAATTCCAATACCCAAACGGTCTGGATGGGAAGCGATAGCACTAACTAATCTTCCCATGCGATTTCGATTGTGAAAATGTTGATCCACTATCACTTCTGGTATAAATCCCAAACCGGTTGCCATTTCAACCAGAGAACGATTAGGTGATTCGCCACTCCCACCTCCTGCAATCATATGATGTCCCATCACAGCAGCCCCCGCACTGGTGCCAGCTAAAGTTATTTCCCCTTTTTTAATCCGTCGTCGGATAATATCCATTACAGGAGTTTCGGCCAAGACGCCACACAAACGTAGTTGGTCGCCTCCCGTTAAAAAAATACCCGTACAGGCTTCTAAAGAGGCTTGAGTATAAGAGTCATCGCAGTCTTTACGCTCGCGAATATCTAAATTTTCGATTTTTTTCGCGCCCATTTCTTCAAAAATGCGAATATATCGACTGCCGATAATCGCGGGTTCCCTCGAAGCAGAGGGAATAATGGCGATATGAGCATCGTTTGCACCCGAACGGTTAAAAAAAGTCCGTAGAATTTCGCGTCCGTGAACTTTATCTTCTGCGCCTCCGATAACCATGACGGCAGTCTGAGTGGTTTGGGGTATCCTCATTTCCAGCGATTTAAGATTTAACAGCGGCATTGTTGTGTTTCTCCTGTCAACAACTTCAGGTGAATTAAACAAGAACATTAGCCTATTGTTTTGTTTTGCGCCTCGATAGAGTTGACACCGTGTTTAGGGGGCAGCACTGCCGAAAGCCGCTTGATTGTGTGTGATGCCTGTTCCTCAGAGGCTAAAGCCCTTGTTTTTCACCTGTCTTATTTTTCTGACTGGCAAAATACTATTCGGGAGGAACAGTTTTTTTTACGCTTTTTTTGAGGCTGGCTTGATGCATCCTGAAAGTTGTTAACTCGGTCAATTTAATAAATTAAATCTAGGTGTGACAATATTTTAAGCATAAAGTAACTTCATTAAAAAATTATTAATACGAAAGACAATCAAATAAGTATCGTACTTTTAGATACGATTGATTAAAGCTTGTCAGTGTTGGCATGACATTTGCTCGTCGGGTGCAAGCCATTCCAAATATAAGATTAGTGTCCACAAATACGAAATACTGTGCGTTTTGATATAGTTACGTTATTTCCTGATTGTTTTACCTCGGTTTTGAACTCCGGATTGCTGAGTAAAGCCCTGACCAAGCAGATTGCCCAAGTTAATCTGGTTAATCCTAGGGATTTTACTACCGACAAGCACCGTAAAGTCGATGACGAACCCTATGGGGGTGGTGTCGGAATGCTAATGAAGCCCGAACCTATTTTTGCTGCAGTTGAGTCTTTACCAACCTTACCCCGACGTGAGGTGATTTTCATGAGTCCCCAAGGGCAAAGGATGAATCAACCTCTTTTTCGTGAATTGGCTACAAACTACGACCAGTTAATAATTATCTGCGGACACTACGAGGGTGTGGATGAGAGAGTATTAAATTTAGTCACACGTGAGGTGTCTCTAGGTGATTTTATTTTAACTGGCGGTGAAATTCCGGCAATGGCTTTAGTTAATGGTGTAACGCGCCTACTTCCTGGAACCGTCGGTAAAGCCGAGTCACTCAAATTAGAAAGTTTTGAGGAAGGATTATTAGACTATCCCCAGTATACCCGCCCTGCTGAGTTTCGTGGCATGAAGGTTCCAAACGTTTTACTCTCCGGAAATCACGCTCAAATAGCCAAATGGAGGCTAGAACAGCAAATCCAACGCACCAAACTCCGTCGTCCTGACATGTACGAAGAGTGGAAAGAGGGGAGTGGGGAGTAGGGAGTGGGGAGTGGGGAGTGGGGAGTGGGGAGTGGGGAGTGATGAGGAACCAATTACCAATTACCAATTACCAATTACCAATTACCAATTACCAATTACCAATTACCAATTACCAATTACCTATGAACATCCGTATTGGAAATGGCTACGATATCCACCGTCTTGTTTGCGACCGTCCTTTAATTTTGGGTGGTGTCAATATTCCTCATTCTTTAGGTCTGTTAGGACATAGTGATGCAGATGTATTAGTGCATTCGATTATGGACGCGATGTTGGGGGCTTTATCTTTGGGGGATATTGGTCATTATTTCCCCCCAACTGATGCTAAATGGGCTGGGGCTGATAGTTTAGTTCTACTGAGTCAGGTTAACCAGCTAATTCAGGATAAAGGCTGGCTAATTGGTAATATTGATTCGGTGGTTGTGGCTGAGCGTCCAAAGTTGAAGCCCCATATCGATAATATGCGCCAAAATATTGCTAATGTGTTGCAATTAGAACCCAATAAAGTTGGTGTTAAAGCTACTACTAACGAAAAATTGGGTCCAGTTGGTCAGGAAGAAGGTATCTGTGCTTACGCAGTAGTTCTATTACACCAGTAAATACCACAGCCCCTCCACCCCTGAACGGGGATTTATGAATTTGTGTGTACAGGGCAGACTCTCCACTCCCTACTCCCCCCGACTTCCCCCAAGTCGCGCTAACATCGGTAAATTAAATCGATAAAGTTTCCGTAAAAATTCTGTTATGCAACTCTTTAGAGTCTTTCCTAGGGTTAAGCGTTTTCGCTTACCAATAGCTTTATCTTTGATAGCGGCACTGCTGGTTACTGCTTGTAATCCTTCGGCATTTAAAACTCAAGCGGCACAAGTACCTCAACTTGTTATTAGCATTCTTGGAGACCCAAACACTTTTAATAGTGTTTTGAGTGAGACCGTACCTAGTTCAGTTGTTCTGGGTTTTCTATATGACGCATTGATTATAGAAAATCCGTTAACTACAAAGCAAGAACCGGCGTTAGCGGAGTCTTGGAAAGTTTCACCGGATGGGTTAAAAGTAGAAATTGCTTTAAAGCCAGGGTTAAAATGGTCTGATGGAAAACCAATGACAGCTGATGATATTGTTTTTAGCTACGACGAAATTTATCTAAATCCCAAAATTCCCACCCCTACAAAAGATTCTCTAAAATATAATCAAAAAGGGGATACTCCGAAAGTCAGAAAAATTGATGATAGGAGAGTTGAATTTAGCCTAACAGAACCTTTTGCTCCTTTATTGAGATTAGTTGGTGGTATTCCTATTTTGCCAAAACATGCTCTTCAAGAGGCTATTCGTACGAAGGGACCTGGTGGCAACCCGAAATTTTTGACTATGTGGGGTACTGATACAAATCCTAAAGAAATTATTGGTAATGGTGCCTACGTACTTGATTCGTACGTACCGAGCGAACGGGTAATATTAAAACGTAATCCATACTACTGGCGTAAAGATGCTCAAGGAAAACCTCAACCTTATATTGAGCGGATTGTTTGTCAACTTATTGAGTCTACGGAAAACCAAATGATAAGTTTCCGTTCTGGGCAATTAGATAATTTTGAAGTCCCTCCGGAAGGCTTTAGTTTGCTGAAACGAGAGGAAGACCGAGGAAATTTCAAAGTTTATAATGGTGGCCCAGATACTGGTACGACTTTTATTTCTTTTAATTTAAACAAAGCCAAAAATTCTAAAGGAGAGCATTTGGTAGACCCCATCAAATCTCGTTGGTTTAATAAAAAAGAATTTAGACAGGCTGTAGCTTACGCCATTAATCGCGATAAAATGAGAATTAATGCTTATCGCGGTTTAGGAGAACTACAGCATTCATTTGTTTATGTTAAAAGTCCCTTCTATCTTTCTCCAGAAAAAGGATTAAGGGTTTATAATTACAACCCAGAGAAAGCTAAAGAAACATTGCTGAAAGCTGGGTTTAAATATAATGAGAAAAATCGACTTATTGATGCAGAAGGAAATCCTGTAGGATTTACAATTTTGACTAATGCTGAAAGAAAAGTTAGGCAAGATATGGCTGCACAAATTATCCGGGATTTAGATAGCATCGGGATTAAAGTTGATAGACAAGTTTTGAGTTTTAATAGCTATATAGAAAAACTCAAAGTCACTCAACAGTGGGATGCCTATATCGGTGGATTTGGTGGAGGTGGTATTGACCCCCATAGTGCTAGTAATATTTGGAGAATAAATGGTTCATCCCATGCATTTAACCAAGGAGCACAACCGGGAGATCCACCTTTGGTTGGTTGGGAACCTTCTGAATGGGAAAAAGAAATTGATAGTCTTTACATAAAAGCCGCTCAGGCATTAGACGAGAACAAGCGCAAAGAATATTATTTCCAGTATCAGCGAATTGCGGCAGAACAATTGCCTTTTATCCACTTGGTGCAAAGCTTTGATATGCAAGCTGTACGTACCCGTTTTCAAGGAATCAAGTATACTGCTCTTGGTGGAGCTTTCTGGAATTTACACGAGTTGAAAGTAATTGATTAACAGACTTCCAAAAAATAAATTGTACTTGTGGGGTGGGCATCCTTGCCCGCCCACAGTATAAGGACGGGCTGGAAGCCCATCCCACAAAAGTCATTAGGGCTTTTTTATAACTAGGAAGTCCTCACTTCCTAATTTTGAATTTTGAATTTTGAATTTTGAATTTTTTACTGTGTCTGAACCTGAAAATTTACGGATTCTATTGGAAAGTGTTGCTAACGGTAATATTTCTGCTGATGCAGCACTTTCTGAACTTAAAAATCTTGCTTATGAATCTGTTGGTGAGTTTGCTAAAGTTGACCACCATCGTCATCTGAGAACTGGTTTTCCTGAGGTCATTTGGGGATTGGGCAAAACCCCAGAACAAATTGCTCAAATTATGGAGGTTATGCGTCTGCGTAGTCCTGTGGTAATTGCAACGCGCATTGAGACTAGTGTTTATACTTTGCTACAAGCGAAAGTGCGAGGTTTGCGTTATTACGAGATGGCGCGTATTTGTGCTATTACTCCTGATGTTATTAAACCTAAATATCCTGGTTCTATTGGGATAATTACTGCTGGAACTGCTGATTTGCCTGTTGCGGAAGAAGCTGCTATTACTGCTGAACTTTGTGGTTTTAGGGTTCAGCGACTTTGGGATGTGGGTGTTGCTGGAATTCACCGTTTACTAAGTCATCGTCACGTTTTAGAGTCAGTTTCGGTACTCATTGTTGTTGCGGGGATGGAAGGTGCTTTACCCAGTGTTGTTGCTGGTTTAGCGGATTGTCCTATTATTGCTGTCCCCACTAGTATTGGTTATGGTGCTAGCTTTGGTGGATTGGCTCCCCTGTTAACTATGCTAAATTCTTGTGCTGCTGGTGTGGGTGTCGTAAATATTGACAACGGTTTTGGAGCGGCTGTTTTGGCTGGACAAATTTTGCGAACAGCCGAGAAATTGCGGTTGGCATCACCAGGGTCTAAAGGTTATGACGGTGGTGCAGTTTCGTAATGGAAGTAAAAAATGAAACGTTGGATGGTTTTAGCTTTATTTTCTCTTAGTTTTTTACTGACGATTTTTATAACAAAAGAAGATGTGGTTATTGCTGAAGCTAAAGTTGATGCGGTTTCTGCTTACAACCATGCCAATCTAAATACTTTCCCTGATGCTTCTTTTAAAAAGTTATACAATTTTCCCGATTTGCCCTCAAAGTAGAGACGTTACATGTAACGTCTCCACATAGTGCTGTATAATTATCCCAGTATAATTACTGAGTCGCGTTACTGGACATTACATCTAATTTGAGGTTATGACATAAGAGTCATGCATAATTACTTCGGTCTAGGGTGCTATAAATCCCAAAGACCTAAGTAAATTTTGAAAAAATATTACTTTAGGAAATAAAAATTTTGTTACAAGATATGAACCTCTGGAACGAAGCTACGTATCAGTTGCTTTCGCATTTACATATAAGTTCTACAGTGATTGCTCAGAGTGTCCGTGACCCCAATATTTTAGGTCAAATGCAAAGAGCATTTACTCATTTTGTACAAACAGGTCAAGCTTGGGCAATGCTAATAGGGTTAGTAATTGGTTATATGCTTCGTAATCTAACCAGTTACGGTTAATTGTTGACGGTTGACTGGTGACGGTTGACTGGTGACGGTTGACTGTTGACTGTTGACTGTTGACTGTTGACTGGTGACGGTTGACTGGTGACGATTGATGGTTGACGGTTGTCGGTTGTCATTGCTTCATGGTTAATTGGTTAGAAGTGTGGATTGAATAACTTATAGTTGTTTGCTGCTTGCACTGTTTAATAATTTATTGGCAAATAAAATAATCACAACAGTCAACAGTCAACAGTCAACAGTTAGCAGTCAACAACCAACAGTTAGCAGTCAACAACCAACAGTCAACAGTCAGCAACCTTTATGACACAGCAGCAAACTTGGAGTCAGCGTTTTGAGTCAGCGTTACATCCTATTATCGCTAATTTCAACGCTAGTATAAATTTTGATATTGAATTAATTGAATACGACCTTACGGGTTCAGTTGCTCATGCCAAAATGTTAGCGAAGTGTGACATTATTCCAGCAGAAGAAGCCGAAAAACTTGTTGCTGGTTTAGAGCAAATTCGCGAAGAATATCGTCAAGGGAAATTTCAACCGGGTATTGAATCGGAAGATGTACATTTTGCTGTCGAACATCGTCTGGTAGAAATTATTGGAGATGTTGGTAAAAAGCTTCACACTGCTCGTTCTCGTAATGACCAGGTAGGTACTGATACTCGACTTTATTTACGGGAGCAAATTCAACAAATTCGTCAAAAATTACGTTTTTTTCAGTGCGTGTTGTTAGATATTGCTGAAAAAAATGTTGAAACTATTATTCCTGGCTATACTCACCTGCAACGCGCTCAACCAGTTAGTTTAGCCCACCATCTTTTAGCTTATTTTGAAATGTCCCAGCGTGACTGGGAGCGTCTGGGAGATGTTTATCGACGTGTAAATATTTCCCCTTTGGGTTGTGGAGCTTTGGCTGGGACTACTTTTCCTATTGACCGACACTATACTGCTCAGTTATTACATTTTGATGCTGTTTATGCAAATAGTCTTGATGGTGTTAGCGATAGAGATTTTGCTATAGAGTTTCTGTCTGCGGCTAGCATAATTATGGTTCATTTAAGCCGTTTTTCTGAAGAAATTATTCTTTGGGCTTCGGAAGAGTTTGGCTTTGTTAGTTTACTCGACAGCTGTGCTACTGGTTCGAGTATTATGCCGCAAAAGAAAAACCCCGATGTTCCGGAATTGATTCGAGGAAAAACTGGACGAGTGTTTGGTAATTTGCAAGCGCTACTGGTAGTAATGAAGGGGCTTCCTTTAGCATATAACAAGGACTTACAGGAAGACAAAGAAAGTATTTTTGATAGCGTGAATACTGTTAAAGCTTGCTTGGACGCGATAACTATTTTGCTGAGGGAAGGTTTAGAATTTCGCTCTCACCGATTAGCTGAAGCTGTTACTCAAGATTTTTCTAATGCTACTGATGTTGCTGACTACTTAGCAGCAAGAGGTGTTCCTTTCCGCGAAGCTTATAATCTTGTGGGTAAAGTAGTTAAAACAAGTCTTGCTGCTGGTAAGCTTCTCAAAGATTTAACTTTAGAAGAGTGGCAACAACTGCATCCTAAATTTGAAGCGGATATTTATGAGGCTATTGCACCACGACAAGTAGTTGCTGCTCGTAACAGTTATGGTGGTACGGGTTTTGCGCGAATCAAAGAATCACTTGAATTTGCACGCAAGCAACTGTCGGAATAAATTTTGTAGTGCGAGCATCTTGCTCGCATTTCGTCAAAACTTAGCTATCTTGCTCGCATTTCGTCAAAACTTAGCTATCTTGCTCGCATTTCGTCAAAACTTAGCTATCTTGCTCGCATTTCGTCAAAACTTAGCTATCTTGCTCGCATTTCGTCAAAAACTTAGCTATCTTGCTCGCATTTCGTCAAAACTTAGCTATCTTGCTTGCATTTCGTCAAAAGCTTAGCTATCTTGCTCGCATTTTTTTATAGCTACCTACGCAAAATTTTTGTGCGATATAGAAGCCAGTGGTCAGGAGTAATAGATAACAACTGACAACTGACAACTAAATTAAGAAGCAAGACAAAACAATTTAGCCCTCAGCATCCATTGCTGCTGCGCCCTCTTCTTCCTCATTCTTAGGCGGTCTTTGTTGCATTCTTCTCTGCATTCGCCCTGTAGTAGTTCGTTTACGAAATTTCCGGGCATAAGCCTGGTTTCGTAGCGCCTTTTCTTTTTTGGGATTACGGCGCTTAGCCATGTTCACCTCTATGAATAAACAACAAAAAAAGCCTCCGGGGCATTATATAAGGCTACATTGGTTTTTAGATAATCTTGCCTATTTACACCATCGGCATATTTTAGACAAAGATTTATTTTACCTTATATGGGTTCCTAAGTCAATAATAGTCCCACGAATTTAGTCCAAGGAAATTAATTCAACAAAGAAATAAAATCCTTCCTTTAATAAACCGATTTACATTTTAATAAAATCAACCGGGTTTACCATAATTATTCACGAATTATTCAAGAGTGTTACGTTATTGAGGAAATGTCTACATTACTTCCATTGTTCAAGGCTCAGAAAGACTATATGTTGACAAGGTTGACAAATTATATAAAAGCGCGAATAAAGGATAGTATATTGTGAATCTTGCAATTCATGATAGTTCTGCTTGAGAGCGATTGATTAAGTATTTTTACTGCATAGGTATATATAAATACACCAAGTAGAAAAATAGTTGCTAAGATTGATATGTTCCACATCAATCGCTAGAATAAGTTCAAAACCACTCAAATAGAGTATAAAAGTTAACTTAATATCTATTAGTTAAGTTGATGTGAGTGGTAAGAACTGATAATTACAAGTTGATTACAAAAGGTACTTGAGGGTTGAAGTCTTGACTTTGTTCGCTGTAGGAGTACAGTCTACACGTAGTATATGGCGCTTTGGACAAACCGTCCTGGGGGTCATATTTCGACATCCGGTTCCTGGGACTAGCATTATCCCGATTTTGCCCGATGGTCGGATTGTGCTGATTCGGCGACGGGATAATGGTCGCTGGTCGCTACCTGGGGGAATGGTGGATTGGGGACAGGACATCCCGACAACAGTGGTACGCGAGTTGAAAGAAGAAACCGGACTTGATTTAGTTCAGATTCGGCGTCTGGTGGGAGTTTATTCATCACCCGACCGCGACCCCAGAATTCATTCCATTTGTGTTGTAGTGGAGGCTGATGTTACTGGCAATATGCAGCCTGAAGATACGATAGAAGTTATGGAAATTCAGGCATTTCCACTTGATGCTTTACCCCAGGAAGAAATGTCTCATGACCATACACAGCAGTTGCAAGATTACTTAAAAGGCTTGACAACACTGGCGTAATAATATACATATTTCCATTGTGAGAAAAAATTCTGAAATTGGGGAGCACTCCCCACTCCCTTATTCTCAATGCCCGTGAACTTATATGAATAGCTTATTTCTTAATTCCCGTATAAAACTTTCTAATGGCCTATTATTTTGGCGCGAAGCTGGTAGTGGAACTCCGGTAGTTTTATTGCATGGTGCTTGGAGTGATGGCAGCGAATGGGTATCGATGATGGAGTTTCTGTCGCTTGATTGCCACTGTTTTGCACCAGATTTGTTAGGTTTTGGAGAATCGGAAAGTCCAAATACTAATTATTCTATTGATTTGCAAGTAGATTGCTTGGCTGAGTTTTTGCGTGCTTTGAAGCTGGAAAGAGTGTATTTGGTTGGACATTCTCTTGGTGGTTGGATTGCTGCTAGTTTTGCAATAAAGTACCCTGACTTAGTTGCTGGAATGGTATTAGTAGCCCCTGAGGGTGTGGATGTCGATTCTAAGCAAAAGTATTATTTGAAAATGCAGCGGATAGTTAAGCGTTCACCATTTATATTTGGTTTGTTGCGGTGGCTTCGTCCAGTATTTTCTATTTTTGGCTGGGGTAGTAAGGTTGAAGAGGAATGGCGGTTGCGTCAAAAGTTACTAGAAAATCCAGTAGCTAGTCAAATGTTATACCTCCGTCGTTCGCCAGAAATTGAGTCGGAACTGTTGCAAAATAACTTGTATGGCATTGATGCACCAGTTTTGATTTTGCAAGGTGGTAAGGATTCTCCGGAAGCTCAAGCTATGAGTAAAGCATACGCACAATTACTGATGAGGTCTAATTTGAAAGTAATTGCTCATGGTGAAAGTAATTTACCTACTAGTTGCACTGGTGTGGTTGCTGGTGAGGTTCGTGATTTTCTTAAAGGTGTCTGGTAGGTTTTTTAGGTTTATCTAAGAGGGTGTTTATTAAAGAGAACATTAAGCATTATTCTTACCACAAACCAGGGAATAAATTCCCTGTCTAAAAGCTGAAGTCCTCTAAAAGAGGACTGAATACTGCATTAGAAAAAGATATTTTACAAAACTTAAGATATTTCTAAAAAACTTGTTTTTTAGTCCTCTTTAGAGGACTTTAGCTTTCAGACAGGGAATTGATTCCCTGGCTTTTGGTATAAATGAGCGATGCTTAATATTTTATTTATAAACACCTTTTAAGCGCAAATATCTTTTTCGTCCCAGCATAAGAAACCCCACGTTGGGGGTTGGGTTTGATTGACTGGAGCTAATAATCAATACCTTCGCCAAAAATAAAGAAGGCTTTCTGTAGTAGAGTTGTTGTTACCACAACCACAACTCGTGCATCCACAGAAAGCCCATGCCAGATATATTAGCATTTTTTTTTACCTTACAATTGG
>JAHHIC010000064.1 GCA_019359035.1 Scytonematopsis contorta HA4267-MV1 | reverse complement strand
ATCAAAAATCAAACCTGATTCTCTATTTTTTATATTTGAAGAGTTCCTGTGCGCTTCTTATAATCAAACAGTTACAACGCGCATTACCGGGTGGTGCGCCGCAGGCGCACCCCCTGAACGGTTACCAATCTCTTAGGTCGCGAACCATTTGTTCATCAAATTCTTTTTTGCTTAAAAACTCATAAGGACGTGTCCAGTCAACAATTGTATATACCTTAGGGAAAAAGAATTCCAACACTTGAGGAAGATAGGCTTGTAGAACTTCCGTCCAAGGATTATCAAAATTATCAAGCTCTGTATTTTCAGTCATAAAAACCTCACTCCATCAAATGTCTGGGAACACTTGACTACTATTATTAATAAATAAAACAAGTAAAAAAATAGATTTAAATTTAAACACAATTTAACTTTAATCACAAGTAAAATATGAACTTATGAAATTTACTTATCACATTAAAATTAATTTGATTTTTTAATAAAACCCAGTTTATAAGCGATTGATTAAAATTTTATCTTCATTGCTTTTTAATTAATAGTATGTTCAAGTAAATTTTTGTATAAATATAAAAACACACACATATTTACTCTTATTCCCCCCTTCCCTTGCAGGGAAGGGGGGTTAGGGGGGTTAGGTCTCCTTATCTTTAAGAACCAAAAAACACATCCAAAGATGTCACCTTAATTCCCAAAGGTTTCCAATTAGAATGGCTTGCAGGTAACTGTTGTTCTCCCAAAACAGCCTGATACTGCTTAGGAAACTTCCGAGCAAGTTTTTCATCAGCATCAACCATCAAGCTCAGCTTTTCATAATAGTGGGGTAACTTCTTCATTTGTAAATCGTAAACCCTATTCCCCAAACCCCAACCAAGTCCATTAATCTTAAACTCACCTAATATCCCACGTAAATCACTCAAAGACGTACCAACACCAACACCATCCGGAGTTTTCCATCCTAAAGCCCGCACTTCCACATAAGAAACTTTATTGCGAGCATTATCTTCCCAAAGTACCGTCAAAGAACCAGTTCTCCCAAGATTTACCTTCGTCACAGCAAAAGTTCTAGCCCCCTCACCACGGTCTTCCTCTGTATCCTTTAGATTAGAAGCACCAAAAATCCTCACTAAATCCCGTCTAGTGGTTTTGCTAGTTATCGGACCCACTTTTTTTCCTGGAATAATACTAGTATCAGTTACAGCCTTTGCTTGTGCCACAGTAATAGCAGTATTTTTTTGCTGAGGTAAAGCAATAGCTTGGGTTGAAGAATAGCTGAATAATAAAGCCGAAGCTGCAACAGTAATAGTACTGGATAGATAATTCATAAAGTTAAAAATATTACAAGAAAGCAGAAGATATTACTCTATTCTGCAACTTCTTCTAATAACAGTAAAGTCAAACCACAGAATTATATACAGCACTTTGCTTGACTTCCGAAGGCATAATCACCACAAACGTAGAACCCTCTCCCATCTGAGAACAGACAAAGATTCGACCCTGCAACAAATCCACCAACCTATCAACAATAGCCAAACCTAATCCCGTACTATCAGCAGGTCGTTTCCCTTGAAAAACTGTTGCACGTTCAAAAGGCTTAAAAAGACGTAACTGGTCTTCTGCAACAATACCAATACCCGTATCCCTGACTGAAATTAGCCATTCGTCACTACTCAAAGAACGGCATTCAACCGTAACACTTCCTTTTTCAGTATAACGAATAGCATTACTAACTAAATTAATTAAAATTTGTTGCAAACGAAACGCATCTGTAATCACTTCCTTTGGAGCATCATCACAATTTAATACCAACTCTAAACCGCGAGACTCCAAAAGAGGATGTATTGTATCTACTACTATTTTAATAACTGTTTTAATATCTGTTTTTGCTAATTTCAACTCCATCTTACCCGCTTCACTTCGGGACAATTCCAACGCATCATTTATTAAACTTAGCAATTGCCGACCACTAGATAATACTCTTTCAATATGTCCTAAATTAGGTGCGGTATCTCTCACATTTGATTTGCGATATTGACGTAAATAAGTATCAGAATAACCAATAATAGAAGTTAGTGGTGTTTTCAATTCATGAGCTAATAAAGATAAATTCTCCTGGTTAGCAACAACCAACCGTCTAAGTTGTTCAACCGTCAAATTTAACTCATTTTGTACTTGCTTAAGTTCATCCAGACGAGCTTCAACATAACTTTTAAAACAGTAAGCAATTGCCGCATCAACAACCTCATCAATCAGCGACACAGCCCGCAAAATTTCTTCTGGAGTACCTTGTAACAACTCAGCACGAATATTATCACGGATAATAGAACGGAGAAAGTGATATTCCCGTACCACCTCTCTAGGGTCAAAATCTTGTTCTGCTCTGAGCGTACCATGTTGGAAGCTAGCTTCGGTAATGCTATCGATATCACTCTCTTGTGTTTGAGCAAGTACAGTTACCAGAGCTTCTAGAACATCAGAAATGTGATTTTCAACCGCTTGACGACTTAAATGTTCTGTACTTTTAATTTGTTCGTCTTCAATGACCGTATCAACCCACTGCTGAGTAATACTCTCGACTTTGCTAGCAAGCAACTGACTAAAATCTTTCATAAACGACAAGCACGCCAAAACTAACATGTTTTAGCTTCCCCCTGAAAATGCCGAGTTTGCTACTTCCTATCAGTAGATAATTAATTTCTCGAAAGATAGATTTTAGTCATATTGTCATCGCAATGAGAAACAATTCTTTTGTGTCATTGCGTTCACGGAGTGTTCCCTATAGCGGGAATGGAGGAACATTTTTTGTCATTGCGTTCACGGAGTGTTCCCTATAGCGGGAATGGAGGAACGACGAAGCGACCTACTTCTTTTTTGACTTAGCAAAAAAACATAGACTCTTTTAAAGCTAAAAATACGGCAAAATCTTATCTAAATTAGTCCATTTCAATGGACTTAAGCTTTTAGACAGGGAATTTATTCCCTGGCTTTTGGGGCTAAAAATGTAGTTAATACTGTTACTAAATAAAATGAAAAAGGAGGTTGCTTCGTCGTTCCTCCATTCCCGCTATAGGGAACACTCCGTGAACGCAATGACAGAGGAGCGATGGATGACATCTGAAAAATCGTAGCCCCCTCCCCGCGTGCGGGGTAGGGGGTAGGGGGTGGAGTTCCTTTAACCAATCAATAACAACTTTTGAATACGAGGATTTTTCTGTTGAGAACTACGTCCCAAAACAGCCTGCACCAATAACCACCAAGCACTAATAGATAATATCCCTAAATCTAGCATTTGCATCAAACAATTAATATTTTTTTGTTTAAGTGCAACAATCACCCAATGTAACTTCAAATAATTTTTAATATCCTCAAGTTTAGGAATATTCCCAACGTGTTTAGCATCAACAAGAGCATAAATTTTCTCCTTCATCAAAATATTGGTATTCAGTCGTTTTTCTAGAGAAAACTTATGATTATAAGCCCCAGTCCAGATAGTACGATAAGCCAAGCACTGATTAGAAAAAACCGCATCACCAAACTTAACGACTTTAATCCAACAATCGATATCATCGCAGTTAGTATCCAATTGCGAGTCCCAGCCACCAGTCTTCAAGAACACATCTCGACGACAAGCAACCTGTACAGGTGTACCAAAAGGAAGAAGTTCCAGCAACATCCCATAGTGAATATCCGTTTGGGGCACACAAAAAGCTTTCCCTGGACCAAAATGCGGAGTCCGACCCAAAGTCACACCCTTTTCATCGACTTGAGAAGCAACACAAGAAAAAATAACCGCACCCGGACAAAGTGCGATCGCCTCGCTCATTTCTTGCAAACAATTGGGTGCGAGGTAGTCGTCATCATCCAAAAACTTGACCCAATCACCACTGCTAGCTTGGACACCAGCATTTACAGAAGCAGCATGTCCGAAGTTAACTTGATTACGAACATAAACAACACGCTCACCTAGACTTTTAATATACTCACGAGTTTCATCACTAGAACAATCATCAACAACCACCACCTCGGTCGGTACAGTTTGCCCAAAAGCAGACTCTACCGCACGTCGTAATAAATTTAAGCGGTTGTAGGTTGTGATGACGACACTAAATTTCATATAATCCGTCACACCAAGTAGTAAATTGATTTGCTTTCCACAGTAACTACTATTTCAAACCAGCTTTTCCTAAACGTCAAAACTAACTTTTGGCAAAATGACTAGACTAAACTGGATTGGTGCATTTATTATTGATGATCGTGAGTTTTTTTGAAAAACAATGAACGCCCAGGAAATAATCCGCTCGATTGAAGCGGAACAACTAAAATCCAACTTACCCGCCATTTATATAGGCGACACCGTAAAAGTTGGGGTCAAAATCAAAGAAGGCGACAAATTCCGCGTGCAACCGTACGAAGGAGTCGTCATAGCCAAACGTAACGGCGGAATTAACGAAACAATAACAGTTCGTCGTGTATTCCAAGGTGTTGGTGTAGAACGTGTATTCTTGCTCCATTCCCCTCGGATTGACAGCATCAAAGTAATACGTCGCGGTAAAGTAAGACGAGCCAAACTGTTTTACCTACGTCAACGTATCGGTGGAAAAGCGACTCGAATCAAACAACGTTTCGACCGTCCCCTGTAATTTTTTTGGTAAATTATGGGTAAAGGGTTTAGTCAAAAGCGGCATCAGCCGCTCATTTCCACCCCCAGCCCCAAAAAAATTACTAAAAAAAATACAAATCAAGATAAAAAAATACTAAATTGCGCTATACTAAGAAAGTTGAAACGCAATAGCTGAATCGAAGAAAGCTTGTGCGCTCTTAGTTCAGTTGGTAGAACGCAGGTCTCCAAAACCTGATGTCGGGGGTTCAAGTCCTCCAGGGCGCGTAATCAGCAAAACATACAGCCCGGAATAAGTGCAAAAATTGTCAGAAAGACAACAATTGCGCTTTATTTCGGGTATAATAGTTTTATTTGTTGCTTGTAGTCCAAAGATGGTTTTTTTCGCGAACTAGCTAACGCTATAACGAAACTAAAATGCACCATCTAAAAACCACTGACGAGCAACAAAAAATTAAGTGTGACTTTTAACGGAAGCTCATTTGAAGCATTAAAGTAATCGTCAGCCTAAAAATAATTAGTAGCCAACACTTGTATTAAAAAAGGAGATTGCAGACCGTGGCAAAAAAAGCTGAAGCTGAAATAGAAAGTAACAATGGGTTTAATCTTTCAGCCTTCTTTCAATCAATAAAAGAAGAGCTAGACAAAGTAACCTGGCCAACTCGTCAGCAGCTAATAAGCGAATCAGCAGCGGTATTGTTAATGGTTACACTCTCCGCATCCCTGATTTATTTCGTAGATTGGCTGTTTGGTCTGTTATCGCAAGCTCTTTTTGCGACAGGACAAGTTTAAAGACAAGTTTAAACAAATAAACTTCTAAATTTTTTGATTCCTCGATTAGCATTGTTAGAAGCGACCAGCTTTACAGGTGTTGTAATGACTTCTACAACAGATGATACACGTGATGTGGGGTTGCAGTCAGAGGAAGGCGAACAAGCGGGTAATACCCTAGAGAGTCGCTGGTATGCTGTACAGGTAGCCTCTGGATGTGAAAAACGTGTAAAAACCAACTTAGAACAGCGTATTCAAACCTTTGATGTCGCTGATAAAATAGTTCAGGTAGAAATTCCCCATACGCCTGCCGTAAAAATACTCAAAGACGGCAGTCGCAAAAGTACCGAAGAAAAAGTATTTCCGGGGTATGTGCTAGTCAAAATGTTTATGGATGACGACACCTGGCAGGTGGTCAGAAATACTTCTCATGTGATTAACTTTGTGGGAGCGGAACAAAAACGCGGTACAGGAAAAGGTCGCGGTCACGTTAAACCACTACCCCTATCTCACACAGAAGTAGAACGAATCTTTAAACAGGCTAGAGAACAAGAGCCAGTTGTGAAAATTGACATGGCAGCTGGTGATAAGATAATCGTGCTGTCTGGTCCATTCAAAGATTTTGAAGGTGAGGTAATTGAGGTCAGTCCAGAACGGAGTAAACTCAAAGCCTTGCTATCAATATTTGGACGTGATACACCAGTAGAGTTGGAATTCAATCAGGTACAAAAAACCGGCTCATAGAGCTTTTAGGTTGTATTAGTACCTTTGTTCAGATTCAAAGATAAACTTCAGACAAAAAAATGGCGAAGAAAATAGTAGCGGTCATTAAATTGGCCCTAAACGCCGGGAAAGCCAACCCAGCACCGCCAGTAGGCCCAGCTTTGGGTCAACACGGCGTTAACATCATGGCATTTTGTAAAGACTATAACGCCAAAACCTCAGACCAAGTGGGGATGGTGATACCAGTGGAAATTTCGGTATTTGAAGACCGGAGTTTTACATTTGTTCTCAAGACTCCTCCAGCTTCCAAGCTAATAGCCAAAGAAGCCAAAATAGAAAGAGGTTCAGACCAACCCAACAAAAAACAAGTTGGTACTATAACCACAGAACAACTGAGACAAATAGCCCAAACCAAAATGCCAGACCTCAATGCTAACGACATTGACGCAGCAATGAAAATTGTTGCAGGCACAGCGAAGAATATGGGTGTAAAAGTTGTAGATTAGCAATCATAAAAAGCTAATCATGAAAAGGTAAACAGTAAACAAAGGGGGAGAGGATACCTCGTTAACCACCCCAGGAGAGAAAAATGGCAAGAAAATTATCACGGCGTTTGCAAGAACTGCAAAAAAAAGTAGAAGACATGGATTACAGTCCAATAGAAGCATTACAACTTCTAAAAGAGACCGCAACCGCTAAATTTTCCGAAGCAGCAGAAGCGCACATCCGTTTAGGGATAGACCCAAAATATACAGACCAGCAATTAAGAACAACGGTTGTATTGCCTAAAGGAACAGGGCAAACAATACGTGTAGCAGTAATTGCTCGTGGTGAAAAGGTAACAGAAGCAACTAACGCTGGTGCTGATATAGTTGGTTCAGAAGAGCTGATTGACGAAATTCAGAAAGGTAGAATGGACTTTGACAAACTCATTGCTACCCCAGACGTAATGCCCCAAGTAGCCAAACTGGGTAAAATGCTTGGTCCCCGTGGTTTGATGCCATCACCGAAAGGTGGAACCGTAACATTTGATATTGCGAGTGCGATAGCAGAATTCAAAGCAGGTAAATTAGAATTCCGGGCTGACCGTACAGGCATAGTTCATGTTATGTTTGGTAAGGCATCATTTACACCAGAAGATTTATTGGTAAACTTGAAGGCGTTGCAAGAAACAATAGACCGTAATCGTCCTTCTGGAGCCAAAGGTCGTTATTGGCGAACAGTATACGTATCCTCCACAATGGGTCCCTCCATTAAAGTTGATATCAACGCCCTACGCGATTTGAAATTGACTGAAGCAGCTTAAAAACTTAAGCTTAAAAACTTAAAAAGCGAAAAGGCAACAGCCGGAGAAAGCAGGTGCAATTAATATTTATTAATGCTTAATATCCTGCCGAGGTTTACACCCAAATTGCTTAGAGTTCCACCCCCACTCATTTAAGTGTGATAAGGTGTGAGATTTTAGCATTGGGAATATCCTCGAATCCAAACCCTGGCTGTGTAGTAGCCAGGGTTTAATTGTTTTTGTAAGTCAACAGTCAACAGTCAACCGTCAACAGTCAACCGTCAACAGCCAACATTAAAGGAGGTGAAAAAGATGGGTAGAAGTTTAGAAGACAAACAAGCTATAGTAGCTGACCTCAAAGAGACTTTGAGTGACTCAACATTAGCACTTGTAATTGACTATAAAGGACTAACAGTTTCCGAAATTACTAACCTACGACGTAAGTTAATCCCAACAGGAACTGTTTGTAAGGTAACAAAGAATACTCTGATGGGTATTGCCATTAAAGAAGACGAAAAATGGCTACCAATGTCAGACTTATTAAAAGGTTCTTCAGCCTTCTTATTAGTCAAAGAAGACTTTTCAGCTGCAATTAAAGCCTATCAAGAATTCCAAAAAGTCAGCAAGAAGACCGAACTTCGCGGTGGCGTAATGGACGGTAAGCTCCTGAAAGAAGCCGACGTGAAAGCGTTGGGAGACCTACCTTCCAAAGAGCAACTCATGGCACAAATTGCTGGAGCAATCAACGGTGTGGCAACAAAACTTGCCGTTGGTATCAACGAAGTACCTACTTCGCTAGCTCGTGCTTTACAAGCTTACGCTGACAAGGATAAAGATGGCGCTACATCAGAAGCAACTGAAGCAACCGAAGCTGCTGAATAGATAATGGCTAATGATTAATGATTAATGATTAATGATTCAAATTTACAGTCAGCAGTCAGCAGTCAACAGTCAACAACCAACAATCAACAATTCAAATTACAGGAGTTAAATAAATGTCCGCAACAACCGACCAAATTTTAGAACAATTGAAATCTTTGACCCTCTTGGAAGCTGCTGATTTAGTCAAGCAGATTGAAGAAGCTTTCGGCGTTAGCGCTGCTCCTGCGGCTGGTGGAATGATGATGATGCCTGGTGTAATGCCCGGAGCAGCAGCTGAACCTGTTGAAGAAAAGACCGAATTCGACGCAGTTTTAGACTCTGTTCCTGCAGACAAGAAGATTGCAGTTCTCAAGGTCGTACGCGAATTAACCGGTTTGGGCTTGAAAGAAGCGAAAGACTTGGTAGAAGCTGCACCTAAAGCTGTTTTTGAAGCTGTTGCTAAAGAAAAAGCAGAAGATGCTAAGAAACGCATCGAAGAAGCTGGTGGTAAAGTAACCGTCAAATAAGAAGACGAAGACCTAACCACAAGAAAACCCCACCCCCAACCCCCTCCCCGCAAGCGAGGAGGGGGCTACGATTTTTACTTCACTTCCACTAAATTTACTGTAGATTTACTGGAAAGGTATTTTTCGTAGCCCCCTCCCCGTTTACGGGGAGGGGGTTGGGGGTGGGGTTTCTTTGGTTGGGACGAGCCATTTAATTCTTTACTCGTTGTGCGTCATTAACAACCCATCTATTACTTGCAGCATCCCACCTCAAAAACATACGTACAGAGGAAGGGGCGTTTTTGCCATTTTTTAATGCGTATATCAATCTTGCATCAACTGTCACATTGTCCCCACTGGCTTCACGGGAAGTAATTTGACTAACTTGCACTTCTTCTATTTGTCCGGCCCACCAGTCTAAGTAAGAGTCGTAACCTCTGGGGTGAAGCCTTCTATTATTTCGATAATTATTAGAAAGCATACTCCACGCAGTTTGAAAATCTCCTTGATTAAGGTTGCGATAGTAATTTCGCACAAATTGCTCCGCAGAAGATTTTTTAATTGCGGGTGTTTTTTTTGTTGGAGATTCTTCAGTTTTAGGTGTGGGAATCGAAGTCGCAGTTGCTTCGGGGGTATTTTTGATAGGAGGAGGTTCTATTGGTTGCGTTTTAAGGGTATTGTTTTCTAATTTATTTGCAACTGGTGATTTTACTGTCTTCTCGATAGTAGGTTTTGATATTGATTGCTCAGAAGCACTCGGAGTTACCTGTGCTTCTAACTGTCCTTCTGTTCGTACTTCTGGGAATTTTGTGTTTTGTTCGATGTTATCTTCGGTGTTGTTTTTAGTATTATTTTTGGAGATATTGGGTATTGGTGTTTCTTCCGTCGGTACTGCTGTTTGCTCTGGTTCTGGTAGTTTTACCTTAGGGGCTACGGTCGGAGGTATTTTTGATACCGTATCTGTTTCTGCTGGTAAACTTTCCTCAGGTTTTGTAATTGGTGCAATTTGTGAAGGAGAAGCGCTTTGAATTGCCAGTGGTTGTGGTTGTGGTTGTCGCGATAAAGCAAAGCCAATGATAACAGAGGCACTTATCATACCACCAGCAATTAAACTACCTAAAAGAATTCCTTTCTGTCCACTGCCTTGATTTGCTGTTTGATAAGATGTGGGGGCATTTACAGGAACAGTGGGGACAGTATTGTGAATAGTTGCTGGAGGTGGTACTTTTGCACTGGCTGTTGGTGAATTGGCTGTTGGTGCATTGGCTGTTGGTGAATTATAAATCACCGTCGAGGAAGCTGGTTGAATGTCAGTATCCATTCTTGATACGTTCCCAGAAAGCAACGCATCGAACATGTCTTTGGGACTAGTATATCTGTCTCGTGGATGATAGGCTGTTGCTGTATCGATGACCGCTTTGATTGTAGGACTAATATTACGAGCAAATTTGTGCCAAATAATGCTTCCAGCCTGAGAATCTGCTTCTAACTCTTGGGGTTGTTTACCTGTTAAGAGAAAAATTGCAGTCATCCCTAGACTATATATATCACTTGCATAACTTGGTCTACCCATAGCTTGCTCGCTAGACATATATCCAGGTGTGCCAATCACAATGGAATTATTAGTTGCTCCTTGTGAACTAATGGTAGTTCCCATTATTTCTCGCACAGCACCAAAATCAATCAGTACTGGCTTACCATCGCGATAGCGCAAAATAATGTTATCTGGTTTAATGTCGCGGTGAATAATACGTCTGTTGTGTATGTACTCAATTACTGGTAACAAACTCAACAAAATATTTCTAACTGCACTCTCGCTAAATAATCCTTGTTTTTTAACTAGAGTAGTTAATGTATCACCTTCAATCCACTCTTGGACTAAGTAAAATTTACTATCTGACTGGAAATAAGCATACAAGCGGGGTATCTGATTATTATGTTCCCCCAAATCTTCTAAAGTAGCCGCTTCCCGCTGAAACCTTTCTTGCACCAACTCGTAAATCTTGGGATTGTCAATGATGGGCTTGAGTTGTTTAATTACACAACGGCGTCGAGATGGCATTTGGGTATCTTCAGCAAGGAATGTTTCCCCAAACCCACCCCCACCAAGTGTTTGCAAAATTTGATAGCGGTTGTTTAGCAGCATTGGCAGATTTTTTAACGCGGCTTGTTGATGGTATGAACTAGTTGCCAATGTATTGTAACCATTTTTTTCTCTTATCCAACGTAGGTGTGTTACTACCTGTGATTTTTAATTAAAATAATGTTATGCCAGCGAAAGATATTTATCACGAAACCGTCAGGAATGCTCTTATCAAAGATGGATGGACAATTACCCATGACCCATTGCGAATTCGTTTAGCCCGTGGAAAGAATCTTTTTGTTGATTTGGGTGCGGAACGTTTGCTAGGAGCTGAGCGTGGAAGCGAAAAAATAGCTGTTGAGGTCAAAAGTTTCGTTGGAGCTTCCGACATGAGAGGCCTGGAAGAAGCTGTTGGGCAGTTCGTTTTATATCTTAGTTTGCTGAAGCGCTATTATCCAGAATATTATGTTGTACCTGGCTGTAACTGAAAACACTCGAAAGGTTGTGTTTGAAGAAGAAGCAGGAAAAACAATGATTGAAGATGGCATTATTTGTTTACTCACCTTCGACCCAGCACAAGAGGTTATTGTCCGATGGATTCACTAAGCGTGCAATATCGTAATCTTGTCGAAAAAACCCTTAAAGATTATGCCGATTTTCTTGATAATGATGACCAAGTTCAAGTTGAATTGGTATTTGACCGTGAACGCAACCGCTATCTTTTAGTGGAATCTGGCTGGCAAAACGGTTATCGTATTTATGGAACTTTGTTACACATAGACATCGTTGACAACAAGCTGTGGATTCAGCATGATGGGACTGAAGATGGTGTCGCTCACGAGCTATTAGCTGCAGGTATTCCGAAAGAACATATAGTCCTGGGTTTTAAATCTCTTGAGCGAAGACAACATACAGAGTTTGCTATCTCGTAAAATACCTTATTTCTGAAATTACAAAAACTGCTGACGCCAAACCGAAGCCCAGATAAAATCAACAGCAGCACCAACAGCAGCAGCTTCATCCTCAGGACTATCACCCACAAACAAAACTTCAGATGGATAATCATCCAAACTGTCAATCGCCATCTTCAGCATACCCGAACCAGGCTTACGAAAACTATCGTAAACTAACTCATTAGTATTTAAATCAATAAAATTTTGGCGATTAAACACATCAAAATCATAACCATCAGATTTTAAGCAAACCTTATAAAGTAGCATACCCGCATAATCGGGGCAGAAAAAAATATATTTGATTTGAGGAAACAATCGAAGAGTATAAACTTGCTCATCAATAGTATTTTGTAAAGTTTTATAGCCTTTCTCAACACCACCTTGATTAGTGACACCAATGATAGTAAACCCCTGGTCATAATAACTAAAAACAGCTTTATCGGCTCCAGAAATTATTTTTTGGTCAGTAGGACGAGAAATAAATTTTGCTCTACTGGCTGGCTTACGAATAGTACCATCGCAGTCCACAAGTAATAATTTAGTCATACTTCCTTTTACAACTTTATGATTCTATCTAAATAAAAGCCAGCCAGTGACTAAAGTCACTGTCTGAAAGCTAAAGTCCTCTTTAGAGGACTAGAAAATAATATTTTTGGTAGTATATTAAATTTTATAACATATTTTTTTTAATGTATTATTTAGTCCTCTTTTAGAGGACTTTAGCTTTTAGACAGTGACTTTAGTCACTGGCTGTCTGTGGATAAATTGCGCGTAGAGAGCCAATTAATCGCATATCTACATTCATTTATAATCTACCAATTCCCTTAAATAAACCCTCACAAACTCCCGTCAAAAAATCTAAATTCAAAGTCTCAATTTTATCGCTAGGTTTATGATAATTAGGATTCCGCATATTTGCCGTATCAGTCACCATAATTGCCGGATAACCAGCATCCCAAAATGGTGCATGGTCGCTTCGTCTAGTATCCTTAACAATTAAACCTTTATTCGGTACAGGTAAACACTGACTCGACACACCAACCTTACCAATACTGCGACTAATCCTAATTAAATCAAAAAGTGTCTTTAAATTACCAATTAAAGCAATAAAATTACCTTGGCTAGGGTAAAAATACTGTAACGGATGAGGGTACTTTTGCGAACCTGGTGTAGCATCATAATAACCCAACATTTCCAACCCAATCATCAAGCGTAAAGGTTGCTGCTGTTCCTTTAACATCCTTACATAGTCAGTACTTCCCAACAAACCATACTCTTCCATATCGAAAGCCACCAAACGCACTGGATATTTTGCTGGTTCTGTAGCAAACATTCTTGCCAACTCCAGCAAAACTGCTACACCCGTAGCATTATCATCAGCTCCTGGACTCCCCGGCACTGCATCATAATGAGCAGCAATTAAAATTGGTGGCAAACCACTCTTTTCTAAAGCTCCGGATGAGGGTAAATTCAGTATGAGATTTTTATAAGTTTTACCCCCAACTATAAAGGTGTGGATTTCCACACTCCCAAACCGAGAAAATTGTTCATAAATGTATTGCTGGACAAAAAAATGTCCAGCAGATGCTATATATGGGTCTCTTTCTCGTGTTATCAAATGAAGATGACTTTCTAACTGTTGTTTTAAAATCACATGACACACCTGCTCGTACGAACCCTGTTTGACAGTGTATTTCCCAACTGCAAGATACAATAAATCAAGCATTGCATTTAAGCAAATAAATTTATATTTATAAAATCAAGCTAGGAGAAGAGTTAGGCATGGGCAAAGTAGTCGGCATTGACTTAGGTACAACAAACTCAGTTGTTGCCGTCATGGAGGGTGGCAAGCCGGTGGTTATTGCCAATGCAGAAGGAATGCGGACAACCCCCTCCGTGGTTGGCTTTAGCAAAGAAGGTGAAAGAGTCGTCGGACAAATGGCACGACGACAAACTGTCCTTAATCCGCAAAATACTTTTTTCGCTATTAAACGCTTTATTGGGCGTAAATATGGCGAACTTAACCCAGAATCCAAGCGCGTACCTTATACTATCCGTAAAGACGAAGTTGGTAATATTAAAATCGCCTGTCCCCGTTTAGATAAGGCATTTTCTCCCGAAGAAGTTTCCGCGATGATTCTTAAAAAGTTGGCAGATGATGCCAGTCGCTATTTGGGACAACCTGTCACGGGTGCTGTTATTACCGTTCCTGCTTATTTTAACGATTCACAACGCCAAGCAACACGCGACGCAGGTAGAATTGCTGGTTTAGAAGTGTTAAGAATTCTTAACGAACCAACAGCCGCGTCTTTAGCTTATGGTTTGGACAGAGCTAATAGCGAAACTATTTTAGTATTTGATTTAGGTGGCGGTACTTTTGACGTATCAATATTAGATGTAGGCGATGGTATTTTTGAAGTTAAATCTACCAGTGGTGACACCCAACTAGGTGGTAATGACTTTGATAAAAAAATAGTTGATTGGTTAGCAGAAAAATTTGAAGAAGAACACGGTGTAGATTTAAGACGTACCGACCGTCAAGCTTTACAGCGTTTATTGGAAGCAGCCGAAAAAGCCAAAATCGAACTGAGTGCTGTTAGTGTTACAGATATTAACCTCCCATTTATCACCGCAACTGAAGACGGTCCCCAGCATATAGAAACACGTTTAACTCGTTCTGAATTGGAAGCTTTGTGCGACGATTTGCTCTCTCGCATTAGAATACCAGTCAAACGTGCCCTTAAAGATGCGGGTTTACGACCTGATGATATTGATGAGGTGGTGTTAGTCGGTGGTTCGACTCGAATGCCAATGATAAAGCGCTTAGTAGAAGATTTAATTGGTATTGAAGCAAACGAAAACGTCAACCCCGATGAAGTCGTTGCTGTTGGTGCAGCAATTCAAGCAGGGATTTTAGGGGGACAATTTAAAGACGTACTTTTATTGGATGTTACACCCCTTTCTCTCGGTTTGGAAACAATCGGTGGTGTAATGAAAAAGCTTATACCTCGTAACACTACTATCCCCGTACGTCGTTCAGATATATTTTCTACCTCCGAAAATAATCAAAACACCGTAGAAATCAACGTCATCCAAGGGGAACGGGAAATGGCGAGTGATAATAAATCTCTTGGACGTTTCAAATTATATGGTATCCCCCCAGCACCACGCGGCATTCCCCAGGTACAAGTATCATTTGATATAGATGCCAACGGTATTTTACAGGTAACGGCTCTTGATAGAACCACAGGTAGAGAACAAAGTATCACAATTCAAGGTGCTTCTACTCTCAGCGACAGCGAAATTAAGCAAGCCATACAAGACGCAGAAAAATTCGCCGAACAAGACCGAGAACGTAAAGAGAGAGTAGAAAAACGTACCCGTGCCGAAGCGTTAATTTTACAAGCAGAACGACAACTGCGAGAAGTCGCGTTAGATTTTGGTATGGGATTTGCTCGTACCCGTCGTCAAAAAATTGATAATATATCTCGCGAACTTAAAGAAGCTTTACAAGCCGACGATGACCGGGGTATTGACCAATCGTACGCTGACCTGCAAGATGCTTTGTATGAGCTAAGCCGCGAAGTCCGTCAGTACTACGCTGACGACGAAGATGATGATTTGTTGGGTACAATCCGCGACCTGTTTACAGGTGGAGACAAAGAACGCGACCGCGATACCGATTATAGAGACTATGGTAACCGGGACTACGGTAACCGAGACTACGGTAGCAGTAGAGACGACCGTCGAGACTATAGCAGCAATCGAGACTACGGTAGCAGTAGAGACGACCGTCGAGACTACAGCAGCAACCGAGACTACGGTAGCAGTAGAGACGACCGTCGAGACTATAGCAGCAATCGAGATTACGGTAGCGGTAGAGACGACAGCCGTGACTATAACAGCAACCGAGACTATGGAAGCAGCAGAGACGACCGTCGAGACTACGGTAGTACCAAAGACGACTTTGGAAGCCGAGATTATGGAAGCAGCAGAGATGAGCGTAGAGACTCTGGTAGAGGCTACAGCAGCCGAGACAACGACCGAGGAAGCCGCTCTTCATCTGATAGTGGGTCTTCAAAAAGAAATAATCGCCCTAACTACCAGGATAACTGGGATGATGATGACGATGATTGGTTGTAAAAACCCACTCTTAAACTTTATCCCAGCATCTTGTACTGATTAAAAAGCTAAACAGATGAATTGGGATTCGGATTTGGTGGGTAGTAATTTGTAATTAATAATAGCTAATAGCTAATTGGTAATGGCTAATGGGTAATAGCTAATTCTCAATTGTATTTGTACTTACATTCACCAATTCCCAATTACCAATTACCAATTACCAATTACCCATTACCTCTGTTTTAAAAATCTAAAATCTAAACTTAAACAATCAGCTATGCCTAATTTGCAAAATTTTCGCGATTATTACGAAATTTTAGGAGTACCTAAAGAAGCTACCAACGAGGACATTAAAAAGAATTTTCGTAAATTAGCCCGACAATACCATCCCGATGTCAATCCTGATAATAAAGCTGCTGAGGAAAAATTTAAGGATATTAGTGAAGCTTATGATATCCTTTCTGACACTGCCAAACGTGCTCAGTATGACCAGTTTAGCCGTTATTGGAAACAAAAAGGCTTCAGTGGTGGCAAACAAGCAGCACGCAGCAAACCTTGGTCTGGAGATAATCGCAGTAACGGTCGCTCTCAAGATGTAGACCCTAGTCAGTACGGTAGTTTCGACGACTTTATAAATCAAGTTATTGGTGTCAAAAACAGTAAAGATAAAAATACTAATAACAGTAATGCTTCCAATAACGACCCCTTCCGCAACACTAGCAGAAGAGTAGAATATACACCACCACCCCGCGCTGCATCCCGTCGCGATATCGAAGCCAGATTAACAATTCCTTTAGAAAAAGCATACCTCGGTGGTGTAGAACGTATCCGTTTAGAAGACGGACGTTTATTAGAAGTAAATATGCCCCCTGGAATGGTCACAGGTCAAACTGTACGTTTGCGAAACGAAGGCATAAATGGTGGTGATTTGTTCTTAAAAATTACCGTTCAACCTCATTCACTTTTTAAGATAGAAGGTAACGATATTTATTGCCAGGTACCTGTTACCCCCACCGAAGCTGTTTTAGGTGGACAAGTCGAAGCTCCTACCCTCGATGGACTAGTAAAAATGAACCTCCCCTCAGGAGTCAGGTCTGGTCAAAGATTACGCCTTACAGGTAAAGGCTATCCCGTTGAAGGAGGTAAACGCGGTGACCAATTTGTAGAGATTCAAGTAGTTACACCCAAAAATTTAACGTCCGAAGAACGCGAATTATACGAAAAACTACGTCAAATTGAAACCTTTAAACCTCGTGCTGACTTTCTCGGAAAAGGCTAAACAGACCACGAACTATAACTAGATAAAACCCCTAAACCAATTAAATAGTATTCAATACTACCAGTATTTATCATTGACTATACCATTTTGATTGTCAACGTCACCCGTAACCCATTGTAGAGACGCGATTTATCGCGTCTAAATTCCGCGTCTAAATTCCGCGTCTAAATTCCGCGTCTAAATTCCGCGTCTAAATTCCGCGTCTAAATTCCACGTCTAAATTCCATACGGGTAGTGTATAAAATATTAATTAACCTTTGTAAAACATAAATTTTCATTGTAGATATTACATATACCAACTGTAGAGACGCGATTAATCGCGTCTCTACAATTCATGTGTGACAATATTAAAAAAACTGCAAAGTCAACCAACATAGCCGTGAATAGAAACGGGGAAATGGAACAGAGTCGCGAACGTAGTTATTATGAGTTGCTGGGGTTACATCCTTGGGTCTCACCAATCGAAATCCGTCGCGCTTATCGCGAACTTAGCAAACGCTACCACCCAGACACAACCGAATTGCCAGCTGCGATCGCCACGGTAAAATTCCAGAAAATCAACGAAGCCTACGCCACCCTTAGCAGTCCAGAACGTAGATTATCCTACGATTTAAGCATAGGGTATTCTAGATTTGGGGTAATTCAAGCTCCCTCCGACTTAAATATTCCCAGCAAAGACTATTCTTACGATTATTCAAAATCAGCATACCTAGACCCTAGCGACCGACCATTATCATCTGGCGAAATTTTTGCACTATTCCTCATGGGTTTATCCCTTCTAGGATGCCTATTGCTGGCAATATTTATAGGCTTAACCCGTCAAGGTGCGGCTTAACTGCTAACTGCTAACCGGTAACTGGTAACCATATATTACCCATTACCCATTACCCATTACCCATTACCCATTACCCATACACATTACCCATTACCCAAAAAATATGAGCTTTGTTTCATCAGATACACCGTTATACAATCATCCTTTACCACAAATCGAGCAGTGGTTAACAAACCAAGGCTGTGAGCAAGATGAAAAAGAACTACATTGTTGGCGTATTTCGCGCTCAAGCTGGGAAGCAGAACTGTGGCTAGATATAGAGCAAATCGTAGTCCGATATATTAACGCAGGAGAAAACGGACAAGACGTTCTACGCTCATTCAAATATTCCCTCAGCAGACGAGACATTGAACAAGCAGTATTTTCGGGACCTTGGACTTTAGAGGAGAAAACAATTCGCAGTTCGCAGTAAGCCAAAGCGCCACGCTTATAGAACGCAATTCGCAATTAATAATAGGCAATTAATTGTTTAATTAATTGCTTCACTATATCTTCCGCTTAAATTTTGACAAATACCCAAATTAGAGACGCGATAAATTAGAGACGCGATAAATTAGAGACGCGATAAATTAGAGACGCGATAAATTAGAGACGCGATAAATTAGAGACGCGATAAATTAGAGACGCGATAAATTAGAGACGCGATAAATTAGAGACGCGATAAATCGCGTCTCTACTGGCTTCCGGTGAAATGGTATTACAATTGCGAATTGCTCCTTACACTTTGCCAAAGCGACGTTCCCGTTGCTGATAAGCACGTAAAGCCCGATGGAATTCGTTACGGTCAAAGTCTGGCCACAAAGTGTCTGTAATATAAATTTCTGAATAAGCTATCTGCCACAGCAGGAAATTACTGATACGCATTTCTCCACTGGTGCGAATTAATAAATCTGGGTCGCAAATTCCTACGGTGTAAAGGTGTTTCTCAAATACTGATTCGTCAATATCATCTGGCTGTAATAAACCCTGTTGAACTTTCTCTGCTATTGCTCGACAGGCATGTATAATCTCTAACCTACCACCATAATTAGTAGCGACAGTAAATTTTATACCTTTATTCTCTTTAGTTTTTTCGGTTGCATGAGTAATTTCTTCTTGCAGCACCAACGGTAATGCTTCTAAATTACCGACAAATCGAATTTGAACATCTTCCTGCATCATTTCTCGCAATTCCTGGCGCAGAACGTGCTTAAATAAGCTCATCAAAAATTCAACTTCTTCTTCGGGTCGTTTCCAGTTTTCTGTTGAAAATGCATAAGCTGTTAATGCCCCCACACCCCAATCTCTACAAGTCCGAAGCAAATTTCTCAGTGAGTCAACCCCTCGCTTGTGACCCATAATTCTAGGTAGACCTTGACTTTTGGCCCACCTACCATTGCCGTCCATAATTACTGCCACATGTTTAGGCAATAACTCTCGTTCTAAATCGGAGGGTAAATATTCCAGTTCTGTTTGTTGTACTGTCATTTTTTATTTCGCGGGGCGGTCGATGTGAATCTGAGCAAACGTGAAACCAGTGTTAGTGTTTTATTACTAACCTGACGACCCAAACTTATCAAACCAGTCGGAACAGCCTCCCGGTCTACAGTTGGGGACAAGCGAGCTTCCAATAACTCTTTAAGCTTCGTGATAGTCAGTGGTCTATTTAAGGTTCCCTTTTCTGCTAAGGAAATTGAACCCGTTTCTTCTGATACAACAACACAAATACAATTTTCGACCCGCTCAGTAATACCCATTGCCGCTCGGTGTCTTGTACCTAACTGGCGCGAGGCTGTGCGTCCCGAAAGTGGTAAAATTATACCTGAAGCAACAATCCTAGAACCACGTAATAATGTAGCACCGTCGTGTAAAAGTGTCTTCGGCTGAAAAATTGTTTGTATCAATTCTTTCGATACCTCCGCATTCAGCTTGACTCCTGGAACAGAGAAATCGCGCTCATCAATGGGACTAGCCGTTTCCAAAATCAGTAAAGCCCCAATCCGGTTTTTCGATAGTTCTTTAGCTGCTTCGACTATTTCATCAATCACGCTATCTGACTTGGGAAGTGTTAATCGGTCGCTACGAAGCAACTGCCGAAATTCACCACGTCCCAATTGTTCCAGCAAACGACGAAACTCTGACTGGAGAGCAACAGCCATTGCTACAGCACAACCAATTACCAACTTTTCGAGGACAAAATTGAGTAATTGTAGCTGCAATCTAGCACTGACTGCACTAGCTAGCATCAAAATAATAAATCCTCGTACCATCCACAGTGTGCGACGCTCGTTAATGATGACAAGTATTACGTAAGTCAGTACTAACACTAACAAAACATCCAGAGTCCCAAGCAGCAAGGACTGCGACCACCCCAGGTTTGTCAGCCACTGCTTCCACCAATCTCCCATGACATCTGGATTACCCTTTATATTTTGAAAATTTAGAAAATATGAACTATCGATAATAAGTGATAATTAATCAGTAATTGATTATAGATTCTTATCATTAGTGAGAGTCTATAGTCTACAGGCAAAATTTAAAATTAATCCTTAGACTTAGAAATTTAAGAGTTTAAATTTTGGATTAAAGATTTTAAATTTTAGATTAAGAATTATTAAATTTGTTTTTTACAGAGCTTTTTAACCGGGGAACAAATCCAAAATCTAAAATCCAAAATCCAAAATCTAAAATCCAAAATCAAAATCCAAAATTTACATCCCTATTGACTAACCTTATGGGTTAATCGTTCCGGTAGGCAATCCTGTCTGACTAAATCTTGGTAGGTTTCCCGACGCAAAATCAAATTTGCTTCACCGTTTGCGACTAAAACCGCAGCGGGACGAGATAAGCGATTGTAATTGGATGACATGCTGTAATTGTATGCACCCGTTGCCATCACCACCAAAATATCACCTGTTTCAGTTTTTGGTAGTTGGGCATTTTTAATCAAAATATCCCCAGACTCACAATGTTTACCAGCGATTGTGACAGTTTCCGTCATTGGAGCCGACATTTTATTAGCAACGACAGTGCGATAAACTGACTGGTAAGTTATTGGACGGGGGTTATCTGACATCCCTCCATCAATTGATACATAAGTACGAATATCAGGTATTTTCTTTGCCGAACCAATTGTATAAGCAGTGACACAAGAATTGGCGACTAAAGAGCGACCAGGTTCGCAAATTAACTTGGGTAAAGGTAAGTTTTGACCTGCACAAGCTTCTTGAATTACTTCACAAATAGGCTTTACCCACTCCTCAATGCTTGGTGGGTCATCAGATTCTGTATAACAAATTCCTAAACCACCACCAACATTTAACTCAGTCAGATTTAAACCATAACTTGCAGCTTTTTCTAACCACTGCACCATCACCCCAGCTAAATCTCGGTGAGGTTGTCGTTCAAAAATTTGCGAACCGATATGAGCATGTACACCTACACAATTAATAGCTGATTGCTTGCTCACAAAAGCAAACAGCTCGTCTAAATCTCCTGGGTCAAACCCAAATTTACTATCCAAATGACCAGTGCGGATATACTCATGAGTATGACACTCAATACCGGGAGTTAAACGGAGCATAATGCGGGGGTGTGAGGCAGAGTGCAGACTCTTAACGATATCTACCAGAGTACGCAACTCATTCCAGTTATCCACCACAATAGTACAATCCGACTCAATGGCGTAAACGAGTTCTTCAATTGACTTATTATTACCGTGGAAATAAATTTTATCAGAAGCCACCCCAGCAGTCAGAGCAGTGTAGAGTTCGCCTCCTGATACGACATCAATTCCCAAACCTTCCGAAGCGACAATAGCGCAAACAGCTAAACAGCTCCAAGCTTTGGAAGCATAAATTACCTGAGATTCGCCCTTATAATAATGCTTAAAGCTATCTCGGTATTGGCGACAAGCAGTTCTTAAAGTTTCCTCATCGACTATGTACAAAGGTGAGCCGAACTGTTGTACTAAAGTTTTGACATCACAACCACCAATCACCAAACAGTCTTTACTATTAACTGTGGAAGTTAAAGGTAAAAGTTGCTGGTTAGGTGAAAGAGCAGCTTCTTTGCTGATTTTGGGCAAATATTGATTACCAGAATATTGAACCTCTGGTGGGTGAGTAGATACCATAACTAAAAGATTTGTCCTTGGTTTATATTAAGAGCGTAATCACACTAATGTAAGCCCTGAGCCAGCTTAAATTAGTACACATTTAACTGGAAAAAGACTTAAACCCGTTTTTAACGAGTTTCAGCTAAGCTTTGAACTTTTAGCCAGAAACTTATTTCTTGGCTTAGGAACTGCGTAACTATTAATCCCAATCTTCAGTTTACGCTTGGGACTACACATAACCAACTACTGCAATTGCAATTGATTTTAGAACTTAAGCCACTGACTAGCGATGATTTAAGCTCAGTGCTAGAAATCGACAAAGCCTGCTTTGGGGGTCTATGGACGTTGTCCGGTTACCAACGGGAAATCGACAGTCCAAACAGCGACTTAATTGGTATGTTCTCGACCCAACCAGCAGCGAAGCTATTGGGAATAGGTTGCTTTTGGTCAATTTTGGAAGAAGCGCATATCACCTTAGTAGCAGTCCATCCCCAATACCAGCGTCAAGGTTTCGGACAGGTCTTAGTTTATTCCTTGCTTGTGACTGCGATGCGACGAGGTTTGGAACGAGCGACTCTCGAAGTACGAGCTTCCAATCAGACAGCAATCTCTTTATATCAAAAATTTGGCTTTAAAACAGCTGGACGTAGACGACGTTACTACCAAGACAATGACGAAGACGCATTAATTCTTTGGCTATCCGGTTTACAATCTCCTCAAATTCAAGAAAATTTGACAAATTGGCAACAAAATATGACACAACGTCTGTTAAAGTCTGGTATGTGGTTGAAGGTTGATGCTTGACTGCTGACTGCTGACTGCTGAGTGTTGACGTGAATATTTTTATCGATAAATATTTTTAATCGAAAAGCAAATTTACATTTGAATAAAATAATTAAATGTTGAATGCTTAACAAAAACTTGACGATTAAAAATATATATGGTAAATAGATTCTTTGGGTTTATTCTGTGAAATTATTAAACTCAATCTGCTGTTGTTTAGGTCAAACTGAAGAATGGCAGCACATTCTAGCTCCTAAACACAATTTTCTTTTGTTAACGAATTGAAAAAAATAAATATCTATAGATAACCCATTCGGGCTACGTCGTTTTAATGTCTTTATCTTTGATACAGACATCGTTTCGATAATGCTGTGCTAAAATCAGCTTACCGGCACGACGCAGGTGGATGGGAAACTTGTCATATGTTTGAACGCTTCACAGAAAAAGCCATTAAGGTCATCATGTTGGCCCAAGAAGAGGCACGCCGTCTTGGTCACAACTTCGTAGGCACTGAACAAATCCTCTTGGGTTTGATTGGAGAAGGTACCGGCGTGGCGGCAAAAGTGCTGAAATCCATGGGCGTCAACCTCAAAGACGCTCGGATTGAGGTTGAGAAGATTATCGGCCGGGGTTCTGGCTTTGTTGCCGTGGAAATTCCGTTTACGCCACGGGCAAAGCGGGTTCTGGAGCTTTCCTTGGAAGAAGCACGCCAGTTGGGGCACAACTATATTGGCACCGAGCATCTGCTATTGGGCTTAATCCGAGAAGGGGAAGGTGTCGCAGCTAGAGTTCTCGAGAACCTAGGTGTAGACCTTTCTAAAGTCAGAACCCAAGTAATCCGGATGTTAGGAGAAACGGCTGAGGTTTCACCAGGTGGTTCTTCGAGTCGTACCAAAACGCCTACTTTGGACGAATTTGGCTCGAATTTAACCCAGATGGCAGCCGACGGAAAGCTCGACCCCGTGGTTGGACGCGCTAAAGAAATTGAGCGAGTAATCCAAATTCTGGGCCGTCGTACCAAAAATAACCCAGTACTAATTGGGGAACCTGGTGTAGGTAAAACCGCGATAGCAGAAGGTCTGGCTCAACGCATTGCTACCAAAGATGTCCCCGACATTTTGGAAGATAAGCGCGTTGTTACCCTCGATATCGGTTTGCTAGTCGCAGGAACCAAGTACCGAGGTGAATTTGAAGAACGCCTCAAGAAAATCATGGACGAAATTCGTCAAGCGGGAAATGTAGTTCTCGTAATTGACGAAGTACATACCTTGATTGGTGCAGGTGCTGCAGAGGGTGCTATTGACGCAGCCAATATTCTTAAACCCGCTTTAGCAAGGGGTGAATTGCAATGTATTGGTGCTACAACCCTTGATGAATACCGCAAGCACATCGAACGCGATGCAGCCTTGGAACGTCGTTTTCAACCAGTAATGGTTGGTGAACCTTCTGTAGATGACACAATCGAGATTCTACACGGCTTGCGCGACCGTTACGAGCAGCATCATAAACTTAAATATACTGATGAAGCATTAATTGCGGCAGCGAAGTTGTCTGACCGTTACATCAGCGACCGTTATTTACCAGACAAAGCAATCGACTTAATTGACGAAGCTGGTAGCCGCGTACGTTTAATTAACTCCCAATTGCCCCCTGCAGCCAAAGAGTTAGATAAAGAACTACGTCAAATTTTGAAAGAAAAAGATGACGCTGTACGCTCGCAAGACTTTGACCGTGCGGGTGAATTGCGCGACCGCGAAATGGAAATTAAAACCCAAATTCGCACAATCGCACAAAGCAAAGGTTCTACTGGTGGAGACGAACCATTAGTGACCGAAGAAGACATTGCTCACATTGTCGCTTCTTGGACAGGAGTTCCGGTAAACAAACTTACCGAATCCGAATCCGAGAAGTTGCTGCACATGGAAGATACGCTGCATCAACGCCTAATCGGTCAAGAAGAAGCAGTAAAAGCCGTTTCCCGTGCAATTCGTCGCGCTCGCGTTGGCTTGAAAAACCCCAACCGACCTATTGCTAGCTTCATCTTCTCCGGGCCTACTGGTGTAGGTAAAACCGAGTTGACAAAAGCCTTAGCAGCATACTTCTTCGGTTCAGAGGAAGCGATGATTAGGCTCGATATGTCCGAGTACATGGAGCGTCACACCGTATCCAAATTGATTGGTTCACCTCCAGGTTATGTTGGATACAACGAAGGTGGTCAGCTAACAGAAGCAGTACGCCGCAGACCTTACACCGTGGTGCTATTCGACGAAATCGAAAAAGCACACCCCGATGTGTTTAATATGCTGCTACAAATTCTGGAAGATGGACGTCTGACAGATGCTAAGGGTAGAACGGTGGACTTTAAGAACACCTTAATTATTCTCACCTCTAACATCGGTTCCAAGGTAATTGAAAAAGGTGGTGGCGGTATCGGCTTCGAGTTTGCTGAAGATGCTAGCGAATCTCAGTACAATCGTATTAAAATGCTGGTTAACGAAGAACTCAAGAACTACTTCCGTCCAGAGTTCCTCAACCGTCTCGACGAAATCATCGTCTTCCGTCAATTGAACAAGGAAGAGGTGAAACAAATCGCCGATATTATGCTCAAGGAAGTATCGGGTCGTTTGAGCGAAAAAGGCATTATTTTAGAAACTACAGAACGTTTCAAAGAGCGCCTTATTCAAGAAGGTTACAACCCAAGCTACGGTGCAAGACCTTTACGTCGAGCAATTATGCGCTTGTTGGAAGATAGCCTCGCCGAAGAATTACTGTCTAGTCGCATCAAAGAAGGCGATACCGCTATAGTTGATGTTGATGAAAATGGTGCAGTTAAGGTTAGTGGCGAACAGCGTAGGGAATTGTTACCTCAAGGTGTTGAGTCATAGCAATTTCACTGTAGCAATTTTAGATTTGGGATTTTAGGTAGGTCGGTTTGAATAATCGATTTAAATCAAAAATTCAAAATTAAAAACGGTAGAGGTTTTATATCCTCTGCCGTTTTTTATTTTCCAAAAAAAATAAAGCTTAATTAGTACTGAAAGCCAGCGATTAAAATCGCTGTCTAAAAGCTGAAGTCCTCTAAAAGAGGACTACTAATGTATCAAAAACAAATATTTTACAAAATTTAAAATACTCCTTAAAATCTTATTTCTTCCTAGTCCTATGACGAGGACTTTAGCTTTCAGACAGTGACTTTAGTCACTGGCTGGCTTGTGGTATAGATGACACTTAATGTTTTATTTATAAACACCCTCTAAGCCAGAATAATAGCCTCTGCATAAAAAAAGCCTACAGGTATCTAGCATTACCTGTAGACCATTTTGCTTTTCAGGAGGAATAAGCAAATCTGAATATTGATTATTAAAGGCTGATTGTTAAAAGCTGACTTTATAATTATTTCTGGTTAGATTAATATTGCGAAGTGCGGCTCGAGTTGTTTATAAGTTTGTTTCACCAATCTTCACCTATCAATAGTCTACTCCGTAATTATTCAAAACAAGGTCTTAAATTATACACTTAATTATTATTTTATTTATACTTGCTCCTATCTTTCCAGCACTTTTGAGATGTGATATACGTATTAGTGCTAATTAAACACCTATCTTAAGAATTATTCCCGTTCAAGAATATAGCTTAAGCCTGAAAATAATCAAGGTAATTGTTCCACTTTTTTAACTGGCTGAAAACTTCTATGACTCATCAGAAAAGCGATATTAAGCAAAAGTCTGACTCCTCCTCTGGATGGCGTGCTTGGCGAGAAAATATTATTTTAGTCGCTATTGCCCTATGTTTAGCATTTTTGATTCGGACTTTTATTGCTGAACCCCGCTACATCCCCTCAGAGTCGATGGTTCCAACATTGCACACAGGCGATCGCCTAGTAGTGGAAAAAATATCTTACCGTCTTCACCCACCAAAATTTGGTGACATCGTAGTATTCCAGCCACCCCAGCAGTTGCAAAACCAGGGATATGCGAAAGACCAAGCGTTTATTAAGCGCATTATCGCAAGAGCTGGTGAAGAAGTTAGTATAGCGGATGGAATTGTTTATCTTAACGGTAAACCCCTTCAGGAAACCTATATTGCAGAACCCCCCGCAAGACCATACCCAGATAAACAAGATACAACAGCATGTCAACAAGTAAAAGTACCAGCAAACGAATTCTTTGTCTTAGGAGATAACCGTAACGACAGCCGAGATTCTCGTTACTGGTGCTTTTTACCACAAGAAAATATTATTGGTCGCGCAGTGTTTCGCTTCTGGCCACTCGACCGATTTGGCTTAATATAAATCTCTGAATATAAATCCCTGAACTAAAGTTCGGGGTCTACCAAACTCAAAGCTTTAAATAGTACATTAACTGAGCCACAACGTCAGTACTAAGATTCAAGCGTTTCTGAAAATCAGCCAAACTGCGAAAAGAGCCAAAAGCTTCGCGGTTTTGCACTATTACTTGAGCTAAATCAATATCAATAAAAGGTATTTTTAATAAACTTTCAACAGATGCCGTATTTGGGTTAACTAACTCTGCTGGATTCTCCAAAGATTCATCATCATAATAAACAAAATGCAAAATCGGCTGTAATGGTAAAAGCCTTTGTACAGGTATACTTAAAGCAGCGGCAATATCCTCAATGCAGTAAAACTTTACACCAGCACAAGTAAGCTCAACAAGACTACGAGCTTGATGTATAGACAAACCAGGTAGCCGTAACCAGTCGTCAACCATCGCATTATTAGGGTTAATTTGGATACCTAATTGTACAGCCAATAAAATTTCTTCCCCCGTTTGGAATCGATAATAAGGGTCTTTAAGCAGCTTAAAACGCAACTGCTGCAATTTAGGGTTAAAACGCCAATTTTGTATCATAACGGGGGAGTGGGGAGTGAAAAACACTTAACCGTCAACAGTCAACCGTCAACAGTCAACCGTCAACATTAAGAAATATTATCCAGTAACGCACGACGTTTTTGTTCAAATTCATACTCAGAAATCAAACCATCTTGACGTAGCTTATCCAACTCACGCAAAGCATCAGCCAAAGCTCCCACACCAGCAGCTTGATTCTGTAAATTTCTGGCAGTCATCTTACCCTTATTAAAATTGCGGTCAAATATTTGGTCATCTTGAGCTAAATACCATACCCCCTCAATCGCACAAGCGACCTTAGGAATTGGTGTCCAAGAGAGTAACAGGTACAAAAACCCCCATAAGGGTTGCCCCATATAAAACTTATGCAGTCCAGAAATCGGCGTTAGTGTGCCGGCAAAAGCTAAAATCGCGGCAATACTTCGGCTTTTTCGCGTATTTAACATATTATTAACAAACTTACCACAAGCAAAACTAAAAAAATAAATAATATTAAGGCACAAAGAAAGATATTAACTCAAATTGGCCAAACCGTAGCATGGGTTCTCAAACGATTGTAAGATAAAAATAAAGGTACCAATATGAAAAAGCAGAGTATAACTACTCAGTAAAGTATAAGAAAATGGGATTCTTTGACTCAGAAATAGTTCAGCAAGAAGCGAAACAGCTGTTTGAAGATTATCAAGCGCTGATAAAACTCGGTCAAGGCTACGGAAAATTTGACCGAGAAGGGAAAAAAATGTTTATTGAGCAAATGGAAGCGATGATGGAACGCTACGGCGTTTTCGTGAAGCGTTTCGAGTTATCAGAAGATTTTATGGCACAAATGACAATGGAACAACTCAAAACCCAACTAGGGCAATTTGGAGTTACTCCACAACAAATGCTAGAGCAGATGCGTCTGACCTTAGAAAGAATGAAATCCGAACTGGACAAGCAGCCTTAAAGCAATTCGCAGTTCGCAGTTCGCAATTCGCAATTAAGAATTAATAAATATTGAAATCAATATTACAATTCTTAACTATTTAATTGTTAACTAATTGCGAATTGCGAATTGCGAATTGTTTAGTTTGCTTTTGGACGACGGAATTGAGAAGGAGACTTAAAGTTTTCTGCGGGTGTGTTTTGTAAGGCTTGCTGCATGAAGCTACGCCAGATTGGTGCGACCATTGTACCTCCAGTTGCACCACCTCTTAGAGTTTTGTTGTCGTCTCTTCCAACCCAAACAGCAGTTGTCAACTGAGGTACAGTTCCCACAAACCAAATATCTTTTTCGGATGATGTGGTTCCTGTCTTACCAGCGGCAGGTCGTCCGATGGCTGCATTTTTACCAGTACCTTCCGTAATTACCGAGCGCATAATATCAATTGTGGCTGCAGAAGCCCAAGAATCTAATACCAGCTGAGGCTTCGGCGTATTATCCAACAATGTATTGCCACTGCTATCGGTAACACGGACAATGAGTGTTGTGGGTGACTGCCAACCATAATTGGCAATGGTGGCATAAGCTCCAGCCATTTCCAATGGTGTGACACCAATAGCACCTAATGGCAATGAGGTAACAGGCTCCATAGGACTCATAATACCCAAAGTGCGACAAGTTTCGACAACTTTGTTCATCCCCACTGTTTTACCAATTTTAATTACGGGGATGTTGCGTGACTGAGCTAAAGCATATCTAACTGACATCGCTCCTCCAAAACCACCATCGTAGTTACGGGGTCTGTACCAACCATCACCATCACGATAGCTGACCGGAGAATCTACGACCGTAGAATCAGGGGAGAATTTACCACTGGCAAACCCTGCATAATAAACGAAGGGCTTAAATGCTGAACCTGGTTGACGTAATGCCTGAGTTGCACGGTTAAATTCACTGGTTTTCGGGTCTACACCACCTACCAGTGCTTTCACGAAATGAGTTCTTGGGTCTACTGCAGCTAAAGCAATTTGGTTTTTATACAATCCTTGACCGAGTAATCTTTGATGCCATCTTCTAACAAGGGCTTCAGCATCTTCTTGGAACTTGGTATCAATGGTTGTTTGGACACGCATCCCACCTCTTAATAAAGCATCTCGTCCAAATTTCTTAGCTAACTCGTGGGATACAGCGTTACTAACGTAAGGCAAAGCACTACCTTGGAAGGAGCGAATTTTACCAAGTGTAATTTTTTCGTTGAGCGCATCGTCATGCTCTTTTTGTGTAATCCAATTCAAACTTAGCATTCGTCCCAAAACTTCTTTTTGTTGAAATTTTGCGTTCTTCATGCTTCTGAAGGGGCTGTAATCTTCAGGTGCTTGAATTAAACCAGCCATCATCGCCGATTCACCTAAGGTTAAATTCTCGGCATTTTTGTTAAAATAAGTACGAGCTGCAGTTTGCACACCATAATTGTTGTGACCCCAATATACTTGATTGAGGTACATTTCTAAAATTTCGTCTTTTTCAATAACTTGTTCTAAACGAATAGCTAAGACAGCCTCAGCAATTTTTCTGGTAAAGTCACGACGACGGGACAGAAATAGGTTTTTTACAAGTTGCATCGTGACGGTAGAACCACCCTCACGTACCCCTCCAGACTTCCAGTTGGAGAGTACAGCACGTCCTACACCCTTGGGGTTAATGCCGTGGTGGAAATAAAAATCAGCGTCTTCACTTGCTAGTACCGCTCGTTTTAGCTGAGGAGATATTCTATCGAGAGGTACAACTTCGCGGTTTGCTTCCCCGTGGATACTGGCTAATAGTTTGCCTTTTATGTCATAAATATAGGTCGTTTCTGAGGGGAAAAAATTGCGTAACTGCCTAACATCAGGTAAATTGCGGAAGCTGACCGCTAACCCAACCAATCCTCCCGCAATTGCTGAGCTTGAGAGCATGGTAGCAGCAAGCAAAGTACCGCCTGTAACCTGACCTACCCCTTTGACAAATTCAAAGCCAGAGGAGGGCTGGGCGCCTGATGGCTTATCTTCAAAAGTCCTTGATGACACGGTTGTTTCACTTCCTCACTTATAAAGATTAACTGTAAAGGATTAGATGCAGCAATGCGGTTAATTTTTTGTAATCATAGTTGTTTATTACAATAGCTTTGAAACCGTTCAATAGTGAATAGCATAACTAACAGTCAATTTCCTAGTATGGCGCAAAATTCTTCTTGGCTACGCCGTGGGGTAGTAGAAATTTTCCCACATTCAACCGCCGAAGAAAGTCAAGTAGAAAACCTAGATTATATTTTACAAACCGTGGAACGTCCTTTGCGGGTAAAATTGGGTATAGACCCTACAGGAACTGATATCCATTTAGGTCATAGCATACCAGTACGGAAACTGCGAGCGTTTCAGGATGCGGGTCATACAGCGGTACTAATTATTGGTGATTTTACCGCTCGTATCGGTGACCCTACTGGTAAATCTGAAGTACGTCGCCAACTGACCGAAGCAGAAGTTAAACAAAATGCCCAAACTTACCTTGACCAAATGCGTCCTATTTTGGATTTTGACACACCTGGTCGCTTAGAGGTACGTTATAACTCGGAATGGCTTTCCCAATTAGATTTAGGAAAGATTTTAGATTTGCTTTCCACTATGACTGTGGGACAAATGTTAGAGAAAGAAGGCTTCGACCTCCGGTTTAAAAAGCAATCTCCAATCTTTATTCATGAGTTTTTGTATCCTTTAATGCAGGGCTACGATTCCGTAGCCATAGATGCTGATGTTGAATTAGGTGGTACTGACCAAAAATTTAACATAGCTGTGGGTCGAGATTTACAACGCCATTTTGGAAAGAAACCACAATTTGGTTTATTGTTACCAATTTTAATTGGAACAGACGGCGTGCAAAAAATGTCCAAATCCCTCGGTAATTATATTGGACTAAACGAAGACCCTTTCAACAAATATCAAAAATTGCAGGCTGTCCCCGATAACTTGTTACCGCAATATTTTGAGTTGTTAACCAATTTAGATTTAGATAAATTGCCCCAAAATCCTCGCAAGCAACAGAAATTATTAGCTTGGGAAGTAGTAAAGCAATATCACGGGGAAATAGCCGCATCAGAAGCCCAAAAAGCTGCAGATTCTGGTGGAGAAGCAGGTTCTATTCCGGAATTTTCTTTAAATGCGGTGCAGTTTCCCGTGAAATTATTCAAAATTCTTGCCGACAGCGGTTTATGCAAAAGTAGCTCTGAAGGTAGACGTAAAATTCAAGAAAATGGAGTAAAGATAGATGGCGAGCGCGTCAGCGAGGTAGATATAACATTCAACCAAGCAAGTGAATTAAACGGACGAATTTTGCAGGTTGGGAAAAATAAATTTGTAAGATTGGTTGACGGTTGACGGTTGACGGTTGACGGTTGACGGTTGACTGTTGACGGTTGACGGTTGACGGTTGACTGTTGACGGTTGACAGTTGACGGTTGACGGTTGACAAAAATACAGCTATCAGTAGAGACGCGATTAATCGCGTCTCTACTGATATTCATGGCCAGCACTATTAAAATAAAATGCAATTCACAGTCAACAGTCAACAGTCAACAGTCACCAGTCAACAGTCACCAGTCAACCAATGGACAAAATTATCGTTCCTTTAGATGTACCTGAATTAGAAGCAGCAATCGCTCTAGTGGAAAAACTCCCAGAAGTAACTTTTTGGAAGGTAGGTTTGGAGTTATTCACAAGCTGCGGGCCAGTAATTTTAGAGGAATTAAAATCGCGTAATAAAAAAATTTTCTTAGATTTAAAGTTTAATGATATCCCCAACACTGTCGCAGGTGCTTGTCGTGCTGCCTCACGTTATGGTGTAGATTTATTAACTATTCATGCGACTGCTGGGAAAGAAGCCCTGAAAGCTGCTGCAAGTGCTGTAAAAGAAGGTGCTATTTCCCAAGGTGTACAACCTCCAAAATTAATTGCCATCACCCTACTTACAAGTTTTTCTGCAAGACAGCTCGCATTTGACTTGAAAATTCCGCTAGAGTTGCCAGAATATGTCCTAGAAATGGCTCTAATGGCAAAAGAAAGTGGGTTAGATGGGGTTGTTTGTTCTCCTCACGAGGTAGCACAACTACGGGATACCTTAACTAATGATTTTCTCTTAGTTTGTCCGGGGGTACGTCCGTCTTGGTCTGACAAAGGAGACCAAAAACGTACTCTCACCCCAGGTGAAGCAATTTCTTCTGGTGCAAACTACCTCGTGATTGGACGACCTATCACCACCGCAAAAGAGCCAGCATTAGCCTGGAAACAAATTTGTGAGGAGCTAGCGACAGTAACATGAAAAATTCGTCAGAAGTCAAAAAGAGAAACTATGCTTTATCACTTGGTATTTCCGGCTTCTGGCTTTTATTTTCAAACATTCCCTTACCCCCCGTCGTCGTAGAGACGCGATTAATCGCGTCTCTACCAGCATTAATAACGTCTGCACCAAAAACCAGTGGTAAGTTTATTTGTTCTAACGAGAAACTAGAAACAATTACTACTTATATGCTACGGGATTTACCTAGCTATACAAACAGAGTCACCCAACGCGCAAGGCGTCTTCGTAGGAAAGTAGACATTTTTAATTATGTTGTTGTAGCAGGAAGACCAGAGTTTAAACCGCTACCACTGAGTCAGGAGGGAATTGGCACAGATACATCAACAAATACTTCTGAAGGGGTGGAACAGCTTTTCTTTACAACCTTAGGAAGGCAATATACATCAGGGAAAGCAATCGAGTTACAAGAATTTCACTGGTTATTTTTGACTAAAGCTAAAAGCGGTTGGCAAATGGTGATGATGTTTTCCCAAATAGGTTCTAGTTCCTCAGTAACCACACCACCACGGGATAGCAGTAATGGAGCAATCGCACAAGGAGTTAAAGCCTGGTTGCGTGATTGTAACGCAGGAAGCCTGAGAACAATCAAAAATTAAACACCAAACTCTTGTATTGTGGGGTGGGCATCCCTGCCCGCCCACATGTATAAACTAAAATCACAGCAAATTATTAATTCTGTTCCCAAAGTTCACGCACTTTGTCAGGAAGCCAACTAGCAATTTCTTGAATACGCTCTTGAGAAAGTTCGTCTTTGGTTGCGCTGAAAACAGCTTTAACAGCTTTTTCTCTTTCAATTGTCCGTGGTAATCCACCTTCATTTGCGACTCGGAACAAGAAGCGGTCTGAATCGATTACAAATGGTTCTGGTCCCTTCCAAGGTGGACGTACCCGACTCAAAAATCCTACGATTGGATTTGTATCTCTCCACAACTCAGCGACTTCCATTTGCAAAGCTTTTTCGTCTGTGTGTAAAACCTCTTGATGTAATTCAGATTCCACACGCTCAGCTGCTTCTGTGGTCATTAAATCCCGCATTACTCGGAACACAACTTCCGTAAAATCTCTTGCATCATAGGGGTCAGCAAATCCAGCTTTAGCCATGACTTTTTCTAAAAATGGGCCATGTTCGTCAGCTATGACCGCTCTTTCGTCTTCAATCTGAGTTGGGTCTACCTCTGGTATGTCTTTTCTTAATACATCGTCTGGCATTATTTTTTCCCGTACTTTTTAATATTGAGTGATTAATTGAGTGATTAAACTCATCTATTAAGATTGCACGAGTCAAAAATGCTTAACACCACTCGTAAGATGGAGTGGTATGTATCCAAAAGTTAGAAATTCAGTTGCAAATTTCGTTGTATTTAGCGCGAACATTACGTATATCTTGCCACATCAACCATTTGGGGCTACCTTCCTGACGGGAAGGATTACGCAACAAATAAGATGGGTGAAAAATTGGCATACACATTCTTCCTTCCCAATCCATCCAAGTTCCACGAATCGAAGTAATACCTCGTTTGTCACCAATTAAACCCTTGACTGCTGTTGCACCTGTTAAAAGAATAATTTTTGGGTCTACTAAACGAATTTGTTCCAATAAGTAAGGTTTACATGCAGCAATTTCTTCTGTTGTGGGGACACGGTTTTCTGGTGGACGACATTTGACTATGTTACAAATATACACATCTTTTTCAGTATCAAACCTGACAGCGGCTAAAATCTTTTCTAATAGTTGACCTGCACGTCCGACAAAAGGCAAACCAGTTTTATCTTCGTTTTCACCGGGTCCTTCCCCAATCACCATAATTCGTGCATTAGGGTTACCACGTCCCACTACTGCGTGAGTACGAGTAGCTCCCAATCCACAACGCTGACACTGATTGCAGTGAGGTGTCATTTCTTCCGCAATATTAGTATAGGTTCCAGCAGGGATAGGAATTTTGCCACTGCTAGGTATCAGTTCCTTTTGGCTAAAAGAAGTTTCTTCAAAAAGGCTGAGTTGGTTATTACTAGTCATGAAAATTTTTATTTATAAAGCGAATGACTTTAAGCTGATGTTGATTTGATGTGTATTTTTTCTCTTGAAATTTTATTTTATCAGTTGAACAGCACAAAAAGTTGTAATCAAGATGCGAGACAGTTCAAAAAAATGAGAAACAATATTCAGTTTTTTGATATAGCCGCAAATCCTCAAAGAGTTTTAAGATAGAAGATAGAACTGTCATAATTCGCAACAGGGGTGATTAATGACAAATGAAGCCCCATTTTTTTTAAACCGAACCCATGCAGGTGAAGAATTAGCCCAAAAAATTCAGGCAATTTTGACCGAGCAAGCAAGTACTTCTGAGGTTCAACCTGTACCAATTGTTTATGCTTTACCACGGGGAGGAATACCAGTTGCAGCTCCCATAGCAAAGCTTTTAGGCTGTCCACTAACAATATTAACAGCCAAAAAAATTGGTCATCCTCTAAACCCCGAACTAGCGATTGGTGCAGTTAGTGCATCAGGAAATATTTTATGGTCTTCTCAAAATAATTTCCAACCAAATTTTAATCACAAATCCCGACAAAGAGCATTAGACAGAGCCTTACAAGGAGCAAAGTCCCTCGATGCTTTATTAAATCCTGCTTGTCCCCAAGTTAATCCCCAGGGAGCTACTGTAATTATAGTTGATGACGGCATAGCCACAGGGATGACAATCGCAGTCGCAGTGAATGCTCTGTTGGAACTTTCCCCAGCACAAATTTGGTTATGTTCCCCAGTCGCTCCCCTAAAATTAGTCCCTTGGTTACAACAATTAAGCGACTGCCTAATTATATTAGAGACCCCAGAAACATTTTTAAGCGTGAGCAACTTTTACGTTCAATTTCCCCAAGTTAATACCGAAGAAGCACTGAGAATATTGGGGAGTGGGGAGTAAACAATTCAAAATTTAAAATTCAAAATTCAAAATTGGGGAGTGGGGAGTGGGGAGTAGGGAGTGGGGAGTAGGGAGTGGGGAATTGCGAATTGCGAATTGCGAATTGCGAATTGCTATCACCCCACCATATCGCTAGGTTGTTGGTATTTCATCGCTTTAACGTAATCACCAACCGCATAACAAGCAGCTTTCAGACTAGCAAGAGCTTGCTCCTCACTTTTAGAGTCTTTGATATCCCTAACTAACTGCAAACGCTGCTCATAATAAATAATAGCTTTTGAATAATCCCCCAAAGCCTCCAGAGCAACCCCTAAACTACCCAAAGATTGTTCTTCGCTGCGCTTATCTTTCATTTCTCTAGCTATTTGTAAGCGTTCTTCATAATACATAACTGCTTGCGTATATTCATTTAAAGCGTAACAAGCATTACCTAAATTTTTGAGTACTTGGAGAGTGCTGCGACGATTGTTAATAGTACGCGAAACCTTAACACATTGCTCGTAATAGACTATCGCTTTAGAATAATCACCTAGAGCATACCAAGCATTACCGAGATTTTTTAGTACTTGTTCAGTTCCCCAGTTATCTTGAAGCTCTTGGACAATTTCCAAACTTTGTTGCTGATACTTAATTGCAACCTCAAGCTCCCCTAAAGCTTTGTGTACCAGTCCCAAATTATTCAAAGCAGCAACTTGACTTCGCTTATCTTGGATTTGTAAGGCTTTTTTTTGGCACTCTTTTAAAGTTTCAATAGCTTTGTCATAATTACCCAAATGACGCAAAGCATTACCCATATGCGATAAAGCTTGCACTTCTACTCTTAAATCTAAAGTCTCTTTTGTTAAACCAAGACACTGCTGCGAATAAGCAATAGCACTTTTGTAATCAGCAGAAGTATAAGCGACCAACGCTAAGCAAGAAAGAGTTTGTGCTTGTCTAGTGGTGTTACCTATTGCTTGAAATAATGCTAAAGATTCCTGTAAAGATTGTAAAGCCTCCGTAAGGTCACCCTTCTGAGTGGATTGAATTCCCTTGCGTAGTAACTTGGAAGCATCAGAAGAGTGTTCGTCACTGTCACTTGAAGTAAACATTTCTGTTGGAGAAGCGTTATCAAAATCGTTGGTAATAGTGCCGTATTTACTGACTTTCATATATCTTTATAGGTATTTGCAACAGGACGGTTTTATATCGACATCTATGTCAGATAATTAATATCTGTAAATATAGTGTTCCCAATAACTCATGCAGACTCTCATCTTTTGTTAACAGTTGACGGTTAACGGTTGACAGTTAGCAGTCACCAGTCAACACTCAACAATCACCAGTCAACAGTCAACTGTCAACTGTCAAACTGGGAGCGTGAGTACAAATTCAGCCCCTAATCCTGGTGTAGAATTTACTTCGATGCTTCCATCGTGTTTTTCCATAATAATTTGACGAGCAATAGCCAATCCTAAACCAGTACCTGTACCAACAGCTTTAGTCGTAAACAAGTGGTCAAAAATACGTTGTTGTATTTCATCGCTTATACCTTTACCATTATCTTTGATACTAATTACAACTTGGTCATTAATTTCGGTTGTACTAATTTTGGTTGTAATTGTTATCTGGTTAGGGTTTTGATTAATTTCCTGAAAACTAAGTCCGCTATTTGACTCATCTAAAGCGTCAATAGCATTAGCTAAAAGGTTCATAAATACTTGATTGAGTTGACCTGGAAAACATTGTATTTGTGGTAATTCAGCATAATTTTTAATTACTTGCACTTCTGGACGACTCTCATTTGCTTTCAGACGGTGTTTAAGAATCATAAGTGTACTGTCAAGACCATCATGGATATTAAAAGCAACTTTTCTTTCTGTATCTGCTCGAGAGAAAGTACGCAAACTGTTGGAAATAGAGCGTATACGTTCTACTCCTTGTGTCATAGAAGATAATAATTTAGGTAAATCTTCGCGGATATATTCTAAATCAATTGTTTCTATTTCTGCTTCAATTTCGTCACCTGGATTGGGAAATTTATTTTGATATAAATCTAACAATCCAAATAGGTCATTGACATAATCAAACGCTGGTTCAATATTTCCACTAATAAAACCAATGGGATTATTAATTTCGTGAGCGACCCCTGAAACTAAATTACCCAAAGCGGACATTTTCTCACTTTGAACAAGTTGTAACTGTGCTTTTTTTAAATCAGACAAAGATTCTTCTGATTGCTGTGCGTATACGATAGCTTCTTGTGCATAATGTTGTGCAATTTTGTAAAGACGAGCATTTTCTAGGGAAATAGCTGCTTGGGAAACGAGTTGATTAACAAGTTGTACTCTATCATTTGTAAAAGCTCCAACAGTTAGGCGATTTTCTAAGTATAATATTCCAATTAATTTACCACCCTTAATCGCAGGTGTACAAAGTATACTTTTTGGTTGTTCTTGTTGTATGTATGGGTCTAAAGCCCAATTAGTTTCTTGAACTGCGTCTGTAATTATCAAAGTAGTCAAAGAATTTTTCACATAATTAATAATAGTATGAGGAACTTCTTGTGAACTCTCTAGAGGAATTGATTGTAAAATAGTTTCTGATAATTCTTTTTTTTGAGTATAGTGAGAAATTACTTCTATTTGTAAATTGTTATCTTTCAATAAGATTAAAGCAGATTTTTTTGCTCCTGTATTTTCTATTATGACTTGCATCAGAGTTGAAAGTAATTTTTCTAATTTAATTTCGCTAGAAATTGCTTGAGATACTTTAGTTATTCCCACTAAGTCAAATACTGATGTAATAGTTGGGTTTTTTGTTTCATTAGGGCTAGTAGAAATTTTATTAATACTTTCACTGGTATTAATAGAATACGATTTGCGTTTAAGAATAGGAGCAAGTAATTCAGAATATTTTTTTTCTAAATGCTCTACTTTGCTTTTTGCACCCCAACGTGTGTAACAGTAATATGCTTCTACCATATAACTCTGAGCAATTTTTTCTTTACCCCACTCTAGATAAAATTTAGCTGCTAGTTCATTGGCTAATGCTTCTTCCTGAATATATTTATTTTCTTTTGCAAGATAAATTGCAGAGTCATAAAATTCTATTGCTTCTTTTTTTTTATTTAAAACTCGATGCTTTTCTGCTTCTACTAAATAATATTTGTGCAAATTATTCATAGGAGCATGATGTGCCCATTTTTTCATTTTTTTCTGGTTAGAAGCTACTTTAGCTATTATCTGCTTTTGCTTAAATCGCGAAGCAGAAGGATATACTGCTAATTGTGCTAAAGAGCTATACAAATGAAATGGAGAAACACTTGAACCTCCAGGATTAGAGTTAATATATTTTTCTCCCAGTTCTGCATTTTCTACAGCTTGCGAATAATGTGCAAATAAATAGTGAAGAGTAAGTTTATGAAAAGAGAATAAATAAATTGAAGTACGGTCGTTACTTTTTTGATGTAATGGAAACATCTTTACTTCGTCATAGCTTTCCCCTATCAAACGAAACGGTTCGTCTAAGGTGTTGCTCAAGTTAAAAGCAACTTGATTAAGCATACTAATACTGTGCAAAGCCGTTTCTTGTTTTAATTTTTTAACTACATTAGCATAATTTGATATTTCTTTGAAGAAAGAGGTTAATTCTTCAGCACTAAAATATAAAGCATAACAATAAATAGAAATAGTAGTAGCTGCTTCTTCTGAGTAACCTGTTTCAATACCAATTGAATAAGCTGTAATTAATGTATCTAATCGATTTGAAATAGGTTCTTTCCAATGACTGATAAATCCTGCAACAACCTTAATGACTCTAGCTTTAACTTCTTTATTATTATATTTATCTAATAATTTTACAGCTAACTGACCAAATTCATATCCTGACTCTATTTGTCCAAGAAAATTACAAAGTATTACTCCATAGCTACTGTAAGCATCAGCAGATTCAGGAGCATTACCATATTTTAAAGATAGCTTTAATTGCTCGGTTGGTATTAGTGGTAATAATTCTGGTGCTGCTATGTAAGCAGCTGCTATGATACTACTTAAAATCTTCATCGCTGCTAATTTAGAAGTATCGTTCATTTGTGGAATGTCCAGCAAATCTAAAGGTTTACGACCACCTAAAACCAAATTAACTTTTAAAATTTGTAGTAATATATATAGTTTATTAGGAGATTTTGGAAGATTTACACCTAACTCATTTAATACTTCTATTGCAGTTTTAATTGCTGTTTTTAACTGAAGCTGTGCTTTGTAAACTTGGATTTTAACTTCATAAGCTCTAACCTTATCAAATAAAGCCGTTGATTTGCCTAGAATTATTTCTACTAAGCTAAAAGCCAATTCAAAATCTGTATTCAAATACGCTGTTTGTGCAGATTCTTCGTACAAAGATAGTGTCAAATCATAATTCCTTTCCCAACTATCATTTGCTAGTAATTCCCGACCTATTTGAAAATAATTAATAGCACTAGTATAAGCGGTAGCTACTTTCGCTTTTCTTCCAGCTATCAAATTCAAATGAGCTAATTCGTCTTTTTCTACTTGACTATAAATTAAGGCTAAACCAATGTTAAATTGATTGATGATTTCAAAAATATGTCCTTCTAGTTGATTAGTAGGAGTATTATTTAATAATAATTTTCCTATTTTCAAATGCGTTGCTTGCTTTTCGTTATCTGAAATTAAAGAGTACGCAGCTTGTTGCACTCGGTCATGTAAAAAACGGTAGCTTATATCAATGGTAAATTTGTTTTTTTGTTTTACAGATTTATCGTCTTTTAATTGTACATCGCATCCACTACCAAAAAACTTATAAATATGGCTGCTAGGTAAAATCAGACCTTCTTGCAAAGCTTTCCATAAATCAGTTGCTGTCTCTTCTAAAGATTTTTCATCAACAATAGCAAGAGTTGTCAAATCAAATTGACTTCCTATACAAGCAGCCAATTTTAAAACATCTTGAGTTTCTTGAGGTAACTTTAGTAACTGAATTGCCATAAATTCTACAACATCATCTGTCAAAGCTAATGTTTTAATTTTTGCAATATCGCATTCCCAATATCTTTCTTGCCAATTAAAAATTATTAAATCATCTTCATATAAAGATTTAAGAAATTGATTTAAAAAAAAAGGATTCCCTTTTGTGTTTTGGTAAATAATCTCTGTCAGAGGTAATGCTAGTTCTTTTAAACAACTAAGAGTGTCAGCCACTAAATAATTTAAACTAATTTTATTTAAAGCAGATAGGATAATCGTATTTATCACAACTCCAGTTTTTTTCATCTCGTCTAATATTAATATTAGAGGATGTGCGAGATATACTTCGTTATCTCTATACGCACCAATGAGTAACAAATAACTTGTATGTTCACTCATTAATAATTGCATTAATTTTAAGGACTCTAAATCAGCCCATTGTAAATCATCTAAAAAAATAATTAAAGGATGCTCTTGAACAGTAAAAACTTGAATAAATTTTTGAAATAATAAATTAAAACGATTTTGAGATGCACTACCATTTAATTGAGGTACGGAGGATTGCTTACCAATAATTTTTTCTAATTCGGGAATTACTTCTATAATTACTTGCCCATTTTCACCTAACGCTTGCAAAATGTTGCGTTTCCACTTACGCAATTGAGTGTCACTTTCACCCAATAATTGCATCATTAAATCTTGAAAAGCTTGCACAAAAGCAGAAAAAGGAATATTGCGCTGGAATTGGTCGTATTTCCCTTTAATAAAATAGCCTCTTTGACGAACAATCGGTTTATGGACTTCGTTAACAACTGCTGTTTTACCAATACCAGAAAAACCTGCAACCAGCATAATCTCGCTACTACCAGCACTTACTCTAGCAAATGCTTCCATTAAGGTTCCAACTTCTACCTCTCGACCATAAAGTTTTTCGGGTATTAAAAAACGCTCAGAAATATCTCTACTTCCTAAGCCAAATTGACTAATATCCCCCGTCTTTTGATACTCGGACAAACAAATATTTAAATCATATTTCAGTCCCAAAGCACTTTGATAGCGTTCTTCAGCATTTTTCGCCATCATTTTTGTAATGATATTTGATATAGCTTCGGGAATATTTGGATTAACCCTGTGAGCTTCTTCTGCTTGCTCGGCAATATGACAGTACATCAACTCCATTGGTTCATCACAAATGAAGGGTAATTTACCTGTTAGTAGTTCATAAAAAGAAACACCTAAGCTATAAAAGTCTGTACGATAGTCTATACCTCTATTCATTCTTCCAGTTTGCTCTGGTGAAATATAGGACAAAGTACCCTCAATAACATTAGGATTTTGCAGTTGTTGCATTTCTCTTGGAAGCAAAGAAGATATACTAAAATCAATCAACTTAACTTCTTTTGTGTCTGGATTTATGAGAATATTCGCGGGTTTGATATCTTTGTGAATAATGCGTTGTCTATGTAATTCACTGAGAGTGGAAACAATTTTAATAGCAACATCGAGAAAACTATAAACTATTGCTTGCTTTTTCTCTATTGTTAATTCCCCACTCCCCACTCCCAACTCCCCACTCCCCATTCCCCATTCCTTCAAAGAAATACCACCAAAATCTTCCATTATTAAGGCATAACCGTTATTATATGGCTCTAAACTGTAGGGTTTAACAATACCGGAAATCCCAAGATTTTTAGTAATAGTATATTGGTTGCGGAACTGGACAACTTCGTTAAAGTTGGGGTAATCACTGTGCATCAATTTAATGATGACAGAATTTTGGTCATATTCACGGATGCCTTTGTATACTAAAGTTCTTTGGCTGATATAGATTTCTTCCGTAATTTTGTAACCCGGTATCTTAACTGTTGTCTCAAGCATCTCAAACCACTTTATAAAATAGGACTCTTGTGCTTAGTGTTCCCTTTTTTAATTGTAGATGTATAAAATGAATGATTAAAAAAATTAATTGATGGTTTACATATAAAAATGTAGAGACGCGATAAATCGCGTCTCTACGATGACAGGTGAATTTATTAACATTAGGGGATATAAAGTTCCATCCCGATTTCAATGTTGTTAGGGTCGGGTCCAATTACATCAATGTTTGCATCATAAATTATGTGCCACATGCTTTTATCACCATAAAACATTTCAGCAATATAAGAGAGAGTGTCACCTTCTTGTACAAGATAGTAAGTTCCACGAACTGAAGCAGTCATAATATTGTCCTTTAATTAATTGAGTAGTTAGCGAGAGAAAGTGAAAGAAAGTAAAAGAAAGTTTTTAATCTTTTCCTTCTTGTCACTCTTTAATAGCTACGGTAAGAACAACTTATGCAACCTTCACAACCTTATTTTTTATGGCAAGTCTTCAACCCAGCACAAGTGAGTTCCCACCCTCCTCAAAAATGTTGGGTTTCCGTTATTCCTCAACCCAACCTACTCCCTACCCCCCTCTTCCCAATCGCTGCTGCAATCAAATCGGGAAACTTATCTGGAGTGCAAGCAAAAGCGTTGATACCTAAATCAGCTAAAGCTTGTGCAATATAACGGTCATAAATTGGCGCTCCTTCATCATTTAAAGCCAATAAAGCAATAAACTCTACCCCAGAATTGACGATTTTAGCCACCCGTTTAACCAGTTCTTCTCTATTTCCACCCTCGTACAAATCGCTTATTAATATAAAAATAGTATCTTGAGGTTGCTGAATAAATTCTTGACAATATAATAAAGCTCGATTGATATCTGTCCCCCCACCCAACTGAGTGCCAAACAGCAAATCTACTGCGTCTTGGGCTTCGTTTGTTAAATCTACAACTGCGGTGTCAAATACAACGATGTGAGTTTTGATAGCAGGTAAAGAAGCTAAAACTGCTGCAAAAATTCCACCATATACAACAGAAGTTGCCATTGATGCGCTTTGGTCAATACAAAGGATTATATTACGCAAGGCACTACGTTTGCGTCTATACCCAATACGAACTTCGGGGATAATCGTGCGGTAATTGGGTTGATAGTGTTTCAAGTTTGCCCGGATAGTTCTATTCCAGTCGATTTCGTTGTGACGTGGGTTATTGTTACGGCTTTGTCGGTTAAGACTACCCATTACGACGCTTCGGGTCTGATTGGCCAGTTTTCGTTGTATTTCTTCAACAACACTACGCACCACTTGACGAGCTGTTGTTAGAGTTTTTTCTGGCATTACGTGCTTAAGCGATAGTAAATTCGCTACTAAATGCACGTCTGGTTCAATTGCTTGGAGTATTTCTGGCTCTAGAAGTAGTTCGCGTAGTTTTATACGTTCTAAAGCGTCTTTTTGCATCACTTTGACAACCGATGTGGGGAAATAATTACGGATGTCGTCTAACCATTGAGCAACTTTGGGGGAGGAGGAACTTAAACCTCCTGCTTGTTCGTTTTCGTACAGTGTATTCAGTGCTTTGTCAACACCTGAATCTGCTTTATTTAGTTCCTGGTCTGTACCGTCAGCTTGTTCATTTCCTAGGATAAGTCGCCAACGACGGAGGTTTTCTTCAGGGGTTTGGGTCATGGTGTATTTAACCACGAAGGGACGAAGGACTCGAAGGAATTAATTTTAATATTAATGAGGCAAGTTGAGTTGCTGTTATGAGCAATAATTAAAGTCATGGGTGTAATTACTGTTATTTACACATTTTAGCTGGGTTTTTTAGAGTTCATCTGCTTTTTTTGAATGGTTTATTTTTGAGAAAATTATTAAGTATTGCCTTGAATTTTGCACTTTATGATTTTTCAATGGGATACTAAAATAATTACGAACAACGGATTATTTCTCGTATTTCCATCAAAATAATTCCCAGCATATTTTTTCCTGTACCATCTTTCCCACAACCCCAGTAGTAATCACCTGGAGCATTTTCCACAAGTTCTTCATCACCTGTAGAGAGGAGGATTTCTCGAATATCCGCATGGGTTTGAAATTTTCTTAACACAGCCGAACGCATCACATCGTCTTTTACTTGTTCCCAGTCTGGACGTAAAGGAAGTCTTCGGTCGCGTCCCATTATTGCTGCTTGTTTAGGTGTTTTAGCCAAGCGTATTTCCTCTAAATGAGGAGTATTCGGAAATTTTTGTGCCTGGAAATAATGCTCGCTTGTCATCCAATATAGCCCATCCAATTCAAATCCATGACGGGAAAAGTTGGAAAAACAACCATATTTATCAACTGTGTTGTAGAAGCAAATTGTCATTTTTTCATGAAGGAAGAAGGAAAAAGGAAGAAGGAAGAAGGAAGGTTACAACCCTAGTAATTGAGATACAAGAGGTAAAATCAGCGCAGCACTTTTGTCATCGAACTCGTGATTATTTTTATCATCCAATCCGCCATTACTACGTTTCACTTTTTCACCCATTTGTCGTCTTTCAGGAGCAGAAAAAGTCGAAAAGGTGCGACGTAATAAAGGTAGGATAGCTATAAATGTTTCTTCTGGCAACTCCATCATCCAATTATCCAGCACTTGCCAAAGGTCATCGTCGTGTAGTAGTAACAAACCGCTATCTTTGAGAAATCCTTCCACCCATGCAGCAGCAGAAGATGGTTCGCTCGCTAAAGAAAGTGCGAGTCCCATACGTCTACCAGCTTCAGTCATAGTTAAAACTCCCCCGTCTAACAATAACCGACAGCAACGTCCAGCGATAAGTCCGTGCAAAGTGGGATTATCTGCCATTTGCGTTAACGCTTGTTGCCAGGTGCTGGTGTATTCTGGGTTGCTCAGTAACGCGATCGCACTGGAAACGGTGATAATATTTTCGTACATCGCAGTTGCTGCGTCGTCATCTAAAGAGACACAGGCATCTGGTAAATTAATACAAATACGGGCAACCATCCCATCCACAACATGAGTGATAGCGGTTGAGTCTCCGGAACGAACATTACCGTAACGTAGTACTTTAGCTAATGGTGTTAATGCTGCAATTAAATAAGTCACGTCGTTTGTTAGTGCTGCGACATTCTCTAAAAATGACATTAAATAAACCACAGCATCCGTTAAGTCAGATAAAATCACCTGATTTAACAAACTTGTCAGGGTCGGTAAGTCTTCCGCTTTGTTAACACTGTCACAAGCTTTATTTATCGCAGCATCACGGATAGTATTCCCCCAAATACCTGCTTCAATTAAATTTAAGGCTAATTCTGGATGCCATTGCAATTGCCAATACTCGTGAAAAGTCCCCTTTTTACCCCTCACTTGCTGCATTTGTCCCCAAGGAATATCCAAAATTGTCAGACGATGCAATAAATGGGAGCGAGATAAATCCAAGTCTTTCCTTAAATCTAAATCTAATATTTTCTCCGTCGGTTCTGGTGACATTCGCAGACGCTTTTGGTACTTAATTAAATCCTGTTGCAAAGGAACCATTGGTGTTTCGGGAGGAACTTTTCCTAAGCGTTCACTCACGATGAGTTTTTCTTGAATAAGTTGCATTGGTAAATCGCTACCAAAACAAAACACTGTTTGAATAGCTTCGTTTAATTCAGGTAAACCAGGAAGCGGACGGTCACGTAATGCTGCTAGAGTTTCGGCTAATCTGACTGCTTCAATTACTTGTGGTGGGGAAGCGTCTAAATCTTTTTCCCGCAATAAGTGAGCGACTTGCGTCATCCAACTAATGGTAATAAAAGAACTTGACGACGGATTTGGCAACGGATGAGGAACGGATGTAACGGATGGTTGGTCTGTAGGTTTTGTGGGTGGTTTGTTAGATTCCCAGAGGTGATGATACCATCCTGGTGATTTAATTCCTGCTCCGTAACCGCTTCTGTTGGATAATCTTCCGTATGTCCAAGGAATCCAAGTGACTTCTACTTTTGTTTTGGCTAGTCCTTTGATTAATTTAGTATCTTCTTTTTCTTTGTCCTTATGTAATAATGCTGGGGTATGCCAAGCTCCGCAAACGATGGCAATATTTTGAAATCCTTGTTTTTCAGCTTCACGAATTGTTTTTCGCATATAGGCTTCCCGCAAAGCTTCGATGGGGTTATTTCGGGGTGGTAATTCTTGACGCACAGCGGTCATTGCTTCCAGGATTGCTGTAAATAAATCAACGCTGTCGTAGCGCTGTTCTACCATATGTTCCCACCAACTTTCCCCGTCACCATAACCAGCAGCATCTGCTAGTAAAAACAAAGGGTCTTCCCAAATAACTTTAGATTTTTCTTCCTCATCTCCCCCATCTCCCTCATCTCCCCTATCTCCCTCATCTCCCCCACCTTCCCCACCTTCCCCACTCATAGCTAACCGATGAATCTGGGGTAAGTCCATGAAGCGAACGGGGACGTTATTAGTTAAACCGTAATGCATTGCTTGCCACTCTGGAGAGAAAATAGCAAAAGGATAATAAACCCCATTTTCCGGTTGTTCGGGGGTGTAAATTAATAATGCTACTGGTGGCTGCATTGCGGGTGAGTCTACCAGATGTAATACAGATTCAGCTTCGGGGGGTCCTTCGATAAGGATAGCGTCAGGTTGCAATTTTTCTAAAGCTTGATATAAGCTGCGTGCGGAACCAGGCCCATGATGACGTACTCCAAAGATGTGAATTGCCATAAACCGCAAAGGAAAAAATTAGTAGGATGGGTTAGGCGCAGAGAAATTCAGGATTGTACGCGATAAATATAATGCGCCGTAACCCATCATTATGTCCTCTTTAAGCTCAAAAATGGTGTATTTTTTTATGAATCCCAAAAAATGTAGAGACGTTACATGTAACGTCTCCGTGTTGTCTGCCATTGGTTTCCCGTCACCACTAGGGTAGAGCAAGTCTTCATCAATTTGCCGCGATGTCACCATAGTAAATTACCCACCGCTAAATGGGCTTTAGAGATAATCCCTTGCAATTACTTTATTTTAATGTGATATTACTTGAATCACGACCCCTGACTTATTAGACATATTCCACATTTTTAACTGTCACGCGACAAAAATTACTTTCCTAATTTTGTACACCTAATATCAAGTTTGACTCAAAAATGCGACAGTTGAGTTCATTCACATTTTTCATATCGGTGTTTGTGCAATATTTGATTAATATTTATTGTACAGGAATTTTCATATCGGTGTTTGTGCAATATTTGATTAATATTTATTTTACAGGAAGTTGAATTATGAATTTGCTTCCTTTTCCTACTTCAGAAACACAACTCAAATGACCTTGATGATTATCGTAAACGATTTGATGTGAAATAGATAATCCTAATCCAGTACCTTTGCCAACACCTTTTGTCGTAAATGTTGGTGCAAAAATACGTTTGATTATTGCCTCTGGTATTCCTAATCCATTATCACTTATACAAATACTAATTGTATTAGCGTTGGAATTTTCGGTAGAAATAATAATTTCCGGTTGTTGAATAGCTCGTTCTTCCCATGCTTCTTCTAAAGCGTCAATCGCATTTGCAATTATATTCATAAAAACCTGATTAATCTGTCCAGGATAACACTTAATCTGGGGTAAAGTCCCATAATTTTTAATAACTTTAATTTCCGGACGTTTATCAAATGTTTTCATGCGATGGCGTAAAATTAGTAAGGTACTATCTAAGCCTTGATGTAAATCTGCAAGTACCTTTATATTTGTATCTGAACGTGAAAAATTACGTAAAGAAACTGATATACCCTGAATACGCTCGCTTCCCAGTTGCATTGACTTGAGAATCCTAGATAAATCTTCTAAAGTAAATTCCATCTCAACAGTCTTTAACTCATCTGCTATTTCTTGCACTGGATTAGGATAATACTTTTGATAAAGTTGAAAAATATGAGTAATATCATCAATGTACTCTTGTGCTGGTTTGATATTACTTAAAATAAAACTCAAGGGGTTATTAATTTCATGACCAATTCCAGCAACAAGTACACCAAGTGCCGACATTTTTTCACTTTGGATTAATTTAATTTGCGATTGCTTAAGAGTATTTAAAGTTGTTGTTAATTCATTTGTACGCTCAGCGACAAGGCTTTCTAAATTATTTGTTAATTTTTCAAGCTGAATATTTTTACATTCGATATCTTTTTGTAATTTTTTTATTTTTAAATGCACTTGAATTCGCGCTAATACTTCTGCATACCTAAAAGGCTTAGTAATATAATCAACTGCACCCAAATTCAATCCTTTAACTTTATTAAAAGTATCAGTAATCGCAGTTATAAAAATGATAGGAATATCTTTTGTAGTCACTTCTGTCTGCAATAAATGACAAACTTCAAAACCATTCACTTCAGGCATCATTATATCAAGTAAAATTAAATCAGGCATACTGTATTTAATTTTATCAATTACATTATTGCTATTAGTTTCTACTAGTACTTTGTAGCCAGCATCATCAAGAGACTCACATAATAACTCTACATTATTTGGTATATCATCAATAATTAAAATTGTTCCGTTAGCTTTAATATCATTCATCACTTATTAACTGTTAACTCTTTTTAACTAGGCATTGTCTACTAATTTTTTTTAATATATGTACCTCATCCATAGTTGGTCAATTTTGTCAATAGAAATTGCGCTAGCAATCAAGTCATCGTAACTGTTAGCTTGGTGACTACATCAAATTTATGGCGTCATTAAATATACAATATCAAGTCAATCGCAGTAAATATCTAAAACAGGTAAAAGTGATTAAAATTACTATTAAAAGTGTTTTAGAGAAAGATTATAAAATAATCAGCAGCATAAAACTTCAGTATAAACACTATAAAGTAAACAATATTTATATCCCTTACGACGGTATAAAGTTCTCTGTACGATTGTTGTGTTTACCCGAATAGCTGAGCGAAAGCACATAAATGATAGAATAAGTATCACTCCCATTAATCATCCGTAATTTTTATTTGCCTTTATAGTTTCGTACCTACACTTACAGGACTTCGCGATGAACAGGTTGTCCGAAAAAATTGTTGCAGGTGGTTTTGGTTTCGCGATACTACTTTTGGGTGGAACCACAGCAGCTTCTTATGTGAGTATTCAGCAGTTGCGAGAGGATAAGCAATGGGTTATGCATACCTATCAAGTTCTGGCAACGCTTGATGAAATCAATATTCGACTCAGTGTGAATGAAATTGCAAGACGCGATTTGATGATTACAAATAAATATCAATATTTACAAGCTTCGGAACAAGAACAAACAAAAATATACGCAGCATTAAAAACTATACGTTATTTAACAAAAGATAACCAAAGTCAACAACATCGTCTTGATACGCTTGAGCATTTTGTAAATCAAAGATTAGCAATTTATTCTCAATCTCTCCAGAAGTTGAAGCAAAATCAACAAGATATCGCATCGCTAATATCGGTAACTGATGAAAGCATGAAAATCAGTCAAAAAATCAAGCCGATAATTGATGCAATGAACAACGAAGAAGAAAGCTTACTACGACAGCGAACGGCTCAGACAGATAAGAGTGTTAAACAAGTAATAATCTTTTTACTTATCGGGTCAAGTTGGGGTTTAGTCATATTAGTACTAGTTTATTACTTGCTACGAAGGCAAATATTTATAAATCAAGTTCTATCTGAAAATACAATTAATTTAGAAAAACAAGCTGCCAGAGCCAAATTGGTAGATTTTTTAGAAAGTACGACTGATGCTTTTGTTGCTCTTGATTCCAACTGGAAATACACCTATGTTAATCAAAAAGCAGGACAAATCTTTAATCGAAATCCTGAAAATTTGATAGGTAAAAATATCTGGGAAGAGTTTCCCGAAGGAGTGGGTCAAAAGTTCTATCACGCTTATCATCAGGCAATAAATTACCAAGAGCTTATTAAAATAGAAGAATATTATCCTCCTTGGGAAAGGTGGTATGAAAATCGCATTTATCCCTCAAGGGAGGGTTTATCAATTTTTTTTCAAGATATTACTCCCCGTAAACGTGCAGAACTAGCCTTAAAAGCGCAAGAGGAACGCTGGCAATTAGCGATAGATGGTAGTAATGATGGTATTTGGGACTATGATTTACAAACTCATCAAATTTTTTTGTCACCTCGATGTTTTGAAATATTGGGGTATGGAGGAAATGAAATTGAGACATTTGACAAGTGGGTGAGTTTGGTACACCCAGAAGATAAACAGAAACTACAGCAAGCGTTTGAAGCACATTTGAATCACCAAACTAGTCGTTACAGTTGCGAATATCGGATGCACTGTAAAGATGAAAGTTATAAATGGCTTTTATCGCGAGGACAAGCACTTTGGGACGAGCAGGGAGTTCCAATTCGTGCTGTTGGTTCAGTAACGGATATTACCGACCGTAAATTAGCACAATTTGCATTGCAACAAGCAAAGCAGGATTTGGAAATTAAAGTTAAAGAACGAACTGCACAACTACAGCAGTCTCTAGAAGAGTTAGAAAGGTCGAACAAAGAACTCGAAAATTTTGCTCATATCGCTTCCCACGATTTGCAAGAACCTTTACGAGCGATAACAGCTTACACCCACTTGCTCAAAGAAGAGTATTCCAGTAATTTTGATGCTGATGCTCAAGAGTATATGAGCTTTATTACTGATGGTGCAGCGCGAATGCGGCAACTAATACAAGACTTGCTTTCTTATTCGCGTGTTAACAAGCGCGAATTGATACTGACTAGTGTTGACTGTAATTTTATAATCAATCAAGTCATTAATAATTTAAAAGTATCAATCGCCGAAAGTCACGCCACAATTACCTATGACTCATTGCCAACGGTAAATGCCGATAGAAACCAGTTGGTGCAGTTATTTCAGAATTTAATTAGTAATGCAATCAAGTTTCGAGGGTCGGAAGAGCCGAAAATACATATCTGTGCCCTTGTGTCAACCCAAGAACTCAAAAATTGTTGGCTGTTCTCGGTGCGCGATAATGGCATTGGCATTAAATCTCAGTACCTAGAACGTATTTTTGAAATATTTCGGCGTTTGCACACCTATGATGAATTACCTGGTACTGGGATTGGTTTGGCAATTTGCAAAAAAATTGTTGAGCATCATGATGGTCGCATCTGGGCTAAGTCAGAGTTTGGGAGTGGTACAACTTTTTATTTCACTCTTTGTTAACCAAGAACCTAACCCCTAACCCCTTCCGAACATCGGGAAGGGGAACAAGAAAATCAAGGTTTGAAGAGGGGTCTTATGTATATTTTTCGACTTTCCAAACATCCTCTAAAATATTCTAAAATATTATTTTCTAAAAATTAAACATGTGACTCTTAACAATTGTTTACATCCTATCGAAATTTTGCTCGTTGAAGATTCTCCAAGCGATGCAAATCTAATTACCCGCTATTTAAAACAGAGCAATATTGCTAATCAACTGCATTGGGTCAAAAATGGTGAAACAGCTGTTGAGTATTTGTTACAACAAGGTAGTTACCAAACTGCCTCACGTCCAGATTTAATCTTACTTGACCTCAATTTACCAGGTATTAACGGACAAGAAGTTTTAGCGATGGTCAAAGCTGACCCGGACTTAAAGTTAATCCCGGTAATTATTTTGACAACTTCAACTGCTAGAAAAGATATCCTCAGTTCCTACAAACTCAACGTAAACTGCTACATCACTAAGCCAGTTGAGATAAAGGACTTTAGAAACGTTATTAGGTTAATCAATGATTTTTGGCTCGCAGCAGTCCAGTTGCCCTCACAATAGTAGAAAATATTTATTGGGCAATATTTATTGGGCAATATTTATTAGACAATAGTTATTAGACAATATTTAAAAGTAGTAACAATTACTCCTGTTTGTATATATATTGTCAGGTTTTGCTTTATGAATAAAAAGTTAATCCGCGTACTAATAGTCGAAGATAGCGCTGCTGATGCGGGTATCCTGCGCCGTATATTCGCACGTACACAGCAACAAGAATGGCAAATAATACAGGTAACCCGTTTGAGTCAAGCAATTGAGGCTTGTCAGCTATCTAGTACTTCAGGGAATGCATCAATTCAAAGCCAAGAAATATTTGATGTTGTATTGTTAGACTTACGTTTACCCGATTCAACAGGACTCGAAACTGTTAGAGAATTCCGTAATGCACAAGCCAACATCCCGGTTGTTGTGTTAACTGGTATGAATGATGAGGAATTAGGTTTGCAAGCAATGGCAGAAGGAGCGCAAGATTATCTTGTTAAAGATGCAATTACAATGCAAACCTTAATACGTGCTATTTACTACGCGATTGAACGCGGACAAATTCTTAGACAGCTAAGAGAAAGTGAGCAACGCACTCGCGAATTCCTCATTAAAGAGCAAGAACTAAACGAACTAAAATCTAACTTTGTTGCAATGGTATCGCACGAGTTTAGAACACCGATGAGTACAATTATGACATCGGTTGATTTGCTGCGTTATAACCAAGACCAAGTAACCCCAGAGCGACGAGAAAAATATTTTGAGCGGATGGAAGGTGCTATCAAACAAATGGTGCAACTATTAGACGAAATATTATTTTTGAGTAGAGATGAAGCTGGTCGAGTTGAGTTTCATCCTGTATCTTTAAACTTAGTTCATTTTTGCCAAGAAATTACTGAATTAATCCAATTTAGTATTGGGAAAAAACATATTATTAAATTTTCTGCTTCTGGCGATTGTTCACAAGCACAAGCAGATGAAGAACTGCTAAGTTGTATATTCACAAATTTACTTTCTAACGCTGCTAAATATTCTCCGAAACAAAGTGAAATTAGCTGGGATGTAACTTGCTTAGATAATATCGCAGTTTTTCAGGTAAAAGATAGAGGAATGGGAATACCTGAAAAAGATAAAGAACACTTATTTGAGGCTTTTTATCGCGCAAGTAATTCGCGTCAATTTCAAGGTACTGGTTTAGGTTTGGCGATAGTTAAGCGATGCGTCGATATACATCAAGGAGAAATTGAAATCGAAAGCCAAGAAGGCGTCGGCACTACTGTAACAGTAAAGTTATCGATAAAATTTTAATTTAGTATAGAACTGCACATAGTTAAACTTTAAAATTTCTTGGCAATAGGTATAAGACAGACTCCACCTGTTCAGTACGGAATGCTAGTACAAAGAAAAAGCCCTGTGTGTAGGGCTATTAGGGGCTTATTTTATAATTTTTCAACAGCTTCATTACTACTTTGCTCATTTTGTAGAATAGATATAAATTCGCCTCTTAAATCATCATCAGATGGTCTTTTGCTAAACTCTTCATGTGTGTATACCCACACCAAATAAACAGTACACCTTGTCTCACAAACCACATACATTAAAAAGCTTATTTGATAGTTTGAAGAGGAGACTCTTCCATAACTTTATTAATTTATAAACATTCTCTAAAGAAAAAGAAAGCATCCTAATTTTGCAAAAATATTAATTAATCTACCTCTTCAGTCCTCTTCCAGAGGACTTTAGCTTTTAGACAGGGAATTCATTCCCTGGCAATTCATGCAAAATTAGGATTTACCTACTGCTAATGGGCTTTAGAGATAATCCTTTGCAACTACTTTTATTTTACTGAGATATTACCTGAATCAAGACCGCTAAAGTTTTAGTCACTATTCCACATTTTCAACTGTCACGCAGCAAAAATTACTCTCATTTTCTCGTAGAAAAAACAGAGAGATTTATTTGTTGCATTTACAGCAATTTATGACTCTTAGAGGCACGCTGCGTTATCAGCTAAATGAATCACACTTATGACCTCTTTTTAAACTTGATGTAAACAAAATATTCTCTTTTATTTCCCCCCTTCCCTTGTAGGGAAGGGGGGTAGGGGGGTTAGGTCTATGTGCTCTTTATTATTCTCCCACTCCCCACTCCCTAACTAACCTCCCGACAAGCCTTATACAAATCCTTCCAATCCTTACGCTCCTTAAGCACCGTCTCCAAATACTCCTTCCAGACTACCTTATCCTGCACCGGGTCTTTAATCACCGCACCAATCAACCCCGAAGCAACATCAGAAGCACGCAAAGTACCATCCCCAAAATGTGCAGCCAAAGCAATCCCGCTATTCACCACCGATATAGCTTCCGCAGTACTCAAAGTCCCACTAGGAGACTTCACTTTAGTCTTTCCATCCCCCGTAACCCCACTCCGCAACTCTCTAAAAATAGTCACAATCCGTCGAATCTCCTCCAAAGCAGGAGGTTCAGCAGGCAACTCCAAAGACCGTCCCAAACTTTCTACCCGTCGTCGCACAATTTCCACTTCCTCATCCACCGTCTTCGGCAAAGGCAAAACCACCGTATTAAAACGCCTTTTCAAAGCACTCGACAAATCATTAATACCCTTATCCCTATCATTAGCCGTGGCAATTACATTAAACCCCTTCCGCGCTTGTACCTCATTACCTAGTTCCGGTATCGGTAAAGTTTTCTCAGAAAGAATCGTAATCAAACTATCCTGCACATCCGCAGCAATCCGCGTCAACTCCTCCACCCGGGCTATTTTCCCATCCTGCATCCCACGCATCAAAGGACTAGGAACCAAAGCCTCCATCACCGGACCATCAGCCAATAACCGCGCATAATTCCAACCGTAACGGACAGATTCCTCACTCGTCCCCGCAGTCCCCTGAATCAACAACGTCGAATCACCAGAAATAGCCGCAGCCAAATGCTCAGAAACCCAAGACTTAGCCGTACCAGGAACACCCAAAAGCAACAAAGCCCTATCAGTCGTCAAAGTAGCAACCGCAATTTCAATAATTCGTCTATCCCCAATATACTTAGGCGTAACCTCAAACCCATTCTCCAAAGTTCCCCCCATCAAATAAGTCACCACCCCCTGAGGCGACAACCTCCAATTAGGCGGACGCTTCCCCTTATCAACATTCCCCAACTCCAACAACTCAGCAGCAAACTCCTGCTCCCCATGCTCCCGAAGCAACCCACCTTTCTCAACCCCCTCAACAACCCCCTCCTCAACAACTCCCTCAACAACTCCCTCTCCCTTCCCCCTTGGCGTCCTTGGCACCTTGGCGGTTCGTTTACCCTCACTCATCACACACCTCCCAAAGCTCGTATCATTTCAAACCTAAACCCCAAAATACTCAAAAAAATATCCACCGACACCCCCCAATAACTACTCTCCCGAAACTCCGACAACCTCAAAACCGCATCCTCATAAACCGAAGTACTCATAAAATACGGATACAACCTCTTCAACCCCTCCAACCATCGCGAAGCATAACCAATATTACTACCCTGCTCCTCAGAACACACCGCACTACAAAGATGTTCCAACACAAGCCGTGAAAACTCGTCACTCCAAAAATATTTACATTCCGACAACAAAGTATATCCCGCATTATCACCCCAAGGCTCAGGCTTCTCAGGAAAACAACGACTAATTAACCCCTCCCGACGCACTTGCGATAAAACACCCAAAAGCTCCAAACAACTAAAACTATTCCATTTCTTCCCCATCCCCTCAGCAATAGCCAAAACAACAGCCTCCCCCCAATCAGCATCCTGATATTGCACCGCAGCTTGTGACCATCCAGTTATCAATAAACGTTCCCACTCACTCCCATCAACCAAATGCACCAACTCCAAGGGTGTTTTCCCCCAATTTTGGCTCCAAAAAGAAGGAGGTACACATGACAACATTTGCAAAAGTAAATTAGCCTTATTATTTCCAAAATCTGAATTATACGTCGCCTCATTAACCCCATCACGCATCATTTCCCGCGTACTATCCTTAGGGTAAATTACCTGCACCTCGCTACCATTAAATTGAATCAAATCAGTAACACGTTGTATCATCCTTTGCACCAGACGAGATTCCGGCAGCTTTGCCAATAACCTTGCCGCAACATCACGTACCTGCTTGCGCTTGCCATCCAAAGCCGCTTCCAAAAACGGCTCATCTTCAATACTCAAACTAACTTCCAACGTTTCCAACAAGCTAGCTCGCGTCTCTACAGTTTCCTTCTTCCAGACACTTTGTAACTGTTGCAGCGCCGCTTCTCTATCTGTAGTACGTAATTTTTTTAGTATCAAAATCTTAGAATGAATACTACTAGTTAGCCAATCATCAACAGTATATTCACTTAAAACATAACCCCACTCAGGATTAAGCCCAGCTAACCAAAAACCTCGTTTACCTAAGACGGGTAAAATCGCTTCACGTAAATCATGACGACGTAACCCCAGAGTTAATATTTCCGGTAAATATACAGGGTGGACTCGTTTACCTGATTCTTTGAGAACAGTTAACCACTCTGGTAAAAGTTCCGGATATTTACCGTTTAACATTAACCTCAAATACTCCCCAACCCCAGCACTACAATAAGGTAAATCATCAACCTCACACTCTTCAGACAAAGATTTTTTTTGAGAAACACATAATTTACCCCCACGTTGATAAAGCGCAACAGTCCCAGATGCAGCGAGCAAACTCCCTTCTAAATCGCTACTATCCAAGCGACTCAACACTTCCCCTAATGAATTCTCGAACGGAGTCAAATTTTCCAAATTCAAATGGAGCTTATATTTCTCCGTTCCCAATATCGCCGTTTTTAGAAGCTGTTGCCAAAGCATAGATATTTAATTTAATCTTTAATTTATAACGATACTAAATTATCACCATCCACAGCACTAAGAGGTAGAAAATACTCACCATCCCATTCACCAAATATTTTCAAAGGGTATCCACCACTAAAAGCTAATAATTGCCAACCCTTTTGGAAATTTGGTTTCAAAGAAAGTTGATGTTCCTTGCTATCAGATACACACCAATAAGCATTATTTTGATAATTATTTATAAACGGAATTAAAGAATCTATAACCGCAGGAAACTCTCCCAACCAAGGATTTATTGATAAAGCCTCGGCGTAATTTGGCATCATTTCCCGAATATTACCATAACTATATATTGTAGAAACCTGTACTTTTATATCATTTCTTGACTTAACCAAAGCCCTCAGCGGATAAGCACTTTCAAAAAATACTAACTCAGCATCGATACTATTTCCTGTTACGAAACTATTATCTAAAGATTGACTACCATAAACAAAATTTAAAATTAAGGCACTTTTTTTAGTACGCTCACCCCAAAGCCAAATACGTTGAGTTTTCAAATTATCTGATTCTTCCACTCGTTGACCCAAAATTAACCAATTATCCTTTATACCCTCCTTTGCCAGTAACTCTTCTTGACTTTGCGTCCAACCAATTTGGGTGCGGATATCAGTTTGAACATCCGATGGTAAAGTGTCTAAGCGTTTAAAACCTTCAATCAGCAAATAAACACGTCCCAACCGACCCAATAACCTATCTTCCCAACCGACACCCGAAAAGGATACGCTCCCCATTTCTCGTATCATTCCCGCAATACCTGGTGCTTGAGCATCTACCAACCTCGCAGCAGTATCATCCCAAAAACTATAAGGTTGACCTTGGGCAATCACCAATCCTTGACGGACTAAATCGCGTAACCAAAGTTCTAAATCCTGCATCCCCGCTTGGACTTTTGCAAATCGTTGTTCAGCTCGCTTGGCTTTATCAGTTGTCATTTGTTGGCTGGTGACTGTTAACTGTTGACTGATGACTGGTGACTGTTGACTGTTGACTGTTGACTGATGACTGGTGACTGTTGACTGTTGACTGTGAATTATTTATATTTTTTGCTGACTAATTTGTTTTAACTTAACTGCTAACTACAATAATATTTTTTACCAATTTACTAACTTATTTACTAACCAAATTATTTTGACTAATAAAAATCACTGTGAACCGTCAACCGTCAACCGTCAACCGTCAACCATCAACATTCTCCTTACCTACTAATTCCCTTGCTTCATAAAAACGACAACCATGACAAGGACCACTAGGATTGACAGCACAGCGGATGTAACCAGACCTCGCATTCAATTTGCAACTGATATCTCCAATTAGATAACCCACTCCTTCCAAATAATAACGGTCACTTATATCAGGTCTACCATCAGGTCTATCAGCCCTAACACTATGGGACTCTCGCCCATGAGAACTCCCATAAGAACCCCCAAAATTCGCAACTTGCCTCATCCGTGCCCGTGTCCGTTGATGACTTTTACGGAGCATCCACAGAGAAAACAAAGAAGGTAAAAAACCAACGGTAATAACTAAAAGTGTCCTTAACACCTTTTATTTTCCTCTCAAATGTGGGTTACTAACGCCAATTATAGTCTAGTCCCTAATTTCAGCCTTTTTGACTCATGATAACAAGATGACTGTTAACCAATAAAAAGGCTGAGGACACTACTTTTATCAGCATAGCTGCTACAGATAGAGAGGTAAATTTTGTTTTAATATTTATTTCTTTAATTTTCGTAAACTTACTCAATTTTTCTTTTCAATTCCTTTGAAAGAAGCATTATCATCAGACAAATGCTTTACCTTATTTTTGCTGATGATTCCGTAACTTTTGCTACGCAGTGCTTGAGCAATATTTGCTGCTTCCCTTTCAGCACGGAATAAATCTACTTTTCGTGAAGTTAGTATTAACGAATTATTTGGTTGCTGCTTAATCCAAGGAACACTGACAGGAAAAAACCTTAAGCCTTCCTTAATATTTAAAGTACTAGCAATTTGTTTAAGCTCAATTATTGCTGCCTCTAACTCATGTGCCATCTGGTTAATAAATTCAACTTGCATCTGATAGCGCTCCCACTCAGTCACAAAATTTTCTTCATCAGGTCTAAGTGGCACAATCCCCTTCAAATGAGAAATTTGACTTTGTGTGGTGGTAGAATTATAGCTGTGTTTTGGATTATTCATAGCTCAGCTTGCACATAATGTGATTGCTAAGACATTCTACCAGACACGTGATACGTTAGTACTAATTAATGGGAATTTGTAAAGAACTTGTAACTACGACGCCATAATTCAAGCTTTTCAATAGTAATAGACTGAGTAGCGACATTAAAATTGTTGCCACGCCAATTAACTTCCGGGTCAGTAGTAAAGACACCACATTCCAACTGGTCAAGTTGAATATTCCAGTATTCACCAAACCTACTCTTTAAAGTAATGACCTGCTCAAAAACCTTATTTCTGTGCTTATTCCGGCGTTTTCGCTCAGTTGCACCAGTTGCGTCAGTGTCAATAAACTTAGTTTCAATTAAAAATAAATTTCCTTTTGTTGTAAGATAAACAAAATCGCATTTACCCAAATCAGTGTAATCAGCGATAGGCGACTTCTCAAACAAAAGCAATTCCACACAACAAGGGAATAATTCCTTAATATTTAAAAATAAATAGGATTGCAAAAGCAACTCTTTGTCATAGGGAAACCCGACGACACCTTCAAAAAACCTTTGAATATCCTCCTGACTTTGGGGTTGCATTTTTTTGCAATAAGTCACAAATTTAGTCAACTCGCTTGCGGTCATGAATTGTTTGTTCATTCCCTTGTTTGCCGCATAATTCCTCATAGCATAAAAATATACCATATACGGAAGAGTATATCATCCGCACAAGTAACCAAAAAAACTAAAATAGCTACTCCTGTCTACGTTATTATACTTAAACACAAGTCCCCATACTCCCCACTCCCCACTCCCCACTCCCCACTCCCCACTCCCCACTCCCCACTCCCTAAACCCCAGTAAGTAGCTTAAGAGTAGCAGGAAATCCAGCATTGTTGAGAGCTTGATAAATAGTTCTAGGGTCTTGTACCCAATATTGCCTACCAAAACGAACCATTTGACGATAATTTCCAGCCTGTACAACTCCGATAACAGGAACTTTACTTTTATCCTTGTCTCCAGAAAGTTCTTTTAAAATACTTCTGAGACGATGACGTTCGTGAATATCTATAACTTGTTCAGGTGTGAGTTCTATAATCACCACTTTTACCATCTCTACGGGTTCAGCATCATCAATAATTAACTGAGCCTTTTGTTCATCACGTTTATCTACCCTACCCCAAATAACTAATTGAGCATCAATTTGTAGTAGGGAACTAATACGCTCAAAATTATCGTTAAAAACCAACGCTTCTGCTTGCGTAGTCAAATCTTCAATTTGTAAAATCGCATATGGTTTTTGACTTTTTTGACTAATTTTTTTACTAACATTATTCAGCATTACAACAACGCAAACAGTATTTTCTTTGGTTTGCTGTCCCAATTGTGAAAGAGTAATTGGTCCCAAAATCTGTGTTGACTGGCTAAGAGATTTTAATGGGTGGTCAGACACATAAAATCCTAATAATTCCTTCTCTTTTCGTAATTTTTCTTGTGGGGGCAAATCATTTACAGGCTTAGCCTTAGGAGCGCTATCAAATGTACTTTGAGCTATCTGATTATTACTACCATTAGAAGCGAAAGCACCTCCTAACAAATCAAAAAGATTTCCTTGACCAGTATCTCTATCTTTAGCGCGAGACTGTGCCCAATCGTATACTAATTCTAAATCTTGGAGCAATTGGTTACGGTTGGTATTAATTTTATCAAAAGCACCACAATAAATTAATGATTGTAAAGTACGACGGTTCACAGTACCCAAATCAATTCTGTCGCAGAAATCCGCTAAAGATTTAAATGCTACTCCACTTTCTCTTGCTTCTAAAATTGCAGCAATAGCATTTTGTCCCACAGTTTTGACTGCTGACAATCCAAATAAAATATTTTTATCTGATGGTGTAAAATCGACTTCAGAACGGTTAATATCAGGCGGTTCTATATGAATACCCATTACATTGATACAGCTAGAAATATATTTTTGTACTTTCTCTGTATCATTGCTGTTAGATGTTAACAGCGCCGCCATATATTCTAATGGATAATTAGCTTTTAAATATGCAGTTTGATATGTAACATAACCATAAGCAGTCGAGTGGGATTTATTAAAACAATTAGAAGCTAGCAACCCATTTCTAATTACAAAATTATGGTCGCGCTCTACCCCGATGTCATAAACATCTTGCGTACCCAATGACTTACGAGTAATTATTTTAACCATACATCAACTCGCTTCATCTATATGATATTGATTAATTCAATTCGTTGAGTATAATGTACCCTCCGACCTTCTTACACAAAAAATACTCAAAAGTAGATAAAATTTAGCCTTAACCAAAGTAGCCATTGCTTTGTGAGCGAGTCTTTGGTAAGAGAGTATAGGACGAGCTGCACCAAAAAGCCTAGAAATACATTATGACTTGGTGGCACTGCTATAGTTCAGAGCTTAACTGGGTATTTAAGAACAACGGAGAAACGCATGGCATCCATACGCGAGTTGCATAATCAACTGATTAATAAAGAACGCTCAGCTGAGGAAATTACCCAAGAAAGCTTAGAGCGAATTCAAGCATTAGAGCCGAAATACCATAGTTTTTTACATGTGACGGCAGAACAGGCATTAGAGCAAGCGCGGAAGGTGGATGCTAAAATCGCCGCTGGGGAAGAAATAGGCATGTTAGCGGGAATTCCTATTGGTATAAAAGATAATTTGTGTACCAAAGGTATCCCTACCACTTGTGCTTCTAAAATTTTGCAGAATTTTGTACCCCCTTACGAATCAACGGTGACGCAGAAACTTAACGAAGCTGGTGCGGTAATGGTAGGTAAAACCAATATGGATGAGTTCGCGATGGGAAGTTCCACCGAAACCTCAGCCTACCAAACTACTGCTAACCCCTGGGATATTTCACGAGTTCCTGGTGGTTCTTCCGGTGGTTCCGCAGCAGCAGTCGCAGGGGGAGAATGTGTCGTATCTCTGGGTTCAGATACCGGAGGTTCTATTCGTCAACCAGCATCTTTTTGCGGGGTCGTGGGAATGAAACCCACCTATGGACTAGTTTCCCGCTACGGTTTAGTTGCTTATGCTTCTTCTTTAGACCAAATAGGCCCATTTGGTCGCAGTGTGGAAGATACGGCCATATTACTAAATGCTATTGCGGGTTATGACCCAAAAGATTCCACCTCTCTGAAAACAGAAATACCTGATTATGCTTCAGCTTTGAGACCAGACCTAAAAGCCAGAGGTAAGATAAAAGTTGGCATCATTAAAGAAACTTTTGGCGAAGGATTAGATTCCGCAGTAGAAGAAGCCGTTACTAAAGCCATCGACCAACTACAAGCTTTAGGAGCGGAAATTCAAGTTATTTCCTGTCCCCGTTTTCGTTACGGATTAGCGAGTTATTACATTATCGCCCCTTCTGAAGCATCAGCAAACCTAGCTCGTTACGATGGTGTCAAATACGGTTATCGTACAGAGGAAGCTGATAACCTACTATCAATGTATACCCGTACTCGTGCTACAGGCTTTGGCACTGAGGTCAAACGACGGATAATGATTGGTACTTATGCTCTGTCGGCAGGTTATTACGACGCTTATTATCTTAAAGCTCAAAAAGTCCGCACCCTAATTAAAGAGGACTTTGAAAAAGCTTTTAAACAAGTTGATATTCTTGTCTCTCCCACCGCTCCCACGACAGCTTTTAAAGCAGGGGAAAAAACCACAGACCCCTTGAGCATGTATTTAAATGACTTAATGACAATACCAGTCAACCTTGCTGGTTTACCTGGTATAAGTGTACCCTGTGGTTTTGATAGTCAAGGTTTACCAATCGGTTTGCAACTAATTAGTAACGTTTTACGTGAAAGCCTACTACTTAACGTGGCTTACGCTTATGAACAATCCACAGATTGGCATTTAAAGACCCCGTAAACAATTCGCGAATTGCTCAAGGTGTCTGTTGAGGGTTTGCTGGTTGGGAAGTTGTATACGTAACTGTCTTTACCTCACCCTCACCTCCAATAGGTTTAGCTTGTTCGTTGTTTGCTGAAACTAAAACAACACCGGCATTACCTGCGAGTACTGTTAACTTTTGTACTGCATTTACAGTTTTCTTTTCGCCTTTATTTAATGTTCCCTCATATACAATTTTTCCATCTGCTCGCACTCGTACCCAAGAACTACCTTGCAACTCTAAAGTAACTGCTACCTGCTGCGACCCAGAATTAACAGTGGGAGATGCGGTTGGACTTGGTGTTTGGTTTATTGCTGAGCTTGGTGTTGGACTTTGTGTCGCGCTTGCTATTGGACTTGATGTTGGACTTGGTGTTGCGCTTGCTATTGGACTTGGTGTTGGACTTGCTGCTGGACTTGCTGCTGGACTTGCTGCTGGACTTGGTGTTGGACTTGGTGTTGCGCTTGCTGCTGGACTCGGAATAGGAGTAGCTATGTTGCTTGCTATTGGAGTCGGAGTTGATGCGACTGGTAATGTAGGTTTTGGTGTTTGTATAGCTTCTTTTTGGGATGTTGCTTGACTTTCAATATTTTGGTTCTGGGTCTTAGATTGAGCTTGACGTTGCGGATTGAGTACGTAAAAAAGCCCGAAGGATGCAACAGCTATTAATAAAGCGTAAGGGACAAATAGAGGTATATGTATACTAGGTACTTTTGCCGTAATCTTGCTTTCATCGTGTACTTCAGGAGGAAAGCAAATTTTACCAAAGTCGTGTGCTAAATCAGTCCCATTAAGCCCAACAATATCTCCATAACGACGGACAAATCCTTGTACAAAAACAGCCTCCTGTAAATCTTCAAATCGTCCTTCTTCTAAGGCTTTCAAAAATACAGGCCGAATACATGTGTACATAGCAATCTCGTCAATTGACAAAGATTTTCCTTCCCGTGCTGTTTTCAGTTGCACCACTATTTCTTTTAGCTGCTCTGTTTGTGTTTCGTTTAACAGTTTCACTGTTTTCTCCCTCAGTGCCACCAAGTGATTATTATTCAATAAAATCAGTACCGAAATAAATGTATATTAATTTACTAAATTACAACCGTTATCTTTTGATAATTGTTGCACAAATTATTTCTACTTAGAAAATACCAAAACCTTCCGTTTTGGTAAAGATTATTATGTAACTGTATTTACAAATACTTACATGAAGAGAAAAAAGCTGCAACATCCTATACAACTATTATTTATGAAACTACTTTGGGCAGTAATGTTCGCGGCATTCCTGTATACTTCCGCATGTGTTTTTTTGTCCTTTATACAAACAAGGATGATTTTTGTCCCCACAGCCGTGATTGAAAAAACACCAGAATTATTTAATCTACAGTATGAAGAAGTTTGGTTACCTGTGTTTAATAGCACTGGTAAAGCAGAGCGGATTCACGGTTGGTGGATAAAGGCAAACCAACCAGAAAGCAAAATATTACTGTATTTACACGGAAACGGATTCAACATTGGTGCAAATATTGCTCAGGCAAAAATATTTCAGCAGATGGGGTTTTCGGTGCTGCTAATTGACTATCGAGGTTATGGACGTAGCGAAGGTAGTTTCCCTTCAGAAGTGCAAGTGTACCAAGATGCAGCCACCGCTTGGGATTATCTAGTAAAAGACAAAAAAATCCTACCTAGTCAAATCTTGATTTACGGACATTCTCTGGGTGGTGCGATTGCCATTGATTTAGCAGCAAAATATCCAGATGCAGCTGGGTTAATCGTGGAAAGTACTTTTACATCAATCAGAAAAGTGATAGATTACCGGAACACTTTTTGGATGTTTCCCGTCGATTTAATCTTAACACAGGGCTTTGAATCGATTGACAAGGTATCAAAATTGAAGATGCCCATCTTATTTATTCATGGCACAGCGGATTCTACAATACCAGCATTTATGAGCGAACAACTATATAATGCTGCTCCCGAACCAAAACAGTTAATTTTAATAACCGGTGCAGGACATAATAACGTAGCAAATTTTGCTCCCTCTCAATATATACAAGCCATCAAATCCTTTCTGGAAGAGGTGTTTGTTGAATATTAGTCATTGGTCAGTAATTATTAGTCAGTTGTCAGTAGCTGATTAAGTTATTGGAAGTTAAGAAATAAGTATTAGCAACCAATAACTTATGGCTGACAACTACCTAATGATATATTTGTCACGTAAGTAATAACTTTTAATATTTTTGTAATTAGCCTGGAAATTATACATAACTCTCCGGAAAAGTCTACAGACAACAGAAGAAATTACACAGGTAATACTAAAATTTTTTCTTATCTCCGAGAGGCTTCACAAAATGACTATGGCAACTACATATTCTTTACAAATACCTGGACAACCCACTATTGAAATTTCTCGTGATGAGTTGCGTTCTCTCCTAGGTGATATAGAAGGTGAACTACACCGTAGTAAAGTTTACCGTATTGCCATAGCAACAATGCAAAAGATGCTTGGTGAATCTGCGGAACAAGCTAATTTTTTATTCAAAGCTGTCGGTAGAGAAGCAATTAGTTTAGCATTTAAGCAATTTGCTCAAAATCACCATAAATTTACTAATTTTAACCAAGAATCTAACACTGAAAGTGAAGCAAGCACTGTCTCGGAACAAACGAATTCTAACTCATTCGGAGAACAGTCTAACGATTTATCACAGTGCTTAACTAGTGTTAAATCACACCAACAATTCTCTGTGGAAAGTATTGACAATCATCCTGTAGACTATGTTACAAACGATGAAGTAAATAATGCTTCCACAAAGACCGAGGTGTTAAAAAATATGGCAAATTCTTCAGCAATAAATACAGAGGAAAAAGCCAAAGATTCTTCGTCAAAAGGGTGGTTTAAACCCCATAGCAAAGCTAAGCAAGCAGAGCTTGACAAGCAATTAGCAGTTGAACAACGTTTAAAGATATTGTCTGAAATAGGACAAGAGCTAAAACAAGCACGTCTTGACCGTGGTTTTTCTCTAGAACAATTAAACGTTTACACTCATGTACCAATCCATCAGATGCAAGCGTTAGAGAATGGTGAGTTGGAAGCTTTACCCGAAGATGTATTTATACGTGGTTTTATTAGAGTAACAGCCAATGCTTTAGGTTTAAATGGCACAAAATTAGCAGCATCTTTACCAGCACCCGAACCGAGCAAAACTGTTATACCCGCTTCTTGGTATCAAGATAAAACGAACGCTGGATTAGGAATGCAACTCAGTCCCGTACATTTGTACTTTGGATATACTGCACTTGTAGCTGGAGCTGTGGGAGGATTATCGATGTTGTCCCAAAGTGGAACTGAACATCGATTGCTGAATCCAGACAATACGACCCCAACTTCACCATCTGTAACTCAATCAAATCGCGACAAAGAAGCAACAGCAAAACCAGGACTCAAATCCAATAACCGTGGAGTCTCTGTTGGTGCTGGGATTTCTGCTCCTGAAGCGCTTAATTAAATGGGAATTGGGAATTGGGAATTGCTAATCGGGAATTGGTGGTTGCTTGCTCCTTGAAATATTTACCAATTACCCATTACCAATTACCAATTACCCATTACCAATTCCCCACTTTACGCAGCAGCCTCTGCTTTATGACGAGGATTTTGCAAACTCAAATACAACTTGTTAAGCGCATTTATATAGGCTTGTGCGGAAGCAGCAATAATGTCAGTGTTTGCTGCATTACCTGAAAATACTTTATCTTCAAAGCGCAACCTGATTGTTACTTCCCCAATAGCGTCAATGCCTGCTGTAACTGATTGCACTGAGAATTCAATCAATTCATTCGGTACATTTACAACTCTATTAATGGCTTTGTAAACTGCATCCACAGGCCCAGTACCAATCGCAGCATCAATTAATTCTTCACCATTAGGATTTCTAAGGGTAACAGTTGCAGTGGGTTTGGCATTAGAACCACAGGAAACTTGTACCAACTCTAATTTAAACAAATCTGGTGCTTGTTGGATTTCGTCGTTAACTATAGCCTCCAAGTCCCAATCTGTTATATCTTTCTTTTTGTCAGCAATTTCCTTAAAGCGGACAAAAGCTTTATTTAACTCATTTTCTGATAATTCGTAGCCCAATTCCCGCAAACGACTGCGGAAGGCATTTCTTCCGGAAAGTTTACCCAAAACTATTTGATTTTCGGTTAACCCAATCAGTTGGGCATCCATAATTTCATAAGTCAGTTTGTTTTTTAATACACCATCTTGATGAATACCAGACTCGTGGGCAAAGGCATTAGCCCCTACGATAGCTTTGTTTGGCTGTACCAACATCCCTGTTAAATTAGAAACCAGACGCGATGTTTTATATATTTGTCGCGTATCAATATTTGTCAACGGCTCTTCGGACTCAATAGGTCTTCCCAAAAATGAGTTGTAGTATTGTCGTCGTACGTGCAACGCCATAACCAACTCTTCTAAAGCTGCGTTTCCTGCACGCTCACCAATACCATTAATAGTACATTCTAACTGGCGTGCGCCGTTTTTGACTGCCTCTAAAAAATTGGCAACGGCTAAGCCTAAATCGTTGTGTCCATGAACTGAGATTATTGCTTGGTCTATGTTGCGGACGTTATCTTTGATGCCTTTTATCAATGCTCCAAATTCGCTGGGAGTCAAATAACCTACTGTATCGGGAATATTGACGGTTGTTGCTCCTGCCGCTATTGCTTTTTCCAGTACCTGATATAGAAATTCTGGGTCAGAACGTCCCGCATCTTCTGGAGAAAATTCCACATCAGCAGTAAAACTCTTAGCATAGGCTACCATTTCTTCTGCTAGCGCCAATACTTCTTGGCGATTTTTCTTGAGTTTGTACTGCAAGTGGATATCAGAAGTGGCAATAAAAGTATGAATTCGTCCTTTTGCAGCACCTTTAATTGCTTCTGCGGCAGTTTTAATATCATCACGTCGCGCTCGTGCCAAACTACAAATCACTGGACCGTCTTCTTTACCTACACTTTGGGCTATCTTACTTACCGCTTCAAAATCTCCTGGACTAGCAAAAGCGAAACCGGCTTCTATTATGTCTACTCCCAAACGTGCTAGTTGCTTCGCTATTGTTAACTTCTCCTCAATATTTAAAGTCGCACCTGGGCTTTGCTCGCCATCACGCAATGTTGTGTCAAAAATGATAATTCTTTCAGGTTTAGCGTTCATTAGACTTTAGAGTTAGTTTTGTTTTTGTTTTTTAGTGTTTGCTTCAAATATCTTCAACTTTTAGATATTTTACTTTTAATTATGTAAATAATTATTAAGATTATTGCCCATCGACTTTTTCTATAACTGGGCGAATATCATTTAAATCTATATATCTATCCGTAGCATTACGTAATTCTCTCGCTATCATTCCCTCTGTGGACACTACAGTTATATGGGTATTTTTAGAACGTAATAATTCAATTGCTCTTTCAAAATCTCCATCTCCACTAAATAAAACTACTCTGTCATATTGGTCTACCGTATTAAACATATCGACGACAATTTCTATATCTAAATTAGCTTTTTGTGAGTAGCGACCAGAGTTATCATCATAATATTCTTTTAGAATTTTAGTTCTGACTGTATACCCTAAACTAATTAAAGCGTCTCTAAATCCTCTTTGGTCTTGCGGGTCTTTTAAGCCTGTGTACCAAAATGCGTTGATTAACGTCGTTTCTGCTTGTTCATGCCTAAAATAGTCTAAAACTCTTCGCGGATCAAAAAACCAGCCATTTTTTTGTTGAGCATAGAACATATTGTTTCCGTCTACAAAAATAGACAGACGATTCATTGGAATACCCATTACGTTACACCTAAATATAAAGAAATCAATTTAAGATGGAATAACCGATTATAGCAATTATAAAATGACAAATATGCTAATATCTATAAAGTGAATTTTCATGTATAGGTTTTATCTATCCTCTTTCAATACATAATATAGACTTTAACAAGAGACTTTACTAAATTTGGCAAATGGTGTTATAGCTTAAGACAAGCGCGGTATGTTGCACCCTGTGATTAAAATTTACCAATAAAATTGACTTAATAACACTATTGTTAACTCTATATAAGTTAAGTTTACCCCCAAAGAGGTATGTGTATCTCACTAAAAGATAAATGTTGACTCATCCTCATCATCAATTGGACTCAAGTAATGACCTAGTGAGTGGGAACTGTTATAAAAAGCCACTTTACGAGTTACTTTGTAATTCTGTGTTTGGAAATCAATTACAAGTAGCATTTATCCACAAAAAGTTAGCCACATCCATAAAAAAAGTCAAAAGTAAGTTTTTCATAATCTGAGGTTATAGGTTAGTTGCTGAGTTATTAAAAAAGTAGGGTATGCGAACAATCCTACGTAAGCTTTGTCAAATTATTATCTTTACCCAATTGAGTATCTGAGGCGTTGTAGTATGCTAATCAGCGCTATCACAGCAACAATCCTCAGTGCTAATATACTCACGATGGACTCGTAATGAGGTTTACACCACCTTTTCCCGGGATTGCGGGGGTAGCCCCAGAATATACTTATAATTCATAATTACTAATTCACAACTACTCAAACAGTTGCGGAACAATTACAGTGGGTAGCGAAGTCTATTAATTGAGGTGTTTTTTCGCGAAGCTGCAAACAGCCGACACCAATGACACCGAAACACAAATATCATAGGGAATATGGAGTAGTATAAAGTTATATATGATAATCAATTAAATTTTACTCTCCAATTGAGTAAATTTCCCTAATTTATCGCCCTATTTTTGATTGTGGATTTTAGATTTTACATTGACAATGCAGCTAAATACAGGGTTTTAGCTGCACAGTTCTAGAGAATGGATTTAGTCCATACTTGAAATCGAAAAACTGTAACAAAAAAAACACGCATTATTCTAAAATCTGTACTCTCAAGTGTAAAATTTAAAATTGTTGAGTCAGCAAAAAGAGTCGTTATACATAAACAATTTGGTAAGACGATATGGCAGAAGAATCTACATCTACCTTAACCAATAAAAAACTGAAATCTGCCAATCGAACGTCAAATAGACTTACCAGAGCGACTTCGACGGCATCGGCACATCTGTCCAAAATTATGGGACGATTGGGTCATTCGCTAGCTGGAGCTTCTTGTGTTTTTGCCGCTCTACTTGCCGCTTCGGGGTCAAACTTACCTAAATTGATGGAGTTTCAAGCACACACTGCTTTCTTTCGGCTACGTGGTCAGGTTTCTGAGATTCCCAAAGAAATTGTGATTTTGGCGATTGATGACCAGTCAATTTCGGTACCAGAGCAATACTACAAAACAGACCCACTGGAAGTTCCTCACCTCGAACCCCTACAAAATTTTCCCTATAAACGCGAAGCTTACGCCAAAGTAATTGATAAGTTAATGGCCGTTGGGGCACGTGCGGTCGCATTAGATATTGTTTTTGATACACCTAGTAGTTATGGACTGTCCGATGACCGTAAGTTGTTGGCATCACTAAGACGTCATGGTGATAAAGTTGCCTTAGCCGCTCTTTATGAAAATTCTCAGACACACCAAGGTGATTTTCTACAACTGCGTCAACCAGAGGAAATGTTTCGTCAAAGACCTGTTGCTATAGGAACCGCTAATTTTCCTTTAGAAATAGACGGAAAAATACACCGATTAGGAAGTGCTTTCACAAGCAGTTTGCCCAAAGATGATGATTTCAGAACTAAAGTACCAGACTTTGCTCAAGCAACCCTCAGCGCTGCAGGCGTAAATTTTCCTAAACCAAAAGGCGATCGCATTTATTATTACGGGTCAAATGGGTCATTCGACTCGATACCCTTCTGGCATGTATTCGACCCACAAAACTGGAATACTTATTTGCAAGGTGGAAAATATTTTAAAGATAAAATTGTCGTCATTGGGGCAACAGCAAAATTACCCAATGACTACCATCCAGTACCGATATCCCCAAGCGCTCTAGAGTCGGAAGAAATGTCGGGGGTGGAAATTCAAGCAAATGCTATCGCTACTTTAATGGAAGGCAGGGCTTTAGTACAAGTGATTCCTAATCCCTTACTACAGGGTTTATTTGTACTAACTTTGGTCGGGGGATGTACCTTTATTGTGTACAAAACTAAAGGAGGAGTAACAAGATTTTTTACTAGCCTAGCACTAGGAGGCGTTTGGACAAGCGTCAGCTACTTTAGTTTTGTACATAGTAGTTTAATTTTTCCCACAGCTATTCCATTAGTAGGCATATGCGCGGTAGGCATATCGTATCTAGGAACAGAAGTAGCAAAAGAAATGATAAGGAAAACTCAAATGGTAAAAGTTTTCCAAAAATATGCTAACGACCGCGTTGTTCAAGAAATACTCAGCCAGCAGGACGACCTCAAAGACCTACTGGAACAACGACAAATGGCAATCTCTGGTAAGATAATTGACGCACGCTATAAAATAGCAAAAGTACTAGGTTCCGGTGGCTTCAGTGAGACATACGTTGCAGAAGATACCAAGCGTCCAGGAAATCCTTTATGTGTCGTCAAGCAATTAAAACCCGCCAATAGTAAGCTAGAAGCCTTAGAAATCGCCAGACGTTTATTTAACTTAGAAGCTCAAATATTAGAAAAATTGGGGATGCATGGACAAATTCCCCAGCTTTTGGCTTATTTTGAAGAAGACGAAGAATTTTATCTAATTCAAGAGTATATACTTGGTCATCCATTAAGCCAGGAACTATCAACAGGAAAACGTTTGCCAGAAAGTATTGTTATCAAAATTCTGCGTGACTTGTTGCGAACCTTAGTATTTGTTCATGACCACGGAGTAATTCATCGGGATATCAAACCCAGCAATATTATTAGACGACACTCAGACCAAAAACTGGTATTAATTGACTTTGGTGCTGTCAAACAAGTGACAACACAAATAATGGAAAATGCAGACCAAAGTGCCTTTACAATAGGCATTGGAACAAGAGGCTACGCACCACCAGAACAATGTATAGGTCGTCCGCAATACAGTAGCGACATTTATGCTGTAGGGATGATAGGTATAAAAGCCTTGACAGGTATAGCACCTCATGAAATAGAGAGAGATGCGTCTTCTGAGTTAAAATGGACTCATAAAGCAAATGTTAGCCCGATGCTTGCTGAGATTTTGACCAAAATGGTTTTGGATGATTGGAAATATCGCTATCAATCCGCATCCCAAGCACTAGAAGCTCTTGAGGATTTGGATAATTCCGGAAAGGAAGACCCCTCATCAACTCAACATACAGCATTGATTAACAATGACTTTCATGAAGACTCTGACACTCCTACCACACCTTGGTCAATAGTATCTGAGGTGGATACATCTAATTCAGGAAATTCCCTTAATACCGTCTTTAATCGGGGTTTAGGCTGACGAAGGTGATTCCACAGCAATAAAACCCTAATGTATGGCTATATGAAACCACACCCCCAACCCCCTCTCCGTACACCTACCGTGTACACGGGGAGGGGGCTACGATTTTTTATTTCACTATGCTTACTGATTTATGTTTCTTGTGTACGTGCCAATTAATTTCTAGAAGGTTTTCGGTTGGGTGTGAGGTTTTCTTTGTGATATGGGTTCAAAAACCTCACTTTTAATTTTTCAAGCTAAGTGCTTGGCAGGTTGGTTGTAGGGGGAGTGACAGGAGGTGTTTCCTGGGGAATTACTGGTTTTGAATCCGTTGGAATAGGCGTCACCGTAGGCAATGGAGTTGGTTGTGATGTTGGAATCGGTATCACTGTAGGTAATGGTGTCGGAGTTGTTGGTATAGTTGGCTGCGTCGGTATAACTGGTGTTGTTGGGGTAACTGTTATTGGTGGTGTTGGTGTTGTCGGTTGCGTCGGTGTAACTGGTGTTGGTGTTGGGGTAACCGTTATTGGTGGTGTTGGTATTGTCGGTTGCGTCGGTGTAACTGGTGTTGGTGTTGGGGTCACCGTTATTGGTGGTGTTGGTGTTGTTGGATGGGTCGGTATAACTGGTGTTGGTGTTGGGGTCACCGTTATTGGTGGTGTTGGTGTTGTTGGCTGCGTTGGTATAACTGGTGTTGGTGTTGTTGGCTGCGTTGGTGTAACTGGTGTTGGTGTTGGAGTCACCGTTATCGGTGGTGTTGGTGTTGTTGGATGGGTCGGTGTAACTGGTGTTGGTGTTGGGTTCACCGTTATTGGTGGTGTTGGTGTTGTTGGCTGCGTTGGTGTAACTGGTGTTGGTGTTGTTGGCTGCGTTGGCGTAACTGGTGTTGGTGGTGTTGGCTGCGTTGGTGTAACTGTTGTGGGTGGTGGTGTCGGTGTTGGTGTAACTGTTGTGGGTGGTGGTGTCGGTGTTGGTGTAACTGTTGTGGGTGGTGGTGTCGGTGTTGGTGTAACTGTTGTGGGTGGTGGTGTCGGTGTTGGTGTAACTGTTGTGGGTGGTGGTGTCGGTGTTGGTGTTGGTGTAACTGTTGTGGGTGGTGTTGTCGGTGTTGGTGTTGGGGTAACTGTTGTGGGTGGTGTTGTCGGTGTTGGTGTTGGGGTAACTGTTGTGGGTGGTGTTGTCGGTGTTGGTGTTGGTGTAACTGTTGTGGGTGGTGTTGTTGGTGTTGGTGAGTTATTTCCAGCACCTGTGTTGTTATTATTTCCAGTACTAGGCTGCCCTACCCCTGTACCATTTTTAGTATTATTTGGTTTATCTATATTAGATACAATTTCTCCTGACTCTAACAGAGAGTCCACAGGATAGGCAGTAACATCGATATTATTATTAGTATTATTAGCCGGACTTGGCGAAGCTGTTGAAAGCTTAACAAAATTAGGATTTGCAATTACATCTTTTCCAGCAACAGGAGCCTGCTTTGACACAGCTTCAGTGGTTTCAGATTGAACACTGGCAATTGCTGGGTCTGAATTAGGTTCGCCATTTCGCATGGTCAAATCCAAATCCCATGCTAATTCGCTAGTTTCATAAAAAATTCTCAGGTCAAATTCAAATATCTGAATTTTATTTTTAATAATTACAGCCATTTGACCGGCTTTTAGTACCTGAGATGAAGAGGCATCATTATTAGAAACTTCAATTTTGCTATCAGTCAGCGCTCCCACAACTGTAATGTCTGTTTGTGGGTCATAACGTACAAATAAGGCCGAACCACGAATAGCTGCGGCTGCATTTGGTGTCCGTAAACGTGTTTGTCCACGTCCTGGAGGAATCAACAATAAAACAGTTCCATTAGTCAGCCTCATTTCTCGCGTTCTTGGTACAAAGCGAAAAACAGCTTGCTCACCAATACGCGCTAATGAGCCATCGTTAAAACGTAAATCAGCTAAAGAAGACCTACCAGTAGACAATCCATCACCCGGAGTCATTGAATCCGCTTTACGTGCTTGACGCGAAGGTTGATTTTGAGGCATCAGTCGCACCAAATTACGAAGATTCTGAACTACAGCTCGCGTCAAAGGAACTGTAGCTACAGCTTTATTTGGCAGAGGAATCGCAATTACCCCCCATACACCAATCACCAACAACGGTAAAAATTTGCGAAGCATAACTGTTGAGCCTCAAAACACTTAACCAGGAACAAAGTAGATGAATGCGGGTTCAGACATTTCTGATAATTAAATTAAGTAAATGCGTCCTTCTGAAATATTATAATAGCTATTTTACGTGAATTTACGTAATGTTCTTATTCATTGTAAAGAGTAAATCTGAAAATTCACCAGTAGATACAATTTACTTAAGAGTTTTTTCAGATTCATCAGATGTTTTAATGATAAATGCTACGCTGATAATTAGGGTGTATTACTTGTATTTTTTGTAGTTATAGTTGTTTTGATTGAATATTGACGTTATGTACCGTGGTTAAAGTTTCTGATAAATATACAACATCAGCCTGGGACTTTCCGGAAAGCTTGCGGGTTTACGTAAGGCAAAGAATTTTAAAAATGTTTTCTGAGTTACGCCCTTATCTATGGTTTTCGATTTGCTTGGTATCATTCGGTGTATGCTGGAGCATAGGCACAGAGCAAGTATTAGCTTCAGACACAATTCCAAAACCAAGTGAAAGTGACGAGTTAATTAGTGGTGCTGCAGATGCGACTTGGGGACAAATAGAAAAAGAGGATGAACAGCAAAAAAAAGTAGAATTATATCCAGTTACCTCTATTTTCTCCCTCTCTACCCCAATATTTTCACAAGTTCCCACATCAGCACCGCCAGCAGCAGCCCCACCCCCAGCACCACCACCAGCCCCAGCGCCACCAGTGCAGGTGCCAGAACCACCTAAAAATAATCCAGTCAATATACAAAGACCAGCAGAGCCTCCACAGCTAGAAGTTCAGCCAAATAATTTACCAGCGCCTTCTCTAACTGAACCAATCGAGCAAAGGCTCAAACCTGTGGAGATAGATTTCACACAAAGGCTGGAAAAACTTCGACAAATACTACAGGAAAATGCAGAATTTTCTACTGAACCTAACACCCAACCCAATACCCAGGGTGAACTAGGTGTATTAGTATTACGTCCAATACCCCTACCACCAGAGCAACAATTACCTCCCCCCCCAGTACAACCCCAACCTCCTGTCGCAACCCGTAAGCCCATAGGTTATTTACTAGCTCGTGTCAGCTATTTTAATACAAACAACATCTTTTCCTCAGCGGTAAATCCAAAAGAAGATGGTTTAATTTACACAGGATTGAACTTAGGTGCTGAACCCATATCTTTAGGTTCCAAAACTTTTTTAACTGCAGGAATTGAAGGTAATTTAATTCGCTATGTAAATCAATCAAGATTCAATTCCAACCAACTTGGGCTTCAACTAAATATTTACCAACAGCTCAACCAGCAAATGTTTGCGGAGATTGGCTGGAACAACCAACAACTTTTTTACGCCAGAAACGACGAGACTTTCGGCTTCACATCGGGACAACGCTTTTTCAACGAGCATTCATTACGTTTTTCTTTAGGAAGACGAGACTCTCTAAATAAAAAACTCTCATTGTATAGTTTTTACGAATTTCGTTGGAGTTTGGCAGACCCAGATAGTCGTAATCGATTAATCAATTCTTTATCGGTTTCTTTAAACTATGACTTACTACAATTCATGCAAGTCGGACTTGGTTACCAATTTGGCTTTTCAGAATTTACTCAACGTTCAAGAGAAGACGTATCTCACAGAATATACGGATACTATAACTACGCAATAAACGACTTAAATACTATTAACTTACAAGCAGGTGTAAGCTTAGGTAATTCTACAGAAAAAAATATTGACTTTAATAGTTGGTTCTTTAGTTTCAGCTACGTTTGGAATATTGGAAGATTTTAACAATTGTTGGCTGTTAACTGTTGGCTGTCAACTTACCCACTCCCCACTCCCCACTCCCCACTTCCCACTCCCCACTCCCCACTCCCAACTCCCCACCCTAATAACTAATCCAATCGCTCCAACTACCGGCATAAAGTTTAGCGTTACGAATGCCAGCTAATTCCAAAGACAATAAATTAACACAAGCAGTAACTCCAGAACCACAATAAACTATAATTTCTTCTGCTGATTTTATATTTTCCCAACGCTGACACTGCTCTGATATTGACAATAAATAACCGCTGGTATCTGTAACTTCTTGCCAAGGATAATTAATAGCACCATCAATGTGACCAGCTATTTTATCGATGGGTTCTTTTATGCCCAAATAACGCTCATTTTCTCTGGAGTCTACTAATATAACTCCGGAAGTATCCTTGCGAGTTCTCACATAAGTAATATCCGCTAGCATTTCCTGTTTGACCTGTGGCAAAAAATTAGCAGTTTGTGGTTGGGGAATAATATTTGTAACAGGATAACCAGCATTTTGCCATTGTGAAAATCCACCATTCAAGACTGCGACTTGCTCGTGTCCAAAATATCGTAATAACCACCATAAACGTGATGCAAAAGCTAAACGGGAATCATCGTAAGCGACAACTAGAGTTTTTTGGAAATTTACTCCCATTGTTGATAATTTTTGCCCCAGTTCTAGAGGATTGGGTAAAGGGTGTCTACCACCATGCTTTTGTAAAAAACTCGATAGGTCTTCATTTAAATCTAAATAATATGCTCCTGGAATATGAGCAGCTTCGTACTGTTGTTTTCCCAATTGTGGGTCAGCCAAAGAAAAGCGACAATCTACAATAACTACTTCTGATTTTTGTAGATGTTCCGAAAGCCAAAGTTGTGATACTACTTTCATTATTGCTAATTGCTAACTGCTAATCGTCAACCGTCAACCGTCAAGCGTGGACTTATGGAAAACTTTACACCACAATCAACCGCAGATGGCTCTTTTACCTTTTTTTCTCAAGAGTTTAACGAGCTATTCCATAGTCACTATGGAGCACGTCAAGAAAGTTTTCTTAAATTTTGTGTACCTTCTCAACTAGCTTTTAAATCAAGTAAAGGAGTTTTAAAAATTTTAGATATTTGTTATGGACTAGGATATAACACAGCTGCTGCTTTACAAACGATTTGGACTAATAATCCAAATTGTTTTGTTGAAGTTATCGCTCTGGAACTTAATCCATTAGTACCACAAGCTGCTATTTCCCATAATTTATTTAGCGATTGGGATTATGAATATATTCAAATCTTAACAAAACTTGCAAATTCTTATTCCGTACAAACAGAACGTCTCAATGCTAAGTTACTAATTGATGATGCAAGAAAAACAATTCAAACAGTCTACGCATCTGGTTTTAAAGCTGACGCAATTTTTCTCGACCCTTTTTCACCACCTCAGTGTCCTCATCTGTGGTCAGTCGAATTTATAAAACAGTTGACTCTGTGTTTACACTTAGATGGCATACTGACTACTTATTCCTGTGCTGCTGGAGTGCGTGCAGCACTTTTAAATGCTGGCTTAGCGATTGGCTCCACCTCACCAGTCGGACGAAAAACTCCTGGTACGATAGCCATTCATAGCAATGCTGAAGATGGCGAAATCACATCTTTAAGAGGACAATCATCCGTAATCCTCCCTCTTTCTCAAGCAGAAAAAGAGCATTTACAAACTCGTGCTGCTATACCCTACCGAGACCCAGAGTTAAAGGATAGTGCTGATGTAATAATCCAGCGACGACAGCAAGAGCAGGAAATATCTTCCTTAGAACCTACTTCCCATTGGCGAAAACGCTGGCAATTTGTTTCCGCTTAGCAATTGCTGTTTAAATTAGTACTAAGAAATAGTTTCATCTATAGCTTAATATAGGGGGTGCAGGGTATTACCCCGCATGAAGCCGCTAGCTTTATCTAATAAAGGATAGAAGGCTATTTTATTTTTTTAGAAAACTATATGAACCCTACCCGCGCACCCATAAATGTAGTTTTTTATACTAAAAAATTTTTTTTTGTTACATCGTCGCTTACGCATTATTTGTGATACAAATCACTAAGAGTACAAGGCAAAAGCCACTACCCAAGGATAAATAAACATGATTTGATGAATTTCATTGCTTGATAGTAAAATTGCTTAGCTAATCTGTCCGTCATCGCATTTTTTGAGTAACTAACTCGAAATTGCTGATACAAATCTAGCCAGTACCACTTTTTCTTCTTTAATTTATTATGATAATAAATCTCCGTGAAAAACCTGATTTAACATTTACGCGAATTGACCATACTGGAATTAAATTAGGTAACTATGGCTGCCATTTTACCCAAGTTATAAAAACTCATAATAAGCTAGTGATGTTAGTATCTAAAATTTGTAACTTCAAAGCGCGTAAATATAATAAATACGCACTATCATAAGCACCTTGTAACTAAGCTGCTTTATTTCAATTAAAAACTGTTAACTGTTTTGAAAATTGGAGTGCCTTTGTGGTTCAATGGACATCCAAGTACATAGGCTCTAGCGGAAGAAAAATTAGAGGGTTAAACCCCCTAAACATAGCAAAGTCAATTATTTCCAAAGATACCTATCAACTACAAGATGTGAATAATTATTCTTCAAATTTATGTAGACAAGACTTAATGCTCAAAGAGACCGATGCTTTGCCTTCGCAAATGACACAAAGTGAATCTGATGATGATAATTTACTAATATCTAATTCGGCGCAAGCCAAAGATTCGCTTATTGATGACTTTGATTCTGATGTGCCAAAAGTATTAGTTGTTGATGACCACGCTGCTAGCCGCATGACTGCTGTGGCTTTGTTAGCGATGGAGGGTTATGAAGTCATAGAAGCCGACAGCGGTTTGACTGCTATAGAACTGGTAAGGCTCAAACAACCGGATTTAATTTTGCTGGATGTGATGATGCCTGGGATGGATGGGTTTGAGGTGTGTCAGCGACTTAAGCAGGATGAACTGACTAGGTTAATTCCAGTCATTTTTATCACAGCTTTAAATGATAGACGCTCTCGTATTCGAGGGATTGAAGCCGGGGCTGATGATTTCTTAAGTAAACCATTTGACCGAGTAGAATTAGCTGCTCGCGTAAAATCTTTAGTACATCAGAAACGTTTGAATGAAGATTTAGACCATGCAGAACAAGTCTTATTTTCGATAGCTAGGGCTATTGAAAGCCGCGACCCTAATACTGGTGACCACTGCGAACGACTTTCTCGATTAGGAAAAGCTTTTGGTGCGTATCTGAATCTTTCACGTAACCAGATTCGCGATTTGATATGGGGGGGGTATCTTCATGATATTGGTAAGGTGGGTATCCCAGATGCAGTATTATTAAAACAAGGTAAGCTCTCCCCTGGAGAGTGGGAAATTATGCAGCAGCACGTTTTGATTGGCGAAAAAATTTGTCAACCATTACGTAGTATGCGGGGTGTAATTCCTATAATTCGCCATCACCATGAAAAATGGAATGGTTCGGGTTATCCTGATGGATTAAAAAATAACGATATCCCTTATTTGGCACAAGTATTCCAGATTATAGATATCTTTGATGCTTTAACCAGTGAAAGACCTTACAAAAGAGCTTTTACAACACAAGAAGCCTTAAGTGTTATGGCTGAAGAAACTTCCAAAGGTTGGCGTAACCCCAAACTTATGGAACAATTTGCAGAGTTTATTTGTTCTCGTGGTGAACTCTTGTTGTAAATCATTGATGTTTTATAAGCATTTGATGTTGTAAGCTATTGATGTTGTAAGCCAATGACATTTCGGTTTTCGACGTAATCGGGTATCATTTGAGCCGTCTTTACAGACAAAGCCCAAAAGCGCATTTAACTCAAAGCTGATTATGGTAGTTGTAGCAATTCTGGCAGCGGGACGCGGCACACGCATGAAATCGAATTTACCCAAAGTTTTACATACTTTAGGTGGACGGTCACTCGTTGAAAGAGTAATCGAAAGTGTCAAGCCACTTGCACCCTCAAGGCAAATGGCAATAGTGGGCTATCAAGCAGAATCTGTTGAAGCTGCTTTAAAACACGTTAGCAATTTAGAATTTGTTCTACAGACAGAACAACTAGGGACTGGTCATGCTATCCAGCAGTTACTCCCCCATTTAGAAGGTTACACAGGTGATTTGTTGGTGTTGAATGGGGACGTACCCTTACTTCGTACAGAAACCCTTAAACAACTGTTGCAAGTCCACCAAGAAAACCAAAATGCCGCCACAATTCTCACAGCGCAACTCCCAGACCCCAAAGGTTATGGCCGTGTTTTTTGTAATGGTGAAAACATTGTTCAACAAATAGTCGAAGATAAGGATTGTACAGCTGCCCAAAAACAGAATCGCCGCATTAACGCTGGGGTATACTGTTTCCGTTGGACAGATTTAGCCTTGTGTTTACCACACTTGGGAACAAACAACGCCCAAAAAGAATATTACCTTACAGATGCAGTAACTCAAGTTTCACCTGTAATGTCGGTGGATGTTGAAGATTACCAAGAAATCCTTGGTATTAACGACCGTCTACAACTAGCTAACGCCTACGACATCTTGCAACAGCGAATAAAAGAAAAATGGATGGCCGCTGGCATTACCTTAATCGACCCCAACAGCATCACAATTGATGAAACTGTTGAATTACAACCAGATGTAATCATAGAGCCATCTTCTCATTTACGGGGCAAAACAGTAATAAAAACAGGTAGTCGCATTGGTCCAGGAAGTTTGATAGAAAACAGTTACATAGGTGAAAATGCCACAGTGATGTACTCTGTGATAACAGATAGCACCATTAATGCTGGAACCAAAGTTGGCCCCTATGCCCATTTACGAGGTCATGCGGAAGTTGGTGCTAATTGTCGTATTGGTAATTTTGTAGAATTGAAAAATACAAAGATGGGCGAATATAGCAATGTCGCCCATTTATCTTATTTAGGTGATACTACAGCAGGAACAAAAGTTAACATAGGTGCAGGAACTATCACTGCCAACTACGACGGCGTTAAAAAACACCCAACAAAAATTGGTGACCGGACAAAAACAGGTTCCAATAGTGTTTTAGTTGCTCCTCTAAACTTGGGTAATGACGTTTACATCGCAGCAGGTTCAACAATCACTGAAGATGTAAGTGACAACTGTTTAGTAATTGCTCGTAGCCGTCAAGTCATCAAAGAAGGTTGGAAATTAGACAAAAAATAAAAATTTCTGTGTGTAGAGACGCGATAAATCGCGTCTCTACAGATGTTAAATCACACCAACCTCCATCCCAAAAGGTAGTTCTAAAGTATCTGCCATTTTTTCACCGTCGTGGTAAGCCACGAGTATGACCTCGCTGGTTTTACCCCAAGCAATGGCACCGGTGACATCCAAGGCAATTGCTCCTAAGTCCCTTTTATTTTGTTCTGCTTCTATAAAAGAGCGTCTCATCGCATCTTCAAGAGACATGCCATCTGTAACACGTATAACAATCTTTGCTGCTAAACACTCATCAATAATGTCTTCTCCAATACCAGTACAACTGACGGCCGCATTTCGTGTAGCATAATTTCCAGCTGGCATAGCAGAATCGCTAACACGACCAATACGTTCAAAGCCTTTACCACCAGTAGAAGTACCAGCAGCCAGCCTACCCTGAGTATCTAAAGCAACCACACCAATAGTACCGCGTCCAGCACTACCAGCTTCCGCGAGTTCAGGTTCAGCAACCACTCCAGCCATTGCTTTTTGAAAGTTGCCCTGACGCTCTTGAATCCATTCTTGCAAACGTAAATCAGTTAGAGCGTCGTAGGTGGGAACTTGTAACTCTCGTGCCAATTCAGCGGAGCCAGAATCTGACAGTACTCGGTCGGGGGAAGACTGTAAAAATTGTGCCAAGTCAATGGGATTTTTTACCCGCGAGACATTAATCACACCACTGAAACATTGAGAAGCACCATCCATTAAGGAAGCGCTCATCCTAATTTGACCATCAGATTGCAACACTGAACCAGTACCAGAATTAAAACGGGGGTCATCTTCCAACAATTGACAACCCCGAATCACCGCTTCTTTAGCACTAGTACCAGATAGAAGAAGAGAATAAACTTCTTCCAAAACGCTGTAAAGAGATTTGCGTACTGCTTCCACCCCACCTTTACCGTGGAGGGAACTACCAGCACCACCATGAATAATTAACTTAGGTTGCACCTGTAACCTCGTATATTTTTACTGGGAGTAAGGAGTTACTAGCAATTCGCATTTATTCTACTCCCTACTTCCTACTCCTCATTTGTAGCTGTTGAGCGGCGACGACGACAACGCTCTGAGCAATATTTAACATCATCCCAGCAATCTGCCCATTTTTTACGCCAAGTAAAAGGACGTTGACACACGGGACAGATTTTTTCAGGCAGATTAGATTTTGAAATTTGTCGTCCCATAATTGAAGTTGACTGTTGACTGTTGACTGATGACTGTTGGCTATAAATTATTTACTTTTCGCCAATTGCAACAATAATCGACTAACGACACGACCATCAGGTAGTTGGTAAAAAGATAATTCTCCTTTAAGCTGCTTTATTATCCTTTGGCAAATTACCAAGTGTAAAGCAGGTAAGTGTTTGAGAATAGAAACAGCTAAAATATCAACAGGATTTTCTTCATGTAATTCTGCCAGCATTAGAGGGTCAATAGCACCATTATCGGTTATAGAAACTTCTAAAGCTTGCTCGTCTAAACGACGACACCAAATGTCTATTCGACCTCCACTATTAGAACGGTAACCAGCCCAAAGCAATAATTCATAAATAACCAATTCAATTTTCGCAATATCTCCGCTAATCATAAGGGTTGACTGTGGCAAAGCTGAATAATTGTTTTCGGAACTATCTTGTTCTTCTTGTCCTAAACCATGCACTCCTACCCATAATTTTTGCTGCTTAAGTAAGTTATCCACTCGTTCCAAAGAACGTTTGAGCAAACTCGCAATTGGCATACTTTCGGTAGCAAAACGTAACTCCCAATTTTCGTTTTTTAATAAAGCATTCATCGTGATAGTAGTTTGGTCTAATTGTCGCAGCAATTGTTGGTAACGCATTTGACTAAGTTCTTCACGAGGGATACCTAAATCGTGCAATTGTTTTAATAGCTGGGTTGTTGTTCTGTGAATTTCTTCAAGACGACGATATTTAAACCAATTAAGTTGTTGTAATTTATCGGTTCGTGATGACAAATATTTGGTAACTTGTATCCATCTTCGCGACCATGCAAGTTGACAAACAAGAGTTTCTGTTGCATTAAGGCTTTGTTCCGACCACTGACGTTGTTGATGGTCTGCTAATACTACTACCCCTGTTACTTGAAAATCAGCAGAAGTGCGTAAAGCTAAAACCAATATTTGACCAATATCAACACCATGAAACCATTTTCGGGTTTGTTCTGGTAGATTTTCCACCTTTAGTGTCAATACTCCTTCATTTTCTAGTCCCCACTGAATTAAAGCTTCTGCGAGTATAGGGATACCAGAATCTAACTTAATAGCGAAACGATTATTTGCAATGACTCCAGGTATAATTTGTGCGTATAACTGTCCGGGCATCCAAGCAAGTAATATTGCCAAAGGACAGTCAAGAACTTTTGCTATTTGTTCTAGCGCTGTACGCTCTAAATAATTTTCTTCAGTTTTGGCAGTGTTATTTTCATTGCTTTGAGCAGCTTCCAAATTACGTAAACATTCCTGAAAACTTTGTAAAATTTGCTGCTGCTGTTCTTTGTTGGTTTGTAATTGCCATTGTCGAACAACCACTCCAATTTGTTGACTCACACCCCAAAGAATTTCTTTTTCTTGAGTTGTCCAAGCACGATTAGTTTCTGAAGCAATCACCAATACTGCTAAAGGGGATTTTCCTGGAGTACAGTTACCAATTAAAAGTGAGCGTACCCCCTGTTTTAATAATGGGGTACTCCAATTATAAAACCGCAAATCTGACTCTAAATTTTCAATTGCCACACTGGTTTCTGCTTGACGTAGCAATTCCCAATCTACTTGTTTGAGAGCATCTAATGTCCAAGTTAAGCCGCGACGATTTTGCGGTTGACTTTGGTATAAAATTTGATAATTATTTTGCTCAGCATCGTACTGCAATAGTAAAAACCCAACAGTACCAAATTTTTCTACGACCTTTTCTCCACAATTACGTAAAACTTTTTCAACATCATTATCGCTATAAATAGCTTGAGCAATGAGAGCATTTAATTCAGCGCTAGATTGAATTTGTTTAATACCTTTTTCTACACTTTCGTTTGGAGAAGTTAAGGAAATCAAACCAGCAGCAGCTTTTAGAAAATTTTTATCATTTTCCGTCCAAATACGAGGTTCTTTGGCTTCTACCGCTAAAAAACCCAATAAATTTTTTTGACAAATAATCGGAGCTGCAAGAATACTACGTACCGATAATTTTTGTAGAACAGCAAGGGTAAAATTACTTTTTAGCGAACTACGAGCCTCACCAATCCACACAAGCTGATTTGCCGCTAAAGCGTAGTAAAAATCACTCAATTCTAATGCTGTAATTCCCCCTGCTTGCTTATCGACATGCAAGTTTGTCTTAAGAAACTGGTTGCTAGTTCGACGCCAAAAATAACGCCCTTCCGGTTCAAACCAGTAAATATGAGTACGTCCGGGACTAACAAAATCATGGGTTGAGTGAGTCACCGTTTCTAATTTTTGTTCTAACTTGCTTTGAGTTTGTACATTTTCTAACAAACGCAGCAAAGGCTCTTCAAGACGTTTGGTTTGCTTGTGTTGTAATTCCATCTCCTGATGGCAAAGCCTTATACCAAGTTCGCCTAAAACTATGCCCAATCGTGCTTTTTCCTCTGTGATTTGGGAAAAACCCCAGCGTTGCGAACCCAGTAATAATACGCCTAAACAACGGTCTCTATGTCGAATTGGCAAAATTATTGTCCCTTGGATGCCATACTTAGTAGCCAAATCTTGCCATTCTTCAGCTCGGTGTTCCGCACGTAAATCCGCCACACCTAAGGGACGTTGCTCAATCACAACTTGTTCTAATAAATCTCCAGGACTGAGAACCAACCGCTGTCTCAAAAAAGTGGTGTCACCTCCGGGTGTAAAACCGTCTTTACCAAATAATATGTGTTCCAGGCGGTCGTAAAGCGCAATCCAAATCAAACTGTATTCAAACTGCTCTTTGATATAAGAAATAGTAGTTTCTATCAGAGCTTCAACATTATCTTCCTCCCGGAGACTCTGGAGAATGCGCCCCAAGGAAGAAATCTGTTGTTCGGCGGCCGATTGTTTCTGATGCTGCCCCATCTGATGATTTATAAACCTAACTTGCTACTATATAAGATGCCCAGAAAAACACTCAAAAATTCAAAAGGTAATTGGTAATTGGTAATGGGTAATGGGTAATGGGTAATGGGTAATGGGTAATGGGTAATGGGTAGTTATTACCAATCCCCAATCCCCAATCCCCAATTCCCAATCCCCAATTCCCAATTCCCAATTCCCAATTCCCAATTCCCAATCACCAATCACCACTAAGTTGGATATCTATCAATTTGCAATTCGCCCGTTTTTGTTTAATTTTTTGAAAGCAGACCCAGAATCGCTGCACTCTTTGACGATTAAAAGTTTCAATTGGTTATCACAACCGAATAATCAGAGCGCAAGCTGGGCAAAAAGTCGCCTAGAAAATTCTTTGTGTTTGCACGATAGACGTTTAGAGCAAAATCTGTTTGACTCTACATTTCCGAATCCTTTAGGTTTATCTGCGGGGTTTGATAAAGATGGCATAGCTGCTGGAATTTGGTCAAGCCTTGGTTTTGGTTTTGCAGAACTCGGTACAGTTACTTTTCATGCTCAACCTGGAAATCCCCGTCCCCGATTGTTTCGTTTACCGCAAGACAAAGCCGCACTAAATCGCATGGGTTTTAACAATTGTGGTGCAGAAGCTTTAGCTGCAAGGCTTTTACAACTCCAAAGAACCAATCCCCCATCAGTACCTATAGGTATTAATTTAGGTAAATCTAAAATAACTCCCCTTCAAGAAGCTGCAATCGATTATCTCAACAGCTTTCGCTTACTCAAAAACTTGGGAGATTACTTTGTTGTTAATGTCTCTTCTCCCAACACTCCGGGACTGAGGCAGCTTCAAGATGCAAAAATGCTCAGTTCCATCCTAGACGCCTTGCTGCAAGAAAACAATGCACGTAAACCAATATTTGTCAAGATTGCACCTGACCTAGAATGGGAGGCAATCTTAGACATTATATCTCTAGCAAAAACTTATCAACTAGCAGGAATCATAGCCACTAACACCACCATTCGTCGTGATGGACTAAAAACACTGATGATTTCTCAAACAGGTAATTCACCTCAAGATGAAGCAGGTGGAATTAGTGGTGCTCCTGTACGTGAGCGTTCTACGGAAATAATACGGTATATTTGGCAGCAGACCAAAGGAGAAATACCGATAATAGGGGTCGGAGGTATTTTTACATCAGATGACGCTTGGGAAAAAATTACGGCAGGTGCAAGCCTAATACAAGTTTATACAGGTTGGATTTACGAAGGACCGATGATGGTACGTCGCATTCTTCAAGGATTGCTTACTAAACTTGAACAACGAGGTTTCAAGTCCATTTCGGAAGCGATTGGGGTGGGGAGTGGGGAGTAGGGAGTAGGGAGTAGGGATATGAGGGAGATGAGGGAGATTAAAATTTCTCTACTCCCAATTCTCCACCCCCCACTCCCCACTCCCATTCCCCATTCCCCATTCCCCACTCCCCATTCCCCACTCCCCATTCCCTAACCCTTCTCTTCCAATGGAAAAAACTCCTTAGTTTTTCTGGAGTATGTCCAAGCAATACCGTCTGGGTCTCTGTTACGACTCCATTCTGAAAAGTCTGGGTCGTTTCTACGTTTAAATACGGTACTGGAGTAAACACTGAGCCTTTTTGCCAACTCTGATTGAATCAAAGAGCCAAAAATTAATTGTTTTTCTAAGGGAACATGAGCTTGCTGTTTCACTGGTAATTCTTCTGTCTGCTCTGGAAGAGATTCTGTATAAACTTTTTCCTCTTGCTTTTGCTCTAGAAGGGATTCAGTGTGAACTTTTTCCTCTTGCTTTTGCTCTAGAAAGGACTCAGTGTGAACTTTTTCCTCTTGTGTTTGCTCTGAAAAGAATTCAGTATGAACTTTTTTCTCTTCTTTTGGCTCTAAAAAGGATTCAGTATGAACTTTTTCCTCTTTTTTTACCTTCGGTGGTGGTTCTAAAAGCGCTGTCGCTGTTTTACCAACACGTTGAGAGGCTAACTCTTTGGGAGGTTCGCTGCTATCTAAAATATTTCCAAGAATACTGCCAGTTATAAAGTAGTAAACTTTACCTGTGTCTTGAGAATCATAAATAGTTGCGCCGAATTCGGAGGCTTTTGTATCTAGGTAACGTTTTGCTTTATTACCTGGAAAATTGCCCTTTGCAGCTAATTCCATTGGCGTAATTTTGCCTTGGCTTTCTAAAACTGCTTCGTAGAACAATGGGTTCATTTGCTGACACCATTGTTGCCATTTATACTGTGTCCAGAAATTTAAGCCAAAAACAAGCAAACCTAGACCCAGCCAAAAACGCCAGGTGGAAACGAAGAAAATGACTACAAACGAGATGGGCAAAAGTATCAGGAGGAAAGCATTACTTTTGCCGTTTATTGATTGTTCGCTCATGCGGATATTGCCCAATAATACTTTTGGGAAATATGGGAAATAATATTATCTTGGCAAAAATTGGGACAAAAGTTTGTATTCTTTGGCAAATTTGTTGGCAAATTTGTCGGCAAAAATGGCTCAGAACGTTTACTGAGTTTGGGATACACTGTATTAATACTGAATTTTGCCTTGAAGATAAGTGTCATATAATATACTTTTAATTCACTGTCCAGGGAATAAATTCCCTGTCTAAAAGCTAAACTCCTCTTCCAGAGGAGTTTAAGATAGGAAAATAAATCGTTGGACATACTAGACATATTTGACATCTTAGACTATACTTAACAAGTAGTCTAAAAAAGCGAGATGTCAGCTAATTATGTACCACCTAGGGTTGCTGCCTCTAAACTTGGAGTCAGTACCAAAACGCTCGAAAGGTGGCTCGAAGCGGGGAAAATCGAAGGAATCTTTACCCAAGGAGGTCAAAGAAGATACAACCTCGATTCAGTTATCCCTGTACGAAGAGGTAATCCAAGAGACGAGCGAATCATCGTCCTTTATGCCAGAGTTTCAAGCCGCAGTCAAAAAACTGACCTTGAACAACAAGTTAACTTTCTTAAGTCTCGTTATCCCGATGCGGAAATCATTACCGACATCGGAAGCGGACTCAACTTCAAGCGAAAAGGTCTTCAAACCTTACTGGACAGAGTTCTCTCAAACACTATCAAACTTGTTGTCGTTGCCCACAAAGATAGGCTTTGCCGCTTTGGGTTCGATATTATCGCATGGCTCTGTGCTAGGCAGCAGACTGAAATACTGGTTCTCGACCAAAAGAACCTCAGCCCGGAACGAGAGATGGTTGAAGATATCCTTGCCATCGTCCACGTCTTCAGTTGGAGATTGTACGGATTGCGAAAATACAAAAAGCAAATCTCTGAAGACAGTGAGTTACCGAGTGTACCCAAGTGAGGAACTTGCTGTTATTTGGAAAAAATGGGTTGCTGCTGTTCGCAAGGTGTACAACATTTCCATTGCTTATCTTAATCAGAATCAAAAGTTTGAAAATATTGGTAATAAGGGCGGGTTTAGGGGTTTTAGGACAATGCTTAAAGCTTCCGGTCTAATACCTCAATGGTGTCTAGATTTGAGCGTATCTAAAATATTAGATAATGCATCAATGGAAGCATATAAAGCCTGGTCAAAAACAACAAAGAATCCTAACTTCATAGGTAAGGGTAAAAGCAAAAAAGCTCATCCACAAGCGGGATTAAAAATAGCTAAATTCCGTAGCGTCCGTGACCAAAAACTAACAATTCAATTTGACCCTACTGCTTATAAAAATGGTACATGGATGGTATCTACCACAAAGCATCTACCAAAACCAGAATTTAAAGGTCAAAAGTTTTGTATTCTGACAGATGGCTCTACGGAATTAACCTATAACAAAGGTCGCTGGTTTGCTCACTTCCCGGTTGAGTGCGAGGTTACAACTAAAGTTACTAATAAAGTAATTGCTCTAGACCCAGGTGTAAGGACTTTTATTACAGGCTTTGATGGAAGTGATTTTCTTGAATTTGGGAACGGAGATTTTAATAAGATTGCTAAACTTTGTTCCCATCTTGACAAACTAAAATCAAAGCATGATAAGTCTAAGGGTCACAGTTTTAAGCGATTACGCTACAAATTACGTCAAGCTATGGAAAGAATCAGAGCAAGGATTAAAAATCTACGTTCTGAGTGCCATAAAATTGTTGCATCTTATCTTGCTCGTAATTACGATGTAATTGTGCTTCCGACTTTTGAAACGTCAGAGATGGTGGTAAAAAAGAAACGAAAGTTAAAAAATAAAACAGCACGAGCAATGATGACTTGGGCGTTCTATCAGTTTTCTCAAACCTTAGAACATTTGTGTTTCCGTTACGGTTCCAAATTGATGAGAATAACTGAAGAATATACTTCAAAGACTTGCACAAAATGCGGTCATGTTCATAGAAAACTTGGCGGTTCTAAGAACTTTAAGTGCCCAAATTGCGGTTATGAGATTGACCGAGATTTTAATGGAGCCGTGGGGATTTTCCTCAAGGCGATGTGGGATACCACCTTCATTGACTCTGTTGGTGATGTTGTACTAGATGTTCAGAATGTCCTAGATGTTCAAAGATGTCCAGGTTAAAAGTATCAGTTAGAACATAATGTTTATGGTAGTGTTTGCTGAATTTTTAAGCTCAAAATAATATTAAAGATAGATGCATATTTAATGCTAATTCGTCAAGATAAAAATGAAGTCTATTTTTATAGTTTATTACAGACCAGTTTTCGCGTTTCATCACAAAACTAGTACTCGAAAATATCGGCTATGAGCTATGCCTCTTCAACCCACGGAGGTGGGTTTTCCCTGTGTAGCCGCGAATTATATTCGCTAGGTCATAGTAAACCACTAGCTTCTACCTCTTAAGTTAAATTAGACTCAGAGGTAATATTTACGGGCTTACTCGCTTTTCTACTGCGTAAATCCTCCAAAGTTTAATTTTTGCAGAAGGAACAAAATTTTATGACATACGATTACGACTTATTTGTAATTGGTGCGGGTTCTGGTGGTTTAGCAGCAGCCAAACGAGCTGCTAGTTACGGGGCAAAAGTGGCAATTGCTGAAGAATCTTTAGTCGGGGGAACCTGTGTTATCCGTGGTTGTATCCCTAAAAAACTTATGGTTTATGGTTCACATTTTCCTGCACTATTTCATGATGCTGCTGGTTATGGCTGGAAGGTAGGAGATACGGAATTAGATTGGGAGTACTTTATCACGGCTGTTGATAATGAAGTACTGAGGCTGTCTCAATTACATATTGGTTTTTTAGAAAAAGCAGGCGTAAAATTATTTCCCAGTCGCGCTACTTTGGTAGACCCTCATACTGTTGAAGTTGATGGAAATAAGATTACTGCTGACAAAATCTTAATTGCTGTTGGTGGTCGTCCCGTCAAACCTGATATTCCAGGGATGGAGGAATACGGGATAAGCTCTAACGAAATGTTTAAATTGAAGGAAAAACCTAAGCATATTGCTGTTATTGGTGCGGGTTACATTGGCACAGAATTTGCCTGCATCATGCGCGGTTTGGGGTCCGAAGTCACTCACATTAGCCGAGGTGAGAAGTTATTAAAAGGTTTTGATGAAGATATCCGCGACAATATCGAAGAAGGCATGACGAAGCACGGGATTAAGTTAATTAGGAAAACTGTGGTCTCCAGTGTAGAAAAAGTACCAGAAGGCATAAAGTTAAATTTGTCTGGTGAGCATACTGAACCAGTTATTGCTGATGTGTTTCTGGTGGCAACCGGACGCGCTCCTAATGTCGAAGGATTAGGTTTAGAAAATGTTGGCATTGATGTTGTTTCTAGTTCTATAGAAGGACCAGGTTACAGCGGTATGAACGCGATTGCTGTTGACGAATATAGTCAAACTTCGATTCCAAATATTTTTGCTGTTGGAGATGTTACCGACCGTGTAAATTTAACACCAATAGCAATAGGTGAGGGTCGGGCATTTGCTGATAGCGAATTTGGTAACAACCGTCGCGTTTACAATCATACTCCTGTGCCCACCGCTGTATTTTCTTCACCCGAAGCCGCTACAGTAGGTTTAACTGAAACTGAAGCACGGGAAAAATACGGTGAAGATGGCGTTAAAATTTACCGCGCACGCTTCCGCCCTCTTTATCATACTTTGACTGGTTCGGATGACAGAACAATGATGAAATTGGTGGTAGATAGCAACACTGAAGTTGTATTAGGTGCTCACATGGTTGGTGAACATTCGGCTGAAGTTATTCAAGGTGTAGCTATCGCTGTAACGATGAAAGCAACCAAAAAAGACTTTGACGCTACGATTGCAATCCATCCCAGTTCCGCTGAGGAATTCGTCACAATGCGTTAACTAAAAATATAAAACTCTTGTGGGGTGGGCATCCTTGCCCGCCTTGGTAAATTTTGCTGTCTTTAACAAATGCGGTACATATATCTTCACGGTTTTGCTTCTAGTCCAAATTCTTATAAAGCACAGGATTTAGTAAATCGTTTTGCCGAAATAAACATCAAGCTGGAAACACCAGATTTGAACGCAGGCGATTTTTCCCACTTGACCATTACGCGACAGATTAATCAAGTTACTGCTTTATTTCCAAATGATTCCACACCATTAACCCTCATAGGTTCTAGCTTAGGTGGTCTTACTGCTGCTTATTTGGCACAAAAAAATATTCAAGTGCAACGTCTGGTTTTACTTGCACCTGCTTTCGGATTTTTGTCTCACTGGTTACCCACATTGGGGGAGAAAAAATTACAGCTTTGGCAAGAGCAAAATTCTTTGATGGTTTACCACTATGGGGAACAGCGAGAACTTCCTTTACATTACGATTTTCTTCAAGATGCCAGTTTATACCAAGAAGAAATTTTGCAACGTTCCGTCCCCACTTTGATTTTACATGGCACAACAGACGAAGTTATTCCCATTGATGCTAGTCGGGACTTTGCTAAATTTCGTCCTTGGGTGCGGCTAGCGGAATTAGAAGACGACCATTTTTTAGGCAAATTTTCTCTAAAAATATGGCAAGCTATCCAAGAATTTTGCGAGTTGCCTTGAGTGTATAATGTTTAGTTCTCACCAAAATATACTTTCAGGTTAACTATGCTTCCCTTTGTTCGCTCGGATTTAGCTCAATTTACTTCCTATCAACCCCATATCAGCAGCAGTAAAGCTGAAGATACCGAGACTGTAACCCAGTTTGATAAATTGGATGCGAATGAAAGTCCCTATGATGTGCCAGCACAGCTAAAAGAAAAAATTGTTTGGACGTATCAGCAATTAATTGAAACAAATCGTTACCCTGACGGTGGACATGACTCCCTTAGGAATGCGATCGCCTCTTATGTGAATGAGTCCGCTAGTCTAGAATCTTCGGTCTTTGGTGCAGAAAATATTTCAGTTGGCAATGGTTCGGATGAACTAATACGTTCGTTGTTAATTGCGACTTGCCTTGGAGGAGAAGGCTCAATTTTAGTGGCTAGTCCGACCTTTGTAATGTATGCCATTTTGGCACAGACTTTAGGTATTCCTGTGATAGATGTGGGAAGGAATGAAAAGAACTTTGAAATGGACTTGAAAGCCGCTCAAGCAGCAATAGAACAGAAGCAAAATCCCTCAAACAATTCCGAAAACAATGCTCCAATACGCGCAGTTTTTGTCGTCCATCCGAACTCACCAACTGCCAACCCTTTAACTGAGGCAGAATTAACATGGTTAAAAAGTTTGCCAGAAAATATTTTAGTAGTAATCGACGAAGCTTATTTTGAATTTAGCCAAAATACTTTAGTTGGTGAGTTAACACAACGTCCAAACTGGGTAGTACTGCGAACATTTTCCAAAGCGTTCCGTCTAGCTGCAATGCGTGTTGGGTATTGTGTGGCTCATCCAGATTTCATTTCTATCTTAGAAAAAGTCCGCTTACCTTACAACCTCCCCAGTTTGTCATTAGCTACAGCATTGGTAGCAATCGAAAACCGTCAATTATTACTAGAATCTATTGCTGAAACCCAAAACGAACGTTCCAAAATGATAAACGCTTTGTCTCAACACAAAGCATTAAAAGTTTGGGATAGCGCTGGTAACTTTATTTTCTTGCGTTTTACTCCCAATTCCTCAAGCTCGCAAGATGATGCTATAAAAATTCTTCATCATAAACTAAGAGCTACTGGCACTTTAGTTAGGCAAATTCACTCCGGATTGCGAATTACTGTGGGAACACCATCCGAAAATATTCGCACTATTGAACGACTACAAACAACCTTAAAAAATATTTAAACTTAGTAATCTAAATAATTAACTTTGTAAATATATTTAAATTTCTCCGTCTTCGCCAAATCTACGCACGATTGCGACTGTTTGTGGCAAAACTCCCACTAACATAGCAAATGCTTCATCAGGCAATTGCTGTACCATTCCCGTAGGAAAATACTGTTCAAATTGGTCGAGGATTTTTTGTACACGTTGTTGCGGGTCTGGATTTTCTGTGATTTGCTTGATTAATCTAACCCACTGCCGACGAATCAAATATCCTTTTTGACGTTCTTCAAAGGTATCATCAGGGAGTAATAAATCCTGTCTTTTGCCGATAGGCAGTATCCTTATACAATCGCGGTCATAATCACCACCGACTGCGGCACCGGGTCCTGCAAACTCAGCATGGTAACGCTTAAAAAGTATTAAACCATTCCGTTTGCGACTATTGACCATAAAGACCTTTCCACTCGAAATTTGTGATAGCATATCCGAGCCATAGAATTGCTCAGGTTCTTCTACCCTGAAATCGAGGAAACTAGTAGTAGTGTTTGGATAATACGCTGATAACATAGCAGTTTGATAGCGTGGATACATTTCGCTATCCATGTTTTTCAAATATTAAATAAGTTTGACCGTAATTAGTACTTTAACAGAATGGTGTTAAATCAACATCTTGATTTTTTTAAATTATCAAGAATTTTATAGTCAATTTAACTAGAGATAAGCGTAAAGTAGAGTTGCCTTAATTATGCAATTGAATAATCTTATTCTATGAGATTTAATTGGATTTGTCTAAAAAATACAGTATAACTTTATTAAAGTTTGTATAAAGAAGGATATCTTGTTTGCAAAGTTACTGTAATGAGTAAAATGATAATTCTTAGTATATTTACTTAAATATAAAAAAAAATTATATCCGTCAATAGTTATGTTTGGATATTATTTTTACCATAAAGCAAACTCCGTAAGTATTAAAACAAGCAGTATTTAATTTATTTGCATGAAGGAAGAAGTGTAAATTGCAAATTATAATTATTAACAATTGGCACTTAAGTCTCTTCAGCTAGTAACCGAAACTATCGAATCTGTAATTTGCTTGCAGGTAGTAAAACTAGGGAAAAAAGGAGATTTACAAAGACTCTTATATCGACTTCTTTCTTAAATAAGTTTAATCACATAGAACAATTCGTACAATCTCTGTGCAAAAAAAATATATTAATAGCCACTAATTTTACAAAAGTTTACTTTGCGCCTAAATTTTATTTACAATTATTTATATATAAGTTGAAGGGTAAAACTCTTTTAACAATTGTTCTGGAGCAATTAAAATTCCATAAAAATTAGAAAATTAAATAGTAGAACTAGGGGTGAGCCGTTTGTGTAAAAGTATTTGCCTAGAACGACCGAGAAAAAGGGCGTTCCAGCGAGATTCGACTTGGTAAACGCGGTATCCTAGCTTGAAATAAAGCTGCCGTGCCTGGTGATTATTTTCCAGAACATGAAGATACAAGTCTTGAAAACCCCACTCCCGGGTAAGTTTTTCGCAGTGTACTAGTAACTCTGATGCAGCACCACGCCTACGATAATTAGGATGGACAGCTAAATTAGACAAGTAAGGAAAAGATTTACCAAGTTGTGTCCACGAATCACTAAACCTTACACCTAGTTCCACTGTTGCAATTACGTTGTCAGCCAAATCAGGACTAGTTTCGACGGCAACTAGACAAGTGTGATGAGGGGCAGGAGAGGCTAAACGATGCCTTAAATCTTCGTAAATACCCAAACGTAACAGTGGGAAAGCCCAACCCCATAAGCCTTTTTGTGAGTGAAAGCTGAGGGCGATAATTTGGGCAACACCAGTCAAATCAGCAGGTATGGTAGTACGGACAGTTAATTTGCGAGTAGCATCTGAGTAAGCTGCTGTCTTTGACTCAGTACGCTCTTTTGGGTGATAAAACCAGGATTCCAAGACTAGTTACGAGTTGATTTACTTCAAAGAAAATTCTCGAAAATTCTTAAACAGCGTTAGAGATGAAAACAAGTTTCCATTAAGCCATAGTCTTACATATATCTTAAGCTAATGCAGGGCTAAACTTAGGAATTTTAGCTTAAGAAGGCAGATGGCAGAGGGCTGAAGACAGAGGAAGAGGAAGTTATAAGGGTAACAAGCAATACCATATGTTCTCTCTGTTCGGAGCCAAAGGGGGTACAAGCCCGCAAAAAACGATACCGTTGGTTGTATTGAATCAGTGGGGGCTTGATAACCAATTGTATTCTCTTTTACCTCTAATCCTTTTTTCTTCTCTTTACTTCTACCCTCTGCCTTTTTTTGACAGTTTCAGTAATTTTCCCATAGCTAAGTTGCTATTTTAGTTGCTAATCGTTGCCATACAGAGACTAAACGATAACTAATAATGACTAACAACTAAAAGATAATGGCTGATGCTCAATGAGTAAGGTTAGACTGACAAATAATAATCAGTAATCAGTCCATGACAATTCTAAAAATCAAAATCTACACTTTTACCAAAAGAAGACAGATGGCAGAGAGCAGAGGGCAGAGGAAAGAAGAAGTTATAAGGGTAACAAGTAATACCCTCTGTTCAATAGCCCAGAGCCAACGGGGGTATAAGCCCCCAGCAAATGCTACGGTTAGTGGTATTGAATCAGTGGGGGTATTGGTAAGTGCTTCTTTTGTCTAAATCGCCAAATTGGGGGGTAGCTATTTGTTTGATAGTATACTTTTCATCTCAATCTTTTTAATGTAATATTTCTGACTCAACAATGATTGAAATACATAAAATTTCTTTACAAGTGTTACTATCGGGGTTACGGCGGGAAGACTTAATATGCAGCTTACAAGACTGGGTTCAACAGTTGGGTTTGAATGCTGCGTGTTGTATTGCAAAGTTCTCGCTGGAGGTGAAGCAAGATTTGGTAAACAAGCATCTATTCTGTAACACAAAAACTTACAATCAAAGGAATTGGGGTGCAATTAACTGCAAATGGCAATCGGCACAAGCCATCGGCCAAATGGTTACTGTTGAAGCAAAGCTTGAGACAATTAGTTAGTAGTCATTGGTCATTGGTCATTGGTCATTGGTCACTGGTAATAAGTGCCAAATGACAAATGACAAGTAACTATTGACTTGCAGTTGTACAAACGATGATAAGTAACCACTGGACAAAGGCGTCGAAATGCTTTTCTTTAAAAAAATTCAGCATAAAAAGTACAGACAATTGTTTATCCAACTGCCGTTGCAGCAGGAAAGCGGTGCATGAAATCCCAAGTAAACAGTAAGCCAAAAATTTTGGTTGTTGACGACGAGCCGGACAACCTTGACTTGCTTTACCGCACCTTTTATAGGGACTACAAGGTGTTGAGGGCAAATTCGGGTCCAGCAGCACTGGAGTTGCTCGGAAAAGAAGGAGAAGTCGCCGTGATTATCTCCGACCAAAGGATGCCAATGATGAGTGGTACAGAATTTTTGAGTCTGACAGCCACTCAATATCCAGATATCATCCGAATTATATTAACGGGCTACACCGATGTTGAAGATTTGGTGGAAGCCATCAACTCTGGTAAGGTGTTTAAATACGTCACCAAACCTTGGGAAGCTGAAGAACTTAAAGCGGTAGTCAGCCAAGCGTTGGATACTCACAACGTCCTTAAGGCACGTACACGCGAACTGACCCGTACCCTTCGCCAAGAGTCTTTACTTAATTCAATTACAAATACGATTCGCGGTGCTCTAGATTATCGACAAATATTAAAAGCAATCGTGGATACGGTTGGTGAGATGCTGGAGGTGGATGTTTGTCTCTTGCGTCCCTTTCAAAACGAAATGTTGCAGGAGGAAGGGTTTATTTATCAAAAAAGACTAAATTCCTCCTCAGAAGACTCTAATGAATTGTCTGATGGTACTTCAAATGAACTTTCAGATAAGTTTCCAGATAAAAATATCCCAACGGACGACGACTACCCACTTTTGTCGCAAACAGTATGGGAAACCCGTGAAGTTCAGGTAATTCACGATGTAGTTAGTTCTGAGCTTGTCGGAGAAGCTGCTGAATTTAAAAGTCGCGCTGCTGTTTTTGCTGCTGCAAATATTTCTTCTAGTTTGGTAGTGCCGCTGATTTGCCGACAAGAGCTAATGGCTGTGATGGCTTTGCACCAGTGTAACGAACCAAGATTTTGGGACTCAGACGAGGTTCAACTAGTGTTAATGGTAGCAGACCAAGCGGCACTGGCTTTGTCTCAAGCTTACGCTTACGAGCAAGTCCATGCCCTTGCGAAGCGCGAAGCCTTGATTAACACTATTACTAGTGCGATTCGCTCTAGTCTAGACCCTCAAGATATTTTTGCTGCTATTACTCAACAGTTAGGACAAGCTCTACAAGTTGACGGTTGTGCTTTGTCGCTATGGACAGAAGAAAACCAGTATGTCGAATGTGTAGGCTTGTACGAACGTTATCAAGCTGACAAATTAATTAATACAGAAAATCATAAAGAATTAATTCAGCAGTTACCCCAATCACAAGTTCCGATTCAGGGTAATCCTATTTTACAAGAAATTTTAAGAACACATGAGCCTGTGGTAATTACTGACATGAGTGATTGCCCGTCAGAGATTAGAGGTTTTGATTTGCCTTTACGAGTGCCTGCGCGTTCGCTAATGGTTGTGCCTTTACTGGCTGACGGTAAAAGTATTGGTAGTATAACTTTACGGCAAAGCCGTAAAGCGCGCATGTGGCTGCCTACAGAAGTCCAACTGGCAAAAGCCGTTGCAGTTCAAGCAGCTATTGCTGTGCAGCAGTCACGGCTTTATCAAAAAACTCGCGAGCAAGCTGAGCGTTTGTTAGAGTTAGACAAACAGAAAACGGAATTTTTCCAAAATATTTCTCACGAGTTCCGCACACCAATTACTTTAATCCAAGGGCCTTTAGAGTCCGCAGTAGGAAGTAGTGAAGGTTTGTCCGCAGAACAATCCACAATTGCTTTGCGTAATTCTCGCCGTTTACTAAGACTTGTTAATCAACTTTTGGATTTACAACGGCTGGATGCGGGAAGGATGCAGCCAAATTTCCGCCCTACGGACTTAGTAGAATTTGTTGGTCAGATTGTCGAGTCCTTCAGCCCCTATTGTGAGAAAAAAGGATTGCGCGTTATTGCTGAATTATCACCCTGTCAAAATGTATATTTGGATGCAGAAAAATTCGACAAGGTTGTTTATAACTTGCTGTCAAATGCAATGAAATTTACCCCTGAAGGGGGTAGTATTTCAGTTAAACTACTCCAGTCAGACCGAAATTGCATTTTGCAAGTACAAGATACTGGTATTGGTATTGCTCAGGAACAATTACCTCATGTGTTTGAACGCTTCCGTCAAGCTGAAGGGTCAGAAAACCGTTCTTATGAAGGTACAGGCTTAGGCTTGGCTTTAGTTAAACAACTTGTGGAAATACATGGTGGTCGAGTCAGTGTGGAGTCGCAACCGGGCAAAGGTACTATCTTCACAGTTTGGTTAATTCCTGGAAAGGCTCATTTACCTGGTGACCGGGTGCAAGAAACTCCAACCGAGGTTAACATCAAACGTGCTGCTGTGGAATTAGCTGATTTAGAGTTGGTAGAAACAATATCACCTAATACATTGGCAAATACATCAGCAAATGGATTAGCAAATACTGTACAGAATATTGATAACATTAAAAACGACTTAGTATTTTCTCCAGAACAAAATTCTAAAGGAGAAAACAGTCGCCCGTTAATCTTGGTTGTGGACGATAACGCCGATATGCGCGGTTACGTTAGCGAAATTTTGCGTAGTAATGGCTATCAGATTCAAACAGCACGTCACGGAGCAGAAGGATTCCGTTTAGCTCTAGAAATTTCCCCCAGCTTAATAGTCACCGATTTGATGATGCCTTTGGTGTCTGGGTTAGAGATGATTAGAATGATACGTGCTGAAGAAAAATTAAAAGGCATACCGATTATTTTACTAACAGCAAAAATTGACGAAGAAACCAGAATTGAAGGTACAGAGAGGGGTGCAGACGCTTATTTAGGTAAACCATTTAACCACCGAGAACTACTGGCTGAGGTTAGAAACCTTCTAGCTTTGAAAGAAAATGAACGTAAAGTTCTGGAGTTAAATACCTATCTAACAGAGTCAGTACTCAAGCGATTTTTACCACCTGCTTTAGTAAAAAAAGCTGCGACCAGAGAATTAACTCTGGATTTAAAACCGGAACCGCGTTTGATTACAGTTTTGTTTAGCGATATAGTCGGCTTTACTCAGCTATCAAATACCCTTAGGTCGCGCAAAGTAGCAGAGTTGCTGAATGAGTATCTAGATGCGATGACAAAAGCAGTATTTGATAACGGTGGCACTGTAGATAAATTTATGGGGGATGCAATTTTAGCCTTATACGGTGCTCCAGAAGAACTTACCCCAAATGAACAGGTTCGTCGGGCAGTTAATAGCGCTAGAGCAATGCATCGATTGTTGGCACAATTAAATGAACGTTGGCATAGACAAGGTATCTTCGAGAGTGACGGACGTTCTGGCATCCAGTTTCGTTGTGGTATTCACCAAGGCACTGCTGTTGTGGGTATGTTTGGCAGTTCGGAACGTGCGGACTATACAGCCATTGGCCCTAGTGTAAATATTGCATCTCGGTTACAAGTTGCTGCTGACCCAGGTACTATACTTGTTTCTGCTGCTGTCGCCGATTATTTACAAGAAGAGGAAATTACTAAAGGAAAACCATTGGAACTTAAAGGAGTAGATGAAACCGTTTTGACCTTCGCAGTGAAACCGGAAATTATGGTAAATCGTTGAATCGGGAATGGGGAGTGGGGAGTGGGAATAATAAGAACGCCAAGTATTATGAGGATAGCCAAGACTCATAGTTTATGGTTGGTCTAGGACTATAGTTTTTTAGTACCACAATGTTTTTTTGGATTTTTGCGTGCAATTGCGAGCTTAAGCAAATAGGCAAAATATTTTTTTAATTTGAGGAAAATTATATTTATATCTTGATTTTCAACTAAAGGGGTGTTATATTAAGTTTAAGCTAAATAAAAAAACACTCGCGGGCGTAGTTTAATGGCAAAACTTCTGCCTTCCAAGCAGATAACGCGAGTTCGATTCTCGCTGCCCGCTTTTATGGAAGTCAATCACAGTAAGGATTTCATCAATTTATTTCTAATAGGAACTAGATGTTATTTTAGATGTTTTAAAGATTAGTTTGCTATTAACAGCGATGAATAATAAGTATTTTTGGTATTAGTTAACTTCCTCAAAGGTAATTTTGTTTGAAATTAATTCTAAATAAAAAAAACTAAGTTTCGTAGTTTCATTTATTTCTACGAACCTTAGTATATAAGACAATTTCAGTTGTGTGAGGGGGTATGTCAAAGAAACTTTAATTGCTAACAGAAGTAGATAAAGTTTCTTTCTTGGTTATAAAACCTTTTTTTAATCACAAAGGTGTAAGCTGCGATAGCACTCTATAATCAAGATACTGCTGCTCAATTATTTCCACAGAATTATCACACCATTTAGCGACTACAGCAGTAGGAACTCCTTTAGCAATTTGCTCTGAGATAAAAGTGTCACGACAAGAATAAGGAGTTGTAGGTCTTTCAATGATGTTATCTACAATCCGATTCCAAGCGACAATTGAAAAATTCTGGTAGTTAATTACTTTTCCCTTAGGAGAAGGAAATACCAATGCTTCAGGGTCATATTTTTCTTGCCGGGGTTTAACGGAACGTAGCAGTTCTTGCAATTTTTGATTGCAATTAAATTTACGAGTTTTATTATTTTTAGAGCCTTCCATCCTAGTAGGTTTGCCTTTAATTCTGACAATAGAAGAATCGAAGAGAATTTGAGAGCAATCATCTTTGACTTTTTTCCATTGAAGTCCAATGGCTTCCGAGGGTCTACAACCAGTAAGAAATAGAAATTTTACAAATGGGGCGTAATGTGAAAAAGCGAAGCCTGTATAACCTCTGCCATTCCAATTACCTCTGTGATTTTCAAACGCTTTTATTATGGACAATTTTTCTTCTTCAGTAAAAGCATTTGGTTGTGAGTTTTCTTGCCAGTTATATTTCGGTAGTTCTGCCGCCATACCCTCAAAAGGATTAGCAGACAATGATATTAATTTATTTTTTATTGCCCATTTTACACAAGCTGAAAGGTGAGTAAAGCTACGTTTAGAAATTGAAGAAGTACTAGCTTCCAAAAACCATTGACGTATTTCCGTAGCTTGATTGATGTCCTGTATGGGACATTTTATGATATATTTACTTAGAAACTGCATGTAAGCAATAGTAGTTTCTTTTAAAGTTTGACTCTTGAATTGTAGATATTTATCCCACAGTTCTTTCATCATTAATTCTCTATTATCATCTGTGGGATTTACAAGCCTTAAATGTCCCTTAATCCTGTATTTATCAAGATTTTCTGGGTTAAAGTGCCCAAAAGTAATGTCTGATTTGACTTCATTTGCTTTTGTTTCTGCTACTGTCCAGTTTTCTTTGGTATTTGCCAAACCTAAACTTACAGTATATTTTTTTTCTTCAACAGTAAATTCAAGCCTTAACCGTCCTTGATAATTTTCGACTCTTACAGAACTCTCTTGCCTTGTTTGACTATTGTCTATTTGATGGAACATACACCTTGCTTTCCAGTGACGCAATACAGACTTTAACTATTTCTCTATAATTTTGATATAGTAATTAATTATTCGTAAAAAGAACATTGCTGAAGTAATATTTTTTACCCAACGTCAAACATTTTGAAATAAAAAATACTCCACTGAATAGATGTATTTTCCATTTTGAAGACAATTTTCGATTCATTAATCATAAAAGGCTCATGAAATTATTCGCTAAAGTTGTTTTCAAAAATTTTTCCAATTAAAAACCTCCTCAAATTGAGAAGGCAAAATAATTCTTGCATAAGTTTTAAATTAAAGTTCCTAGTTTCAGATTGTTAAAAGCACCGCTTATAAAAACCTGGGAAAATCTAGTTCTCCCCGTCCAAGTCGGCGGTATAACTTACTTTGACTGAATAGAAGCGCTACTTCGTAGACTTGGAAACTGCCCGACGTTCGCTATTACTAGCTACTGGCTCGACAACATCCTTGACCACTATCCCCCTGTTAGGGTTACTGAAATAGTCGCACCGTGGCTTGACTATGGCAGTATTCAAAGTCATATTATTTAATTAAAACATTCCTCTCTATACGTACTTGATTGGATTCACTCCAAACTAGGCGGACATAGATGAGGTAATAATTATTAAATAACAAACGATGACTATATAGCTTTTTATTTAATTATATTTAACATGAACATGAGCTACCTTTATTACTAAGCCTTATTTTTTCAGACCAAGCAGTGTTTTTTAGCTCATACACAAGATTTCAGCAACCAAATCTGACCTTAAATCCTAGGAAATACTATGATTTAGGGCTACTGCTATTAGCCCTTCTAGAATTCGTAGCGAGTGGAGAATTTAGAAATTTAACCAAAAACTCCACTAGTTCAGTAGACTTTTAGCCAAACCGACCACTGATATACTCTTGAGTCGCTTTTTGCTTAGGAGCGTTGAAGATTAGCTCTGTATCATCAAATTCCACTAGATAACCAATACGACCACCCTTTTCTGTTGGTTCAACATTAAAGAAAGCAGTCTTGTCAGACACCCGTGTTGCTTGTTGCATATTGTGGGTGACGATAACGATTGTATATTGCTCTTTAAGTTGGGTAATCAGTTCTTCAACTCGCAAAGTAGAAATCGGGTCAAGTGCGGAGCAAGGTTCATCCATTAAAATAACATCTGGTTGAACAGCAATTGCTCTAGCAATACATAAACGTTGTTGTTGTCCACCAGATAAAGATGAACCACTTTGCTTGAGTTTATCTTTGACTTCTTCCCACAAAGCTGCTTGCTGAAGACTACGCTTTACTAGCTCATCCATATCACCCTTGAAACCGTTGATTTTAGCTCCAAAAGCAATATTGTCATAAATTGATTTAGGAAAAGGGTTTGGTCTTTGGAACACCATCCCAATTCTGCGACGTACCTCAACTGGGTCAATATCGGGAGAGTACAGATTTTTGCCGTCATATAAGACATTACCTTCCGCACGAAAACTGTCAATTAAATCGTTGAGACGGTTGTAGCAGCGAAGTAAAGTACTTTTACCACAGCCAGAAGGACCGATAAAAGCCGTAACTTGATTCCTAGGGATATTAAGCCAAACATTCTTAAGAGCTAAGAAAGTTCCATAGTAAACATTAAGGTTTTCCGTACGTAAAACGGTATCGGTATCGGTATCGTTTATGTTTCTAACTTGGGTATCCATAAAAGTCCAGTTGATTTTTGTGAAAAAGTAAATACGAAAAAGAGATTAAACAATTGAAAATCCAAAATTACTTAACCGATTTAGGCTTTTTTACGAATTGCAAAGCGAGCGATAATACTTGTGACTAAAACCATCAACACCAAAATTAAAGAAGCAGCCCAAGCAAGAGATTGCCAAGTTTTGTAAGGAGAAATTGCGAAGTTGTAGACTAAAACAGCAAGGGAAGCAGTAGGTTTTAATAAACCCTCAGGCCAAAAATTAGAAAATAAAGCAGTAAACAGTAAAGGTGCTGTTTCCCCAGCAGCACGAGCAATAGATAAGGTCGCACCAGTAACAATTGCTGGTAATGCTGCTGGTAAAACTACTTGCATTACTGTTTGAAAATTAGTCGCTCCTAAACCTACAGCTGCTTGGCGTAAATCGTCCGATACTAACTGTAAAGATTCATCAGTGGTCCGCACGATAATTGGTAACATGAGAATTGCTAGCGCGAAACCTCCACCAAGCGCTGAGTAAGAACCCAAATTGAGTTTAGTTAACGTTAAAACTACAACCCCGTAAGCAAATACCCCAGCAATAATTGAAGGTACTCCACTAAGTACGTTAGTGGCAAATCTAACTATACGGGAAACTTTTCCGGAGCTAAACTCTGTTAAATAAATTGCTGCTAATACACCAAAAGGAATACTAATTGCAGCACCGATTCCCACCATTAACAGCGTTCCTAAAATAGCATTCCCAAAACCACCTCCTACTCTTTGGAAAGGAGTAGGTGGTAATTCCGTAAATATACTAGGGCTGAGACTGCTAAAACCTTGGATAATGACGTAGGAAAGCACAAATAACAAAGGCAAAAGTGCTAACAATCCGCAAGTAAATGCGACAGCGTTCATCCCATTATTAAATAGGGTGCGGGGTGATGCCGAAGAACGAGTTAAACTGCCGTAAGTATACCCAGAAGAAGAACTTTTTGAAAAATTAGAAGCCATAAATTAAGCTAAAATTAAGCCAAAAGAATCCACAATCAACAAACTAAAACTATAGAAATGATTAAATCCTCTGGACTCTTGAAACAATCATTTCTGCCAAAATATTGACCAAAAGTGTTAAAAGAAACAAAACTAGTGCCGCATACATTAATGCTGAAACTTGTAAACCACCGGCTTCAGCAAATTGGCTTGCCAGTAAAGACGAAATAGTATTTGATGGTGCAAACAGAGAAACATTTATGTCATTGGAGTTACCAATTAACATTGTCACAGCCATTGTTTCTCCCATTGCTCTACCGAGAGCAAGCATTACTGCACTAACAATCCCAGAAAAAGCAGCAGGAATAAGAACTTGAATAATTGTTTCCCAACGGGTACAACCAAGTCCTACTGCGGCTTGACGTAAGCTCGGTGGTAAAGAAATTAAAGCATCACGGGAAATTGCTGTAATAACAGGCAAAATCATGATGGCTAAAATCACTCCAGCAGTAAACATTCCTCGACCCGTGATACCTGACTCCGGATTAGCAAAAATTGGCAAAAATCCTAAGGAACTACTTACAGATGAACCAATACCTCTGATGACAGGGCTTAAAACGAAAATACCCCAGATACCGTAAACAACACTGGGAATTGCTGCTAGTAGTTCGACTAAAAAAACCAGCACTACTCGCATAGCCTTTGGTAAAAAATTCTCGCTTAACAAAATAGCAGTACCAACACCGATGGGTACAGCTATTAATAAACCAATAAATGAACTAACTAAAGTCCCATAAATTTGTGGTAATACACCGTACTGATTTTGTACTGGGTTCCAAGTCGTTTGGAATAAAAATCCCAAACCAAATGCTTGTATAGCAGGTAAGGAGCTAACCGCAACCTGAAAGGCAATCCACAATAAAACACCAGCTATAGACAATGCGAAAATTCTTGTTAACCAAATAAAGCCACGGTCTAAAGATTTTTCAATTTCTGAACGTTTTTTCAGTGATGCTTGCATATTTGGATAATTTACTGTCGTGGATGATTGACTTTAATTCGTAATTCTTAATTCATAATTATTAGTTATTTTATAAATGCAAAATATTGATATTTTTACATAAATAACTTTAGTAGATTGGAACCTAAATTGATTACGAATTAAGAATTACGAACTAAGAATTATTTTCCGCTGGCAATGTTGATTTTATATTCTGGGCTAATTGCTTCAGCCGCAGCTGCAACCTTTTGAGCTACGCTTGCGGGTAAAGGAACATACCCTAGTTGTACTGCAGTTTTTTGCCCTTCAGTTAAACCATATTCAATCATGGCTTCCATTGCTTTAGCTTTGGCTACATCTGGATATTTTTTATAAGCCAAAATCCAACTATAGGTAACGATAGGATAGGAATCTGCTCCTTCTGGGTCTGTAATAAAGGCACGAAGGTTCTCTGGTAAAGGTACTGATTCTAAAGTCTTAGATGCTGCTTCGTCTGTTGCTGGGACAAACTTACCTGCTTTATTTTCCAAAGTCGCAGCTTTCAGACCAGCCTGTTTGGAGAAACTGCTTTCAACATAACCGATTGCACCTGGGGTTTGAGCTATCTGAGCTGTTACGCCTTCGCTGCCCTTAGCACCCACACCCGCAGGCCATTTTACACTTTTTCCGTCTCCAACTTTAGTCTTCCACTCTGGACTGATAGCGCTGAGATGTTTTGTAAAAACACCAGTAGTACCACTACCGTCAGAACGATGCACAAGCGCAATTGGTTGCTTGGGTAATTTCACACCTGGGTTAGCTTTAGCAATTGCTGGGTCATCCCAAGATTTAATCTTGCCCAGGAATATATCAGCGTAAACTTGACGTGATAATTTTAATTCAGATACATCTGGCAAATTGTAGGCTAGCACGATGCTACCAGCAGTCATGGGCAACAAAATTACACCCTTATCTGGTGGTATTTTTTGAATTTCTTCATCCTTCATCGCAACGTCACTAGCACCAAAGTCTACAGTACCTTTGGTAAATTGTTCTACTCCAGCACCGCTACCAACTGACTGATAGTTCACTTGCAAATTTGGATATTTTTTGTTCAAATCGGTGAACCAAGTCGTGTAAAGGGGAGCAGGCAATGATGCTCCAGCACCAGTTAGAGTAACATTTCCACCTAAATCTAGTTTCGTAGGACTGGTAGCTGTTGTGTTAGTAGCACCCCCAGCAGCAGGAGTTTCAGCAGCTCCAGGAGTTCCAGGTGTCGCGCTATCAGTGGCTGTTTTATTATCTGTTCCACCACCGCAAGCTGCTAAGCCTAAGGTCAAAGCTACTACGGGAGCAAGCAATAACCCTTTTTTTGAAGAAAACATAATTATTTGAATTTTTGATGGTATGGGTTAACAATATTGAAGAGTAGCACTCAAGGGTAAATTTCGGGTAAAACAAGGTTAATTTCAGGTTAAGGTATACAAGTTAATCACTAATACAAATAATGGATTAATTAGGAATAAATATGTTTTGGAAATCAGCTACTTATGAATTTCATTCTCACCAGAATCATTTTCATTACCTATGTAATAATGGCTTCGACATTATCGTATTTACAGAGACCTTATAAATTCAGAGAAAATATAATAGATATTATTAAAATTTTTGTCTCAAAAAATCTTCATTATTTATAGCTTGACCAATACAAGCATATTATTGATTTTTATTTAGTTGTATGTTATTCGGAATTAATAATTGAAACGTATCTTAACATGTATTCTCAATACTCCTTATACTTTTTAATTAATAAATGTTTGCAGCATCTCATCAATTATTATGGTCAATGATTGGCTTGCTCTTGACAATGGGTGGTACATTCCTCGAAGCCCATGTCACCACCTTACCTTGGGGTTGGAGCAGTAATGGCATTCACACTATTTCTTTGGGCGTCACATTTCAAATAGGCGCAGTGCTTTTAGTTGGTTGTTTAGGTGGGAGGAGTGCAGGCGCTTTATCTCAAATTGCCTATATAGTCATGGGCTTAACATTGTTGCCTGTATTTGCCGAAGGTGGGGGTATAAGTTATATCAAATTATCCCAGTTTGGTTATTTACTGGGCTTTATACCAGGTGCTTGGGTTTGTGGTCTTTTTGCCTTTAAAGCTAAACCAAAACTGGAGACTTTAACATTTAGTTGTATTTGTGGATTGTTAACTGTCCACATTTGCGGTATTTGTTATTTAATTATCAGCTATTTCTTGCAGGTTAAAGGCACGGAAACTATGCCCCTGATGGACGCGATACTCAAGTATTCGTGGTACGCTTTGCCTGGACAACTAGCTGTTGTCTGTGCCGTTGCTGTATTGGCTTATTTGCTACGCCACATTATGTTTTATTAGTCAAATTTATTAGTCAAAAAATTATAGCCCTTGACTTTCAACCATGCGCGTAAAAAATCGTCTTTATTGGATTGCTACCTTCATCGCTGTTGTTTTAGACCAACTGACAAAATATTGGGTGGTACAAAGTATCAAATATTGGCAGGTGGAAAATATTAGCGATGCCAGAACGGGTTTTACAATAGCTAGACGAACATTGCCGCTGATACAAAATGTATTTCACTTGACTTACGTGACAAATACAGGTGCAGGTTTAGGTAAGCTTCCGGGGACAGTGGATTGGTTGCGGTGGGTGTCCTTGGCTGTTAGTTTAGCTTTAATTGCTTGGGCACTTTTCGGGCCTGCTTTACAACTTTGGGAACAACTGGGTTACGGTTTTATTCTCGGTGGGGCTATGGGTAATGGTATTGACCGCTTTGTTTTACGGTATGTGGTCGATTTTTTTGATTTTAGATTAATTAATTTTTATATATTTAATGTGGCGGATATTTTTATTAGTGTTGGTCTTGGATGTTTGTTACTTGATTGGTATTTGCATACTAGAAAAACTTCCACTCGCAGGTTGTAAAATCATAATCATGTAGAGACGTTACATGTCTGAAAGCATTCTGAAAAACAAATAGCCTCCATGAATTGTTTCATGGAGGTGAAGCCGAAAATTCAAATAATTAGCCATTCATTATTCGCTAGCTAATTTTATTAATGATTACTACTGGGGAGTTAAAGGTTTTAACTCGCTTGCACCAGGTGTCTTTTCACCAGAATTTGGAGTTTTGGTAGGTGAAGAAGAGTCAGGTTCAGTAGTTGTATCGCTATTATTTGGCTCCGATGGGTTAGTTCCTTCGGGTGCTGTGATGTTGCTAGGCTTGGTTGGCTCCGATGGGTTAGTTCCTTCGGGTGCTGTGATGTTGCTAGGCTTGGTTGGCTCCGATGGGTTAGTTCCTTCGGGTGCTGTGATATTGCTAGGCTTGGTTGGCTCCGATGGGTTAGTTCCTTCGGGTGCTGTGATATTGCTAGGCTTGGTTGGCTCCGATGGGTTAGTTCCTTCTGGTGCTGTACTATCGCTGGGCTTGGTTGGCTCAGATGGCGTAGCACCTGGAGGTGGAGTCATATTGCTACCTGGTGCGCTGGGGGTAGGTGTGCTACCTTCGCTTGGGCTGCCAGGTGTTGGGGTTATTGGTACTGGTGTTACACTTCCAGGTGTTCCTGAATCAGGAGCAGGAGTGAGTTGGTTTTGAGTACCAGGTTCAGTAGGTGTTGTACCAGGTGCTGGTGTTGTCTCTGGAGTACTACCAGGCGTACTAGAATCGGCTGGGGGGGTCGTACTGGGTACAGTACTGTCCGGTGCGGGTGTTGTAGTGCTATCTGGTGCGGGGGTTCCCTCAGAAGGCTTCATCGGTTCTGTAGTGTTTGTGCTGCCTGCTGGAGCATTTTGTGTTGTCCCGGCACCACCCTGACAACGAGAATTTAACGGAAAACGTTCACAAAGAATTTCCATTACATCCGGAGCTAATTTCTCTTCTGCTGCGGGTTTATTATTAGCTTCGTTTTGCTCGTTTTGCTGCTGCTTTGCTAGTTGGGGAAACTTAGTTGATTGGGCTACTGCAACATTACTAGTTAATGCTAAAAATGCAGCTGTACCCATTAAAGCGAAATATTTTCCCTTCATTATTACTTAACCTCTACGGAACACTCCTCTGCCCTATTAAATCAGACAATTTCTTTTTTGAAATCTTCCTAAATAGGGATGTAGATTTTCATTTTTCCATTTATGTTCTGGTCGTAAGTAAAAATTAATTCACTGCTTTATTTAGTGCAGGTTCATATAAATACTTTACTGAAAAATGACGGATTGTAGCAAAATTTCAAAGCTATAAACCATAGGGATTGTAAGAGATAAACATTATTATTTACTGATATTTTAAAAGTGATATAAGTCACAATTCTATTACCAATGTTATATGTTACATTGGTGTCATCTAACATTTGGAACAATTCCGTGTTACCAACGTCCTGTTAGGGTTGTGAGTAGAATAGGCTGATATATGTCCATCGCGCCCAATTTTCATGTACAAACCCTGGTGTGAATAGCTGATGAGTTCCCCCCAACCACCTCAAAAACCACAAACTTTGCTTGGTCGTATGACTCAAGCAGTTCATACAATTCAGGCAAGAGTCGATTTCTCGAAATTGGCGCTCAAGCAAGGAGCCAGAGTTCCAGAACTTTTAGTTCAGGATGCGGGGGCTGACAAAGCTGAGGTCTTTCCGCTTTTGGGCGACCGCTATGTACTTGGTCGCAGTTCCAAGTCCTGCGATATCCTGATTCGTAACCCAGTAGTCAGTCAAATTCACCTATCGCTATCACGGGATTCGACTCAAAGACGAGCGGTATTTGTGATTAAAGACGAAAACTCGACAAATGGAATTTATCGTGGGAAGCGTCGAGTTAATAATTTTGAACTTCGTCACGGGGATATCCTCACGTTGGGTCCACCAGAATTAGCTGCATCAGTTCGCTTGCAGTACGTTGACCCACCACCTTGGTACGTTAAAGCAGCAACTTGGGCGGGTTACGGGTTGGCTGGAACAACAGCTCTATTGTCATTGGTAATTGGGCTGGAATGGACGAAATTTTCCGTTAGACCTTTGACACCAGCATCAAGAGCACCGACAGTAATTTATGCAGGTGATGGAGATACGCTCTTGCGCGAACCCAGAGCTGTTTCCCACATCGACATGAAAAAATTAGATGATTTTGGACCTTACTTACCTGGTGCGGTGATAGCTTCAGAAGATAGCCGTTTTTATTGGCACTTAGGGGTTGACCCTTACGGATTAGCGCGGGCTGTAATTGTTAACGCTCGTAGCGGTGGTGTGCAACAAGGTGCGAGTACGGTAACTCAGCAAGTAGCCCGTAGTTTATTTCCTGATTATGTTGGCAGACAAGATAGTGTAGGGCGAAAGATAAAAGAAGCAATTGTTGCTTTAAAGCTAGAAACATTTTATAGCAAAGAAGAAATCTTGCTAACCTACCTTAACCGAGTATTTTTAGGTTCAGATACTTCAGGATTTGAAGACGCAGCTAAATATTACTTTGATAAATCAGCCAAAGAACTGACAGCAGCCGAAGCAGCCACATTAGTAGGAATTTTGCCAAAACCAAACGGTTTTGATTTTTGTGGTGATAACCAAAGTAAACAAAGCATAGCATCTTACCGCAACCGCGTACTAAAGCGGATGTTACAATCAGGCAAACTCAAGCAAGACGAGTACGACCGTTCTCGTCGCTCTCCTGTTGAAGTTACTGGAAAAGTTTGCGAAAGACAATCCAAAACAATAGCTCCTTATTTTTATAGTTATGTTTTTCAAGAACTAAGAGCAATCTTGGGAGAAGAACTAGCTACAGAAGGAAATTTTATTATTGAAACTCAGTTAAATCTGGATATGCAACGGCAGGCAGAAGCCGCTTTACGTAATTCAGTCGCTCAAGATGGTTCGCAATACGGTTTCTCTCAGGGTTCTCTAGTCACAGTTGACACCAGTACTGGGGGAATTCTGGCCATGGTTGGAGGGACAGATTATCGAAAAAGTCAGTTTAATCGTGCCTTAGCTCAACGGCAACCTGGCTCTACCTTTAAAGTCTTCGCTTATACAGCGGCTATTGAAAAAGGGATTTCCCCAGGTAAGTATTATTCCTGTGACCCCTTAACTTGGAAAGGTTTCACATATAAACCATGTCGGACTGGGGCTTCTGGCTTCGATTTAGCCACTGGATTAGTACTGTCCGAAAACCCCATAGCCTTGAGGGTTGCAAGGGATGTAGGACTAGACAAAGTAGTAGATGAGGCACAGCGCTTGGGGGTAAAATCCAAACTAGACCCAGTACCAGGGTTAGTACTGGGGCAAAGTGTAGTCAACGTATTAGAAATGACAGGTGCATTTGCGAGTATTGGTAACCGTGGAGTGTGGAACCGTCCCCATGCAATCAGCCGTATTCTAGACAGCAGCGACTGCAAAGACAGAAAAGACTTAAAAACCTGCCGTGTAATTTACTCCTTCGACCAAGACAGGGATGCTAACAAAAGAGTACTAAAACCAGAGATAGCAGATACGATGAAGAGTATTCTACGTAGAGTCATATCAGGAGGTACTGGTAAAGCAGCAGCCATAGGACAAAACGAAGCAGGTAAAACAGGCACAACAGATAAAAATGTTGACTTATGGTTTATTGGTTTTGTCCCTGGTAAAAAAGTAACCACAGGTGTATGGCTAGGAAACGACAAAATTAAACCCACCTCAGGTAGTAGTGCCCAAGCAGCGAAACTGTGGGGAGATTACATGGGGAGGATTACACGTTAAATTCAAAATTCAAAATTCAAAATTCAAAATTAGTCCCATCAATAATTTTGGAGTGGTTCTAAATAATGAAGCCCTTGCTTCGCTACAATTCAAAATTTAAAACTGGTTAAAAATAAATCCAGTATTTTGAATTTTGAATTTTGAATTTTGAATTTTGAATTTTCAATTTACCGATATCCCTCCCAAGGAGTGATTTCTAGATTGCCATCGGGTTTGAAGGTGACTTCAAAATGAGCTAAAGGTTCTTTAGTGTTTGCAGCTGCAATGTTTGAACCACCAGTATTGGCATTAGCGGTAAATAATTTGGGGAGAGGTGTTTCGCGAAAATGGTCAAAAGCAGCTCCGTTTAGTGGTTCGTAGTCAGCGATTACGCCATCTTTGTTGACTGCTACTCGATATTTCAAATCGCTTTTAAAGCCAGGAGTTGTAGCTTGGGAATTCTGACGAATTGTATCAACCAGCTTTTGATTTAAAGTTTTAACGGATGTGGCATCGGTTATTTTTGGACCGACAACATCCGGTGTTGCAGAATATCCTCTCCAAGGACTAACTTGTAGTATGCCCTCTCTGGTAAATACTACTTTAAACTGTGCTATTGGTTCTTTATTAATCGGACCGCGAGCAGATGGATTATATAGTAGGGTTGGCAATGGTGTTTTCGCAACCGCATCACTAGCTTTAGAATTTACAGATTTGTAACCAACTATTGAACCGTCTGCAGCTACACCGATGCGGTAAACTAAATCTTCTGGCAATTGCGAACGAGTATTTACATTCCAATTCCCATTAACTACGTTATAAACTTGACGATTTAACGACTTTAGCTGGGACGGGTCGGTAATTTCTGGAACTGTAGATAAAAGGGATTCCAAATCAGCCGTTGCAGGTGTTGCACCAGGTGTGGGAACTGTTGTGGGTGTGGGTGTTGCAGCAATGGGAGTTGCCGTAGGTGTCGGTGTCGCTTCTGTAATAGGGGTTGTTGTTGGTGTGGGTGTCGCTCCTGTAATAGGGGTTGTTGTTTGTATTGGTTCTGGAGTTGGTGAAGCAGTCGCATTCGGACTAGGACTGGTTTGTTCCGTTCGGTTAGTTTGTTCTTGAAGCTTTTCTGGTGTACGCACTTGGGGAACGGGTAAGAAACCCAAGACAAGCGCTGCTGCTGCTAAACTACCAACTCCGACACTTGCTGGTACAGCTTGTTTGGCTAAGGCTGCTGAGGCTACTCCGTGACTTCGAGAAACTGGTTGTAATCCCAGTGACAATTCTGGTAAAGTTTGGCTATCGGCAAAAAACTGGTCAATAGCTTCAACTAAATCGAAAAGCTGTAATGTATTTAAGTCAAGTTCAATTGGCTCTTTATTATTGTTAGCCCCAAAAGCTTCCGTATTATTATCTGGATTTACAATTAGCCTGTGACAATCGTTATCAATTCTCTGAAAATATACTAATTCCGACTCGTAATTATGAGCTTGAGGATTACTTACATTACTCAGAAATTCTTGAGCATATCCACTAACAGCCCTTACCAAACTTTCAAAAAAATCTCGTCCACCTACTAATGGTTGACCATAGCCAGAAATATAACATTCTGTATTGACCAATATTGAAAGTATTGGGCGCAAATCTTGTAAATGTGCTGTCCTGCTAGCATCGCTCAAACCTTCTAAAAGTAAGGTGCAATTTGGTAAACTATACTTACGTTGAATATTCATTATTCTACTTCACCGTCAAAAAGACTAATCCAAAACCGCTGTAAACCGGAAGTGCCTGTACAAAATAGTAATTGTCCTAAAAGATTTATCGCTAACTCATTTATTTTATCGTCGGAGTTTAGAGCTAAAAAACCCGAACGACGAGTATTCATTCTACTTTTAAAATGAGTCCGAAAACGTTCTAAATAGTTAGCTAGTCGTAAATTCTGCTCTAGTGGTATCTGTTTTTCCGTTAATTGCTGAGATATATTAAGTAACTGGCGTATAACAACAGTCAGACGTCGAGCTATATAGCAAGCTATAACTACCAAGGCTTTAGCTTCCATAATAGTTAAAGGACGGCGGTTATGCGCTCTACGCATGGGGTTTGAACTACGCATACGCCATAAATTAACTCGGTCTTTAATAACACCTTTTAAGTCTAATTCTTCGGCTAATGCCAAAACAGCTTCAGAGCCACCAAGGTCTAAAGCTTCAATTGCTAATAACATTAGGTCAATTTGCACCCGGGTTCTGCGGGGACATATTTGCCCCTCAATAGCAGGGTCTGGGAGAGAATCCAGAATCATCGGCGGTGATTGGGGACTAGGATTGTTAGTGGGCGTTAAACTTACTGATGAAATACTCATTATAAATATGTTGTGCGGCTGCGACAAACTGGATAAAACTAATTTAAGATAATGAGTCAAACAAGAAGGTTTGACTAGTGGCAGTAATACAACTGCATGATATATACATTAGTTACGCTTTCTTGTGAAAGGTTTCCGTATACTTAAATCCTACTTTTCAAAACATAATCTGACCCACCTTGATGTTGTGCGCTCCTGTAATGCGCTTACATACCTAGCTTGGTTTAGAATCCAACAATCGTCAACTAAAGCCGCAAGCAGTCCTTATATATAGTACGATTTTTCAGGTATACTCCCCACTCCCCAAAATAAACACTATCTTCTATACGATTATGGATTTAAAGTCTTTGATTCGCGATGTCCCAGATTTTCCCAAACCTGGCATTTTATTTCGAGATATTACCACGTTATTGCGAGACCCAGAGGGACTTCGCTACACCATTGACTCGTTCGCACAAAAATTAACCGATGCTGGACTAAAAGCTGATTATATCCTGGGTATGGAGTCACGAGGCTTCATTTTTGGTGCCCCTTTGGCTTATAAATTAGGAACTGGTTTCATTCCTGTACGTAAAAAAGGCAAATTACCCGCTGCGGTTCACTCTGTCGAATATCAATTGGAATACGGTACTGACTGTTTACAAGTTCATCAGGATGCTTTGCCAGAAAGAAGTCGGGTTTTGATTGTTGACGATTTAATTGCCACAGGTGGAACCGCTAGTGCAACCGCTAAACTAGTACAACAGATTGGCTGCGAACTTGTTGGTTTTGGGTTTATCATCGAGCTACAAGATTTGCAAGGGCGGAAACATCTACCTGATGTGCCGATTGTAACTCTAATTGAATATTGACGATTTGTTGACCGTTGACTGTTGACAGTTGACTGTTGACAGTTGACAGTCAATCAATAACTTGTAAAGGATAAACTTAAAAATATGACTGCGAGTCGAATTTCTTTAGATAATGGTAAAGATTGGTTAATTGGTTTAATTACAAGCGAAACTTTTGTTTACATAATCAAGCGGATATTACAAGCGCTATTGACTTTGTTTCTGGCTTCGGCATTATCGTTTTTTGTGATGCAGTTGGCTCCAGGTGACTTTGTGACAAAGTATGAAGGCGACCCGAAATATACAGAAGATTTTATTAAACAAATAAGACAGCAGTTCGCTCTTGACCAACCTTGGCATGTACAGTATTTTCTTTGGTTGTGGAATATTATTAGTAAGGGCGATTTTGGGCCAAGTATGTCTTTTCGTCGTCCTGTGATATCGCTTTTATGGGAAAGGGTTCCAGCAACTTTACTAATTGCCATTTCCTCTTTAATTTTTACTTGGTTGATTGCTATTCCTTTAGGTATTATTGGTGCTGTTAAACAAAATAGTTTTGTAGGCAAAATTCTACTTGTACTTAGTTATCTTGGGCAAGGAGTTCCTAGTTTCATCATCGCTTTATTTTTATTGTTTTTTGCCCAAGTTACCACTCCTTTATTCCCTGTTGGTGGTAGGACTAGTATCAATCACTCAGAACTTAATTGGTTTGGACAAATTTTAGATGTTGCATGGCATATGATTTTGCCTACTATTGCTTTGAGTGTTACTAGTTTTGCCGGTTTACAACGTATTACTCGTGGTGAATTTTTGGATGTTATGCGCCAAGATTATATTCAAACTGCTCGTGCTAAAGGTTTACCTGAAAATCGAGTGATATATGTTCATGCACTTCGTAATGCTATTAATCCTTTAATTACTTTGTTGGGATTTGAGTTCGCTAGTTTATTGAGTGGTGCTTTTATTACTGAACAATTCTTTAATTGGCCGGGATTGGGAAGATTAACCTACCAGGCTTTATTAAGTCAAGATATTTTCTTAGCGATGGCTAGTTTAATGATGGGTGCTGTAATGTTGATTGTGGGTAATTTGATTGCTGATGTGATGTTGAAATTTGCTGACCCACGTATTAAGTTGGAAGACCTTAATTAGTTGACTGGTGACTGTTGACTGGTGACTGTTGACTGGTTACTGATGATTGGAAAATGATGAACATTGACTAGTTGGCTACTAATTATGATTTCAGAAATTTATTATTTGGTGCGGTCTAAGTCTGATGGTAAATACCTGTCTGCACGTCCTGATGATGGAACGTCATATTTGTTGCTATTTCGCGAAAATTTTGATGCTCTCAGTTATCTTAATGCTCATGCTGGGGAACTCGCAAGTCGCTTTATGGTCGAATCTGTGCCAAATTCACAACTGGGTAATTTGCTAAAACGTTGGAGTTTTAAAGGTGTGGGTATTGTGTCTGACCCTTTGTTACCCAAGATTGAATTTATGAATCATTCATAATATAAACCTGTAGAGACGCGATAAATCGCGTCTTCTAATACATTTTTCAACTGAAGAGACGCGATAAATCAGACGCTATAAATCAGACGCGATAAATCAGACGCGATAAATCAGACGCTATAAATCAGACGCTATAAATCAGACGCGATAAATCAGACGCGATAAATCAGACGCGATAAATCAGACGCGATAAATCAGACGCTATAAATCAGACGCGATAAATCAGACGCGATAAATCAGACGCTATAAATCGCGTCTCTACAACATTTTTAGACTGCTGCTTTTTCTAGGACTAGCTTAGAACGCTTGATTTGTTCAGGTATGGGAATAGGATAATCTCCTGTAAAACAAGCTGAACAAAAAGTATTGGTGTCTTGTTTTGTTACTTTTAACATCCCTTCCCAGCTTAAATAGGCAAGTGTATCTACTCCTAGCTGTTTGGCAATTTCTGCTACTGACATTTTGGCTGCAATTAACTGGTCTTGGCTGTCTGTGTCAATACCGTAAAAGCAGGGGTGAGTAACTGGTGGTGATGATATCCGCATATGCACTTCTGTTACACCCGCATCTCGCAAAGCTTGTACTAGTTTGCGGCTCGTGGTTCCACGGACAATGGAGTCGTCAATTATGATTACTTTTTTACCAGTTAGTACGTCTTTTAATGGGTTTAGTTTCATTCTTATACCCGACTCACGCATCGCTTGGGTGGGCTGGATAAAGGTTCGTCCGACGTAGCGGTTTTTTATTAATCCTTCTGCAAACTCGATTCCTGAGGCTTGGGAAAATCCAATTGCTGCTGGTATACCTGAGTCTGGTACGCCAAATACTATATCAGCATCGACAAGTGATTCTTCTGCTAACTGCCTTCCCAGCCTCATTCTATAGGTATACAAGTTTTCGCCATGCATGATGCTGTCGGGACGGGCAAAATAAATCATTTCAAATATACACAGCTTTCGCGTAGCCTGACTCCATTGCACTGAGGTCAAACCTTTTTCGTCAATCCAAACTAGCTCTCCTGGTTTTACATCCCGTAGGTAATCAGCACCAATAATATCTAAACCGCATGTTTCAGATGCTAGAACGTATCGTACTGGATTTTCGCCTAAAGTCCCAATCACTAGGGGACGAACTCCATTTGGGTCTCTTGTACCCATAACCCCAATGGGAGTACCGATTACTAAACTAAATGCTCCGCTACATCTGTGGAATGCTTTAATTGAACCTTCTATCCAATCTGCACCTGCGTTTACTTCTTCGGCAATCGCGAAGGCTATCATTTCGGAGTCGGTTGTGGTCACCAAGTTGCAGTCTTTTTCTAGCAGTTCCGAACGTAACTGCGTTGTGTTGACTAGATTACCATTATGTGCTAAAGCTAAACGTCCTAGAGAAGTTTCCACAACTGCGGGTTGAGCGTTAGCTTTGCGGCTAGAGCCTGTGGTGGAGTAACGAGTGTGCCCAACACCTATATTACCGGGCAGTTCTTCCAAAGTAGTCTCATTAAAGACTTGGGAAACCAAGCCCATGTCTTTGTGTAAATGGACTTTTGTACCCTCGAATGTGGCAATACCAGCCGATTCTTGACCTCGGTGTTGAAGAGCGTACAAACCAAAGTAGGTCAGTTTGGCTACGTCTTCTCCTGGTGCATAAATGCCAAAAACGCCACAAGCTTCTTCTGGCTTGTCTGGACGATTTTCTTCAGTGGCAATACCTGGTAGATGTCCCTGATGAGAATGGTTATCCGAGGTGACGGGATGCTTCGGAATCATGAAAGCTTCGCTCCTGATGGGGGGATGTCAAGCCACTTGAATTGTTTTGCTGTCAAGTTAAGAAATTTAATTTTTTCTTAACTACGACATTAACTTACACTACAGTATATATGCTCATTAAAGCTAGTGTTTTGAAAAATTTTCAGCCACTATTATGGTGGGGACGTAATTGATAGCGTCTTGACTACGATTTACCGCGTCTTGATTGCGCGTCGTCTCTACTGAATAATTAAACGGCGTTCAATAGCTTTAAAGTAGTGATTGTGCATATTTTCTATCGTAACTTCGATTAGAGGTTGGTTATTGGTGGTCAAAATGCGTAAGCATGAGTCGAGATTACCGACTATTCCCAGCTTTTGCCAATATTTATCGAGGTTCTCCTGTAAGTAGGATTCCCATATTTGTTGTTGTTCTAATGGTACAGAGACTAAAATTCTTGCACCTCCTTCACCAAATAGAATTTCGTCCCACCTTTGGTCTATATGTTTAGGAAGTTCTAGGGTTATTTCTGCTCCCAAAGACCCAGTTACACAACATTCAGCTAAGGCGATCGCTAATCCACCTTCGGCACAATCGTGAGCGGAGCGAACCCAAGAGTTAGCGATTCCGTGACGACAGGCTTGTTGTACGCGACGTTCTAAGTCAAAATCAACTCGTGGGGGTTTACCAGCGACAGTGTTGTGAATAGTGGCTAAATATTCTGAAGCACCAAGGGTGATTTGAGATTTTGAATCTGGGATTTGTACATCAGTTGGTGTACCCAGAAGATAAATAATATCACCTGGATTTTGCCAAGCTTGACCGCAAATTTTAGTTAAATCAGCTACTAAGCCGACCATCCCAACAACAGGGGTAGGATAAATTGGCTGCGGGTTACCAAGGGAATCAAGGGTTTCGTTATATAGAGAAACATTTCCTCCTGTTACAGGTGTTTCCAATTCCCGACAACCTTCAGCCAGACCACGGCAAGCTTCAGCTAATTGCCAATAGCCAATTGGTTTTTCTGGACTACCAAAATTTAAATTATCAGTCACAGCTATAGGTTCAGCACCCACACAAGATAAATTGCGTGCAGCTTCAGCCACTACAGCTTTTGCACCCTCATAGGGGTCAAGGTAGACATAGCGAGGATTACAATCTACAGTTGCAGCAACACCAGTGTTGGAGGTAGAGTTGGGATTAGAACTGGGATTATAAATATTTTCCTTACCAGTTACGTTACTTCCTGTCAAACTTTTTACTAGAGGACGTAGACGCACCACAGCAGCATCAGCACCACCTGGCATTAACACAGTATTGTTCTGCACTTGATGGTCATACTGACGATACACCCAACGTTTAGAAGCAATTGTAGGGGTATCTAGCAAAGTCAACAAAATGTCATTCCAACTTTGTAGGCTTCCCTGAATTTCAATACCTTTTTCGCTACAAGTACAGAGAGAGTTTGGTGTCCATTCCCAAGCTTTACGAGCGTATTCTGGGGGTTCAGATAAAAGTTCGCGCTCATAAATGGGTGTATTTTCTGCCAAAGCAGTTGAGGGTATTTCCGCAGCAACCTTACCTCGAAAGAAAATTCTCACAATTGGTTCAGCAATTACTTTCCCAGCGACCACAGCTTGTAGTCCCCAACGATGGAAAATATCAATTAATTCTTGTTCTCTTCCTTTATGAGCCACAAATAACATTCTTTCTTGAGACTCAGAGAGCAAATACTCATAAGCCACCATCCCAGTTTCCCGAACGGGTATTTTGTCTAAATCAAGCTCAATACCCACCCCACCTTTTGCAGCCATTTCTGACGTAGAGCAAGTGATACCAGCAGCACCCATATCCTGAGCTGCGACGACCGCACCAGTTTTAAACGCCTCTAAACAAGCCTCAATTAAGGATTTTTCCATAAAAGGGTCGCCTACTTGTACTGCTGGACGGTCATCCATTGATTCATGGCTTAGTTCCGCACTGGCAAAACTTGCACCTCCCATCCCATCACGTCCGGTAGTGGAACCAACATATAATACAGGATTACCAATACCTGATGCTCCAGATTTGACAATTTCTGGGGTTTCCATTAAGCCTAAGGCCATTGCATTTACCAGGGGATTGCCAGAATAAGCGGGGTCAAAGTATACTTCCCCACCAACAGTAGCGACTCCAACACAATTTCCGTAGTGAGCAATACCAGCAACAACACCAGTAAAAATCCGCTGTGTTCTAGAATCCTCTAAATTTCCGAATCTTAGTGAATTTAATATGGCAATGGGACGCGCACCCATTGTAAAAATATCCCTCAATATACCTCCAACACCAGTAGCTGCACCTTGAAAAGGTTCCACTGCTGAGGGGTGGTTGTGAGATTCAATTTTAAAAGCTAATTGTAAGCCATCACCTAAATCAACAACACCAGCATTTTCACCTGGTCCAACGAGGATGCGATTACCTGTTGTCGGAAACTGTTTCAGCAGGGGTCGTGAATTTTTATAACAGCAATGTTCTGACCACATAACCCCAAACATACCTAGCTCGGCTTTGTTGGGATGTCGTCCTAAACGATTGACTATTTCTTCGTATTCTTGAGGTTTAATGCCTTCGTCAGCAATTTCTTCAGGGGAAAATGGAACTTGAGAGGTGGCAGTCATGAGGCTAATGCACCAAGGGGACAGAGGGGGACAGAGGAATATTCTATCTATTTTAGGAGCCAAGAGAGCATCCAAATTTTGCAAAATGCCCTCACTATGAAGAAAACCCAAGATGCCTTTCATATGGGCTAGTATTTTGTAATAAGAAGCACAAAAAGTCTTAACATAATATGCGTGCCTATTTGAAGCTATTTAAAGTGATACAAGCGATACAGTTTCAAAGTAAAAAAGTTGTGACAACAATCACTGATACGGATGATTAAGATCGTCTCTTACAAATGGTTGGGCTGTGATAATACTTATAACTGAACTCTAGCCGAGTCATTAATAGGGAACACACTAATTGCTGGCAGACCTCAATCGGAGGCTGTCAGCTTTTTGTATTTGGGCAAATTAAGGCAGAAGGCAGAAGGCAGAGGGCAGAAGGTTCATAGAAGAAAGAAGGAATTAAGGTTTTACTTAATCACCTTATAACTTTTACCTCCTTCTGCCTTCTGCCTTTCCCCAATAAAATTTCCCCACGACCTGTTAATAACTTGACATATTTGCCAGAGCCACCAGCAGGTGTGGGGAGTATGATGAAATAAGGGCTTATTGAAAAATGTTTAACACCGACAATTTGTACTTATTCCAAGAGCTTGGTTACCCAGCTAGGAGCAGGCACAAACCAGACGGTATATTTAGGAGAAGGCTTGGATGATGTAATCGAAATAAGGAGTTGCTTCCGCAGCATCTGGGGCACTTAGCAAGGAGAGAGAAGCATTCTTTAAACAATCAATTGCAGTAGCCATACCAGGAACGGGAACGCCCAAGGAATTGTACATTTCCCGCGCACCAAGTAAACCAATGCTTTCGATTGGTCCCTTATCGCCACAAAGAACGCCGTAGGTGACTAAGCGCAAGTACCAGCCAAAGTCGCGGATACACTGTGCGCGTTCCTTTTGTCCATAAGCATTACCTCCGGGTGAGATAAAGTCAGGGCGTTTTTGCCAGAGCTGCTTGGTTGCTTCTTGAACGATTTTCTTTTCGTTATCAGATAAGGTGGTGACGATTCTCAAACGCTGTTCGCCAGAGAGCAAAAAGTTTGAGATATTTTTGAGTTCGCCGCTGCTGGGGTAACGCAGTTCGTCGTCGGCTTTGAGAATAACTTGGCTTACTACAGTCATGATGGTTGATTATGACAATGAAATATTATTTGCTAGTTTAACGATTCTTGTGGTCACAAATAAAGGGAGACAGCACGGTGTCATCTATAGAATTTTCTGATACCAGTGAAGAGTTTAACTCAGAGCCTCTGTGGGAACAGGGAGCCTTAATAGAAGTTAACATTGCAGATTTGACAGATACAGGGGATGGGGTCGGTCGTTGGCAAGAGCGGGTCGTTTTTGTACCAGAAACCGTACCAGGAGATAAAGTTTTAATACGTTTGGTACATGTAAAGCCTAAATTTGCTCATGGCGTGGTAAAGGATATATTGCAATCATCTCCTCATCGCATCAAACCCAGCTGTATTGTTGCTGACAAATGTGGTGGTTGTCAGTGGCAGCATGTTAGTTATGACTACCAATTGGAAGCAAAGCGTAATCAATTAGTACAAGCATTGGAGCGGATTGGTGGTTTTGTTGAGCCACCAGTTAGTGGAGTTTTACCTTCCTCTACAGCTTTAGCCTACCGTAACAAAGCTACATATCCAGTAGGCACATCGCTTACGGGACAAACCATAGCAGGTTATTACCAAAAAGGCAGCCACCAAATCATCAATTTAAACCAATGTCCGATACAAGACTCCCGGTTAAATCAAATACTTGCCGAAGTTAAGCAAGATATCAGAAAAAAAGGTTGGCAAGCTTACAACGAAAAACTTCACAGTGGACTCATTCGCCATATCGGTTTACGTATCGGTAGACGTACTGGTGAAGTTCTACTAACTCTAGTGACAAAACAATGGAATATAACAGGTATTGATACCCAAGCGCAAGAGTGGTTAGACCGCTATCCCCCACTTGTGGGAGTGATGTTAAACAAGAATAGCGAACGTACCAATGCCATCTTTGGGAGCCAAAGTCGTTGCATTGCCGGAAGACCTTATCTACGCGAAATCTTTGCTGGGATGGAATTCCAAGTGCGACCAGAAACGTTTTTCCAAGTCAATACAGAAACAGCGGAGGCACTTTTGCTCTTAATTCAATCAGAACTTAATCTTCAAGGAGAGGAAATATTACTAGACGCTTATTGTGGTGTTGGAACATTAACCTTGCCATTAGCCAAACAAGTACGTCAAGCAATTGGCATTGAAGTACAAGCAGAAGCAGTAAAGCAAGCTCAGTTGAATGCCAGAAATAACCACATAGAAAACATATCATTTTATGCTGGTAAAGTTGAGACAATACTGGATAATATTCACAGTAATCCAGATGTAGTTCTGTTAGACCCACCACGCAAGGGGTGTGAGGCAAGTGTCATAGAAACTTTACGAATAAAGAAACCATCGCGCATTGTTTACGTCAGTTGTAAAGTAGCCACCCTTGCCCGCGACCTAAAAATGCTGTGCCAAGACGGAATGTATACTCTAACACGAGTACATGGGGCTGATTTTTTTCCTCAGACGGCTCATGTGGAAGCTGCAGCATTTCTTGTGTTATCACAGATGGATTAGGGTAGCTAAGTAAAACATTTGCCAACCGCACTCAACTTGTCATCAACTTAAAAAAATGTAGTCTGGTGCATAGTAAAAATGCTAAAATCAAATTAAGCTGAATTATAGAATTCATTTTGTGTAAAAAATTGATGTTGCAGAGGCTCGCTGGCTTATGGAATAGGTTATTCAAATTACATTCGGCAGTCAAAAGAGTGTTTATATACTCTTGCTAGTCTTGCTAATTTAAAGCAAATCAAAGCAAAATTTTATTCGCTGACGTATGGCAGTAGGTAAAAACTAGCCGATTTAAAATAAATAACCAAATCTATAAAAGAGTCTATGCACCCTAGCATTTTCAAAACTTAGTTTGGAAGACGCAAGTTTGAAGGCAGCACGACCACCTCAAAAAAAATCAGGGTGCCTGTGACACCAAACTGATGTCTAGCTAACTCTGAAGGCTACGGGGTTTCTTAGCGTGATTACTATTTCTCTCCGTCCAGTTGGACGCCACTGGGGCACGATTAGTTTTGCCTCAACCCTCTATTTATGTCCCATATTAGATTTACTACTGGCAGAGATTCCTGAGAAAATCCAAGGCGAACTGCGGCTGGGACTCCAAGAAGCACTGGTTAACGCAGCTAAACATGGTAATAATCTAGATCCTGGTAAAACAGTAGTAGTACGTTTTTCCCTTATAGATAATCAGTATTGGTGGATAATATCAGACCAAGGGGTTGGTTTTACGCCCTCGTCTGAACCTGAATCAGAGAGTGATAGTGATCCCAGTGACCCAATGGATTATCTACCACCAGATGAATCAGAAAACGGACGCGGTTTATGTATTCTCCATCAAGTATTCGACCAAGTGGAATGGAACCGTAAAGGGACAGAACTCAGATTGTGCAAGCAATTTGAAAACAGTCGTCTCAAGATACCATTGTTAAGGTGAAAAGGGAAGAGGGATTAAACAATTCGCAATTCGCAATTCGCAATATGCCTTTATGGACACGCTACGCGCTCACGCACTGGAGCGGAGCGCTTACGCAATTCCTCACTCCCCAATTTTGAATTTTGAATTTTGAATTTTGAATTGTTTACTCCCCACTTTCCACTCCCTGATTTCCGTGGCTAGGACAGGGTGGAGCAGAAATAGAACGGTCAAGCCAGCCGACAGCTTGTTGTAATCTGATAAGAGCCTCGGATGGTTGGTCTTTAAGGAGAAATACAAGAGCTGCAGCGGTTTGTTCGCTTGCGCGGATTTTGCGGTTAGACTTGAGGCGATGCCAATCGTTGGGAGAAATACTCAACCTCTCCATAAGCGCTTGGGCTAGTTCCTGGGTGCTAAATTCTTTTAGCTCACTGGTTTTCGGTAGCTGAGAGGATGTAGACATAATTATTAAGTCCAGATTAAGTCCTGAGGTTTGAGTTAATTGCCAATTGCCATTAAGCTAGTAGCAATTTATTCTATTAGCTATAGCAATAACTATTGGTATAGTCACATTTAATCCTAGTTTACTACTTGTACATGAAGCAGCCTAAACAACCATTCGAGCAGCCAGAAGAGGAAAATCCGGAAGCTGATTTTGAAAAAGAAATCGAGGAAGTCCAACAGGCGCTTTTTGCTTTAAAAGAACGCTACAAGCAAGTAGAAACAGACCGCTTTTCACAAGCTGAATTACAACAGCACCTGCAGGAACTCAACCAATATAAATATAAGACAAAAGAATTAAAAGCTGAGTTAAAGCAAATTAAGCAGCAGTTAGAAATGCTAGAAGTGAGCTTAGAAAGTCAGCTATTTTCTTGGCGTAGTTTCAGGGAACCTTTTTGGCAAGCCATCCGCTTTGGTGGATTGGGCGTTATCATAGGCTGGATGTTAAAGTCTTGTGCTGGGTAGAGTTTGTTGACTGATGACTGATGACTGTTGGCTGTTGACTGATGACTGATAACTGTCAACCGTCAAGCGTCAACCGTCAACCGTCAACCTTCCCCACTCCCCATTCCCCACTCCCCAATTGAAAGATATGATTGAAATAAGGATTGCTGAAATATTACGAAGCGGTGAACCTGATGAGTCTGTTAAGGTTCAAGGTTGGGTGCGAACAAAACGTGAACAAAAAGGTTTTGCTTTTATTGAAGTAAATGATGGTTCATCGATGGCTGGCTTACAAGTTGTTGTCAGCGAAAATGTACCTGACTATGAAAATTTTTTGAAAAAGGTAAATACTGGCGCTTCGGTGGAAGTATCTGGGGTGTTAGTTGCTTCTCCTGCTAAAGGACAACGTATAGAGTTAAAGGCTGATTCGGTAACAGTATATGGTGAAGCTGACCCAGAGACTTACCCTCTACAAAAGAAGCGCCATTCCTTTGAATTTTTAAGGACTATTGGACATTTACGCAGTCGTACTAATTCTTTTGGTGCTGTTTTTCGAGTGCGTAATGCTTGTGCAACAGCGATTCATGAATTTTTCCAAGAACGTGGTTTTTTGTGGGTACATACTCCAATTATTACTGCGAGTGATTGTGAAGGAGCTGGTGAACTTTTTAGCGTTACGGGTTTTAATTTAAAAGATGTTCCTCGTAATGATAAACAAGAGGTTGATTATACAAAAGATTTTTTTGGTAAGCCAACATATTTAACAGTAAGCGGTCAGTTGGAAGCTGAAGTAATGGCTATGGCGTTTAGTAACGTCTATACTTTTGGACCGACTTTCCGGGCTGAAAATTCTAATACTTCGCGACATTTGGCAGAATTTTGGATGGTGGAGCCAGAAATGGCTTTTTGTGACCTTAAGGGTGATATGGATTTGGCTGAAGCGTTTCTCAAACATATTTTTAAGTATGTGATGGAGAAATGTCCGGAAGATATGGAATTTTTCAATCAAAGAATTGATAATACAGTTTTGGCTACAGCAGAAAATATTATTAATAATCAGTTTGAACGTATTACTTATACTGAGGCTGTCAAACTGTTAGAAAAAGCTGATGTTAAGTTTGAATATCCTGTAAGTTGGGGTTCGGATTTACAGTCGGAACACGAGCGATATCTTTGCGAACAGCTTTTCCAAAAACCGACTATTGTGACTAATTATCCTGCCAAAATTAAGGCTTTTTATATGCGCTTGGATGATGATGAACAAACTGTTTCTGCAATGGATATTTTAGCACCAAAAATTGGAGAAATTATTGGTGGTTCGCAACGGGAAGAAAGGCTTGACGTACTGGAAAGAAGGGTAATAGCACAAGGGATGAAACCTGAGGATTTATGGTGGTATCTCGATTTGCGTCGTTTTGGTACTGTTCCTCATGCTGGTTTTGGTCTGGGGTTTGAAAGAGTTGTGCAGTTTATGACGGGGATGGGGAATATTCGTGATGTGATTCCTTTCCCACGAGCACCTTTGAGTGCGGATTTTTAGAGCTTTATCTCTAAGGGACTAACAAATCAAAAAATCTCCCATTTCTCTTGTGAGATGTTTCTCTTGTGAGATATTTCTCTTGTGGGATGTTTCTCTTGTGGGATGGGCTTCTAGCCCGTCCTGATGTCAATATTAAAGGGCGGGTGAGTGTCATAAAGGCAAGGGCGGGCAAGGATGCCCACCCCACAAGATTGAAGAATTTATTGTACTAAATATAAATAACTAAATATATAATTTATAGTTTAGTAAAATGTTGAGGTATCTAAAGAGAGCTTTAAAATTTATATGACTGGAATACAGCGACGTAAAAAATGGAATATAAAAATTATTAATAGAGCTGCTTTAGTTAGAATTTCAATTTTAGGGATTATCTTTATCACTATTGCGCTATGGTTCTGGTTCGCGCTGTTAAAAATGCCAGGAGCTAGCTATAGGGGACAGTTGCCACCTTTAACTGTAGAAGAAAGCACGCTTAAGGATGCACTACAAATAGATATTAAAAACCTTGGTGGCGATATAAAACAGCGTAACTCGGAATATTATGAAAGTTTGCAAAATACATCTAAATTTTTAGAATCTTCTTTTAATCAAGCTAGTTATACCGTTAATAAACAAGAATATCGTATTGGGGAGCAAAGCTTTACTAATTTAGAAGTAGAAATTACAGGTGTAAAACACCCTGATGAAATTGTTATTGTTGGAGCGCATTACGATAGTGCTTTTAGCAGCCCTGGTGCGAATGATAATGGTAGTGGAACTGCTGCTGTTTTAGAACTAGCTCGTAAATTTGCGAAAAATAAATTTAACCGAACTTTACGTTTTGTCGAATTTGTCAATGAAGAGCCGCCTTTTTTTTGGACTGATAATATGGGCAGTTTAGTTTACGCTAAACGCTGTCGGGAACGAAAAGAAAAAATAGTGGCAATGTTAAGTTTGGAAACGATGGGTTATTACTCCGATGATAAGAATAGCCAAAAGTACCCTTTTCCCCTTAGCTTTTTATATCCGTCTCAAGGTCAATTTATTGGGTTTGTTGGCAACATAAGTTCTGCTGAATTTGTAAAGAAAACTGTTGCGTCCTTTAGAAATCATGCAAAATTTCCTTCAGAGGGTGCTGCTCTTCCTGAGCAACTTCCTGGTGTCGGTTGGTCAGACCAATGGTCTTTTTGGCAACAAGGCTACCCTGGTGTAATGGTTACTGATACTGCTTTGTTTCGTTATCCCTACTACCACACGTTGGATGACACTCCTGAGAAAATTGATTATGGAAAGTTAGCAAGGGTTGTTTATGGTCTAGAGCGAGTGATTGAAGAGCTAGTTAATTAAAAATTTTAAGTTTTAAGTTTTGAATTTTGAGTCTATGGGTTGTTTTACGGATTGCCTGTTCACATTACAAAGTATGCCTCTTAGATAGAAAACTTATTGCTGTTTGTAAAATTAAATTTTATGGGATACCGCTTCAAGCCCAATAGTACAAACAGCCGCTTCTAAAAAGATGACCGTAACAACTCTTAACAAAGCTAAATTAACTGTACCTGGTCCTCGTCCTTTACCTATTTTTGGACGTACGCTTCTTTTGACGAACTATATCAAAGACACTATAGGTTTCTCGAAAAAACTATTTAAAACATATGGTTCGGTCGCTTCTCTTGTGCAAGGTGGTGGTTTTGGTATTTATTCCCCTCTTGACTACTGTCCTGGTATGGTATTTGCTTACGGGCCAGAAAATGTTCGTCAAGTCACAAGCCAGCACGATGTTTACTACAAATATCCTTTGACAGGAGGTTTGTACCGCAGACGTGATGAATCAAAACGTACCGAGCCTCTAAAGCATTTCGGTGTGGGTTTGTTCGGTGTAAATGGTAACAATCATCGTCAACAACGTCAATTGTTGATGCCTGCATTTCATAAGGCTCGTATTGAATCGTACCGGGATGATATGGTGTCGATTGCTCAGTCTGTCTTGGATGGATTAGATATCGGACAACCCCTTAATATCTGCCAAATCATGCGAGAAGTAACTATGCGTATCGCTACTAAAACCTTGTTTGGAGCGGATATTGGTGAGGGAGCTGGTAACTGCGGCACTTTGCTGCAAAGAGTGGGATATCTTTTAGGGAATACTAAAACATCAATTTTTCCTTATGATATACCGGGTTTGACGTACCACCAAATGCTGAATTATATGGCGCAACTTGATGATGAGATGCGTGCGCTAATTCGCCAAAAACGTGTCACTGGTGGGGATACTGGTGATGTACTTGCAATGCTAATTCAAGCTAGGGATGCAGAAACTGGTTTAACTCTGACCGAGGATGAGTTACTGGGACATGTTAGTGTAATTTTTTCTGCAGGACATGAGACAAGCGCAACTGCCCTTAGTTGGACATTATTTTTACTTTCACAACACCCAGATGTTGCTGCTGATTTACTGGATGAGTTGGAAGGAGTGTTACAAGGAGAACCTCCGACTATCGAAAAATTACAGCAATTGCCTCTCTTGGAACGGGTAATTAAGGAGAGTATGCGGGTGCTGTCCCCTGTTCCTTGGAATGGGCGCGTTACTTCTCAACCAACGGAACTTGGTGGGTATGAATTACCAGAAGGTACGGAGGTTTACATCAGTATTTACCACACTCATCATATGGCGGAGATATACTCTGACCCAGAAAAATTTAACCCGCAACGTTGGGAGGGTTTTGAACCGACAATGCACGAATATAACCCATTTAGTGCGGGTTCCCGTATTTGCATTGGTGCTGGCTTTGCAATGATGGAGATAAAGATGATACTGGCAATGCTGTTAATGCGATACCGATTGCAGTTTTTGCCGCAAGAACCTGTTAACAGAAGTGGGGCGTTGATTGTTATGGTTCCAAAAAATGGCATGAAGATGATTATCCGCAAGCAAGACCGCGAATTTAATCAGGGAGCGTCTGGGGTTTGGGGTAACGTGCGGGAAATGGTGCAGTTACCCCAGTAGGTTCTGGACTAATTCGTAGTTTGTAGTTCGTAATTCGTAATTTATGTTTTGTCACTGGGATTTAGACCCCGGTACAAACATGAAGCCAAGAGATGGGAGTCAAACTTCAAAAGTTACGAATTACGAATTAATAGTTACGAATTGTATAGGACTGGGACTTAGGACTTGAGATTCCCGACTTGGGACTTGGGATTTTGGATGTACGGATGACAATCCAAAATCTAAAATCTAAAATCTAGAATCGATTAGGCCATTTGGTTTTCAATCGCCCACCGCGCTAATTCGGTGCGGTTATGGAGATTGGTTTTGCCTAACATGTTAGAAACATGGCTTTCTACGGTGCGCTGACTCACATTAAGTTCTTCAGCTATTTCACGGTTAGCCATGCCTCTGGCAACAAATTGGACGACTTTGAGCTCGGTGGGGGTTAACTGCACGTCAAAGGGCACTTGAATGCGATTAACGCCGTCTCCTCCTTTAGCCTGATGTTCTTTCCAACGGATGGTCTGTTTTAGGGATGATTCGACTTGGGCGACGAGTTCTTCTGGTTCAAAGGGTTTGACCATATAAACGTCGGCACCCTTGTTTAAACCTTTAACTCGGTCGGCGCTTTGTCCCTTTGCTGAAAGGAAAAGGACTGGAATCCAACTTGTACGCTCGGTCTGCCTGACTTGTTCTACAAATTGGTAGCCGTCCATTTCCGGCATCATCACGTCACAGATGATCATGTCTGGAATATCTTGCTCTAATATTTCCAGTGCTTCTCGACCATTCTCTGCGGTGACTACTTCATAACCCCGAAATTCCAAATAATCCTTTACCAGCAAAATCAGGTTAGGGTCATCATCGATCAATAGAAGACGTTTATGTTCTTTCATGCTGGGTTCTTTCATAGCAGTGGCACTTGTCGCGCTTCGGTCTATCACGGTCTTGAATAGTTATCCTATATGGTGGATGATTGAGATGTTGTCCTTTTTGTCCCACCTAAACTGCGTTTGCTTTTTGCTTTTCTCAAAAAATGCGTACCATTTTTTCAGAAAATTTGAACAACCGCAAAGCCCAGTGAGGATACGTAGAGCAGTAGTATTATAATGCGCTATTATATATCGCTTTGAAAATAGCGGGACTAAAAACACTCAAGAAATAATATTCCTTCAACTTAATTCTTACGTGTTTATCGAAAGATGCTCCTGGATCAAATCAACCCGCTTTTTCAAAATTTACTGCTTCTGACATATCTGACCTTCACAAGCCTATATCAGTTGTTAGCAAGACGCAAAGGATGTATCGGGTAATGGGTGGGTAAAAACGCATATCAACCGACCTCCTTGTTGCCTATCAGAGGTGTTTTAGAACTATGCGCCGTTTCGACTTCAAGGGTTACTGGGCGATACCACACACCATGTGGATAGACCACCATTATGGGGTCTTCATAGCAAACTCGCAAGCTATTCGCTTTTATTTCCAAAATGCAGTTGAGTTTTACCTCTTGGAACTGCTTTTCCAGATATTGCCACGACTCAAGGCTTGCTTTCCTAAAGCAGCAGTTAGCGGCTAGTTGTTCCGCACGCAAAAATAAACGTCGCCGAATTGTCTTTAGCTCTAACGGCTCGGCTACTTTTATTAAAGCTATAATATCCTTTATTATCGGGACTTTCTGTTTCTTAAGTTTTTTTTCCACCACTGTGTTATCACCCATATAGCTGTACCCTGATTACTGTTCTATAACAATTTTTAAGCATTGCAAATAAGTCTGACTATATATCTATATTCATGACCCATCAGCAAAAGCCGAGAAGTTTGGCAAAATTGGGCATTTTTACTTATGTAAAGACCCAATATGTCTCTTTTCTACGCGATTCCGACTAGCTTAAACCACGGCAGAAATAACCACAACTTTAGGAATTACTCGATAGTCAACGTCAAATGCATTATTTCTTTAGATTCCCCACCTCTAAATTATCTTGTACGGTAACCCGTACAAATAACTAAGTTGCCATCAACCCCTATTTTTCGGTAAATTAGCACTCAGGAGTTGAGAGTGCTAAGCATAGGCACGAAATTCATATGGCAGCAGTATCTCTAAGCGTTTCCACAGTAAAACCTCTGGGTGACAGAGTTTTTGTTAAAGTCAGCGCATCAGAAGAAAAGACCGCAGGTGGTCTGTATCTACCTGATGCCGCTAAAGAAAAGCCCCAAGTTGGGGAAGTCGTCAACGTTGGCGAAGGTAAAGTTAAAGATGATGGTGGTCGTCAACCAATGGATGTAAAGGTAGGAGATAAAGTTCTTTACTCCAAGTACGCTGGTACTGACATCAAATTAGGCACAGACGAATACGTATTACTCTCTGAGAAAGACATTTTAGCAATTGTTTCGTAGTAATTGCTCATTAATTATTTAGTTACTCGTCCCTACTTCTTGGTAAGAAAGCGAAGTGACGAGGCAAGCTAAGCAATTAAGGGCTAATAAAAACTAACAATTAACCTCCACACAGTTAAGAAATTAATCGGGCAGAATTATGGCTAAGCGCATTATCTACAACGAAAACGCACGTCGAGCTTTGGAACGTGGTATGGATATCCTGGCTGAGGCAGTAGCAGTTACCCTCGGTCCCAAAGGTCGTAACGTTGTTTTAGAGAAAAAATTTGGCGCACCCCAAATTATTAATGACGGTGTTACTATCGCCAAAGAAATTGAACTCGAAGACCACGTTGAAAACACAGGCGTCGCATTAATTCGTCAAGCTGCTTCTAGAACCAACGACGCTGCTGGTGATGGTACCACCACCGCCACAGTTCTAGCCCACGCAATGGTAAAAGAAGGCTTACGGAACGTTGCAGCTGGCGCAAATGCAATTCTCCTCAAAAGAGGTATTGACAAAGCGATTGCTTATCTGGTTCAAAAAATTGCCGAACATGCTCGTCCAGTCGAAGATTCCAAATCTATTGCTCAAGTAGGCTCAATTTCTGCTGGTAACGACGAAGAAGTCGGCAGCATGATTGCTCAAGCAATGGATAAGGTCGGTAAAGAAGGCGTCATTTCCCTAGAAGAAGGGAAGTCTATGACCACCGAGTTGGAAATCACCGAAGGGATGCGCTTTGACAAAGGCTATATTTCCCCCTACTTCGCAACCGATGCTGAGCGCATGGAAGCTGTTTTTGACAATGCTTACTTGTTGCTCACCGACAAAAAAATTGCCCTCGTACAAGATTTAGTTCCAATACTTGAGCAAGTAGCCCGTTCCGGTCGTCCTTTGGTAATTATTGCCGAAGATATTGAGAAAGAAGCTCTTGCTACTTTGGTTGTTAACCGCTTACGTGGTGTATTGAACGTAGCCGCTGTTAAAGCTCCTGGTTTTGGCGATCGCCGCAAAGCGATGTTGGAAGATATCGCAATTTTGACTGGTGGTCAGTTAATTACCGAAGATGCAGGTCTGAAGATTGACAGCGCTAAGCTAGATATGCTAGGTGAAGCCCGTCGTCTAACAATTACCAAAGACAACACCACAATTGTTGCTGAAGGTAACGACCAAGCAGTTAAAGCACGTTGCGAGCAACTTCGTCGTCAAATGGACGAAACAGAATCTTCCTACGACAAAGAAAAACTACAAGAGCGTTTGGCTAAATTGTCTGGTGGTGTAGCAGTAGTTAAAGTTGGTGCTGCAACCGAGACCGAAATGAAAGACAAGAAACTGCGCTTGGAAGACGCTATCAACGCGACCAAAGCTGCTGTAGAAGAAGGTATCGTTCCTGGTGGTGGTACAACCCTAGCTCACCTCGGTCCAGAATTAGAAACTTGGGCTAACAGCAACTTGAAGGACGAAGAATTGACTGGTGCTTTGATTGTTTCTCGTGCATTGGCTGCTCCTCTGAAGAGAATTGCTGAAAACTCTGGTCAAAATGGCGCAGTTATTGCTGAGCGCGTTAAAGAAAAATCCTTTGATGTTGGCTACAATGCTGCTACGAATGAATTCGTAGATATGTTCGCTGCTGGTATTGTTGACCCCGCAAAGGTAACCCGCTCTGCACTGCAAAACGCGGCTTCTATCGCTGGTATGGTGTTAACAACCGAGTGTATCGTTGTAGACAAGCCTGAACCTAAGGATGGAGCACCCGCTGGTGCTGGTGCTGGTATGGGTGGCGATTTCGATTATTAAGGTTTGTTAAGAATTTAATTGATTCTTTAATTTTGAATGGCTCTCTCCGGGTGGAGGGGGCTATTTTTTCTAAATTTATTTTATTTAAAACTACAAATTAATTAAGTATTGTATTTGAAACAAAACCATCTTGTATCTTAATTTTAATGAAACGGTTCCTTGTAAATGCGTTGTGAAAAAAAAATTACTTCAGTGTTTCAACACCAGAATAACTTAAGATTTTTCCATCAGCAGTTAATAACAATACCTTCGCCAATTATGAAGTGGTGACAGAAGGTTTAGGGGCGTGGATACGTCCCAATGAGGCTATTCTATCAAATATTTGAGATAATAAAACCTTGTGTGGTTTTTTCGGTAGCATCTTA
>JAHHIC010000063.1 GCA_019359035.1 Scytonematopsis contorta HA4267-MV1 | reverse complement strand
CCAACTACAACAGAAATGGTTGATAAAGTAATCTCAGTTGCGCTCGACTTAATAAATCCTCAACATTTAAAAAACTGGTTTACTAATTGCTGCTATTGTACCTCATAACAGCGGTAAGTGCTGTAACGAAAATACAACACTCCCTACTCCCCACTAGAAATTCGCAATTTTGAATTTTGTTCGCGAAGCGTCTGCCTTGCAGATATTTTGAATTTTGAATTGTTTACTCCTCACTCCCCCCTCCTTCCAAAGGTAAAATTACAGAAAATTTAGTACCAATTCCTAATTTACTTTCTACAAAAATTTTTCCTTGATGAATATCGATACACTTTTTCACAATTGCTAGCCCTAATCCTGTTCCTTGAATATTGCCGACATTTGTTCCGCGATGAAATGATTCAAATAAATGAGGTATATCTTCTTCTGTGATGCCTATTCCTCTATCTTTAATTTCCAAAACTGCATGGTTTGATGAAGAAGTTAGAGAAAATTTTATTTCCGTACCAATAGAGGAATATTTAATTGCATTTAAGAGTAAATTGTAGAGAATATGTCCCATCAATTTTTCATCCATATAACATGGTAAAACTTTATGTTTAGTCTCAAATACAATAGAATGACTTTCATTTACATTCATCAACACTTCTCGTACCAAATAACGGCAATATTCCACCAAATCCAAAAATTTGGGTCTAAACTCTAGCCTTCCCACTTCAACTCGACCAATTAACAATACTTCGTCTAACATTTGGTTCATGTGTTTCACCGCTGTTTCTATACGACGTAGGTGGGTAAGTTGTTTTTCCTCTGTCCATTTATGACGATAATGTTCTAGTAATTCTGCAGAAGACAAAATTGTACTTAAGGGTGTGCGGAACTCGTGAGAAATCATCGAAACAAACCGAGATTTAAGTTCATTAAGTTCTTTTTCTTTCGCTAGCGCTGCTCGTAAATCTTCTTCTAATTGTTTACGTTCAGTAATATCTGTTCGGTAACCCACTATTTCCACTGGGTTTCCTGCATCGTCCCATACTAGTTTTGATTGGTCGTATATCCAACGATAATTTCCATCTTTATGTAAGAACCGATACTCTAATGTCAGATATCCTTGTTTAAGAATAATTTGCGACATTTTTTGTGTTATTGGCGCATCTTCTGGATGAATATGATTCAGCCAAAATTTAGAATCCTGCGTGAATTCTCGTGCTTCATACCCCAGCATGGCAATGATATTATCGCTGATAAAGGTAGTGGGGAAACCTGAAGAAGTTTTACAACTGTAAATTACTGCTGGACTGGAAGAAAGTAAATATTGTAATCTTGCTTGTGATAACGATAAAGATGTTTCTGCCCACTTTCGTTCTGTAATATCTGTCTGAATACCGATGTAATGGGTACACTTGCCTTCGACATCAAACACGGGAGAAATACTTAATTCATTCCAAAAGGAAATACCATTTTTTCGTCGGTTACGCAAAACAACTGTGCAACTTTTTTCTTGTTGTAAAGCTTCACGCAGTTGGGTTAACCCTGGTTGATTCTTATGAAAACCTTGTAAAAAACGACAGTTCCTACCAATTACTTCTAGTGGAGAATAACCAGTAATCCTTTCAAAAGCAGGATTGGCATAAATAATGGGATAGTCAATAACTTCAGCATCGGCAATCATAATACCGTTATTACTTGCAGCAATTGCTCTGTCTCTCAGCAGCAAACCTTCCTCGGTTCGCTTACGTTCGGTAATATCAGTATGGATGCCCAAATTACCAATAATATTACCAAAATTATCTTTTATTGCGTCAGCGCGTAGGTCAATATCCAAAACTTTACCAGTTTTGGTTAACATTTTTACTTCGCCACGCCATGATGTCCCATTTTCAACATTTGCAAAAATTTCTTGAGATATCTCCTGATTTGGGTGCAGAGCTGCTGGACCTCCAGCAAGCTCTAATTCCTGCAAACTATACTCAAATAGTTCCACAAAGGCTTGATTGACGTAAATCCCTTTACCATCTACGTTACACATCCCAATAGCATCGCTGGAACTTTCGATAGCTTTTCTAAATCGTAATAAGGACTCCTGGGTTTGTTTGCGCTCGTTATTATGTACTTCCAAAACCCTTTCGCTTGCCATACCTTGACAAAAACTTTCATAGGTAATAATTCCTACCGCTTCACCTTTCTCATCGACCACAACCAGCAAAGGCGAACCGGAAGAACGCAGCATAGAAAGTATTGATACGATGTCTTGGAATTCGTCTTGCTTGAGTGTGATTACCGAAGTATTGCTGACATCAGAAATCTTAGTAGTACTAAAGTTTATACCATTAGCTACAAACTTCACTACATCTGATGCAGTCAAAAATCCTATTACTTGCTTTTGGGAAACCACTAAAACACATTTGCTCTCTCGATGAACCATGAGAGCAATAACTTCTGATAATGCTGTTTCTGGTGCAATACATAACGGTGAAAAATCGGCAACCGAATGTAAAGACGGAAGTAGAAGACACTGAGCTAAAGCAGCCATAAATAGTTCACACGAACGCCTTGTCAAAAATTTATATTTCAGGCGTTTATTCACACACGTGTTAATATTTTTACGTTATTAGGTCATAAGTGTTGTCCGTGTAATTACTAGATTTTTGGAATTATGTAAGGACGCGATTTATAGCGTGTAGAGACGCGATTAATCGCGTCTCTACCTGAACTGCACTCTGTCTCCATAGCGTAATAGCCTTTCTATTGTCATCAGACGATTTTCCCAAGCTCTTACTTGATAAGGATTATCGAAAGAGGATGAGCGTATCCACGTGCGAAACTGTGATTGAAAACGAAATAGGGAAGCTTTGGCTGCAGCGAGTCTACCTGTGCTGGGTTCTTTTGCTAATTGTTCTAGAGCTTTTTGCAAAATTTGTGATTGATTGTTAAACGTCTGTAGGTTTGTTGCGTCTATTTTTAGTTGACTGTTTTGTAAAACAAATTGCCATTCTTGTTGCAATGCTGTGTAACGTACAACGGCTGTTTTAAAGGGTTGACGGTGTGGGATTGGCTGTGCTTCACCTCTACCTTGGGTATTACCAAAAACTGTTTCTAGTTGACCTGTGAAATCTTGAACTGCAAATAAGGCGTAACCAATTGCTGGTAAATCTCTAATAAGTTGGATTTGGTCGAATGCTCCTACTGTTGATAAATTTAGTAGCCGCATTCCTGGGACTAATAAAGTAGCTCCTAGTTGAGTTGATGCTATCCAGGGTTGTGCTAATCTTGCAAAACGTGTGGTGTCTGTGGCATAAGTCATGGGGACTATTAAATCAATATCTCCTTTTCTTGCCCACATTTCCCATTGTTGTTGGATTTTCTGTACTCGTTCTTGTTCGGGTAGGGGAAATACTGCTACTGATAATATTAAATCTGGTCGCTTTTTCCTTAATTGTGTCGAGACTTCGCTAACAAAACTGTTGACTTGTTCGGTTCTAAATTGTGTCCATTTTTGCCAAAGGTCGGTTTGTTTAGGGGAGATACTAATTGGGTCTATGCCATAAAGTTGTTGAAACTGCGCTCTTGCTGCTCTTCCATAACCGTAAGTTCGGTTGCGTTGTGGGTCTTGGAATGGATAGCGAATATAGTCTAGTTGCAAGCCATCAACGTTATAACGAGTAACTATTTCTTCGTATAACTTTAGTAAATATTGCCGTAATTGGGGATTTGCTGGGTCAAAAAACGGTTTACCCTGACCGATAGGAATCATCTGACCGCGATTATCATAACCTGCCCAATCGGGATTTTTTGCTAAAACTGGGCCTGGGTAATTAGGGTCAATATTAATGACTCTATTATGAGCTTGATTTCCGGCTGCAAATACCCAAACCCAAGCGTGTAATTCCATACTACGCTCTTTGGCTAATTTGACTGCTGATGCTAGGGGGTCCCAACCTCTGACTAGAGGGTTTTGCTGTGGTGCTATTTGGCTGGGATAAATTGTGTAGCTTGCATTCAGAGTTTCAAAAAATATCGTGTTTATTCCCGATTGTGCTAAACGGTCAAAAATTTTAGCTAATCCTTGTTCTGAACCTGCTCTAATAATTGTCCCTCTGTCGAGCCAAACTGAGCGAATTTCTGGTTGAGCTAATCTCTGGTTGACAGGGAACTGTTGCCACAAAATCGATTTTGCCATTACCCACTGACGACGTGCTTCAGCAAATCTTTTTTGAGCTATTAGCTGTGGTAAGTTTTTGGCGATTGCTTGAGCTTGAGCTAGATTTTGGGCCAGGTTTTGCTCGGTATTAGTAGGTAGCGCTTCTGGTCTAGTTGTTGCTACGGTGGTTGTTTGTAATTTTACTGATTGTCTATTATTAGTGGCTGTATTACTTGCAATTGCTGCTCCTGCTTGGGCTGTGAGGTTGGCGCTTTGAACTCTACCAATAAGATTTTCTAATTCCTGTTGTAACAAAATGGCTTGGGTAGGAATAATAGGCGCATTAGAATTTGGGTCAATATCAAAACCCACTGCATCTTGTAATCGGTCTATCGCTTCGTCGGATTTTTTGGGAGTGGGTAGGCTGGAGCGGGGAGTGGGGAGTGGGGAGTTAGGAGTGGGGAGTGGGGAGTTGGGAGTGGGGAGTGGGGAGTTGGGAGTGGGGGATGAGGGGGATTGGGGAGATGAGGGAGATGAGGTGGGTGGGGGTGGAGTTTCTAGGGTTGAACAGGTTGGGGTGGCTCCTTGGATGGAACTGGGAGTGGTGGCTGATGTTTTTAAGTGGCGGTTTAAAGCAATTTTTAACCAAGCTGTATCTAAATCTTGTGGTGAAGCAGCATCTACTCCCCAACGCCAACCTAAAAAAGTGGTGCGTGCTGTTCCGACTACGGCTGCTGGGCTATCTTTAGTGTCCCACACTGCTGCCGCTTGACCATTGGAATTGTCTGGAACTAATACACCTCCACGTACTTGTCCAAATAGTTCTTTTTTATTTGCCCAGTCTTGTGTCCTGTTTTTGGAAAATTGCAATTGCTGAGCTTCGCTTAAACTAAATCCCCAATAACCACCTAAAATTTCTTGCGTCAACCTTCGCACTCCAGGGGCTGATAGACTTGCCACCGGACCTGTAGCTATCAACCTTCCTCCTTTTCCCATCCATTCTTCCAGTGCAATGGCCTGTGCGGGTGTGAGGGCTTCGGCATTCGGTAACAACACCACAGGACGTTCCCCCAAATCAGCCATAGTCTTGACTTGAGCTAGGGAAACCTCACAATATTGAACCCCAGAAGCCTGTAAACGGTTTCTTATCCCCGTCCACTGATTAACATTTTCTGGGGTATACACAACTGTCAATACTGGTTTTTCAGCCCTTGCTGTTGCTGGTAAAAGGTAAAAGCTGAAAGCTAAAAGGTAAAAAGTAAAAGGAACAATATTTCCTAATCCCTTTTTTTTTCTTTGTTTTTGATTCCTCACTACTCACTCCTCACTTGGCAAAGCAGAAAAATGTATTAATTCAAACAGTTAGCAATTAGCCCTTCTACCCCTGACACTGGTAAAATTTTTGTGTTTAATTTGCAAGAGACTTCTTCAACAGTAATATCATCAAGGAAGACCAATTCGCTACGCTTTAGCATTACATTTGGCAACAAAATAGCATCACCTAAATCCTGCTCTTTTAAATTCAAAAGTAAATCATGACCAGTAATTAACCCTGTGACACTGATATCTTGACCCCAATAGTCACTAGATATGGCACGCATATTAATTTCCAATCCTTCAACATCATTTAAACGCTTGACAATAGGTTGAAACGCTACTTCAACAGCGTTACCAACAACCCAAGTTAATTTTCTAGGAGAGACTTTTTTTGGTAGCAATTTCGCAGCAGTTTCTTCAAATTGTTTCAAGAATAAACGAATCGAACCAACACCATTATCAATTTGCGGATATTCTTCATATTCTTTTTCTGAAGGCAATTCCGCACCAGCAATTAAGAACCACTCATCCGCTAGCCAAACAAAATTTGTCTGATATTTGTGTCTAAATTCTTGTTGCAAATAACGTACCTGAGCGATAATTTCTTGAGCTTTTTGAGGTGTTACAGGTGTCAACTCGTCCTCTTCTGGACGAAACCGCGTTAAACCCACTGGGACAACAGCCACTGAAGCAACAGCAGGTATTTCTCCCCTATAAAACGAAGCTAAATCTCTAATAGTTCGTTCCAAATGAACACCATCATTAATACCAGGACAAACAACAACTTGAGCATGAATTTGTAGCCGTCTTTCGTGGAACCATTTAACTTGTTCCATAATTTGCCCAGCACGCTGATTTTTGAGTAGTCTAATTCTCACGTCAGGTTCCGTCGCATGAACTGATACATATAAAGGAGACAAACGCATTTGCTCTATTCGTAGCCATTCTCGTTCAGGTAAATTAGTCAAAGTCAGATAAGAACCATACAAAAAACTCAATCTATAGTCATCATCCTTATAATATAAACTTTCTCGTTTACCTGGTGGTTGCTGGTCAATAAAACAAAAAGGACAGTGGTTATTACACTGAATTAAATTATCAAATAAAGCAGTTTCAAACTCTAAACCTAAATCTTCGTCATAATCCTTTTCGATTTCCACATGATGAATTTTACCAGTAGAATCTAAAACTTCTAATTCTAAATACTCATCAGCACACAAAAACTGGTAATCAATTAAATCGCGAGGATGACTACCATTTATGCTCACAACCGCATCCCCCACATCAAACCCAATTTCAGCAGCAATAGAATCAGGTAAAACCTTGGTAATTTTGGCAGGACGAACAGTAGTTAGGGTTTTACTCATATCACAGAAAAAAATAGTTAGTACAATATTCTATTTTGTACAGAAATTGTCATCATTATCCTGGAAATACGCTTCACTAAAGTTCGGGCTAAAAGCTGAAACCCGTTGAAACGGGTTTGAATTTGCGCTCTTACCCAAGCTTCCAACCCGTTTTTAAAGGGTTTTAGCTTTCAGCCCGAACTTTAGTTCAGGGGTTTTATATCCCCACTCCCTAGATATTTCTCAGGAAGCCACCACCGATAGCAGCTAAAATTGCGACACCAAATATGAGTCGGTAAATAATAAAAATTAAAGTACTCTGAGTTCTTAAGAATCGTAACAGGGCTGTAATTGCCAAATAAGAGAAAATAGCAGCAGAAACTGTACCCGCAAAAAGGGACAGAATCTGCTCTCCTGCAATACCTGAAGCAAAAGCATCTTTTAATTCAACCAACCCAGCCAGACTAATAGCTGGAATACTTAGTAAAAAAGAAAACTTAGCCGCAGTTTCTCGTTCCAAACCCAAAAATAATCCAGTAGTCAAGGTAGCACCAGAGCGAGAAACTCCAGGGATTAAAGCCATAACCTGAGCGACTCCAACTAATACCCCATCTAGCATTGTCAGTTTTTCATATTCTCGGTGACGGCTACCTGTTGTTTCAGCAACTGCGAGTAAAATTGACATGACAATTGAAGCAATGCCGATTGAGGACAAGTAACGCATTGGTGATTTGTCAAAATCGGGGATAAATATTTTGATTAAAAGCCCAAAAATGACGATAGGAATTGTTCCTAACAGAATACCTAAACTTAAACGAAAATCAAAATCGTCATAGTCTTTAAGTTTAACAGCCCTCAACGCTCCTTTTAATAATCGTCGTAAATCTTTCCACAAGTACCACAACACAGCAGCAATACTACCAAGCTGAATCACCGCAGTAAAAGCAACTCCAGGGTCACCCCATCCCAGCAATACTGGAACTACTTTTAAATGAGCGGTACTACTTATGGGCAAAAATTCCGTGATTCCTTGCACGAAGCCTAAAACAATAGCCTGAAAAATATTCATCGCTCGCACACCCCCTGTTGCCTCTGTTGCTGCGCTCGTTTGGGTACTAAGAGCCTTCAGGGGATATGCCGTAGATGGGAGTGTCAGTATCAGTGTAAGTAAAGCCGATACTGCACTCAAAAGCAAAAATGATTGACGTTTCGATAAGGTCATTGCCCGTAACCGCAACCAGCAGAGGATGTATGGATAAAAAATAGAATGCCCAATTATTAACGAATTAACAACCTACTTCAAGCATTGCTCTATCAAGACAGATAATTACAACCGCAAGTTTCTAACAAGAATTTAGTTTTTCTTAAGAAACTGAGTCATAAATAATACCCTACGGAGGGTTTTTTGTTGTGGTATCTTAAATAAGATAAAGTTAAGTAACAAATATTAAAAAAATTGGTTAACACTACATTGTCCTCATATTCGGTATCTACCCCGGTCGTAGACAAGGAAAAAATGAGGCCATCCCCTCGGATTGTCTCTATTTCAGTTTTAATGTTCCTTGCTGCTATCTTTCTGGTTTCAGTTCCAGTATTTATAGAAGCCCCATTAGTAAGAAATTTTCCTTGGCTAAGTTTGGGTTTAACATGTTTTTGGATATGGATGAGTTTGCTTTTGATGTCTTACCGTTCCACTTATATATGGGGTGATTTGCTTTTCGGTTTTAGTTGGAGTTGGTTCGCAGGTTCAATTTACTGGGGTTGGCTGCGTTGGGAACCACTATATCATTTACCTGTAGAATCTATCGGTTTACCATTTGCGATATGGTGTCTAAGTCGTAACTGGGGAAAAATAGGTAATTGGTTTTATTTAGGCTCGTTACTGGGTACAGTTTTGACAGACGTTTATTTTTATATAGTAGATTTACTACCATATTGGCGGCAAATCATGGTGGTAGAGCCAGAAGAAGCGCCACAAATTTTACATCATGCTTTGCAACAAGTACAAACACCCTGGGGACAGACCTGGGCAATAATTTTAGGACTGGTCTTGCTGGGAGTAGGAATTTTGCCATTAAGTCACAGACAAAAGCATTGGTACGCCTTTAGTGGTGCAGTTTTAAGTACTATTTTGGTAGACGGTCTGTTTTTCGTTGCAGCAGTAATAAGCTAACTGTTGACGATTGACGGTGGACGGTTGACGGTTGACGGTTGACTATTAGCAGCCTTTTTGCAAAATTGGGATAAGTAAAGATTGTGTGTATCAATCGCTGTATATTAGTTTCAATAAGACTGCTGTGTATTAGCTGTTAATCATTATTAGTTGTTGGTTGCTGATTGTCGGTTGTCGGTTCTTGCTTATCAGTTGTTGGTTGTCAATTACCAATTACCAATTACCAATTACCAATTACCAATCGCTAACAGCTAAGAGCCTTTATTTTGGTTTGATGGAAGGAGGTAGAAAAACGTGAAAGGATTAGTGCGCTTATTATCGGTGCTAGCTTTAATCGTGGGATGCGCTATGTTTGTAGTAACACCTCAAACAGTTCATGCTGCGACTTTTAAAGGAATTGCATTTCAGTCAGTTCCGGTTCTAGCAGTTGAGGAAACTCAAGCACGGCAGAATCGAGCCGATGAGAGGTTGGCTGAGGTTTATGGTGAAAGAATTGATTTGAACAACACCAACGTACGAGCTTTCCAAAGGTATCCGGGATTTTATCCGACCCTTGCTCGCAAACTCATTGCCAATGCTCCTTACAAAAATGTTGAGGACGTTTTAGACCTTGATGGGTTGAGCAGTCGCCAAAAAGACTTATTGCAAAGTAACTTGGACAAGTTCACTGTCACCAACAGGGAAGCTGTATTCAATGAGGGAGATGACCGTATTAATAACGGTATCTATAGATAAACCCATAGATAACCCGATTTGCATTTAAAAAAAACCCATCAGTTTAATTAAGGTAAAAGGTAAAGACATTTTTGCTTTTAACTTTTACCTTTTACTTTATTATTTTGTAAATTTTTCCTCGCTTTGTACCAAAACGATATTTCTAACCAATTTGATGTTTTAGTAGTCGGAGCAGGTGCTGCTGGACTCTACACAGCACTTTGTTTGCCAGAAAAATTCCGCGTTGGTTTAATCACTAAAGAAACTGTTGCTTTGTCTGCTAGTGATTGGGCACAAGGTGGTATTGCCGCAGCCGTTTCTCCGGAAGATTCTCCCAAATTACACGTAGAAGATACATTGCGAGCAGGGGCTGGATTATGCGAGCCATCTGTGGTGCAATTCCTTGCTGAAGAAGCTCCAAAATGTATTCAATCTTTAGTGAATTTAGGGGTCGCCTTTGACCGTCACGGCAAAAGTTTAGCATTAACCCTAGAAGCCGCACATTCCAAACATCGAGTTTTGCACGCAGCTGATACCACAGGTAGGGAAGTTACTACCACTTTAACAAACCAAGTTCTACAGCGTCAAAATGTTCAAGTTATCCAGCAAGCTTTGGCTTTAAGTCTTTGGTTACATCCAGAAACCGGATACTGTCAAGGTATTTGCTTGTTCTACCAAGGTCAAGTGCGGTGGATACGAGCTGCTTATGTAATTTTGGCAACGGGTGGAGGTGGTCAGGTATTCGCTCAAACCACAAACCCAGCGGTAAGTACTGGGGATGGTGTGGCAATGGCATGGCGTGCTGGAGCTATTTTGCGGGACTTGGAGTTCGTGCAGTTTCATCCTACTGCTTTGACTAAACCCGGTGCTGACCGTTTTTTAATTAGTGAAGCAGTACGTGGAGAAGGAGCACATTTAATAGATGATACGGGACGACGTTTTGCTTTTGACTACCACCCTAAAGGTGAGCTTGCACCCAGAGATATTGTTAGTCGGGCAATTTTTACTCACTTACAGCTTACTCACTTACAGCTTACTCACTTACAGGGTAATAGTACTGATATTAGTAGTGCCCATGTGTGGTTAGATATGCGTCCCATTGGTGCAGAAAAGATTAGTCAGCGCTTTCCCAACATCATTAAGATATGTAAATACTGGGATATTGATGTTTTCTCGGAACCTATCCCCGTTGCTCCTGCTGCTCATTATTGGATGGGTGGAATCGTTGCCGATATTATGAATCGAACTAACATCCCTGGCTTATATGCTATAGGGGAAACTGCTAGTACTGGTGTTCATGGAGCAAATCGTCTTGCGAGTAATTCTTTGTTGGAATGTATCGTATTTGGCGCACAAATGGCTACTCTAGAAATATCGACAGAAATATCTGAAAATCATCAGCAGCAATCTCAGGAAGAGACTGTATTTACTTCACGGGTGTTTAGCGTTGACACTTCGGAATGGCACAGTCAAGAAATGCAAATTGAGTCACTACGACAAAATATACCGCGTTTAGTATGGCAAAGTGCTGGTATCTGTCGCGAACAAAAGATTTTAGAAGAAGCGATATTAAATATTAAATGTTGGCAGAAGGAATTTGCAGCCTTTCCGCTGAGTCAATTTATACTTTCATTACGTCCGCAGGAAGTAGCGAATTTTTCTTTACCCAATATAGAGCGAGTACTACGACTTTGGGCTGAAACTTATAACTTACTTGATGTTGCTTATTTAATATTGAACAGTGCAGCTTTTAGAACTGAAAGTCGGGGGGGACATTATCGTTTAGATTTTCCCCAGTCTGATGATTCTAATTGGCAAGCACACACCCTTGTAGAAAAGGACCACTGGTGGAAATGTAGGTTGGGTTGAGGAACGAAACCCGACATTGTGGTGACTCTGTTGGGTTTTCCAAAGCTCAACCCAACCTACTACCGCATCCATCTTAAAATGTTGGTTTAGAAAGCAGGGGAGCTGGGAGCAGGGGAGCAGGGGAGGAATCAATAACCCAACATTTTAGCCAAGACGCGCTACTACGAATATATTAAGTTTTTAGTTTTTACTATTTTCTTGAAGTTTTGTATTATTTCTTGAATTTTTCACTTTAAGCTTCAACTTTACTACCGCGTACCACTACCATGTTGGCTATCAGGTGCGCCATAGTTTATAGGTTCATTCTCGTCATTAGATTCCAAATGACAAGTATTGGACGCTATTATGAATGTTCCTCTTTTGGAATCAGTAATAGAACTGCTTGATTCAATTGTGCAAGCATTGGCAGCCCAACTACCAAAAAGACCTGTGACGTCGGCAACTTTAGGAGCTACCAAATTGATTCCGATTAGGAAGACCACGACCCCCGTGATTTTCAAGCTAGTGCCCATAATCTAAGTAAATTACCTTGTTATTATTGAGTTTAAAAAAGGATTTCTGCCTATTTTTCAGTATATTTACTTATCTTCCGCCAAAATTTTGTTAAATCTTTATGAAAAATAGGATTTTAAAGCTTGATATTGCGGAAATCAAAGCAATTTCTGAAAGCTGACAGCTAGCAAACTAGTTGCTCTAGTGGGATAAAAGTTCCCTCTTCTAAGTGATATTACTTTTACGATGCCGTTTGCATCTGCATTAAGGTGGATATTCTAATGAATACCACGGATATGCAACCTCAACAGGATGTTTTTACAAAATCTTAAGAGTTATAAGTAGAAATACTAAGTCATGTTGATAACATTTTTCATATTATTTTCTATAGCAACCATTGATATTTTTGTGGTTTTTCTATCAGTATGTAGCCTTGTAAACCTTGCGGAGTAAGGCTTCTATATTTTGCCAAATCATTTAGAAATGCGAAAGGTTATTTTTATACTTTTTACGTACGTAGTTTATCTGAAGTTTTTTTGTTTAAAAATATTAAGTGAAATTACAAAAAGTCAGAATGACCTTTTGGAATACTTAATTATCTTTTAATCATTTATTAATTGACAAAATTACACCTTAGGGTAGAGAAAGTCGGTAAATATGTTATGAAAATTCATATCTATTCTTACCAAGATGCTTAGCGCGGTACATAGCTGTATCGGCTTGTCGAATCAAACTTTCTGTATCGTAACTATTAATTGGGTAAATACTAATACCGATACTTGCGGAGATACTAGCAACACTATCGTCTAAAACAATTGGTTGAGATAGGCTAAACAGAATCTTTTCAGCAATGATAGATGCGACTTTTATATTGGGGATGGTACGTAAAATTACGGTAAATTCATCTCCCCCCAAGCGAGCAACAGTATCGCTACCTCGTAAACAATTGCTCAGCCGCTGAGAAACGGTAACCAGCAACAGGTCACCCATTTCATGTCCTAATGTATCGTTAACTTTTTTAAAGCCATCTAGGTCAATAAACAATAATCCCAGCAATATATTATTACTTTTCGCCCAATACAGAGACTCATTAAGTTTTTCGGCAAAATATTTGCGATTAGGAAGACCTGTAAGAGGGTCATGATAAGCAAGATAACGTAAGTTGTCTTCTTTAAGTTTTAGTTCGTTGTTAGTAATCATCAATTCATCTGCCGTGCGCTTGAGTTCTTTTTCAACTAATTTGCGCTCAGTTATATCACGTATAACTCCGACTAAAAAACGGTTACCACATGCATCTTTGTGAAGAGAGCGTTTTGTGGCAATATAATATGTTTTACCAGTAGCATCAGTGAGTTCTTCTTCATTTTCTTTTGCTTGTTGCGTCTGCAAAACTAATTCGTCTTGCTTTTGAAAAACATCGGCTTGATATTGGGGAAAAAAGTCATAGTCTGAATAGGAAAGTAGTAATTTTGTGGGATACCCGATGAATCGACAGTAGGCTTCATTACAGATAATTAACTGCCGTTTTTCATTTTTGACAAAAACTGGGTCAGCAATCGTATTGATTATTTGATGTAAAAATTCTTTAGAGCGTTTTAACTCTTCTTCCACCTGAGCTATTTGAAAAGTAATAGCAATTGCTGAAGTACAAAATGCTAAAATTGCTGGTACTGCTGGTATCCACCAACCCCAAATAAAAGCAGTATATGTGCTACCAACAAGTATAAAACTAGTTAATATAAAACATACAATACTTTTATTTATGGGTCGTATCTGCCATATTATAAATGCACCAATATGAGACCATAAAAAAATCCATAAAGCTTCTACTCTATCAGGCCAGACTTGCATTAATGGTCTACCTTCAAGGGCTGCTCGTAGCATTTCACTGATAAAATATGCTTGCAATTCAATCCCTGCTACAGGCTCAGCAGAACGCATAAACTGGCTAGAATATGGTATTAAGACGAAATCTTGTAGACTAGGAGCTGTAGAACCAATCAATACGATACGGTTTTTAATTAAATTTTCTGGTATTCGGTTTGCTAAAACATCTCGCATAGATATTTTCTGAAAACCGCAACTTTCTTTTGATGTTTTTGATGAATTTCTACAGCCCAGTTTGGGAAAGTTGGATAAAAATTGATACCCTCTATCATCAGTGTCTGCATAACCACCATCATAGGACTGGAAACGCGGAAGTATCGCTTGACCTAATTTTAAGTATTCCTTGTTGTTCTTGCTTCTTTTGAGAGTAATACCTTCTTCCTGTAAATACAATTTAACTAGCTTGAGAGCAAAACTTGGTCGTATTTTATTACCATCTTTTGAAAAAAGTAGATTTCGTCTGACTCTACCATCTCCGTCTAATAACAAATTATTCAAACCCACTTGATTTTGATTTAAATTTTTTGGAGGGTTTACTCCTACCTTTTTGTCACTTCTAAATAATTCAATTCCCACAATATTTGGCATTGAATTGTAGGCTTTCACCAAGCTATTATGACCCGGTGGTACTGCAAAATCTCTGTAGATATCTAAACCTATGGCACGAGGTTTATGATTTTGTATTGTATATAATAAATCTGCAATTTTACCATCTGGTATTGGCCAAGTATTCAGTTCTCTTAAGGAAAGCTCATCAATTTCGACAATTGTAATACGCTCTTCTGGGGATTCTTCCGGACGTAATTGGAAAAATTGGTCTAAAGTTGCCCACTCTGCCCACTGCATTAAACCAACCGCACGTAACAATAGGATTAATACAGCGATACTAGAGGCCGTAATTAATTCCCTTTGTACTTGATTAATCTGTTGTTTAAATGTCCCCTGCACCTCTAAAAAGCGCTTGGTTAGCCTATTTTTTATTCCCATTGCTTGCTGGGCAGAAATCTCGTGTAAATTCCTTTTGGTATAACTTTTTTGGACAAGCTAGTCCTCGTTAGAGAGATTATATATTTTTATACTTGATTTAATAGCAAACTACTGAATTTACTCCTAATAACAATAAATAAGGAACAGCTTTTTGTTAAATACGAATGTCTAAATATAACCAAAAATTACTACAAGTCAAGTATAAATCTTCTTACCGATAAAAACAGCTTACGGATAAAATTTTGATGAAGCGAGAAGAAAGAAAAATAAGGTAAAAATTATATAGCTGTATAACTATAGTAAATTAAAATGAAATAATTAGTGTATATGTATTATTGAGTCAATTAAATCTTGTAGAGACCGAGTTAGTACGGTCTCTATCTCATGTTTGTTAATTTACTTAAAAAATCCAGGGAAATTTTTGAAGTTACGTGGCCCTTTATAACCCGAAAGCTGAGACAGTTTTTCTAAAGACTGGACTCCAGAATTCAGTTGACCGTTAATTATCCACGAAGGATATCCAGGAATTTTTGCCGCTTCACACAATTCAGGACGAGGATTGTTTTTACCATCGGGTCGGCATTCAATCGGGTCGAGTTCAGTTACGGCTTCTTTACCAAATAGTTGTTTCTGCTCGTAGCAGTGAGGACAAGTCCAAGCAAAGTACATTTTAGCACCAGTATTTTTCAAATGCTTTGCTAGTTGAATTTCAGCTTCCCCAGAGGTGGTGGTAATTGGCCAGCCAACTCCAATAGTGGGTTCACCAACGGGTGATGGAGATGTCGGTTCTCCTTGAGGAGTTTTGGCTTGATTGTTGACTCCGGAGTAAGCAATTCCCGTACCCACAAGAGTTAGCATGATAACAATAACGGCGGTAAAAAATATTTGTCCAATATCTTCCCAGTTACGCCCAATAATAGTTAGTATTAACATGCTCGCAGAGAATATCGCTGAGCCGATACAGTATAAACAAAGTGCTTTGATTTGAAATGCTAGCAGGTACATTAAGAAGCCACTAAATGCTGTCATGGCTATTGAACCAGCTAACAGCAGTAGCCAAGTCGAGTTTTCTACTTGTAAGCGAGTATTTTTATTTTCTGTGGGATTAATGGCAAATGGTATCAAAGCTGAAGCTGCCATTCCAGCGTAAGCTAGAAAACCAAACAAAGCTAATGGTAGTCCAAATACTGTTGCATATGGACTTGTGAGTACGATATCACAGCCATGTGTCGGACAAGCAGCTGTACCTTGGCTAAATTTAACAATGGTTAAATAGCCTGTTACTAAAGCTCCACAAGTTGCGACCGCAGCAATTAACAAGCGTGACGATCTATGAATCCAAGGAGTAGAACGACGACGACTCATAATCATATTTCTGTTTATGGTTGACGGTTGACGGTTGACGGTTGACGGTTAACGGTTGACGGTTGACGGTTGACTGCTGACTGCTGACTGTTGACGGTTGACTGTATAAATAAATTTATTGTGAGCTAAAAGTTAAGTTGAAAAAGACAACTCAACTCAAAATCTTTATTTTCTAATTCTGATTTAGTTTTTTATCTGCCGTCAACAGTCAACCGTCAACAGTCACCAGTCACCAGTCAACCATCAACAGTCAACCGAGAGCGATGTGCGACTTCCACAAATTGACTGACGCGAATTGGGTCAATTGGTTGCTCAATTTTGCCGTGACGTTTCAGCGAACTGGAAACAATTACACCATCTGCTGCCTGCATTAGTGTAGCAATATTTTCCAAACTTGCTCCGCTACCAACAAATACAGGAGTACTGTGTGCTGCTTCTTTGGCTAGTTCTAAATCCTCTATATTCGGAGGGCTACCAGTTGCCCAACCAGATAAAATTACTGCATCTGCTAGACCACGCTCAATTGTATCTTTAACTGCTACAGTCACGTTAGGAGAACTTAACGGACGAGCGTGTTTTACCAAAACATCAGCGAAAATTTTTACATCGCTGCCTAGTTCCCTACGATAGCGTAAAACCTCGTGAGCTTCTCCTTCTATTAACCCCTGGTCTGTTGCCATTACTCCTGTCAGCACGTTCACCCGAATAAATTGTGCTTTCACACAACTGGCGATCGCCATTCCACTTTTGGCATCATTCCTTAAAACATTTAAACCAATAGGTAGGGTGACCAAATTTTGGATGCGTTGGGTGACAATAGTCATAGCACTGACAACAGCAGGGTCAACGTGGTTTTTGGTAAATGGAGCATCAAAAAAGTTTTCGACAATAATACCGTCTACCCCAGAACTTGCAAGAGCGACAGCTTCTTGTTCAGCACGCTCTATCACAGCTTTTAAGTTACCAGACCAGCGTGGTGAGGTTGGTAGCGGTAGTAGATGAATCACCCCAATAATGGGACTTGAGGTTTTAAATAATTGATATAAGTCCACGTTTATATGTATTGACGGTTGACGGTTGACGGTTGACGGTTGACGGTTGACGGTTGACGGTTGACGGTTGACGGATTTACTCTTCTACCACAATGGGATAATTTTATTTGAACACTCAACAGTCAGCAGTCAGCAGTCAGCAGTCAACAAAGCCACATGAATAATTCGATAATTTATTGCCTCCGTCCTAGGGTGGAAATTGAAGTGTAACTTCTCATAAGATATGTTAAGATAGATTCTAACTAGAAGAGGAGTTAGCCACTCACTAGAAGCGTAATAATTCCAATAGCGTAGGTATTTAGCCTGTTTTTTTTACAAGCCTAACCGACCGCAGGAAGGTATATTACCGCATCTTAAGCGTAGTAGCACGCGCGATTTCCCTGATTGGTAGCGACTTTTCACCACAACCCCTTGGGGCGTCTTTCCGCAGGGTTAAATTTTTTTCTACACGCTGCGGTAATGTAAAATACCATTTATAGTATTGTTACAAAAGATTACAACTATAAAATTTACCCCAAGACCATTTATTTATCCCAATCTATCCTTTGGAGACGAGAAAGATAAGTATATCATGACGATGTTCCTATTTATAAATTTAATAGGGTAACTGTTCTGACTGGGTGCGTAAACTATCTTTATAAAAGTTTGATGACTTACTTGTAGGTTATATTTAAAGACTTCTTATAAAGACATTAAGGGATAAACCGTTTTCATGAGGTATAATCGCAACCAATTGTAAAGCTAGAGTTAATTTCCGGTTCTACAAAAGAGCGTAAAGTTAATAATACTCTTGAAATCTCTTGAGATAAAAGGAAAAACTTGACAAATTTTTCAATCTATGGGTGACAAGCCAACAATTGCCATTTCTCACCTAGGCTGCGAAAAAAATCGGATTGATACAGAGCATATGCTGGGAATGCTAGTGGAAGCAGGCTACAGCGTAGACACAAATGAAGAGTTAGCAGATTACGTAATTGTTAACACTTGCAGTTTTATCGAAGCAGCACGGTCCGAATCTGTCAGAACTTTAGTAGAACTGGCGGAAGCAAATAAAAAAATAGTAATCACGGGCTGTATGGCCCAACATTTCCAAGGACAATTATTGGAAGAACTACCTGAAGCAGTTGCGGTTGTGGGTACAGGTGATTACCATAAAATAGTAGATGTAATTGAGCGGGTCGAAGAAGGCGAAAGGGTGAAGGAAATTTCCTTGGAACCTACCTATATCGCTGACGAAACCACACCCCGCTATCGCACCACTACTGAGGGGGTGGCTTACCTAAGGGTTGCCGAAGGTTGTGATTATCGTTGTGCGTTTTGTATAATTCCGCATTTACGTGGGAATCAAAGGTCGCGCACTATTGAATCTATAGTCGCTGAAGCTAAGCAATTAGCGGCTCAAGGGGTACAAGAAATTATCTTAATATCCCAGATAACAACCAACTATGGTATAGATATATACGGCAAACCGAAATTAGCCGAGTTGCTTCTAGCTCTGGGGAAAGTCGATATACCCTGGATACGGATGCATTATGCCTATCCGACGGGACTGACTCCAGAAGTGATTGAGGCTATAAAACAAACATCAAATGTATTACCTTATTTGGACTTGCCTTTGCAACATTCCCATCCAGAAGTTTTGCGTGCCATGAATCGTCCTTGGCAAGGACGGGTGAACGACTCGATTATCGAGCGTATCAAAGAGGTACTGCCAGAATCGGTGCTGCGGACAACATTTATTGTTGGTTTCCCAGGGGAGACGGATGAGCATTTTGAGCATCTAATGCAGTTTGTGCAGCGTCATGAGTTTGACCATGTAGGTGTGTTTACTTTTTCTCAGGAAGAGGGGACAGCAGCTTACAATCTTCCCAACCAATTGCCTCAATCTGTAATGGATAAGCGTCGTAACGCTTTGATGGAATTACAACAACCAATTTCTTTGAGAAAGAATAAGCAGGAAATAGGTAAATTTGTTGACGTTTTGATTGAGCAGGAAAATCCGGAAACTGGCGAATTAGTCGGTCGTTGTGGCAGATTCTCCCCAGAGGTAGATGGTTTAGTTTACGCACGGGGACAAGCCAGGTTAGGAAGCATAGTATCAGTACAAATACAAGACGCTGATGTTTATGACCTCTACGGTCAAATAGTGAATAACTAATTTGTTGATAGTTGGCAGTTAATAGTCAACAGTCAACAACCAATAGTAAACAGTCAAAAGTAAATTATCTAGGAAAATTAATGAGTACTACATTTGTAGAATTAGGTCTTTCAGCAGAGCGCGTTCAACACTTAGAACAATTAGGCTTTACCGCACCAACAAACATACAAGCGCAAGCAATTCCTTTGGTGCTTGCAGGTCGTGATGTGGTGGGTCAGTCTCAAACAGGAACAGGTAAAACAGCAGCTTTTTCGCTGCCAATTTTAGAACAAATTGACCCAAATTTACGGGCAGTGCAAGCTTTGATACTAGCTCCTACAAGGGAATTGGCGATTCAAGTTCATGATGCAGTATATGAATTTGTTGGTAATCAAGGTTTGAAAACTCTTGCAATTTATGGTGGACAATCAATTGACCGTCAAATTTTACAATTAAAAAGAGGCGCTCAAATTGTTGTTGGTACACCAGGACGGGTAATAGATTTACTCGAACGCGGTTGTTTAAAGCTGGATAAAGTGAGATTTTTTGTACTTGATGAAGCCGACGAAATGCTGAGCATGGGCTTTATTGATGACGTGGAAAAAATTCTTTCTCTCGCACCAACAGAGCGTCAAACAGCTTTATTTTCGGCAACAATGCCACCTTCAATTCGCCAATTGGTGAACAAATTTTTAAACAATCCAGCAACTGTTACTGTAGAGCAACCGAAAGCAGCTCCAACAAAAATTAATCAAGTTGCTTATTTAGTCCCACGTCATTTGACAAAAGCGAAAGCACTACAGCCGATTCTGGAAATGGAAGACCCAGAAACAGCTTTAATCTTTGTCCGTACCCGTCGTACTGCAGCGGAACTGACCAATCAATTACAATCAGCTGGTCATAGTGTAGATGAATACCACGGTGACTTATCTCAACAAGCTAGAGAGCGCTTATTAGGTCGCTTCCGCAATCGCCAGGTGCGCTGGGTTGTAGCAACTGATATTGCGGCAAGAGGTTTGGATGTAGACCAATTGTCACATGTCATCAACTTTGATTTACCTGACAGTGTAGAAACCTACGTTCACCGTATCGGTCGGACTGGACGTGCTGGAGCTGAAGGTACTGCAATTTCTTTGGTTCAGCCATTTGAAAGACGTAAGCAACAAGCATTTGAACGTCACGTGCGTCAAGCTTGGCAAGTTGTACAGATTCCCACAAGAGCACAAATCGAGGGCAAGCAATTAGAGAAATTACAAACTCAAGTCCGAGAAGCTTTGACTGGTGAGCGTATGGCTTCCTTCTTGTCGATAGTACGTCAATTGACTGAAGAGTACGACGCTCAAGCTATCGCTGCTGCCGCTTTACAAATTGCTTATGACCAAACCCGTCCCGCTTGGCTGAAAAACGACGTGGACATCCTCGAAGAAGATATGTTGGCAACCCCCAAACCAAAACTCCGTCGTGGTGGTGGTGGTGGAAACCGCGATTACGGTAGTGACCGTCCTCGTTCGGGTGGTGGTGGAAGACCTGACAGAAGAAACTCTGATGAAAACAAAGGTTCTGTTAAACCCAAATTGAAGTTAGCAAATCGCGAATCTTCTGGGGCTACCAAGCAAGTTAGTTCGACTTAAGTAGCTTACTCGTAAAAGGTAAAGGTAAAAAGATAAAGAATAAAGGGGTAGAATCTTTTTACTTTTAAATCTTTTGGTGAATCAGTTTTTTCAGTAAATCCAAGGAATCAATTTTTTGACATTGATTCGATAGTCTGGATAATCTACATATTTTTCGGTTAACCAGACTTCTTCACGATTTGCTTTTGCGTTAAAAAATAGTATCAGTACAACTGTTGCTATTAAATGGGATAAACTCCACTGGAATAAGACCCAGCTAAGGGCAGCAAAAATCACGCCGCTGTAAATAGGGTGGCGTACTATACCGTAAACCCCTGATTGAATTAGCTGCCCATCTTCTCTGGGATAAGGTAAAGGAGTTAAACTGCTTCCTAGTTCCAATACTCCTCTGATTAAAAATACTGCTGCGATTGTTGCGAATACAGCAGCTAAACTCCAATTTATATATAAAAAAACTTGATTTTCATTGAGATTAAATTTGCTTGGTTGCCATGTGGGTAAAAGTATAAAGCCTAGCATGAGTATTCCTTGTGTTAATACCCAGTATTCTCCGTGTTGACCGCGCCAAAATTCTCGCGTGAAGCCCCATTGTGTCAAAATTTTCATAGTTGTAAAATTAAAAAATATTTTGTCGGTTAAATATTATCAGGCAGAAATTTAAATATTATCAGGCAGAAATTTAAATATTATCAGGCAGAAATTTAAATATTTTAAATATTATCGGGCGGGCAGGGATGCCCACCCCACAAGAAGCAAGCAGTTACTTTAACCAGGGACGAGTAATTTCTTCTATTTGATTAAATTCGTCGTTGCTGATTTTCCAACCCAATGCTCCAGCATTTTGTCTTACTTGTTCAGCTGTTTTTGCTCCCGCTATAGGGATAACATTACCTTTAGCAATCAACCAATTGAGAGCAACTTGAGCAGGTGTACGTCCATGTTTATCTCCCACTTGACGCAATAAAGAAATTACAGGTTCTATCTTATTTAAGCCATCTTTTTTAAATCGCGGGTCTATCTTCCTTGCTCCTTCGGGATTAATATTACCGGAGGCTGTATATTTGCCTGTTAGTAATCCCTGAGCTAATGGACTATAAGCCAAAATTGTTACGCCTAAGTTATGAGCAATATCAAAAACACCATTGCTCTCGATTTTTCGAGTTAATAAAGAGTAGTTTACTTGGTTCACAGCCAAGGGTACACCTCTTTTCGCTAATATTTGATGAGCATCTCGCATCTGGTCTGCTGAGTAATTACTGACACCTACAGCCTGAATTCTTCCCCGTTGTACCTCGTCTGCAAGAGCGTTCATCAGGGTTTCTTGACTCATAAAAAATGCAAAAGGCCAATGTATTTGGTATAAAGGTACTCGCTCTGCTTGTAAGCGCTTAAGGCTTGCAGTTAAGGCATCAGCTACAGATGACCCAAAAAATCGCCAAGGCATAGGGCCATACTTGGTGGCAATTTGTACATACTCACCTGTTTCCTGCATGAATTGCCCTAAAAGTTGTTCAGATAGTCCCATTCCATAAGCTTCAGCGGTATCAAAAAAGTTAATGCCAGCTTCTAAGGATGCTTTAAAAGCCTCTTTTACTTGTTCAACACCGTAGTCTTTGCCATAGCTCCAAAAAAATTTATCACCCCAAGCCCAAGTACCAATGCATAGGGGTTTTACTGATGGGCCATTTTGCCCCAATGTAATGGTTTCCATTTTCGGACGCTACCTTGATTTACATTTTGTTACACACCTTCCAGTTTATCGCCGAATCCAACAAGACCCATCCCCAAGAAGTTAGAAAAAAACTATCCGTTACATCCGTACTCTGATGTGTTTCCGCATCAAACCAGCTAAAGCAATTACACCCAGAGCAAACACAAAACTTGGTTCTGGAATAGAAGTGGAAGCAACAGGAGGTATCGTTGCAGGTTTTGCTCGAGGAAGACCTGTAACTTTACTAGAACGTCCTATAGGAATTCCTGATGAACCAGGTTTAACATCAATTTCAACTGTTAAAGAATCTACGACTTTTGCAAGATTATAATCAAATCCAAATGTGGTGGGAATTGGTTTAGTTAATAGGTCATTCACCAAGTTTTTGTTAACTATTTCCCAGAAATCTGTTTCGTTGGGATAATTGACTAAAAATTTATCAATATAGTTGTAAATTTGTGTAAACTCTGGGTATTCTAACGGGTCTTTTCTGCCGATTCCATCTATATAATCGTAGCTAACTTTTAGGTCAATAACTGCATCTCCTTGATGTTTAATAGCATAGTTTATAAAATCAAAAGACCAAGACTCATTGAGGTCAAGCTTGGGTTTTGGAATACCTGTAACTCTGCTGGAACGGGGTATATTAATATTAGATGAACCTGGTTTAATATCAATACCGACAGTTAATGAATCCACTACATTAGCAAGGTTATAATTAATGCCAAATGTAGTTGGAATTGGCTTAGTGAGCAATTCTGTGACTAGATTTTTGTTCAGTATTTCCCAAAAATCTGTCTCGTTGGGATAGTTTACTAAAAAATTATTGATATAATTAGAAATCTGGGTAAATTCTGGATATTCTAAAGGGTTATTTTTACCGATACCATCTTTGTAATCATAATTTACCTTTAAATCGATAACAGCATTGCCTTGGTGTTGAATTTTATAGTTTGGCAATGAAAATGACCAGGATTCGTTTAGGTCTGTTTTGTTGCTCGGTGTAAAGGCTCTAACGGGAGTAGGAACAATTACCGCATTGACACTGAAAATAGCACCAAAAAGAGCTAGTATTTTTGTGTTAAAAATATTACCTTTCATCTTTTACAGCCGTGTGTTTATGGGCAAAAATGCGTACTTGGTCAGAATATCATTAGCCAGTTTGTATGCAATTCCAATTAAGGAAAAGCGTTGGTTGTATATTTGGGGAAAAGTTCAAAACTGAATTTTGCTTGGCTGCACTAGAGTTATGCTGAAAAGTTATGCTGAAAAGCAGATAGAAAATTTTTATGAGCGGACTTTACACAACAAGATGGCAAGCGAAAATTTCTCTGATTTTGAAGTCAAAACCCTAAGTTTGCCCAAGGTCAAGCTGTTGACTATGTTTCGGTTGGGCTTGTATCAAATGGGCTTAGGTATCATGTCGATTCTCACCCTTGGGGTGCTAAATCGTGTCATGATTGATGAATTAAAGGTTCCTGCTGTCATCGCTGCATTTACTATAGCAATGCATCAGTTTGTGTCTCCAGCACGAGTGTGGTTTGGGCAAATTTCGGATACTAAGCCGTTATTTGGTCATTATCGCACAGGTTATGTTTGGTTAGGAACAGTAGGTTTTGCCTTGATATCGTTTTTGGCAGTGCAGGTAGTTTGGCAAGTTGGTTTTAGTTTGCAGGGGGGTAGTTGGACAGTTCAAACCTATGGATGGGTAGGATTGCTAGCTTTAATTTTTGGGCTTTACGGTATAGCTTTGAGTGCGAGTTCCACACCTTTTGCAGCATTGCTAGTGGATGTCTCTGATGAAGATAACCGTTCCAAAATTGTTGGTGTCGTTTGGTCGATGCTAATGGTGGGAATCATAGTTGGGGCAATTATTAGTTCTGGTTTGCTGCGACAAATTGCTTTAGATGCACCATTAGAAGTTTTGCAAGCTCAAATTAACCGTTTATTTTTGATTGTGCCAGCATTGGTAGTGGGACTGTGTGTTGCTGGTACTGTCGGTATAGAAAAGAAATATTCCCGATTTCTGGAAAATAATTCATCCAGAGCTAACGACAGGGAAGATAAAATTACTTTAGGTGAAGCATTAAAGGTCTTAACTGCAAGTCGTCAAACAGGGATATTTTTCAGCTTTTTGTTAATTATGAGCCTCAGCTTGTTTATGCAAGACCCTGTGCTAGAACCCTTTGGTGGCGAAGTTTTTAAGATGACTATTGCTGAAACCACTAAACTAAATGCCTTTTTTGGTACGGGTACGCTGATAGGTTTGGCTTTAACAGGCTTTTTGATTGCACCACGTTTGGGTAAACAAAAGACAACTAAGGTTGGATGCATAGCAGTCGCCATCTGTCAAGCTTTTATTATCGCCGCAGGATTTTCAGCGAACCCCAAACTTTTACAGTTAAGTTTGGTTTTGTTTGGTTTTGCTTCTGGTGTGACAACTACGGGAGCTTTAAGTTTAATGTTGGACTTAACAGCAGCCCAAACAGCAGGGACATTTATCGGAGCTTGGGGTTTAGCGCAGACCCTTGCACGAGCATTAGCAACGGTTTCAGGTGGTGCGTTGTTGAATATAGGTAAAGCCGTGTTTGCGATTCCGACTTTTGCTTACGGGTTAGTATTTGCCGTTGAAGCCTTGGGAATGATGATTGCTGTATTGCTGTTGAGTCAGGTTAATGTGCGAGAATTTCAGCAAGATGCAAAGACTGTCATAAGCTCTATTTTGGAAAGCGAATTAGATTGATACTATTTATTTCTACCGCTAATTGGTAATTGGTAATTGGTAATTGGTAATTGGTAATTGGTAATTGGTAATATTTTCTACCATTCCCCATTCCCCATTCCCCATTCCCCATTCCCCGTTCCCCATTCCCCATTCCCCATTCCCAATTAGCTTTCGCAATTCGCCATTTAGCCATGACAGATTTTTGGACAACAGTTGTTGAATTCGCCCAAAAGACTACCATCAGGGTAGGAAAACAGTTAATGCAAGATTTTGGGCAGGTGCAGGGTTCTTATAAAGCTGATGGAACTTTAGTGACGCAAGCGGATAAGTGGGCTGACCAAGAGTTACGCGATGCTATCACTTCTACCTTCAGCAGTCATGGAATTCTCAGTGAAGAGGGAGAGAAGGTGTTTCCTGGTACTGAATGGTGCTGGGTAATTGACCCGCTGGATGGTACTACTAATTTTACACGGGGTATTCCAATTTGGTCGATTTCATTGGGATTACTGTATCGCGGAACACCTGTTTTTGGCTATGTTTACGCTCCGCCTTTTGATGAATCTTTTCATGGTTTTTGGGAGGGTTCTTCTGGGTTATCTGCTCCAACTGGTGCGTTTAGAAATAACCGACCAATTCATACAAGTCCAGATGCTCCTGGGAAAGACCATTTCTTTAATCTCTGTTCTCGCAGTACTTCAGTTATGCGAGATGGATTCCCCTGTAAGATTAGAATACTGGGTTCTGCAAGTTACAATTTTTTAACCGTAGCTGCTGGCTCTGTTATAGGAGGTGTGGAGGCGACACCAAAGGTTTGGGATTTGGCTGCTGCTTGGGTTATTCTTCAGGCTGCGGGGGGTACTTGGTTATCTTTAGATTCTGAACCTGTGTTTCCATTAGTACCTAAAGAGGATTACAGTGCGCGTTCTTTTCCGACTCTGGTATTGAGTCGTGGTGAGCTGGTTTCGGTTTTTGCCCCTTATCTAAAGAGTGTGAAGAAATAATGTTTTCAATATCTTGCATCAGTTGTAATTAGACCTCAAATAGCCCTGAAAATAACCCTGAAATAAATTTCGGGCTGAAAGCTTAAACCCGTTATAAACGGGTTAAAAATATTATTTTAGTTAGCTTTAGCTAACTTTAGCTTTTAGCTCGAACTTTAGTTCAGAGCTTTATTTTAGTTTCACTTTCTAAAATCAGGTCTGCGATAGGTTTTTGTTTATTAATTGGAATATCGCTAGGAGTACTGAGGAGCAGAGAACGTTGTGTAAATTTTTGATTTTGCAGACGACGTTCTACGCGACTGGGTATACCATAACCATAAATAATATGTCCGAGTCCTGCTAAGACTACTATTTGATGTTTAAGATTTCTTTGCTGAAACTGAGCGATGGTTTCTGCCATTGTTTCATCCCAGAGAACTTGAGCCAGAAAAAAGCGTTCTGCGCTGGAGCTATTTCCGTGTCCTCCAGATTGATGTTGTTCAAAGGCTGCTAGAACTAATTTGCGATATTCTTCGTTATCGGTACGAATTTCTTTGAAGGGGGGAATTAATTTTTTTTCTTCTGCTGTCAAACTTTCCAATCCAGAGCGGGAAACTTTGCGAGTAATTTCGCCAGGAGTATTTGCTGCGAGGACGAGTAGTTTATTTTGTTTGGCAAAGCGGAGGATAGGAGCATAAAGTTCCCAAGGGAAACCCCAGCGTTTTTCGTATTCGGTTTTTTTGACCAGTTCTTCCTCGGTGATTTTCCCTGCAAGATATTGGTCGATAAATTTTTGGTAGGGACGTTGGAACATTTCCATTGCAATCGCTATTTTAGAATTGCGCTGGTGTAATTGTTGGATTATTTTTAGCTGATTTTGATGGTCTATTTCGCTGTCGTGGGTTTCACCAAGATAAATTATATTTGCCGAAGCTATTTCTGGTAGTAGTTGGTTTATATTACTGATGCATTTACTAGTCGGAAATTTTTGAGAACAAGATGCTTCTGGCTGAGTTTGAGCATAAGTTGCTGGTGTACCAGAAAATAGAAGATAACAGGTAAATGAGAAGAGCGATAATAACAGCCTTTTGCCGATTTGCATCGATTGGTTGATTGAATATAGGTTTAACTTTATTTAAGATACACAAAAATGTAGAGACGTTACATGTAACGTCTCTACATGTAACTAACCACCCATTACCCATTACCAATTACCAATTACCAATTACCCATTACCCATTACCCATTACCCATTACCCATTACCCATTACCCATTACCCATTACCCATTACCAAAATGAAAGGACTTTGGCTAGAAAACAAGCAACTGCAATTACTTACAGATATTCCGACTCCTGAACCCTCAGAAGGAGAAGCTTTAGTGCGGGTGTTATGTGCGGGTATTTGTAATACTGATTTGGAATTATTACGGGGCTACTATCCTTACACTGGTGTTTTAGGACACGAATTTGTTGGTGTTGTTGAAATTGGACCAGAACACCTTATCAACCAGCGTGTGGTTGGGGAAATCAATGCAGCCTGTGGGTATTGTCGCTTTTGTCTTCGTGGAGAGCCGACCCACTGTGAAAACCGCACTGTTCTAGGTATTGTTAATCGCAATGGAGCTTTTGCTGATTACTTAACTTTGCCTGTAAAAAATTTACATGCTGTTCCAGATAATGTGCCTACAGAAGTAGCGACTTTTACTGAACCTGTGGCCGCAGCTTTGGAAATTCAGCAGCAAGTAACATTACATCCTGATGACCGAGTGTTGGTAGTGGGAGATGGAAAGTTAGGACAATTAATAGCTCAAACTTTAGCATTAACTGGTTGCGACCTTTTAGTTGTGGGACGCCATCAGGATAAACTCGCTAATTTGTCAGCAAGAGGTATAAAAACTGGCTTCGCTGAGGCGGTTGTTGAGAGAAGTTTTGATATTTCTGTTGACTGTACTGGAAATGCTCTGGGATTTGATATTGCTCGTCGTGCTTTGCGTCCTAGGGGTACATTAGTGTTAAAAAGTACTTATGCGGGAAATCTCAGTTTAGATGCTTCGGCGTTAGTTGTGGATGAAATTACTGTAATTGGTTCGCGCTGTGGCCCTTTTGAAGCTGCTTTGGATGTGCTGGCTCAGGGGAAAATAGATGTAACTCCTTTGATTCATGCTTCTTATTCTCTGGAACAGGGACTTGCTGCTTTTGAGGAAGCTCAAACTAAAGGTGTTTTAAAAGTTTTATTGTCCATGAGTCGTTAATCAATATGACCTCGACATCCCCATTTACAGTAAATGCTAAACTTACTTACTGTCCCCAAGCATCCGACACTAATATAGAAGCTGATGTTTATTTGTTTCAGCGTCTGCGTCAATTATCTTTAAAGCAAAGGCTAGAAATGTTGATTGCCCACAATCGGGGCATAAGAAAACTTTCCCTTGCGGGAGTCAAAATGAGGCATAGGGACGCACCAATTGAAAAAATCCGCTTGCATTTTGCTAAGGCTGTCTTAGCGGATAAATTTCCTAATGGATTTGAGCCTAAAGGTACAGATGAAAAAATGTGGATTCAAGATTCCATAGCACTTGCGGGTGAGCTACACCAAATCCTTACATCAATAAATATTCTCTATTATGTCAGTGGGGGTGTCGCGAGTTCCATTCACGGTGAAGCTCGCTCAACTCGTGATTTAGATTTAGTTATTCAAGTGCAAGTCGAGCAAGTTGATTTATTGGTGACTACTTTGGAAGCTGCTGGGTATTATTGCCCTCTTGGCTCTGTTGAAAATTTAAAGCTGGGACGAGAGCGGACATTGAGCATTACTCATATGGAGACAATTGCGAATGCTGACTTAATTGTTATGGATGGCTCACCGTTCGCGGTATCTCAAATGACACGTCGTACTTTGGCTGAGGTTGAAGGTATTTCCCTATTTTGGGTTGCTTCCCCTGAAGATATGATACTGCAAAAGCTCATGTGGGGAAGAGGAAGCCAATCTCAAAAACAGTGGCGTGATGTTTTAGGTATAGTCAAGTTACAAGCTGAAACACTCGACTATGGTTATCTCATTGAGTGGGCTGAAAACTTGAATTTAGTTGATGCTTTCAGCCAAGTTTTAACGGAAGCTGGAGTTTAGATTTCTCCTACTAATAAAAATAATGTAGGGACTAAACATGTTTAGTCTTTATTTAATAGTAGGGATACTAATAAAGCATCGGGTTGGTTTTTGGCTGATAGTCCTTACAATTTATCGCTTCCTCTGTATTGGCAAGGCTAGGATGGATAGTACATTTTAACCGATAATCGTCAGTAAAATATTGACAGCCGCAACAGGGTACTTGATGCATTTTTGTTGCAGTCTTTACACCGTCTCGCGCTGCTGCCCACATGCTCCAACCAATGAGAATTAATAGTCCCCAAGCGCTGAGGAAACAAATTGGTACTAATAAAGGTTCAATTGTACGCAGTAAAATATGTTGTATTTCTAACACAGTGATTTTGGGTAGAGGTTTTGAGTTTTGAGCCAGAACCACACTAATGAGGTTGCTAATGATATCCCTTTAAATAAGGTCTAGCAGGCAGAACCTCTGGAATAGCTCCCAAATGTGTGGTGTGTCCTTTTTGTTAGAGCTTCTTTTTCCCTATAGTTTTAGGATAGGTGCTTTTGGGGCAGTTGAAGTCTCTTTTAACTCTTTTTTACTCTTGTTATTGGCTCTTAACTTCCTGCTAAAGAAGTATATACTTAGATAACGTTGTAACCTGTGGCTAAACCGATACTAAAAAATAATAATTGCTGGATAATTAAAAGAAATCAAAGTGTGGTATTTTATAATGGCTACTTGATAAATTATAGTTTTATATTTTAATGCTTAAGGCAATACTAATGAAATTTAAAGTTCATTTGAGTAGGAAATTTGCTGTTGAAATAGGCTTAATATTTATCTTGTGGTTAGTGAGTGTTTACATTTCTAGCTCAATATTTAACCGACCTTTAGGTGCTAATTTTGAATGGCTGACTGGACATACTCTCGTAAGTATGAGAGCGTTTGAAGAATGGGGTTTTTGGAAGCTTTTAGGATGTTCTATTTTTCTACCTAAAAGTTATGAATTAGAGGATTTAAATTTAAGAATACTGGAAAAATATGAAGGGCTTTATTTAAGTTACCCAAGTTTCTGGTTGATTTTGCCATACGTCACTTTCAAAATTTTACAATTATTGCATTTATCTAATAGCTTGAATGTCGAATTCTTACAAAGCTATCATTTAATATTTAATCGATTAGTTATTGGAATTGTTATTTATTATCTGTTTTTAGAAATCATAAAATTGACTACTGATAAAAGGTTATCAGAATTAAATAAAAGATTAATCGCGTTTTTAGGGCTGTTGGGATGGATGTTTACACCTCCAGTGATGTACTGGACTCAAAACGTTTACTTTAGCGACCAAGCGGTTTTACTACCAATCTATGCATTATTCTTAATTTTATTAAAATGTAAGTTTCGGTTGCAAAAAATATCTGTATATCATCAATTTTTACTGTTACTTGTATCTTTTTTGGCTTGTGGAATTGATTGGTACAGTTGGGTCGCAGTCGCAGTAATTTTTTCAATAGTATTTTTGAATGGCTGGATAGAAAAACAAAAAAAAGGGTTATCATTTAAATTATTTATATATAAATATTGTGATTCTATTAAATTTATATTTTTAGGTAATTTAATTATTGCAATCATATTTACAGTTCAACTTATCTATTACAATAATGGATTTAATATACTTCTAGATAAATATTGGGGTAGAAGTGGTTCAAGAGACGACTTAACAGGAGAAGAATTGAGTTTATTCACTATGCTTTTCCGTATTGTAAATCACTGGATTCCTTACTTTCCCAAATTAATACAAAGTAGATTACAAATCATTGACCTAGATTTTAAAATATTAACCTCTATAAATTTCATAGATTTAACAATTGTTTTAATACTTATATTACTATGGATATTAATGCTTCATGATGTTTGGAGTAAAAGTATATATAAGAATAACGTCATTTATACTTATTTATTATTATTTTTAATCCCATTTTTACAACTTATATTATTAAAGCAGCACTCGATGGTACATACCTTTTCTGCTTTTAAAATGGCACTACCAATTACTTTTAGTGTATTAATTCTACCTTTAATTGTCTTAGTTAATTTCATCAAAAGCAAAACTAAATTTTTTAATAGATATTTGACATTAGGAATTCTAGTTATAGGACTGTCAGTTGTATACAGTTGTACCGTGATTGAAGTCACAAAATTTGCAGGTAATACTAACTTTTTAAATCAAGAGCTAGGAGTGATAATATCCAAAAATATTGCTGCAAACGAATTGCCAATTGCAGACCCAAAACCAGATTTTTCAATATCTCCAGCACAATTTTTACCCCAAAGTTTAATTGTAAATATAGTGCCTCCAGAACTAGTATGGTATACCGACAGGTTGGTGTATCCAGCAAATGAATTGCGATTCAGAAATATTTCAGTTGAAGAAGATAAACGTATTTATAACAAGAAACATGTTTTTTTAGCTTTAAAACGAGTTAATTCCCAAAATATTAGAAGGATGCAGCCCGTATTTATTGGTTATAAAAATGAATCAACTAAGAGTAGCGTGAAGACAGTATGTCAAGAAAAGTGGGAAAACGCTGGCACAATTGCAGGACGTGAAGTAGTGATTTGTAGAGTACCTCAGTTGCGCCAACTTCTTAATTAAAATGGGGCGCATTCGTATTCGCTATCCCACAAAGAAAGCTTTTATGCGCCACCATGTTAACTCTTAACTACTCACTAAGTTATGTGTTATTAAACACCACTATGACCTAGGGCTAGACCTGTAACCAGCATTCCCAAAACTAGGAAGGGCTGAGCGCTAGCTTGGTATTTCACGTCATTCTTTAGAGGGTCGCGCAGAAAGTACATATCTTGAAAAGTGATTTGCGGTATTACTAGGAGTAATAAAATCACCGCGTACAATTTCTCATGGATATAAACTAGATATCCTGCTATTCCAGCTTGGAATAGGTCAATCATAATAACGCAAATCCAAGCTGCTGTAGTCACACCAAACATTACTGGTAGTGATTTTAGCCCTAGTTGTTTATCTCCTTCGACGCTCTTGAAGTCATTAACGATGGCGATACCTAAGCCGGCGAAGCTATAAATTACTGTGAGAATAACGATTTTCCAATTTAGGTCACCAAATAAGGCGTGACCGCAACACCAAGGTAAGGCGATGTAGCTAGCTCCTAGGGCGTAGCTTCCTAACCAACCGTTTTGTTTGAGCTTGAGGGGTGGAGCAGAATAGATATAAGCGATAAACGAACCAAAAATTGCCATGACTGTAATGGTGGGGAAGTCATGACCAACCCACTGGTCGAGGACAAATGCTAAACCTATCCCAGCAATAAGTAATATGTAAATTTGGGTTATTACTTGGGGTAAAGCAATTGCACCTGAGGGTATAGGACGGTAGGGTTCGTTGATGGCATCGATTTCTCTGTCATAAAATTCGTTGACAGTTTGGGTATATCCTGTCAGCAATGGACCTGACAGCAACATACAGGTTAATGACTTGAGGACGTTTTCTAAAGACCAAGTAAAGTCCCCTGAGGATGCTGCACCACAAATTACACCCCACATTAGGGGTATCCAAGTGATGGGCTTCATTAACTGTAAACGGATTTTCCAAATAGAGGTATCGCCTGTTGCAGCACCTTTCATTCCTAAGATTTGGCGGGTTTTGGCGCTACGGTCGGCTGTATTGTTAGAATCTGGGGTTGGGGTTGGGGTGATGGACATAGCTGACTGTTGGTAATAGTAGGTTGGGTTGAGGAACGTTCGCGAAGCGTGGCGCCTCGCCATAACCCAACATTACATACAATAAATTACTTATAAAAAATTGTTGGGTCTCGTTCCTCGACCCAACCTACGAATTGTTAGCTATTCTCTAAAACGAAATTACCAAATATTGATTCTGAAATTTCGCTCCTGTTACGGGTCTGCCACTTAAAGCGGGTGGTAAGAATATATTACGTCTTTGGTCGCCTGCTTCTATGGTGACTTCGGGTCCGGATTGAGTGAGTTTTACTTGTTTTTTGTCGAATCCAGGTAGGAATAAGCGTACCTGACGACCGTTAATGTCTATTTCTATGGGTCTGGGTGCTTGTTGTGCTTGAGATGCAAAGTCGGGTAGGTTTTCTATCAGCCCTTGCAATTCTCTACTATTAGTGTCCCCAACTAAGCTTATTGGTAGGGGTGCGAATTCTTGTGATAAGGCTTCTGACAAGTTTACGGTTAGGGATGGGGATACTGCTATTACTCCCCCTACTGTTAGACCTACTTGTTGAGCACTACCCCAAAGGTAACGCGCATTTGCTATTTCTGCTGGGTCGTCGGTTGTGACCAAGAACGCGGCTGCTCGTTTTGGGTCGCTAAGTGCGGCTTTTCCTTTATCTAGGAATTCGTTTATTTGATTGGTGGGGGCTGAAAAGTTATCTGATGTCCAGTTGACGTTAAACAAGCTGCTGATTAATGGTTGAATTAGTGGAGATTCGGTGATGGTTTTACCTAGGTCGGAGTTGACGAACAGTTGCCTAAATCGTCTTACGTACCAACTTATTGATTCTGCTATGCCAAACATCCGTAATGTAGAAGAGTCTCCGGAAGAGTCGTAGATTATTACGTCATATTTACCACTATCGTCGTATAGACGAAGAGCGTTGAGTACTAATGCACTGTCCATACCGGGCAATACTGGTAATTCTTGACCGTAGACTTCCTTCATGATGGGAGATTTGAGGTATTGTGCCTCTAGTTTTTTGATTTCTTCCCATCCACGTTCTATTAATACGCTTGTTTGCAACTGCACTACTTGCAAGTTGGCCGCTATTTCCTGAGGGTCTGGAGTAAGGGGAACCCCTAGCAGGGTTTGCAACTTGGGAGATGCTGTTGCTGCTAGAAGCACCCGTTTTCCTTGAGAAGCCATCGCTTTGGCGGCGGCAATCGCAATTTTACTGCGAGTATCGACGCCCAAAAATGTCAATATTAGGCTCATGGCTTAGTTTCCAATTACCGCCGATTTTTTCCATTCCAACTTAGCACTCGCTTTGTCGGTATAGCTTCTTCCTATTGCACTACTTTGATTTCATCTTCAAAAAACCAAGTGGCTGAATTGTCCTCAAACTTGACTACTACGCCAACTCCCATACCGTCGGTCACTTTATAACCTTCGATGGTACCGACTTTTCCCAGCTTTTGAGCAATTGCATTAGATACGCGATCGCGCAAACGGTATACCTTAACTCGCTGTCCGATTTCCATTCCTGCTCTCTTTAAGAATCAACCAAGACTCAGTGTATATGAAAAATGGGGAGCGGGGAATGGGGAGTGGGGAATGGGTAGTTTATAATCTTCACAATGACAGAGGGTAGATTTTATGATAAAATCACCTCGTTTATCTAGTCTAATACTTAACAAAAAAGTATCCTGTTTGACTAAAATTACCTGGAACAATAAAAAAACTAACTTCCTATAAAGAATAAAGTTATTGTGTGGCTAGGGAAGGCGAAAGTGCTGTTTATGTGAGGAGCTATGAGACAAGGAGTTAGCCTTTCGAGAGAATTGCGGCGATATTTGCCTATTTCTGAGCAGGTGTTGGCAAAGTTCGATTTGCTGAGAACTATGGTACGCCGAGATTTAGAAGCACGTTACAAAGGTTCTATATTAGGTAATTTATGGCCGTTACTAAATCAACTATCGCAATTACTAATTTACACATACGTATTTTCGATAGTGTTAAAAGTAAGACTAAGTCTTAAGGGTTTACCAGCAGACCAAAGTTTAACATTTGGGCTGTGGTTATTTGCTGGGTTACTTCCTTGGATAGCTTTTACTGGTGGCTTACAACAGTCTGCTTCCAGTGTGATTTACCAGCCGAACTTAGTAAAAAAAGTGGTGTTTCCTTTGTCATTATTACCACTAGTGTCTATTCTATCATCGTTTATCGAAAGTTCTTTAGGATTAATGGCGTTGATTGTGTTTGTGGGAATAATTACTAAGACATTACATATTACTATGGCACTGCTACCTTTAGTGTGGATACCACAACTATTGTTTACAGCAGGTCTTGGTTATTTTGCAGCCGGATTAACGGTCTTTTTGCGAGATGTCCCGCAGACATTAAATGTGGTAATCAATCTTTGGTTTTATCTAACACCCTTAGTATATCCTGTTTCCGCGATTCCTGAACAGTGGCGAGACTTAATATTTTGGGTGAATCCAATGGCGACTATTGGTGAATTGTATCGCGATTTAGTATTGGTAGGAGAAGTTAAACACTGGGGTCAGTGGGGTATTGTGTGGTTGATATCACTTATAGTATTTTACCTGGGATTATCCTGTTATCGACGCTTACGGCCAGCATTTGCTGATGTGTTGTAATTATTTTTGAATTAAAATTGGGCTATAAATCTTAACACCTAGAGGTCAAAAAAGGGAACTTTTTAGTGTCAAGATATTTCTATCACATAAGTAAGTTTAGACACAAATGCTGAGTAAGCTTTACTTAAGTCATATGATTTTGGTAGTGGAGTAACATTTTGAGAAAATAAGAGTGTTAATGAATTGTGTAGAAGTTTAGGAGGATTAAAGCCACAGACATGGGAGAAGAAATTGCAATTTCCCTAAAGAATATCTCAAAGTGCTTTCTACGTTATGCTCGTCCTGTTGACCGTCTCAAGGAAATTTTGTTACCAGGAAAAAAGGGCTGCGATGAATTTTGGGCATTACGGGATATTAATTTAGAAATACCCAAAGGGCAGACGGTGGGAATCGTTGGTAGAAATGGTTCTGGCAAAAGTACCATGCTACAAATTATTGCTGGTACATTAACAGCGACCACAGGAGAAGTTAGTGTAAAAGGTCGGGTTTCAGCTTTGCTAGAACTGGGGAGTGGTTTTAATCCTGAATTTACTGGTAGTCAAAATGTATTTTTTAATGCTAGGTTGTTGGGGCTAAGTCAAAAAGAAATTGAAGACAAATATGATTTAATAGCAGCATTTGCCGACATAGGAGATTTTATTGAGCAGCCTGTAAAAACTTATTCTAGTGGGATGTTTGTCCGTTTAGCATTTGCGGTTGCAGTTAATGTAGACCCAGAAATTTTAATTGTTGACGAAGCATTAGCAGTGGGAGATGTTGTATTTCAACATCGTTGTATGCGACGAATGCGTGCCTTAATGGATTCTGGGGTTACAACATTATTCGTTTCTCATGATTCAGGAGCGATTAAAACTTTATGTAATTCAGCCGTTATGCTAGAGTCCGGAAGTATTTATACGACTGGATTACCTAATTTAGTCATTAACGAGTATATGAAATTAATGACAGATTTAGAGCTAAGCTTACTAGAACCAGAAACTAAAGGAGAAAAAAATTCAAATCACAGTACATCTACAACAGTTACGAAAGCTGAAATATCAGATAAAAAATCAGAACATTTAGATAAATATCAAGATATAAATAAATTTAAGCAAACTAGGAGAGGTAATGCTCAGGCGAAAATTGAAGAAATTAAGTTGCTAAATAGTTTAGGTGAGTTTGATAGTTCTAGTCCTATTTTTAGGTTTAATGAAGAAGTCACCTTAACAACTCTAATCTTAGCAAATGAACCTTTAAAGAGTTGTTTACTAGGATTTTATATCTGTGATAAAAATGGTAATGAAATTTTAGGAACAAATACTTTTGAAGAAAGATATTTTATTGGAGAATTAGCTGTAGGAGAAACAATAGAAATTAAATTTAAGTTTAATTTACCTTTACGACCAGGCTCTTATAGTTTGACAGTAGCGGGAGCAGAAAGCTATCAGTCAGTTACATTTGATTGGATAGATAATGCTATGGTTTTTCAAGTTTTGCCTCCTGATACAGGAAAAACTATTTATCCATTAGTTGATATACCTGTAGCTGTGGAAGTCCAGCACATTAATAAGTTGTTATCCAAGAATCATTAAAGTTGTATTCTACCAAAAGCACTGCCAAAAATCATGATTAACCAGGAAAAATCGCTAGATAAAACTGAGCAATACCAATCTGAAATTAAGCGATTGCAAGAAAAATTAAACCAAGTAGAAATAGATTTACAGGAAGCAAAAACCTTAATTAGGGCAATGGAGAGCAGCAAGTTTTGGAAATTGCGAACACAATGGTTTAAAGTACGGGCACAAGTGTCAAAGATGAGAAAAAATATTGGCTTAATACAGCAAGAAAAAACTAGTAAAACAACGTTGCCATACTATGAAAGTGACCCGACAGGTGCTTACCTTACAGGTATGACTTCAGCTGATGACCAATATTATATGGAGCAGTACGCAAAGGAAGATTATACAGGTGAAGGAGAAATTTTAGACCTAGGTTGCTTTCTGGGTTCTTTTTCTGTTTCTTTAGCTAAAGGGTTAGACAAAAATTTTCAATTACGGGAAAAAAAAGAACGTATCCATACTTACGATATTTTTATTTGGGATAAGTATATTGCTGAAATACTAGACGGTAATCCCCTAGCAGCAAAACTTCAAGTAGGAGATTGTTTTCTCGATGCATATTTAAAAGTTATTGCCCCTTGGCAAGATAAAATTAAGGTTAATAAAGCGGATTTGACCCAAACTAAATGGAGTGGAGGGAAAATAGAATTTATAGCAATTGATGCTATGAAATCTTGGGAATTAACTAATAGTATAATTAAAAATTTCTTTCCTTATTTAATTCCAGGTTTATCTTTAGTACATCACCAAGATTTTGGATATTATTGGACAACTTGGATACATTTAAGTATGTATGTCATGAGGGACTATTTTGAGCCAATATATCATATTCCAGCAGATTCTATTGTTTTCAAATACAAAAAGTCTCTTCCTGAGGAAGTAGTAAATATTTCTTATGGAATGGATTATTTCTCTCGAAATGACATAGATGCTGCATTTGAATATTCAATGAGTTATGTTCCAGAGTATATGCGAGCAAAAATTGCTGCTGCGAAAGTAGCTTATTACATTCAATTTAATGATAACTATCAAGATCGAGTAGAAATAGAAGATTTTAAGCGTAGAGGTATTTACCAAGAAAAAACTCCTTTGTTTGAGGTGGAGAAACTTCTAAATACTTTGCATCATTAAATAACATGATTATTTTTAGTTAGATTTACAGTGGGATTTTTAGTTGATATTATGCCAGATTCAGCGATTGTTAATCACCACAATCTTGAAATTTTAACCAAGGTTCAAGCTTACACATATTGTAGTGTTGGTAAGCTAAAAAATTTAATTAATATTTGTGAGTACTTAAACGCTACAGGAGTTTCTGGAGATTTTGTTGAGTGTGGAACATACAAAGGTGGTTCTGCTGCGGTTATTTCAAAATTTTTAACATCTGATAAACATTTATGGCTTTATGATAGCTTTGCGGGAATGCCAGAAACATCAATAAAAGATGGAATAGAAGCAAAAAAATGGGTAGGAGGATGTTTAGCGACAGAGGAAGATGTTAAAGAAGTCATGCGATTAGTTTCTACTGATAAAAAGTCTTTCACTATTAGAAAAGGGTGGTTTGAGGAAACTTTCATTACTTATCCTTTACCTGATAAAGTTGCTCTTTTACACTGTGATGCTGATTGGTATAATTCTGTTCATCTAGTCTTAGAAACTTTTTACCATAGAGTTTCTGAAGGAGGATGTATTATTTTAGATGACTTTGGTTTTTGGGAAGGATGTAGAGAAGCATTTTATGATTTTTGTTATAAGCATCAACTTAAACCTTTGATAGAAAGAGTTGAAAGCGACCAAGCATTTTGGATTAAAGGCAAAAATCATAATCGAGAACTACCATCCTATCTCAAATGTTGAGTACTAGTTTAAAGCACAAGTTTATAAGTATTAATTAGGATAATGATTAAGATGAATAATCAACCAAATCTTTACATTTGTACTGACAGCTTTGGTGTGAGTGGAGTTACAACACAAGCTTACTATTTAGCTAGAGGAATGGTACAGCAAGGATGGAATGTTCATGTTATTTGTTATACTACTACTGGTAATTATTATCAAGCGTTTCAAAAGTTACCAATTAAGATTCATCAAATAGATACTCTTTCTAATAATGATTTTCATACATTATATACTTTTCGTACAAAAGATACAATTGATATATCAAGAAAAGTAATTAAATTTTTACAAAAAAATTCAGTTATTGACCAAAATGCTCCGGGAGTTATTGTACTCAATTATATGTTGAGTATGTTTTTCATATTAGACCAAATTCCCGCAAATATTGGCAGAGTATTTGTCCTACATTCAGATGAAAAATTTTATTACGAGTTGCTGAGCCATTTTTCTCCACATTTGGACGGAATTATTGCTGGTAGTAGCCATATCAACCAACAAGCAAACATTTTTTTGAAATCCGTAGGTTTATATCCACCAAGTGCTGTTATTCCTTATGGTATAGATGTTCCTTCTGTAATTGAAGCTTATAAATTAAAAATTATTTATTGTGGTAGGTTATCCGAATATCAAAAAAGAATTTTTGATACTTTAGAAATAGCTTATTTGCTTAAACAATGGAGAGTAAATTTTCATTTAACTTTAGTTGGAGATGAGTCGAATCGTGATGTCCTGAAATTAAGGATACGTCATTTAGATTTAGAGGATTGCGTCCGTATTATCGGACCATTGACTGCAGAGCAATTAGTTGAGCAATTTAAATTACATCATATTTTCTTGCAAGTTAGTGAATTTGAAGGACTATCTATAGCTTTACTTCAAGCAATGGCAAATGGACTAATACCTGTTGTTAGTAAAGTTGCTAGTGGTGTAACAGAAATAGTTGAACATGGAGTTAATGGTTATTTTGCGGAAAGAGGAGATGTTCATAGTTTTGCTAGCATTCTTCAAGATTTAGCCACTGATTTAACATCTTGTTTTCAGAAATTAAATACTCTACGCAACAGTGGGATAGAAGCTTTAATTGCTAAAGGTTGTACAGCCGAGAAAATGGTGAATAATTATGCAATATTTTTTGATAGAGTTTTATCTTTTAATGATTTAAACTTTGAACGAAGAATTAAGGAGGCTGTTAATCAAGATTTTCCTCTCGAAACTATTTCACCGCAATCTAATATACAGCCGAAAAAGAGAGAATTAAAATTATTTGACTCTTCCGGAACTGATAAATTATCAGTTAATAAAATTACTTATATTCAAGAGAACCCCACAATTACATTTTTTCTTGATTCTTTAAGGGTAGGAGGGGTACAAACCTTTGTTCAGCATATGCTCTTAAATTTGCATAAACATGGTTGGAATGCTAGATTAGCTATTTACTATAATAACCGAAATAATCCAGAAGTTATTAAATTAGAAAAACAAGGTATACCAGTTGTTCAATTTTCCTACAGTGATGATGGACAACAAATTCCAATTGGTATATCTAATTTAAAGAAAGACTGTAAAGGTATTATTATCCCCAACTACATTAGCCAAATTTACAATGCTAAAGAGTTAGCATTAGAAAATATAGCTGTAGCTCATATATTTCATGCTGACGAGTCTTTTTATTATGATATTTTCCAGGAAAATCTTCATAAATTAAAAGCAGGAGTTGCAGTTAGCCAAGTTTGCTATCAAAAAGCCAAAGATATTTTAGATAAAAATACTCAGTCTCTGCCATTAGAAAGGATACCTTACGGTGTAAAAATGAATTCGGTATGGCAAGAAAAAAACAGCAGTAAAACTTTAAAAATTATTTATTCCGGACGCATCATAGAACACCAGAAATGTATATTTGAAATTCCCGAACTAGCAGCATTGGCAAAACGTAAGGGAATATCTTGTCAATGGACTTTGGTTGGTGAGGGTGAAGATGCCGATTTGTTACTACATCGAATTTATTCCCTAAGAGTAGAAGATTGTGTTCATCTTGTGGGACAAGCTTCTCCCCATGTTATTTCAAATTTACTTAATGAAAATGACGTATTCATTTTAACAAGTCAGTTTGAAGGATTGCCTCTCTCTTTATTGGAAGCAATGGGACACGGTTGTGTTCCTATCGTTTACGATATTCCTAGTGGTATACATGAAGTAATTCAACATGAGCATAATGGATTTATTATTCCTTATGGTCAGCGGGTGGCTTTTGTTGAAGCTTTAACTCAACTCAGTTTAAACCCAGATATGTTAAAACAAATTTCATATCATGCTTGGGAAACAGTTTTCCCTGCATATTCCGTCAGTAATATGGTGTCAAGGTATGTCAACTTTTTTGAAGAGGTTCTCTTAAACTATGACAATTAACGAGGATTTACAACCACAAACTAAAGAAGTAAATTTAGAGTATACGGGAGAAAGACATATAGCTGGACAGCTTGGTGTAGATTTATTGTCTTTTGCAAATTTGGAACATATGATTCGCTATGCTTTAATAGCGCCTTTTGTCCAAGGAAAGAGGGTATTAGACATATCTTGTGGTAGTGGTTACGGGACTCAATACATAGCAATGCAAAATGCTAGTCAAGTAGTAGGTGTTGATATAGACCAAGAGTCAATTGATTTTGCTCGGAAATATCATGGTCATAAATCAATTACTTATATTCAATCTGATGCACATCACGTGAAACAGCTAGAAGATGCTTCTTTTGATACAATAATTTCTTTTGAAACTATTGAACATTTACAGAAGCCAAGAGAATTTTTGCTGGAATTACGGAGGCTATTGAATCCAGATAGTGGACAAATGTTTATTTCTTGTCCAAATGATTACCGCGTTACTCCTTGGATTAGTGAATTTCATGTTCATAAATTTAGATTTAATGAATTTAGAGATTTAATTGTTAGCATTTTTGGGAAGGCTACTTTCATCGGACAACATCATGCAATTGCTAGTTGTTTAATTAAGCCAATTATACCTAATGAGGTTGTCTCTCAATTTGAGAATTATAAAAATATGCCACCTCATGATTTTTTTACTGGGCAATACCTAGAACATATATCATCAATTGATAATGCTGATGGCTATTTAGCTTTTGTCGGTGTAGAACCGTCACTAATTCCAAATAGTTTTAGTCTTTCTCAAAATGCTTTTCAAGCAATCATGTCTGAACTAACAAATTATGAGGCAAAAGCTAATCAAGCAGTTAACAATTTAAAAACCTGTCAAGAAAAATTTACATTAGACTTAGAGACTCGTGCCCAAGAATATCAACAAAATATAGTAAATAATACAGATAAATTTCAAAATGAGTTAAGTTTTTATAAAGAAAAATTTCAGAAAGAATTAAAATTTCATCAACAGCAAGCACAAATAGAAATATCTAATTGTCAGCAGCAAGCACAAATAGAAATTGCTAATTATCAACAACAAATACAAATTGAATTACAAGCAGCTAAGACAAATATTCAAGCAAAAGAAATTTTGATTTTTGCTTTGGAAGAAAAGGTTAAAGCTTTAGAAGAACGGTACGGTAAATTGCTACGTGAAAAATTTAATCTTGCCAACGTACCATCTGAATTTGAAAATAAACTCTCTCAAATGGAAAGCGCTCTTTTACAAGCACAAACAAGAATTGCTGCAATGGAAACTTCTAAGTTTTGGAAGTTCCGAAAAACTTGGTTTAAATTTAAACGAATGATGAATATTCCTGGGGATGAATAATCATACTTGAAAATCTACTTGATAAAATGCAAGAAAACCAAAATGCTAAATATAAAGTTACTGTACTAATTCCCACAAAAAATGGGGGTATTTTGTTTAAAAGAGTTATAGAAGCACTTTTATTACAGGAAACTTCTTGGGACTTTGAAATATTAATAATCGATTCTGGCTCAAAAGACGGTACGTTAGAATTTTGCCAAACTTTAGAGAGTAAAATCAGATTTCATACAATTTCTCCAGAGGAATTTGGACATGGGAAAACTAGAAATTTAGGTATTTCCATGTGTGAAAGTGCGTTTATCGCTTTATTAACTCAAGATGCTTTACCTGCTGACTCTCGTTGGTTACAAAATATTGTGGCTACAGTGGAACAAGCACCTGATATTGCTGGTGCTTTTGGACGGCATTTTGCTTATCCAGGTGGGAATCCTTTTGTCGAACGGGATTTAAAAGAACATTTTAATATGTTGTTTAATTATCCACATATCCTCAAATTAGATACAGAAGAAAGCTACAATACCTATCTATCTTGCCCACAAATTTGGCATTTTTTTTCTGATAATAATGCTTGTATTCGTCGTAGTGTATGGGAAAAAATTCCTTATCCAGATGTCGAATTTGCCGAAGACCAAATTTGGGCTAAAAAAATTTTAGAAGCTGGCTATGCTAAAGCCTATGCTGATGATGCTGCTGTTTTTCATTCTCATAATTATTCTGTTCTAGAATTAGGCAGACGCTCGTTTGATGAAGCAAAAGCATTATTTAGTTTATTTGGCTATCGTTTATGTCCCTCAATCTTACATTTACTATTTTATTTTTCGCGTTCAAGCATGAAAGATATCTCTTTTTCCGTTAATAGTAAACTTATATTTAATCAACCTATTTGGGTATTGAAATCCCCCTTGTTAAATTTATCACGTCAAATTGGCTATTATCTTGCTGGACAAGCACATCATTTGCCTGATTTTGTCACAGACTTAATTTCTCTTAATCAATCTATAAAAAAGGGAAACCTGAAAAGCAAAATGTTAAAGCAAAAGTATAATTGAAAGGTCAGTTAAGCATAATTACTAATTATTTATTACTGAATTATTTTAGTGGTAAGCATATTTGTGATAAAATTAAAAACGATAGGAAAATTTTGCCTTTACATGCTAAAAATTAACAACAAGTTATTCACACTAAAAAAATCTTGGCAAAAGTTAGGCGCACGAGAATTTTTAAGTTTTTTTTATCAAGAATATTTAAAGAATAAACTATTTGCTTTATTTCATTCTAATAAGGGGAAAATAGATGTTGTCGAAAAATATAATTTTGTCATCAAATCGCCCTTTGGTGAAATAATCTCAAATCTAAATGACATTAATAAAAAAACAGTTAACTGGGTAATTCCTGATTTTTGCGTCGGTTCTGGTGGGCATATCAATATCTTCAGAATAATTGCTAACTTAGAAAAACAGGGTTATGAATGCCGAATTATTATAGTTGGCGATTGCAATTTTTCTTCTGGTGATGCTGCATATCAGTCGATTTGTAAACATTTTAATATAATAAATGCTCAAGTAACTATCGGTAAAGATTCGATGCAACCAGCATGGATAACAATTGCCACTAGCTGGATTACAGCATATCCAGTGCGCGATTTTCGCAGTACTGTAATAAAATGTTACTTTGTTCAAGATTTTGAACCTTATTTTTATCCCAATAGTAGTGAATATATTTGGGCTGAAGAGACTTACAGATTTAGTTTTTTGGGAATTACAGCTGGAAAATGGTTAGCTGATAAGCTAGCTCAAGAATATGATATGAAAACTGATTGGATTGGGTTTTCATACGACCGTCATTTGTATAAGCCATTAGCACGACGCGAGCCAGAAAAAAAACAAATATTTTTTTATGCTAGACATGTTACGCCTCGTCGTGGTTTTGAATTTGGTACTTTAGTATTAGCGGAAGTAGCCCGAAGACTACCATCAGTAAAATTTATTCTTGCAGGGTGGGATATATCCAGTTTTGCTTTACCATTTGAATATGTTAATGCTGGTGTTCTTGCTTTAGAGGATTTACCAGATATATATAGCCAATGTGATGCAGCATTAGTTTTGTCATTTACTAATTTATCTTTATTACCTCTAGAATTAATGGCTTGCGGTTGTCCAATAGTTAGTAATAAAGGAGCAAATGTAGAATGGTTACTGAATGATAAAAATGCTGTTTTATGTGAGCCAACAATTGAAGCATTAGCTGATGCTTTAGTTGATATTTTACAAAATGAAGAACGTCGAAGCAACTTGATTAAAGCTGGTCTGGATTTTGCCAGTAAAACTAATTGGTTTGTTGAATCTGAAAAAATAGTACAAATCTTTGAGCGAATTAGTTATGAATCACAGTAAATGTTTAGTTTTGGGTGGATTTGGTTTTTTAGGAATGCATTTATGTGAATCATTAGCTAGAGAAAATCATTCTGTGGTTTCCTTTGGTCGAAAGCCTAACTTTTATATTAATTCTGCAACAAATATTGAATGGTTTGCAGGGGACTTTCATAATCCAAATGATTTGTACAAGGCTATCAAAGGTTGCAGCATAGTATATCATTTAATCAGTTCTACAACGCCTGCAAAATCCAATATAAATCCTATTCAAGATATTCAATCCAATGTAGAAGGAACATTAAAATTGTTGGAGATTGCTCTCGCCGAAGGAGTCCAAAAAGTTATTTTTGTGTCCTCTGGTGGCACTGTCTACGGAAAACCTCAATCCTTACCAATTATAGAGGATGCACCGACTAATCCAATTTGTTCCTACGGCATTAGCAAACTCACAATTGAAAAGTATTTGCATATGCACCATGTATTACATGGTTTAGGTTATTGTATTTTACGAGTTGCTAACCTTTTTGGTGAACGTCAACCTTTAAAGAAAGGACAAGGTGCGGTCGGCGTTTTTATGGAGAAAGCATTAAGAGGAGAAGCTGTAGAGATTTGGGGTGATGGGGAAGTTGTAAGAGATTATGTATATGTTAAAGATGTTGCCGATGCTTTAGTCAGTAGTATGTATTATGACGGCGAACAAAAATTATTCAATATTGGTAGTGGTGTTGGGAGAAGTTTAAATCAACTTTTATTCTCTCTAGAAGCTGTGATGAATTGTAGTATTAAAAAAAATTATAAACCTGGTCGTCCAGTTGATGTACCAATTAATGTACTTGATATAAGTTTAGCGAAAAAATATTTAGGATGGCATCCTAAAACTGATTGGGTAACAGCATTAGACCAGACATATCAGTGGATGCTAACTAATATGAGTTATTCAAGCATTAGTAATACTTACCAAAAACCATAGTCTGAAACTATCCGGTCTTAAAGTATCTGGATAGTTGTTTTAATCACGATGCACAATTAGAATTTAGGCAAATACTGATACGTTTTTCAATGTTACTTATTTTTCAGGGGGTCAAGCCCCCTGGTAAGTCATTCGTTGCTTATTTAAGAAGCTTGCGCCTTATTATACTTACTTACTTGGTATTTATTTAAGTTATAAAGTTATTTTAATGCTCTAAACTAAATAAGTATTATTACTGAGGCGCAAGACTATGTATAGTAGTTTATGCTGAGACCTATAGCTTTACTACTGTATAAACAAAAGTCTGATTCTCATTTGGGAGTATAGGAGGATTAAAATTAGGGGCATGGGAGAAGAAATTGCGATTTCCCTAAGGAATGTCTCAAAGTGCTTTCAGCGTTATGCTCGTCCTGTTGACCGTCTAAAAGAAGTTTTGTTACCAGGGGAGAAAAGTAGCAATAAATTTTGGGCACTACGGGATATTAATTTGGAAATCCCTAAAGGACAAACGGTAGGAATAGTTGGTAGAAATGGGTCTGGTAAAAGTACAATGCTGCAAATTATCGCCGGCACCCTAACAGCAACTACGGGAGAAGTGACTGTTAAAGGTAGGATTTCAGCATTGTTGGAACTGGGAAGTGGTTTTAACCCAGAATTTACTGGTAAACAAAATGTATTTTTTAACGGGCGTTTATTGGGATTAAGCCAAAAAGAAATTGAAGATAAGTTTGATGATATTGCTAGCTTCGCTGATATTGGTGATTTTATTGACCAGCCTGTTAAAACTTATTCTAGTGGGATGTTTGTCCGCTTAGCTTTTGCTGTTGCGGTGAATGTTGACCCAGAAATTTTAATTGTAGATGAAGCTTTAGCTGTTGGTGATATAGTTTTTCAGCATCGTTGTATGCGAAAAATGCGGACTTTAATGGATTCTGGTGTGACAACACTTTTTGTTTCCCACGATTCTGGAGCAATCAAAACATTATGTAATTCTGCTGTTATGATTCATGATGGAGAAATACATACTACTGGATTCCCGAATCAGGTCATTTTAGACTATTTAAAATTGGTGACAAACTTAGAATTAGGTTTAGCACAACTAGTTCAGTCAGATAATAAAGACAAAAAAGAACAAATACTTTCTCATAAAAAAAATGTAAAGCAACATATTTTTGATAAAAGCACTAATGAAAATAATGATAATTATTTACCTGAATTAATCAGAAGAGGAAGTGGTAAGGCTCGTATTGAAAAAGTGAAAATGTTAAATAGTTTAGGACAAGATGGTGGCGATAGTCCGATATTTGGATTTAATGAAGAAGTAACTTTAGAGATAGATTTAAAAGTATACGAGCCACTTAAAAGTTGTATTGTTGGTTTTTTTATTTGTGATAAAAATGGTAATGAAATAATCGGAACTAATACCTTTGAGGAAAATATTAAGATTGGCGAATTACCAGTAGAAGAAAAACTTACAATTCAATTTAAATTCAATTTGCCTTTAAAAGCCAGTTCTTACAGTTTGACTGTTGCTGGTAGTGAAAATTATGAAGCATTAACTTTTGACTGGATAGATAATGCAATCATATTCCAAGTTTTACCCCCGGATACGGGTAAGCGTGTTTTCTCTTTAATTGATTTACCAACTAAAGTGATAGTCGCTTACTCTTCCCCATTCCAGCTTTTAAGTTGATAGGAAAGTTTAAATATTTAATTACATTTAAATATATGGAAAGCAATTTCATCAAAAATTATCCCACATTTGAGGATTTGAACGAAGAATCCATAGATAAAAACAGCAGTTTAAAAAAAATGCTTCGTTTTATCGGTGACAACAAGCGAGTAGTTGATTTTGGATGTGCTACGGGTAATTTTGCCCAATTACTGAGTCAAAAGGGCTGTATTGTAACTGGAGTAGATATTAATCCAGAAGTAGCTCAATCTGCTAAAAAATATTGTGAAGATTTTATATTAGCAGACTTAGATTTTGTATCCGTAACCGAAATATTAGCTGACAATGAATATGATGTTGCCATATTTGGAGACGTACTAGAACATCTTAAGAACCCCTGGAAAGTACTAGAAGAAACTAAAAATATTTTAAAAAAAGACGGCTATGTTGTTGCATCTATTCCTAATATCGCACACGGTGCAATTCGTTTAGCTTTATTACAAGGTAGATTTGAATATATGAAAGAGGGTATTTTAGATAATACTCACTTAAGATTTTTTACTAGAAAAACTGTAGAAGATTTATTTGAAAAGTCTGGGTATTTAGTAACTAATATTGACAAAACCGTATTAAATTTTTTATCCGATAGTGATTTAATTCCAAAAATTAATATTAGTGACTTTCAAAATGATATTTTTCAACAAATTAACAATGACGAAGATGCAAATACATTACAGTTTATCATTTGTGCAGTACCTAGTACCCTTGAAGTCAAATACATTACTTTAAATGAAAAATACTCTCACTTACTTCTTGAGTATCAAAAACTCAAGTGTGAATTAATTTTAAATCAAGAGCAATTAGAACATTCACAATTAAATTTACAAGACAAAAATACTGAAATACTGGAATTACAGTCTCAGTTAGGAGAAACTGAAGACAAATTAAGTAATTTTTCTGTTTCTTTACAACAAGCTCAACAACAATTTGAATATTCGCAAGCCTCAGGAGAAATAATTAAAAAAGAACAGGAGAAAATACAGGAGCAGCTATTAAATTCTCAAAGAGAGCAGGATGTGTTGCGACAGCAATTACATCAATACCAAAGACAATTTTTAACAGAGCAGCAGCAAAAGCAAAAAGCTCAGTTGGAACTTGAATATTCAAACATAATGATTGCAGCAATGAAAACTAGTAAGTTCTGGGTATTGCGAACATTATGGTTTAGAATTAAAGAACCTGTAATTAAATACTGTTCTCGGCTAATAAATAAATTAAATGGCACTTGGAAAGTAGCTCATGTTGATAAGTTAAAAACAAATATTAGCAATCGTGAGATTATCGTAGAAGAAGTATCATTACCACAACCGTTATACAAGCATACTGTTAGCGTAGACATTATCGTCTGCGTCCATAATGCACTTGATGATGTTAAGCGTTGTTTGGAATCAGTAATTCACTATACAGGTATGCCGTACTCATTGATATTAGTGGATGACGGGAGTAGCAAAGAAACCTGTGAGTATCTTAGCGAGTTTAGCAATTCTCAAGGATGTTTTCTAATTAGAAATGAAGTTGCCAAAGGCTATACATTTGCCGCTAATCAAGGACTTAAGCAATCTCAAGCAGACTACGTTGTATTACTAAATAGTGATACAGTTGTGACGCCAGAATGGCTAGACCGTATGGTTGCCTGTGGAGAATCCGACCCCAAAATAGGTATTATTGGCCCGCTTTCTAACACAGCTTCTTGGCAATCAATTCCAGAAATTACTCAAGGTGACGATTGGGCTGAGAACTGTCTTCCTCAAGAAATTACAGTAACAGATATGGGTTGTTTAGTAGCCTCATATTCTCAGCGTTTATATCCACGTATATCATTTCTCAATGGCTTTTGTTTGATGATAAAGAGAAGTGTCATTTTAGAGATTGGATACTTTGATGAAGTCAGCTTTGGAGCAGGATATGGCGAGGAAAACGATTACTGTTTGCGGGCACGAAAGGCTGAGTGGCAATTAGCAGTTGCAGATGATACTTATATTTACCATAGTCAGTCTCGTAGTTATTCTCATGAACGACGAAAGATGCTATGCGAAAGAGCTGACAAAGTACTTATTTCCAAGCATGGACAAAAGATTGTCAGCGAAGGAGTTACGATATGCCGTTTCGACCGAGTTATGGAAGGTATTCGTGCTCGTAGTCAAGTAATGAAAATGCGCCAAAAATTTGTAGAAGACGGAAAGCTCCACTGGGGAGGAAAACGGATTTTAATTGTTTTACCAATTACGGAGCCTGGTGGTGGTGGTAACGTAATTTTTCAGGAAGCCGAAGCAATGCAAAATATGGGTGTAGATGTGAGGATAGTCAACTTTCAGAGTAATAAAAGCTCATTTGAACGCAGTTACCCAAAAAGTAATATTCCTATAATATATGTGGATAATGAAAATCAAATATCATGTTTGTTAACTGATTGTGATGCAGCAATCGCCACTTTATATAAATCGGTTTATTGGCTAAAATCCCAAGTATCAAATGCGAATCTTCCCATCAAAGGGTACTACGTGCAAGATTTTGAACCGTATTTTTTTCCCAGCAATTCTGAAGAATATAAAACAGCTTGGAATTCGTATAGTCTTTACCCAGATTTGGTAAGAGTTACTAAAACCCAGTGGAATTATGAAGTGGTTAAAGACCTGATAGGAATTGATTGTTCTATAGTTGGTGCTAGCGTCAATATAGACTTGTTTCGTCCTCGCAGACGACGAGATAAAAATTGGCCACAAAGACCGTTGCGTGTTGCAGCCATGATTCGTCCTAGTAGTCCTCGTCGAGCAGCAAAGTTGACTATGGAAATTTTGCAGCAAGTTTCCCAAGTTCATGGTGATAATATCGAAATCATTATTTTTGGATGCAATTCTGATGACCATTTATTTTTAGAACTACCTCATCACTTTCCTTACTCGAATGCAGGAATTTTAAATCGTTCACAACTTGCCTTCTTATTAAATGAAGTAGATATTTTTATTGATTTGTCAACCTTCCAAGCTATGGGTTTAACTGCTATGGAAGCAATGGCTTGTGGTGTCGCGGTAGTAGTACCAAATAAAGGTGGTGCTAGTAGTTTTGCTCGGCACGAAGTAAATAGTTTAATTGTGGATACTTCTTCAAAAAATGCTTGTTTTACGCAAGTTAATCGCTTAATTTTTGATGAGCGATTGCGAGCACAATTACAAAAGCAGGGGCTTAAAGATATTTGCCAGTATTCTCCAGAGAAAGCTGCTTATAATACCTTAAACTCTTTATTTATTAAAAAATATTAGAAAAAGAATTAGAAAGTTAGATTTAGGGTGAGGGTGTGATTATGACTAGATGCAATAGAAATGTTGTTTACATTAAAATTCTGTCACTGCTACCATGAAAATAAAACGTTTTACCAAACACAAGGTAGCTGCTTATATAACTGCTTACGAAAATCCGGAAGCTGTTAAATTTTGTCTAGAAGCCCTCAGGAATCAATCATTTCCTATAAAAAAAGTTTTGATAGTAGACAATTCTAAAGAAAAACCATTATTACATTTAAAAAGCAACAACGATATTATTATTAAGTTTCATCCAGATAACATCGGAATTTCTGCGGCTCTTGATTGGGCTATTTCTTGGACTATTGACCAAGAATATGATTTTTTATGGGCTTTTGACCAAGATAGTCTTCCTCATAAAGATTGTTTAAAAAAGCTTATATGTGGCTACCACAAATTTTATAGAAGTAATTATAAGATAGGTATTATTGCACCGCTGGGAATTGATTTAAGAAACAATCAATTTGTAGAAGCTGCAAAATTTTCAAAGTATCGCTTTATTGGATATAAACCAACAAAAAAGCAGCAATACTGTGAATGTGATTCTCCAATCACTTCTGGTTCTCTAATTTCCGTAGATGCGATTAAGAATATTTCTCTGCCTATCGTGGACTTATTCATTGATGGGGTTGATATGGAATATAGCCTACAATTACGACAAAAAGGTTTTTATAATATCATAATACCACAAGCAACTATATATCATGAATTAGGTTATCCTATCCAAATTAAGTTTTTGCAAAAGGAATTTTATATTCAACAATATTCTGCTTTTCGCCAATACTATATTAGTCGTAACCATACTTATATTGAAACTCGCCATGCTAAAGGGTTATATCGTATATACAGTTGTCTTTGGCGAATTAAGTACATGTTGCTGACGACATTATGGATTCAGTTGTATGATGTTGAGGATAAATGGTTAAAAATTTGTGCTTGCTTATTGGGCACTTATCACGGTTTTATCGGAAAATTAGGTAAAATTTGGCACTAAATTTTCAAGTGGAGTATTTGTTCTGTCTGATTCAAAAATTATGTATATCATCCCAAGCGAAATAAGTGATATTCTCCTCATCCAACCCCAAGTGTTTGCAGATAATCGTGGTTTTTTCTTTGAATCCTACAATCACCAGAAATTTACAGATAAAACAGGTATAACAGTTAACTTTGTTCAAGATAATCACTCATTATCTCAGCAAAATGTTTTACGCGGCTTGCACTACCAAATCATAAAACCCCAGGGCAAATTAGTTCGCGTAATTGTAGGTAAAATCTTTGACGTCGCAGTTGATATCAGAAAAAGCTCCCCCACCTTTGGGAGATGGGTCGGTTATGAGCTAAGTGCTGAAAACAAACTTCATTTGTGGATACCCCCCGGTTTTGCCCATGGATTCTTAGTATTATCCTCAGTCGCAGAAGTTCTTTATAAAACTACCGACTACTATGAGCCAAAAGGCGATCGCACTATTTTATGGAATGACCCTGACATAGGGATAATCTGGCCTGGGACAGATACACCAACACTATCGGGGAAAGACCAGGAAGGTAAGCGATTTAAGGATGCAGAAGTTTTTACCTAAGTTGCAAAAAGCTGACATCATAACTCTTAAAGGTGAGTATTTAGGATAAAACAAAGAATAAAAGTTACATTCAGCATCATAATATTTATGGTAAATTCAAACAAATAGGGTGTTTTTGTGAATAACATTCTTTTAATTGGCAGCAAAGGTCAAGTAGGAAGCGAACTAGAAAAAATCCTTAAACCTAAAGAAAATATTATTGCTGTTGCACGTCCCACTATAGACTTAGCAAACCGAGACACTTTAAAAAGCCTCATTCAACAGAAGCAACCGCAAATTATTATTAACGCAGCAGCTTATACGGCAGTAGACAAAGCAGAAAGTGAACCAGAATTAGCTGAAGCAATCAATACTATAGCCCCTAAAATTATTGCCCAAGAAGCCGAAAAACTAGGAGCTTATCTAATACATATTTCTACAGACTACGTATTTGACGGCAAAAAGAATAATCCCTACCACGAAACTGATAGCACAAATCCCCTAAGCGTTTATGGTAAAACCAAACTAGCAGGAGAACAAGCCATTAGCGAATATTGTTCAAATCACCTAATCTTGCGTACAGCATGGGTTTACGGGACGTTAGGGAAAAGCAACTTCGTTAAAAGCATGTTGCGATTAGGGAAAGAGCGCTCCCAAATTAACGTTGTTGCAGACCAAATTGGCAGTCCAACTTGGGCAAAAGATATCGCAGAAACAATATCTAAAATAATTCCCAAATTAACTCCAGAAATTGTTGGCACATACCACTATACCAACAGCGGGGTTGCGAGTTGGTACGATTTTGCTGTTGCGATATTTGAAGAAGCGCTACAACTAAACATACCCGTAAAAATCGAGCGAGTAATTCCCATCACTACTTCCGAATATCCCACAGCAGCTAACCGTCCCCTTTATTCTGTACTTAATTACGCTCGAATATCCACTATCATAGATACATATCCACCTCATTGGAGACAACGATTAAGGCTAATGCTTAGGGAATTGTCGGAAATTAGCTATTAGTTTTCTAATTATAAAATGTGAGTTACCACTGTTTTAAAAATTCAGGATACTTAACCTGATACTTATTCACATCTTTCTTCACAGCTAGCATATCTCTAATTTTAGCTTCTTGTTCTGGAGTTCCATAACGGTACTTTGTGGTGTTAATTAATTTAGGCATTTGCTCCAGTTGCTGCTTCAGTTCAGGTATTTGTGGATTAATCTGTAAAGCAGAATAAATAAAAGGAACATTCCAAAGATTATTCGGGTCTTTTAGGGCTAAGTTTTGGACGATTTTTACAAAATTATCTGGACTAGGCAATTTTTTTCGCTTATAAATAATTAAGTCACCTAGCTTATTTTTCACTTCAAATACTTGTGCTAATCCATCCATAAATTCTGGAGTTTCTGATGATAACTCTTTTGCTAAAACTCTATTATAAACTTCTGTATTTCCTTTCAAATCACCTATCAAGTCTTTGTTTTTAACGACTAGAATATAATGTGCATTTAAAAACATTCTAGGAATACCACCTTCGTAACCCCAACCACCATAATTAAATAAACCGCTCAAAAAAAATAAAGGTGGTTTATTAAAGCGATTATGAATAGAAATATTAGTTGTTATAGGCTTAAATGAGGAAAATACATTATCATTCATTGTCCAGCCTGAATGAGGTAAGAATACAAAATGGGGGTTTTTTAAACATTCCGGCTGGCAATCTTTTTCGAGAAAATCTAATACTTCTGGTATTTTGAGGTTTTCATAAGTAATATCTTTGAAAACATAAGGATACTTGCTAGAAATTTCTCCATTTTCAATTTTTAAATAGCTGTTAAATATTTTTGAAGGTATCCAAGATAAAATTGCTGGAGACCAACTCATAGTATTAATCATATTGGAAATTAAAATTGACACTAATAAAAGCATCGCTATTTTATTATTAAATTTAGATAGCTTACCAACTGAATCAATTATGCTCAAAGATAAAGTGATAAATAAAGGAAATAAAAAGAATAAAACTCTAGCATCTTTACTTTTGACAAAAAGAGATACGTAAATAATAAAAATTATGAATGATAAGTTGATAAAGAATAACTCACCAACTAATATTTTTTTTAAATACATACGTACAGAACCTAATAGATTATTTTCTTCACGGATGATAAGTGAATTAATAGGAGCTTTTACTAATTGAACGATGAAAATGAAACTTAAAATAAATGCAGGTAATATGTTAACTTCTTCAAAAAAAGCTTTAGGAAACCATAACCAAGAATTAAAAATGCCAGTAGCAGATACCCAGTAACCAAGAGTTTCGTTATTATATGACAATGCTACTATTAATTCTGATAATTTTAGTGGATAAATAAAATATAAACAACAACAGAAAGATATGCTTGAAACTATTAAGACAGGTAAAGCATTGGAACAAATTTTTTTAAACGGTATTTTATTCAAAAAAATAGCACGACTGAATTCGACAACTACAAAGCAAGTAGTCAATATTACAAAACAAAATATAAAAATCGGCTTCGTTTGTAAGCCAAATGCTGCTATTATGCCGAGAAAAAATGCATTTAACAACCGATGTGCAGATTTTTTAATAGCAACTAAAGCAGCTATAAACAACATTACCCAAGATGCGGTTGGAATATCTCCCATTAATTCTCTTGACATATTAAAAAAAATAGGAATTGAATAAAATGTAGATATAGTTGCAAGAATTGTTAAAAGATTGGCTTTTACTGATTTTAATAAATAACAAACAGAAGCCACTAAAACAATATGATAAAAAACTATATTTATAAAGCTTAAAAAGACATAACTTAAATTTAATTCCAAAAGTTTTATTAAAAATATGCTGACCCAAGCAAAAACAGGACGGTCAGAATTACGAATAGCATTTAAAGCTTCTGACAAAGAATTTTGCTGAAATATATTTATTGCTGATAGATAATAACTTAAAGCATCCCATACAACTAATGGAGTTTCGGCACTAATGTAATAAGAAAAGAGATAAATTATAAACAGTAGGATTTGAATAAAAAATATTCCTAAAGCTATTTTTCGTAAAACTTCATCAAAATTATTATTAGCATTTAGAAAGTTGGTTGTGTTTATAACTTGCAAATCATCTTTGATATTGGACATATGTACTTTTCCTTATTAATTAACATTAAAGTCCCCTTATATGGAGTGCAGGGGACTGATGGTAAAGATTTTAATTTTGATTGAATGCTTATTTCTTAAGCTGATATTCCAAACTTTGTTTATCAGCAAAAGAATATAATTTATGTCCGGCAAAACTTAAGAAAGCGACACAAGCAGCACTAGCTAAACGCGCAGACGTAGCATTCCAATTTAAGTCATTAACTAATAGTTGTAAAAGTCCTAAGTTAGCTAACAAACTATTAATTGCGACTGTTGCGAAAACCAGATATTGAACAAACCAATTCTTCCAAAATATCCTGAATACAAAATTACGGCTTAAACAAAAATTAGTGGTTAAGCCAATAAAATAGCTAATACATAACGCAAAAACATACCACATACCAGACTTGATGAGCAAGGAAAAAACTAAAACATCAAGAATAGTAGCAGTACCACCAGATAAAATATAACCTCCTAATTCTTTCAAAAATGTTATCAATTTTTGGCGACGAGAAATACGAGTTGTACTTGCGGATGTGGTTACAGTATCAGCATTTGCTTCTTCTACATATTCGCTATCTGAATTAACTTCCCAAAGGTCATGTTTACCTGGTGTAATAACATTCTCTGCAGCAAAAATTCCCATTAACAAACTATGGTCTTGGTTATTATATTTAAAAGCACCATATCTACCAATTAACTGAAGATTATCAAAATTCTGTAAGTAATCTTGAATTGTTGACAAAGAATTTTTATAATCCCCGGCATAAATTGGATAAGTTTTAGGTAGTCTAACTACAAAACCAGCAGAAACATATTCATTATGCATCAATTTAATTTTTCTTAATTCTCGTTCTGCTTGTGCTAACAATTCTGCATCTGATTGTTGCCACATTGGTTCATCAAAATTACACCAATATTCACAGCATAAAGGGGTTTGATATTGGTTTGCTAACATTTCTGGAGACCAATTTCTAAAGTTGGTTATCCGACCTAATTTGACAGTTGGGTCATTAATATAAAGCCAATTATCAGGGAATAAATCTTTTCCTTCAACAATTAAGTAAACTAAAATTGTATTACGAAACTTAAGAGAGCGTGCTGCATGTACAACTTTTGAGTGTGGTGCAGGTGATATCATATTTCCTAATAAGTAACTGATGGGCACCGAGGAAATAACATCTCCACATTCAACAGTTGATTCTTCTCCTGTTTGTCTATTTTTTAATGTAACTTCAGTGACTTTAAAATTCTCATGATGCAATTGGACTACTTCAGTATTAAGCAAAATTACTTGATTCTGCTGTTCTAGATATTCACGAATTTTTTCATATAATTGTCCAGAACCTAAACGAGGAAATTGAAATTGGTCAATCAGATTTTTAACCTTACCATCGTTACCTAAAACTGCCGTTTTTATTGCTTTAATTAGAGACAAACCTTTAATTCTTTGTGCAGCCCAATCAGCACTGATATCCGTACAAGGTATACCCCAAAGTTTTTCTGTATAGCCCTCAAAAAAAATTTCAAATAATCTTTTACCAAATCTTGCGGTGACCCATTCCGCAAAATTTTTAGGATTATTATTAGGAAACAATCTAGCAGTAATATAAGAAGTAAGAATTTTTGTTGTTTCCATAAAGCCTAGCGCGAATACAGCTTCAAAAGCTTTTAATGGATAATTAAAGTATTTATTACCATAATATATTCGTGTTAAACGTTTAACTGTAACTTGTTCCTTACCTAAAACTTCATCCCATAGCTGAAGTACAGGTGCAATCTTAGTATAAAAACGATGTGGACCATAGTCTAAAATAAAACCTTGATACTCAATACTTTTCGCCAGTCCTCCAACTCGATTATCTCTTTCCACGACTACCACTGATTTCCCTTGTTTGCGGAGGGTATAAGCTGCTGCTAGACCTGCTGGTCCAGCACCCAAAATATATATAGGTTTAGAAGTACTTTCATTTTGATGCGAGAGCAATGTTTCTTGTTCACCCAACATAATCACACTCATTTAACAAAATATACATAAACAAGATACAACAAATATACAAAACAATTAATCCTTTTGAGAAATAATTTATACATTTGTGGCAAGTTAAGATTTTATTATGATAGCTTAATTAAAATTCTGCTAGGTGTCGATGAACCATAAAAGATTAAAGTATATAATATATTCAACTTTTATCATTACTCCTGGAAGTTGCTGTAGCATTTCACTTCTTAACTCATCAGCATAAGCTTCTTTGATGTGAGGTACGATAAAGATTGATAATTGACCATCCAAATATGAAAGCATTAATTCTCTCCGGTGGAAAAGGTACGCGCTTACGTCCGCTAACTTACACCGGAGCAAAGCAGCTAGTACCTGTTGCGAACAAACCGATTCTATGGTATGGAATAGAAGAAATGGTAACTGCAGGAATTACTGATATTGGTATAATTATTAGCCCAGAAACAGGGCAAGAAGTCCAGACCAAAACAGGAGACGGCGAACTTTTTGGAGCTAACATAACCTATATTTTACAAGAAAAACCTGCAGGACTTGCCCAAGCAGTACAAGTAGCGCGTCCCTTTTTGGAGGATTCTCCTTTTGTAATGTATTTAGGTGATAACTTAATTCAGCAAGGGGACTTAAGCCACTTTTTGAAACAATTCTCTATAGAACACCAAGACGCATTAATTTTACTACGCTCAGTCAGCAACCCTAGCGCTTTCGGTGTCGCAACTGTGGATGAAAACGGAAGAGTACTACAGCTAATCGAAAAACCTAAAGTTCCGGCTTCTAATTTAGCACTAGTTGGAGTTTATTTCTTTTCTAATCTAATCCATGATGCTATTAACTGCATTCAACCTTCAGCAAGAGGAGAATTAGAAATTACAGATGCCATACAATGCTTGATAGACCAACAGAAGCGCGTGACCGCATGTAAACTAGAAGGATGGTGGTTAGATACAGGAAAAAAAGATGATTTACTGGAAGCAAACCGTTTAATTTTAGATACCTACCTAGAAAAATCAATCACTGGTGAAATCGATGCTCAGAGCAGCGTGATTGGACGAGTACAAATTGGTGCTGGTTCAAAAGTTATCAATAGCACGATTCGCGGACCAGTAGTAATCGGGAACAATTGTTATTTAGAGAATTGCTTCATTGGTCCTTACAGTAGTATTGCTGATAATGTGATATTAATTGATACGGATATAGAACATACTGTGGTATTAGAAAATGCAAAAATTGCCGGAATTCATCAACGAATTATTGATAGTGTAATAGGGCAGAGAGCACAATTAACCGTAGCTCCTCGTCGTCCAAAAGCCCTAAGATTTATGATTGGGGATGATTGTCAAATAGAATTAACTTAATTATGGATTATGAACCAGAAGAAAAAATAGGTATTATTTTAGCGACTTATAATCCCAATCTGGAATATTTTCAGAAGCAAATAGAGTCGATAAAAAATCAAAGCTGGCAAAATTGGGTTTGTCATATTGTGGATGACTGTTCTCAAACTGAGTATCAAGATAGCATCAAAAAAATTGTTGCTGATGACTTGCGCTTTATTTGCCATTTCCACAGCGAAAACATAAATCATTATCAAAACTTTGAACGTGGTTTACGCTACTGCGCTCAATATGCTGAAATTACAGCAATTTCTTTTTGCGACCAAGATGATATTTGGCAACAAGATAAGCTAAAAGTGTCCTTAGAAAAATTACGTTCCGAAAATGCACTTTTAGTTCACTCCGACTTAGAATTAATCAACAACCACGACCAAATAATTCATCCTTCTGCTTGGAATTTTGAAGGACGCAATCCCCAACAGGCTTCATCAGACTTACTATTGCTTCGTAACGTTGTAACTGGATGTTCCTTATTATTTTGTACTTCTTTATTAGATGATATTCTACCCTTTCCGGAACAAGATGAAATAAAATGGTATCACGACTGGTGGGTAGCAATAGTCGCATCCCAGAGAGGGAAGATAGTACATATCAACCAACCTTTAATTCGCTACCGAATCCATGATTCCAATTCCGTAGGAGTAATGTCAGACGCTGGGAAGTTTCATAAAGAATTATCAGTTTGGATTAGTAAAAAATTTAGAATTACGGGCAAAAGTTATTTAATTCATCGAAACTTGAGCCAAGCATTTTACAATCGATTTAAACAACAATTAACTTTAAATTACTTTAACCCTTTTGATGATAAAAGACTAGATTTTGGTTTAGGAATTCTCCAGCTTGCTTACAAAAGTTTTAAAGTGGGCTACAATTCAGAAGGAATAGCCTTAAGAATTTGGGTTTTAAAAGTGTTATTTGACTTAAAAAAAATTACAAGTATAATCATTAAAACAGTGTTGTCGTATTCAGCTAAGCAAAGCTCTATAAAATAGTTATGAGACAACAGCATCTTTCAGTATCAATTATTTTAGTCAACTATAACGGCGCTGATGTATTACCAAATTGCTTAAATTCGCTGGAAAAATACATTGATAAAACCGAATGTGAAATTATTTTAGTTGATAATGCTTCTAGTGACGGTAGCCCTGAATTTGTAGCTGAAAGTTTTCCTAAGATTAACTTAATTAGACTACCTAAAAATATCGGTTTTGGAGCGGGTAATAATGCTGGGGCACAAGTTGCGAAGGGTGAATTTTTATTTTTATTAAATACAGACACAATACTTACCAGTAATATAATACCATTTTTAAAAGACTTAATGCAAAAACGCCCAGAAGTTGGGGCAATTGGACCAAAATTACTTAATCATGACGGGAGCTTTCAAGTTTCTATTTCTAAGCAAATTGGCATAAAAGGGGAATTTCAAACCCGTAAAATGCATCAATCAACTCAAGAAAATGATAAATTGAGACTGATAGAGCAAGAATATCAAGATATTAAAGAAGTTGATATTATTGTTGGAGCAGCATATTTTATTCGAGCGGATTTATTTAATAGTTTAAGCGGATTTGATGAAAAGTTTTTTATGTATTTTGAAGAGTCTGATTTATGCGAAAGAGTAAAAAATAAAGGCTATAAAATACTTTATACACCCCAAGTATCTTTAATTCACTTGAAAGGAGTTTCGACTCAAAAAGTTGCAAATGCAATGGTCGTGGAATATCGTCGTAGTCAGCTTTGTTTTTATCAAAAACATCGTCCCATTTGGGAAAACTTTATTTTACGAGTTTATCTATTTTACAAGTTTTCTCTAGAGTTCGTTAATACAGGTAATCCCTATTGTTCAAAAATTTTGAGGTTAGTTATTAGCTTAAAATCTACCTAAACCCCACCCTGCACGAAAAACAGTGTTTATAGGTTGGGCTGTTTCAGAAGCGAAAGCGTAGCGTGATGCCGGGAGCATCCACTTTTGGCAGATAGACTTTTTTAGACAACTTATATATTGGGGTTTCTGGCACTAGATAATTATGTTTCTTCCAAAAGTGGATGCTCCCCGTGATGCCTCGCAATGACTTGGGTAAATCCAATTTTTTAAGTCTTTTGTTGGGTTATCCGTCTATCAGATATTAATCACGATAAAAATAATTAATAATATCTATAATTTCTTTTTCACTGATATCTTCTTGGTCAAACTTTGAATAAATAGTTAATAGTAAAATACTTGTAGGTGAATCAACTTGATAAATTAATCGGAAAGACAACTCGTATAGCATTATCGTATTATACCTTAGTAAACAATTCTTGTGGGGCGGGCAAGGATGCCCACCCGCTTGTACTCCAATAATTAGAAATTCGCTGTATCCACTAGCGATTAGCAAAAATGTCCATACTAGTAAATCTATCTTTTGCACCATTAAAACCCACAGGTTGGTTAAACTATAGCCTAAATTTATTACCAGAATTGAACAATTTAGACATAAATGTATTAACACCTTTTGAAATTGCTAATATTAATTGTCACCAATCTCCCACTAACTTAACAACCGAATGTGGAATAAAAGGACATTTCCTACGTCTACTATGGACGCAATTTCAAATTCCCAAACTATATCGTCAACTAAAATCAAACCTACTATTTTCTCCCATCCCAGAAGCACCATTATTTTCTGATTGTCGTTATATAATTACCCTTCACGATTTAATTCCTTTAAGATTTCCGGAAGAATTTTCTGCCGCACAAAGCTTTTACTGCCGTAGTTATCTACCCGCTGTAGTCAAGCAAGCAGAACATATAATTTGTAATTCTGTCACCACAGCCATCGACATCCAAAACTTTTTAAAAGTACCAGAGAAAAAAATAACAGCAATCCCTCTGGCTTACGACAAAATGCATTTCAAATTTTTAGATTTACCCACGAAAAATTATTTTTTTTATTACGGAAGACACAACCCTTACAAGAATATTTCTCGCTTAATTGCAGCCTTTGCCGCATTACCTAATTATAAAAACTACGAACTTTGGTTAGCGGGTCCTTACGATAAACGTTATACCCCAATCTTAATAAATCAAACAGAAGAACTCGGTGTAACCAATCAAGTCAAATTCTTAGATTACGTTTCCTACAACGAATTACCCAAAATAATTAATCAAGCCATCGCACTTGTTTTTCCCAGTCTTTGGGAAGGATTTGGTTTTCCGGTGTTAGAAGCAATGGCTTGTGGTACACCAGTTATTACCTCCAATATTTCCTCACTCCCAGAAGTCGCAGCAGACGCAGCAATTCTAGTTAATCCTTACAATACGAATGAAATTACTGAAGCCATGCAAACAATTGCAACTAACACATCCTTAAGATTACAACTTTCCACCAAAGGTATCACTAGAGCCAATGAATTCAGTTGGCAAAAAACAGGACAAGCGACAGTTGAATTGCTAATTGGGAATTGCTAATTGGGAATTGGGAATTGGGAATTGGGAATTGGGAATTGGGAATTGGGAATTGGTGATTGTTTTTTATTACCCATTATCCATTACCCATTACCCATTACCCATTACCAATTACCCATTACCCATTACCCATTACCCATTACCAATTACAGCACCAGAGTAAACCAGACCCCGCTGCATATCCATCGTCAAAATGGCTCCATCACGAATAACTTGTGTTGCTTTTTTGACACCAACAATCACTGGTACGCCTAAACGTAAACCAATTACTGCTGCGTGACATGTAAGGCTTTCATCTTCAATAATAATTCCTGCGGCTTTACGAATAGCATCAACGTAATCAGCATTTGTATGTCCGGCAACTAATATATCCCCGTGATTAAAATTAGTACTTGCATCCATACTAGTGTGGGCAACTCTTGCACGACCGCTGACGGAACCTTGTCCCAACCCTATTCCTTGACCAAGAACTGCTGTTACTACTTCGACTTTAATCAAATCAGTGGAACCAGAAACACCTTGGAGTGTCCCAGCAGTCATCACAACTAAATCACCTTCCGTCAATAAATTCTTTTCTTGAGCGACGTTAATTGCGGCTTGAAATGTTTGACCAGTCGAAGGTAAACCAAGAACCAACAAAGGTTTTACACCCCATACCATTTGTAGTTGTCTAGCTACGTTAACATGAGGAGTAATCGCCAAAATAGGTGTTTGAGGACGGAACTTAGAGACATTACGAGCAGTTGCCCCAGTTTGTGTTAGGGTCATAATCGCCGCAGCTCCCAACTGTTCGGAAATTTGTCCCACAGCCTGTGAAATAGCGTTAGGAATTGAGCGTCTGGCATCTTTAACAAACAATTTGGAGTTTTGCGCCATCTCAATTTCAATACGTTCGGCAATACGCGCCATAGTTGCTACCGCCTCAACCGCGTACTTACCTACAGCAGTTTCATTAGAAAGCATTACCGCATCCGTACCATCTAAGATAGCATTTGCCACATCAGATACCTCAGCACGAGTAGGACGAGGATTATTCACCATACTGTCCAGCATTTGGGTCGCAGTAATGATAGGAATCCCCAAACGGTTAGCTGTAGCAATTAGTCTCTTTTGCAACACAGGGACATCTTCAGCGGGTAATTCCACACCCAAATCACCCCTTGCGACCATGACACCATCGCACAAAGATAAAACAGACTCCATTTGTTCGATAGCTTCGTGCTTCTCAATTTTGGCAATCACCGGCACCTGTTTACCCGCACTGGAAATTAACTCTTTAATTTCTATAACATCCTGAGGGTTACGAACAAAAGAAAGTGCGACCCAATCTACACCTTGGTCAAGACCGAATACCAAATCCTCGCGGTCTTTGTCGGTCATGGCTTTAATCGAAAGATAAACCCCAGGAAAGTTTACCCCTTTATTATTAGAAAGCGTACCAGGTACCGTAACGCGACAATGTAAATCCCCTTTCTCCCGGTTAACTTCCTCCACCTGCATTTCCACTCGTCCATCATCAAGGAGGATTTTGGCACCGACGGGAACTTCATCCGCTAAATACTCATAGGTAATACAACTAATATCTTGTGTTCCCACAACAGGGCGATTTGTCAAGGTAAACTTATCACCTTTATTTACAAATATTGAGCCATTCTCAAACTTACCCAAACGTATTTTGGGTCCCTGTAAATCTTGCAAAATCGCAACAGGCTGATTTAATTCAAAAGCAGTTTGCCGAATCAAACGGATACTGCGCTGATGGTCAGCATGGGAACCGTGAGAAAAATTTAGGCGTAAAGTAGTTGCACCGGCTTCAATAATAGCTTTGAGCATTTCCGAACTGCTGGTTGCAGGTCCGATTGTAGCGACAATTTTTGTTCTACGGAGATTTTCTTTAAGTTCCATTTTAGTTGACTGTTAGCTGTTGACTGTTGACTGTTGACTGGGGTTAGAGTCAGTTGTTTCGCGTTAATCATCCGCTTGTTGCTCTTGAGCGCATCTTACTCCAAGCTGATTTTTTTTTCGGTCGCTCCTTTATCAGTCATAAGAATCCCTAAACAATTCGCAATTCCCCATTCCCAACTCCCCATTCCCAACTCCCCATTCAGTAGAGACGCGATTAATCGCGTCTCTACTTTGAAATGAGCGGCTGGTATGTAAAGATAACGATAGGGTTTTGCTATACAAAAGTTATTATCTAGCAAAAAGTATCGGATACTACGGAAAATCTATTACTAAAGGAGTAAGGAATGCTCGCGTCGGAGGTACAAAAACCACTGGCAATACCCCCAAAAGAATTACTTGCACCTCCTGGTGATTTTAATCCCACGCTGTTGATGTTTTGTACAGCAGTGGTAATGGTTATATTCTCAAATTTTGGTTACTGGCTTTGGGAATGGCCGCACTGGGTTTGTTTCACTATTAACACCCTTTGTTTGCATGTCTCTGGCACAGTTATTCATGATGCTTGCCACCAGTCAGCACACCGTAACCGCATAATCAACGCTGTTTTAGGACATGCTAGTGCCTTGATGCTGGCTTTTTCCTTTCCTGTTTTTACGCGGGTGCATCTGCAACATCACGCTCATGTTAATGACCCAGAAAACGACCCAGACCATTTCGTTTCGACTGCTGGACCACTTTGGTTTATTAATGCACGTTTTTTATACCACGAAGTATTTTTCTTTAAACGCCGACTATGGAAGAAATACGAGCTACTTGAATGGTTTATCGGTCGGTTGATTGTGGTATCAATTTTTTATATTTCTATTCAGTACCACTTTTTGGGTTACGTTCTTAATTTTTGGTTTATACCTTCAGCGATAGTTGGGTTAGCGCTAGGGTTCTTTTTTGACTATTTACCCCATCGTCCTTTTATAGAACGTCATCGTTGGAAAAACGCTCGTGTCTATCCCGGAAAGCTCCTTAATATTTTGATTATGGGGCAAAATTATCATTTAATTCATCATTTGTGGCCTTCGATACCTTGGTATAATTACCAGCCCGCTTACTACCTGATGAAACCACTTTTAGATGAAAAAGGTAGTCCTCAGACTACTGGACTATTGCAGAAAAAAGACTTTTTGGGTTTCGTCTACGACATTTTTATCGGTATTAGATTCCATCATAAGTAGGGAGTAAACAATTCAAAATATCTGCAAGGCAGACGCTTCGCGAACAAAATTCAAAATTGCGAATTTCTAATGGGGAGTGGGAGTAAGCAATTGCGTTCGCGTAGCGTGCCGCTTCGGCTTATTGCGAATTGCCAACTACTCCCCATTATCAAATATCGCTTGATATACTTTGAGCGTAGATTATTTCTATATTGCTATTGAAATCAAGCCTATCTAATGATTCTGTAAAAAATACAAATCCTTTGTAAGCTGTAATATATTTGTATATTTTTGTAAATAAACCTTCACTGGTGACAATTACTAATGGGTCTTGATTTCTAGAGAGAATAGTTAAAAAATCCTCTAGCTTAACGCGCACACCAGTTCCTCGGTCAGTGAAGATTTCGCCACCAATATTTGTAATTTGAGCCTTGCCGTCACCACCGTAAAGTGCCATATATTACGTATTTTTTCATAGAGGTGTGTATATTCTACACTTTGCCCTCTAGGGTTGTTGGTGATTTAAGAATCATATTCTCTGAGCAGTCAACGACAAATCCCAGTCAGGGCGCAAGTTTTTTGCGTGACGTAAATATATATGGTATGTGGTTTTTTTTTCTGGAAGATAGACGTGGATTAAAAATCTTATACACCTTTCTAAACTACCTTCGACGTGCATTTGCTGTACATCCAACATTGGTACGCTATCCCAGTAAGGACGCTCACGGGCTATAGCTGCAGGAAAAATAGCATCTAAGTCGCGAGTTACTGAGAAGGTAACACTGATAATATCACTGGGATGCAGTTGATTGTGTTCTTCTAATGCCTCTAATAGTTCAATAACCGCTTCCCGCATTGCTTCCCGTGTATTTTCATTTACGGTTGTTGCCCCGCGAATTGCACGCATTCGCCACTCCACGCCAAAATCCTCCTTAATTGTTAACTGTTAACCTACGGTCTATATAACCACAAAGGTTGACCACTGGTAGATAATTCAAATCCCAGCCAGTCAATCCCAGAGGCTAAAGTTGATGAACGCTGACGATTACCTGGTAAAAGGCGACTCAATAAAGGCTTGCGTTCTTCTAAAGTAAACACTGGCGTTTTTTCTGGGTCAAGATTTACGAGTTCGCACGCCCAACGACGAGCGTCTTCCTCTGTTCCCAGTCTATCTACAACACCTAATTCTAAGGCTTGCTGTCCAGTAAAAATTCGACCATCCGCAAAAGTTTTTACTGTTTCAACTTCTAAGTTACGACCTTCAGCAACTGTTTGTACAAATTGCAAGTAACTCGTATCTATCAATTCTTGCAATATATTTTTCTCTGGGTCTGTTAATTCCCGGTCAAATGCCAAAATATCTTTGTAGGGACCGGACTTTATTACCTTGAAGGAAACACCAACTTTCTCTAACAGGCGTTCTAAATTATTACCGCGCAAAATTACACCTATGCTACCAGTAATTGTACCTGGGTTAGCCATAATATGTTGAGCGCCTACACCGATATAAACGCCACCAGAAGCTGAAATATTACCGAAACTGGCAATAATTTTGATTTTTTCGCGTAACCTTTTCAAAGCGCTGTAGATTTCTTGAGAGTCACCCACTGTACCTCCTGGACTATCAATACGCAGGAGTAAAGCAGGAAATTTTTTTTCTTCTACTGTTTTAAGTGCTTCTAAAACTCTTTTGCGAGTTGCACTGGCAATCGCACCTGTAATTTCAATCTTAGCAATTTGTTTACTAGTACCGGGTTTAAAAGGCCAAACCATAATCTTTCAAAATACCTCGTAACAATCTTGTAACAACATTTAAGTTGTAATCCATAAAGTAGTAAATTAATCGCTACTCAAGGAAAAATCTATGTCATACTTAGTTTCTAAGTAAGCACAGCACTTAGTTCTATCGGTATAGAATTAATTGTTTATTTAGACACAAACGTTGTAAAGACTTTTCATTCTTAAGGATTATGCCAAAAGATTTCCAAGCTATTTATCTATAAATATCACAAAATAGAAAGTTTTATTAATATAAATTAAGCAATACTAAACCCTGTCCTCGTCAGGACGCTTTTTTTCAGTTATTGGAAGTATAAATTATTAAAGTATCAACAAAGCATTGAACAAGTAATGAAAAATTTGGCTAGTATTTGAAATCACAAGTTGCGCTTAGGAATCCAAGCGTAAAATCTGACACCGATAATGCACGTAAGTGTCAAAAAGTCCACCAACCAGGCTCCAAGCTAAAGCAATGATGAAAATACCCCCTCCAGGAGAACCGCTACCAAAAGTAGAAAGGAATTGGATGATTTGAGTGGCGATTGCACTGCCAAAATCTTGTAGGCCGGGAATATATCCCATGAAAGAGAGAATTAGTAGGGTAGCACCGACGAGAAAAATGGGGGCTAGGAAGCTAAAAATCATTGTGAGGAAAAGCGAGCGGAGGAAATTGTTGAAAATTGTCATACGGGAAAACTCCAATAAGGTAAGCAAATATGACCTATAGGATTTCAATACCTTTTTCAATTTCTACAATAATTGGGATTTGGTTAAAGCGACGGATTTGACAAAAATCTTAAGTTTTCATTAAAACAGTAAATAATCTCTGTCACTAGGATTATGATTTTTCGACCCCAACTCAAGTTTCTAAAAGCTTTGATAGTAAAGGCTTACAGCGATTAGCCATCGCGACATTTCCCAAAAAACAGTAATCCTGCGATATTTTAATTTCTGAGAGTAAGTTTAAATAAACTTAATTTTTGGTTGTTGACTGTTGGTTGTTGACTGTTGACTGCTGGTTGTTGGCCGTTAGTGGGAAAAAGAAACGCTTAACCGTTAACCGTCAACCGTCAACCGTCAACCGTCAACCATCTACAAAACTATAAAATATTGACTTTTGACTTACATTGCAATCCGTTATGATTACTGCTGGAACGCGAGAACATAAGTACGATTAACCGCAAGTAACATATAGCGAGCAATATATATGACTACATCCAAATCTAGCTTGGGAATATGGAGTCAGCGTTTGCTGGCAGCGATTTTACTAGGTGGACAGGTATTTGTTCACCTGCTGCGGGGTAAAATCCATCGACGTAATACCTTAGAACAAATGGCAGTAGTTGGGCCGGATTCGCTGTTCATAGCTCTACTCACTGCTATTTTCGTCGGTGCGGTATTCACAATCCAAGTAGCGCGAGAATTTATTAATTTCGGAGCGGGTAATGTTGTTGGTGGTGTGTTGGCACTAGCATTAACGCGGGAATTATCACCTGTATTAACAGCTGTAATTTTAGCAGGAAGAGTAGGTTCGGCATTTGCAGCAGAAATTGGCACTATGAACGTTACAGAACAAATAGACGCACTTTTGATGTTAAAAACCGACCCTATAGATTATTTGGTTATTCCTCGCGTACTTGCTTGCTGTATTATGCTACCAATTTTAACTTTATTATCTCTAATGACAGGTTTATTCGGTGGTTTGCTAATAGCGATTAATCTATACAAACTGTCTGATACAGTGTTTTTAAACTCAGCACGCAACTTCCTTGGTATGTGGGATATTACCAGTGCCATGATAAAGGCAGCTTTTTTTGGTGGATTAATCGCTGTAATCGGCTGTAGTTGGGGTTTAACAACAAGCGGAGGAGCCAAAGGAGTAGGACAATCAACCACAACAGCCGTAGTTACAGCCTTATTATTGATATTTGTCTGTAACTTCTTTTTATCGGCTGTAATGTTCCAAGGTGCTGGTAGTGGCTTAGAACACGGGTTTTAGCAATTCGCAATTTGCAATTCCCCATTCCCCATTCCCCACTCCCCATTCCCCACTCCCCATTCCGAATAAAATAGGAATAATGTTTATTAACAAAGCAATTTTTGACCGTGACTAGAATATTTACTTCTGATTCGGCATTGACCGTCGAACTGAAACCGAGTTACAACCTACCAATAGCAATAATAGTTCTCGCTATCCCATTGCTGATAGTGAATACTGTAGTTGGAGGGATTGTCGGACTCTTGGGATTGTTTCTGATGTTTCAAGCAGGAACAATCCGCTTGGAATTTAGCGCTACCGACTTAGATATTTACAGAGGTGACAAATTAATTAGACAATTTCCTTACCGGGAATGGCAAAACTGGCGTATTTTTTGGGAAAAAGTGCCCATATTGTTCTATTTTAAAGAAGTTAAAAGTATCCACTTTCTACCCATTTTATTTGACCCAAATACTCTCAAATCTTGTCTGGAACAACGTTGTCCGCGAATTTAGACGCACCACGGCAGTAGAGACGCGATTAATCGCGTCTCTACTAATCGCGTCTCTACATCATGTCTATATAATGTCTATAAAAATGTTAAAAATCACTAGTTAATAAATTGTAACTTTTAAAAGGTTATTTGTTCGCATCATTGGAATCACGTTATTTTATGAACTCAGACGAATTACAAAGCCCACAACCAATAAGTGAAACAGAAGCACAAACACAAGAGCAAACACCAGATGAGCAAATAAACAACTCACCTGTTGAGCCATCTGTTGAAATACCGAAAGTAGCACAAGTTGATTTTGTTGTCTCAGAAAATCCACAACCAATTGAAATTACTGAAAAAGAACTACAAGACTTACAGCGCACAGAAAGTGAACTGAGAGAAGAAATTGCTAAGTTACAAGCAACCTACGATAACCTGCAAGCGCAACTAAGCGAGACTCAAACAGCTTTGGGAAAAGTCGTAAAAGAAGCGTTAGAAGATTTAGAAGCACGCAAACAGACGATACAAATTTCCGTAGAACAGCTGGAACGTCGTCAAGAGCGCATACGCAACGAGATGCGAACCACTTTTGCTGGTACTTCTCAAGACTTGGCCATTCGCGTACAGGGTTTTAAAGATTACCTTGTTGGTAGCTTGCAGGATTTAGCATCAGCAGCAGAACAGTTACCACTAATGCCCTCTAAAGCCAAAGTAGAACCGGAAAGAGAAAGGGAAAGAGACAGACTTGAAGCAAGACCAGCAAAGTCAAGAGAAGGGGAAAATGACGTACCACAATTTGCTCAACAACAATTTCAGGAAACTAATAGACAAATTCGCCGTTTAATCGACCAATATCGTAGCAAACCAGATTATTACGGTCCTGCTTGGCAATTACGTCGTACATTTGAACCAGTCCATGCCGAAAGGGTTTCTAACTGGTTTTTTAACCTGGGTGGAAGAGGTGCTTTGCGGACGATGGGGAGTAGGTTGCAAAATACACTCATTACCTCCGCCGTTATTTCAATACTTTACGAGCTTTATAGTAATCGTCTCCGTGTACTAGTGTTAGCAAATTCACCAGAACGCCTAGGTGAATGGCGACGAGGTTTGCAGGACTGCTTGGGAATTGGTCGTCCAGATTTTGGTCCAGGTAGAGGAGTAGCATTATTTGAGTCTCCAGAATCATTAGCGCAAAATGCAGACAGGTTGACAAAAGGAAATCAAATGCCCTTTATTGTGATTGATGACTCAGAAGAAGAAATAAGTTTAGCCTTGTTACAATTTCCACTGTGGCTAGCTTTTGCTCCCGACCCTAAAATGATGAAGAATTTTGATGACGACTTTTAATTAAGAGTTTTGAGTTCTTTAGACAGTCAACAGTCAACAGTCAACAGTCAACAGTCAACAGTCAACAGTCAACCGTCAACCGTCAACTATGGCTATTTGGTTAAGTTTGTGTGGGGTAGTTTTACTAGTAGCTTACTTGCTGGGTTCTATACCCACTGGCTACATAACCGTTAAGCTGTTAAAAGGTATTGATATTCGCGAACTTGGTTCAGGTTCTACTGGAGCAACAAACGTCTTAAGAGCTTTGGGTAAAGGTCCAGGGGCTTTAGTTTTACTGGTAGATTCCCTCAAGGGTGTTTTGGCTATACTTCTAGTGTATTCATTGTTTCAATTGGATATGAGCCAAAGTATTATTCCCGCAACAGTAAATGTTCAAACCTGGCAACCTTGGATGGTAATCTTAGCTGGACTGGGGGCAATACTTGGACACAGTAAATCAATTTTTTTAGGTTTTAGTGGTGGTAAATCAGTTGCTACCAGTTTGGGAATTTTGTTAGCGATGAATTGGCAAATAGGTTTAGCCACTCTTGGTGTATTTGCCATTGTGGTGGGAATATCCCGAATTGTTTCCTTAAGTTCGATTTCTGGTGCTATTGCAGTTCCTATTTTTATGACACTTTTACACCAACCGCTAGCTTATATTTTGTTTGGTGTGGCTGGTGGTTTATATGTAATTGTCCGTCACAAAAGCAATATCGAAAGATTACTTGCAGGAACAGAGCCTAAACTAGGGCAAAAGTTAGTTACAGAGGAAACTAAAATACTTTAGTTCAGTGGCTTATACACGTTTAAATCTAAGTGTAAGCCCCCCTTTACCACCACCTTTAACCCCAGTACCTAATAATTTGATTTCTCCCTCTGCTGTAATTTCTACAGATAATTCAATTTCATCCAGTTGCATACCCGAATTATTCACCTTAGCTTGGTCTTCAGCACGATTGAATAACCTTCCAACTACTGATATAAAGCTAGTCATATTCCGTTCTAATGTTTCTGCACTAACTGCTACAGCCTCTTCAACGGTTTTTTTGCCGTTTGTTTGATTCTCGTTTACTCTTCTTAGTTCTCTAGTATTTCCATTGCTATTCACGTCAGGAACGTTTGTCTGGGGTGCATCAGCGGTGATAATCCAAATTGTTTCTTGATTCGGCATAAATACTTAAGAACTGTAAATTTTTAAAGTTTATACTTTGTTAGTCAAAATACAACCGTAAAATCTACAGTATTTAAAAAAAATTAATCACAAACACTGATTGGATATTGGATGGATTTCTCAGTATTAACTAAGTGTAATTACAGTTATTTCCGGACGAGCGCTAAACCTTAAATGTATTCCACTTACACCAATACCACGGTTTGTATATTCCAACATATTTCCCACTTGGTACAACCCTGAGTAATATATCTCACCCAAAGGTGGCAGCGCTAAAGGTTTGAGTCCAGGAATTCTTACTTGTCCTGCATGAGAATGCCCTGATAGCTGCAAGTCAAAACGGCCAGTTTCTGCACTAGCGGAAGCAAAATCTGGTTCGTGAGCAAGAAGAATTGCGCTTCCTTCTTTAGGTAACCTTTGCAACAATAAATCTAAGTTGCTTTTACCAGCTAAGACATCATCTACACCAGCAATATGTAATACTGCATTACCTTTTCGCAGAGTATAAACATCATTTCTCAGAGTGACGATACCGTTTTGTGTCAGCGCTTTGGCAATTTCTTCTGGTTTGGTCCAGTAATCATGATTGCCCAAGACCGCAACAGTTTTATCTTTTGGTGTCAATTGACCTATTGTGTCCCTGAGATTTGGGATAAACCTTTCGTGAGTAGCTGTAACGAAGTCTCCTGTAATCGCAATTAAATCACCTTGTTGTTGGTTAACTTTTTTGAATATTCGACTTAACCGCGTTTTGGTCATAGACTTATCGGTGTGGATATCGCTGATGTGTACAATGCGGTAACCCTTAAACTCTGGCGCTAAATGCGGTAAGGTAAGTTGCAAGTGATTAACATCAATCCAATTTGGTTCAATCCAGTAGGAGTAAAACAAGAGACACAAAAATAGGAGCAACGAGGAAGACGCTCCTATTAACGCCAACTTTAAATTGTGACGTAGCCGTCGTTTTCTTTTTTTCAAAGCTAAATATCCACTAAATATCCATCCCGAAGCATTGCCAGATTCCATGTTGTACCTTTTTTCTGAATTTGACAGGTCAATGTGACACAAAATTCGATTGGCAATTCACCCCCTGGTGTAGAGAGTGTAAATTTACGGTATCCATACCATACCGAAACCCCACAAATTGTCTCTGATGTAGTAGTATTAATAGTTCACACTAGTTTTTTCTATTCCCAATTCCCATTCCCCATTCCCCATTCCCAACTCCCAATTCCCCATTCCCAACTCCCCACTCCCAACTCCCCACTCCCCACTCCCCCTAGATACAATAAATATTTGGAGCATCAAGCATCCACTGTTGAGATATGAAATTACCTATCGTAGCTATTATTGGTCGCCCAAATGTGGGCAAATCGACCCTAGTTAACCGTTTAGCTGGGGAACAAAGTGCTATTGTTTTTGACCAACCTGGAATCACTCGCGACCGAACTTACCTTCCCGCTTTTTGGCGTGACCGTGAATTTTTGGTGGTTGATACTGGTGGTTTGGTATTTAATGACGATACTGAATTTTTGCCACATATTCGCCAACAAGCAATGGCAGCTTTACAAGAAGCAAGTGCAGCAATTTTTTTGGTAGATGGTCAAACAGGCCCAACATCAGCAGATGAAGAAATTGCTGAATGGCTAAGACGGCAACCTGTACCTGTTTTATTGGCAGTAAATAAATGTGAATCACCAGAACAGGGTTTAATGCAGGCTTCCGAATTTTGGCAATTGGGTCTAGATGAACCTCATGCCATTTCTAGTATTCATGGTAGCGGCACAGGAGATTTACTCGATGCTTTGATTCCCTATTTACCAAAAGTAGAGGATATACCAGAAGATACAGAAATTAAAGTCGCTATTATCGGACGCCCAAATGTCGGTAAATCTAGTTTATTAAATGCTTTTGTCGGAGAAGAAAGGGCGATTGTTAGTCCTATCTCCGGTACTACTCGTGATGCGATTGATACGGTTATTGAGCGAAATGGTCAAACATACCGTTTAATTGACACTGCTGGTATTCGTAAAAAGAAACATATTGAATACGGTGCAGAGTTTTTTAGCATTAACCGCGCTTTTAAAGCTATTCGTCGTGCGGACGTAGTTTTGATTGTTATCGACGCTGTTGATGGAGTCACTGAGCAAGACCAGAAATTAGCCGGACGAATTTTGGACGAAGGTCGTGCTTGTGTTTTGGTAGTTAATAAATGGGATGCAGTTGAAGAGAAAGACTCTTATACAATTTATGACTATAAGAAAGTTCTCGACCAGCGTCTACATTTTACCGAATGGTCAGAAACAATTTTTGTTAGTGCAGTCACCGGACAAAGGGTAGAAAAAATCTTGGAATTGGTTGATTCTGCAGCAGAAGCACACAAGCGTCGCGTTAGTACTTCGGTTATTAACGAAGTTTTAGAAGAAGCTGTTAAATGGCATTCACCACCGGTTAGTCGTGGTGGCAGACAAGGAAAAATCTATTACGGAACCCAAGTCAGTAGCCAACCACCAACTATTGCTCTGTTTGTCAATGAGTCCAAACGCTTTAACGATAACTATCGTCGCTATATTGAACGCCAATTTCGCCAACAATTAGGATTTACTGGTACTCCTATTCGTTTATTGTGGCGTAGCAAAAAGACCCGTGATGTCGAAAGTTCAAGTGCTAATCGCGCAGCTCGCGTTTAATAATTTTTGGGTTTTGCGTTTTACTCAAAATTCAAAACTCAAAATTTAAAATTTAAAACTAAAAAGTAATTAATGGATTTACTACGTTCCCTACCGATTGGTCTTTACTTGGAAGAGCCGCAAACTTGGCTGCATAGGCTTGACCCACGAGTCAAGTTTTTTTGGCTGATGAGTTTCTTGACTACCTATGTTTTTGCTAACAATTTGTGGCGTGTACTTTTGGTAGCTTTATTAATTTTTGCTACCTTAGCATCGAGAATTCCTCGGAGAGTCTGGCAGCAGCAAATGGGTTTTTTGCTAATGCTATCCTTTTTTGTTTTAATTATTGCCTCTATTAGTCCTGATGGGCTAGGTATTAAATATCAACCACGTTTACCAACAAGTGAACAAGTCTTAACTCAGTCAGCATCGAGTAATAAGACTGCTCCCCAAAATTCCATAGTATTTTTTAATTCTAAAGACTATCGCTATATTCCAGTTGAAATCGGACCAGTTAAAGTAACTCGACGTTCTTGGGATTTAGCAGTTAGTCTCAGTACGATTTTATTTACTGTCATCTACAGCACAAATTTATATTTATTAACAACCGCCCCAGAGGAAATTACTGCTAGTATAGAAACCCTCATGCAACCCCTGCGGCGATTCAAAATACCTGTTACAGAAATTACATTGACATTAACTTTGTCTTTGCGATTTATTCCTCTAGTTTTAGAGGAAATACAAAATTTGATTCGCTCCGTAATGACAAGGGCAATCAATTGGAAAAAATTGGGAGTCAAAGGAGCAGCTAAAGTTTGGCTTATGGTAGTCGAACGACTGTTAGAAAACTTACTCCTACGCGCAGAACAAATGGCTCAAGCAATAACAGTACGCGGTTTTACAAGTCCAAACGAACATCGAGTCAAGTGGCATGACTTACGCTTCAAATCCCGCGATTGGTTTGCGATCGCAATTTTAATTTTGTTTTGGGGAATACGCTTTGCGATTGGAACTGAAGAGTTTTGAGGGAGTGGGGAGCAATTAGCAATAAGTTAGATATACATAATGACGGTTTAGAAGCCCATCCGACAAAAAAGGATTTGGGTATTTTTGATTTGGAAGCCCTGAAGTCTTGATTAATTATGTTTTTATCGGACAAAAGGAACGTAATTGTGGCAGCATGGAAGAAGGCTTGGATTGTTATCAGCAAACACGCGGCTCCAAGTTTGGCCGTGGATAACTTTCTCTATTTTTGTCCGGTGCTTGCTGGGCGTTTTCTTGTTTAGACGCTCAGAAGTTACATATAGGGCGTATTACTCTATGCTTGACAAAAGCCATTGGTTGTGTAAGTTGCAATTTTTTTGCTTCTTAAGCAAATATTCAGACGAATAGTATTATTCTCGTCTGAACATTTCTCTTTTAGCACGAAAAAATATATGTACTCATACCTTCAGTACTAAATGAACCAGGATAACTCTGAAACTTACATTAATCACCCCACTTGGGGTCTACTCTACAGAATCTGTATGGTTGATGAGAACCAAGAACTTTTTACAACACTCTACGCTCAACGTTTATTTTTTTTGGTTACAACTGACGGAAAAGGTCTGAAATTTCAGCCTATCGGACGTACTGAAGCTAGGATGATGCTAGAAAATCGTCTGCGTACCCTGCGTCGTGCAGGACATTCTGAAGAGTACGACCATCTGCAAAGTGTTTTCCAACGCACCTTCCAATGAGTAGTTCTATTCGTACACGTATTGCCCAAGTTCTTACTTCTCTTCCACCACAAGTGCGCTTAATAGCTGTCACTAAGCAAGTGTCTTCCGATGCAATCAAAGAAGCCTACGAAGCAGGAGTTCGGGATTTTGCTGAAAGCCGCATTCAAGAAGCAGCTAGTAAACAAGTTGAGTTGCAAGACTTATCCGATATTACGTGGCATTTTATCGGAAATTTGCAAAGCAATAAAGCGAAAAAAGCTCTAGAACTGTTCCAATGGATTCACTCAGTTGATGATTTAAAATTGGCACAGCGCTTGAATCAACTTGCTGAAGAACTTTCTGTTAAACCCAAAGTTTGCCTACAAGTTAAAATCTTGCCTGACCCTAGTAAGTCGGGCTGGACAGTAACACAACTTTTGACTGATTTATCAACTTTAAATCTTTGCAAAAATTTACAAATTCAAGGCTTGATGACAATTCCACCTTTGGGATTAAAAGAGTCTGAAATTTTAGATGTGTTTTCTCGAACCACCCAATTAGCACAAGAAATCCAGGAGCAAAACTACGAGCATATTCAAATGCACGAATTGTCGATGGGTATGTCAGGAGATTATCATCTGGCAGTTAAAGCTGGAGCTACGATGGTGCGATTAGGTACTATCCTGTTTGGAGGGCGTAACATTTAAAACTAAGTCTCATTGACAATCTAATAACTGTATAAAAAAACAAGCCTTGAGTTATCAGTACCAGGGCTATTTTTTTGAAGCATTAAAAAAAACTAAAAATCTGGCCGTAGTTAATACTCTAATTTATGATATTTACAAAAGTATAGGCAAATAAAAAAAGAATAGGGAAAAACTTTCGCAATTGGATGGGTTCATGTATAATCTTAACTCATCATTGTGTTTGGGTAGTGCGCGTACGTTTATAACGGGATTGTTGCATTTACCACGCTTGTAATATATGCTACTAGCGGTGATTGGGATAACTCATGGTTATCCGCTACTTGTTGTAAAACAGATAAAGAGAAGATAGCAGCAAAGTGATTTTTTGCTACCTCAATTCAGGTGACCAGCACCCGGAGAGTAAAAAATGAATCAGATATTTTCTAAGTTAAGGGATTTTGTTGGTCTTAACGACCAAGTTGAGTACGAGGAATATTATGAAGATGGTGAGGTAGATAGTAATAACTACCAGCAACCGCAGCAACAACAGCAGCAAGCTGGAAATTTCCAGCAACCTAGCTATCAGGCACCTAATTTTCCACAAACGAACTATCAAAATTTCCAGGAACCAAGTCCCCAGCCAGTACAACAAGAGACCCCTGCTGCCAATCGACGTTGGCGCGAACCCGTGAATACAATGGAAACTGATGTAGCGGCAGGTTCAAAGGTTATGAGTAATGTTATTGGTATGCCTGGAGCTATTAACGGGATTTCTGAGGTATTGGTATTAGAACCACGTACTTTTGAAGAAATGCCTCAGGCGATTCAAGCACTGCGTGAGCGGAAGTCCGTCGTATTAAATTTAACGATTATGGACCCAGACCAAGCGCAGCGGGCTGTGGATTTTGTCGCGGGTGGTACTTATGCTCTGGATGGGCATCAAGAACGTATTGGCGAAAGCATCTTTTTATTCACTCCTAGCTGTGTGCAAGTTAGCACTCAGGGTGGCGTACTTCATGAAGTTCCCCAACCCCCTGTTCGCGCTCCTCGTTCCGTGAATACCAATACTTGGAACAACGAAGTTAATCGAGCGGCACAGTAATAAAGTTAAAATTAGTCAACAGTCTAAAGTTAAAAGTCGGGAGTAATAAAATCCAAAATCGGAAATTCTTTGTCTCTTGAATTTTTACATTGGCTATTGACTATCAAATTATTAACAAATGACCATTAAATTTGGCTTAATCGGTGGCGGGGTAATGGGTTCCGCTTTATTATCCCGTATTATCACTTGTGGTATTTACCAATCATCCCAAGTTATAGTCAGCGAACCTCAAGCCTCACGCCGTAGTTTTTTAGAGCAGCAATATGGCGTAGTTACGACTACAGATAATTCTGCTGTTTTTACTCAAGCTACTGATGTGATATTTTTGGCGATAAAGCCCCAGGTTTTTAGTGCGATTGCTATAGAATTGGTAGATGCTATCAATATAAATATCAACAATGGTTTTTCGTCATTGGTGATTTCTATTTTGGCAGGCGTATCTTTACATAAACTAGAAGCAGCTTTTGCTAAATTACCTATTATTCGGGCTATGCCTAATACTCCTGCGACTGTAGGTGCGGGAGTCACTGCTATAACTGCTGGGACTAATGCTGATTCTCACCATTTGGAAACTGCACGAAAAATTTTTTCAGTGGTGGGGGAAGTTGTGGAAGTCCCCGAAAGTCTTATGGATGCTGTCACTGGACTTTCGGGGAGCGGTCCGGCTTATGTGGCAATTATGGTTGAAGCACTTGCTGATGGTGGTGTCGCGGCTGGTTTACCTAGAGTGATTGCTCAGCAGTTGGCGTTACAAACTGTGCTGGGGACGGCAAAATTGCTTTCGGAAACAAAACTTCACCCAGCAGAATTAAAAGACCGCGTCACTAGTCCTGGTGGAACAACTATTGCAGGAGTATCTGAATTGGAAAAAGCCGCATTTCGCTCAGCTTTAATTGAAGCTGTCAAAGCTGCTACTATTCGTTCTCAAGAGTTAGGGAAATAATTTATTTTAAGCAATTATTGTTGAGCGATGACAACAAATGTAGCGACGAACAATAACAAATAACCAATAATAATGTACAATTAAAATAATATCTGTCGGGGATGCTTTTGGGGGCAGGCTAAATACAAAATCCCTTTCAGAGATTAAAAAAATATAAAAATCAGTCTGGTTTAATTATTAATTAAGTGAGTTATACTGCGCTGTCTCCAGAACTTGACCTCAATTCTATATTCCCCTTTGAGCTTGACCAGTTTCAGTTAGACGCAATTGCTTCCCTTAATGCTGGGAATTCCGTAGTAGTTTGTGCGCCGACTGGTTCAGGTAAGACTTTAATCGGGGAGTACGCTATTTATCGCGCTCTTGCACGAGGAAAACGTGTATTTTACACAACTCCTTTGAAGGCGCTATCGAATCAAAAGCTACGGGATTTTCGGGAAAAATTCGGTCATGATTTAGTCGGACTATTAACTGGCGATGCTTCTATAAATAGGGATGCGCCAATTTTAGTTATGACTACAGAAATTTTCCGAAATATGCTTTATGGCACATCCATCGGACAAGTCGGAACCTCCTTGGTAGATGTGGAGGCAGTTGTTCTGGATGAGTGTCATTACATGAACGACCGTCAACGAGGGACGGTTTGGGAAGAGTCAATTATTTATTGCCCACAGGAAATTCAGCTGGCAGCACTTTCCGCGACTGTTGCGAATAGTGACCAGCTAACGGACTGGTTAAATAAAGTTCATGGTCCGACAGATTTAATTTATTCTGATTTTCGTCCTGTTCCTTTAGAGTTCTACTTCGGTAACAGTAAGGGACTGTTCCCATTACTGGAAGATAACAAAAAAGCGATTAGTTCTCGTCTGAAGAAAAGAGGCAAAAGGGACGGAGACAGAAAAACTATTGCTAGAGCTGAAACTCCGACTATAGATTTTATCCTCAGCAAACTCCACGAGCGGGATATGCTACCGGCGATTTACTTTATATTTAGCCGTAAAGGATGTGATAAAGCAGTCGGAGAATTAGGGGATTTGTGGTTGGTAAACCAAGATGAAGCGCGGGAATTACGTAGGCAGATTGATGATTTTTTAACTCGTAATCCAGAGGCTGGGCGTCCTGGGCAAGTAGGGCCTCTTTATCGGGGTATTGCTGCTCACCACGCTGGAATTTTACCTGCTTGGAAATCGTTGGTAGAAGAGTTATTCCAACAGGGTTTAATAAAGGTAGTATTTGCGACTGAGACTTTAGCAGCGGGAATTAATATGCCCGCTAGAACCACTGTTATTTCTAGCCTTTCTAAACGTACCGATACCGGACACCGTTTGCTAAATGCGTCAGAATTTTTACAAATGGCGGGACGGGCAGGTCGTCGGGGGATGGATAAAGAAGGTCATGTAGTAACGTTGCAAACTCCTTTTGAAGGGGCAAAAGATGCAGCAGATTTGGCAACTCGTAAAGCTGACCCCTTAAAGAGTCATTTTACGCCGAGCTACGGGATGGTACTAAATTTACTACAGACTCATACTCTAGAAAAAACAAGAGAATTGGTAGAACGCAGTTTTGGGCAGTATTTAGCGAATTTACACCTAAAACCGCAGTTTGATTTAATTGACCAGATGCAACAACAGCTGGGAATACTTTCCGAAGAAATTGCAGCAGTAGATGAAGCTGATGTCGCACGTTATGAAAAATTGCGAGAACGCTTGAAAGTCGAGCGTCAAATATTGAAAACCTTGCAAGAGCAAGCACGGGAGACTCGCGGTTCGGAAATGACGATGCTCTTGAGTTTTGCCGTTTCCGGGACATTACTGAGCTTAAAAGGTAAAAATATTCTTGTTTCTAAACCCATAACTGCTGTTTTAGTTGGGAAGACACCCGGTTCTGGACAAGCACCGTATTTAGTTTGTTTGGGTCAGGATAACCGTTGGTATGTGGCAACGACGGCGGATGTAGTAGATTTGTATGCAGAAATTCCACGGATTGATATATCGCCAAGTTTGTTACCACCAGCAGAAATGCCTTTAAAGCCTGGACAGTCACGAAAGGGTAATCAGGAAACAAGTCTAATTGCGGTGCAAATTCCGGTAGACCCCGGTAATTCGTTGAGTGCTCCATACGAAGTGATGGAACAAATGCGACGGGTGGAAGCATTGCAAGAACAAATTCAAGCTCATCCTTTGCATCAAACTGGTAGCACGGCTGGTCTGTTCAAACGTCGAGCGCGTTATGAGGAAATACAAGAACAGTATTTGGAGTTGCAAGCGGAAGTTGAGCAAAAGTCCCGGCAATATTGGGAAGAGTTTATTAATTTAATTACAATTTTGCAGCATTTTGATGCTCTGAATGAGTTATTACCAACTAACTTAGGACAAATTGCGGCATCACTTCGCGGTGAAAATGAATTATGGTTGGGTTTATCGTTAGCTAGCGGTGTGTTAGATAATTTAGACCCGCAACATTTGGCTGCGGTCGTAGCTGCTTTGGTAACTGAGACTCCTCGTCCTGATACTTTTGTTAAATTTAGTTTATCTTCAGAAGCCGATGAAGCTTGGTCGGGGTTGCAAAAAATTCGTCGCTCTGTGTTGAAGGTGCAATATCGACATGGTGTGGCTTTACCTGTAGGCTTAGAAAATAGGTATATTAATTTAATCTCTGTGGTGGAACAGTGGGCTTTGGGGATTGACTGGACGGAGCTTTGCGAAAATACCACTTTGGATGAGGGGGATGTGGTAAGGATTTTACGTCGCACTCTGGATTTGTTGTCGCAAATTCCCCATGTGCCTAATTTGTCATCAGCTTTGTATCGTAATGCTCACCGAGCTATGCAGTTGATTGATAGGTTCCCTGTGAATGAGGTTGTGGAGTAGGGAGTAGGGAGTAGGGAAGACAAAATTACCTTATCCATAAATAAAAATAAATAAAACTTGACTTAGAGTAACATATAAGTTACCGTAATATCTAGTACAAATCGGCGGAAATAAGGCAACAATTAGTACTAGACAAAAAGCTTTTATTATAAGCTTTTGCACCTTCTGCCCTCTGCCTTCGTACTTCTGCCTTCATGTACTAGTATGGAAATCCAAGAATATATTAGAGAAGATGGTTCAAACCCTTATCAAAAATGGTTCGATGGCCTGGATGCCACCGCTGCGGCGAAGGTGACAGTTGCTAAGTCTCGTTTAGAGTTAGGCAATACATCAAGCATCAAATGGTTTGATGGAATCGGCGAATACAAAATTGATTGGGGACCAGGGTATCGGATTTACTTGGCAATGGATGGTAAGGAACTTATCGTCTTGTTTGGGGGTGGAACCAAGAAAGGTCAGCAATCGGATATTGAGCAAGCTAGAGAACTGTACCAAGAGTACAAAAGGCGAAAGAAAGCGGCTAGTGAAGAAGAAGAAAAAAAAGAAGAACCTGAGAAAAAAAAGAGAAAAAAGAAGTAACAATTATGACATTAACAAGAGATTTCAAAGAAACGGTTCATGCGCGAGTGCAACGAGATTCAGCATTTGCAGCAGCTCTACTTGATGAAGCTATTTCCCTCTTTCTTAACGGTGAACCAGAAACAGCAAGACTTATATTGAGAGACCTTGTAAATGCGACTGTAGGTTTTGAAGAACTTGCAATTGAAACATCTAAGCCGAGCAAGAGTCTTCACCGGATGTTATCAGCAAAAGGCAATCCTACAATGGATAATCTGACCGCTATCCTCAATGTTCTTCGTAAAAAGCTTCATGTAGATATTAAAGTTCAGACTATTTCATGTCTATGACTACTAGATATCCAACAAAATAAAATTCAGTTATTGTGCGTTTCGCTGCCATACCTCTTCCTCAACCTCAAAGCAGTCTGACACAATATTGAGGTCGCGTTCTGCACGCCAGTCTGACATAATATTGAGGTCGCGTTCTGCACGACGGATAGCACCTTCTTTCAGTTGCTGTCGTAGTTTTTCTTTCTGAATTTGAGCAATGTAGCTTTTGCCAACAGTAGAACAGCTAAAAACCTTCTACACTTGAGGATTATAGTCTGGGTGAGCTTTGGAAGAAGAACCTTCTAGCTGGGAGGCCTCTGCCTGTATCCGCAAGCTAAGGTTATAGGGATTTACAAAAAAATAAATTATCCCATCTTGTAGAACGAGCGTCTCGCTCGTTTCTAGTCAAAAGCGAGCAAGATGCTCGCACTACAAAAAAATTGGGATATTTTTTTACTTGGAAGTCCCATAATACAAATAAACGCTGTGAAATACCTACACCCAAGCAAGCTTAGGGTGTAGGCTTCTTAAGAAGTCGCAGCCTGCTTCAAAACTTCCAAAGCATTTTTGAGTGACGACTGACCACCGCCACTATAAATATCATATGTTAGTAGCCCAATTGATTTTATCAATTTGGCACTATTATAATCTCGTGGAATACTTTCACCACATTGGCAATCATGATGTCTATTACTTAGCTCTTTTCCAACTTTAGTGAAACATTTATTGCAATACTGAGAAGTACCACGAGCATCAATTTTAATAACACGTTTGCCAAGCTTATAGGCTACCCAGTCTAAGCACTTAATAAATTGGGATAAAGCTGCATCTGATAAGCTCAAATTTAGGCCTGATTTTGCACTTTGATTATTCGGTAGATAGACACCTTCATTATTAATTTTAGGTGCTACACGTCTAATTAAATTTTTGAGCGCTAAATCTTCTACAAAGATGACATCAGCTTTTTGAAATAGCTTGTATGCTAATTTAAATTGCCAATCTAATCTTCTTCTTGCAATCTGATTATGTAATCTCGCAATTTGATTTTTCAGGCGACACCAGGCAATACTATGCTTCTCACGTTTAGCCAATTTTTGCTGTAACTTTTCAAGCTTGGCTAACGATAACCGTAACCAACGTGGAAATTCAACATGCTCTCCATTTGATAAATAACAGTAAAATTCAAGCCCTAAATCAATTCCAATACTGTTTTTTTCAGTCGGGCATATCTCTACATCCGCTACAGGTACTTTTTTATCTTCAAGTGTGATATTTAAATACCAACCATCACTTTTTTTGATAACAGAAACTGTCTTAACTGAAAACCCTTCTGGAATTGCTCTGTGAACGTTAATTTCTACTTTGCACAGTTTTGATAATTCTAGATAATTAACTCCTGTTTCATCTTTACTAAAATCGTTTACTGACATTTGAGTGTAAGTAAAAGAGTTATAGTAATGTTTTCCTTTGAACTTAGGACGACCGCTACGTTTACCATTTTTATCTCCATTAATATATCTATTCATTGCACTGTCAACTCGTTCTAAAACATTTTGTAGAACTTGAGAATGCAATTTTTTATATTCTGAAAATAACTTTTTAGTATTAGGTAAGTCGTTTTGTTGTACTGTGTTCCAATCTACATAACCATTTTGGATATTCGAGTGTACATCACCTTTTTTAGTAATTGGATTACCCAAGTCGTCCTTTTTACGACCATCTCGTTTCTGTACCCGTTCTAAAGGAATATTTTTGTATATCTCTTCAACTGATACAATTGATTGAGTCAAATCGCATCTATCAGTTGCACAACGAGTCGATTCAAACCATTTGAACCTTTCAGCTAACCTATAGTTATATTGCCGACGGCACAGTTCTAAAACTGACTCAAATTCTCGAACTTGTGCTTTCGTTGGATATGCTTTATATTGATACGTTAGCTGCATAATTGCTGGTTATCTTTCTCGACCTAGTTCAATTATATTATATTTTGCTCTCAAAACTATAAATCAGTCAATAAATAATAATTATGCTTACTATTATTTTAGTAAGAATTATTTATTTGAACTTGTATAATTTTTTATATATTGTGCCTTATATCCCATCACTAACCTTACGGTATAGTGAGGGACTTACGGCACGAGAGTTAATTGCAATTCTATGGAAGCTGCAAAAACAATTAACACAGAAGTAACATTGCCTATTGAGCTGTACGAAGCGGTCGTCCAACAAGCACGGACACATGGACATTCTGTAAGTGGAGAAATTACTGCGCTGCTGACTCCTTTGTTGATAAATGTACCCACTGAATTGGCTCAAGAGTTTGTGGCTTGGGAAGCTGCTAGTGATGAAGATTGGCTAGGTATGGAAGCGACACTAGCATCGTAAATAGGATATTGCTTTTAGTCCTCTTTAGAGGACTTTCGCTATTAGACAGAGAATTCATTCTCTGGCGTTTGAGGGCTTTCTGTCCAGGTATCTGGATTTTTTGAATTTAGGGATTTGCAATTAAAAAAAATCTATTTGTTTTGTGGGATGGGCTTCCAGCCCGTCTATTTGTTTTGTGGGGTCTATTCCAAGCAAGGCGGTTCGGGATGCCCACCCCACAAGAGGAGCAATTTATTTTTTGAAAGTTCTTTAGTAGTTTCTACATACATGGTCTGACCCCTCACCACTAATAAATACTCCCTAACTATAATTGTTACATCAAATATCAACCCCATTTTCAACCTACCAATATAAGGGAGGAAAGAGCTAGGGGTTAAGATTTTCGATGTCAATAGATGCAAATAACTGAGGATGTTTTGATGCTGAAATCTATTAGCCATTAGCCATTAGCTAACTGCAACAGCTTTCTGCCGATAGCTTTCATGAACTGGCATTTTGCCTTTTGTTCCATTAGCGGCAAAACCAAGTACATTAATTCGGGAAACTTTCAAGCTTTCCATTGCTTGCTTCAATGCGGAGCGGTCTGTTTGGTCGATTTTTGCTACTAAAAGAATGCCGTCTGTATGAGGTGCGATTAAATTAGTGTCTGCTAATCCAATTAATGGAGGGGTGTCATAAATTACTAAGTCAAATTGCTTTCTCAGGTCAGCCATTAGTAATCTCATTTTTTCTGAGGATAATAGCTTGGTTGCATCTGGTGGTACTGGGCCAGCTGCAATCATGGAGAAATCATTGATTCCTGGTACTTGTTGAATTACTTGTTCGAGTTTTACGCTTCTGGAAATTAAGCTGCTTAGTCCCCAGACGTTGTTTAAGCTGACTACAGATTGCTTGTCTGGTCGGCGCATGTCAGCGTTTACTAGTAGTACTTTTTGACCCATTGCTGCTGCTACTCTGGCAAGATGGAATGCAACTGTGGATTTTCCGTCTCCTGGTAATGCTGAAGTAACAACGATGGAGCGGATGGGTTGGTCGGAACTGAGCAGTTGAAGGTTGGTGTTAATGACTCTAAATGCTTCTAGGAATGCTTCGGATGGATATTTATTGTTATAGTTCTCGTTGGGTATTAGATTCTCTTCTGTAGAGTCTGAATCTACGGCTTGTTCGGTTTTAAAGATTGGGGCTTGATTTTTTTGGAGTAGCTTTTCAAAAGGGATATTACCTAATAAAGGCAATTTCAGTTTTTCTTGTAGAGTTTCGACTCGGTGGTATGTGTTATCGAGTTTTTCGATGAGTAAAGCTGCGCTAATTCCCAGAAATAAACTGCCGAATAATCCTAACAACAAGTTACGTTCAATATTTGGAGAGACTGGTTTTTTTGGTAGTTCTGGTGCTTGAATTAATTGCCAAGGAAGTTCGCTTTGTGCTGTCTTAATTTGCAGAGTTTCGCGAGTACTCAAAAAACGATTGAGGCTATCGGTCGCGATGTTTAATTCCTGTTGAATTTCCGCATACTTTCTAGCTAATAATGGTAGCTGTTTTTCTTTTTGGACGAGTTTTTCTTGCTTTTGTAAAAGGTCTCGGCTTTGTGCTTCTAAATTTTGAACCTCAGCAGTGGCTCTTGTTAGTTTGGTATTGTATGTAGTTTGTGCTTCTTGTTGTAGTAAAGGTAGTAATTTTTCCCGCCTTTCTCTTAAGTTCTCAACTGCTGGGCTACCCTCTTGAAAACGAGTCAATTCTTGAGCAATCTGAGCATCTAATTGTCGTACTTGTTTCACTAAGTCCTGATATGTCAGTGATTCATTTAGTATTGCATTTGCAGTCTGTCTCTTTTGCATGTTGAGGAAGTTAGCACGAACCAATGATAGCTGTTGGTCAATTTTTAGTCGTTGCTCATTTAATAGTCGAGTTTCAATTGCTATATCTTCTCTTTGAGTATCTGGGTTGGTAAATTGATATGCTCGTCGAAAGTCTTGCAGTTCTTTTTGTAGACCTTCTACTCGCTTTCTCAGGGGTGGAAGTTGTTCGTCAACGAATTGCTTTCCTTGGCGCAATTTGGTTTGTTGCTTTTCTAGGCTATATTTTAAGTAATAATTGGCAAGTTTATCTAAAACGGTTTTAATTTTTTCGGGATTATTGCTTTGATAGCGTACGTCTATAACCTTGGTTTCAGCTACACGAGTGATACGAAGAGATTTGGCTAAAAAATCACGGGTCATTCCACTGTAAGATGTTTGTAATTCTTTGGCTACCTCTGCTAATAGTTCTGGACTCTTGAGTACCTGAATTTGAGTTTCGTAATCAAGAGTTGGTTTTTGGTTGTTGGGGTTGTTATTAGATGCTACGTCGGGTACGCTTTCATCGTTAGTTACAGGTTCGACTAATAACCGAAAATTACCTTCATAATCCGGTTTCTGACTAAGTGTTAAGCTTGCAACAGCGAGCATCATAGTTGTGACGACTCCTGCAATGATTATCCCCCGTCGGCGTAAAATACCGAAAAACTCGTCTGAGTCTTTATCATCACTTTGTTCGCTTGTTAATGGCAAAGATTGGTAATGAAGCAATTTTTCTACAGACTGACTGTTACCTTCAGAATTTGACAGTCGTGAATAGGGTTTTTCCATAATATGTGTTGGTAGAACTGTTGATAGAACTCTGTGTGAGGCATTTGATTTAGCAATTATTGGCAAGCAGAGGGTTTGATGGTGATTTGATGGTGATTTGTAATATCAGCGTAATCTAGAACATTTGAATGAGTACAGATGTTTGTCCTGTTGTTAAAGTTCTGCGCTGTAGAAAGTAATTAGTTAGGTCTGCTTTTTAAATAACTGCTAGTAATAGGGTTCCCAAGAATGCTGGAAAAATAACGGGAATGGTAATAAAGTTTTGATTTATTTTTCAAAAGCCTTAGTTTATCTGGGCTTTGGGGTTTTTCAATTACGTGGGAAACAGACCCAGGATTTGCCAATAGTAGGGGGATAGGAGTATTCGGTCAAGGATGTTTGATATCTGGTCTAATAGTTACCGCGAGCATCACAAAAACCTGTGTAAATTTATTTTCGTTTTGTAGTGCGGGCTTCCAGCCCGCTTTTCGGACAGGGGGGAGCAAGATGCTCCCGCTTTCCGGTCAGCAGGGAGCAAGATGTTCCCATAGTTTCCCAATACTGCTCGGTTAAGGATTTTTGGTGGTGATTCAGGGTACGTAGAGACGCGATTAATCGCGTCTTTCCGGCTAGGGTAAGGCGGTGTCTGCCTTACCCTAGGCTTCAGGGTATGTAGAGACGCGATTAATCGCGTCTCTACAAGGTTTTTGGGTTATCGAATTTTCTTAACCGACAAGTATTGCATAATTTCCTGCATTCTCTTAGCAATTAGCTAATGGCCATTAGCAATTTAGTAATAAGAGTGTGACATCTTTTTAGGTTTGTTTTATTATGGTAATTTTGGTAGACGCAACCTTTTCTTTTAAGTCGTTTCAGCTTAGTAAAAACTGTGTCACCTATTTAACCTTTTTAAGTCTATAAGGTAAGCAAAGCAAATATCAGGTAATTTCTTATGTTTCGTTTGTCTTGTTATATCTTTAAACTGGAACTTTAAATTGACAAAATCTGTCGATATTAACAAATAAATTTCTATTGTGCCGAGTTTTTAACACTAAATTTTTAACACTACATATATCCGCATAATTTATTTCTTTGACTTTAGGTAGAGAGATGTAATTAAGTATCACCTTTAGGCAGCTAGGATGCTTCTCCAGTAAGCTTTAAAGATTCTATTATAGTTATATTCATGGTCATCTTAGTATCCTTATTCGGAGATATTAAGTGAATACACCGAGGTGATACTTACTAATAACGAGATATAAAAAATAAGTGTTATGCCTGGTTCCTGAGATTGGAAGTAAGTACATTATTACACCTTAGTCAGATTAAACTATGGCTATTAGGAGAAAGGCAAAACATTACTTTAAGCTTGCCTATTAACAATTTATTTGTTTACCAGATTATATAATAAATAATTATAAAACACTTTATTAATTTGTCTGGACAACAACAAAAAAGGTTGTTTTTATCAAGCATAAATCTGTAGATTAAGACTCATTTTAATATTGGGATAGCCTCTGTCGTTTGCTTTTGACAAGTAGTTTAAATTGGATGAATAAGTCTATGGTTTCAAATCAAGAGACTAAAAAAAAAATCTAAATGATTACGAACTATCGGAGGGGAAACAAAAGCAGTCTTCTGCTATTGAAAAGCCAATTAAATTGTCTGTAGTGACTCAGTTTTTCCCTCCGGACTATGCTGCTACAGGACAGTTGATTGAAGAGTTAGTTAAGCAATTGGGTTTACAAGGAGTAGATATTGAGGTCTTCACTGGTCAGCCCGGTTATGCTTATGGAACATCTCACGCTCCTGCTATAGAACGGATAGGTCGAGTTGAAGTTCGGCGATCGCGTGCGTCTCAACTTGGTCCACAAAGGATTCGAGGCAAAGCGGTGAGTGGAATTATGTTTGTAATACGTGCTGCTATTCACTTAATCAGACATATTCATCGTCATGATGTGTTGTTGGTGACTACTGCTCCTCCATTTTTGCCTGTGATTGCATACCTGGCTCATGTGTGCTTTGGTATATCTTTTATTTGCATACTCTATGACCTTTACCCAGATATTGCGGTGGAGTTGGGAGTTATTCCTAAACATCATTGGTTGGCAAAATTTTGGCTTTCTGTGAATCGAAAGATTTGGCGTGCAGCTAAAGGGATTGTGGTTCTTAGCCCAGAAATGAAAAAGCGTGTAGTCGCAAATTGTCCGGATATTGCGGATAAGATTTCTGTGATTCATAGTTGGGCTGACCCAGATTTAATTGTCCCGATTGCTAAGGATGAAAATTGGTTTGCTTGGAAGCACGATTTGGTGAAAAAGTTTACTGTGCTTTATTCAGGCAATATGGGTAGATGCCATGACATGGATACTATCTTGGAAGCTGCTAAGTTATTGCGTTCGGAGCCAATTCAGTTTGCTTTTGTCGGGAGTGGGGCTAAGTATAAGGAATTAATTAAAGAGGTGCAGCAATTAGAACTGGGAAATTGCTTGTTTCTACCATATCAAGACAAGGATGTACTGCCCTATTCTTTGACTGCTTGTGATTTGTCTTTGGTGAGTGTAGATGTTGGGTTTGAAAGTCTAGTTGCACCAAGCAAACTTTATGGTGTTTTAGCTGCTGGTAAACCTGTGGGAATTATTTGTTCTCAAAATTCATACCTAAGAGAGCTGATTGCTGATGCTAAGTGTGGCGATAGCTTTGAGAATGGGGACAGCTATGGGTTGGCTAAATTTATTCGTGTTCTCAGTAAAGATACACAATTAGTTGAGCGTATGGGTGGGGCTGGACGCGAATATCTGGAAAAACACTTTACACCTGAAGTGATATCTAAAGAATACTTAGATGTTTTGCAGCGGTCTGTTACTTCAGAGTATGCAGATGGAGTATTGGAAATAGGGTAAGGAGTACTTACGAGTTCGGTGTGCGGGAATAAATAAATAGAGTGCAGAGTAGGGAATGGGTCTGCCTGTACAAATGCTTTTGAGTCTGTTGTGTATTTATCTCGGTTTTTCCCTAACGATATGCACGACAAATGAATAATGAATTGACGTACATTATTGGGAGCAATTTTCTCAATTATTTGAAAATAGGTAATATTCTGTAGAAACCCGTACTACCGAACTTTACATCAGGATTTATACGGATGACCCACAGTATTTAAATTGTTTAGATAGACAGGAGTAAAAAGTGAAAGATAAGTTATAAATAATTACTTGAACAGTAACCAAGTAGTTTTAGGGAAGGAAAGGCATTTAGTCGAAATATAATTGACTTTGATGTCGTTAACTTTAAATATATAATTATTATGCGTTTAGCTTATTTTGTTTCTCACCCCATTCAATATCAAGCTCCTCTTTTACGTTACATTGGAGCAGACCCAGATATTCAACTGAAAGTATTTTTTTATAGTGATTTCTCCCTTAAAGAATATAAAGACCCTGGCTTTGGCAAGTCGATTAAGTGGGATATTCCACTTATAGAGGGTTATGATAGCCAGTTTTTAGATTGTTGGGGTAGTAAGCAAAGAGAAAACTTCTTTCGGCAACCAATTGCGAAAGATATTTTTCAGCAATTAAAGGTAGGTAAATTTGATGCAGTTTGGGTGCATGGATGGTCTTGGCTCTGTAGTATACAAGCAATTTTAGCTGCAGAACAATTAGGTATTCCAATTTTACTGCGAGGTGAGTCGAATGGCTTACGAGAACCAACTGAGACTATTAAGAAAACTGCAAAACAGGCATTTCTAAAGTGGTTATTTAAAAAAGTTTCTGCATTTCTTTATGTTGGGAGTTTAAATCGGCAGTTTTACCAAGGTTACGGAGTTAGTGAAGAACATCTATTTCCACTACCTTATGCTGTTGATAATGACTATTTTCAACAACAAGTAACCTTAGCTAGTGCTGACCGAGAGGAACTGCGTAGGTCATTAAATTTGGAACCTGGTAGACCAATCATTTTGTACGCAGCTAAATTAATAGAGGTTAAGCGGCCACAGGATTTACTCGCAGCATATCAATTATTATCACCAGATGGGATACAAGAACCATTACCATATTTGTTATTTGTAGGTGATGGAGTTTTAAGACATCAGCTGGAATTGGAGGCCAAAAGAACAGGTTGGAATTCAATTAGATTTCTGGGTTTCCGAAATCAGTCAGAGATACCAGCTATGTATGACTTATGTGATGCTTTTGTCCTTCCTTCTAGCTTTGAACCTTGGGGATTGGCAATTAACGAGGTGATGAACGCAGGAAAAGCTGTGGTTATGAGTGACCAAGTAGGTTGCGCTCCTGATTTAGTTTTGGATGGTGAGAATGGATGTATTTTTCCTGTTGGAAATATTGAGGCACTTGCTAAGGCAATTGAATGGGTGATTATTAATGCGAATAAAGCAGGTAAAATAAGTCTTAAACAAATACAAAAGTGCAGTTTTAGAGAAGATATTAAAGGGCTGAAGTCGGCACTAAAACAGTTAACTTTTGAAAATGGCTGAAGGGGTAATGTAATTAGTTCTCAAGAGGGTTCAATATTATGAAAGTTTCTTATCGCACTATACTCTATGATAATTACTTTTCAAATCATAGTACTCAAGTAAATACAATACAAGCAACTCTATGCCATAGAAAATACTACAACGATTATTTTTTAAGCAAGTTTTTGCCATTAGATAAAAACATTAATATTCTAGACCTTGGCTGTGCCTATGGTTCTATACTTTCCTCCTTAAAAGCTTTAGGTTATTCAAATTTTACAGGAGTAGATTCTTCTAAAGAAGCCATTAATTTATTAAGTTCAACAGATTTTGCTCATAAAGTAGTTGAATCTGATATCGTTGAGTTTTTGGAAAAATCAGTTGTTCAGGGCTTAAAATGGGATGTGGTGTTAGCAATTGATATATTAGAACACTTTAGTAAAGATGAACTTGTAAAAGTTTTGTGTTTGTTGAATAAAGTGGTCAAGCCTCAAGGGCAATTAATCATTAAAATACCAAATATGCAAAGTCCTTTGTTTTCAGGAACTATTGCATTGGGAGACTTTACCCACGAAACATTTGTTACTCCTGCAAGTCTATCTCAAGTCTTAAAATCTTGTGGATTTAATACAGTTGAAGGCTACGAAGCATATCCAGTTCCTTACACATTCATTAGTACTATCAGGCATTATTTATGGAAAATTGTAAGAATTATTTACACATTTCTATATGCCATAGAAACAGGTTCATTTGATAATTCAATGATTTGGAGTCGAAGCTTTTTTACTACAGCGAGGAATCAGTGATGTCTAAACAGTTAAACATTGGTGTGGTAATTCCTTCTTACAATGAAGGGAACGATTTGATAGAAACTTTACAGGCAATCTTTAATCAAACTTCTCCTTTTGCAGAAGTAATAGTTGTTGATGACTCGTTAGATGGAACTGAACAGCTAGTTCAATCTACTTTTGGTGATAAAGTTAAATTAGTTCATCGGGATAGTCCACAGGGACGTTGTTCAGCTCGCAACTTAGGTATGCAGATATCTACAGCGGATGTAGTTGTTATCTTAAATGCTGACGTTCACTTACCTCCAGACTTTTGTGCAACACTAAAGCTAAAATACAGTACTGAAAACTGCGATGCTTTAGGAGTGGAATTATTTATAGAGAATACTACTCATCCTTATCCAAGATATTTATACGCTCAGCACTTGGGTTTGAAGACAGATAGTATCGGTTGGACAGAAGGTTTCTCTGTACGTCGTTCGTTCTTTTTAAAGACTAAAGGTTTTCCAGAAGGGTATCCTTTATCTATTTTAGCAGGAGAAGATGCTGAGTGGTTTTTTGACTTACAGCGTACAGGAGCAAAAATTTGTTCTGACTTTAATTTAAAAGTTAATACGGTAATGCCTGAAGATTGGGAAACTATTAAAAGTCAAATTAAGGGTCGTGCATCTTTACGTACTTGGCATTTTGTTTACGACAAAGCTTTATTAGAGTTACTGCTGCGCTCAATAATAAAGCAAAGTCGGCGATTATTTACATTAATCACAGTTCTACCTTTTATCTTACAAGTAGTTAGATTGTGGAGGAACTTTAATCATGGTTGGAATGATATATTGCATTATGGAAAATACCAGCTATATGTTGATTTATTAAGAACTTATCAAGAATGGCAAGACATTAGAGTTTTTGTTAAATTACATAGACAAAATGGTTGGAACATATTTGAAATTTTTTTCAAACCTCCATCTCAATTAGTATCTAAGACACCAGTAAACGAATTATTATGCTAGACTACACTGATTTATCTCTAAAGGATTTTCGCTTTAATCCTCATCTTGGAACATCTACACGCGACCATTTACGCGATTTAGCTGACTCTTTACTCAGAAGACCTCTCTATAAGCTAATTTACAGTAAAAAATTTGCTCATCTACCCTATCCAATTGATTTAGTACTTCCTGAAAAAGGCATGTCAACATTAGCGAGGAGACAATGGGTAAATAAGCACGTTACTTTAAAAAACTCACGTATACTGGTAATTGGCTGTGGGGATGGTTGGGATTTTGGTTCATACCTTCGCTTTCAGCCTAAGGAAATTATAGGTATAGATTTGTATAATTTTTCCAATTCCTGGCAACAAATTCAAGATTACGTTGAACAAAAGGATTTACCAACAAAAGTATCTTTTCATCAATTAGATATAGCCGAACTAAATAGGGCGGAATTTGGTGAGTTTGATGTTATTTGTAGCGATGCAGTATTTGAACATTGTCAAGACCTTAAAAGTGTACTGAAAGCTTTATACACTTTACTAGAGCCTCAAGGGATTATTTATGCTAGTTATGGGCCTCTTTGGTATTCTTGGGGTGGGGATCACTTTTCTGGTCGCGGTGGAATTGAGAAAGGATATAATCACCTATTATTAGAGCCTAGAACATACCAAGAATATTACTATAACAATTTGCGAGATGATGCTTTTGAAGTACAAAATGGTGGTCGTTACATTGAGTTAGATTTATTCAGTAAGTTATCAACTCAAGAATATATTGATTTATACAAGCAAGTAGGTTTTAAATTGGAATCACTCATTATTGAATTCAGCCAACAGGCAGAAGCTTTGCAATCAACACCAATATTTAAGCGCATTTTAGAAAGGCACTCTCAATTAATAGTTGATGATTTTAAAATTAAAAGTCACATTCTCCTCTTAAGGAAAGGAGAAGTACATTAAATCATGATTTTTGTCTATAAAATTTTAAGTCTAAAATCTGTCTAATTTAATTATGGAAGTTTTACTTCATACATCGCCCATATCAAAATATACACGTAATACTGATATGCGTTACCTGTATAAATTTATAGATGGAAACTCATTTTTTCCAAATACAACCTTTCATATTAATTCTGACTACTTAACAGGTAGCATTGATTTACTCCAAATTACTGGGCAACGTTTGCTTTCAAAAATTGGTATTTCAACACAAAAGAATTCTCACCTTTATTACTTAAGTTGCTTGAGTTATCTACCTATTTTTCAAGAAAGGAACTGTAACTGTGAAATTATTCTAGTACATGGAAACTTTCCTATCAGCAATTCTAAAAAATTACCAGCTATCATCTGGGAAACGGGAATGTTAGGACTAGAGTATTTGAAAAATTATTATTTTCACCCTGAAGAAGCCGAGCTAGCTTGGAAAATAGAAAAAGAGCAAAAGCTCCGTCTAGGGAAAAAAGCTGCTTTTATCGGAATTAGCCATCCAGAAGCAGCAGATAGGTTTCGCAAATATTTGCCAAGCCTAGCTGAAAAGGTTAGAGTTTTACCTCCTTTTTTGCCTCACATAAAGCTGAGTGATTGGAGTGAAATTGTCAATAAGCATAAAGAAAGAAGTAAAGTTAAACTTACTTTTATCGGTAACCAAGCAAAACGTAAAGGTCTTACAGAGTTATATTTTGCTTTGCAGAAATTACCATCTGAACTACAAGAAATTTTGGAAGTTACTGTTGTTAGCGCATTCAGAGATGGATTAGTACCTGTACCTTCTAATTTGAACATTACCTACCATCATGACCTTAACTCTTCGGAAATCAATTCTATTTTAGAAAATACTCATATCTACTGTATGCCCTCGAAAAATGAAGCTTACGGCTTTGTATACATTGAGGCAATGGCTACAGGTTGTGTAGTAATTGCTCCACGACGTGAACCTCAGGATTACATACTTGATCAGGGAAAGGCTGGTTTACTGGTTGACCCAAATGATTTAGAAGAGCTTGTGTTTGCTTTGAAAACAGCGATTATGGAACCAGAGCATTGTTTGGAATTAGTTAAGAACGCTTGGCATCGAGTACATAACCTTTTAGGACCAGAAGCATCTGCTGCACAGTATATGCGTGTTTTTCAAGAGGTTGTGTCTAGTGAGCGCGAGTAATAAATTAACTTGTCCGCAGTCAATTATTTTATTAATGAAATAGGTTATTATTTTGTCAATTATAAATAAGTTTATCAAAGGCAGTTTATTATTAAGTATCGCTAGTGTTGTAGTAAGGATTTCAGGATTTTTAGTACTTGTTCCTTTAGCACGATTACTTGGAGCAGAAAAATTAGGAGTCTACAGTCTTATATTTTGGCTTGTGCAGACTGGTACTATGCTAGGAAGATTGGGAGTTGATGTTGCAATACATCGCAATGGAGCGAAGCTTTACCAAACTGACTCAACTGCGACAGGGCGCTTACTTGGTGTTGGTGGAACCTTGATGAGTCTTAGTTTTGCTGCTTTAGCAACAGTAACTTGGGTATGTAGAGAACCTTTGGCAACACATTGGTTAGGAAATAAAGATGCTGCACAGTGGTTGGGCTACGCTGCTATTATTCTTTGCTTGGAAGGTTTAGGCACAGTGATGATGACTTACTTGATAAGCCTGCATAGCTTTCAAGGCAACTCTCTTGCAACTTCTGCTGGTGCTTTAGGAAAATTGCTTTTGTCACCAGCCCTTGCATTTAACTATGGCTTATACGGAGCTATCATAGGATTGCTTTTGGGTACTTTACTGCAATTGCTAGTGGCAACTATTAGTTGTTACCGTAGCATTCAAAAATACCAAATTCAGCTCAGCTTAGAAAATTTTTGGCAAGAAAGTAGTCAAATTTTACAGTTTGGACTCCCTTTTTATGCAGGTAATGCTTTAATTGGTCTTGTTGCATTACCGATGATGGGAGAAATTGGTCGTGTAGCTGGAGTAAAAACATTAGGTCAACTGCGAATTGCTCAATCCTTGAGCCAAATTGTTGGCTTTTTACCAGCTGCGATAGCACCTGTTGCAACATCTCTTCTTTCAGAAGCATACGGAAAAGAGGGGCAAGATTTTCAAAAATTGCGTTCAGTTCATTTACGAGGTAATTGGTTACTAGCATTAATCTTAGTAGTTTCCGTCAGTCTCAGTAGCCATCTACTAATTAACTTGCTTTTTGGAAATACTTATAAGGATTCAGTTCCATTAATAATAGGTTTAAGTTGGTGGACAAGTCTTACAGTCGTAGTCGAAAATCTAAATCTTTACACTCTTGCAGCTGGTAATACTTGGGCTATTGCCGTTGGTTCTGTTGTCCAAAAAATTACATTTATAATTCTAGCGTTTTGGTTAATACATCACTGGGGAGGGATGGGATATATTTTCGGTTTACTTATAGGTAGTAGTTTGCAATTTTTAATTATGATATTCAACATTTGGAAGCAGATAGAAATAATTCTAAGAAAGCAAATATTGCTTCTTTTAGCTTGGAGTATAACAAGTTTATTAAGCATATATTCTATAGAAAATTTAAAGCTAGCAGAGAATATAAAAATTACCGTATATCCATTAATACTAGTGACTATCATTACGCTACTAATTTGGTCAGTCATTACTGCTAAAGAAAGAGAGATTATACAAGGTAAAGCATTTCAGTATAAAATTTTTAACAGGTGAAAAAATAATGAAAAATGTTGTCATTGCAAGTCTAGTAACAACTGTTGTTTTATTAATATTATCTCTAATAGTTAATATTTCCTTTATAATGGCTTTAGGGGAATGTTGTGCCGGTTTATTAGGCATTATAGTTTTAATAGATAATTTTATATATTTAAGAGAAAAATTTCATTTTTTAAATATACTAGCTGCTACTACTTTAATATCTACCGGTTTAGGAACTTTTAACACATATATATCAGTTAGCGATAATTGGGAAGCTTTAATTTCCAGAGTAGGATTAACATCTAACGATTCTATAATTATTGCACAATTATTTGTTGTTATTTATTGTTGCCTACTATTATTTCTAAGTGGATATTATCGGAGTTTATTTTCTGCTAATAAACATACAAATTTTACCCAAAGAAATAATATTATTAGAAAATTAATATTAAAGCTAGGAAATATATTAAATAAAACCAAAACATTATCTGCAATGTTTTTCTGGTCATTGATTATTTCAATATACCAACTTTATTTATTATCCACCGGAAAATTTGGTTTTCTATCTCAAGGATTAACATCACAAGATGGAACCATTAACTTTGATGTTGCTATAGTTTTCGCATTCATCCCTATGACATACTTAGTTATGGGATGTGTTACCTATAATTTACAACAACTCAAAGCCATAGTTAATCCCATTTTGGTAATAGGTAGTTATGCTTTAATAAGTATTATCCAGTTACAGTGGCTTTTTATAGGTGCTCTTAGAAGAGAATTGATTTACGCTGTAATTCTTTTTCTCTTTGGTTTACGCTTATCGCTAGTTAATAAATTTCTTAGTAAAAAAGAAATTTGGAGACTAACTGTAGTAGGTGTAATTATTTTATTTCTAATGAGTGCAGGCATTTACTTAACATCACTTTTGCGCTTTCTAATGAACAACATAGAAAGTTTAAAAAATCAATCGTTTATTGACATATTAAACTTTACAATTAAATCTTTCTTATCTTTTAATTCTCAAGATAATATTAATATTTCGCAAAAATTTGAAGAAGGCTTAAATGACAACTTGTCAACTAGAACTTTCGTATTAAGCGCTTTAGCTTTAATTTTAGAAAAGATGGGAGCGCCGCCAAAAGCACTTCTAGGAGATGAGTTTTTATTTAATTTTCTTAGGTCATTGCCAGGTTTTCTTTATCCAGAAAAGTATGGTATTCAAACATCGGAAACATTGTATTCTCAGCATTTTGGTATTCCAGATGTAGATATTGCCGATTCATTTTATTTATCTGCTTATATTGATTTTTATTGGTTAGGAGTAATTTTCTATCCTTTATTTTTTTATTTAATATTAAATTTATTTGTAAAAATTATTATGCAACTTAAGAATAATATTTTTATAACAGTACAAGCTACTGCAACTCTTATTCAGTTATGTTTACTGGGAGGAGAATCTCCTCTAATTAGTTTTTTTGTTGGTCTCAGAGATTTATTTACAACAATGATGCTTATATCCATAATTAAATTTTTGTTTAGGAATAATAAATTCAATCAAAAAATATAATTCAAGACTAAATATCACAGTAACAATAGAAATAAAAACACAAATGATTGAATTTAAAATAAAGTAGACAGTTAACTTTTTAAAATACTATTCCCCATTTAAACTGAAGGAGAAGGTAAATGTTAAATTCTTTGAAAACAATCAAAATTAATCTATGGATTCCAGATATATTCAGTTATAAGGGAGGTATCCAAGTATATTCAAGATTTTTACTATATGCATTTCAGAGTTTATATCCCAAAGCTCTTTATAGTATTTTTCTAAAGAACGATAGTAAAAATCAGCCATCAAGAGCCGATGATTTAAGTAATACTAAATTTTACTTTTCTGGAAATTATCCTCTGTTCTTAAGAACTCTAACCTTTTCTATAAAGTTAATATTATTTGAAGTTTGGCAACGCCCTGACTTAATAATCACTACTCATTTAAATTTTGCTGTTGCTGCTTATTGGCTAAAACGTCTCACCGGTATTCCCTACTGTACAGTTGCCCACGGTATAGAAGCCTGGAATATAAAAAAACCAGTATTGAAAGCTGCTTTACATAATGCAGACCTAATTCTCGCTGTCAGCAGCTACACAAGAAATCGTCTGCTCAGAGAACAAAACCTTGACCCTAATAAAGTTTCTATCTTACCGAACACCTTTGACCACTTTCGTTTTCAACCCGCACCAAAGCCTGCCAACTTATTAAAAAAATATGGACTCAAACCGGAACAACCAGTAATATTAACTGTTGGACGATTAGCAGAAGTGGAAAGGTATAAAGGCTATGACCAAGTACTGCAAGCCTTACCTACAATTCGTCAAACTATTCCTGATGTTCACTATATTCTCGTAGGAAAAGGAGATGATAAACCTAGAATTGAGCAGATGATTACACAGTTAGGGCTGCAAGATTGTGTCACCTTAGCTGGATTTGTTTCCGACGAACAACTGTGCAATTACTACAACCTGTGTGATGTGTTTGCCATGCCAAGTAAAAGAGAGGGTTTCGGGATTGTTTATTTAGAAGCATTAGCTTGTGGTAAGCCAGTATTAGGAGGAAACCAAGATGGAGCGATTGATGCCCTTTGTCATGGAGAACTGGGGGCACTGGTAAATCCTGATGATGTAGAAGAAATTGCAAAAATACTAATCCAAATTTTACAAAAAAACTATCCTAACACGTTAATTTACCAACCTGAAGCATTGCGAGAAAAGGTTATTAATACTTTTGGATTTGAAAATTTTAAAAAAACTTTAGGACGTCACTTAGATAAATATTTTTTCTTCAAAAATATTTAATGAAACGACAAAAATTTCATAAATGATGAATTGCATCTTTACAAATAAAAACTTAATGCTATACTTCTAGGCAATTATGTATGAAATATATATAAAGAATAAATTACACATCTTGGGATTAACCAAATGGTATTGAAATATACCTTATACCATTTAATACATATGGGAAATATTACTAAACAAAATGTGTGGAATAGCGGGAATTATTAGCGTTAATCAATATCAAGAAAACTTAGAGACAGTAATTAGTCGGATGCAGAACCGCCTTAAACATCGTGGTCCAGATGACTCCGGTATTTATATTTCACCTGAGCGACAAGCTGCATTCGCCCATACTCGTCTGTCAATTCTTGACCTTACTCATGCTGGACATCAACCTATGTCTAATGATGATGGGCGCTACTGGATTACTTTCAATGGTGAGATTTATAACTTTCAAGAACTAAGAAACAACCTCATATCTCGCGGGGAAAAGTTTCATTCCCAAACAGACACAGAAGTAATTCTCAAGCTCTACCAAAAAATTGGTTCTAATTGTGTTGAGCATCTACGAGGGATGTTTGCTTTTGCTATTTGGGACAATCTTGAAAAAACTTGTTTTTTAGCTCGCGACCCTTTAGGAATTAAGCCTTTATATTATTGGCAATCGGGTTCAACCTTAGTTTTCGCTTCAGAACTCAGAGCAATTTTAGCATCTGGTTTACCTACTCCCCAATTTAGTATAGAGGGTTTATATGGCTATCTTACGACTGGTTCTGTACCAGAACCATATACTTTAGTTGAAGGTATTAACTGTCTTACTGCTGGTCATTGGCTATATTGGCAAGCAGATAGTCTAACAAAAAAGCAGTACTGGCAAATCGACTTCACTCCCCAAGCAATTTCACCAGAAGAAGCGCAGGAAAAAGTTCGGAGTGCTTTAATTGACTCAATTCAAAATCACTTTGTCAGTGATGTCTCTGTGGGAGTTTTTCTTAGTGGCGGTATTGACTCTACAACTATTCTTGCTTTAGCAAGTCAGATTCAGAAAGAACCGTTACACACTTATTCTGTAGCATTTGAAGAACAAGAGTGGAATGAAGGAGAACTCGCAAAACAAATTGCCAAAGAGTTTGGTGCAAAGCATACAGAATACAAACTTACTTCCTCTTCTGCTAAAAAGCTATTACCAAAATTCTTAGAAGCAATTGACCAACCTACTATAGATGGCTTTAATACTTTTTGTGCATCTCATATTGCTAGTATTAATGGCACTAAAGTAGTACTATCCGGACTCGGTGGAGACGAATTGTTTGCAGGGTACAAATCATTTCAAAAAGTGCCCAATATGTTAACATTGGGTAAACAGTTGCAAACAGTTTCTGCTTTAACTAATAGCACAGGTAGGGCATTAGCGCATTGGGGTAACTCACCTAAAATCAAGCGCTTAGGTGATTTCTTACAGCATACTCCCAGTGCAGCAAGAGCTTATGGTAGTTTCCGAGGAATTTTTTCACATAAAGAAGCTTGCTCAATTCTAAAACAATACTTTCCCGAACTATCTTTTATCAACGATTATCTCCCTTTCCCTGATTGTGGAAATCGCTGTTCTACAGTAGAAGATGAAGTAAGTTTTCTGGAACTAAGTTGCTATATGCGTAATCAGCTACTGCGAGATAGTGATGTGATGAGTATGGCTTGGGGGTTAGAATTACGTACTCCTTTTGTTGACAGAATATTATTAGAATCAATTGCATCAATTCCCAGCAATATTCGTTTGATTGCAGGAAAACAACTACTGATTAAATCTGTCCCAGAACTACCTAGTTGGGTTGTTAAGCGTCCCAAACGAGGCTTTTCTTTTCCTTTTGAGCAGTGGATTTTGGGTGAATGGCGTGATTACTTCGATAATGTGAATATTCCTAAGAACATATCCCTCAAATCCTGGTATCGTCAATGGAGTTTAGCAATTCTTAAATATTATTGGGAGAGCATTTCAATATGAAAGTCCTGCATGTAATTCCGTCTATTGCTCCAGTTCGTGGTGGTCCTAGCAAAGCCGTCTTGGAAATGATTAAAGCTCTTAGAGATAAAGGTATTGAAACTGAGCTTGCTACCACCAACGACAACGGTCTAGATTTACTGGATGTTCCTTTAAAGAAGCGTACTGAATATCAAGATATTCCGGTCTACTTTTTCCCGCGCTTTTCCCCAGCCTTAAATCCTGTGTGTGAGTTTGCTTTCTCAGGGCAATTAACAACTTGGTTGTGGCAGCAAATTCACAATTATGACCTACTGCATGTCCATGCTATATTTTCTTATCCCTCTACAGCTGCAATGGCAATTGCTCGGCTTAAGCAAATACCATATATTGTCCGTCCTTTGGGACAATTGTGCGAGTGGTCGCTTCAGCAAAAAGCAAGCAAAAAGCAAATTTATCTTAACCTGATAGAAAGTGTTAATCTTAATCAGAGTCAGGCTCTTCACCTAACATCACGACAGGAACAACAGGAAATTTCTCGCTTAGGTTTGGAAATCCCCAGTTTTATTTTGCCTCATGGTCTTTCTATTTCCCCTAAAATCGAGGATGCTCGCGTTCGTCTGCGAAAGCAATTTAATATTCCAGCCGATGAACCAATTATACTGTTTCTATCTAGGCTACACCCTAAAAAAGGACTAGATTACCTAATTCCTGCACTAGGAAAACTAACCCATCACCGTTTCACTTTTATTATCGCTGGTAGTGGTTCGCCCGATTACGAAGCTGAAGTAAAATCCCTTCTTGCCTCTCACGGTATTCAAAATCGCACCCATTTTGCCGGGTTTGTCAAAGGTGAAATAAAAGACTTGTTTTTGCAAGGTTCAGACTTGTTTGCTTTAACTTCTTACTCTGAAAATTTTGGAGTTTCTGTTTTGGAAGCTCTTGCTGCTGGCCTTCCTGTTTTAGTAACTCCCGGTGTGGCGCTAGCTGAGTTAGTTACAGAAAAAAATCTTGGCTATGTTGCAGAAATGAACATAGAGGAAATTACCAAAACCTTAAAACAGGTATTAGAAAACCCTGATGAAGCACAACACACAGCCCAACATGCCCGTCAATTGATTTCTGAATGTTATACCTGGGATAGAATTGCCAGCAGTTTGAGCGATTTTTACACAAAAATAACTGGTAAAAAGGTGTTACTGTGATGACAATTTGATGAATTTAGCATAAAGTTATATTGGTAAAATCACAAAGTTCACTTCACTTACATAACATCCGAATTATGACATTAGAACTCAAGAATTCACAGGTACTAAATTATGAGTACAACTACGAAAATCGTAATTTAACCAATGCCCATTCATTTCTAATGAACCCATTACTATCAATGTTACCCCCTGCAATTAATACTCAAGGGGAAAAGCTTAGAGTTTTAGATTTGGGTTGTGGTAATGGTAGCCTTAGTAATGTAATTGCTCAAAAGGGTTATGAGGTAGTTGGTGTTGAAGAATCAAGACAAGGAATTGAAATTGCTTCTTCAAACTTCCCAAGTTGTAAGTTTATTCAAGGTAGTATCTACAATCTACCCTACGCTCAATTAGAAAATTCTTTTGATGTGATTATATCTGTTGAAGTTATTGAACATCTGTTATATCCCAAAGAACTAGTTAAGTCCGCTCGTAAATGCCTTAAACCAGATGGTCAATTGATACTGACTACCCCATACCACGGATATTTGAAAAATCTTGTCCTTGGTTTATCTGGAAAAATGGATAAACATTTTACTGTTTTGTGGGATGGGGGTCATATTAAATTCTTTTCTGTGAAAACACTGACGACTTTACTGAAAGATGAAGGGTATAAAGATATTGAATTCAAATTTGCAGGTAGAATTCCTTACCTGTGGAAATCTATGTTGTGTTCTTGTACTCTCAGGTAGATAAGATACTAATGTTGGTATCAGTAATTATTCTCACAAAAAATGAAGCTGCAAACTTGCCTACTTGTTTGGCAAGCTTGCAAGCACTGAATGCAGAAATTTTCATTGTTGATTCTGGCAGTTCTGATGAGACTGTTAACATAGCTTTGCAGTCTGGTTGTCGGGTGTTCAATAATCCCTTTCAAAATCACGCAACTCAAATAAATTGGGCACTAGAAAATCTACCAATTACTACTCCTTGGATTATGCGCTTGGATGCTGACGAGCGTCTAACACCCGAACTAATAAAAGAATTACAAAAGACATTGCCTCAAACACCTAAAGATATTACAGGTTACCAAGTCAAGCGTCGAGTCTTTTTTATGGGACGATGGATTCGTCATGGAGGTTATTACCCTACATGGTTACTTCGTGTCTGGCGTACAGGTATGGGTACATGTGAACAACGTTGGATGGATGAACATATCATTCTCTCTCAAGGTAAAATCGCAAATCTAAAGCATGACATTATTGACGAAAATAAAAAAGGTTTAAGCTTTTGGACTGAGAAACATAATCGCTATACAGACCGTGAATTAAAAGATATTCTTGGTTTGACAGCAGAAGAGCAGGATAAATTACTAAAGGAAAATCAATTCTCTCAAGCCAGTCAAAGAAGATGGGTAAAGAAAAACCTCTATGGCCATTCCCCCCTGTTCCTGCGAGCGTTGATATATTTCTTGATGCGTTATGTAATTGGTCTAGGTTTTTTAGATGGAATGGAAGGTTTAATTTTTCATTTTCTACAAGGTTTTTGGTATCGCTTTTTAGTAGATGCCAAAATCTATGAATTTAAGAATTCTGTTAATAACTAATTAAAATAGAAAAGTTACCCATGAATAAAAATATACTTGCAATTGGAACTCTAAAGTATATCTGGTCACATCCTAACTGCCAAACAAAAAGAATTCTGTCTATTCTCAAATTTTTTACATGGCAGCTATATAAAAGAATTACTAATAAATATATTGATATCCAAGTAATTCCAAGTGTTAAAGTCCGCTGTTATCCTGATGGTTATTCCGCTGCTACTGTAATGTATTGCGGTCTTTATGATTATAATGAAATGAATTTTTTATTACGATATCTTAGACCAAATGATTCATTTCTGGACATTGGAGCAAATATTGGCATTTATACTCTTTTGGCAGCATCTAAGATTGAATCTAGCTCAATTTATAGTTTTGAAGTTCTTCCAAAAAATTACAATCGTCTAGAAGAAAATTTGAAAATAAATCAGTTTCAACATGTTCAAACTTATCAAGTTGCTATTTCTGATATCACCGGAAGTATTGCCTTAAATATTGCCGAGGGAGACTCTATGCCATTCATTACTAACACTAGTACAGATACAAATAAAACAATCCAAGTTTCTACTGATACTCTTGATAATTTACTTCAAAATCAGTCCCTTTCCAATCTAACATTAGCTAAAATGGATATTGAAGGCGCAGAGCTTTTGGCTTTCAAAGGGGCTAAATTATTATTAAAACAACAACGTCCTACCGTATGGATTTTAGAAGTCAATGACGCTGTTAATAATTTTGGTCATAAGAAACAAGATGTTATAGACTTGCTCCAATTTTACGGTTATGGACTATATACCTATGATGCAGAAATCAATCAAATTAAATCTATAAATTTGGAGCAACAACAAGGTAATAATGTTTTAGCGATAGCTAACTCTCATATTGATTTTGTATGTAATAGATTGGGTACTAAAATATTAATAAATAAATTTTATCCTAGTGAAACTGTGTCTTCACCTAGTTAAAAAATACTGGATTTTTCTCTTAATAGGTTTAACCTTTACTTTACAATCTATAATTCCTATTAGGCTAGCAATTGCTTACCTTATTGCTCCTCAACCAGAAGTTATTTTCACCCTTGGTGGGGGACAAGACAGGGAAGAATTTACTGCTAAATTTGCCCAAAAACACCCAACTTTAGATATTTGGATTTCCAGTGGCATGAGACCTGAGCTAGCTCGTCCTATTTTTAAAGCAGCAGGAATACCAGAAAGTCGTCTTCATCTTGATACTCGTGCAGTTGATACAGTGACTAATTTTACAAGCGTTGTGAAGGATTTTAAAAATCGTCGAATCCACCACCTTTATTTAATCACCTCAAACTTTCACATGCGAAGAGCCAGGGCGATCGCAAAAATAGTTTTAGGTAGTCAAGGTATTACTTTTACTTCTGTATATATCCCCTCAAAGAAGCCAAAGGAATCAATTTTCCGTGTAATCCGGGATAGCGGTCGCTCGTTTATGTGGATTTTGACAGGACGTACCGGAGCAAGTCTAAATCCAAAATTGCCTCATCCCCATCAAGTACTAAAGCGTAAATCAGCCTAGAGTAAAAATATATTAACTTCGAGAACTGAACATCTGGAGTAACTGTCATCATTCCTACTTAATTTAATTCACAATTAAGAGTAGGAAATATGAACCTAGGTATAAAAAGCATTCAAACAGCAATATTAATGATGCTTCTGGGCTACGCAACAGCAACACATGTAATAGCAGCACCACAAAAACTTAACCAACCAGTAAGAGTTTCTCAAGCTGTCCAGTTAAAAGACACCCTGGTTGTTCCTGGAGAACGAGTTGGCCTGGTAACACGCAAAACCACTAAAGCCAATTTAGTTAAATTGTTCGGGCAATCCCGTCTGAAAGATGAAACCATTTCTGGAGCAGAAGGAATTGGGAAATTTGCAGTGACGCGGGTAAACCTGGGTTCGCAGCGTTCTTTTACAGTTGTTTGGAGCGACAACACTCGTACAAAAGCCACAAGCGTGAGAGATTTTGGTTCTGCATGGAAGACACCTGAAAGTATTGGTATCGGAACTACCTTCAATGAGTTACGCCAAAAATTGGGTGAATTTAAACTGTATGGACTAGGCTGGGATTACAGTGGTACGGTTTTGATAGAAACAACTAAGCTGGCTAAGTATAAGGGTAAGCTAAACTTGCAAGTCGGTGCGGCTCCTAATGCAGGTAATAAATTTCCCAAACAGTATCAAGCAGTATCTGGGGATGCAACATTTTCTTCGACTGACCCCAATTGGAAACCTTTGGGTATGAGGTTGGTACAGATGAATGTTTCGCTATAGCTAACTGGAAAGAATCCCTCTCCAAACCTCTCCCCAAAGTAGAATGGCACGCTTGTAATGCTCACAGATACCCCTGAACTAAAGTATCCGTAAGCGGACGCTGCGCGAACGGGCTGAAAGCTAAAGTCCGTTGTAAGCGTATGCCTTCGGCACACCTATGCCTCTCCGAGGCACGCTACGCGAACGGTGAACACGAAGTGGAGCGTAGCGCTTAGCTTTCCCGAAGGGTAAACGGACTAAAACCCTTATTCTACCTAGGTTACAACCAGTTTTTAACGGGTTTCAGCTTTTAGCCCGTTCGCGCAGCGTCCGCTTACGGATACTTTAGTTCAGGGTTTTAGTTCCGCTTTTCTTAGTGCCATTCCCCCAAAGTAGGGAGAGGCTTTTAGTTGAGAATTCTTTGATTGCAGAATGACTACACCGTTTAACTTGGTTTGACTACCTAGTAAATATTAACAATAATCAATTAACAAACTGCGCTTTTTCTGCCCCTGCTACAACAGCCAATCTTCAATCTTGAGTCCCGGAACTTGACCAAAATCCTTTTGATTTCGAGTTACCACAATTCCATTTTTTGAAAGCGCGATTGCAGCAATTCTCAAATCCCGGCTTCCAATCCGCAACTTTTGGTCTTTTAGTGATTGGTAGTGTATCCCTGCTGAAGGCGAAAATTCCAATACTTGAAACCGTTGAAAAAACACAATCGCCTCCTGCAAGCGCTGGTAAGCATTCACCAGTTGTTCAATCGTTTCTGCTCGACGTACTAAATTAAATCGTCCCGAACCTGCTCTTCCAAGGTTACAATTGTCGTTGTCACTTGCTCTTGAGGTAGCCGAGCGACCCGCTCAATCAATTGACGTTGACCATGCTGAAATAGAGTCAAACAATCTGTATCAAATATCCACAGACTCACACAATGCCCTCACAACTTAAATCTAATTCCCTTTGAGCCTGCATCTCAGCTACAAACTCATCAAACTGCGGATCAGAAGCCCACATACCAGTAAATTCCATCCAAGGATGCACCTCTTGCTGCGGAGAGTCCACCCTCAAAGCAATCAACTCCCCTCGTGACTGTTTACCCATTAAATACTGTCGCAAAATTTGGATCGCCTCATCCCTTGTTGTTCCAACCCCCTTGGCATCAGCCCAACCGACTACCCTTGCAGTCCAATTATTTTCCTGATCCAATTCAATCAACACTGGGTAACTATGTGGCAGCGAATGATCCCACGGTAAAGCTTGCATAATGCTACTCTTATCTATATACTTTGTTTCATTGTAACGTTTGTTCATAATTAAGTTTTTTGTGTTCATTGTTTTTAGGTATTGATTAAGCTGCTTTAGTTCCGTCAAAAGCTTGTCAGTTTTGGAAGTTGCTTTTGATTAATTTCTATTTGTTGCCTTGTTCTTCGTACTTTGTTCTTGGGTTTTTATTTGGCGTCGTGTTCACGAGAGCTTCTAATGCACGAATTTCTTCTAGGTTTTCGTTGTTTGAGAAGTTTCATTATTAACTCCAATAGTCAATTTTATATTTCCAAATCGTGTTTCAAACTCTTTATAAGGTAACCATTCAAGGATTTCTCCTGGTTGTATTTGATAAGTATTACAAATTTTTCTTAATACATCAGGTGATGGTAATTGTGTCGGATTGTTGCATAAGTCGTATGCTGTACGTTGTGCAACACCCGTATCTTTCATAAATTTATATTTACTAATATTTTTTGAATTTATAAATTCTTGAATTTTGTTAACTACAGTCACTTACTCCTTACTCCTTAATGGAGAGACATTTTTTGCCAGTTTCGTAAGTCTTTCTTTAGTATAAATACTGAAAAAATAAAGTTTTTTTTTACGATTTATTTATTTATTTTTCTCCATTTTTTCATCAGTTATTTATACATTTTCTCAGTAGAAGTTACATAGTATAAATACGGAAGCAATCAACAGGCGACCGACCTAGTAAATACTTAAATAACCCTATAAATCTGAGTTAATACTGAGGAAATAAAATGCTGAAGAATTTACTTAAAAACTGTTTATTTACTGCCGCAACTCTTGCTATTACCGTTGGTATTATTGAAACTCAGCCTACACATGCTGCAACTTTCAGCAATATTACGGTGAGCACTTTTAGCGGTGGCGATGTTGGTGAGGGACTTGATTTAGACGGTAATTTCACCTACGCTGTTAATATGCGTGGTGATGCAGTTGGTTTTATTCGTGATGCGAATTTTACTGATGATAGAGTTGCAGGAGTAGAAGTAAAAGCAGATTTTTTTATTCCAAATTGGCACTTTGCAGAATATGGAGATTCTCTGAATGATAAGAAATTAGAAAAAGTAATGCAATCAATTCGATGGACAGACTCACCTGTTGACCCAGAATCAAAAGATATCAAACGTACAATACGTAATGAAAATTTAGAAGTTGATTTAAAGAATCTTCAAGTCGGACGAAAATACAAGGGACAATTATTATTTGCAGAATCCTGTTGTGACCGTGGCTTTGATATCTTTGCTGAAGGAACTAAGCTAGTTGATGACTTATATGCACGCAGAATTCAAGGTATTGTTGATTACAGTGCTAAAGTACATAAAGGAGCATTTGTTAGCTTTGAATTTACGGCAGAAGATGATACTTTAAATATTCTCCTTGGTGACAAAGCACCAGTTTATGATAACAACCCAATTCTTAATGGGTTAACACTGGAATTATTAGAAGAAGAAAGTAAATCAGTCCCTGAACCCGCTACCTCTGGAGCACTAGCAGCTGTAGGAATTGTTGCAATATTACATAGAAAAAAACGAATTGATTAATCCGGGACTTACGAAACTGCCAGAAATTGGTATCAGTGCGGCAGAATCGCACCTTAATACATTCAATTTACTTCTTATGCTCTCATACATCTTGTTGAAGTATAAGCCTTGATATTGCCAAACCTGGAAATTCAACTTTCAGCATTATTGCCCAACTGAAACACATTGATAATTCTGATAAAAAGAAAAGTAATTTAATTAAAAGCATAATAAGACTAAACTTTACCAGAATTTATAAAGTTGAGTGGAGTGCTTATTGCAGCAAATTACAGCTATGACGACAAATAAAGCCCCGCTTATCCATAGGCATTCAACGCTTTGACCAATTCTCGCAGCGCCTTTAACGCCATCTCAAAATCCGGCACTGTGCCTGCGGGTGCATACGACACGCTTTCCACGAAATCCACATATTCCCTTGCATATTCGCCATCAGCTTCCAAAACGACCATCATGCGTTCCAGTTTTTGCGCCATAGTCATTCCTGAGAAAGAAGGGTCGTTTTTCGGGCGTTCATTGTCCTGCTGCATGGCCGCAGCAACCAGTTCATGAAAGCGCGGATGCGCCAGTGCCTTATCTTTCAGTATGGCCAGATCGTGACTATGACGGACAATGGCTGGGTCATCAAACTGGCCGCCCCGCACCCGATCCGGGATGCGCCATGCCAAGGCGCTAAGTTTATCCGCCGCGCTCTCCACCGGATCAATACAAGCAACCTGCGTGACTTCTGGCGGTCTTTTGCCAAGCGCGTGGATGAAAGAGGATATCGGCAGCGAAAGCGCGGGAAGCTGCGGCGCAACAGCCTTCAACTCCACCTGGATGTGCGGACGTAAAGCGCCTGCTTTGGCAAAGTAGCTTTCGTAACCGAGATCGATGGCGAAAAACCGGTTTTCATCCCGGGCACGGATATCTGATTCTTCGATAGAAAATCCTGCTTGTCGCAAAGAGGTGACCAACGCTTTTTTGTAGCCGGAGCGGGCTTTGCGGTTTTGCAGGGCTTCCGGCACCAGTAGCCGAAAATCGACATCTTCGGAAAAGCGTTGCAGCAAATGATGCGCCTTAGCCAGCGCGGTGCCCCCGGAGAATACCACTTTAAACCCTTGATAGTCGATCATGGCAATGGCGGCGATAGCTTGGGTAACGAACCAGTCTTTCTCAACCAAGGCTTCCGCCATATTCCACGCAAGGGCTACTTCTTCAATCAGTGCTTTTTCAGGGCGCGGGTTCATAACTGATACAGGCCCCGTTATATTCAATTTTGCGGGAAACACGCCCTTTCACGGCGATCCGTCGGCCTGTGGGGACTTGGGTGGAGCGTCCGGCATTATATTCCCGCTCGTAAAATGATGGAAAAGTTTCCAGCCCAAGCCGTTCCAGAGCTTCTTTTGCCAGCGTCGGCAGGGGGAGGACAGGAACAACTTCGCCTGTCAGAGGAGAGATTTTGGTTTTGGCATACAGGCCATAGCCGATTTTGATCAGCTTTCCGGCGCGGGCAAGCTGGCGCAAGATACGACCCACTTGGTCATACCCGCCCAAATCCTCAAAATCCTCCCGCACGAAGACAGCGTTATTCTTCCTCGCTATCCTGGCAGAAATCTTGTACGTCAATGTACCATATTTTCCCATTGTACAACAAGCAGTTGGTTTTCAAAAAAGCGACATTTTTCATCTTCAAATATACGACATATCATAGGAATTTTCAAGCTTTCGCTGGGTATGCTTTTTAGGTTTACTTGAAGGTTTCGCACCACAGCTCCTCCTGGTAAGCCTTCCAATATTTTTTCGCTCTTGCTATATCCTTGTCCTGGCTATCCTTATCTCCGCCACACAAGAGAATCACCACATCATCCTCAGCTTCTCCAATATATCTAATCGCCAGGTAGAATAAAAAATATGTGTTCGAGATGCCTACCTCGACAAAAGATGTAAACTTTTTTATTATGCAGTTTAAATGTGGAACAGCTTAATGCACTGAAAATAAGGAACTCTCAATATTAGATTAAGATAGATTCAAAGAAGTAAAATATCTAATGGCTAAAGATGTTTTTCATCAACAAGTAAAAAATGCTTTAATCAAAGATGGGTGGTTAATTACCAATGACCCTTTGTATATTCGCATTAGTGAAGCAATTAAACTACAAATAGATTTAGCGGCAGAAAGTGCAATTGCAGCAGAGCGTGATACCGAAAAAATCGCAGTTGAAATCAAAAGTTTTACAGCAGGTTCTGACGTTAACGAATTTCACACAGCACTTGGTCAATACCTTAATTACTGCCAAGCATTAGAGGAAAATGAACCAGACAGAATTGTCTATTTAGCAGTTCCTCATGAAACATATTTAGATTTTTTTCAACTTGCTTTTGTCCAGCGCGCGCTTCAACGTTATCGAGTTAAATTACTAACTTATGACCCCCAAAAGGAGGAGATTCGTAAATGGATAAAATAGAACGCTATCGACAAATCGTAAAACAAATATTAACCGAACATGCACAGATTAGTTCTGATACCGATACTGTAAAGTCACAACTGGTTTTTGATAAGGAAAACGACCATTATCAACTAGTTGATGTCGGTTGGAATGGTGAAAAGCGGATATTTGGACCTGTGATGCATTTTGATATCCAAAACGGAAAGATATGGATTCAATATAATGGAACAGAAGAACTTGTTGCAGAGAGATTAGTTGATTTAGGTGTACTTTCCTCAGATATTGTTATCGGTTTTTATTCTCCTTTTAAACGTCAATTTACTTCTTATGCTGTTGAATAATAAGTAGAAATTTGATGGCGGGCACCAATACTACTCGGTTAAGATTTTTGGTGGTGATTCAGGGTATTTAAGTAGTAACGCAAAATTAAATATATATCGTCAGTACAAGGAACGATACAATCACAAGCGGTAAAATTGTATAATGACTCTCCAGGTCTCACCTTGTCTCAATGTCCTATCAACCGCCCTTTAGCATTAGCGCCCGCATCATCAATCAAATCAGCGCGATAGCCGAACAACTGGGGCGACTAAGTAACCCCATCGGACAGCCCTCCCCCCAACTTCGTAAACAAAACCGCATCCGTACTATTCAAAGTACTCTCGCCATAGAAGGCAACAGCCTCTCCCTCGACCAAATTACCGCCATTCTCGAAGGCAAACGAGTTCTAGGACACCCCCGCGAAATCGCCGAAGTCCAAGGAGCTATCCGCGCCTACGAAGCTCTCCCCACCTGGGACCCAACTTCCATCCAGCACTTTCTCCAAGCTCACTACCTGCTTATGAGCGACATCCTCACCGAAGCCGGAAAATTTCGCAACAGTCAAGTTGGTATCCATAAAGGCGAACAAATCGTCCATGTCGCTCCCCCCGCTAAACGAGTTCCCCATCTTATCGCTGACCTCCTCGACTGGCTCAAAGCCTACCCCGACCACCCCCTTATCAAAAGCAGCGTCATTCACTACGAACTTGAATTTATCCATCCCTTCATCGACGGCAACGGTCGCATGGGTCGCCTCTGGCAAACCCTCATCCTCGGACAGTGGAACTCTCTGTTCTACCTTCTCCCCATCGAAAGCTTCATTAAAGACCAACAAAACCGCTACTACCAAGTCCTAGAGGATGCCGACCGCGCCGCCGACATCACACCCTTCATCGAGTTTATGCTCGACATCATCCACGATACCCTCATCCAGACTGATTACGCTGTTTTGTGACAATTGCCCTTAAAACATCAAACTGTCACACACCGACTTGAAATGTAAGCCTTAAGATATTTGATTATTAAGAATACAGAGAGGAGGCTTGCTATGGTCGCAACAGCACCACTAGCAGAAACTAGAACCTTACTAGAAAACATTAGCTGGCAAACATTTAAAACCATGCTAGCTGAAACAGGTTCAGAGCGTAAAACCCGAATTGCTTATGATAAAGGAACACTAGAAATTATGACCCCACTGATGCCACACGAGAACTCAAACCGTATGATTGAGGGCTTTGTAGTAGTATTGTGTGAGGAATTAAACTTAGAATATAAACGCTCTGGCTCATTAACTTTGACACGAGACGACCTCGAAAAGGGAGGAGAACCAGACAGCAGCTACTACATCCAAAACGAGTTACTTGTTAGAGGTAAAGAAAATATAGACCTAGCAACAGACCCACCACCAGACCTTGTGCTGGAAGTCGAATATTCTAAACCAAAAGTAGATAAACTTAAACTTTACGCTTCATTAGGTATCCCCGAATTTTGGCGCTACAACGGCAGTGTATTGCGAGTTTACACCTTGAGCGGGGGACAATATACGGAAGTAGAAACAAGCCCAACTTTTGCCCAGGTGACAGTAAAGGAAATTCCCCAATTTATCTTACAAGCCAAAAAAGATGGGGAAAGTGCTACGACTCGCGCTTTTCGCAATTGGGTTAGACAGGGGAAACAACCCTAGTCCTTGCTGTAGTAGTGGGCCTACTCTTGTGGGGTGGGCATCCTTGCCCGCTCTTATACTTTTTGCACAAATTAGCCCCAGTGGAATTGATTCGGCCACCTTTTTGCAGAAAATAGCGGAAGTACTTTAGTCGAAATAACGGAAGTAAAATTGCCAAAATAACGGAAGCTAATTAGGCTGTTATTAGCTGTACAATGCCATCAAATGCTTGATATCCCGTTCTGCTTTGGTAAAAAAATCGAAAAATAACGGAAGTCAAACTCAAGTAAACTGTCAAAATAGCGGAAGTGACCAGCGAAAAATAACGCCAATTAACTCAAAATCAAGAGGGCAAAGGAAATGACTTTTGAACCAAATTTTAGTTATACCCACCAAATAGTTAGAAACCTTGGTGTTATAGAAGGCGCTAAATCTGTAGTTGAAGTGCTACCTTTACCCCCCGATACAACTCTTCGCCTACGACACGATGCTTTACAAAGAAGTATTCGTAGTTCCACCCAGATAGAGGGTAATTCATTAGATGAAGCCGCATTTCGGCGAGCCATAGCTCGTGGGGAGCGTACCGGAAGCGATGCAGAGCAAGAAGTCCGCAATTATCGGCGTGCGCTTGATAGGGTTGAGGAATTTGCCGAATCACAGTCAACTATTACCGAAGCATTTATTAAAGAGCTACACAGAATAGTCATCGTACGTGGTAGCGGTAGGCGAGGCAGTAAAAGCGAATACCGAATTGTTGAATGCCCTGTTGTAGACACTCTAACAAGAAGGATTGATTACGCACCTCCAGAACCTGGGGATATACCGAGTTTAATGACAGATTTAGTCGTTTGGTTGTCGAATTCAACTACAGCAGAGCTTCCAGCACCAATCCGTGCGGCTATTCTCAGCCATAGATTTATTAGCATTCATCCGTTTAATGATGGGAACGGACGAACTGGAAGACTTTTAGCAACTGCGGAACTATGGCGTTCTGGGTATCGAATGCGAGGGTTTTTCTCTTTTGATGAATATTTTAACGCCGACCGCGAGCGCTATTACAATTCCTTACAGATGGGGTTGCCGATTAATTTTTATGACGGTCGTCACGACCCAGACCATACATCTTGGTTGCTGTATTTCACTCAAACAATGGCAAATGCTGCTGAGGAACTACAAGCTAAGGCAACATCTTTATATACAGGAATTACCACTGTTACCCACCCTTGGGAAGAACTACCAAGGCGCTCGCAACAGCTATTGACTCGGTTATTGGCTAGAGTATTAGATGGAGTGCCGAACCCTTTTGTTATCAATTCATCAGATATTGCTGAGTGGTTTGGTATATCAGACAAAACTGCTCGCGAATGGTTACAAGAGTGGGTTAAAAACAGCTTAGTTAATCCTGCTTCTACTGCTTCTAAACAAAGAATTAGAAATTATATTCTCTCGAATGAATGGGTAGAGGCATGTTTTAAAATCAGAGGAACAGTACATTAGATTAAGTTATTTTACCCAATCTTAAATATTGTGTAGAAATGCAATAACAACAGTAGGTTTAATTCCTAGGGGAGGAGGTATTTCTGTAAACAACTAAAGTTTTAGCAGAATTTAGCTCTCATACTGTTTTATTTTCTGCTATTCTAGCTTGGTTTAATTCTTCATGTATTATTTTGGTAACATGAAACCTATCAACCGTAACGAGAGCGCTTGGGCAAATCTTATCGATTAAACTTTTATAATTTCCGGTCATATCCATACTTACTTCTTCTATTCGTTTTAGAACTTCTTCTCCCCAGCTTTTCATAATATTTTCTATTTCAAATTGTAGTGCGGGCATCTTGCCCGCTTCCAGCAGCCAGCAGAGACGGGTTTAGAGCGTAAAACCCGCATTGCTTATGACGACGGAACATTAGAAATTATCACCCCCAAAACGAGGAGATTCATCAATTGTCCTATCAACCGCCCTTTAGCATAAGCGCCCGCATCAATCAAATCAGCGCGATAGCCGAACAACATCCAAAACGAGTTAATCGTTAGGAGTAAAGAAAATATAGACCTAGCAACAGACCCACCACTAGACCTTATGTTGGAAATAGAATATTCTAAACCAAAAGTAGATAAACTTAAACTCTACGCTTCAATGGGTATCCCCGAATTTTGGCGCTACAACGGCAGTGTATTGCGAGTTTACACCTTGAGCGGGGGACAATATACGGGAGTAGAAACAAGCCCAACTTTTGCCCAGGTGGCAGTAAAGGAAATTCCCCAATTTATCTTACAAGCCAAAAAAGATGGGGAAAGTGCTGCGACTCGCGCTTTTCGCAATTGGGTGAGGCAGCGGAAAGAGGTAAAATAGAAGTGCGAATGTAGCCCACTTAATATTTCTGGCTCTAGATAAAATTACCACGGTAGACTTTTAATAATGGCACAGAATAAATTTAAAGTTCAAGCATTTTGGGATTCAGAAGCAGAAGTTTGGGTCGCAACTAGCGAATATGTACCAGGTTTAGCAACAGAAGCCTCTACTATGGAAGCTTTAACTCAAAAACTGCGGATAATAATTCCAGAATTAATTGGTCTTAATAATATTGTGCCTTCTTACTCCGGAAATTAAAAATCACCGAATGTTCATTAATTTTATTTATCGTAGTTGCTTACTTACTTATTCGCTTTTGTAGCTCCGCTTCTATTTCTTCTGGTGTAGTACACACAACTCTGTTGGGGCTAGCCTGAAGCCTGTCCACAAATACATAGAAAGCTTCATCATCATCTCTATGTTCCAATACGTATGCTCTCAAACGCTCCATTGACATCTCTTGAAAATCAGACTTCATCATAACCAAATCACCTTACCATTGGGTGTAACTTCTGCTTGTATTGAATCGTTTGCCAATATGTAGATGTTTCCAGTTCGCTCGTCAAGTCTAACTAAGTCTATTTTTTTGTATACCCTTGTTAGCTGAGCACAAATTAGGATGGCCTCCATTGCTTGCTTTGGGGTTAATTCTAACGGTTTCTTCATTAATTATTATCGATTCCGCCAATTGTTGCAACCTGATGAGTTAATCATAAAATTAAATATTGCACTTTGCTTCAGCAATTTCAACAGCCGCGACAAAAAAGTCCTTGATTATCCGTTACATCCGTTTATCATAAATTGCTAATACGCTGAGAATCGGAAGCTATTAACTTATGACCTGTTTTCTCATACTTGGTTTAAAATTAGCATTTTTGGCTTCGACAAGGAAACAAGGTTTAGAGCTTTAAAGAACCCAACTTAGATGCTTGTTAGTTGGGTTTTGCCTAATTTACTGCTCTTTTTCCTGAGAAGTACTATGCCCGTAAAAATTTATACTGTAATCAGTAATTTTTATCCCTGTTTGTTCTTCTACAATACGAATCAAATCTTCCGGCAATTCTATATGTACATCTATAATTTTATTCGTATCCAAGCAATTTACATGACTATGGATATCACTGATATTACCGTATAAACGACCATCACAGCGTTCAATACACTCAATTACACCTTTACTCGATAGAGCCTCTAGGTTTTGGTATACAGAAGTGTGACCAATATCTTTACCTTGTTGGTTCAAACGGTCATATATTTCTCTAGCGGAAAGATGTTCTTTTTCTTGCCAAAGTAACTCTAATACATAGTGACGTTGGCGGCTAACTCGCATACCCAAAGCTTGGCATCTTTCTAAGGCGTCGTCTAGGGAACGAATTGGTTTTACCGACTGCTTTTGCATATTATAAGTTTATTAACTACAGTTTTTGAATGTTTATTTATTATTTTATACTTGCAGCATTTTTTCTCTCCGCATTCCATTTAATTTCTACGTTTTTGCCGATGTACACCACAAAATATTCCTTGTTAGGACAAGTTTTTTGACAAGTTTTGATGACATAAGCGAAACATAACAGCTAATTCAAACTCATTACCACTTTAGCTTAAAATAGTGGCAAACGTCTACTTGGGGTAGTGGGGAGTGGGGAGTGGGGAATGGGGAGTGGGAAGTGGGGAGTGGAGAAAATGGGAGGTGCTAGTCTTTTTACTTTTATCCATGCAATAGGTTTTTTTCTAGTAGTTGAGTAATCATAGCGGTTCTGGAAGAAACTCCCAACTTGACGAAAATACGCCGTAGGTGGGTGGCAACAGTCCAGGGACTAATGTCTAACCTCCTACCAATGGATTTATTGGGTAAACCTTGTGCCACTAATTTTGCGATCGCGATTTCTCTGGGGCTGAGATTTACTTTGTCTGGCAATTCCCCATCTGTAGTGGTGACAACCTGATTTGTACTTTCAGATTCAGCAAATGCACTTTCTTCTTCTTCTGCTTCTTCGGTTGTGGGTTGGCTACAACGGACTAAACAGTAATGCACACCGTCAACCTCTGACTCCAAAATTACTTCATTAACTATCTGCTCAGTCGATGGAAGTACCTTGCAAGGGGTAGAACTACTAACTGGTCTGACAACCTGTCTGACGAGAACCTTCAGCAACGCTTCTTTCTCCGGGGTAAGTAGACCTTGATTCTCGGATGTCGCAACTAGCTTCTTCCTATTTGAGGTTTTCATTGCTTGTTTTCATCCTTCAAGTTTACTCAAAATGTAAATTTAAATACTTAAGCACAAGTTCCCAAAAACAGGCGCAACAAGCATAAATAGGAACTTGTAAAGAATTAAAGCTTTTTAGAGTTGTAAGTAGATGCTATACCCTTGTATATATTGCTTTGTTGCTCCACACAAAAAAATACTTTTAGTAATTTTTTTTATACAAAAATCACCCCCGTGTACTAAAGAAGTTAGAAATAAGCCCATACCAATCGATATTTTTAATTAAACTGATATTGACCTGATTTTAGATTGATTGTAACCTGTAAAAGGTTTTTATTGGAAGTATGAAGTATCAATGAATACAAAGAATATTTATTGCTATTTAAACGCTCAGTCTCCTTAAGGAAGCGCTGTTTGAGAGATTTATTTATAAAAGAAGAACTTAAACAAAAATAAAGTTATGGACGTAGGCTATTTTTTCTAATTAACAGATGACTACCGAAAATTAAACATATAGAGGTATTTATTTTTGCAAAAATTTTTTAGCAATTCAAAGTAGGTATTTTCTAGTAAATTCATTGGCAATTATGATGCCAATAAAGTATCTAAGAAAACACCTTACTGAGGACAGCTTGATAAAAAGCGTTTATTAAATAGGATTAACAATTATAGATGTTTATTTTATTTTGTCAACAATGTGGAGACCGAATAAATCTGGTCTCTAATAAATCGCGTCTCTAATGGACTTAGTGATAAAACAAGATTTTGAAAAGATTTAAGGTCAGTTTCTTTACTAGCCAACAGCAAACCCGTCGTACTGCCGCATAAATGGAGAATGATACGCCAACACGATGTCTTGTTTAGGTATTCCAAGCTCCAGCAATTCATTTGCTACGCCCACTTCTGTACCATCATACTGAATCCAGACCTTGTCGCCCTTCAAATCGATGTGAATTAAAGAACCATACACACGACGGTCTTTATTCCAACCAGAGCGTACAACTTGGTATTGGTCTCCTGTGATATCAAACACAGTTCGCACTTCAATATCCCCGTAAACAGGCTTTACTTGACTATGAGTAATCAGCACTTGCTTAATTATTTGGCGGTATTGCTCAGCTTTATCCATGTGACAATCACTTCCTGTTCTACGTTATAAATTAATAAGTTAAGTTTGTGTTCTTGAATAACTTCTTGAATAAATCTACGCCTAAAAAATTCTTCAAAAATTTCTGAAGGTACTGATAGATAAGGAATTCGTTCTGGCTCGTTAACACGTAAAGCGGAGCGGTAATTAAGAAATTGTCCCAAGGCTGTATGAAATTCATAGATAGTAGAAGGAGCGATGAAACTCTTCACTTCCACTGCAATTTTTTCACCATTTAGCTCCGCAGCAAGGAGACGTTCAGCACCCAAATCAATCTGCATTTGTACATCCCCATAATCAATTTGAAATTGCTCATGAGTAATAGTCCAGCCGTCTTTGATAAGCGCGGACTTAACCACATCGTGAAATCGGTCTTTCGCTGCCACCGAATGCCTCCGTCGTCAAGAAAAATAACGCTGCTAAGCTGTTCCCATTTTAACTTGTAGTTCTAAGTTCGCAGTTTATAGATGCAAAAAGAAGAAGTATTTCATCGTAGCCCCCTCCCCGCTTGCGGGGTAGGGGGTTGGGGGTGGGGTTTTTACGCGACCAAATTAGGGAAAACTTCTTGCACCGCAGGATGAACTAACCGACCGTTTTGTACATTCAAACCCTTACCCAGCGCTTGATTACTTTCCAGCGCAGCAACACCCTTATTCGCTAACTGCAAAACATACGGTAACGTACTATTATTTAGTGCTTGAGTAGCAGTCCAAGGAACAGCCCCCGGCATATTAGGAACACCATAATGCACCACACCTTCTTCGACATAAACCGGATTAGTGTGAGAAGTAACATGTAAAGTTTCGATGCAACCACCTTGGTCAACAGCCACATCAACAATCACAGAACCTGGTTTCATTCGCTTTACCAAATCGCGAGACACTAATATGGGAGCTTTACGTCCGGGAACTAAAACAGCACCAACGAGTAAATCAGCTTCAGGAACCACAGATTCAATGTGAGCAGAATTGCTATAAAGTAATTCCACCCTAGAACCAAATATAGTTTCCAAATAAGATAAACGCTCGACATTAACATCTAAAATTTGGACGCTAGCACCCATCCCGACAGCAATTCTGGCAGCTTCTGTGCCCACAACTCCACCGCCTAAAATGGCGACTTTGCCCGGTTGAACACCAGGAACACCACCCAAAAGTACACCTCTTCCACCTTGTTGACGTTCTAAAAATCTTGCTCCAAATTGTACAGCTAACCGTCCAGCGATGATACTCATGGGAGAAAGCAAAGGTAATTTATTTGCACCTGGTTGTTCTACAGTCTCATAAGCAATAGCCGTAACACCACAATCTATCAAGTGTTCAGTTAAAACTCTATCTGCGGCCAAGTGTAAATACGTAAATAACAACTGTCCTTTTTGCAATAATTTATATTCCGGCTTTAATGGCTCTTTGACTTTAATAATTAATTCTCGATTCCATGCAGCATCTGGTGTTGAAGTAATATCCGCACCAGCATTTTTGTAATCATCATCAGTAAAGCCTGCACCGACACCAGCTTGTGTCTCTACGAAAATAGTATGACCATTTTCTCGTAGCGCTCTGACGCTAGCAGGACTTAACCCAACACGAAACTCCAAATCTTTAGTCTCTTTGGGAACGCCGATTTCCATTTAATGCCTCTAAGTATAATAATTTTGTGTTTAGCTTAGCTTTCAAACTTCCAACCTGCCCTCAGCATAGTAACCTTAGGCAATGCATAAAACTGTCACCTGTATAGGTAAAATTAATTTCATGACACTATATAAATAATAATTACATTTTGCAAAGTATAAACTTCATGCTAGATTGCTGAATATAGCTTGATACCAAGTTAAGTTTGCTGATAAAAGGAGCTTTTTCAATATGCCACAACCACAACCTACCGTTACACCCAAGTTGGAAGAGCCGAAGTTTGGTTTTAATGGATATGCAGAACGCTTAAATGGTCGAGCCGCAATGATTGGATTTGCCCTAATGGTGATAATAGAAGTAGTCACCAATGAAGGTGTACTTTCGTGGCTAGGTTTGAGGTAGAAGGGGGAATGGGGAAACAATTCGCAATTCGCAGCTCGCAATTCGCAATTAATTAAAAATTAGATAATTATTTACTGCTTTCTTGTAACTGCGAATTGCTAATTGCAGATTGCGAATAGTTTTCCCCACTCCCCATTTATAATAGTGGTAGAGGGGTTCCTATCAACAGCACCTTAGTAATGGTGTATTATTTTTCGATAATATTCTGGATACGTTTATATATAAATCTAACAAGGAAAAAACTAAACTGTGATGAACGCTGCATTACCTCGTTTATTAAAGTCGGCTTATCGGAGAGAACCGATAGTCAGTATATTGATTACGATGGGTATCGTGGATGCCTTGATTGGTGGATTTGGTGATAGTTGGTCATTATTTGCTGTTGGTTTGGGTACTGCTGGGGTAACCTTAGGTTGGCGATGGTGGCGTTTGCAACAACTTAGCCCTTTGCCGGAAGAGGAACCACAAGCACCACAATATTATTTACCCCCTCGCTCTTCAAATTCCCCTTTACCAATGATGACAGTTAATAAGAAAAAACCACCTCTTTGAAAATAACTAAAGACGCAATAAATCGGAGACTGAATAAATTCGGTCTCTACAAATTTGCCTGCTCCCGCTTAAGATATAAAAAAAGGTAAGGAAATAAATATTGTGGTGGGGAGCAAAGGTAAGGTTAAGGTGCAGTTGATATTACGTTCATTTGTTCTGGGATTAACGGTTATTGGTGCTTTTGCTGCTGTCAAATCCCAAAAGTTTGGTGTTGAAAGTGTCCGTGCTGACATTCCAAAGTCCCAGGTTTCTGTAAATACTGGTGTTTTTAGTAATCCTCTGTTGCTTTACACTTTAGGCGGACATGCAGCAGCAATTAAATCTGTGGCTTTTAGTCCTAACGGTAGAATTCTTGCAACTGCGGGTTCGGAAAACGATAACAGAATAGGTTTGTGGGATACTTTAACAGGGAAACTTGTGGGAATAATCCGCAAGGCTCATAGAGGTGCTATACAGTCTTTGCTAATTTCCCCTGATGGCAAAAGTCTTGTGAGCGCGAGTAATGACAATGTTATTAATATTTGGAATCTAAGCGACGCTAAGTTTAGCCGCTCTTTGGTCGGTCATACCAGCCAAGTGCTTTCTTTGGCTGTATCTGCTGATAGCAAAGTTCTTGTCAGTGGTGCGGTTGATGGTATTCGTGTGTGGGATTTGTTACAACAACGTCCTCTGGCTAATTTGGCACGCTTTGATAATGCTATTTACGCTTTGGCCATTACTCCAGACGGTGAAACGCTGGTAAGTGGTGATAATAAAGGTGTAATTAAGCTATGGGATTTGAGTAGCGGCAAATTAATCCGTGGGTTTGTGGGACATTCTAATATTGTTACCTCTTTGGCTTTTACAGCCGATGGTAAAACTTTAGTCAGTGCTAGTCGCGACCGGACGGTGAAACTTTGGAATCTTGGAACTCAAAAACCTATCCGCACTATTACTGCACATAATAATTGGGTAAATGCTATTGCTATTCATCCCGGAGGCCAAACCCTCGCAAGTGCTGGTCGGGATGGAATTAAATTATGGAATTTAAATACGGGTGAACTAGTTAATACCCTGGGTGGACATAACGATTGGGTTAGTTCAATAGCCTTTAGTCCTGATGGGTCGATGTTCGCTAGTGGGGGGTTTGACAGAGTGATTCGTGTTTGGCGAAATTAGTAGCTCACGCAAAGCCGCAAAGACGCAAAGGAAGAAATAATTCCAATATTAACGGATTTGTTGATATAAAAAGTGGATGCAGGAGTATTACGGAGCAGGAGTCCTCTAAAAGAGGACTTTAGCTTTTAGGCAGGGACTTTAGTCCTTGGTTTACGGTACGAGCGATGCTTAATTGTTATGTTTATGAACACCCTTTTATAGTTAAACAAAAACCCCCTTTTGGGGGCATAGTAAAAAGCTTATCAAGTTAAGTATTGCTAGCTTTACAGCAAATACAATAATCCAAAAAGGATAATCCAAACTACATCGACAAAGTGCCAATAAAGCTCAGCAGCTTCAATTCCGAAATGTTTTTCATTGCTATAGTGACCGGGTTTACGAGAGCGCCACAAAACGGAAAGAATTGCCAAAACACCAACAGTTACGTGCAATCCGTGGAAACCAGTTAAAACATAAAATGCGCTAGCAAATAAATTGTTGGTCAGACCAAATTCTAGATGAGCGTATTCATAAACCTGACCACACAAGAAAATAATTCCCATCAAACCAGTAATTGCGAACCACAATTGCATTCCCCGCACATTATTTTTCTTAATAGCGGTATCAGCATTGTGAATCACAAAACTACTAGAAATCAAAATGAAAGTATTAATTCCGGGAAGTAAAAGTTCTAACTTGGGAGTACCTTCAGGAGGCCAAGCGGGTAAGGTAGAACGAAAAGCTAAATAAGCTCCGAACATTCCCATAAAAATCATCCCTTCTGCAAGCAAGAAGAGACCTAACCCAAACATACGATGGTCTGGGTGTTCTTCATGATGTCCTTCTGTGGCTGCGTGATGATGATTAAGCTCGGTTAGCTTTGGGTCAATCGTTTGACTTTGCATGAATTTATTTATGAGGGGAGTGGGGAGTGGGGAGTGGGCAATTCGCAATTCGCAATTCGCAATTCGCAATTACCAATTACCAATTACCAATTACCAATTACCATTTCCCTATTATGAATTTTCTTCTGTTCTAGCTGCTAAAGATGGATATGGCTCGTCAGGGTCAGCACGTAATACTGAGTTTGGTCCAGCTGAGACTAATGGGTCACTGTCTGACATTGGTACACCTTTACTGGTGTTTTCTAAACCGTAGTCATAAGGACCGCAAGCCAGTACTGGTAATCCGTGGAAATTCTCAATCGCTGGAGGTGATGCGGTCATCCATTCCAGGGTTAAAGCTTCCCAGGGGTTATTAGCTGCTTTTTCACCATACATCCAACTCCAAATGGCGTTGATGATGAAGGGGAAGGTGGAAAATGCAAGAATATAAGACCCGTAAGTACAAATTTGGTTAATAAACTCAAATTGGGGGTCATATTGGGCAATTCGACGGTTCATACCCATTAAACCTAGTTGGTGCATGGGTAAGAAGGTTACGTTCATACCAATAATGGTGAGAGCGAAGTGAACTCTACCCCAAAATTCGTTTATCATTCGCCCAGTAATTTTGGGGAACCAGTGGTAGTAACCTGTATAAATACCGAAGACTGAGCCGCCAAATAACACATAGTGCAGGTGGGCGACTACAAAATAAGTGTCGTGAACGTGAATATCAAAGGGCACAGCGGCTAACATTACACCACTGATACCACCGATAACGAATGTGCTGATAAAGCCCATCGCAAAAAGCATTGCTGAGTTGAGGCGAATTTTTCCACCCCACATTGTCGCTAACCAGCTAAATATTTTAATACCTGTGGGTACGGCAATAATCATGGTGGTAATCATGAAAAACATCCGTAACCAACCAGGAATACCACTGGTAAACATGTGGTGCGCCCAGACAATTAAGCCTAAAAAACTAATTGCCAAGCTGGAATAAGCAATTGCTTTATAACCAAAAATTGGCTTGCGGGAATGAACCGGAATTACTTCTGAAATTACTCCGAAAAGAGGCAAAATCATGATGTAAACCGCAGGGTGGGAGTAGAACCAGAACATGTGCTGATAAACTACTGGGTCACCACCACCTGTGGGATTAAAAAATGATGTTCCTGCTATTAAGTCAAAGGACAATAAAATTAACGCACCAGCTAGTACGGGAGTAGAAATCAAACCTAATGCTGAAGTCGCTAACATTGCCCAACAAAATAGGGGCATTTGATGAACACCCATTCCTGGAATACGCATCTTAAACATGGTTGTCACAAAGTTAATTGCGCCCAAGATGGATGACGTACCCAATAACAAAACGCTCATAATCCATATGGCTTCACCCACCTGACCTGTTACCAAGCTTAAAGGTGGGTAGGAAGTCCAACCTGCATCGGGTGCGTCACCTACTAATAAACTAGCTATTAGTAATATCCCAGCAGGAGGAATCATCCAAAAAGCGACTGCGTTTAGTTTGGGAAATGCCATATCTTTTGCCCCTATCATCAGGGGGATAAGATAATTAGCAAACCCTGCTCCCGCTGGCACAATCCATAAGAAAATCATTATGGTGGCGTGGAGCGTAAATAAGCTGTTATAAACTTCCGGAGTGACAAAATCTGACTCCGGTGTTCTTAATTCGGTGCGGACTAAATCCGCCATTACTCCACCAATACAGTAAAAAATAAAGGTGGTTACTAAGTATTGAATTCCTATTACCTTATGGTCAGTACTAAAGGTGAAATATTCCCACCATTTTCTGACCCCAGGTTCATGAATAATTGCGTCTTTATTTGCAATTTCTTGCAACTGTGCTTGTTTCATAGGATATTTTTTTCATTGGGGATTGGGAATTATTAACTGTTGACTGTTGACTGTTGACTGTTGGCTGTTGGCTGTTGGCTGAAAAAAGATATTAGATACTACCTATTACCATTGACTAATGATGAATTTGATTTAAGATTTCTGGCTTGATTCCCATATCTTTTGTGTAAGGAGCTAAAAATTCATCGGCAAATGATTGCTCCGGGTTCAAGGCAACTGCTTTGTTTAATTCTTCTTTGCTAGCAACTAATTGCTCTTGCATCCACTTATCAAAGTCTTGCTCTGGTTCTACTACTACGGTAGTCCGCATTGCTCCATGATAAGGACCGCACAATTCGGCACAGACAACCGCATAATCACCTGCTTTTTTTGGTGTAAAGCGATACTCTGTTTCTCGTCCAGGAATTACGTCTTGTTTTAAGCGAAATTCTGGTACCCAAAAAGCATGGATAACATCACTGCCAGTCATTTTTAATTCTACTGTGCGCCCGATGGGAGCATGTAACTCACCTGATGTAATACCAGTTTCTGGATAGGTGAAAATAAAGGCGTATTGCATAGCAGTAACGTTGACTTGCAATGCTGATGATTTGTCTTTATTTTCAGAATTTGTATCCACACTGGGAGAAGTTTCCATGTCCATGTCCATCTGAGCAACTTCAGCAACGTTTGCTTCGCTATTAATAGCTGTATCGCTTAAGGTAGCTGCCATTGCTGACCCTGGCATGTTGTGTGACATGTGAGCGGACGTACTCATTGCTTCCTGGTTCATGGGCGCTCCGTGACCCCCATGAGCTTCAAACCCTCCCATCTCGTTGTAAACATCAAAGCTGTATACAGAGATACCAAGGACTATAACTGCTGGTATAGCTGTCCAAAGAATTTCTAACGGTATATTACCGTGTACGGGCGGGCCATCACTGTCATCGTCTTTACGTTTACGGTATCTAAAAGCACTATAAATTAAGATGCCTTGGACAAGAATAAATATGCCTGTGGACACAGTCATCATCGCATTGAACAGACCGTCCACCAAGCCAGCTTCATCGGAAGCTGCTGTTGGCAATAGACCGTGATTCTGACCGTACCAGAGGCTGGCTAAGGTCATCAGGATGCCTATTAGTAATGTCCAAATGGAACTTGGGATTTTCACGGTTTAAATATTGGATGACTTTACTACTTTTGGACATGATTGCCCACTTACCAGGTTAATCTAGACTTTGAAAAATTGTGAAGACAAAACAGAAATCTTTATTAAATTTTGTAGCAAGTTTTCTAATTTTGAATAAGAAGGTAGAGAGCGATTATATCTATAGATAGATGTATTTATGTGGTAAAAATTAGGGAAAATTTAAGATTTGTTCTTTTAAATGCAACATTTTAATTGGACAAAAGATGAAAAATACATAAAACTTAGTGCTAAAACCGAAATGGTGATGAAAAGTATAAGAAGTAATAGCAAATCTTTAACTTGCTCTATACGCTAGGGTGGAGTCGTAAAGAACAAAAAAAGGAATATTTTATGAGTGGATTTGTTCTTAAACAACAAAATATTGAAAATAGCGAACCACAAAAGCCTAAAGAAAAGACCCAGGAACGAATTCGTCGCTTGGTATGGCAAATGTGTATTGCCACTTTGATTTTGATGGCAATTGGTAGCGCTACAAGGGTAATGAATGCTGGACTTGCTTGTCCGGATTGGCCTTTGTGCTATGGTGAACTAGTGCCTGCGAAGCAAATGAATCTTCAGGTGTTTCTGGAGTGGTTTCATCGCTTAGATGCGGCGTTAATTGGCTTAAGTGCTATCAGTCTGACGGTTTTAAGCTGGTGGAATCGTCAAGTTTTACCCAAGTGGTTACCTTGGGCTTCCAGTTTTGCCTTGTTTTTAATCGTTTTTCAAGGTATTTTAGGTGGACTGACTGTCACTCAACTTTTGCGGTTTGATATTGTAACTGCTCACTTGGGTACAGCGCTATTATTTTTTATTACCCTTTTGGTTATCGGCTCCGCACTTACTCCCTATCAAGCCACGGGGACTGTTGGCAAATTGCCTTGGTATGGTTTAAGCGCAGCGATTTTAGTTTATTTACAAAGTTTACTAGGAGCTTTAGTTGGCTCTCGCTGGGCACTACACCAATGTTTTGCTGGTGACCAATTGTGTACTGTAATGTACAGTCATATATTTGGGCTATTACCACCAACTGTGACAACCTTGGCTGTGGTCTTTGTTTCCTGGAGTACACCAGCGCTACATCCTGCCTTAAGAAGACTAGCAAATATGGCAGGTAGTTTGTTACTTTTACAACTCGTATTGGGATACGCTACTTTCCGCTTGCATTTACAAGTTGAACCGCTCACAGTCTCTCACCAAGCTGTAGGCGCGGCTTTGTTAGGTACATTGGTGGCTTTTACCGTGTTGGCAATACGCGACTGGATGTATAGCCGCGAAATCAATGAGGAAGGAAGAAGCAAGAAGGAAGAAGTCCAAGGGATTTCGTCTCTGTAAATATTTGTTGTTCAGTTTGTTGTTGAGTTTGTTGTTCAAAAAATAAGGAAATAATACTGACATGATTGGGACTAATGTCTCTAAACAGCATGAAACTGTTCTGCAAGTTATTCAAAGCTATTATCAACTAACTAAGCCCCGCATTATCCCGTTACTGTTGATTACCACTGCTGGCAGTATGTGGATAGCTTCTGCTGGTGAAATAAATCTTCTACTATTACTCGTCACCCTCGCAGGGGGTACTTTGGCTGCTGCAAGCGGCCAAGTAATAAATTGTATTTATGACCGTGATATTGATTATGAAATGGAACGGACACGTCATCGTCCCATTCCATCCGGAAAAGTTCAGCCTCGCGATGCTTTGATTTTTGCCATAACTTTGGCTTGTATCTCTTTTACTTTGCTGACTGTGTTTGCTAATTTACTTGCGGCATTGTTGGCAATGTCGGGGATTGTTTTTTATGTATTGGTCTACACCCATTGGCTGAAGCGCAATAGTCCTCAAAATATTGTCATTGGTGGTGCAGCAGGAGCGATTCCAGCTTTGGTTGGTTGGGCTGCTGTAACAGGCACTTTAAGTTGGGCTGCTTGGTTAATTTTTGCTATTGTCTTTGTCTGGACGCCACCCCATTTCTGGTCGTTGGCGCTGATGATTAAGGATGATTACGCAAAAGTTAATGTACCAATGCTACCAGTAGTTGCTGGGGTGCAGGCTACAGTTAAACAAATTTGGCTGTATACCTTAGTCACAGTTATCACTACGTTTTTATTGGTTTATCCGTTGCAGGTTAGTGGTGCTTTATACGCCGTTATTGCTTTGTGGTTGGGTGGAGTATTTATTTACAAAGCTTGGCAACTTTTGCAAAATCCAGAAAGTCGAGATTTGGCTAGAGGATTGTTCGTCTATTCCATTTCTTATATGATGCTTTTGTGTTTGGGAATGGTGGTGGATAGTCTGCCTGTTACCCATCATGTAATTCTTGCGGTTAGTAGTAAATTACATGTTTTAAGCTCTGTTGTTGTTGGTTTTTTTATGAGTATTTTGAGCTAATCCCCCCAAACCAAAGAACCCCACCCCCAACCCCCCGGAACCCCACCCCCAACCCCCTCCCCGCAAGCGGGGAGGGGGCTACGATGATAACAACACTTTATCTATATTTATATTTATAGTTAGTGACTGTGAACAAAGGAGAACCACGAGAAAAAAACGAATTAAATCGTAGCCCCCTCCCCGCACGCGGGGAGGGGGTTGGGGGTGGGGTTTCCTTGGTGTGTACGAGCAATATATAGGAATTTTTGCGGTGATGAATTCGGAGTAAAGCGAATGGTTAACTTATCATCATTACAAGAGAAATTCAGAATTTACCCAAGATTACAAATAGATATTGATTTTAATCATTTAGTTAAAAGTTTATTATCTTTTAGTAAAGTCATCGATATTAACCAAACTCTTGATACTATTAAATCTTTCTGGAAAGTAGACGACAAAGATATTCTAGTTACATTTTCCGTAAGAACAGCCTTTGACTTATTTCTACAATCATTACAACTTCCTGCTGGCTCAGAAGTTTTGATGAGCGCTATTAATATACCAGAGATGGTAGAAATAGTTGAACTTCATGGGTTGATTCCCGTTCCGGTTGATATTTCACCTTTAAATTGCGAGCCATCATTAGAACTATTAGAAAAACTTGTTTCCGATAAAACCAAAATATTATTAATTGCCCACATATTTGGTACAATTATTGATTTAAAACCTTATATAGAATTTTCTCATAAATATAATCTGATTTTAGTAGAAGATTGCGCTCAAGCATTTGCGGGAAATAAATACTACGGACATCCAAAAGTCGATGCAAGCTTTTTCAGTTTCGGTCCAATAAAATCTTCTACAGCCTTGGGGGGAGCAGTTGCATTATTAAGAGATAAATCACTAGCTGCAAAAATACTCGAACGACAACAGCAGTACCCTAAAAAAAGTGAATTTTGGTTTTTTATCCGCGTTATCAAATTCCTTTGTCTAAAAATATTGTCAAATCCTTGGATTTATTGCCACTTTCTACATCTCGTGCAATTATTCTCTAAAGATGTAGACTCTACAATTAGGTCAACAACACGAGGTTTCGCATCAGGGGATTTATTTTCCAAAATCCGTCACCGTCCTCCCCACCATTTGTTGTGGTTGCTTGCACTGCGATTAAGTCAATGCGAAGATTTTTCTCACCGCATACACACAGTAGAAAAATTTCTAAAACTACTTACAAATAATCTCACTATTGCTGGTATTAAAGCTGAATATCATTCCTTTTGGTTATTGCCAATTATCGTTCCTCATCCAGAATTACTCGTAAACAAACTGCAAGAAAATAACTTTGATGCTAGCAGGGGAAGCACTAACTTAGTAGTAAGAGAGCTTAGCTTTAATAATAAAAATAATATCTTACCTGAGAACGCAAAATATCTGATGGAGCATATTGTGTTTTTACCTATACACAAAAATTTTCCAACCAGCGAATTACACAGACTTGCTCAATCAGTTGATAAGTTTTTTTAACTCATTTTTGAAATTAACTGCTAGCTTAGTTATATAACCAAAATATAATCAAAAAAAAATTAATAACATGGCACATTTAGATTTACGTCGTCCGGAGAACGTGACAGGCGATTTTTATGTCGATAGCTCCTGCATTGACTGCGATACTTGTCGTTGGATGGCTCCGGAAATATTTACTAGCGTAAAAGAACAATCCGCAGTATTCCACCAACCAACAAGCGAAGAAGAAAGATTATTAGCATTACAAGCACTTTTATCTTGTCCTACTGCTTCTATTGGAACAGTTGACAAACCGCAAGATATCAAAGATGTTCAGCAAACTCTTCCGATTTTGATAGAAGAAAATGTCTACCATTGTGGATATCATTCGGAAAATTCTTACGGTGCTGCGAGTTATTTAATTAAACTACCAGAAGGAAATGTTTTAATCGACTCTCCTCGGTTTACACCACCATTAGTAAAACGCTTAGAAGCAATGGGGGGAGTACGCTACATGTATTTAACCCATAGAGATGATGTCGCTGACCACGAAAAATTTGCAAATCACTTTGCTTGTCAACGCATCCTCCATCGTGATGACATCACAACAGGTACTCGCAATGTCGAAATTCAAATTACAGGTTCCGAAGTTATTCAACTAAATCCCGAAATTGTAATCATTCCCGTTCCCGGTCATAGCAAAGGACATACTGTTTTACTTTATAAAAATAAATTTCTTTTTACTGGTGACCACCTCGCTTGGTCTGATAGACTAAAACAGCTAATCGCATTTCGTGATTTTTGTTGGTACTCTTGGTCAGAACAACTGGAATCAATGCGTAAGCTCGCTAATTATTCTTTTGAGTGGGTTCTTCCCGGTCACGGACGGAGGTATCATGCTGATAGGCAAACGATGAAAACGCAAATGATTCAATGTATTGAGTGGATGGAATCAACATAAAGTAACAAATGATACATTTTTTCAGGTTTTATAGGATAGTATTCCGAATCATCCGGATATTCTTTACTACATATGGAAGAGCTTACTACTGAAAACAGTATAACCACCGCTTATAATAGTGTTTTTTATTAAAGTATTTACTGAAAGTAAATTACGGCGTGCAATAGTGTATTAAGATACGTCAAGCAAAATACGTCAAGCAAATAAGTTGCTGTATTTATTTTTAGGTAAATACAGGATTCGTGCGTCAGTTCAGTAGCGATTTTTTGCTTTTAGCTTACTTAGATGTAATAGAAACTAGTATACGCTATGCTCAATAGTGAACAAACAACTTATTTACAACAGTTGAATCAGCAATTACAAAAAGAAGTAAATAAACGTCAAATTGTTGAGCAAAAGTTACGCAGTGCGGAAATACAAATGCGTGCAATTTTTGAGGCAATGCATGATATTGTACTTGTTGTCAATATTCAAAATAATTTAGAAAGTAGCCAAGCAAAAGTTGTGGGAAGCATCGAAATCATCCCGACTCGTGATAGCAATTTTGATGAAAATCTGGATGAATTAATTAATTTAACGATAGAAGGATTTTTTCAGGAGAGGACTGCAAATAACTGGTTGAAAAAAGTTGATTTGGCTTTAAGTTCCCAGCAGCAACATTTTGATTATAATTTGTTCTTGGATAGAAAAGAATTTTGTTTTACTGCTAACATTTCTCGAATTTCTGAAAATTCCGTACTGTGGATTGCACGAGATATCACTGCTCAAAAACGCGCAGAATTTAAAGAGCGTGAAAGTAACCAACTTTTCCGAGCAGTGTTTGAACAAGCTGCTGTGGGGATGAGTTTGCTATCTCTTTCTGGTAAGTTTATACGGGTTAATCCTCGCTTGTGTGAAATTCTCGATTACTCGGAATTAGAAATGTTGCAGTTATCTTGGGAAGATATTACTTATATTGATGACCTACAGTCAGAATTAGAAAATATACGTTGTTTATTTGTCGGCACTTTTGAAAGCTATGCTCTAGAAAAGCGTTTTGTCTGCAAAAACAGTCAAATTAAATGGGTACATATTAGTATGTCGCTAGTGCGTGACAAGGATAATAGACCCCAATATTTTGTTGCTGTAGTCAAAGATATTTCCCGACGCAAAGAAGTTGAGGAAGCTTTAAAAGAAAGTGAACAACGTTTTAGTGGAATTTTTCAGCAAGCTGCTGTGGGAATTCATTTGATGAAGCTTAATGGTGAGTTCCTTCAGGTTAATCCTCGGTTTTGCCAAATTTTGGGTTACACAGAGTCAGAAATATTTAATATTTCTCTAGATGATATTACGTATGATGCATATGACCTAGAAACCGAACATACATATAGATGTCAACTATTGGATGGGGAAATTCCCACTTATTCAATGGAAAAGCGACTAGTCCACAAAGATGGTCAAATAAGGTGGGTAAATCTGAGTGTTTCTATAGTGCGTGACTCAGAGCAAAAACCCCAGTATGGTATCGGTGTACTTGAAGACATCTCTGAACAGAAATTAGCACAGCAAGCACAACAAGAAAGCGAAGCTCGATTACGAAAGCTAGCGGCAAATATACCAGGAGTTATTTATACATTTACTTTATCTTCTGATAGCTCAATTAAGTTTGAGTACATAAGTTCGGCTTGTCGGGAAATACAAGAAGTAGAACCTGAGGAAGTATTGGAAAATGCTTATATCTTATACGACCAAATGCATCCCGATGACCGACAACGAGTTACTGCTGCTAATATCCGCAGTGCTGAAACTTTAGAACCTTTTGAATGTGAATGGCGTATTATTACTAAATCAGGTAAACTTAAGTGGCTTTCGGCAAGGTCTCGACCTGAACGACGCGAAAATGGTGATACTGTTTGGTATGGTACTTTGTTTGATATTAGCGACCGCAAAAAATCAGAAGAAGCGCTACGTGAAAGTGAAGCTAGGGAAAAACAAAAAGCGCAAGAATTAGAACAGACTTTAGCCGAACTTAGACGCACTCAAAGCCAGTTAGTACTTGCGGAGAAAATGACGTCACTTGGTGGTTTAGTTGCAGGTATTGCTCACGAAATTAATAATCCAACGAATTTTATTTACGGAAATATTCAACCAGCAAAGGAATACGCTGAAGAAATATTAAATGTAGTTAATTTATATCAAAAACATTATCCAAAACCTGTTCCAGAAATTGCGGAACAATTAAAAGCAACAGATATAGATTTTATCACTGAAGATTTCCCCAGACTATTAAAATCGGTAAAGCAGGGTGCTAACCGTATCAGTGAAATTGTTTTGTCATTACGTAATTTTTCTCGACTGGATGAATCAACTTGTAAAAAAGTGGATATTCATGAAGGAATTGATAATGCTTTATTAATATTACAACATCGTTTAAAACCAAAACTTAACCATCTTGGGATTCAAGTAATTAAAGAGTATGGTCAACTACCATCAATTAAATGCTTCCCAAGTCAGTTGAATCAGGTATTTATGAATTTATTGACTAATGCAATTGACGCTATCGAAGATTCAACATTCAACTGTCAACTCTCATCTGCTAACAGTGTAATTCGTATTTGCACTTCTTGGGTTGATTCGAGGGTGGTGGTTCGTATTGCTGACAATGGTATTGGTATTAAATCAGAAATTTTACCGAAAATATTTGACCCTTTCTTTACTACAAAACCTGTGGGTAAGGGTACTGGTTTGGGATTGTCTATTAGTTACAAAATTATCGTCGATGCACACAAAGGTGAGATTCGATGTAATTCACAATATTTAAACCTACATTCCGCACCCAAACTGTCACAGAAGTGTTTTTACTGACTATTTTCTCTATATGAAGAGTAAAAAAACACTGACGTTGCCTGTATAGTCACATTATTTACCTATCTCAGATGATA